>JAVJVP010000008.1:0-658995 GCA_040221095.1 Rhodospirillales bacterium
GCCGTCCATCTGCGCAGCGCCCGTGATCATGTTCTTCACATAATCCGCGTGGCCCGGGCAGTCGACGTGCGCATAGTGACGCGCTTCCGTCTCGTACTCGACGTGCGCCGTCGAAATCGTGATCCCGCGCGCCTTCTCTTCCGGCGCCTTGTCGATCTGGTCGTACGCCGAATACGTCGCACCGCCCGTCTCCGCCAGGATCTTCGTGATCGCTGCCGTCAACGACGTCTTGCCGTGGTCAACATGGCCAATCGTGCCGATGTTGCAGTGCGGCTTATTACGTTCAAACTTCTCTTTCGCCATTGTTCGGTCTCGTCTGTCTGGTGTTGCCTGAGAACTGTTTGCTGTCGCCTCGGCACCCGAAAGCGCCTCGAAAATTCTGTTGTCCCTTGCCGGGTCACGCCGCCGAAAAGGTTGGAGCGGGTGAGGGGAATCGAACCCCCGTCGTAAGCTTGGAAGGCTTCTGCTCTACCATTGAGCTACACCCGCTTGACGTCGCGCCGCCTTGCAAGCCTGTCGGCCCTGACATGGGACTTGAGTTCAATTATTCCTGTTCGCCGCACCGTATTCTTTAGTTTTACGCCGTTTTTATCCGCTCACCGCACCTGACACCCTGGCAATTCACCGACCGGCACCCAGGTCCCGGTCAAATGCGCCAACCCCCGACAACGAGATGGTGGAGGGGGTTGGATTCGAACCAACGTAGGCGTACGCCAACGGGTTTACAGCCCGTCCCCTTTAGCCACTCGGGCACCCCTCCTGGGACCCGTTCTCCGGAATTTCGCAGCACCACGGTGAAATCTGCCCGGCCGGCACGCCGGACGGACCGTGGGAATACGAGGAATAGCAACCGGTTGTCAACGCCAAAACATAGTAAAATAGCCCGCAGGCCCCTCCCCTTCTCTTAGATCAAGAGAGGCATCCAGCAGACTTCAATTGTGGTTTCATGTTAAATCGACCCATGAGCAAGCGCAAGCCCCACCCCAAAGGCCGTTTTCGGCCGAAACCCGAGGACGGCCACGCCCCCCGCGGCGCTGGCCGCGCGGCCTGGATTTACGGCCGCCACGCCGCCCTTGCGGCCCTCCTGAACCCCAACCGCGTGATTTCCCGCATCGTCGCGGCCCCCGGCCAGACCGAGGAAATCACCGCCGCCCTGCGGGCCAAGGGGGCACCCCCAGATCGCCCGGCCCCGGAAACCCTGGACCGGCGGGACATCGACGCCCTGTTGCCCCAGGGCGCCGTGCATCAGGGCCTGGCCGTCCTGTCGCCGCCCCTGGACACGCCGGCGGTCGAAGACATCTGCGCCCGGGCGGAGGCCGGGGCCAACGCCCTGGTCCTGGTGCTCGACCAGGCGACCGACCCGCACAACGTGGGCGCCATCCTGCGCTCGGCGGCGGCGTTCGGCGCCCTGGCCGTGATCGTCCAGGACCGCAACGCGCCAGAAGCCACCGGAGCCCTGGCCAAGGCCGCGTCGGGGGCGCTGGAAACCGTGCCCCTGGTCGTCGCCACCAACCTGAGCCGCGCCCTGGAACAGTTGCAGGCGGGCGGATTCTGGTGCCTCGGCCTGGACGGCGAGGCCGAAACCCTGATCGGCGACGCCGACCTGTCGGGACGCATCGCTCTGGTTCTGGGCGCCGAGGGGGCCGGCCTGCGCCGTCTGGTCAAGGAACACTGCGACCTTTTGGTCCGGATTCCCATCCAATCGGCCATGGAAAGCCTGAATCTGTCCAACGCGGCCGCCGTCGCCCTTTACGAAGCGGCCCGGCGACGTCCTGTCTTGCCTCCCGGTAGCCATTAAGCGTACATATCGCCAAGTTCTAATAAGGGGGGAAGCCCCGCCGTCTCAGGGGGAAGAACGAAGCGGTGTTTCGTAAAAAGCTGCCGTTGTCCGAGCTGACGGCGCCGCTGACCGGCGTGCTGGACCACTGGCGCGCGCGGGGCGGCGAGGAATTGTCTTGTCCCTGGTCCAAGTTCGAAATGCACTTCCTGCCGCCGAAGGTCCTGCCGACGACCCTGGTGATCGACGTGTTCGACGAAACGAATGCGAACAAATACCGCTATTGGGGCAGCAAGATGACGATGATCCACGGCCAGGACATGACCGGCAGGAGCCCCTACGATCTATCCCCCCGTGAGCTCGCCGAAGATCTGCGCAAGCAACACCTGGAAATCCGCGAGAACCGCGCCGCCTGCGCCCATGTTCTCGGCTTTGCGCTGGAAAGCGGCCTCAGCCAGACCCATACCATCCTGCGCCTGCCCTTGTCGGACGACGGGCGCACGATCAGCCATATCGTGGGCGTGGTCTGGTATTCCCCGGAAGCCCTGAAACGGTTCGAGCAGAAAGGCCAGGGCAGCCTGTTCGGCCCCTGAGCAAGGGCGCTCCGCGCTTGTGCCGCAAGGGGGCTTGAGAGTATACGTGGCGCGCATGACGGGTGCCCGGGCCCCGTCGGGCCGGTCCCTGGGGCCGGTCTCTCCGAGAAGACGCCCGGAACCAGGCACCGCCGCCTTACGCCGGCTTAGCTCAGTTGGTAGAGCACCTGATTTGTAATCAGGGGGTCGCGGGTTCGAATCCTGCAGCCGGCACCACCTTCTATTGACCCTATCCGGCAATTCTGGGACAAACCCGGCGCGCCAAGAGGCGCCCAAGAACTTACCGGACCGGACGACCCATGAACCTGTTCCAGCATTTCCAGGCCGAGGTGACGCGACAGATCGACGCCCTGGCCGCCGACGGCGCCCTGCCCGCCGGATTGGACACCGCGCGCCTGACCGTCGAGCCGCCGCGCGACACCAGCCACGGCGACATCACCACCAACGCGGCCATGGTCCTGGCCAAGCCCGCCGGCATGAAGCCCCGCGACATCGCCGACCTGCTGGCCGCCCGCCTGGACAGCCTGCCGGACGTCACGAAAACCGAGGTCGCCGGGCCCGGCTTCATCAACATGCGCCTGGCCGATACGTTCTGGCAGGCGCGACTGGCGGAAATCCTGACCACGGGCACGGCCTACGGCGATTCCGATTTCGGCAAGGCCGCCGGCAAGGTCAACGTGGAATACGTGTCCGCCAACCCGACCGGGCCGCTGCATGTGGCCCATGCCCGGGGCGCGGTGGTCGGCGACGTGCTGGCGCGGCTGTTGAAAAAAGCCGGCTATGACGTGACCACGGAATACTACATCAACGACGCCGGGGCCCAGGTCGAGACCCTGGCCCGTTCCGCCTATCTGCGCTACCGCGAGGCCCTGGGCGAAACCGTCGACGAAATCCCCGAAGGCATGTACCCGGGCGAATACCTGATCCCCGTGGGCCAGGCCCTGGCCGAGGCCGACGGCGACAAGTGGCTCACCGCCGACGAGGACGCCTGGCTGCCCCATGTCCGCGAATTCACCGTGGCCCGCATGATGGCCCAGGTGAAGGAAGACCTGGCGGCGCTGGGCATCCGCCAGGACGTCTATACCTCGGAAAAGGAACTGGTCGCCGCCGGCGCCGTCGAGGCCGTGTACAAGACGCTCGCCGACCGCGGCCTGATCTATACGGGCGTGCTGGAGCCGCCCAAGGGCAAGCCCGCCCCCGACGATTGGGAGCCCCGGCCCCAGTCCCTGTTCCGCGCCACCCAGTTCGGCGACGACATCGACCGCCCGCTGAAGAAATCGGACGGGTCCTGGACCTATTTCTCCAACGACATCGCCAACCACCTGGACAAGTTCAAGCGCGGCTTCACGCAGATGATCGACATCTTCGGCGCCGACCACGGCGGTTATGTAAAGCGCATGAAGGCGGCCGTCACCGCCGTGTCCGAGGGCAAGGCCGACCTGGACATCAAGCTGTGCCAGATGGTGCACCTGATGAAGAACGGCGAGCCCATGCGCATGTCCAAGCGCGCCGGCAACTTCGTGACCCTGCGCGACCTGATCGACGAGGTCGGCCGCGACGTCGTGCGCTTCCTGATGCTGACCCGCAAAAGCGACACCCAGATGGAATTCGATCTGGCCAAGGCGGTCGAACAGTCGCGCGACAACCCGGTGTTCTACGTGCAGTACGCCCATGCGCGCTGCCGCTCGGTGCTGCGCTCGGCCCCCGACGAACTGGCGGGCCTGGATACCTCGGCCGAGGCCCTGGCCCAGGCCGACCTGTCCCTGCTGGCCGATCCGGCGGAGATGGACCTGATCAAGGTCATGGCCGCCTGGCCGCGCATCGTCGAACAGGCGGCGGAAGCCCATGAGCCGCACCGCGTCGCATTCTACCTGAACGACGTGGCCTCGGCCTTCCACGGCCTGTGGAACATGGGCAAGGACGACACCAGCCTGCGCTTCATCCAGGCCGACGCCCCCGAGGTGTCGCGCGCGCGCATGGCATTGGTCCAGGCGACGGCGACGATCATCGCCTCGGGCCTGGACGTGCTGGGCGTGGCGCCGGTCGAAGAACTGCGCTGACGCCCCGGCCCCATGTGGGCTAACATCGGGGCATGAAAAGCCTGTTCACCAAGAAACAGCTTGCCCAGTACCGCGCGCGCCTGGAGGCGCTGATCGGCGAACTGGACGCCCTCGATTCCATGACCAAGGAATCGCGCCGGCCCGTTGAACTGGACCAGACCACCCAGGGCCGCCTGTCGCGCATGGATGCATTGCAGGTCCAGGCCATGCAGGAAGCCACCGCCGACCGCCGCCGCTCGGAAAAGGCGCGCGCCCGGGCGGCGCTGGAACGCATGGATGCGGGCGATTTCGGATACTGCGTGTCCTGCGGCGAAGACATTCCCACCAAACGCCTGGATCACGACCCGTCGACGCCGACCTGTGTCGACTGCGCCTGACGTCGGCTAGCCGAGCGGCCGGCGGGCCAGCAGGCGGAACCGCCCGGCCAGGAGAATGATCGAGATCGCGCTGGCCCCCATCACCGTCCAGATCAGCCCCTGAACCCCATAGCCCAGAGGGATCGCCATCCAATAGGCGACCGGCACCATGACGCCGCCGTAGCAGGCAAGTTGGCAGACCATGGGCGCCCAGACGTCGCGCCGCCCCCGCAGGGCCTGGGCCAACACCGCCTGACCGCCGTCGAGCACCAGGACCCCCGCGACGACCACGACCAGGGAGCGCGCGATCGGCACCAGGGCCGGATCGGACGTGTAGAACGACACAAGCAGATCCGACTGAAAGAAGATCAACAGGCCGATACCGCCGGCCAGCACCGTATTGGCGCCCAGACCGGTCCAGCCCGCCAGTTCCATGTCGGCCCGGTCGCGCCGCCCGAAGGCGATGCCGACGCGCACGCTGGTCGCGCCGCCGATGCCGATGGCGACCATGAAGAACAGGGCCAGCAGGTTGAAGGCGATGCCGTAGGCCGCCGCCGACAGTTCGCCCAGCCATCCGGCGAACAGGATCATCGCCGTGAAAGCCGCCGATTCCGTCGCCATGCCCAGGCCCGTGGCGTAGCCGATGCGCCGCTGGATGCGCCCCGCCGCCGGGTCCGGATCAGGCTGTCGCAGGCCGAAGCGGTCGCGGTCCGGCAGCCACCACACATAGGCGACGATCGAGAAGGCCAGGGCCCAGCGCACGATGGTGGTCGCCCAGGCGGCACCCTCCGCCCCCATGGCCGGCACGGACCCCACGCCGTAAATGAACACCCAGTTGAGCCCGACATTGAGCAGGTTCGCCAGCAGCATCAGCACCATGCCCGGCAGAGGCCGGCGCAGGCCTTCGAGGAAGAAGTTGGTGGTCAGGAAGATCAGCACCGGCAGAACGCCGATCCCCATGATATGGGCGACGGCACCGCTGCCGGCGGCGAGATCGCCGGTCTGGCCGAGGATTTCCATCAGATCCCGGCCCTGCCAAGCGATGGTCAGGCCGATCAGCCCCAGGCCACAGGCCATGGGCAGGGAGCGCCGCCAGGCCGCGCCGCAGGCGCGGTAATCTTCCGCCCCAAAGGCGTTGGAGGTCATGACCAGGGTGCCCAGCAGCAAGCCCATGCAGGCGACGATGATGTTGATGACCACGGCATTGCCGATGTTCAGATAGGCCAGTTCCGCCGTCGCCGCATGGCCGACCATGACGGCATCGACCTGAGCGATCATCAGCACGCCGAACCGCGAGATCACCGTCGGCACCGCCAGGCGGATCAGTTCCCCCAGATGGCGGCGCAGGCGGGCGGCGAACCAGGTTTCGCCGGGGCGGATCGGGGCTTCGTACATGGCCGCCCCTTTTACCCCGCGTGACCACACAGGACAGCGTTAATTCGGACTGTGGATCATCAGGCATCACACTTTGCCGCGCCTGGGCGTTGACGCGGCCCCCACCGGCACAGAAACTGCGCGGCCACGATGACCCACCACCCTTGGGACGATTCCCGATGACCGCAGAGCCCGCGACCGCCCCCAACCGATCCGGCGCCGCCACGGACGCCCGCATCGGCATCCTGTGCATGCTGGCGGCCATGTTCGCCTTCACGGTGATGGACGCCCTGTCCAAACAGCTTGTCCAAACCCAGGCACCGTTGCAGGTCGTCTGGGGCATCTATGTGGTGCAGGCCGTTATCATATGTACCGTCATGGCCCGGCGCCTGCCGCGCCTGCTGGTGTCCCGGCAGGTCGGGTTGCAGGCATTGCGCGCGGCGTTCCTGGTCGCGACATCCATCTGTTACGTCACCGGGCTGCGCTACGTGCCGCTGGCCGAGGCCGGGGCCATCGTGATGCTCGCTCCCCTCGCCTTCACCGCCCTGGCCGTGCCGTTTCTCAAGGAACGGGTCGGCGCCAAACGCTGGGCCGGTGTCGCTGCGGGCTTTCTCGGCGCCCTTATCATTATCCGCCCGGGGACCGAGGCCATGCAGGTCGCCGCGCTGCTGCCGCTGGCGGCGGCCCTGCTGCATGCGCTCTATCAGGTCGTGACCCGTTTCGTCGCCCGCGAGGACAGCGTGCTGACCACCCTGACCTACAGCATCCTGTTCTGCGCGCTGATCATGACCCCCATCGTGCCCTTTCACTGGACCCCCATGGGGACCGCGCAATGGGGCCTGCTGGCGGCGGCGGGGGTTTGCGGGATCATCGCCGAATACGCCCTGATCCAGTCCCTCGCCCGGGCCTCGGCGGCGGTGGTCTCGCCCTATACCTACTCCTACCTGCTGTGGACGGCCCTGGTCGGGCTCGTCGTGTTCGGCGAACGGCCGGACGTCTGGGCGGTTCTTGGGGCGGTGGTGATCGTCGGCTCGGGGATCTACGTGTGGCGGCGGGAACGGGCCGCCGGCCAAGGGACTTAGCCGCCGCAACCCCGTCCTGCGCCAAAGGCGTATTGACGCCGGGCCCGCGCCCCGCCATGACAGGACGGCGCTTCCGCCGCCCTCCAGGCCCCGAGATGCAATGAACCAGCAACCGGCACCGTCGCCGTCCCCCGCCCCGCCCCAGGCCGCCGACGGCCATGCGGGCCAGGGCGTGCTGTGGATGATCGTCGCCATGGCCTGCTTCGTTTCCATGGACAGCATCGCCAAGGAACTGGTGAAGACCCATTCCGTGGTCCAGGTCGTGTGGGGCCGCTATTTCTTTCAGGTCGCCGTGCTCGCCGTGATCCTGTTCCCCCGCCTGCGCCGCCTGATGGTGACGCCGAATCTGGGCCTGCAGCTCGTGCGCTCCCTGCTGCTGCTGGTAACCACGGGGCTTTACTTCACCGGCCTCAAATACGTGCCGATCGCCGAGGCCAGCGCCATCATGATGCTGGCCCCCCTGGTGGTCACGGCGCTCAGCGTGCCGCTGTTGAAGGAACGGGTCGGCCCGCGCCGCTGGGCCGGCGTGGTGATCGGCTTCGCCGGCGCCATGGTCGTCATCCGCCCGGGCGGCGACGCCATGCAGCTGGCCGCCCTGCTGCCGCTGGTCGCCGCCATGACCCACGGCGTCTATCAGGTCTCGACCCGCTTCCTCAGCCATAGTGAAAGCGTGCTGACCACGCTGTGCTATTCGGCGCTGCTGGGGGCGATGATCATGAGCACGGCCGTGCCCTTCCATTGGACGCCCCTGCCGGCCCTGGGCTGGGGAATGCTGCTGTGCGCAGGGATGTTCGGCACGCTGGGCCATTTCGCGCTGATCAAGGCCTTCACCCTGGCCCCGGCGGCGACGGTCGCCCCCTTCACCTACACCAACCTGATTTGGGCGGCGGCGTCCGGCTTTCTGTTCTTCGGGGAATGGCCGGACGTCTGGACCTTCGCAGGGGCCGCGATCATCGTTGGATCGGGCATCTACATCTACCACCGCGAGAAGGTGGTGAAGCACCGGGAGCCCTGACCATGCAGATGAACGACATTCCTTTCGGTACCACCGACTGGTCGGCGGTCGAGCGCACGGAACACAGGGGCGAAACAGGCACGTCCTTTTGGCGGACCCAGGTGTTCGGCGGTATCCGCGTGCGCATGGTCGACTACACCCCGGGCTATTTGGCCGATCACTGGTGCGTCAAGGGCCACATCCTGTTCTGCCTTAAGGGCGAACTGCACACGGAACTGGAGGACGGGCGGACCTTCGTGCTGACGCCCGGGATGAGTTATCAGGTCGCCGACAACGCGGAGCCCCACCGGTCGTCGACCGCGACCGGGGCCACGCTTTTCATCGTCGATTGAATCAGCCCAGGGCCCTGGCTTTGATGCAGGCGTCCAGGTCGGCCAGGTCCGGATCCTCGGCGCCGAGCGCATCCATGGTTTCCAGCAGTCTGACCAGATAGTCATGGTTGGTGCCGTAGCGGCCCACGGCCTTGCACATGATCTCGGCCATGGTCTCCCTGGGCAGGGGCGGCACGAAATGGGGATGGTCGGGGATCACCACGAAGGTCATCACCTGGACCGGACCGTCGAGGCTGTCCGCCGTGATCCAGGTCGGCCGGTAGACGCCGGAATTCTGTTCCCGGTCCCACAGGCGCTTGAGGTCTTCCGCCAACATGTCCTCGTCCAGTTCCAGAACCAGCCCCTTGCAGGACTGCCCCGGTTCCGGCACCAGGCAAAGGCCCAGGCCCGGCTGCTCGTCCGTGCCCCGCGCCCGGGTCGACCAGATCTGAAAGCGGCGCTGATGGTCATGGACCGTCGCCGCAAAGGTGGAGGCGACGCAGCATTCCGGATTCCACATCAGCGAGCCGAAGGCGAACACCCGGAACGGCTCGCCCCGGGGGCGTTCGGCCAGGATGCGTTCGATCCCCGCCGCCTTCTGTTCCGGGGTCAGCTTGATCTTGGGGCCGCGGTTGGCCCAGGGGTCGGCGCCGCCGTCGGTCATAGCTCGCCCGCGTTTTCCTTGGTGCGGTGGAAATGGATGCCGGGGGCGTTTTCCTGGGTGTGGTTCAGGTGCCAGGCGTTGCGCGCCATGAACACGGGCGTGCCTTCGTGGTCCTCGGCCATGCTGGTGCGGTTGGCGTCCATGAAGGCCTTCATGGCCTGCGGCGTGTCGGCATCGACCCAGCGCGCGGTGTAAAGCTCCGTCGGCTCGAAATGCACCGGCACGTCGTATTCCGTGCGGATGCGGTCGGCCAGCACGTCGAACTGCAGGCCGCCGACCACGCCGACGATCCAGTCGGCACCCATGGTCGGCTTGAATACCCGGCCGACGCCCTCTTCCGCCAGCTGCTGCAAGGCCTTGCCCAAGTGCTTGGCGCGCATGGGGTCCGCCGGGCGGACCTTTTGCAGCAGTTCCGGCGCGAAGTTAGGGATGCCGGTGAACACCAAGTCCTCGCCCTCGGTCAGGGCGTCGCCGATGCGCAGGTTGCCGTGGTTGGGGATGCCGATGATGTCGCCGGCCCAGGCTTCCTCGGCCAGTTCCCGGTCCTGGGCCAGGAACAGCACGGGATTGTGGATGTTCAGGGTTTTCTGCGTGCGCACATGCTTCATCTTCATGCCGCGCATGAACTTGCCCGAACAGATGCGCATGAAGGCGATGCGGTCGCGGTGCTTGGGATCCATGTTGGCCTGGATCTTGAACACGAAGCCGGACACCTTGCTTTCCGCCGGGTCGATGTCGCGGTCGCGGGTATGCTGGCGGCGCGGCGGCGGGGCCAGTTCGCCCAGGCCCTGGAGCACCTCGCGCACCCCGAAATTGTTCAGGGCGCTGCCGAAATAGACCGGCGTCATATGGCCTTCGCGGTAGGCGTCGAGATCGAATTCCGGCAGCAGACCGCGCGCCATGTCGACTTCGTCGCGCAGCTGCTTGACCGCCTGTTCCGGCAGTAGAGCGTCGAGGCGCGGATCGGACAGACCTTCGCAGGCCTCGCCCTCGTCGGGTTTCTCGCCCTTGGAGCGTTCCATCAGGACCAGACGGTCCTTGAACAGGTCGTAGCAGCCCAGGAAGTTGCGGCCCATGCCGATGGGCCAGCTGGCCGGGGTGACGTCGAGCGCCAGGGCCTGCTCGACCTCGTCCATCAGGTCGAAGGGATCGCGGGCCTCGCGGTCCATCTTGTTGATGAAGGTGATGATCGGCACGTTGCGCAGGCGGCAGACCTCGAACAGCTTGCGCGTCTGGGCCTCGATCCCCTTGGCCGCATCGATCACCATGACAGCGGAATCGACGGCAGTCAGGGTGCGGTAGGTGTCTTCGGAAAAGTCCTCGTGGCCCGGCGTGTCCAGCAGGTTGAAGGTCTTTTCCTGGTAATCGAAGGTCATGACCGACGACGCGACCGAAATACCGCGTTCCCGTTCCACCTTCATCCAGTCAGAGCGCGCACGGCGGCGCTCGCCCCGCGCCTTGACAGCGCCGGCTTCCTGAATGGCGCCGCCGAACAGCAGCAGCTTTTCCGTCAGCGTGGTTTTGCCGGCGTCGGGGTGCGAGATGATGGCGAAGGTCCGGCGGCGGGCCACCGATGCCGGCAGTTTGGGTTCGGTCGTCATGGGCCGTGTTTTATCCCAAGTCGCCGAATTCCACTAGAAATCCTTGGCGTCCCGGGCCGATTTTTCTAAGCTGAATATTAGGAAATCCGCCCGGCATCGGGCGGCAAGACAAAGGGGAGCAATCAAGATGACGGCAGATGACGAACGCCGCAAGGAATCGGACCGGCGCGGCGACGACCGCCGCGATGCGGAACGGCGCGACAGTGAGCGCCGTCAGGCCGAGAACGGCCCGCCCCCGGGCCAGGACGACCGCCGCCAGGAAGATCGCCGGGCAGCCCCCCGGCGCAGCGGTCCGCGGCGCACGGGCCCCCGGCGCGACTGACCCGGCCGCCCCCCGGTTACCCCAGGTGGCGCCACCAGTATTTCTGATTGATGGAAAACACCGGCTGGTAATGGCGGATTGACGACGCCTTGACCACCGTGCCGATCTGGTTGTCGAGCACCAGCGGAATGCGCTCGCCCGACTTGGCCGTCATGTAGACGACCAAAATGGCGTGCCCGACCTTGAGGTTCAGGTCCTTCACCGCGACCACGCGCAGGTCGTTGTCATCCCATCCCAGCATGCGCAGGGACAGATACTTCATGATCGCGTAGTCCTCGCAATCGCCGAACCGGGCCATGAACTCCTGCGGGGTCGCCCAGTAATCGTTCTGGCCCCAGTTGTTCTTGTCCTGGACGTAGGTCGCCTTGTTCATGCGTTCGTTGACCTGGCGCAGTTGGTCCAGCTTGTTCAGGTCCTTGACGCTTTTCAGGAATTCGATCCATTCCGCGTTGCCGCAGATCTGCATCTGCCCGGGCCCGGGAAAGCACTTCATCGGCTCGTTGCTTTTCCGGGCCTGGCTGAAGCGCTCAAGCGCCCCCAGCCATTTGGTGAAGGCCTTCAAGTCGTCGGATTGAACTTCCTTCGTATTGAAGAAACTGGGCTGCGGCGACGCGCTGAGCGCACCCACGGGCAGCACCGCGACAACGGTCATCGCAAGAAACACGGCACCAATGCTGCGCAGGATTTTCACTGTCTTTCTTCCACCCGGCACTCGTTGCGGGATCGACATCGACTATATCCTGTCGCACCCGTCCGGCCAACTTGGACGACGCATAGCCTAGCCCTTTGCGGGGCCGCGCCGCCGTGATCCTGCTCACATGATCGGAAAACGGCTTTGCTGCAAGGGGTTAAGTCTCTAATATGCCCCGAACGCGCGAGGAAAACCGCCCGTTGGGGAGCACCATGGCGGAAGTAGCCGAAAACAAATCGACCGGTACCAAGACGTCCGCGGGCGAACCGAAGCCGAAAAAGGCGAAGCGCGAATTCAACAAGGTCGCGCTGGCCATCCTGGCGGTGGCGGCCTTGGCGATCGCGGTTTCCATCCATTTCACCCTGCAGTTCATCGACAAGGAGCGCGACCGCGACCGCCTGAACTGGCAGGTACGCCTGGGCATCGTTGCCGATTTCCGTGCCGCCGCCGTCAACCAATGGGTCGAGGAACAGTTCGGCCATATGCGCGAACTGACGCAGAACGCCTCATTGCAGCTCTACCTTACCGAAGCCTCCGCCGGCGCCGACAAGGGCGCCGCGGCTCCCGGCGGACAGAGCGGCGGCGTCACCGCCATTCCGTCCCTGGATTCCCTGAGCAGCGATCTGGGCGCCGCGCTGTCATCGGAACTGACCGACAGTAAGGACAAACCCGCCGCCCAGGCGCCGGCACCAGCCGCCGACCCGCTGGACGCATTGGACAGCGGCGCCAGCAGCTCGGCCTCCGTCGGGTTCCTGCGCAATCTGCTGATCGCCACCGCCGAACGTACGGGCTTCAAGGCCCCGCCTCCGGTGGGCGAAATCGCAGCCAACATCGAACGCCCAGGCGTCGCCGGACTTGGCCTGGTCGACACCAACCTGAATCCCGTCGTGTCGACTCCTGACATGCCGCCCATGAACAAACGCATCCGCGACGCCGTGCGCCAGGCGTTGCAGGGCGACCCGGCGGTGATCGACATCTTCAAGGGCCCGACGAACGAGCCGACCATGGGTTTCGTGCTGCCGATCTTCAAGCTGCAGGAAGGCACCGGGGCCAAGGCCATCGGCGCCGTCATCGGCATCAGGATCGTCGACGAGGACCTGTTCAAGCGCCTGAAACAGCCGGGCGAACTGTCCAAGACCTCGGAGAGCTTCATCGCCCGCAAGGTCGGCAATACGGTCGAATATCTGACCCCGCTGGCCGACGGAAGCAAGGCTTTCGAACGTCAGATGGCCATGGACACGCCTGATCTCGCCGCCGCCTATGCGCTTGAGAAAACCGGCGGATTCGCCCAGAAGCGCGATTATGCGGGGGCCGAGGTTCTCGTCACCTCGCGCTCCATCGCCAACGTGCCCAGCTGGGTTCTGGTCCGCAAGGTAACGACCGAGGAAGCCCTGGCGTCCACGGAAACCCGCCTGCGCACGACCCTGATCGTTCTGCTGCTGATCATCGGCGGCGTGTCCGTGTCGTTCTTCGCGGTCTGGGCGCATGGTGCATCGGTCCGCGCCAAGCAGGCCATGGCCGACATGAAGGTGGCGCTTGAGCGCTTTTCCAACATGTCCAAGTTCATGAAGGTGGTGACCGACAGCCAGCCGACGGAGATCGTCGCCGTCGACGGCAACACCACCTATACCTTCTCCAACGCCACGGCGGCGGGGGCGGCCGGGATCAGCGCCGACGACATGATGGGCAAGTCCATGGCCAGCGTCATGGGTCCGATAAAGGCGCAGCGCCTGGCCGAAATCAACAACGGCGTCCTGCGCACGTTCGAGCGCGAGCAGCACATCTCGACCTTCACGGACCCGGATGCGGACCCGGACGACCTGAACGCCATTCATGTCATCAAGTCGGACCATATCCCGCTGCGCGGAGACCGCGATTATCCGCCGGGCGTGCTGATGGTTCTGGAGGATATCTCCGAACTGTCCCGCGAACGCCGCCGGTCGGAGCGCATGATGCGCCAACTGATCGACACCCTGGTCAGCGTGGTCGACCGCCGCGACCCCTATTCCGCCAACCACTCGACCCGCACGGCCGAAGTCGCCCGCGAGATCGCCGAGGAAATGGGGCTTACGGAACTGGAAATCCATACCGTCGACATCGCCGGCAGCCTGATGAACCTGGGCAAGATCTTCGTGCCGCCCGAGGTTCTGACCAAGACCGGCAATCTGACGGACGAGGAACGGGAGCTACTCGCCTCAACTTATCTTGTCACGGCGGACCTTCTCCGGGACGTTTCCTTCGAAGGCCCCGTGGTGAAGACCGTGTTGCACATGGGTGAACATTGGGACGGCACCGGCCGCTTCCACATCTCCGGCGACCGCATCATCCCGACGGCGCAGGTTCTGGCCGTCGCCAACGCCTTTGTCGGCATGGCCAGTGCCCGCGCCTGGCGACCCGCCATGGAATTCCGCAAGGTCATCGACATCCTGATGCAGGAAACGGGCAGCAAGTTCGACCACCGCCCGGTCAGCGCGTTGATGAATTTCCTCGAAAACCGCGGCGGCATCGAAAAATGGGCGCACTTCCGCGACCCGCCGGCATCGGACACGTCCGACCTCTAGGCGACGGACCGACGCTTAACAGGCAACCGACATTCCCAATGCACAAGAAAAGAGGCCGGACGCATGACGCGTCCGGCCTTTTCAGTTACCTGATCTAAGAGGGGTGTGGTCAGGTGTCGTCGATGTTCACGGAGAACCCGTCGTCGGTCTGCGTCACGGAATAACCTTCCGACGCATCGCCGTCGCCGTTGCGGTCGAGGTCGCTGAACTTGACGCCCTCCAGGGTCACGGACTGATCGTCCTTGCCCGCGAAGGAGATGACCGCATCGCCATCCTCGTTCTCCGAGAAGATCATATCGTTCATGTCGAACTGCTCGCCTTGGAATTCGAGCGTGTCCTGCAGCATGATGTCTTCGATGATGTCGTGGCCCGAGTCGGCATCGAAGATGAAGGTGTCGTTGCCCGACCCGCCGTTCAGCACGTCGTTGCCGGCGCCACCGAACAGGGTATCGTTGCCCGAGCCGCCTTCCAGGAAGTCGTTGCCCAGACCGCCGAACAACTGGTCGTGGCCGTCCCCACCTTCGATCTCGTCATTGCCGGAACCGCCGTACAGCAGATCGTTTCCGTCATTGCCTTCGATCTCGTCGTCGCCGGAACCGCCATGGACCGTATCATGGCCCGAGCCGCCCTCGATCTCATCATCGCCGGAACCGCCGTACAGCAGGTCGTTTCCGTCATTGCCTTCGATCTCGTCGTTGCCGGCACCGCCGTAAACGGTGTCATGGCCTGAGCCGCCTTCGATCTCGTCATTGCCGGAACCGCCGTACAGCAGATCGTTGCCGTCGTTGCCTTCGATCTCGTCGTTGCCGGAACCGCCATAGACCGTGTCGTGGCCTGTGCCGCCTTCGATCTCATCATTGCCGGCGCCGCCATACAGCAGGTCGTTGCCGTCATCGCCTTCGATCTCATCATTGCCGGAACCGCCTTGAATCTCGTCATTGCCGGTGCCGCCTTCGATTTCGTCATTGCCGGAACCGCCGAACAACAGGTCGTTGCCGTCGCCGCCTTCGAGCTCGTCATTGCCCGATCCGCCGAAGAAGGTGTCGTTGCCCCAACTGCCGGTCAATTCGTCATTGCCAGCACCGCCGTACAGCGTATCACCGCCGCCGCCGGTGTTGAGATCGTCGTTCTTCGTGCTGCCGGCGTAGGTCTGGGCCTGATAGTTGCCGGTCCAATCGTCCTTCGACGTATCACCACCAACCATCTCGTCGTTGTTGTTGTCCTCGCCGTCGTGGTCCTCGCCGTCGAAATCCTCTTCGACAGGTTCGGGCGCCGGTTCCGGCTCGGGCGCGACAACCGCGGCAGCCGCGACCACGACCGCGGCCGAAGTGGCCATGGAGTTGTTGGACTGTTCCGTCGCCGTCGCCGTGAAGGTCAGGTCGAAGGCTTCGACTTCGTCCTCGAAGGGAACCGTCAGGCTGAGGCCTTCAAGATCGCCGCCGGACACCGTCCAGGTGCCGTCACCGTTGTCCGACCCGGCGGACAGGCTGGCGCCCGCAGGCACGCCGCCGATGGTGATGGACAGGTTTTCCGATCCGTCGGTATCGGCCAGACTGGCAACGATGTCGATGGGGTATTCGGCCACGTCGGGCGTCCCGCTCGGCGTCTCGAAACTGATCGAGTTGATCAGATAATCGTCGCCACTGCCCGGGGCGGTGAACACGATTTGGTCAAAAGTGCCGCCGTCGGTGGTGCTGAGGGTGACCGGATCGTCGATGTTATCCGTCACGCCGTTGACCGTTCCGGAACCAACCTCGACACCATCGCGGAACAGCTTGTATCCCGCCTGTTCGCCGGAGTGCATCCAGGCGAAGGCCACATCGGCCGAAGACACGTCGTCGTCGAACGTGACGATCAGCTCTTCGGACACGCCGTGTTGATTGTCATAGCCCAGTTCGCTGTCCGCTCCCGACGCACTTCCGGCAACGCCGAAGCCCAAGGGCGAACCGTTGGTCGACACGTTGTCGGTCGACGCTTCGGACAGCGTTCCGTTCGAATTGATGGTCCGCGCCGCGATCGAGAACCCGGCATCGCTTTCGCCGAAGTTGGCGGAGCTGATGGTCACCGTTTCGGCCTCACCTTCCGTGCCCTCGGTGATGACCGGCGCGCCGATCGTCACGCTGGTGATCGTCGGCACGTCGGCCAGGGCCGACACGTCGATGTCGATCGTCGACGTGGTGGTCGTCGTGGCACCGCCGTTGGCTTCCGTCGAAGTGGCGGAAACCGTCAGTTCGATATCGGCATCCGAATTGGCCGGCGGGGTCAGGGACAGATTGTCCGGCACCACGCCGTCCGCGAAGGTGATTTCGCCGTTCTCGACGGTGAGGACCGTATCCCCAGACTTCAGCACGGCGCCGTCCGGAATACCCGACAGCGTCACGCTGAGGGTTTCCGAGCCGTCCGTATCGGTCAGGGCAGCAGCAATGTTGAGCGCCACCGCGACGTCTTCCGTGGTCGGCGCCTGTTCCGTCACCGTCAGGGTCGGGGCGTCGGCCTCGGCATCGTTGTTGATATCGACATTGAGGGTCGTCGAATGGGTCTCAGACGCTCCGTCGCTTTCCGTGACCGTGGTTTCCACGCCGATCTGGAAGCTTTCCAGGGGCTCGGCCGTGGCCGGTGTCCCTTCAACCTTCAGATTGTCCATCTTGTACTTTTCATCGTCGCCGGTGGTGCGGACTTCCATCTTGATGATCAGTTCATCGCCCTGGGGAATGTTGTCCAGGGTGAAGGTCGTCCAGTCCTCCACGTCGCCGTTCTCGGTCATCAGTTCGTGTTCGACCCCGTCGACCACGGCGATGACCTTGAAGTAATCGGCGTAGGATCCACTGGAGTCCAGGTCGCCATATCCCTTCAGGTTGAAGGAGAAGGACACGTCTTCCTGGCCCGAGATATCGATGGCCGCGGTGGTGAAGGTCGAGATATCGCCACCTGACGGATTCTGGAACTCGAACCGGTCGTTGTCCGCCGCCGTGCGGTCGTCGTTACCCCAAGAACCGCCCGTGGAGGAGAAGCCGTTGTCGCCCCAGGCAGCCGTCTGGCCGTCGAACGTATCGTTGAAGTTCTGGGAATAGAGGGTTGCCGGCTCACCGCCGCCCTCGCCTTCGACTGTTTCCGGCAGGCTGATGGTCAGGCCGTCCAGGTCTCCGCCCGACAAGGTCCAGTTGCCCGTGCCTTCATCGAAGGTGCCGTGGTTGAGCGTCGCGCCCTCGGGAATGCCCGTCAGGGTTACGCTGACCGTTTCCGAGCCGTCCAGGTCCGTCAGACCGACATCGATGCTGAGCGGAAGTTCCGTGCCCGCCTCGCCGGCTGCGTCCTGGGTCGCCACAGTGAAGTCATCGACCACGCCGGTCACATCCACGTCGATGGTCGCCGTGGTCGTCGCCGTGGCCCCGCCGTTGGATTCCGTGGAGGTCACGGAAACGGTAATCTGGAAATCCTCGTTGGAATTGGCCGCAGGGGTCACTTCCAGATCGACCAGGTCGCTCAGTTCCAGGCTCCAGGTATTCGTTTCGGCGTCATATTCCCCATTGTTGAGGGTGGCGCCGGCCGGAATGCCGGACAGGGTGATGGAGGAGATTTCTTCGGACCCGTCCAGGTCCGTCAAGGATGCGGTGATATCAAGCGGGATCGGTATGTCTTCGACACCCGAAGCATCAGACACGCTCAACGACGGATCGGAAGCCTCATCGTCAAACACCGGCACGTCCACGCCGACACTGGTCGATACGGTGGCCGTGTCGCCGTCGGCTTCCGTCGCCGTCGCCGTGACCTGCAGGTCGAAATCTTCCGAGCCCACGGGCACGGTCAAGGTGATGCCCTGAAGCTGCGTGCTGGTCAGCTCGACCCCGCTGGTCGGGCTGGAGATCGTGAACTCGGTCCCGTCCGCAAGGGTCACGACCGCACCGGCGGGCATGCCACTGAGTGTCGCCGACAGGGTTTCAGAGCCGTCCGTGTCGGTCAGCAGAGCGTTGACGTTCAGCGGATACTCGACGAATTCCGGGCCGCCGGTGCCGGGCTGTGTCGCGACCGTTTCGACATTGATGTTGATGTCGTTAAAGTCGTTGTCGCCGCCGCCGGCCAAGTCTTCCCAGTTCTGGTTGCCGGGCCGGCTGGTGTCCTGGGTGTAATCGAAGTTGCCTTCGTTGAGCGCAGGATCGGAGAACAGCACGGGATCGCCCTGGCCGGACAGAACCTGCCCGGTCGGGCCGACCACATGCCAGTTGCCGTCCTGGCCCTGGGTGAAGGTGACGCTCATGCCGTCGGACAGGTTGTTGTTCAAACCGTCCCCGTTGGGGATGACGAAGAACCCGATGTCTTCAGGATCGACGCCGTCCAGGGTGAACGTGTCACCGACGGTGTCCTTGACGTCGGCCCAGACGATCTGGCCCGACTGCGGCGTGCCGTCCTCGCCCATGACGTAGTAGCCATAGGTGTTGTGGTACCCGGCTTCGCCCTGAGCCGCGTTGGTGATCGTCACGCTGCCGGGAACCGCTTCCGAGCCGCCCACGGGCTCGCCGGCGCCCAGATCGACCGTCAAGGTCGGAGCATCGGCGACGCCGCTCACCGCGACGTTCAATGTCGAGGTGGTGGACGCCGTGGATCCGTCGAATTCCGTCGAGGTTGCGGTCACCGTCAATTCCATGTCGACGTCGGAATTCGTCGGCGGCTGGATGGTCAGATTGTCCGGCACCACGCCGTCGGCGAAGGTGATTTCCCCGTTTTCCACGACCAGCGTGGTATCGCCGGATTTCAGGACCGCGCCGTCCGGAATCCCGGAAATGGTCACGCTGAGGCTTTCGTCGGCGTCGGTCAGGGCCGCGTCGATGGTCAACGGAATGGCGCTGTCTTCCGCGCCCGAAGCATCGGAGACGTCGAGTTCCGGCGCATCGGCGACCGGATCCGGAACGTCAACCCCGACAATCGTGCTGACGCTGGCCGTATCGCCGTCGTTTTCCGTGGCCGTCGCCGTCACGGACAGATTGAAGTCCGTGGCGTCGGGCGAAACCGTCAGAGTAATGCCCTGCAGTTGATCGGCGCTCAGCTCGAACGCCTGATCCGCACCGGTCGAAGTCAGGACCGTACCATCGGCAAGGGTCAGGGTTGCCCCTTCGGGCACGCCCGAAATGGTCGCCGACAGGGTTTCCGAACCGTCGATGTCGGTCAGGGCCGCGTTGATGTCGAGCGGATATTCGACGACGTCCACGCCGCCCGGCGTCTGAAACTGGAGCAAATCTTCATTGCCGACATGCGTGCCGTCACCGAAGCCGATCGCCTCGATATTGTTGACGGTCAGTACCTGCCCCGTGTCCAGATCGATGATTTGGGTGTTGATCATGCCCTGGGGGCTGATCGTGAAATTCTGCAACTGATAGTGATCAGAAGTTTTACCAAGATACAGAACGTCACCGCCGCCATTGGTTTGACCGGCGCCTTGGACCGAAGCATTGCCGGTGATGTCACCGTTGATGGTGATGCTGTCGTTGCCGCCCCCCATGTTGAGGTTGGTCCCACCCGGCACGTCGCCGTTGATGATCAGCGTGTCGTTACCGCCACCCATGGTGAAGTTCTCATTCATGCGCAGGTCGCGATCGACAACCCAGACATCATCACCGCCGCCGGCGGTGTGGTTCTGGGCATTGCTGTCGACGAACTGGTTCTGCAGGTCAGAGCCGTCACCGACATAACCGCCGGAGCCGCCGGAGCCGCCGGAACCGCCAGCACCACCGGAGCCGCCAGAACCGCCTATGGTCGTCGGCACACCTTCGCCCAGGGTAACGTTGAGCGTCGGAGCATCGGCATCGCCGGTCACGGCGACGTTGAGGGTCGAGGTCGTGGAAGCCGTCGAGCCGTCGGATTCCGTCGAGACCGCCGTCACCGTGAGGGAGAAATCCTCGTTGGAGTTCGGGGCAGGCTTCACGGTCAGGCCGTTCAGATCCGCCGAGTCGAGGGTCCATGTGTCGGTTTCGGCGTCGTAGGAACCGGCGGACAGGGTGGCACCTTGGGGCACACCCGAGATCGTCACCGACAGAGTTTCGCTGGCGTCGGTCAGAGACGCACCAATGTCGAGGGCGATGGGCTGATCTTCCGTGCCGGCGGCATCGGCCAGTTCCAGGGTCGGCGCATCCGCATCGGGATCGACGCTGACGGTCATGGAGCCTTCGACCGAACTGGTCGTCACCGCACCCGTATCCGGATCGGTGTCCAGGGACGTCGCGACCACGTTCAGGGAGAAGTCGGCGTCGGAATTTTCCGGCGGCGTGATGGTCAGGCCTTCAAGCTGATCACCGGCGAACAGGAAGGTGGTGTTTTCCGGGGTCGCCGTGAAGGACGAGCCGTCGGCAAGGGTCAGCACGGCGCCCGGGGGCACCTCGGAGATGGTGACGCTGAGGACTTCCGAGCCGTCCGTGTCGTTCAGACCGGCCGAGATATTCAGCGGGATCGCCGAGTCTTCGCTGCCGGTGACGCTGCCGACGGTCAGGCTCGGCACGTCGGCGACGGCGTCGACGCCGACGTTGATGGTGCCGGTCGCGGGCTCGGACGTGCTGTTGCCGTCCGTGGTGACGACGGAGACGTTCAGCGGGAAGTCGGTGCCGCTGCCAGCAGGCGGCTCAATCTGCAAGCCGGCCAGGTCGGCCTCGCTCAGCACCGCGACGCCGTCGGTCACGTTGATGGGGCCGTTGGCGTTGGACAGCACCGCGCCATCCGGAATGCCGGACAGGGTGATCTGCGCCGTTTCGCTTTCGTCCGCCTTGTCGATGGTGATCGGCAGGGCGATGGCCGTGTCTTCGTCGCCCTGGGCGGCC
Organism: Rhodospirillales bacterium; assembly: GCA_040221095.1. Classification (GTDB taxonomy): domain Bacteria; phylum Pseudomonadota; class Alphaproteobacteria; order Rhodospirillales; family Casp-alpha2; genus UBA1479. The sequence goes on from JAVJVP010000008.1 coordinate 21,211, forward strand.
CCCAGGGTCACGGTGGCGCCGTCGGCCCCACCGGCCACGTCGACACTGATGGTACCGGTGGTCGTTTCGGACACGTCGCCTTCATCCGTGGTCGTCGCCGACACGGTGATATCGAAGTTGCCGGAGAAATCGGCCGGCGGCGTGATTTCCAGGCCGTCCAATTCGCCTTCGGCCAGGGTGACGGAGCCGTTCACGATCTCGAGCGGCTCGCCGTTGCGGGTCAGCAGCGCCCCTTCGGGGATGTTGGACAGGGTCACGGACAGGGTTTCAGAGCCGTCGGTGTCCAGTTCCGTCACGTCGATGGTCAGCGGAATCGCCGTGTCTTCGGCGCCGGTGGCCGTGGTATCGGCCACCTGGGCGCCGTCGGCAACGCCCTGGACCGTGACGTCCAGGGTGGCCGGCGCCGAAGTCGCCGTGGTGACGTCTCCCGTATCCGGATCGGTTTCCTGTGCCGTTGCCGTGATGGTCAGTTGGAAGTCGTCGCTGCTGTCGGCCGGCGGCGTGATGGTCAGGCCCTCAAGCTGCGCCGGGGTCAGGGTGACGCTGTTGCTGGTTTCCGAAGCGGTGAAGGTCAGGCCGCCCGGCAGGGTCAGGGTCGCACCAGCCGGAATGTCGGAGATCGTGACCCCCGTCACCTCGCCGTTGATGTCCTGAGCCGCTGCCGCGGCGTCGATGTTCAGCGCGATGGGCGTGTCTTCGTCACCGGTCGCCGCATCGGCGGTCACCGTCGGCGCATCGGCCTGGGATGCCACGGACACGTCAATGGTCGCCGTCTGGGTTGCCGTGTCGCCGCCGTCGCCTTCCGTCGAGGTCGCAGTGACAGTCAACTGGAAGTCTTCGCCGCTGTCGGCGCCCGGGGTCACGGACAGACCGTCGAGGTCGCCCGAGGACAGAGTCCAGGTGCCGTCTTCATTCTTCGTGCCGGCGGACAGGGTCGCATCCGCGGGCACGCCCGAGATGGTGATGCTGAGACTTTCCGAGCCGTCCGCGTCGGTCAGGGACGAAGCAATGTCGAGGGCGATCGGGCCGCCGTCTTCCGTGCCGGAAACGGCGCTGTCGACCGTCAAGGTCGGCACGTCGGCGACGCCGTCGACGCCGACACTGATCGTGCCGGTCGCGGGATCGGAGATCGACGTTCCGTCCGTGGTAACCACAGAGACGCCGAGGTCGAAATCAACGTCGCTGTCGGCCGGCGGCGTGATCTGCAAGCCGGCGAGGTCAGCTTCGCTCAACACCGCGACGCCGTCGGTCACCGTGATCGGACCGTTGGCGTTGGACAGGATCGCACCCTGCGGGATACCGGACAGAGTGATCTCGGCCGTTTCGCTGTCGTCCGCCTTGTCGATGGAGATCGGCAGGGCGATGCCCGTGTCCTCGTCGCCCGAAGCCGTGATGTCAGCGACGGCCGCGCCATCGGCCGCACCGGAAACATCGACGGAAACAGCGCCCAGCGCCGTTTCGGACACATCGCCCTCGTCGGTCGTGGTCGCCGAGACGGTCAACTCGAAATTGCCAGAGAAATCGGCCGGCGGCAGGATGGCCAGGCCGTCCAGTTCGCCCTCGCCAAGGGTCACGGAGCCGTCTTCGTTGACGGCGACCGGCTCACCATTGCGCATGATGACCGCACCCTGGGGGATGTTCGACAAGGTGACGGAGAGAGTTTCCGAGCCGTCCGTGTCCAGTTCGGTCACATCGACCGTGAACGGTATGGCCGTGTCCTCGACCCCGGCTGCCGAGGTGTCGCTCACCGTGGCGCCGTCCGCGACGCCCTGAACGGTGACGGACAGGTTCTGGCTGGTTTCCGCGATCGAGCCATCCGATTCAGTGGAGGTTGCGGTCACCGTCAGATTGAAGTCCTCGTTGGAATCAGCCGGCGCCGTGATCGTCAAGCCATCAAGGTCAGCGCCGTTCAGCGTCCAGGTTCCGTCGCCGTTATCCGTGCCGTGATTGAGAACCGCTCCTGCCGGCACCCCGGAAATCGTGATGCTCAAAACCTCACTGTCGTCGGACAGGCCGGCATCGATGTTCAGCGCGATGGGCTGATCTTCCGCGCCGGCGGCGTCGGTCAGGGTCAGTGTCGGCGCATCAGCCTGGGCGTCGACAACAACGTTCATGGTGCCGGTGACGCTTTCCGTGGAGGTGTCGCCGGTATCGGGGTCCGTGTCGGTCGCAGTCGCCGTGACGGTCAAGGTGAAGTCGGTATCGTCATCGTCGGCCGGCGTGACGGTCAGCCCCGCCAGTTCGGCGCCGGACAGAGTCCAGGTGCCGTTTTCGTTCTTCGTGCCTGCGGACAGGGTTGCGCCTTCGGGTACGCCCGAGATCGTGACGCTCAGGCTTTCCGAGCCGTCCAGGTCGCCCAGGCCCGCCTGAATGTTCAGCGGGATCGCGCTGTCTTCCGCGCCCGACACATCGCCGATCGTCAGGCTTGGCACGTCGGCCACGCCGTCGACACCGACATTGATCGTGCCGGTCGTCGGCTCGGAGGTCGAGACCCCGTCCGTGGTGACGACGGAAACACCAACCTGGAAATCCGCGCCGCTGTCGGCGGGCGGCGTGATCTGCAGGCCGGCAAGGTCCGCTTCGCTCAGCACCGCGATGCCGTCGACCACCGTGATTGGGCCGCTGGTGTTGGACAGGGTCGCCCCTTCCGGAATGCCGGACAGGGTGATCTCGGCCGTTTCGCTGTCGTCCGCCTTGTCGATGGAGATCGGCAGGGCGATCGCCGTATCCTCGTCGCCCGAGGTCGCGGCGACGTTCAGGTCAGCGCCGTCGGCCTGCCCCGCCACGTCGACGGAGATCGAGCCGAGCGCCGCTTCGGACACATCGCCTTCATCCGCAGTCGTCGCCGAAACGGCGATGTCGAAGGAGCCGGAGAAATCGGCCGGCGGCAGGATGGCCAGGCCGTCCAGTTCGCCCTCGCCCAGGGTCACCGTGCCGTCCTCGTTGACGGCCACCGGCTCGCCATTGCGCATGATGACCGCGCCCTGGGGAATATTGGACAGGGTCACGGACAGGGTTTCGGAGCCGTCCGTATCCAGTTCGGCAACGTCGACCGTAATCGGGATCAAGGTATCTTCCAGGCCCGTGGCCACCGTGTCGGTGACGACGGCGCCGTCGGCGACGCCTTGAACCGTCACGTTCATCGTGCCCTGGGTCGTGGCGATCGAACCGCCGTCCTTCGCTGTCGCGGTCACCGTCAGCTGGAAGTCGTCGGCGCTGTCGGCCGGCGGGGTGATCGCGATGTCGCCACCCACCAGGCCGTTCGGAATTTTCGCGACCCCGTCGACGACCGTGACCTGAACCGGGTTTCCGGCCGGATTGGTCACCGTCAGTACGGCGCCGTCGGGAATGCCCGAGATGCTGAGGCTCAGAACTTCCGATTCATCCGGAAGCGTCGCCGTGATGTCCAGCGGGATCGCCGTGTCCTCGTTGCCCACCGCATCCGTCAGCGTCAGAACGGGCGCGTCGGCGTCGGCGCTGACGTCGACGAAGATTTCGCCCGTGGCAACCGCCTGATCGCCGCCGTCCGCTTCCGTAGCCGTCACGGTCACGCTCAAGGTGAAGTCCGTGCTGTCGTTCGCTGCCGGGGTAATGGTCAGGCCATTCAAGTCCTCGGCCGACAGCGTCCAAACGCCCGTTTCGGTATTGTAGGAACCGGCGGAGAGCGTCGCCCCCGCAGGCACGCCAGAGATCGTGACGCTCAGGCTTTCCGAGCCGTCCAGATCGTTCAGGCCCGCCTGGATGTTCAGCGGGATCGCGCTGTCTTCCGCGCCCGCGGCATTCGTCAGGTTCAGGGACGGCACGTCGGCGACACCGTCAACGCCGACGTTGATCGTGCCGGTCACCGGGTCGGAGACGGCGTCGCCGTCCCGGGTCACGACGGACACGCCGATCGGCATGTCGACGTCGCTGTCTTCCGGCGGCGTGATCTGCAGGCCGTTAAGCTGTTCCTCGTTAAGGATGACCGTGCCGTTGGTCACCGGGATCTCGACGATATTTCCGGCGCCATCCACATATTCCAGCTTGGCCCCGCCCGGGATGCCGGACAACGTGATTTCGGCCGTATCGCCTTCATCGACCTTGGTGACCGTGATCGGCAGAGCGATCGCCGTGTCCTCGTCGCCCTGGGCAACCCCAAGGTCGATATCCGCGCCATCCGCGACATCAGGCGGCGCAATGGTCACGGATGCCGTGTTCGACGCCGTTGTGCCGTCTTCTTCGGAAACCGCCGTGACGGTCAGGTTATATTCACTGTCCAACCCGACCGGTGAAATGATCGTCAGATCGCTCAGGTCAAGGCCGCCCGGGAACGTCACCGTATAGGCCGCCGGTTCCGGCAGGTCCTGCCCGCCGCCCAGCACGCCGCCGACCGTATCCACGATATCGGTAATCAGATTGCCACTTGCATCGACAGCCGTCAGCGTCACTTCCTGTCCATTCAGCAGCAACCGGGCGCCCGGCGGAATGTCGGAAATGGTGATCGACTGGATCGTTTCGGCGCCATCCTCGTTTCCGGCGCCGGAGGCATTTATGTCGGCAACCGCCGCGTTGATGTTGAGGGGGATTTCCGCCCCTTCGGCGGGCCCCGTTCCCACGCTCAGGTTCGGCACATCGGCGATGCCGTCGACATCGACCCCGATCGTTCCCGTCGTCGGCTCGGACCGGTCGTCCCCGTCGATCGTGACCACGGACACGCCCAGGTCGAAATCAAGGTCACTGTCCGTCGGCGGCTGAATCTGAAGCCCCGCCAGATCGGCTTCGCTCAACACCACCGTGCCGTCCTCGTTGACGGTGATCGGACCATTGGCGTTGGACAGCACCGCACCCTGCGGAATACCGGACAGGGTGATCTCGGCCGTTTCGCTTTCGTCCGCCTTGTCGATGGAGATCGGCAGCGCAATGGCCGTGTCTTCGTTGGTGGTCACGCTTTCCACGGTCAGGGTCGCGCCGTCTGCAACCGCATCGACGGTCACCGCGATGGCCCCGGTGGTCGTCGCCGTGGTCTTGGCGCCGGTGTCCGGATCCGTTTCCGTCGAAGTGGCGGTCACGTTCAACGTAAAGTCGCCGTCATCGTTGAGCCCCGGCGTGACGGTCAGGCCGTCAAGCTGATCCGGGGTCAAGGTCCAGGTGCCGTTTTCGGCATCGTAGGTCCCGGCGGACAGGGTCGCCCCTTCGGGCACGCCCGTGATGGTCACGCTCAGCACTTCGCTGTCGTCGTTGAGGCTCGCCTGAATGTTCAGCGGGATCGCCGCATCTTCCGCACCCGAAACGCCGCCCACGGCAAGGGTCGGCGCATCAGCCTGGGCGATGATGTTCAACGGCACGTCAATGGGCGCGGACGTTTCATAATCGATTGCACCCGTTTCTGGGTCCGTCTGCGAAGCCGTGGCGGAGACCTGCAGGGTGAAGTTCGCGTCGAAGTTTTCCGGCAGGTTGAGCTGCACGCCGCCCAGGTCTTCAGCCGCGATGGTAAAGGTGCCATCGCCGTTGTCCGTGACCGGGCCGCTGAGGGTCACGCCCTCGGGCAGGCCGCCGATGGTGAAGGAGGCGATTTCCTCGCCCGGTTCCACCGTCACGGCGCTGAACAGGGCGCCCACGTCGATGGCGCCCGCGTCTTCGTTGAAGGCCAGGGCGTCGGTTCCGGCGGCGGTTACCACCGGCGCTTCCGCATCGGGGGCCAGGGTGACGGTCAGGACCTGTTCGCTGGTCGTGGTTTGGGCCACGCCGTCCACGGTCGCCACGGATTGGGAAGTGGCAGACACGGTGATGTGCATGTCCGTGGCGCTGTTGGGCGGCGGCAGGATCGCCAGGCCCTCGGGCACCACGCCGTCAGCGAAGGTGATCGCGCCGTCGACGACCTCAAGCGGCACGCCGTTCACGCTCAACACCGCCCCTTCGGGGATGCCGGACAGAGTCACACTGAGAGTCTCGGTGCCGTCCGCGACGCCGTCAGCCAGGGAAGCGCTGATCGGCAGAGCGACGGCCACGTCTTCAACCGTTGAGGTATCGACCGCCGACACGTCCAGGTCGGGCATGGCCGCGTTCAGCAGGTCCTCGACCGTGATGGTCAAGTCGCCGAACTGTAGAACCTCGACGTCGATCAGGGTGTCGTTGCCGTCGATGTCGCTGCCGCCGACGCTCAGCTCGCCGCTGTCGCTGTCCAGGTTGACGGTGAATTCCTCAAAACTGTCTTCGAACACGGCCGTGTCCGTGCCTTCGCCGCCGATGATGGTATCGTCACCGCCGCCGCCGGCCAGGATGTCATCGCCCAGACCGCCGGCAAGCACGTTGGCGCCGTCGGAGCCGACGATGATGTCGTCGCCGGCACCGCCGACGACGTTTTCAATGCCGCTCAGAAGGTCATAATCGTAATCGCCGCTGGCGGCCGCACCGGCCGCGTCGGCGGCATCGATGTCGCCGTCGCCGTCGAAATCGAACAAGGGAACCGCAACGCCGGACTGACCGGGATCGTCCGTCAGGTTGACGTAGATGGGAGATGCCGGATCAAGGGCGGAATAATCCACCGTATCCGTGCCGATCCCGCCGATGAAGGCGTCGGAGCCGCCCTGCCCGCCGATGAAGGTGTCGTCGCCTTCTTCGCCGAACACGACGTCGTCGCCTGCGGTGCCGGTGATGACGTCGTCACCCTCGCCCGCGTAGACGACCGCGTCATCGTCCATCTGGAAGATATCGTCACCGCCGGTCAGAACATCGCGGTTCACGTCGACGTCGATGGTCGCCGTCTGGGTCGCCGTGTCGCCGCCGTCACTTTCCGTGGAGGTCGCGGTCACTGTGATTTGGAAGTCAGTGTCAAAGTCATCGCCGACGCTGACGGACAGACCGTCAAGCTGTTCCGGAGTCAGGGTCCAAGTGTCTGTCGCGGCATCATAGGTGCCTGCGCTGAGTGTCGCACCGGCGGGCACCCCGGAAATGGACACACTGAGAGTCTCGGAGCCGTCCGTGTCCGTCAGAGCCGAGGAAATATCGAGCGGGATCGCGTCGCCACGGAAACCGGTACCTTCAATGGCGGAACCGACTTCCAGCGTCGGCACGTTGGCCACCCCGGCGACACCGACATTGATGGTTCCGGTGGCCGGGTCAGAGACACTGTCGCCATCTCTGGTCACGACGGAAACGCCGATGTCGAAATCAACATCGCTGAAGGCCGGCGGCGTGATCTGCAAGCCGGCCAAGTCGGCTTCGCTCAATACCACAGTACCGTCTTCGTTGACCGTGATCGGGCCGTTGGCATTGGTCAGAACCGCACCCTGCGGAATGCCGGATAGGGTGATTTCCGCTGTTTCGCTAACGTCCGCCTTGTCGATGGTGATCGGCAAGGCAATGGCCGTGTCTTCGTTACCGATGACATCGCCCAGCACAAGAGTCGCGCCCTCAGCCAGATCGAACGGATCGACGGTCAGAGACTGAGCCGGCAACGTCAGGCTGTCGCCATTCGTTTCCGTCGTCGTCGCGGTGACGCTCAGGTTAAACAGGTCTTCGCCGATCGGAACGATGCTGAGACCGGAAAGCTGGCCCTGCGACAACGTAACGCTGGTGTTGCCTTCGGTCGCGGTGAAAGTCGTGCCGTCGCCGAGGTTCAGCGTCGACCCGACCGGGATGTCCCCGATCGTCACGGTGACGGTTTCGCTGCCGTCCGTGTCCGGGGTCGTCGCGATGATGTTCAGGGGAACCGCGCCCGCGACTTCGTCGCCAACCGTCATGCTCAGCGTCGGCACATCTGCCACGCCCGCCACGTCAACCGTGATGGTCCCCGTCGTCGCACTCGACACCACGCCACCTTCCGTCGTGGTGGCGGATACGTTGATGTTGAAGCTGCCGGAATAGTTTTCCGGCGGAGTGATGTTGAGACCACTGATCTGGGCCTCGGTCAGGGTGGCCGAACCGCCGGCCACGGTAATCGTCGTGCCGCCGCTGCGCAGAACCGCGCCCTCGGGAATTCCGTTGAGCGTGACCGACAGGGTATCGTTCGCGTCGACCTTGTTGACCGTCAACGGCAGATTGATCACCCCGTCTTCAAGACCACTTCCAGTGCCCGCGGCGACAGACGCGCCATCGCCGACGAACACCTGTTCAGTCTCGCTCGGTTTATTTGCCGGAGCATCGGTGTTGGTCGGTGTCGTCGTATTGTTTTGGGGGGTGGTGTTTTCACCCAAGCCAGTGTCCTGGGTGCCCGGGGCGAAGGGATCGATCTCGGTGGTAACGTCGGTGAAATCTTCCTGGAAGCCCTGCTGACCACCAGCCTGCGTGTCCAGATTGTTCAAGTCCTCGGCCGACGGCAGATCGGGCTGCGCATCGACTTCCGGCGTCGGTTGCTGGCTCTCTTCTTGGCCGGCGGCGGTTTCCGTGTTCGCCAGTTCCTCGGCCGTCGGTTCCTTATTCGCACCCTGCTCGATGTCTTCCTGCAGGCCGAAGTGGTTGCCCGAGGTGCGATCGCCCTCGGTGGATTCGACCGGCAGGTGCTTCAGGGTGGTGGCATGGCGTTCGACGATGTCGTCGTCGGACATAGTGCCGCGCAAGGAAGCCTGGGAATCGTAGCTCGGAATGTTGACGAAGTCCCCGCCCTGGTTCATAACGATCTGGCCGGTATTGTTCTCGATCACGACTTCGCCGACGAAGCCGTCCGCTTCCTGCATCAGGACGATCTGCATATCGCCCTCGCCGGCCGGCGGGATTTCGATACCGACCTGGGTGCCGCGGATACCGATGGTGGCAACCGGGGTGTCGATCTTCATGGCGTCGGGGTCGGTCTTAGCGACCTGACCGGACACGAAGGTGAACACACCCTGGACCACGGAGACGTTGAGGGAGCCGTTCTGGGTCGCCGGGTCATAGACCATCTCGTCCAGGACCATCGAGCTGTCTTCGCCCATGGAGAAGGTGGTTTCGTCGGCGAGGAGCACGCCGATGGCACCCTTGGGACCGGTTTCGATGCTGTCGCCCTGATAAACCTGATCCCCGGCCTGGAGCTGGACGCGGGTCCCGTCGGCGCGGGTCACCCAGACCTCGCCGGTCAGCGTCTTGACCGTACCGATCGGCGCACCGTCGGTGCCGCCGATCACCTGACTGCCGGAGGCGGCGTCGGCGAACTGCTGGATCGCGGAGGCATTTGAACTATCGGGCGTGCCCGTAAGCTGCACCACCATGTCGCCGGAAAGGTTGGCGCCATCGGCGGAGGCGATCTGCGGCGGCTGGGCCTGCTCGTAATAGTTCTCGACCGTGACCTTCGACCCGTCGGGGAAGGTCAGGACAAGGTCGGAACCATCGACCGCAAATTCAGCTTCGGATACGGAAAGACCCTCGGGCAGGGTCAAGACATCAGCGCCAGACGCCGACAGGGTGTGGGTCTGGGGGGTGCCACCAGGGGTCTGGGTGGTCTCGGCCATTGTGTCGAACTCCTAACGGATGGCTGCTCCAACATGCCATCACGGAGCCCAAGTCGTTGTTGTTTTTCTTTTTATTTGTAAGCGTAGCTATACGCTTCAGGCAGGGTTATGTCAAAACCCTGATAAACCGGCTGTGATGATCATCACACCCTTGCGCGAATTCCCAGCCCGGGATCAGGCGCGGTCGGCGCCGTAATACAGGGTCACCACGTGGCGCGCCTCGGCGAAGAACAGCCAGCGTTCGACCAGCGTGCCCGCCGTGGCCAATGCGGCGCCCAGAAGCGCCAAGCCCCCCTCGACCGGCCCTTGAACGTTGAGACCGATGCCGACGGCGCAGATCGCCGCCAGATAGCCGCCGATCAGCACGATCCGGCGCAGCTTCAGGGCATGTTTGCGGGCGACCCGGTAGCCCATTTCGTTCATCAGGTAGTTGTCTTCCGTATGCGGGCCTTCCAGATAGCGGACCTTGCCCTGCCCGCCCAGGCCGGTCGCGCTTTCCGGGGTCGCCGCGTGGCGCGTCGTATCGATGAACCGCCAATAGAAGAGCTTGATCGCCGCCGCCGCCAGCAGGCCCCACATGGACGCCACCGCGACCAGATAGCTTTCCGCGCCGAACAGGGCCAACAGCGCGTTCAGCCAGACCAACCCCGTGGCCAGACCCAGCACCAGATACGAAGGCACGACCCAGCCGTTGGACCATTGATGGATGGTGGCCAGCGAACGGTAGATCATGGCCGTGCAATAGATGGTGACCAGCGCCATGACCGCCGACGCCGCCCCGGCGGCGGGGCCCCAGGCACTGAACCGGTCCGGCCACATCCAGACGGCGGCCAGGGCCACCGCGGGACCGTAGGTCAGGACGGAGGCGACGCCTTCGCGGGACAGCCAGCTTGTGCGCCATTGGCTGAAGGCCCGCCAGGCCCGTTCCGGATGGCCCAGGTGAAAGGTCGAGGACAACAGCCCCGCCGTCACGGCGGCAAGCGCCAGAATGATGGCGCTCAGCCCGAACAGACGGTCGGCGGGCAGCAGACCGGCCGCGCCCAACGCCCCCACAAGCGCCAGCAGGCCGTAGCCCGCGCCGGAGGAAACCGTGAAGAAGATGACCGAAAATGCCGGATGCATGACGCGCGTTCTCTTTGATTCTTTTGCGTTAGCGGGACAGGACCTTGTCGACCCAGCGCAGGAGGGGGTTTTCGGGCCCGGGCTCGGCGGCCAGGTCCGTCGGCCCGCCCGGCGCCGCGTCGGCGCGGCGGGGCCGCGGCGGCAGGTACTTGTTGGTCGGCTTGTAGCCCATTTCCGGCATCAGGTCGTAGCCGCCCCGCGCCGCGACCAGTTTGGACACGTCGGAATTGGGGTCGCCCAGGTCGCCGAAATGCCGCGCGCTGGCCGGGCAGGTCGACACGCAGGCCGGCACCCGTTCCCGCTGCGGAATGTTTTCGTTGTAGATGCGGTCGATGCACAGGGTGCACTTCTTCATCACCCCGGCGTCGGAATCGTATTCGCGGGCCCCGTAAGGGCAGGCCCAGGAGCACAGCTTGCAGCCGATGCACTTACTTTCGTCGACCAGCACGATGCCGTCGGCGGCGCGCTTGAAACTGGCCCCCGTCGGACACACGGTGACGCAGGCCGCGTCCTCGCAATGCAGGCAAGATTTCGGGAAGTGCACGGTCTGGTTCGGCTTGCCGTCCGTGCGCTGGGTCTCGAAGGAATGGATGCGGTTGAACCACACGCCCTGCTGCTTGGCGCCGTAGGGATTGAGGTCCGTGAGCGGCGCCATATGGCCACCCGTGTTCCATTCCTTGCAGTTGACGGCGCAGGCATGACAGCCGACGCAGATGTCCAGGTCGATGACCAGGCCCAGCTTGGTTTGGGTTTCGGCGGGAAGGGTCGTCATCTCAGTGCCCGCCTCCCGGTTTCTTGAAATCCGCGCCATAGCGCAGGATATCCGGCCGCTTGCGCAAGCCCTCGGGCGGCGTCAGGGGCGCCGGCCTGGGCCAGGTTTCCCCTGCCTCTTCCGGCTGCGCTTTTTCGATGCGCACGCGCAGGTCGTACCACGCCGCCTGCCCGGTCACCGGGTCCGAATTGGAATAGCGGTAACCGGCCCGTTCCGGCAGCAGTTCGGAAATGATGTGGTTCAGAAGGAAGCCCTTGGTCGCCTCGCCGGCGTCCTTGTCCAGGTTCCAGGCCCCGGCCCGTTTGCCGATGGCGTTCCAGGTCCAGACCGTATGCTTGTTGACCCCGTCCATGAGCGCCGCCTGCGCCTTGACCCGGCCGTGGTAGCTTTCGATCCACACCCAATCGCCGTCCTCGATCCCGTGCTTGGCGGCCACTTCCATGCCCACGTAAAGCTTGTTGGAGCCGGTGATCTGACGCAGCCAGGCGTTCTGCGAACCCCAGGAATGGTACATCTGCATGGGCCGCTGGGTCAGGGCGTGGAGCGGGTAATCATCCGTGTCGATCATCGAGCCTTCGAACGGCGGGTACCAGATCGGGATCGGGTCGAAATAGGCGTCGATGCGCGCCCGGTCCTTTTCCGGCGGCTGGTGCGGGCCGTGGCCGCGGGCGGCCAGACGGAACCGCTGCAGGGGCTCGGAATACAGCTGGAACACCACCTGATCGGCATGCCCCATGAATCCGGCCTCTGCCGCCCATTCCAGATAGGCCTTGTTGGCCATCTTGAAATACTGCGCCTCGGGCGGGATTTCGTGGCTGAAGAAGCAGCCGTTCTCGATGTACTTTTTCAGCTGGTCCGGATTGGGCTCGCCCTTGGCGGTCTTCTCGCCGTCCTTGCCGCGCCAACCGATCAGCGAGCCGATGCCGGGGGCGCGCATGTGGTTGACGATGTAGTCGGCATAACCGCCCGGGTATTTGGGCTCGCCGTATGTCTTGACCAGACCCGGTAACCCTAAGCGCACGCCCAGGTCCAGCAGCACCGTCTGGAACGGCCGCACGTCGCGGTCGGGCTCGATCACCGGCTGGCGGATGGCATCCTGGGCGGCATGGGCGGAGCTGATCGGACGGTCAAGCAGCGAGATGCAGTCCCAGCGTTCAAGATAGGTGGTGTCGGGCAGGATCAGGTCCGCGTAGGACACCATTTCCGAGAAATAGGCGTCGGAATAGATGATGCGGGGAATCTTGTATTCGCCCGTTTCCTCGTTCTTGGCGGTCAGCATTTCCGCCACGCCCGTGGAGTTCATGGTCGAATTCCAGCTCATGTTCGCCATGAACATGAACAGGGTGTCGATGGGGTACGGATCGCCGTTGACCGCGTTGGTGATGACCATGTGCATCATGCCGTGGGCCGACAGCGGGTATTCCCAGGAAAACGCCTTGTCGATGCGCCGGGGCGTGCCGTCGGCATTGACGATCAGGTCTTCCGGTCCCGTCGGAAAGCCCAGCGGCGCACCCTGCATCGGCAGTCCGGCGCCGACCTGGCCCGGCTTGCCCGAGGGCTTCAGCGGCGGCGGGGCCGGCTTGGGGAACGGCGGCTTGTAACGGAAGCCGCCCGGGCAATCGATTGTGCCCAGGATCATCTGCAGCACGTGCAGGGCGCGGCAGGTGTGGAAGCCGTTGGAATGGGCCGAAATGCCGCGCATGGCGTGGAACGCCACGGGGCGGCCGATCATCTTGTCGTGCTTGCGCCCGGCCCAGTCGGTCCAGGGCTGGTCGATCTCGATGGTTTCCTCGAAGGCGACCTGGGCCAGTTCGGCGGCGACGCGGCGGATGGTTTCGACCGGAATCCCGGTTTCCTCCGCCACGGCGTCCGGGGCGTATTTCTTGTCCAGGTAGCGTTCGGCCATGATCTGGAACGCCGGCACGGCGCGCCGCCCGTCGGCCAGGGTCACGTCGGCGACCAGGGCCGGCTTGGTGTCGATGGCGTTGGCGTCGGCCATCGCCTTCTTCTCTGCGTCCCAGGCCACCGGCTTGCCGGCGTCGTCGCGCACGAACATGCCGTCGTCGGCCGCGCCCGGCGCCTGGATCACCAGCCAATGGGCGTTGGAATAACGGACGAGGTAGTCCTCGTCGATCTTGCCGGCGGTCAGCAATTGGTGGATCAGCGACATCACGAACAGGCCGTCGGTGCCCGGGCGGATACCGATCCATTCATCGGCGATGGCCGAATAGCCCGAGCGCACCGGGTTGACGGACACGAACTTGGCCCCCCGGTTCTTGATCTTGCTGAGGCCCATCTTGATGGGGTTGGAATCGTGATCCTCGGCGACACCGAACATCATGAAGTACTTGGTGCGGTCCCAATCGGGCTCGCCGAATTCCCAGAAGCTGCCGCCGATGGTGTATAGGCCGGCGGCCGCCATGTTGACGGAACAGAACCCACCATGGGCCGCGAAGTTGGGCGTGCCGAACTGCGACGCCCACCAGCCGGTCAGCGCCTGGCTCTGGTCACGGCCGGTGAAGAACGCAAGTTTGCGGGGATCGGTGGCGCGGATGCGCGACAGCCAATCCGTCGCCGTTTCCAGCGCCTCTTCCCATTCGATTTCCTTGAATTCGCCGGACCCGCGCGGCCCCACGCGCTTCAGGGGCTTGGTCAGCTTGGCCGGGGAATTCTGGGTCATGATCCCGGCCGAACCCTTGGCGCAGAGCACGCCCTTGTTGATCGGGTGCTCCGGATTGCCCTGGATGTAGCGGATCTGGCCGTTCTTCAAATGCACCTTGATGCCGCAGCGGCAGGCGCACATGTAGCAGGTCGTGCATTTGATTTCGTCGGCAACCTCGGGCGAGGTATCGACCGGGCTTTCCGTATGCCCGCTTGTGGTCTTTTTATCGTCGTTCGACGCCATTGTTTCCAACCCCGATCGAGGCGCCGCGGCCTCGGCTGCTGATCCGGCACGATTGCTAGCGGTCCACCCCCGGGGTGTCAATCAACCCGCGGACGCCGCACCCCCCTTGTTTCCAGACAGGCATATTACCCGCCACGCAAATCGGATGACGATCCAACCCGGGGAATTAGGTGGGTCCAGGCGAACCGCCGTTGGACAAGCTTAATTTTACAAAATAAATTTGTGATACAAGTTTATTTTACATTTTTTTATCAGATTCTTGTTGTTTCAACAGTCATAATTGATACAAATTCCGCCACCCCATGACGGCAAGGTATTTTCCCATGTCCCCTTCCACACCTGTTTTGCCCGAACCGGCCGCCCGCGCCGCCGTCCTGCCGCCGGCGCTGAACATCGATGCGCTGGACCGGCTGCTGAGCCCCCTGAATACGGAACAACTGCTGCGCCAGGTGATCGTGGACGCCTTTCCCGGCCGCGCCGTGGTCACCACCTCGTTCGGGGCCGAGTCGGCGGTCCTACTCGCCCTGATCGCCAGGATCGACCCGGCGACGCCGGTGGTGTTCCTGGATACGGGCTACCTGTTCGCGCAGACCCTGACCTACCGCGACCGCCTGGTCCGCCACCTGGGCCTGACCGACGTCCGCACGGTCACCCCCAACCCCGACGACCTTGCCCGCGAGGACCCCAAGGGCGACCTGCACAAGCACGATCCCGATCGCTGCTGCCGTCTGCGCAAGGACATCCCGCTGGAGAATGCCCTGGCCGGCTTCGACGTGTGGATTTCCGGGCGCAAACGCTTCCACGGCGGGGACCGCGCATCCCTGCCCCGCATCGAGGTCGACGGCCGCTACCTGAAGGTCAATCCCCTCGCCGATTGGAGCGAGGACGCCATCGCCAAGGCCTTCGCGGGTGCCGGTCTGCCGCGCCATCCTCTGGTAGAACACGGCTTCACGTCGATCGGCTGCTTCCCATGCACAGACCCGTCCGGAAACGGCGGCTATTCGCGGGCGGGCCGCTGGCCGGGCAGCGACAAGACGGAATGCGGAATCCACGCCCCAAAAGGCCACGGCGAGCCGAACTGATCCCATCGGTTTTCCGGCATATCGCCGGTTTCCGCCCAATGCAAATTAGGTTACAAGCCCCCGATAGCAAGTGGGCCATGCCCGTTGCGGCATTTGATAGACGAAGTCATATGAACATGGACGATCTCGACCGACTTGAAAGCGAAAGCATCTTCATCCTGCGCGAGGCCTATCAGGCCTTCGCGCGGCTCGGCATGCTGTGGTCGCTGGGCAAAGATTCGAATGTCATGGTCTGGCTCGCCAAGAAGGCCTTCTTCGGCCATGTCCCTTTCCCCCTGGTGCATGTCGACACGGGCAACAAGTTTCCCGAGATGTACGCCTTCCGTGACCGCTACGCGGCCGAATGGGGGGTCGAACTGATCGTCGGCGGCTGCCCGCCGCTGGAAGAAATGGATCAGGACCTGCCGCCGGCGACCCGCCGCGCCCAGCGCAAGACCCGGGGCCTGAAGGAACTGGTCGAACGCGAGGGCTTCGACGGCATTTGCGCCGGCATTCGCCGCGACGAGGAAGGGACCCGCGCCAAGGAACGCGTGTTCAGCCCGCGCGGCGCCGACGCCGCCTGGGACGTGCGCGACCAACCGCCCGAACTGTGGGGCCAGTACAACACGGATTTCCCACCCGGCACCCATGTGCGCGTCCACCCCATCCTGCATTGGTCGGAACTGGACATCTGGCGCTACATCGCCCGCGAGGGCATTCCGGTGGTCGAGCTTTATTTCGCCAGGGACGGCAAGCGGTATCGATCACTGGGCGACCAGGACATCACAAACCCCGTGGCCAGCGAGGCCGCGACCATCGAGGCCATCATCGCCGAGTTGGAGCAAACCCACGTCGCCGAGCGGTCTGGCCGCGCCATGGACCACGAGGCCGAGGATTCCTTCGAACGCCTGCGCACGGAAGGTTACATGTGATGGCCGCCGTCACCGCAACCGCCGCCCGCAAACCCGTGATCAAGGTCGTGTTCGCCGGCCATGTCGACCACGGCAAGTCGACCCTGCTGGGCCGCCTTCTGACCGACCTGGGCGCCCTTCCCGAAGGCAAGATGGAAGCCGTCGCCGAAAGCTGCAAGCGGCGCGGCGTGGTGTTCGAATGGGCGTTCCTGCTGGACGCGCTGCGCGCCGAACGGGACCAGGGCATCACCATCGATTCAACCCAAGTCCAGGCCGAAACGGACACCCGCCGCTTCGTCTTCATCGATGCCCCGGGTCATCACGAATTCATCAAGAACATGGTCACCGGCGCCGCCCAGGCGGACGCCGCCGTGCTGCTGGTCGACGCCATGGACGGCCTGCAGGCGGAAACGCAGCGCCATGCCTTTCTGCTGGGCCTCCTCGGCATCCACGACGTCATCGTCGCGGTGACCAAGATGGACCTGGTCGGATACGACCAGGCCCGGTTCGACGATCTGGCGGGCCGGGTGACGGCGCACCTTGTCTCCCTCGGCTTCGATGCCGACCGCATCAAGGCCATCCCCGTCGCCGCCCGCGACGGCGAGAACATCCTGACACGGGCCGCCGCCATGCCCTGGTATTCCGGCCCCGCGCTGATCGCGCATCTGGACGCCCTGATGCCCGGCACGGCCGATGCCGACGCCGCCGCGGCGCCGCTCCGCTTCATCGTGCAAGGCGTATACAAGTTCGACGACCGGCGCATCCTCGCCGGACGCATCCTGTCCGGCAGCCTGGCCGTGGGCGACGAGATTCAGTTCTCGCCCGGCAACCGGCACGGGCGGGTCAAAAGCATCGAAACCTGGCCTGCCCCGGCGGCTCCGGCGGACCACCCCACACGGGCCGAAACCGGACAATCGGTCGGCATCACCCTGGACCAGCAATTGTTCATCGAACGCGGCGCTGTCGGCGCCCATCCGGCGACGCCGCCGCAGCTGATCAGCGCGCTGCGCGGCCGCGTCGTATGGTTCGGCGCCGAGCCCCTGACCCCCGGCACGCGCTACAAGATGAAGCTGAACGCGGGCGAGTATCTGTGCATCGCCGAGACGGTCGAGCACGTTCTCGACGCCGGGGATCTGTCGACATCCGCGTCGGCGCAGGTCAGCCGCAATCAGATCGCCGACGTGGTGTTCCGCTCACGCGGGCACATGGCGGCGGATGCCCATGGCGAGGCGCCGCAGACCGGGCGGTTCGTTCTGGTCGCCGACCACCGCATCGTCGGCTGCGGCCTGATCGACCTTGAAGGCTTCGCCGCCAAAGGCCGCGAACAGTCGCCCAAGTCGGCGAACATCCTGCGGGTCGAGCACCGCATCGACATGCCGGAACGCTGGTCCGCCAACGGCCACAAAAGCGGCATCCTCTGGTTCACGGGTCTGTCCGGATCGGGAAAATCGACCCTGGCGGTGCGCCTGGAAGAAGAGTTGTTCCGGCGCGGCAAACAGGTCTTCGTGCTGGACGGTGACAACGTCCGCCACGGGCTCTGCGCCGACCTGGGATTTTCCCCCGACGACCGGCAGGAGAACATTCGCCGTGTCGGCGAACTGGCGCAGATTCTGGCCCACGCCGGGTTCATTGTCGTCACCGCCTTCATTTCCCCCTACCGGGCGGACCGTGACGGCGTGCGCGCCCGCGCCGCCGATCTGTTCCATGAAATCCACGTGGCCGCGAACCTGGAGGTCTGCGAACAACGCGACCCCAAGGGGCTCTACAAGAAAGCCCGGACCGGTGAAATTCCCGAATTCACGGGGGTTTCAGCGCCCTACGAAGCACCTCACGCACCCGAGCTGGTCATCGATACGGCCAATCTGGAAATCGACGCCTGCGTCGAACGCCTGGTCGAATATGCGCTTACGACATTCGATCAGACGGGGGGGTGCTGAAGGCGCTTTCACCGGCCTGCCGGCCACGGCTAGCTGGCCCGCTTGCCCCGGGCGGCCATTTCCGCAAGGAAGCCTTCCGTCGATCCCGCCCTGAGGAACGAATAGGCGCAACCCAGCACCCGGTCCTTGCGCTCGCCCTCTTCCGGGCAGCTTTTTTCCGGAATGCGCGGCTTGCCGTCGGCGGCGTCCTGATTTTCGCCGGGCAAGGCCCCCGGCAGGTCTTTCTCCCGTTGTGACGGGTCCAGGGCTTCCGGCTGAATGACGATGTCCGGATGCACGCCCTCGGCCTGGATGGTGTGGCCGGACGGCGCATAGTACAGCGCCGTGGTCAGGCGCAGCGCGCCCTCCACCGGCAGCGGCATGATGGTCTGCACCGACCCCTTGCCGAAGGACCGGGTCCCCATGACCGTCGCCCGGCCGTGGAATTGCAGGGCGCTGGCGACGATTTCAGACGCCGAGGCCGAACCGCCGTTGATCAGCACGACGATCGGAAGGTTACGGGCAAGGTCACCGGGCCGGGCATCGTAATTACGTTGGTTATCAGGCGTGCGGCCGCGCACGGAAACGATCCCGCCGGCGTCCAGGAAACTGTCGGCCAGGATCAGCGATTGATCGAGAAGTCCGCCCGGGTTCGAGCGCAGATCCAGGACCAGGCCGCGAATTTGGGTGTCGGGTTGGGTCCGCAGTTCCGCCATGGCCTTGGCGATGCCGCTTTCGACCTTTTCCGAGAACCGGGTCACCCGGACGTAGCCGATATCGCCGTCGACCCGCCACCGCACCGAACGCACCTTGATCACCGCGCGCACCACGGTAACGTCGAATTCCGGCTGGCTGCCCCGGCGGATGCGCAGCACGATCTCGGTTCCCGGATCGCCACGCATCTTGGCCACGGCCTCGCTCAGGCTCTTGCCCAGGACCGCATCGCCGTCGACGGCGGTGATACGGTCGCCCGGCAGCAGGCCCGCGCGCTCGGCCGGGGTATCCTCGATGGGCGAGACGATCTTGACCAGCCCCTCTTCCATGGTCACCTCGATGCCCAGGCCGCCGAACTCACCACGCGTTGTGATGTAGGTTTCCTCGAACTCGCGGGCGTTCATGTAATCGGAATGGGGGTCAAGAGACTGGAGCATGCCGTCCAGCGCCTTTTCGACCAGATCGTGAGGCGCCAGGCTGGCCGGCTCCGGCTTGCCCTTTTCCACGCCCTTGATGGCGGCGTCGATCAGTTCGGCATCATTGAGTTCGCGCACATAGGATGCCCGCACGCGGCGAAAGGCGAAGCGGAAGTAATCCAGGCGTTCCTCGGCGTCGCGGGTGCTCGCATAGCGGTCATAGACCGCGTTGAAACGGTCAAGCTGCTGGCGGGTTTCGTCGCTGAGGGCCAGACGGTCGACCCCGAGCGCCTCCATCACGCGGGCGACACCCGATTCCTGAACCGTGCATCCGGCGATCCCCGCGGCCACGCCGAAGCCGAGAACCGCCGCCCCGGCCCACGCCAGGGATGACCGCATTATCCCTGTCGTCTTCGGTTTCCGGGGTCTGGGGGCGCCCAAGGAATCCATTAGCCGTCCGAGGTAATCTGTTCGATCAATTCCCCCAGAACCCGCGCGGCATCCTCGTTCTCGACCTGACACGTCCCGGCATTCAGATGCCCGCCGCCGCCGTATTTCAGCATCAACTCACCGACGTTGGTGTTCGATGTGCGGTTAAGGATCGATTTGCCGGTCGCGAACACCGTGTTCATCTTCTGCATGCCCCACAGGACATGGATCGAGATGTTGGTGTCCGGATACAGCGCGTAAATCATGAACCGGTTGCCGGCAAAGATGGTTTCTTCCTCCCGCAGATCAAGCACCACCAGATTGCCCTGCACGGTGGAACACCGCTTGATCTGGTCGATCTGCTTTTCCCGGTGCTCGTTGTAAAGCTCCACCCGTTCCTTGACGTCGGCCAAATCCAGGATCTGGTCGATGGAATGGCCCCGGCAATAGTCGATCAGGTCCATCATCAGCTGGTAGTTGGAGACCCGGAACTCGCGGAAGCGGCCCAGCCCCGTGCGCGCGTCCATCAGGAAGTTCATGAGGTCCCAGCCCTGGGGGTTGAGGACCTCGTCCTTGTTGAACTGCGCCGCGTCGCCCTTGTCGACAGCCGCCATCATGTCGTCGGCCACGTTCGGAAACGCCGCCTTGCCGCCGTAATAGTCGTAGACGACGCGGGCGGCGGAGGGGGCTTCCGGATCGATGATGTGATTTTCCGGCTTGTCCTCCATGCGCAGGGTTTCGCTGAGGTGATGGTCGAACGCCAGATGAATCCCGGGAACGTAGGGCAGGTTCGTGGAGATGTCGCGTTCCGACACCAGGATGGTGCCGTCTTGCATGTCCTTCGGATGCACGAACTTGATGTCGTCGATCATATCAAGTTCCTTCAGAAGGACGGCGCATACCAGTCCATCGAAGTCGCTTCGGGTAATCAGGCGAAATTTGTCAGTCATAACCTAGTCTTCCCCCGTCTCTGGGCCGATTTTTGATCCCGTTTTGATGTGGGCTGATATCTGGGCGCAGTTTGCCGGGATTCAATGCGTTAGGGAACCCAAATCTATCACCGCCGGGCCTGATGCAGACACCACAGCGCCGATGTCAGCAGCATCACGGCCCCGGCCTGATGCAAGGCGCCCAGAGCGACCGGCACCGCCGTCAGCAAGGTCGCGATGCCGATCCCCGCCTGGGCAAGCACTACCAAGGCCATGAACCCGGCCCCCTGCTTGAGATCTCGGGGGGCGTCGGACCGGCGGACAGCGGCCCAAAACACTAAAACAACACAGACCGTCGCGACGGCCAGAACCCGGTGATCGAACTGAACCGTCGCCCGATCCTCGAAAAAGTTCAGATAGACCGGACGCAGTTGAAAGGCGTCGGCCGGCAGCAACCGGCCCTCCATCAAGGGAAACGTGTTGTACATCAACCCCGCGTCCAGCCCGGCGACCAGGGCGCCGGAAAACACGGTCAGGAAGATGAACCCGAGCAGTCCCGTGGCCCAGGCCACGAACCGCCGCCCCCGGGGCACCACCGCATAGCGCGGCTGAATGATGTCCAGCGCGGTCCACAGGGCATACAGATAGATCACCAGCGCCAGGGACAGATGCGCGGCCAGACGGTATTGACTGACCGACGGCTCGTCGACCAGCCCGCTTTTCACCATGTACCAGCCGAGCACCCCTTGCAGCCCGCCGAGCACGAACAGGATCACGCATTTTCCCCGGATCGGGCCGTTCAGACGCCCCTTGGCCAGGAACCAGGCAAAGGGGACGAGAAACACGATCCCGATGACACGGCCGAACAGGCGGTGCAGGTATTCCAGCCAGAAGATTTCCTGGAACCCGCCAAGGCTCATGCCCGCGTTGATGTGCCGGTATTCCGGGCTTTGCCGGTAGGCGTCGAAGGCCGCCTGCCAGGCGGCTTCGGTCAGGGGCGGCAGCCAGCCCGTGACCGGATGCCAGTCGACCATGGACAGGCCCGATTGCGTCAGGCGCGTCACCCCGCCCAGAATGATCATGGCGAAGACCATGGCGCAGATCACCAGCAACCAGGTAGCGACGGGATCGAAGGCGCCGGGCCGGGGCAGGTCGGTCTCGCGGGTGTCCGTGGCGGTATTCATGGGCGGGTTTCCACGTCCCTGGTTGCGTTCTTAAAGGCGGAAAGACGTCGAAAAGGCCATCGGCGCCATTGATTCAGAGGGAGTTTTGCACAATGGTGAGGCCCGGACGCCGCCGCCCATGCCCGCAATCTCCCGCGTCATATCGCAAACGCCCGACGAAGCCAACCGCATGAACAGAAAATCACCTCCCGCCGTCACCCCCGTCGCCATTGTCGGCGCCGGTCCGGGCGACCCGGACCTGCTGACGGTCAAGGGCCTGCGCCGCATCATGGGCGCCGACGTGGTGGTCTATGACAAATTGGTGTCGGACGAAATTCTCGACCTCATCCCCGCCGGCGCCAGCCGCATCTTCGCCGGCAAACAGGCCCGCAACCACCACATGCCGCAAGAGGACATCAATGTCCTTCTGGTCAAGCTGGCGCGGTCCGGCCGCCGGGTCGTGCGGCTCAAGGGCGGCGACCCCTTCGTGTTCGGGCGCGGCGGCGAGGAAGCGCTGCACCTGGCGCGGGAGAACATCCCGTTCGAAATCGTGCCAGGCATCACCTCGTCGGCCGGCTGCGCCGCCTATGCGGGCATTCCCCTGACCCACCGGGGCCTCGCCCACAGCGTGCGCTTCATCACCGGCCATCTCGCCGCCGAGGGGTCGCTGGAACTGGATTGGGATGGCCTAGCGGACCCGGAGACGACCCTGGTCGTCTACATGGGCCTGACCAATCTGGCGGCCATCTGCGATCAGTTGATCGGCCACGGCCTGGCGCCCGACACCCCCGCCGCCGCCATCAACCAGGGCACGCGCCCGGATCAGCGTACGGTGCATGCGCCGCTCAAGGACCTCGCGGGGGTGGTGGAGGGTGCTGATCTTTCAGGCGCCACGCTGCTGGTGATCGGCAAGGTCGTCGGCCTGGCCCCGGATTTGGCTTGGTTCAACCCGGGCCACCTTGAGGGCGGCGAAGCGGACAGCGGGGACTGAGTCCCCGCCTTCCGGCATTCCGTCAGAATCAGATATTGCGGCCCAGGGCGCGGGCCAGGATCATGTAGACCTTGCCCACGTCCGACGACAGGAAGGTCGTGCGCAGGATGTTGTCGGGATCGCGTTTTCCGGCGTCATGCAGGACCCGTTCGAATTCCTTGACGTAGCGGCCCGCATAATCCCGGAATTCCGGGTTCTCGCGGTACAGCTTGGCGATGGCATCGAGCTTCGTCTTTTCCCGGAAGCCCAGCATCTTGCGCACGAAGACGCCCTTTTCGCCCTGGTTGAAGCGGCGCCATTCGTCTTCACTGATCGGCACTTCCAGCGACCGGTTGAGGTCGACCGCCACCGATTGCAGGCGTTCCGTGACGAAGCCCATCTGCTGCAGGAAGTCCGACGTCTGAACGTCTTCCTTGCGCTTGGCCAGGGTATCCAGGATCGAGCGCGCCTCGTCGGCGGCGAAGTGAAGCTGGCGCGACTGGGCTTCCAGGTTGGTGCTGGTTTCCTGGGCCCGGCGGCTGAATTCGCCGAGCGAACGGTTGATGTTTTCCGCCTGATTGCGCAGCGCCGAATCCCACAGCCCGACCTTGGAAATGGCCTCGTCCGACGCCTTTCCGAGTTGGCGGCCCCGTTCGCTGATCGACTGGCCCAGGGCGGAAATGCTCTGTTCCGCCTGCCGGTAGTTGGAGGACAGATGATCCATCTGGCGGCGCAGCGTCTCGGCCGCGCCGTCCATCTTGGACAACACCTTGTCGGCCAGTCCGCCGGCTTCGTCCGTATGGGCGCGCAGGCTGTCCGACAGGCGGTTGATCTTTTCGCTGCTTTCGCGCCACAGGCCGTCGGCCTCTGCCGAGGTGCGGGCCACCGCTTCGCCCGCCTGGTCCAGGCGCTGGACGGCGCGTTCCGACACGCGGTCAAGCTGTTCGGCCCGGGTGTCGAGGGAATGCGACGCCTCGTCCACCCGCGACGTCAGGTCGCGCGACACGTTTTCCAGTTCGTCCAGGCGCGCGCGGAACTCGCGGCCCAGGTCTTTCAGCCCCGCCAGGGTGCTGTCCGACATGCCTTCCAGTTCCACGGTGCGCTGGCGCAGCATGGTGCCGATGGCCTCGACCTGGCCCGATGCCCGCTCGACCACGCCGGTCAGCTGCTGCGACGACGAATGCAGGGAATCGGAAATCAGGGTCACCATGTTGGATGACTTGTCGACGGTCTGGGCGACCTCGTTGGCGCGGCTTTGCAGCCCTTCGCCCACACGCATCAGGCGCGCCGCCGCATCGTTGGCCATACGTGTGACATTGACCGCCTGTTCCTGCAAATGTTCCGAAAAGCCGTGCAGGTCGGTGCCCGCCGTTTCCGACGCCTTGGCCACGTCGGCGGCCGAGGTGCGCATGACCGTCGACAGGCTGGTCAGGCGTTCGCGGGCGTCCGTGACTGCCTGTTCCAGTTCGCCCCGGTACTGCGTCAATCCGTTGCGGATGCCGGCCAGACGGGCCGTCGTGCGGTCGGAATCGGTAACCGCCTCCTGCACCACGTCCTTGACCACATCGCCGATGGTGCCCAAGCGCGACACCGCGTGGTCGACCACTTCCTCCACCTTGGCGCTGCCTGCCGACAGGGAGTCCGAGGCTTCCGCCACCCGGTCCGACGCCCGCGCCGTCGCATCGTCCAACTCGCCCGCCGCGTCCTTGAGGAACCGCCGGGCGTTGGCGATGCGTTCGTCGGTCAGGGTGCTGACCCGCTCCAGTTCCACCGTGCGCAGCTCCATGGCGTCGCGCAGGGCATTCATCTTGCGGTTTGCGGCGTCCGACGTTTCCGACACCGCCTCGCCCTGGCGGAACAGGATTTCCGTGACCATGGACAGCAGATTTGCCGCCTGGTCCGACACTTCGCGGATGGCCCGCGACTGGCCGTCCAGGGCGGTGCCGGCCTTGGTCATTTCGCCCACGGCCTCGGCCCCGGAAATCTGCAGTCCCGTGGTCCCGCGTTTAACGGCGTCCAGGGTGGCGCCGATGGCGGCGGTGGTCTGCGTCGACGCGGCGACGATCTGCTCCAGACGCCCCTGCATGGCGCCATCCAGGTCGCGCAGTTGGGCCGCCGTTTCGTTGACCGCCGCGTTGACCTGATCACCGGCACCTTCGACGGCGCCCCCGGCATTGCCCACCTGCTCGACCGCGCGCTGGGAAATCTCGCGCAGGCGGTCGGAATGGAAGCGCAGCAGGGCCGAGACCTTTTCCAGGTTGGTGATGGCCTGGCCCGAGGAATCGCCGATCAGGGCCGATTGACTGTTCATCTGGCCGCCCAGTTGGCCCAGGCGTTCAACGGCCTGGGTGCTGGCCTCCGTCAGACCCAACAGGGTTTCCTGCAATGCCTGGGCGGTGGTTTCGGCGCGCTGGGTCGAGGCCTGAACCCGGTCGGCGCTGTGCAGCATGGCCCGCGTGACCGAGGCGACGTCGGCCGACCCCTTGTCCACGGTGCGGGCAAGGCTGGTTTCCGTTTCGCGCAGACCCTCGATCAGGCTCGTGACGCGTCCGTCCGCCGTATCGGCGGCGGCGGCGATGTCACCCTGGCGACGCATCAGATCGGCACCCACGGCGGCCAGCCGGTTGGCGGCGGCGTCCGCGGCCTGGGCCAGTTCGTTGCGGCGTTGGGCCATTTCGCGGCCGAATTCCGTAAGCCGCTCGACCGCCTGATCGGCGACGCCACGCAGGTCCTCGGACCGGCCACGCAGTTCGCCGCCCGCGTGTTCCGCGCGCGCAATGGTGCGTTCGGCATTGTCGCCAAGTTCATTGGTCGCCTGCCGCAGACTGTCGGCGGCGGCGTCCGCCTGATCGGCGGTGCGTTGGGCCTGGCCGTGCAGATTATCGACCTGCGCCGACAGCCCGTCTCCCGACTGGGTCAGGCGGCCGACCGCGCGGTCGACGGTTTCGGCGATGGCGGTGGCCTGACGGTTCAGGCGCGCACCCGCGTCGGTTGCCTGGACCACGGCCTGCTCGGTGACGGTCGACAGCGCATCCGCATTGTCGCGCAGAGCCGATGAAATCTGTGAAATCCGGTCGGAAACCCGCATGCCCAGGGCATCGAGCACTTCGGCCTGACGGCCCAGGCCCAGTTCAAGTTCCGTCGCCACATCCTTGGCCCGGTCGGCACGGTGCGACAGGTCCTGGGCGCTGTGATCAAGGGTACCCGCCGCGTCCGTGACGGCGGCGTTGGCCTTGCCGGTCATATCCTCGATCTCGCCGATGCGGCGTTCCAAAAGGCTGTCGGCCTGCACGCCGCGGGCCAGAGCCTCGCGCGATACCGTATCCAGACGCTCCGTGCGGCGGTCAAAGGCCTCGACCGCCTTCAGGGTGCGGTCCGACGCGTCCTGGGCGGCGTCGTCCAGTTCCTCGGTCCGGCGCTTCAGGGTCTGGATCATGTCCTCGGCGCGGGCCGAGGCGCGGTCCGTCGTCACGGTCAGGCCATGGGCCTGTTCGAACAGGATTTCGCCGGCGTCGCGGGCGCGCTCGGCGGCCCGGTCAGAAGCCGAGGTCAGGTCCGCCGTCTGCCGCTTAAGGGCATCGGCGACGGCATGGGCGCGCAGGTCCGCGTCCTCGGACACTTGGGCCAAGTCGCGGGTCCGCTCGCGGATCAGATCGCCCAGGGCCTGGCCGCGTCGCGCGGCCTCGTCCGAGGCGGACAGCAGTTCCTTGGTCTGGTTGCGCAGAGAAGCCGTGATCTCCTGCATCCGGCTGTCGGCACGGTCGGACGGATAAATCAGCAGTTTCAAATGATCGCGCAACACGGCCGTTTCATGGCGCAGCTGGCGGCCGCGCTCGAAAAAGGCGATGAGCATCCACAGGAAGGCGACCGGCGTGAAGGCGCCGGCGGCCAGACCGCCGACCTCGTGAGGCAGCAGTTCGGTGAGATTGCCGAAGCCCAGGGATTTGTCGATGAAATCCAGGACCAGGGCCAGCCACAGCACGGTCAGCACCCCGCCCAGCAGCAGATGCAGCTTCCAGCGTAGATAGAACGGGGCGCGCCAGTCGTCGGGGGCCAGCAGGTCGTTGACCTCGGGCAGAACCGCCTGGGCCTGGGCCGCCTTGCCGCCCGCGGGAAGACGGCCGGATTCCGGAGTCCCGCCCTGTTTCGGGTTGCCTTGCTGCGATACCTGCTTCGCCATGATTTGCGCCCTCCTTCACGGGCAAAACGCGCAAAAGACATGATACACCCCCGCCCAGCGGGGATGAAACGCCTTTGGATTGAGCCAGCAGGATAGCGGAATCGTGGTTAAGGTAGGGTTAAAAACAACCTGCGAAACGGCACCTAACCAGTTGTCAAAACAGGAAAATACCAGCCGCTATTGGATTCCGACCTCGCTCAGATACCTGCGCACGCCGGGATGGATATGTCCCGGCGTCGGCGCCGCGATGACCGTGTTCTCCGGCGTCGTCTCCCGCGCCTGTTTGAGCCGCCCCGCCAACACGCCATGCCCCTGATGCAGGGCCTTAGCCAGACGATAGGCGACGTCGTCGGGCAGATCGGCGCGGGCCAGCAGGAAACTGAACGACGCCACGGAGGTCACGGCCTCTTTCTGCCCTTCGTAGGACCCGGCGGGCAAAGTGAAGGGCTTGAGGAACGGGTGTTTGGCGTTGACCAGGGCGGCATCGGCGGCGCTCAGGCCGACGAACCGCCCGCCCCCCTTCATGACCTTGACGAAACCGGGCCAACCGACCCCGCCGCCCCAGAAGCCGTCGATCCGGCCATCCAGCAGCATGGGCGCTCCGTCCCCCGCCTTGGCCAGGAAATGGGCCTTGAAATCCTTGTCCCGGTCCAGCCCCAGGGCCTCGGACACGTATTTTCCCAGAAGCGTCAGTCCCGAGGACTTGGTGCCCCAGGCCACCGGCTTGCCGACCAGATCGTGGAACGACGCGGCCGTGCTGTCGCCGCGCACGGCGAACATGCCGAAGGTGGAATAAATGGCGGTGACGATCTTGAGGTCCGTGGGCGCCCGGCCGACGCCGTTGAAAGCCTCATAGGCCGGCAGACTGGCGACCAAGGCAATATCGAGCTTTCCCGCTTCCAGCAGGGGAATGTTCTCGCGGCTGCCCTTGGTGCCGACGGGTGTGACGTCCAGGGCCGCGTCGGTTTCGTTGATGACCTGGGCGGCGGCGCCGCCGAACACCTCGAACCCGCCGCCCTTGGTCGCGGTGCCAAGCGACACCTTGGTCTTGTCCGCCAGGGCGGTGCCCTGAACCCCAAGAGCCAGAACACAAACCAGAACCAGTCGACCGAATGCCCGCATGACGTCCCCCGCAGCAAGGAATGATGACCGGGAAGTGTCATCCCCCTTCCCCATACGGCGCAAGCGACGATTTCGTGAACGTCCGGGCGTGTCAGACCATGTGCTGGCCGCCGGTGACCCAGATCTCGGTGCCCGTGACGTAGCGCGCGTCGTCGGAACACAGGTAATGGATGGCCCCGGCGACATCCGTGGGCGACCCCATCTTGTCCAAGGGAATGCGCGGGATCAGGGCCTCGTATTCGGGCTGGATCATCTCCGTCTCGATCTCGCCGGGCGCGACGGCGTTGACCCGTACGCCGAGGGCCGCGAATTCGTTGGCCATTTCCCGCGTCAGGGCCGACAGGGCCGCCTTGGAAATGGAATAGGCCGATCCCGCGAAGGGATGGATCATGTGCCCGGCGATGGAGGTCACGTTGACGATGGCGCCGTCGCCCTTGTGCAGGGCCGAGGCAAAACCCCGCGACAGGCGCAGCGGCGCCAGGAAGTTGAGGTCGAAAACCTCCTGCCAGGCGCCCAGGTCGCCGTTCAGGCAGCCAAGCCGTTCCTTGAACGGCGTCTTGGGCGACATCCCGGCGTTGTTGACGAGGGCTTCCAGCCGTCCCTCGGGCAGGGCCGCGTTGGCCTGTTCGATGAAATTCTCAAGGCTTGCCACGTCGGACAGGTCCGTCGGGATGTGGCAGGTCCATTGCGGGTCGCGCTTGCACTCTTCCGGCGTGTCTTCCCGCGAACAGGTGATGATGTGCCAGCCTCGCGCCAGGAAGAACCGCGCCGTGGCATGGCCGATGCCGCGGCTGGCGCCGGTGATGACCACCGTGCGCACGCGCTGCTCCGCCGCCGCTGCCGGCTGGGTGTCTCCGCTCCCTGTCATGGGCAGGACGTTACGGCAAACCATCTGCCTATTCCAGGGCCGGTTTGCCCTGCCCTATACTGCCGCCATGTGCGCCCGTTTCGAAATGTCGGCAAACCCCCAGTTGATCATGGACGCGTTCCATCTGGACGCCCCGCCGCCCGTGCCCAACACGGACGACATGCGGCCGACGGACCAGGCCCTGATCATCGACGGCGCGGGTCCGCGCCTGATGCGCTGGGGCCTGACCGTGGCCTGGGACAGGAAGCCGATGATCAACGCCAGGGCGGAAACGCTGGCGGAAAAGGCGACCTTTCGCCCGTTGCTGGAACAACGCTGTCTGGTGCCCATGACCGCCTATCTGGAATGGCGCAGGGCCGAGGACGGCGTTAAGCACAGGAATCGCATCGCCCCGGCGACGGGCGGCCCCGCCGCCTTCGCCGGTCTGACCGACGGCGACGCCTTCACCATCGTGACCTGCACCCCCGCCCCCGCCATCGAACACATCCACAACCGCATGCCGGTGATCCTCGACGCCCGGGGCGCCGCCGCCTGGATCGACGCGCGGCCCTTCGCCGACGCCCGCGCGGTGCTGTGCCCCTTCGAAGGGGCATTGATGTACGAGGAACAGGTGCCCGAACGGGCGCAGGGCGAGTTGTTCTAGTCGTCTTCTTCTTCGTCGTCGGCATAGGGGAAATTGAGCGCCCCGCCGCTTTTGTCGAAGGTCATGCGGTGGACGATCTGCTCGCCCGCGTCGATCGCGCCCTCGTCGTGATGCATCAGGGTCGCTTCCACGACTTCGGCCACGAAATCGCCGGTGAGGGGGGCCAGCAGGCTCTTGTCCTTCAGGAACGCCGGGTCATAGATGACGCGCGCCAGACGCCGGTGATTGCGGTCGACGAAGCGCAGCAGGCGGTTGATGAATTCCTTCTTGGCCAGATAGGTCGGCATGAACGGCACCGTGTCGGCCAGCACCAGATAGACCAGGTTGGGCATGCGTTCCGTGCGCGGGTCCTCGCCCAGCTTTTCCGCGACATCCGCGAAATAGACGGCTTGTTCCTTTTCCAGCCGGCCCAGCGCGGCGGTCAGGATACGGCGGTGCACCTGGGACATGGGAGGGCGGTCCGGGGTCGTTGTCTTTGGTCGGTCAATCTAGCATGGCGGGCGGGGGGTCACGACCCCTCACGGGCAATGGAGCGTTACGCCAACCCCCGGTCGCGGATCACCGCCAGCGCCCCCGCGACCGTGTTCTGGCGCGTCCCCGAACTGTCGATCACGGTCCAGGTCACCTCACCCAGGTCCACGTCTTCCTGGCGGCGGGCGACCTCGGTCCCCGCGTCGGACACGTTGCCGCGGCGGCTGTCGACCCGCTCCAGCCGCACGGCCAGCGGGGTCTCGGCCCACAGGCCGAGGAACGGCGCCTTGTGCCGCCCGGCCAGGGCCTCGATTTCCACCCTTTCCCCGGGCTTCAGCGACACCGCGTCGAACACCACGGACTGGCCGGCGGCAAGGGCGCGGGCGGCCTCGTCGAAACAGGCGTCATAGGTGCGGCGCGAGGCTTCGGGCGTATAGCTTTCCGGCGGCAGTCGGTCGAACAGATCGATCCCCGCAAGGCGTTTGCGCTGCGCGTCCGTGCGCACCACGCGGGCTCCGGGTGCGGCCCCCAGATGGGGTGCGATTTCCCGCGCCAGACGGCTTTTGCCGCTGCCGGACAGGCCGCCGACGGCGACCAGCACCGGCGGCGCCGGGCGCAGGTATTGCAGAGCCCGGAAGAAATATTCCCGCGCACGCCCGGCACGGCGCTGGCCCTCGACCGCGTCCGCCAGGGCCGCCGCCTGCGACGCCCCAACATGGGCGCGCACGGCGGCGCGCATGGACAGGAACAGGGGCAACAGGGCCAGGCCGTCGAGATCGCCGCCATCCAGGGGCGCGCGGTCGAGGTAGCGGTTGAGCACGAAGGACGCCAATCGCTCGTGCCCCCGCAGGTCCAGGTCCATGAGCAGAAAGGCGAGGTCGTACAGCACGTCGATGCGCGCGAAGGCGTCGTTGAATTCGATGGCGTCAAACAGGGTCGGCGTGTCGTCGAACAGGCAGATGTTCCCCAGGTGCAGGTCGCCGTGGCAATGGCGCACCCGCCCGCCGCCCCGCCGCGCGTCCAGCAGGGCCACCAGACTGCCCTGCAGTTGCCGCGACCTGGTGGTCAGGGCATCGATGTCGTCCATGTTGAACAGGCCGCCCCGGGCGCCGCGGAAACTGGCGTCGTTGTTGTCTATGATAGCGCGAATACCGGCCGCCCCGCCGCGATCGCTGTCGATCTCGACCGCGGCATGAAAGGCCTGGATATTATCGGCCAGATCTTCCATCAGACGGCGGTTGAGCGCTCCCGCGTCGGCCAGATGGGTGAACAGGGCGCCGTCGGGAAAGCGCCGCATTTCGACCAGCCATTCGACCGGATCGCCCCCGCCGCCAAGGGCCAGGCGCCCGCCCCCTTCGTCGGTGACCGCGACCATGCCCAGGTAGATCGCAGGCGCCGTCCGCCGGTTGATCCTGACTTCGGTTTCACAGGCACGGCGCCGGGCGTCCAGGGTCGAGAAATCGAGATAGGGAAAGCGGACCTGCTTCTTCAGCTTGTAGGCCCGGTCGCCGGCCAGGAACACATGGGACACATGGGTTTCGTGGCGGGATATCTGTTCATCCCCCGCCAGACCGTAGGCCGCCGGATCGGCCAGGAAATCGATCACCGCCTGCTGGCCGCCGGCATCGTTCATCGGAAGACCGCCCGGTCCTCCTCCAGGCCTTCCGGGTCCTCGTGGATGATGATCTCCGCATTGGGATAGACCGCCAGCAGGTCCGCCGTCACCGCGTCGGTCACGTCGTGGGCCTGCAGCAAGGTCATGTCCGGGGCCATCTCCACATGCATCTGAATGAACACCTGGGCGCCCGACGACCGCGTGCGCAGGTCGTGCATGCCGTGCACGTCGGCATGGCGGGTCACGATCTCGCGGATGCGGGCGCGTTCCGCATCGGCCAGTTCCTTGTCCATCAGGATGTCGAGGGATTGCTTGCCGATCTTCACGGCGCCGACGACGATGTAGCCGGCGATGGCCACGGCGAACAAGGGGTCGGCATAGCTGATGCCGAATTCCGAGGCGATGTAGAGCGAGACGATGACGCTGATGTTGATCATCACGTCGGTCTGGTAATGCAGGCTGTCGGCGCCGATGGCCAGCGATCCCGAGCGCCGCACCACATACCGCTGGAACACCACCAGAGCCACTGTGAGAACGATGGAGATCCCCATCACCGCATAGCCGACATCCGTGTTGGTGATGGCCTTGGGGTGGATCAGGCGCTCGCCGGCCTCAAGCAGCAGGAATGCCGCCGAGCCGCAAATGAACGCCGCCTGGGCCAGACCGGCCAGCGGCTCGGCCTTGCCGTGGCCGAAGCGGTGTTCCCGGTCGGCCGGCTGCAATGCATGATGAATGGCGATCAGGTTGACGATCGAGGCCAGCGCGTCGAGCATGGAATCGATCAGCGTGGACAGCAGGCTGACTGACTCGGTCATCGTCCAGGCCGCGAACTTGATCCCGATCAGCACCAGGGCGACAGCCACCGAGGCATAGGTCGCAACCCGCATGAGCCGGGCACCTTGGCTGTCGAGCCCCCCCACAGCCGCCACCGTCGCCGCCTGGGTGGCGGCGGCCGGTCCGCCGACAGGAGGGTCCGTTGCGTCGCTCACGGGAACAGCCGCTCCGTCTCCCAGCCCGTGCCGAGGCGGTGGTAGACGATGCGTTCGTGCAGGCGGAAGGCGGCTTCGGTCCAGAATTCGATGCGTTCGGGCACGACGCGGAAGCCGGACCAGAAATCCGGCCGGGGAATGGCGCCGACATGGAACTTGGCCGTGAACTCGGCGACCCGTTTTTCCAGATCGAACCGGGTCGTCATCGGCCGGGATTGCCGGGACGCCCAGGCGCCGATGCGCGACGAGCGGTGGCGGCTTTCGAAATAGGCGTCGGCCTCGGCCGGAGAGACCGGCTTGATGGCGCCTTCGACGCGCACCTGACGTTCCAGGGTCTTCCAGTAGAAGCAAAGCGAGGCGAAGGGGTTTTCCGCCAACTCCCCGCCCTTGCGGCTTTCCAGGTTGGTGTAGAACACGAAGCCCTGATCATCGACGTCCTTCAACAGAACCATCCGCACGCTGGGCCGCCCCGACGCCGTCGCCGTGGCCAGCGCCATGGCGTTCGGGTTGCTGATTTCCTTGCCTTCGGCCTCGCCCAGCCAGCCGCGGAACTTTTCGATGGGGTCGTCCGTGGCGGAACTGCGCGGTGGGGCGTTGTCCTGGGTTTTGTCGTCCATGGGCCTCTGATCCGATCGGCGATTATGGTCAAAGGTCTGCCATAATCCTTTGACAAGTTAATGTCCATGATGGCGGATACGGGATTTTAAGGGTTATTGCATGTAGAATGCAGGCCCCGCCGCCGGCACCTCGCGACAGGCACGGGGCATCAACGGACGCACAATCGAAGAGGTCATCGGAATGAACATCGTGAAATTCACCGGGGTTGCGGTCCTGGCCTTGGCGCTGACCGCTTGCGGAACAGATAAGCAGGGCGACAAACAGACCGTGGGCACCCTCTTGGGCGCCGGCCTCGGCGCCCTGGCAGGCTCGCAATTCGGCGGCGGCAAGGGCCAGTTGGCGGCGGTCGCCGTGGGTGCGCTGGCCGGGGCCTGGTTTGGCGGCGAGACGGGCAAGTCCCTCGACAAGGCCGACAAGGCCTATGCCCAGCGCACGGCCCAGGACGCCCTTGAATACAATAAGACCAACCAGACCGCGTCCTGGAACAATCCGGATTCCAAGGCCGCCGGCACCTTCACGCCGACCAAGACCTACCAGACCGCCGATGGCCACAACTGCCGCGAATACGAAACCTCCATCGTCGTCGACGGCAAGACGGAAAAGGCGACCGGCACCGCCTGCCGGCAGCCTGACGGAACCTGGCGCGTCGTCAACTGATCGCCGCACCTGCGGTTGCAAGCGGCGGGGGCCGAGGCTGCCATGAAGGATGCCTACAAGATTTTGGGTGTGACCAAGGGCGCTACGCCGGACCAGATCAAATCCGCCTACCGCAAGGCGGCGCGCGAGCGCCATCCCGACCTAGACCCCGGCAACCCCTGGGCCGAGGACGATTTCAAGGAACTGACCGCCGCCTACGAGGTGCTGTCCAACGCCGAGCGGCGCAAGCGCTACGACGACGGCGAGATCGACGCGACCGGCCAGCCCCTGGCCGGCCAGCAGACGGCCGGCTATGACGCCAAGGGCAAGGCTAAGACCCGGCGCTGGAAAAAAGACCCCTTCGAGACCTTCCGCCAACGCAAGCGCCAGGAAAAGACGGTCACGGTCGACGGCGCCAACGTCAATTATTCCCTGTCGTTGAGCGCCGCCGAGGCCATGCAGGGCGGCACCAGGTTCATCAGCATGACCAACGGCAAGCGCCTGAAGGTCGCCATTCCCAAGGACACCCGCGACGGCCAGGTTTTGCGCCTGAAGGAACAGGGCATGCCCGGTCTGGGCGGCGGCAAGCCCGGTGACGCGCTGGTCATCGTCAAGGTCGATGCCGACGGGCGGTTCCGCATCGACGGCCGCGACGTTCATGTCGAGGTCGCCGTGAACCTGGCCGACGCCGTTCTGGGCGGCAAGATCAAGGCCCCGACCCTGGACGGCGAGGTCAGCGTCACCGTGCCGGAAAACGCCAACACGGGCACGGTCCTGCGTCTCAAGGGCAAGGGGCTGAAGGGCGCCGACGGCGGCGCGGACGGCGACCAGTTCGTGACCCTCAAGGTCGTGCTGCCCAAGAAGCCCGATCCGGAACTGCGCGCCTTCGTCGCGGAATGGGCGAAAAAGACAGGTGCCCGCGCGTCCTAGCCTAGGAAACGCTTTTCAGGGACGCGGCCCCCTTGCCGTCCCCGCCATCCTCCCCGGATACCAGTATATCGGCAACGGGCAGCGCCATGGCTTCGGCATTGCGCCCGCGCAGGCCGTCAAGCTGTGCCGCCAGGGCGGCCTGCCAGCCGCCGCCGCTCAGGGTATCGTCGGCGTCGTTGACGCCCAGGCCCAGGTCCCGGTACAGGTCGTACAAGGTCGCCACGCGCAGATCGCGGGACAGGACCCAGACATTGCCCGACGTGCGCTCCACATAACCCTGCCCGCGCAGATCCTCCAGCAGCGGTTCCAGCACCGACAGGGATACCCGGGCGGCGCGGATCAACTCACGATAACTGACGCCGCCGCCGTCGCGGGCTTTCGCGAACAGGCAGGCGAGCACCGCCACGGCCGTGGTCAGCCGCGACGTCGGTGAATTGCTCAGTTGGATCGGACGGCCGCCGGCCTCCCGCCATTCGGAAATGGTCGCGGTCAGGGTCGCGCCCAGCAGCACCACAGCCCAGGACAGATACATCCAGATCAGGAAGATCGGCACCGCCGACAGCGCCCCGTAGATGTTCTGATATGTGGGGAAATGAGTGACGTAGAAGCCGAATCCCTTGCGCAGCACCGCGATCAGCAGGCCCGCGGCGATCGCCCCGGTAACCGCGCCCACAAAGGCTACCGGCCGGTTGGGGATGGTCACGTAGAACATGGTCAGCAGCACCATCATGATGGCCGTGGGCAGCAGCTTGGCCGCCTCGCCCAGGGCGCCCGTCGCCGGATTGACGCCGATCCACTGGGTCGCCGCGAAGAAATAGGCGGACAGGGAGAAACTGGCGCCCAGCAGCAGCGGCCCCAGGGTGATGATCGCCCAGAACACCAACAGCCTGGGTCCCAGGCGCCGCGGCCGGGTGACGCGGAAGATGGTGTTGAGCGCCGATTCGATGGTGCCCAGCAGCAGCACCGCCGTCAGCGCCAGGGCGACGATGCCGACCGCCGACAGGGTCGTGGTGTTGCGCACGAACTTGTCGAAATGCTCGCGCATGGATTCCGCCGCGTCGGGCAGGAAATTGGCGAACAGCACGTCCTGAAAGCTTTCGCGCACCCCTTCGAATACGGGAAAGGCCGCCAGCATGGCGAAGGCGATGGCGGTCAGCGGCACGGCGGCCAGCAGCGAGGTATAGCTGAGCGAGGCCGCCATGCGCAGGCATTGGTCGCCCTGGAAGCGCCGACAAGCGATCGCCAGGATGCCGCGCCAGATGCGCCACTGTGCCTTCGCAAGCCGCTTGAAACTGCGGTTTTCCATGGCCTTAGGGTCTCCCGGGGGAACCTCCCGTTGACGTTCTTCGCCCCATACTATATGGCATGGGAGTTCGGGCAAACTGCAACTATTTGCCCGGACGCACACCGGCAACCCGTCGGTGAACGATCCGGTTCCTGATAAAAAATTCGAGGAGACAGATGGCTTCTACATCGCCGTTGATGTCCGGTAAGAAGGGCCT
The DNA here is from genome assembly GCA_040221095.1 of Rhodospirillales bacterium. Lineage (GTDB taxonomy): Bacteria > Pseudomonadota > Alphaproteobacteria > Rhodospirillales > Casp-alpha2 > UBA1479. Next base: position 57,497 of record JAVJVP010000008.1, read on the forward strand.
GGTCATGGGCGTGGCCAACGACCGTTCGATCGCCTGGGGCATTGCCAAGGCCGCCCACGACCAGGGCGCCGAACTGGCTTTCACCTATCAGGGCGACGCCCTTCTGAAGCGCGTGGCGCCGCTCGCAGCAAGCGTCGGCTCGGACCTTGTGCTGCCCTGCGACGTGACCGACATGGCCTCCGTCGATGCCGTGTTCGACGCCATCGCCGGCAAATGGGGCAAGCTGGATTTCGTCATCCACGCCATCGCCTATTCGGACAAGGAAGAACTCAAGGGTGGGTATATCGACACCACCCTGGATAACTTCCTGAAAACCATGAATATTTCCTGCTATTCGTTCACGGCCGTGGCGCAGCGCGCGCGCAAGCTGATGACCGACGGCGGCTCGCTGATCACCCTCACCTATTTCGGGGCCGAGCGCGTGATGCCGCATTACAACGTCATGGGCGTTGCCAAGGCGGCACTGGAAGCCAGCGTGCGGTACCTCGCCGAGGACCTGGGCAAGGAGGGCATTCGCGTGAACTCCCTGTCCGCCGGGCCGATGAAGACCCTGGCCGCCTCGGGCATCGGCGATTTCCGCTATATCCTGAAGTGGAACGAATACAATTCACCGCTGCGCCGCAACGTGACCCTGGAAGACGTCGGCGGCGCCGGGCTTTACCTGATTTCCGACCTGTCGTCGGGGGTCACGGGCGAAACCCATCACGTCGACTGCGGTTACAACATCGTCGGCATGAAGGCCGTCGACGCACCGGATATTTCGGTCGTCTGATCAGGCGCTTGTGCTAAAAGGGGCCCCATGTCCCACAACTCTTTCGGCCACCTGTTCCGCTTCACGACCTTCGGCGAAAGCCACGGGCCGGCCCTCGGCTGCGTCGTCGACGGCTGCCCGCCGGGGCTGAGCCTGAGCGAGGCCGACATCCAGGTCCATCTGGACAAGCGCCGGCCGGGGCAATCCAAATACACCACCCAGCGCCAGGAACCGGACCAAGTGAAAATCCTGTCCGGCGTGTTCGACGGCGTGACCACGGGCACCCCCATCGGCCTGCTGATCGAGAACATGGACCAGCGGTCCAAGGATTATTCGGAAATTTCCGAGAAATTCCGCCCGGGCCATGCCGACTACACCTACTGGAAAAAGTACGGCATCCGCGATTACCGGGGTGGTGGGCGCTCGTCCGCGCGGGAAACCGCCATGCGGGTCGCCGCCGGCGCCGTGGCGCGCAAGATCCTGGGCCCCGGGATCGTCATCAAGGCCGGGCTTGTCGTCATGGGCGAGAAAGAGATCGACCGCGCGCGTCTGGACTGGAACGAAGTGAACAACAACCCCTTCTTCTGCCCCGATGCCCAGGCGGCGGAGGAATTCGCGACCTATCTGGAAGGCATCCGCAAAGCCGGGTCGTCCGTCGGCGGCGTGATCGAGGTCGTGGCTTCCGGCGTGCCGGCCGGGCTGGGGGCGCCCGTCTACGGCAAGTTGGATCAGGATCTGGCCTCGGCGATGATGAGCATCAACGCGGTCAAGGGGGTCGAGATCGGCAACGGCTTCGAGGCCGCCCGCATCACCGGCGAGCAGAACGCCGACGAAATCCGCGCCCGTGGCAACGACGTCGAGTTTCTGTCCAACAACGCGGGCGGCATCCTGGGCGGCATTTCGTCGGGCCAGGACGTGGTCTGCCGCTTCGCCGTCAAGCCGACGTCGTCGATCCTGACCCCGCGCAGGACCGTGACGAAGTCCGGCGAGGACACGGAGATTTCCACCAAGGGCCGCCACGACCCCTGCGTCGGTATCCGCGCCGTGCCCATCGGCGAAGCCATGATGGCCTGCGTCCTGGCCGACCACCTGCTGCGCCACCGGGCGCAGTGCGGTTGACCACTTAGGCTGCTGGCAGCATCGCCCGCAAAGCGCGGGGCAGCAGCCCCCCGTGACGAAACGTCTCTCGTTCCGCATCGTTGTAAAGCCGCAGATTGAGCGAGATGTCCTCCGACAAGCCGTCGGCTCGGTGGATGGTCAGAACAGCAGATTTCAGATCCGGTGCGAAGGTCACGTCGAAAGTCTCCGTTCCGCACAGCCCCAAGGTTAGGCGTGTCACGCCGGCCGGGAAGCACAGCGGCGCGATCCCCATGTTGACGAGATTCGAGCGGTGAATGCGCTCGAAACTCTCCGCCACGACGGCGCGGACACCCGCGAGCCAGACCGCCTTGGCCGCTGTATCGCGGGACGAACCGCAGCCGTATTCCTTGCCACCGATCACGATCAGGTCCTGGCCGCATGCCTTGTAGGCCTCGATCACCTCGAACATGGTCGATACCCGTCCTTCCGGCTCGATCCGCGCCCAGGGCCCTTCACGGTCCGGCGTCATTTCATTGCGCAGACGGACGTTGGCGAAGGTCGAGCGAATGACGATGTCGGACGATCCACGCCGCGTGCCGAAGGAATTGAAGTCGCGAACGTCGACCCCCTTTTCCAACAGGAACTTCCCGGCCGCCGAGGTCGGTAAGATTGCGCCCGACGGCGAAATATGGTCGGTCGTTATGGAATCCCCCAGTATGGCGAGCGGGCGCAGCCCTTTGAGCGGCACCAAAGCAGGCACGGACACTTGAACCGAGTCCACGTAGGGTGGAAAGGTGACATAGGTCGACGACGGCCATTGATAGGTCTCGGCGGTCACGGTCAAGCCGTTCCAATGGGGGTTCACGGTCGATATCTGCGCGTAGTTGGCGCGGAAATCCTCGGGCGTGACATGGGCGTCCAACAGGGCCGTGACTTCGCCCTCGTCCGGCCAAAGATCGGCCAGGGTGACCGGATTTCCGTCTCCATCGACGCCCAGGGCATCGGTGGTGATGTCCGTCAGGATCGTGCCCGTCAAGGCATAAGCGACGACCAGCGGCGGGGCGGCGATTATGTTCCGCGACGCCAGAGGATGAATGCGGCCCGCGAAGTTGCGGTTCCCGGACAGCACCGCCACGCCCTTGATATCGTGGTCGCGAATCGCGGTTTCGATCTCCGGCGCCAGGGGGCCGGACATGCCGTTGCAGGTCGAACAAGAAAAGGCCGCGATATGGAATCCCAGCGCTTCCAGCGGCGCCATCAGGCCGCTGGCCTCCAGATAGCGGGCCGCTACGCGCGAGCCCGGCGCCAGGGATGTCTTGACCTGCGGCTTTGACGTCAATCCGCGCGCCACGGCATTACGGGCGACAAGTCCCGCCAGGAACATGTTCCGGGCATTGGCCGTATTGGTACAACTGGTAATGGCCGCGATGATCACGTCGCCGTCGCCGATGTCATGCCCCCGCCCCTCAACCGGCACGCGGCGCGTGCCTTCACCTTCGCCCTTCAGGGCCAAGCGCGGCGCCACGTCGGCCAGATCGATCCGCTGTTCGGGCCGGCTGGGCCCGGCGACGGAGCGTCTCAGCTTGCCGAGGTCGATATGCACGACGTCGTCATATGCGATCTTGCGGTCCGCCCCGTCGGCCCACAGTCCTTGGCGGCGGTTGTAGGCCTCGACAAGGCGGATATGATCCGCCGCCCGACCCGTGCCCCTGAGATAGCGGATGGTATTGTCATCAACCGGACAGAACACGGAGGTCGATCCGTATTCCGGCGACATGTTGGCGACGGTGCTGCGGTCGGCGACCGACAACCGGGGATAGCTGTCGCCGAACAGTTCGACGAAACAATCAACGACGCCAAGCGCCCGCAGTTTTTCAGCAGCGATCAACGCGATGTCCGTCGCCGTGGTCAGGTCGGACGGAACGCCGGTCAATTCCAGGCCGATGACGCGTGGCACGTTCACCGCCGTCGCCTCGCCCAGCATGATGGCTTCGGCCTCCAAGCCGCCGACCCCCCATCCCAGAACCCCCAGCCCATTGACCATGGGGGTATGGCTGTCGGTACCGAGACAGGTATCCGGAGTCAGCAGGCCGGGCTGATTCTGATCCTCCAGCACGACCTTGCCCAGATACTCCACGTTGATCTGGTGCATGATGCCGCCACCGGGCGGAATGATCCGCAAACTCGGGAACCGCTGTTCGCAGGCCTTCAGGAAGGCGAAGCGCTCGTGATTGATCTCGAATTCCCGCGCCTCGTTCTTGGAAAAAGCGAATTGTTCCGCCCAATGCATGATGGTCATGGCATGGTCGGCGATCATGACCACCGGCAGGCTCATGTCGATCCTGGTTGGATCGCCGCCGGCTTTTTCGATTTCCGACTGCATGGCCATCATGTCGACCAGCAACGGTAAGCCCAGCATGTCGTGAAGGATCAGGCGAGAGGGGCGGAAGGCCACGGCATCGCCGGATCGTGCCGAGATGCGCGCGATAACGTCCGCACCATTGTCATGGCGAAGCGCGTTTTCGGCGAGCACGCGCAGGGAAAATGGCAGGGTTTCGAAGGCAACGCCCAAGGGCCCGGTCAAATCCACCACCGTATTGTCCGTTCCCGGAATTTCGATTGTTTCCATTCGTCGTTCCTCCGTCCGTCATCCCTGCCCGAAAGCCCAGGGCCTGTTGCCAGCTATTGACCCTTCGAGGCTCCATCGACAATAAAATAAAACAATCGTTTCACCAGGGAGAACGCCAACCATGATCAAGCGAACCGAAGCGGTGGAGCGTGCCATGTCGATTCTGTTAGCGTTCTCGCGCCTAGAGCCCAAGAAGTCGCTCGCCCAATTGGCGCGCGACACGGGCCTTCACAAAAGCACCATTCTCCGCCTCATCAATTCCCTGTCACTCTACGGCTTCGTCAACAGGGATCAGGACGGCTTGTATTCGATCGGCGCCAGCGTATGGCATCTGGGACTGATCTTCGGACAGCAGTTCAACGACGGCGAAACCGTTCGCCCCGTGCTCCGCATGCTCGCGGATCAGACAGGCGAGACAGCAACATTTTTCGTCCGCGCTGGAAACGATCGCGTGTGCCTGTACCGGGAGAACTGGCACAAACTTGCCCACTTCGGGGTAGAGGAAGGCATGCGCCTGCGCCTCGATACCGGTGCGTCGGGCCTCGTCCTCATGCATTTCACCGGAGATGAACTGGAAGACCCTCGCCTCCTCAACGCCAACGGCACCGCGAATCTGGAGCAGACGCGCAACCCGAACATCGCATCCATCGCCACGCCCGTTTGGTCCCCGCGCGGCGAGTTCAAGGGCGCGTTGTCGATCTCGGGACTGAACACACGATTCGTTCCCGATATTCGCGCAAAGCACATCCCCCTGTTGGAGAACGCGGCGCACGACCTGGGAATGGCCATGCGCTGACGTTGCCCGGCAAACGTTTGCGCTCAGAACGTGATTTTCCGCGCGGACAGTTCGGCAGGCGATGCAGTATCGCCGCCGCCGTCCTGAAGCCGCGCCCATAGGGCATCCGCCGCCTTGTTGCGGCAATCGGGCGCGCGGAACAGCCGGATTTCCATCGCCACGTCCATCTCTTCACCGCCGGCGCGGACCAGCCGCCCGTCGCGCAGGTCGTCCGCCGCCAGGGTTTGGGGCAGCCAGGCGACGCCGTGCCCTTCCCGGGCCATGGTCAGGAGGGTCGCCGCCAGATGGGAGGTGAAGGCCGTCTCCAGGGCCGCCGTCGCCGCCTTCACCGGTTCTACCGCATCGAGAATCCGCCCCAGCGCCGACGCCGGGCCGTAACCGAGCAAGCGTCCTTCCGCCCCCTCCGGCGCGCGCAGCGGAACCAGGGTGTCGCCGCCGACGGCCATGCTGTCGAACCGGTCGGGGCTGAGGCGGTTCGGCACGCCGTCATGGCAATGGCAGAGCAGGAAATGCACCTCGCCCGCCAGCATGATGCGCTCGCAGGCCGCCATGCTGTCGGACACCAGGTTGACCGTGCCCAGGTCCTGAAAATCCGCATGGGCGCGGATCCAACCGGGGAAAAAGGTGAAGGACAGGGCATGGGTCGCGGCGATGGAGAGCGAGGCCGAGTCCCGTTCGCCAACGGCGCGGGTATCGCGCCGGGCCTGTTCGACGGCGCGCAGCAGGTCCTGGGCCAGGGGCTTGAAATGCACCCCCGCCAGGGTCAGGTCCGCCCCCTGGGCGCCGCGCCGGAACAGGGGGGCGCCGATCCAGTCCTCGAGCGCGCGGATGCGGCGGCTGAACGCCGGCTGCGACACGTTGCGGGCATCGGCGGCGCGGGAAAAGCTGCCGTGCCCCTCCAGCGCCTGGAAATCCTTCAACCAGTCAATTTCCATGGCAATGTGGCTCGCGCATAACTCAATTCAATCTTGGCATTGGCCCGCTGACCGGGGCTTTATGTATCACTCTTAGCAACATTCCCCGAACAGCTACAGCCGAAGAGAATAGCCCCATGCGCATCATCGACATCTGCGAGGTCACCAAGCCGATCTCGTCGCCCATCCGCAACGCCTATATCGATTTCACCAAGATGACCGCGAGCCTGGTCGCCGTGGTCACGGATGTGGAGCGCGACGGGCGGCGCGTCGTCGGCTACGGCTTCAATTCCAACGGCCGTTACGGCCAGGGCGGGCTGATCCGCGAACGCTTCCGCGACCGCATCCTGGAGGCCGATCCGAAAAGCCTGCTCAACGACGCCGGCGGCAACCTGGACCCGCACAAGATCTGGGCCACGATGATGCAGAACGAAAAGCCGGGCGGGCATGGCGAGCGTTCCGTCGCCGTCGGCACCATCGACATGGCGGTATGGGACGCCACGGCCAAGATCGCGGGCCTACCCCTGTTCCGCCTGCTGGCGCAGATGAAGGGCCGCGAGGCCGATCCCAGGGTCTTCGTCTATGCCGCCGGCGGCTACTACTACCCGGGCAAGGACGACACGGCGCTGCGGGCCGAAATGCGGGGATACCTCAACCGCGGCTACACCGTGGTGAAGATGAAGATCGGCGGGGCGCCGATTGATGAGGACCGCCGCCGCATCGAGGCGGTGCTGGCCGAGATCGACGGCGAGGCCCAACTGGCCGTCGACGCCAACGGCCGCTTCGATCTGGAAACCGCCGTCGCCTACGCCAAGATGCTGCGCGACTATCCCCTGTTCTGGTACGAGGAAGCGGGCGATCCGCTCGACTACGCCCTGCAGGCGGCGCTCGCCGAGTTCTATCCCGGCCCCATGGCCACGGGGGAAAACCTGTTTTCCCATCAGGACGCCCGCAACCTGCTGCGCTACGGCGGCATGCGCCCCGACCGCGACTGGCTGCAATTCGACTGCGCCCTCGCCTACGGTCTGGTCGAATACCTGCGCACCTTGGACGAACTGGACAAGGCCGGCTGGTCACCGTCCCGCTGCGTGCCCCATGGCGGCCATCAGATGTCCCTGAACATCGCGGCGGGCCTGGGCCTGGGTGGCAACGAAAGCTATCCGGACCTGTTTCAGCCTTATGGCGGCTTCCCGGACACGGTGAAGGTCATCGACGGCCACATCACCATGCCCGACCTGCCCGGCATCGGCTTCGAGGGCAAGTCGGACCTGATCAAGGTGATGCGCGACCTGGCCGAGTGACGATGCGCGCCTCACGCATGGCTGTTGGCACCAATCGTGCGTGCTGCATTGCAGCAACGATGTGGTACCAGTCCGGCCGTGATGAAACAGAAACGCCCAAACAACCGGCTTGAAGCCCCGCGCCGCGCGGGCCCGATGATTTCCGCCGCGCTTGCCGCGGCGGTGCTGTCCGGCTGCGCGCCCGTGATCAATCCGGTGACGGTGGTCTCGTTGATCCTCGACGGGGTTTCCTATGCGACCACGGGCAAGGGTCCGGCGGACCACATCATTTCCGGCGTCACCGACCAGGACTGCGCCATGTACCGCACGTTGTTCGACGAACCCGTCTGCGACGCTCACGATGAGGGCGTCAAAACCGTCGAAAACGCGGAAACCCCCGGCACCTTCGAAGAAGCCCTGCAAACTTCGCCGGTTTACCTGGACTGACCCCGGGCTGGCGGCTCAGTTGAAGGCCGCGATCACCGAATAGCCGAGCCAATGGTGGATCCCCGCGATCACGGCGTACAGGACCGCCGCCGCCGCCAGCATCATGGCGTCCTTGGCATAGCTGCCGCGCTCCGGCGGCGTCCACGCCCCCTCGGCCCGGTTGATCACCGCCATTTCGACCAGCGCCCACAGCCCCAGCCCGCCGAACAGCACGAGCGACGCCGTATCGCCGTTCACCATCAAGTGGGCGGCGGCCCAGATCGTCACGCCCCAGAGCATGGGATGGCGGACCTTCGTTCGCACAACGCCACGCACCCGGCCGATGTCCATCAGGAACAGGGCGACCAGCATGGCCGCGTTGTTCACATGCCAGGTCCACATCGGCAGGGCGTAGAGAAATTCCGTTTCCGCCGCCCGGTAGCCGAAAATCATCAGCCCCAGTCCCGCGGCCACCAACAGGGCGACCAGTCCCCGCCCCTTGTTGCCCAGGGCTTCCCGCTGGCGCGGCAGCAGGCGTTTGAACAGATGGGCGGCGCACCAGACCGCCAGTCCGAGAATAAGCCAAGCCATGTCGAAGGTTCCGTCTAGTTGAGCGGCGCCGCTTCCGCGAACGCCTGTTCCGTCCAATGGTCGTGCGGCATGGCGGCGCGGCGTTCGGCCAGCAATGCCCGGGTCAGCGTCCGGTTGTCCGCCTTGCGCGCCGCGTCGATCAGGATCAGGTCGAACAGATCGCGCTGGGCGTGACTGCCGCCCATCTGCCAGATCTCGTAGCGCACGGGGATGATGGCGTCCGTCGCGTCGTCAAACCGCCCTTCCCGATAGGCGATCAACGCGTCGACCATGGGCACGCCCAGGGCCTTCATGATCGGCAGGTTGCTTTCGTCCTCCGGCCCCTCATAGGCCGCCATGAATTCCCGCATCTCGTGGACCTTGCCGTCGCCGGCGGCGGCCAGCGCCAGGGCATAGTGCAGATCGACGAAGGTCAGCAGGTGTTCCTCGGTGCGGTTCTGCACCTTGGCGGCCAGCGGCGCCCAGCGCCCGCCCACGTCCAGGCCCATGATCTCCAGCCGCTGCAGCAGCGAAGCGGCGTTGCAGAGGTCCAGGTATTCCTCGCTCTCGGGTGCGGCGACATGGGTATCGTACTGCGCCATCACGTCGTCCATGCGCCCCTGGTCCAGCATCATCAGGGCTTCGTGCCACCAGATGTGGTTCTGGAAATTGTTGGCCCGGGTCCAATGCGGGCGGAGCTTCTCGATCCAGGCGAGGCCGTCGTCCTGGCGGTCCTGCATTTCCATGACATGGGCGTAGGCGTGGGTCGCCCAGGGGTCCATTGGCTCAAGCTCGATGGCCTGCTCCGCCGCCGGCTGGGCCCGGGCGTAATCGCCGGATTCCTCGAACCCGAAGGCCTGCATGCCCTTGAGATATGAGAACCCGGGCACGCCCGCATCCCAGGCCGGCATGATCCGGTTTACGGAATCGCGGAGCCGCCGGGCGTCGCCGGAATAGAAATTGGCGAAATGGGCCAGCCGCGCCGCCAGGATGTCGCGGGGATATTCCAGCAGGATTTCCTCCCACAGGCGGGCCGCGCCCTCCATGTCCCGCGCCGTCCACAGGCCCGCGGCTTCGGCGTGCATGCGTTCGCGCGGCGTGGCATGGGCCGCCAGTTCCCGCGCCTTGGCGGCGGCCTGTTGGGCCTTCGGCATCAGCCCGCCCATGGCCATCAGCATCATGAAATAGGCCTTCAGACAATGCGCCATCGCCATGTCAGAATCGGCGGCGAAGATGCCCTTCAGCCGGTCGCCCGTATCAGGCGCCATGGACAGGTAGCCATCGATGGTATGGTCGAAGGCGGCGACGGCTTCGGCGCCGGACGCCGTCAGGGTAAGGTCACGTTTGTCGGTGAAGATGGCCATGATCCGATGCTCGATCCCGTATTCCATTTTGCAGGCGGGAAAATTACACCATATGGTCCTGGGACGCGACCGAGGACGAAGCCAGTCCGACAACAAAGCAGGGAACCGCCATGAAGCAGATGATCGAAACCGACGCGCGCGAAGTGAAGCAATGGCTGGACGACGGCAGCGCCGTGATCATTGACGTGCGCGAGGCGGACGAGCTGGCCCAGGCCCGCGTGCCCGGCGCCCTGCACAATCCCATGTCGGGCTTCGATCTGGAAATGCTGGCCGGGCTGGAGGGCAAGCGCCTGGTGTTCATGTGCGCCATGGGCATGCGCTCCATGCAGGTCGGCAGCTACCTGTTGCAGAACGACATGGTCGACGCCGCCTATAATCTATCCGGCGGCATCCAGGGCTGGGCCATGGCGGGGTATGAGGTCGAGACGGGGTGAGCCCCGCCTAGGGCTTCACCGCCCCGATCAGAAACTCAATATTCCCTTCCGGCCCCTTGATCGGGCTTGGCGTGATGCCGAGCACGGTCCAGCCGCAGTCGCCCGCGACGAAGGCCTGAACCTCGTCGCAAACCGCCTGATGCACCGCCGGGTCGCGCACCACGCCGCCCTTGCCGACCTGGCCGGGACCGGCCTGGAACTGCGGCTTGATAAGGGCGACCAGACGGGCCCCCGGCTTGGCCAGGGCCATGGCGGGGGGCAGGACCTTTTCCAGGCCGATGAAGCTGACGTCGCAGACGATCAAATCAATGGGGTCCGGCACCTGGTCCGCCGTCAGGTGGCGGGCGTTGGTTTTTTCCAGCACCATCACGCGGTCGTCCGTGCGCAGTTTCCAATCCAGCTGCCCCTGACCCACGTCGATGGCATAGACCTTGGCGGCGCCGCCCGCCAGCAGCACGTCCGTGAAGCCGCCGGTGGAGGCCCCCAGGTCAATACAGGTCAGCCCCGTGGGGTCGATGCGGAAGTGGTCGATGCCTTTGGCCAGTTTCTGCCCGCCGCGTGACACCCAGGGATGGTCCTTGCCCTTGACCATGATCTCGGCGTCTTCGGCGACCTGCGCCCCCGGCTTGTCGAGGCGGCGGTCCGTACCGTAGACGAGGCCCGCCATGACCAGGGCCTGGGCCTTGGTCCGGCTGTCGGCCAGGCCGCGGTCGACCAGAAGCTGGTCGAGCCGAATCTTTTGCGGTTTGGACATGACCTCCCCCCCTCGTCGTCATTCCCGCGAAGGCGGGAATCCAGGCCAGCCTGCTTCTGGACCCCCGCTTTCGCGGGGGTGACAGGCATGGGGCGCGATCTAGGCGCGCGCCGGTGCGGTCGCCTCGTCGGCGCGGCCCAGGGCCGACAGCACCGTGGCGACGATGCCGGCGGCATCCAGTCCCGCCTGCGCGACCTGGGCTTCCGGCTTGTCCTGCTCCAGGAAGGCGTCGGGCATGGTCACCGCGCGCACCTTCAAACCGTTTTCCAGCAGCCCGTCGTTGGCCATGAACTGCAGCACCTGGGCGGAGAAGCCGCCGATGGAGCCTTCCTCGACCGTGACCAGGACTTCGTGGTCGGCGGCCAGCCTGCGCACCAGGTCCTCGTCGATGGGCTTGGCGAAGCGCGCGTCGGCGACGGTCACGGATAGGCCCCGCGTGCCGAGGTCTTCGGCCGCCTTGAGGCATTCCTGCAAAGGCGCGCCCAGGGACAGGATGGCGATGGTCGAGCCTTCGCGCAGGATGCGGCCCTTGCCGATCTCGAGCGGCGTGCCCTTGGCCGGCAGTTCGACGCCGACGCCTTCGCCGCGCGGATAACGGATCGCCGAGGGCCGGTCATTGATGCCGGCGGCGGTCGCCGTCATGTGCATCAATTCGGCCTCGTCCGCGGGCGCCATGACGACAAAGCCCGGCAGGGTGCAGAGGTACGGCAGGTCGAAGGCGCCGCAATGGGTCGAACCGTCGGCGCCGACATAGCCGGCGCGGTCGATGGCGAAGCGCACGGGCAGTGACTGGATCGCCACGTCGTGGACGACCTGATCGTAGGCACGCTGCAGGAAAGTGGAATAGATGGCACAGAACGGCTTGTAGCCTTCGGTCGCCATGCCGGCGGCGAAGGTCACGCCATGCTGTTCGGCGATGCCGACGTCGAAGGCGCGGTCGGGGAATGTATCCGCGAACTTGTCGACGCCCGTGCCGCCGGGCATGGCGGCGGTGATGGCGACGATCTTGTCGTCATCCTTGGCCTCGGCGATCAGGGCCTTGGCGAACACCGAGGTATAGCTCGGCGCGTTGGCGATGGCCTTGTGCTGCTTGCCGGTGACGACGTCGAACTTGGACACGCCGTGGTACTTGTCGGCGGATTCCTCGGCCGGCTTGTAGCCATGGCCCTTTTCCGTGACGACGTGCAGCAGGATCGGGCCCGGCACCGCGTCGTCGCGCAGGTTCTTCAGCACGGGCAAAAGATGATCCAGGTTGTGGCCGTCGACGGGGCCGACGTAATAGAAGCCCAGTTCCTCGAACAGAGTGCCGCCGGTGACCATGCCGCGGGCGTATTCATCGACCTTGGCTGCCGCCTGTTCGATGGAGCGCGGGAACTTCTTGGCAAGTTCCTTGGCGAAATGGCGGGCGGAGCGGAACTGTTTCGACGAAATCAGCTGCGACAGGTAGGCCGACAGGGCGCCCACGGGCGGGGCGATCGACATGTCGTTGTCGTTGAGCACGACGATCAGCTTGGCGTCCATGGACCCGGCGTTGTTCATGGCCTCATAGGCCATGCCGGCGGTCATGGCGCCGTCGCCGATCACGGCGATGACGTTCTTGGGCACGCCGGCCAGCTTGCTCGCCACGGCCATGCCCAGGCCGGCCGAGATCGAGGTCGAGCTATGGGCCGCGCCGAAGGGGTCGTATGCGCTTTCCGTGCGCTTGGTGAAGCCCGACAGGCCCCCACCCTGACGCAGGGTGTGCATGCGTTCCCGGCGCCCGGTCAGGATCTTGTGCGGATAGCACTGATGGCCGACGTCCCAGATCAGCCGGTCGTTCGGCGTATCGAAGACATGATGGATGGCGGCGGTCAGTTCGACCACGCCCAGCGACGCGCCCAGATGACCGCCGGTGATCGAAACGCTGCGCACCGTGTCGTCGCGCAGTTCGCGGACCAGCTGCTTCAGCTCATCGACCGAGAAATCCCGCATGTCCTTGGGGTCGCTGACGCGGTCCAGGAGCGGGGTGAGGCTTTCTTGTTCCAAGTTTCAGACCCTCGAATTGATATCCGGACGCCTTGTCCGGACCAGATGTTGAAATCTCTTCCGTCGTTTCGGTCGGATCAGGCGCGCCGTTCAACGATGAATCGCGCCAATTGCTTGAGAAGGTCGCCCTTTTCACCGAACATTTCAAGGTGTCCCGCCGCCTGCTCGCTGAGCATGGCCGCCTGCTGACGCGCCTTGTCCACCCCCAGCAGGGAGACGAAGGTCGCCTTGTTGGCGTCGGCGTCCTTGCCGGTCGCCTTGCCGACCAGCGCCGCGTCACCTTCGACGTCCAGCAGATCGTCGGCGATCTGGAACGCCAGGCCGATATCGTGGGCATAGGCATGCAGGACCGAACGGGCCTCGTCCGAAGCCTTGCCCAGGATTGCGCCCGCCGCCGCCGAAACGGCGATCAGATCGCCGGTCTTCATGCGCTGCAGGCGGGTGATCTGGGCCACGTCCAATTCATTGTCCTCGGCCCACAGGTCCATCATCTGGCCGCCGACCATGCCATGATCGCCGGCCGCCTTGGCCAGGGCCAGCACCAGATCGGCGCGCACCCTGGGATCGGAATGGGTCGCCTCTTCGGCCAGCACCTCGAACGCCTTGGTCAACAGGGCGTCGCCGGCCAGGATCGCCGTCGCCTCGTCGAATTTGATATGGCAGGTCGGCTGGCCGCGGCGCAGATCGTCGTCGTCCATGGCCGGCAGATCGTCATGGACCAGGGAATAGCAGTGGACCATTTCGACCGCCGCCGCCGTCCGCAGGGCCGAGGTCGTATCGACACCGAACAGCGCCGCACTCTGCGTCACCAGGAACGGGCGGACCCGCTTGCCGCCGGCCAGGGAGGCATAGCGCATGGCCTCGACCACGCGCGCTTCGGGCGTGTCCGTCAGCGGCATCAGGGCATCGAGCATGTCCGTCACTTGCTTGGCGTTGTCGCCCAGTGCAGCCTGAAACTCCGAATCGGAATCTTTCATCTTCTTGATTTTCCAGAATTATTCTTGGTCGGCGGGTTCAGTGGTCAGGACGCCGCCGCTGCCGACGACGATCTTGTCGACGCGCAATTGCGCTTCCTTGAGTTTGGCCTCGCAATGGGTTTTCAGCGCCACACCCCGCGAATAGGAATCGATCGCCTGATCCAGGGACCCGGCCCCCTGCTCCAGCCCGCGCACGATGTCTTCAAGCTCGCTCATCGCGTCCTCGAAGCTCAGGGCGCGGACATCCGCCGGAATCTCCGTCTGGGCGTCGGTATCGGGGGTTTTCTGCTTGGCCATGAAACACCTTATCGACAGGGCGCGGGAGTGTAGGACTCTCGCCCCCATACCGCAAGTGCGAAGCCCCAATGGCGGCGGAATTCAGGGGTTTACTGCGTCATCAGGGCGCGCACATGCCCGGCGCTGCTTTCCGCCAGGGCGTTCAGGTCGTATCCCCCTTCAAGGCAGGACACCACCCGGTTGTCGCAGCAATCCCGGGCAACCCGCAGAAGCTCGACCGTGACCCAGACGAAATCCTCGGTCGTCAGCATGAGCGACGCCAGGGGATCGCGGGCATGAGCGTCGAATCCGGCGGAAATGATCAGAAGATCGGGGTTGAAGTCGCGCAAGGACGGCAGAATGCGGTCGCGGTAGCCCCGGCGGAAGGCATCCGTGCCGTCACCGGGGTTGAGCGGCAGATTGCAGATGTTGTCGGCCACGCCCGTGTCCTGGACCATCCCCGTGCCCGGATAGGCCGGCCATTGGTGGGACGAGGCATAGAACAGGTTGGGGTCGTTCTGGAACGAATGCTGCGTGCCGTTGCCATGATGAACGTCGAAATCGACCACGGCGACCTTTTCGATGCCCGCGGCCTGCTGGGCGTGACGGGCGGCGATGGCGACCGTGTTGAACAGGCAGAACCCCATGGCCTGGGACGATTCCGCGTGATGGCCCGGCGGACGCACGGCGCAGAAGGCGTTGCGCGCTTCGCCGCTGAGGACGGCGTCGACCGCGGAACAGGCGCCGCCGGCGGCGCGCAGCGCGGCCTCGGCCGATTTCGGCGACATGCTGGTGTCCGGATCCAGGTAGACGCGCCCTTCCGTCGGCACGTTGTCCATCACCGTTTCCACGTAGTCGTGGCCATGGGTATTCTCGACCACGTCCAGATCAAGCATCGGCGCCTCGAGACGCCGCAGATCGGCGAAAGGTTCGGTCTCCAGGGCCTGCATGACCGCCTGCAGGCGCTCCGGACATTCCGGATGGCCGCGCCCCGGATCATGCTCCACGCAGGCCTGATGGAAATACAGATGGGTCGTCATCGGCGTCGTTCCTTTCTCCCGGCCCTTGTCTCGGCACGGGTTCGCGTCACTGTTTCGCCGCGCCTGTCGTCAGAACCCGGAGATAGTCCACGAGATTGGCAAGCTGCTCCTTATCCGGCACCTGCTGCACCGGCATCTTGGTGCCCGGCAAAAACTTGTCAGGCCCCTGATAGAACAGATCAAATAGGGTTTTTTCGTTCCAAGTAAAGGACTTGTTTCTGAGGGCACCGGAATAATTATAGCCCTCGACCGCGCCCACCGGGCGGCCCCACAACCCCTCGAAATGCGGGCCCGAACGGGACGCCGCCTGGGCATCCAAGGCGTGGCAATTGGCGCATTTGGTGAACAGCTTGGCCCCCGGGTGGCTGCTCGACAACCAGGGCTGCTTGCCGGTCTTGTCGCCGGCCCGAAGACCGATGCGGTCCCCCGTTTCCAGGTGCCACACGGCGGTGGTTTCGTCGGCGCTGGCGGTCAACGCGAAGCGGCCGTCCGGCGTGAAGCGGGCGGCCCAGATGATTTTGTCGTGGGCGGGAATGGTCGTCAGGACAGCCCCCGTCGCCAGGTCCCATTCCACCAGGCGCCCGTCCCGCCCTGCCGACAGGGCGCGGCGCCCGTCCGGCGACACGGCGGTGGCATAGACCTGCCCGGTACGGTCCTCGCCATGAGCAAGAACCGTGACCGCCTCGCGGGTCTTGACGTCCCACAGGCGCAGCGTGCGGTCGATGCTGGCCGTCAGCAGGCGCGCCCCCCCGGGCACAGCGTTCATTTTCGTGACGCCCTGGCGATGGCCTTCGAGAACGCCTTGCAGGCGGCCGTCGGCGATGGACCACATCCCGATCTTGCCGTCATGCCCGCCGGCGGCGACCCAGGTGCCGCCGTTGATGAAGGCGACGTCGTTAATCGGCGCGGAATGAGTGATGACACGGACCGCCTCGCCCGTCGCCATGTTCCAGATACGCAAGGTCTTGTCCCATGACCCGGTGGCGACCAGTTTATTGTCGGACGACACGGTGGCGGCCATGACCTTGTGGCCGTGCCCGCTCAGACGCTGGACCAGCTTGCCCGAGGGCACGGCCCAGATGATCGCCGTCTTGTCGTCGCTGGTGGTCACGGCGTGCCGGCCGTCGGGGGCGAACACGGCGCTGGTCACCGGCCCTTCATGGGCGTCCAGGACCGCGACCTCCGCCTGGGTTCCGAAATCCCACAGCCGCGCCGTGAAATCGAAACTGGCCGTGACGACCCAATGGCCGTCCGGCGACACATCCACCGCCCGCACCATGCCGCCGTGACCGATCAGGTCAGCCCGTGCGCCGCCGGATACCGCCGCAGCCAACAGCATCGCGAAGCAGCCCGCCAAAAGCCGGGAAACGCGGGACAATCGGACAGTCGGCCCATGGGGGGGAAGGTGGGCACGCGGGGCGGTCAGGATCGGCATACCAATTATATTGGAAGAAGCTCCGCCCCTTGCCAACCGACTTTTCGCCATGCGCAAATAGGACGTCCTGACGGCAAATTACGTGCAATTTTGCTTGCAATACTGATTGCGGGAGACAGGCCCCCTGCCTAAACTGTCGCCCGCCGCAGGCCCGGGCCCGAATTCGGGCCCGAACCAGAGGAACGCCCCTTGATGTCCGCAGTCCGGCCCACCGTCTTCGTTCTATCTGCATTCGCCGTTGTTTCTCTGATGTCCCTCACGACCGCCCGGGCGCAGGCGCCGCAGGCCGTGCCTGTCGTCGTCGATCGCGTGCTGGCCGAAGAATCGCATCAGAACCTGCCCGTGATCGGCCGCTTCATCGCCCGCCAGGCCGGTCCTGTCGCGGCGCGGATCAGCGGCCCCGTCGCCGAATTCAAGGTCGATGTCGGCGACCGGGTGGCCAAAGGCGACGTTTTGGCCGTGCTGGTCAAAGACAGCCTGACGTGGGAACGGGAACTAAAGGCGGCCGAATTGAACAGATTCCAGGCCGCCCTGGACACGGCCCGGGAAACCCTGAAGCTGCGCCAACAGGAATTGTCCCGCCTGGAAGGCTTGCGCAAGTCGGCCGCGTTCTCGCAGGCCCGGCTTGACGACAAGCTTCAGGAAGTCGCCGTCGCCAAGGCCGAAATCGCCGTCGCCGGCGCCCAGATGGCCAGCGCCAAGGCCAGTCTGGAATTGGCCGACATCGCCCTGTCCTACGCCGATGTCGTCGCCCCCTACGGCGGCGTCGTGTCGCGCCGCCACACGGAAGCCGGCGCCTTCGTCAACCTGGGCGATCCCCTGATCACGCTGATCAACGACATGGACCTTGAGATCGAGGCCGACGTGCCGGGGCGCAACGTCGGCGGCCTGGCGCCCGGGGTTCGCGTCTCCGCCAAGCTGTCCCCCACCGTCAAGATCGAAGCCACCGTGCGCGCCGTCGTGCCCGACGAAAACCCGCAGACACGCACCCGCACGGTGCGCTTCCGGCTTGATACCCCGGCCGACGGAACCGGCATCGCCGCCAACCAGAGCGTGACGCTGAGCATTCCCGCCGCCCGCGTGGCCTCGGTGGTCACCGTGCACAAGGACGCGATCCTAAACCGCCTGGGCAAGACCATTGTGTTCCTGCACCAGGAGGGCAAGGCCCTGATCCGCCCGGTGCGCCTGGGCGAGGCCATGGGCAGCCGCCTGATCGTCGAGGGCGGTCTGGCCGCCGGTGACCTGGTGGTCGTGCGCGGCAACGAACGCCTGCGCCCCGGACAGGACATCTCATTTACTCCGCCACCGAACGGCGGAGAGGCCGCCCCTGCCGCCGACGCGGCCGAGCCCCCCAAACCGAAGACCTGAGGCCCGGAGACGCCGATCCATGGACCTGATCCGGTTATCCATCCAGCGACCCATCGCCGTCATGGCGGCGGTGCTGATGCTGATCCTGTTCGGCGTGGTGGCGCTCTATTCGATTCCGATCCAGTTGACGCCGGACATCCGCAAGCCGGTCATCAGCGTCGAGACGGTCTGGCCCGGCGCCGCCCCGGCCGAGGTCGAACGCGAAATCATCGTCAAACAGGAAGAGGTCCTCAAGGGCATCGAAGGGCTGGAGGAAATCCGCTCCGAATCCCAGGACGGGCGCGGACGCATCAACCTGGAATTCGCCATCGGCACCAACATGGACAAGGCCCTGCTGTTGGCGTCCAACCGGCTTGACCGGGTCAACGGCTATCCCGAGGAAGCGGACGAACCGTCGATCCAGACCGCCAGCGCCGAGGACAATCCCATCGCCTGGTTCGTGATCGTCCGTAAGCCCGGCAACAACGAGGAAATTCACCGGTTCGGCGATTTCGCCGAAGAGGTGATCCAGGACCGCATCGAGCGCGTGGCCGGCGTGGCGCGGGTCAACCTGTACGGCGCCGCGCGCAAGGAAATGACGATCTTCGTCGAACCGGACCGCATGGCGCGCTACGGCCTGACCGTGACGGAGGTCGTCGACAAACTGCGCGCCGCCAATTCATCGGTGTCGGCGGGCGACGTGGACGAAGGCAAGCGCCGCTACGTCGTGCGCACCGAGGGCGAGTTCCAGCGACTGGAGGACGTGTCCGGCGTGATCCTGCGTTCGGACCGCGACCCCGTGACCGGCCGCTTCGCCCGCGTCACCGTGGGTGACATCGCGACCGTCGCCTGGGACACCTCCAAGCCGACGGAACGCATCCGCTTCAACGGCCGGCCGGCCATGGCCTTCAACGCCGTGCGCGAAGGCGGCGCCAACGTAATCGAGGTGATGCGCGGCATCCGCGAGGCCGTGAAGGAGTTGAACGAATACGCCCTGCCGTCCCAGGCCCTGGAACTGCGGCAGGTCTACGACGAAACCATCTACATCAATTCGTCCATCGACCTGGTGCAGCAGAACATCATCGTCGGCGGCGCGCTTGCCGCCGTCATGCTGCTGCTGTTCCTGCGCTCCGGCGGGGCGACGCTGATCGTCTCCATGGCGATCCCCGTGTCCGTGATCGGCGCCTTCGTCGCCATGGCGGCCATGGGCCGGTCGCTCAACGTGATCTCGCTGGCCGGGATCGCCTTCGCCGTCGGCATGGTCGTCGACGCGGCGATCGTGGTGCTGGAAAACATCTTCCGCCACCGCGAACTGGGCCGTACGCGGGCCGAGGCCGCCTACCGCGGGGCCAAGCAGGTCTGGGTCGCGGTCCTGGTGTCGGCCCTGACCACGGTGATGGTGTTCATCCCCATCCTGGTCATGGATCTGGAGGCCGGGCAATTGTTCCGCGACATCGCCGTCGCACTTTCGGTTTCCGTGCTGATTTCCCTGCTGGTCGCCGTCACCCTGATCCCGGCGCTGGCCAACCGGATTCTCGGGTCGCCCGGCGAGGACAGCATCGTCCGCCGCCACATCCCGGTGATCGACGATTTCGCGGCCCTGTTCATGAAGTCGCTGATGGGCCTGACCAAATGGGTCACCGCGTCGCGCCTGCGTTCCGTCATCATGGTCACCGTTCTGTGCAGCATCTGCACCGGCATCACCTGGCTATTGCTGCCCAAGCTGGAATACCTGCCCTCGGGCAACCGCAACCTCATCATCGGCTTCATCGTGCCGCCGCCGGGCTACAACCTGGACACCATGGAGCAGATCGCCCGCGGCTACGAAAAAGAGGTGTTCCCGCTGCTGGCCGAGGTTTCGGGACCGGAGCCGGATGCCCAGGGCCGGCCCAAGCTGAACCGCTTTTTCTTCGTCACCTTCCGCGGCCGCACCATCCTGGGCGCCGCCGCCCATGATCCGACGCGGGTCAAGGACCTGATCCCGATCCTCAGCGAAGCCGCGTTCAAGGAACCGGGCACGCTCGGCCAGATCACCCAGCGCTCTCTGTTCGGGCGCGGCGTGACCGGCACCCGCGCCATTGATCTCAACATCCTGGGCCCGGACCTGGAACCCTTGATGGAAACGGCGCTCAAGACCTTCAACCGCGTCAATCAGGAATTCCCCCGCAAGGAGGGCAATCAGGTCCGCCCGCAGCCCGAACTTGTCCTGGGGGCGCCCGAACTGCGCATCCGCCCCAACCGGGTCAAGCTCGCCGACAACGGCGTCACCGCGCGCCAGTTGTCGGACACCATCGACGCCTTCAACGACGGCCTGCGCATCGCCGAGATCACCGTCGGTAACAAGCTGGTCGACCTGATGATCAAGGGTCCGCTGGATCAGGTGACCGAAACCCAGGGCATCAGCAGCCTGCCCGTCGTGACCTCGGCCGGGTTGATCATTCCCGCCGCGTCCCTGGCCGACATCGAAATGACCACGGGGCCGACCCAGATCAACCATTTCGAACGCCAGCGCGCGGTCACCCTGTCGATCCTGCCGCGCGACGACGTACCGCTGGAACAGGCCCTTGAGATCATCAAGACCAAGGTCATCGACCCCATGTACGCCGAAGGCCTGCCGCCCGGCATGTCGCTGCGCCTCACGGGCACGGCGGACAAGCTGAACCAGACCTGGCAGGCCATGAAGCTCGACCTGGGGATCGCCGTGATCATCGTTTACCTGGTCATGGCGGTGCTGTTCGAAAGCTTCCTCTATCCGCTCATCATCATGCTGTCCGTGCCGCTGGCCACGGCGGGCGGGGTGGTCGGGCTGTCGCTGCTGAACCTGTTCACGTTCCAGCCGCTGGACATGCTGACCCTGCTGGGTTTCGTGATTTTGATCGGCATCGTCGTCAACAACGCCATCCTTCTGGTGCATCAGACCCTGGTGCATGTCCGCGAGGACGGCATGGCGCCGGCCGAGGCGATCCGCGAGGCGACCAGCAACCGCATCCGGCCCATCTTCATGTCGACCCTGACCAGCGTGTTCGGGATGATGCCCCTGGTGGTGTTTCCGGGGGCGGGCTCGGAACTGTACCGTGGGCTTGGGTCGGTCGTGCTGGGCGGCCTGTCCCTGTCGGCGATTCTCACACTCGCCATCATTCCGCCGCTTTTAACCCTTGTCATCGGGGTCGGCGAAAAACGGGGGAAATCTCCGGCCGGACACGGGGCTGACGCGTCCGCCGCAGACTCCCTGGCGGCCGAATAACCATGAAGGACGGATGGAAAGATGGAAACGTCTAGACCACGGTCTGTCCGAAAGTATGGGTTTACCCTGGCCTTATGTCCGGTTTTATCCGCCCGTGAAATTGCTTATATAAGGCCCCAGCACCCCACCGCGCGTATACCCCAAGGGTGAACCGGCGCGGTCAATAGCAACAACAACCATCGTCATAAGGACAATAACAACAGCCATGCCGACCTATACCGTAGAACAGAACTATGAGCAGGCCAGCGCTCTCCTGAAGGCCATGAGCAACCCTCACCGTCTTCTCGTGCTGTGCCACCTCGCCCGCGGCGAAAAATGCGTGGGTGAACTGGAAACCATCGTCGGGCTGTCGCAGTCCGCTCTGTCGCAGCATCTGGCGCGCCTGCGCCATGACGGCGTGGTCAAGACCCGCCGCGACGCGCAGACGATCTACTATTCCCTGCGTGGAGACGAAGCGATGACGATCCTCACGTCGCTGGCCGGGCTGTTTGAAATGCCCGCCGCCGTCGAAAAGGCGCGTATCGCCGTCTGATGCATGAAGCCGGCTTGGGGGGCGGCATCGCCGCCCCCGCGCCGGTCATGTCATGCCGGCGGCGTTTCGCCGCCTAATGGTTGCCCAGGCCGAGAATCCCCCGTGCCTCGTCCGGCGTGGCCACCGACGATCCCAGATTTTCGATGATCGCCGCCGCGCGTTCGACCAGGGCGGCGTTGGACGGTGCCAGTTCGCCCGGCCCGAGGTAGATATTGTCTTCCAGGCCGACCCGCACGTTGCCGCCCAGAAGGACCGCCTGGGCGACCATGGGGAACTGCTGCCGCGAGATGCCGAAGGCCGACCAGGGAGCACCCTCGGGCAGGCGGTCGCGCATGTGCATCATGGCTTCCGGGGTCGCCGTCGCACCATAGGAAATGCCCAGGCACAGCTGGAAATAGGGGGGCTGATCGATGTGGCCTTCCTTGATCAGCTGCTTGCACAGTTCGATGTGCCCGGTGTCGAATACTTCCAGTTCCGGCTTCACGCCCGCCGCCTTGATGCGGTCGGCCATGACGCGCATGTGGCGCGGCACGTTCATGAAGGCACGTTCGCCGAAGTTCATGGTCGCGACGTCGAGCGAGCAGATTTCCGGCTTCAGCTTTTCCACATGCGCGGTGCGCTTTTCCGGGGTGACGTATTCCGTGCCCGGACCGGGGATCAGCGGATCCTCGTCGCTCGGCATATAGCGCGCACCCGGTCCGGTGGTCAGGTTGATGATCATGTTCGAGCCGGCGTCGCGGATGCGCTTCACCACTTCCTCGTAGTACTCGAACTTCATGCTCGGCGTGCCGTCGGGTTCGCGGACATGGATGTGGCAGACCGCCGCCCCCGCCTTCGCGGCGTCGAGCGACGACTGAGCGATCTGTTCCGGCGTCACGGGCGTCGCCTTGGTTTTTTGCGTGGTCGGCGCCGACCCTGTGACGGCGCAGGTGATAATTGTCTTCTGGCTCATGGTGGCCATTTCCTCCTGGTTTATTGTGTCTTCATCTTACGCACAGCGGCGCCCGGGCGGAAAGACGCCAACACAGTGTCAAACACCGGCCCAGACTGATTGGCAGAAAAAGTGGGGTCG
Organism: Rhodospirillales bacterium; assembly: GCA_040221095.1. Taxonomy (GTDB): domain Bacteria; phylum Pseudomonadota; class Alphaproteobacteria; order Rhodospirillales; family Casp-alpha2; genus UBA1479. The sequence goes on from JAVJVP010000008.1 coordinate 80,443, forward strand.
TTGTCATTGCGCCAAACCCTGGGCCGCCCCACACTGCGGTCATGGCACCCGATACGACATCACAGGCCGATTTACCGGCGCGCAGACCGGCCACCCCAAAGCGGATCGGCATCGTCATTTTCGAACGCTGCCAGATCATCGACGCAACCGGGCCCGCCGCCGTGTTCGGCTCCGCCAACGAGGTTCATCTGGCTGCCGGCGGCAGCGGGCCGCTCTATGACCTGCGCCTGATCGCCAGCCGCTCGGGCCCCGTGCGCACATCGATCGGCGTCCATCTGTTCGCCGACAGCACCCTCCAGGACGCCGTCACGCCGTTCGACACGCTGATCTGCGCCGGCGGCAAGGGCTCCCTGCGGTTTATGGAAGATCACGACGCCATCGCCGACATCCACCGTTTGACAAAATCCACGCGCCGCGTGGTATCGGTCTGCACGGGGGCCTATATCCTGGCCGCCGCCGGGCTGCTCGACGGGCGCCGCGCGGTGACCCATTGGGCCCATTGCCGCAATCTGGCGGATCTGTTTCCCCGGGTCAGGGTCGATCCCGATCCGATCTTCGTCAAGGACGGCAACGTCTATACCTCGGCCGGCGTGACGGCGGGCATGGACCTCGCCCTGGCGCTGCTGGAAGAAGATCACGGCAAGGCCCTGGCCCTCAAGGTGGCGCGGGAAATGGTCATGTTCATGAAGCGTCCGGGCTCTCAGGCGCAGTTTTCACGGCAGTTGTCGGCGCAGATGGCGCCGCGGGGAAACATCCGCGACGTACAGCTCTGGCTGCTCGACCGGCTTGCCGAGGACATCAGCGTCGAAACAATGGCCGAACAGGCCGCCATGAGCCTGCGCACCTTCAACCGTCATTTCAAGAAGGCCACGGGCCGCACGCCTGCCGGCTTTGTCCAGGAGGCACGCATCGAGGCGGCCCGCAATCTGCTGGAAGACAGTGACCTGCCCGTCAAGCTGATCGCCCGGCAATGCGGCTTCGGCGACGAGGAACGCATGCGCCGCGCCTTTCACCGCGCCCTGGGGGTCAGCCCCCAGGACTACCGGATGCGGTTCGCCTCTCTCACCCCCGCCTAACCATTTCCCGAAACCCGAAACCAACCGGAGACACCATCATGACCACGCAAATCGGCATTCTTGCCTTCAACGACATGGAAGAACTCGACGCGATCGGCCCCTGGGAGGTGTTCTCCTGGGCCGCCAAGCAGGAGGATTCCGGTCTCGCCGTATGCACGATCGGTTCGGGCAGCCGCGAGATCACCTGCGCCAAGGGCCTTCGGATCGTCACCGATTACACCCTGGACGACCATCCCAAGCTGGACATCGTCCTGATCCCCGGCGGCCAGGGCACGCGGGCGATCTTCAAGAACGGCGGGCCGGAAATCGACTGGCTGAAGAAGGTTGCGCCGGACTGCAGCTGGGTGACCAGCGTGTGCACGGGCGCCCTGCTGCTGCACCGGGCCGGCCAGCTGCAGGGCAAGCGGGCGACGACCTATTGGGCGGCGGTCGACCTGCTGCGCGGCGGCGGCAACGTCGAGGTCCTGGACGACGTCAGGTTCGTCCGCGACGGCAACGTCGTGACCTCGGCGGGCATTTCCGCCGGCATGGACATGTCATTGTGGCTGCTGGGCCAGTTGAAGAGCCCGGAGTTCGCGCGCTTCGTCCAGAAGGGGATCGAATACTTCCCGGCCCCGCCCTATACGGCGGCCGCCTGATAGCGGTAGACCCCGGCGGCATCGATGAAGCGGCGCACACGTCCTTGCGTCATCAGATGGTGCAGAGGGGCCAGGCTTTCGCCGATGGCGAAGAACATCTGATGGGTGTCCATCTCGCGCTTGAACAGGTGTTCCAGAACATCGACCGCCGTCGCGCCGCCGACGTCGTCGCGGGCCGCGCAGGCGGCCCGGGCGGCGTCCAGGCGCTCCACATGATGGGCGGCGAGGTCGTCCAGGCGCTCCAGAAGCCCCCGGAACGGCCAGTTGTGGGACGGCAGCACCAAGGTATCCGCGGGCAGGTCCTTGAACCGCTTCAGGCTGTCCAGGAACCGTGCCAGGGGATCGGCCTCCGGCTCCTGCGGCCAGACGGATACGTTGGGGCTGATCTTGGGCAGGATCTGGTCGCCGGAAATCAGCACGCCCAGATCGGCACAATACAGGCAGGCGTGTTCCGGCGAATGGCCGTTGCCTTCGATGACGCGCCAGGAGTGGGCCCCTACGGCGAATTCGTCGCCATGGGCGATGCGCCGGATCGCCGCCGGAATGGGCGAAATATTACCACCGTAACGCCCGACCCGGCGTTCGACCTGGGCCAGGCGATCGCCGTTGAAGCCGGCGGCCTTGTAGAAGGCGTGGGACACGGGCCCCGCCGACTGGCTTGTTTCGAAGCTGAGCATGCGCCCCGTGGCCCATTCCGTGTACGGCATCCACAGCGGCACCTTGAAACGCTCCGTCAGCCAGCCCGCCAGGCCGACATGGTCGGGATGGAAATGGGTGACGATGACGCGCTTGACCGGCTTGCCGCCCAGGGTGTTCTTGAACACGCGGTCCCAGGCGTCTCGGGTTTCCTCGGTATTGATGCCCGTATCGACGAGGGTCCAGCCGTCGCCGTCTTCCAGCATCCACAGGTTGATGTGATCAAGCTTGAACGGCAGGGGCATGCGCAACCAGCGCACGCCGGGGGCAACTTCCCAGGTCTCGCCGAGGGGCGGTTCGCCGTCGAAGGCATAGTCAGGTTGAAAGGCCACGGAAGGTCGGCTCCGGAGGGTCATTTAGGCGGGAAACGACTGCTAGCACGCCGGACGACGCCCGGGCAAGCCGGCGGCCGTGACTTATAGCTCTTCCTCGGTTTCCCGCGGGCAACTCGGATACGGCGCGCCGCGCCAATCGGTCAGAACAAGCAGGCCAAGTTCCTTGCCGACGTCGGTGTCCAGCGCCCGCGTGATCCGCGAGCGGGCGAAATCGATCAGGGCCGGCGCCGCCGCGCCCGTGTCCTCGGGCGTTTCGCGCATCTTGTCGCCCAGTTCCTGGACGATCACCGCGCGCAAACGGGGCATCATACGGCAGATTTCGGCTTCCTGCCGCGGGCCGGGCACTTTCATCGCGACGGTGACCCATACGTAGCGGTCCCGCTTGCCCGGGCTGATGCTGTATCCGCCCAGATCCACGGCGATGGGGGCCGAGACGACGGTGCGCGGCTCAGGCGGGACGAGCCGGCGCAACAGGCCGCTCGGGCCGACCTCCAACGCCATGCCCACGGTCACGAAACTGAACATGAGAATTGCGGTCGCGCCGACGGCAAGCAGACAGCCCTTGAAAAGGCGGGGGTCTGTCGGTGGCTTGCGGTGGGATCGGGGCTGACGGAGGGTGCTGGCGCGCGCCTTAGGCGGCATGACAGAACGGTCCGGATTGATCGATCACCATGGCGGCATCATCATCGCAGCCGACACGTTCAAGCACTTCCCCTGCCCGTTCCCGGGGCACCAGGGAAAGTTGATCGTCGGAAGCGCTCCAATAGAAGTCGACATGGGCCTGATGCGCCAAATGCGTCGGCGTGATGACGAAGCATTCCGGATCAGTACGCGATACGTAAACCAGCAATTGCGGATTCATGGGTCTGGTTCTCCTAATCTTCCTTGAGCGGATGTTTTTGAAGGAGGACGTTATTGTCCGCGTTCTTTGTCGCAGACGGCCCAATCGAACACTATTGACCAAAAGTATGGGATGGCACGCGAATGCGTATGCCTGCATTCCACGGGCTTTCGCCGGCGGATGCTTGGGAACGCAACAGAGTACAGAGTGGTGTCGGAAGGAAACCCGGCGGAGATCAGTGCGCGCGGCTGTATTCGACGCCCTGGGCGACGATCCAGCGCAGTTCTTCCTTCATCAGGTCGACGTGGCGCGACGAGTCGGCGCGCAGCAGGGCCTGAATGATCGCCGTCTGCACCGGCGCCGGCATTTCGTGGAAGTTTTCCAGCATCAGGAACTTGACGCTGGGCCGCACGGTTTCCGACATCAGCAGGCTGATGACCAGCTTCTTGCGGATGTCGTTGCGCATGTTGCCGGCTTCGGTCAACTGGAAGAATTCCTGCACGAAGTAACGGGGCGACACGCTGCCGTCCATCAGGTTGTGCAGGTTCTGACGCAGGGCGGTGGTGTATTCGGCCCGCGTGCGCACGATGAAGCGCGAGGTTTCGCGGCGCAGCTTTGCGATGGCGTTGGGATCGAAGGCGCTTTCCGTGATCAGCGAAATCGCGTTCTTGACCGCCTCGTGCTTGGAGATGTCGCCGACGATCTCGAACATGCCGGTGATCAGCGGCGTCTTGCGGCCAAGCGGCGACAGGCGCGCCACGGCGGCCAGGGCCATGGGGGCCTCCGGATCGCGGGCCGACACCAAGGCCAGCGGCAGCGGATCCTCAAGACCGCCCAGGTTGATGGTCGAATTCAGGAAATTCTCGGGTGCGAGGAACTTGTCGCCGTCGGACGGGACAACCAGCGGTTCCCGCTTTTTATAGCGGGTCTTGATGTCCAGCGCGGTCTTGACGCCTTCTTCCGTCAATCCGAACAGTTTGTCGCTCATACTTCCCTCGTCTACCCCTTGGCACCCTGTGCGGGTCCCCTTCGCCTGCGGCCCCCCGACCGCATCACCGGCGTCAGGTTGCGGCCACGCCCAGATGTCCGATATCCGCGGCCCGGCCGCGTTCCACGCCCACGAACCGTGTATTCGTGAACACCATACGATTTCGCCAGTTCAGGAACAAGCGCAGGCCCGCTTCCATATGCACGCGGTCGAAACCGCAATTGAAGGCCTGCTGCTGCTGAAGATTGTCACGCGCCCGCACGGTGCGGATATGACCCGGCGCGGGCAGCCCCGGAAACATCGAGGCGGCGACCGAAGCCTCGGAACCCTTGCGCTCGACCAGCGAGTCGAGGATCAGCGTCAGAAACGCGACCAGATGGGCGGGCATGCGGGTTTCACCCGTGCGCCAGGCTGATACGGACGCCGGCGAGGTGGTAAGCGCCTCGGCCAGGTCGGTGTTGGAAACACCTAATTCCGTCAGTCCGCGAAACACCGGGTAAACGTCCCTTTTCTCAGTCGTGTATTCGGTGATGATGGTCATCTACGGGGTCCTCGTCCCTAAGCGGTCGTCCCGCCTAGTTCTAAGGACCGAATGGTAAAAAAGTATTAACCTCGTTTCGTTTTGCACATGACGACGGTCACACCATGAATATTAATTTTTTCTCCAATCATGCGCGCCGGGATTGACCTGGGCGGCACCAAGATCGAGGGCCTGGTGCTGGACCGCGCCGGGACCGCCCTGGCGCGCCGCCGCATCGCCGCCCCGCAAGGCGATTACCGGGCCACGGTCACGGCCATTCGCGGTCTGATCGGCGACATGGAATCCGAGGCCGGGCCGGTCACCCATGTCGGCGTCGGCATTCCCGGCACCCTGTCGCCGGCCACGGGCCTGGTCAAGAACGCCAATTCGACCTGGCTGATCGGCCATCCTTTCGACCGGGACCTGGAAGCCGCCCTGGGCCTGCCCGTGCGCCTGGCCAACGACGCCAACTGCTTCGCCCTGTCCGAAGCCGCCGACGGCGCCGGCCAGGGGGCGGATCTGGTGTTTGGCGTGATCCTCGGCACCGGCGTCGGCGGCGGCATCGCCCTGAACGGCCGGCCCGTCACCGGACTGAACGCCATCGCCGGCGAATGGGGCCATAACCCCCTGCCCTGGCCCCTGGACGACGAACGCCCGGGCAGGCGCTGCTATTGCGGCCGCACGGGCTGTATCGAGACCTTACTGTCCGGCCCCGCCCTGGCCCGCGACCACCTGGCCGCCACCGGCGAGGACCTGCCCCCGCCAACCATCGTCGCCCGCGCCGAGGCCGGCGATCCCGGAGCCGCCGCGACCCTGGGACGGTATGAGGGCCGCCTGGCGCGGGCCCTGGCCACCGTCGTCAACATCCTGGACCCGGACGTCATCGTCCTGGGCGGCGGACTGTCGAACCTGGCGCGGCTATACGCGGCCGTGCCGCGCCTGTGGGGGCAATGGGTGTTTTCCGACGAGGTCGCGACGCGCCTTGTCCCGGCCCGCCACGGTGATGCGTCGGGCGTGCGGGGTGCGGCCTGGTTGTGGCCTGCCGAGGTCAGCAGCCGCCCTTGATCCGCTCCATCTTGACCGGTGTCATGCGGATCGCGAAATCGCCGAAGGACTGGATGATCCGTTCGGCGACGCCGTCGGCGCGGTAATCGACCTCAAGCTCGAACACGGGCGTGCTTTCCCCGGATTTCATGGAAAAAAACGCCGCCTGATGGCGCCACACGGGCAGCCCCGCGGCGAACCCGGACTTCTTCAAAAGCGCCTGCGTCTTGTCGTCACGGTCTTTCGGGTGGACGATATAGACGTTGGTGTCATAAGGATTGTCCAGGCTGCCGCCGTCGAACAGGGGGCGGGAAAAGACCTTCTGGCCGGCAACCGCCGCCTTCAGGCTGGCGATCAGATGGGCCGTGGGAAACAGCGTGTCCTTGGGCAAGGACATCTGCTTGGCGACGTCGCCTGTAAAGGCGGCCTCGCCGCCCTTGCCGGGGTCGAGCCGCGCCGTCCCCTTCAGGTCTTCCTCCAGCCGCTCGTTGCGCCGATGGGTCATGTTGAAGCCGTAGTCACGGCCGTCCTTGGCTTCCCAACTGGTGAAGTTCCAATCCGTGCGCACGGGCGTTTCCTCGCCGTAGAGCACGTCCAGGACAATGCGGCTTTCGGCGACCCAACGCTCGCAGGCATCGGTGAATTCATAGGCCATGAGGCCGCGCGCCGCCGTCGGCCCGACGCCTTCTCGGCTTTGGTAAAGGGTAATCTCATAGGCCGCCCGGTGGCTGGTCAGTTTCGGCTCCGCCGCCCCGGCGGCCTTGGCCGCCGACAAAACGCCAGCATTCAGCCCCGCGACCAGCAGCGCCGCCGCCCCGGCGGCAAGCGCCTGGCGGCGGAAAGCCGGCAGGCTCCGGCGTCGGGTAATCCGATGGTTCGGCATGACGGCGTTTCTTCCCAAGAGCAATTCCGCAACGGTCAGACTAGGCCCCGTAACACGCCCTGTCCATGGCGGCGGAGGCCGGCTTCCTCGGCAAAATATGCCCGCCAAGGCGGCAGGAATTGCCGGGTCAGGCGGGTTTTTGCCCGGTCATCTTCCGTTAAGCATATGAAAAACCACCATCTGCCGTCTGGCCCGCCTTTTGCGTTGTATTTCAGCGAGTAAATGGATGTGGCGAAGCCCACATGCCGACGATTTGGAGGCACTCATGACGGCGATAGAACAGACCCCGAAGCCCGTGCCAGAACGGAATGCGTTAAAGGATGCCTCGGCCCACCGCCGAACCGGCACCTGCACCGCGTTTCCGCGCTGCCCATGGGATACCAGTGCCTTTGGCATGTCCGGGTCTCGACACCTTCTGTTTCTCGAACGGATCGCGTTCGGACGAAGAAGGAGCCTTGCTCATGGGAGCAGAACATCAGCCAATTTCGTATGTAGACCTGTTTTCGAAATCCCCATCCCCCGCCACGCCCTTTGCGGACCTGGGCAGCCCGTCGCGCGAACTTGTTCCCCTGACCCCGATTTCGCCGCCCGACGCCTGTGAAAACGAAGCGCCGGTCCAGGACGAAGCCCCTGAACCGACCCTGTTCGGCGTGCTGACGAACGGCCTGTCCCTGCGCGATCTGTCCCCCCGCCAAATGGCCGAGGTCAGTCTGGATCTCTACGCCGCCGGCGTGCTGGCCTATGAGGATTATGAACTGCTGGCGTTCCAGCCCGAACTGCATCCCGACTACAACGACACGGTGGGAGCGCTGACCGGCGAGCCGGCCGGCCCCGACCGGGCCCGGGATTATGTCTCGCAGTGGGAAGACCGGCTGAATTTCGAGCGCCGCTACAATCCGCAGAACACCCGCCTCGTGCGCAAGACCGAACACATCGTCAGCCTGCTGCTGACCCTTGACGGCCCGCCCGACGGCTCCGGCCGGCCGATGGCGGCCTGAACAACTCCCTGACCGATCAACGGGAACGCCCCGGGCACGGTTGTCCGGCGGCGGCCCCTCGGTCTTCCCGCGGTATTCTTCAGAAAACGTGGACGCGGCTTAACGCTGGACGATGAAGTGCGCCAGGCCCGGCCAATCCCGCGCGCTGAGCGCGGCACCGGCATCCGCCTGCTCGATCGGGCGCATTCTGGCGGCGACCGACCAATCCTTCGGCGACACGCGGATCGCCCAGGTATCGGCGATCCCGGCCCGCTTGATGCGGCGGAAGGCAACGGCACGTTCCGTTGCGTTGAACGGTCCGACGACGACGCGGTACACGTCCCGTCCTTCGCGGCCGATCTTGCCGTGCAGCACCGCCGGGACCAGGGAACTGAAGGTCTGCATGTGGCGCTTGGCCCGCTCGCTGCCGCGGAAGCTGCCGATCACGTAATAGAACCCTTCCTTGGGCTTGCCGCCCGCCACGTCGACCGGCGGCAGGGCCGCGGCCTGCACCGCTTCGGCAGGCGTTTGTCCCGCACCAGCCGCCGACTGCGTGAAGCGGACGAACGGGCGGTCGATCTCTTCCGTCACCGGCTGCAACGCCGCCAGATCGATGTTGACGGACACCGGCTGTTCGCTTCCAGAGGCCGTTTCGAAGACGGCGGCTGATACCGGCGCAACTTGTTCGGAAACCGGGGCCGTGTCCGCCTTGGCCACCTGGGCCTCAACAGCATCAAAGCCCGGTGCCACTTGCTGACCGTCCGTGCCGGCCAAGGTCGCGGCGTCCTTGCCCGCGTCAGCGGTCATGACGTCCTTGCGGTCGTCGACATCGCGGCAGACGACGTTGTCGTCTTCGGTCACGGCGCGATACAGCGCGCAGTCCTTGCTGGTCAGCGCCGACAGGCCATGGTCCGTGATGGATTTTTCGGTTGCGACGACGGAGATGATGTCGATGGCCCAGGATGCGACCTGGATGGGAACCGGCAGCGCACATCCGCCCAGCAGCGCGCACGCACCGACGACAAGAACGGACTTCCGCATCTTAAACCCCCAGTAGGGCGCCGGCAGCCGCACCGGCATCTTCACCCCGTGTAAATGGTTCACCCTGTCGCCGTTTCGCTCCCCGGCCGTCGCGGCCAACCGAAACGGTTGATATTTATTAAGTCTTCTACCGATTCGGTATAGCCGAAGGCGCGAATCGGGAGCCAGCTTTTTCTATCCGGCTAAGCTGTTTTTATCATTTATGGAATCATGGGTAGTTGACGGTGGGGAATTTTCTACCCTTGCGATTCACCGCCGGCCTGGGGGCCTGCTTTCTTCGGCAGCGCCAGCCGCAAATGCAGTTCCTTGAGCCGCGCCTCGGGCACCATGGAGGGCGCGCCCATCAGCAGATCCTGCGCCTGCTGGTTCATCGGGAAGGCGATGACCTCGCGGATGTTGGGCTCGTCGGCCAGCATCATGACGATGCGGTCGATGCCGGGGGCGGAGCCGCCGTGCGGCGGGGCGCCGAACTGGAAGGCCCGGTACATGCCGCCGAATTCCTGCTCCACGGTTTCCTTGGAATAACCCGCGATTTCGAACGCCTTGACCATGATGTCCGGCTTGTGGTTCCGGATCGCGCCCGAGGACAGTTCGACCCCGTTGCATACGATGTCGTACTGATAGGCCAGGATATCCAGGGGGTCCTGGGTTTCCAGCGCCTCCAGCCCGCCCTGAGGCATGGAGAACGGGTTGTGTGAAAAATCGACGCGGCCCGTGTCCTCGTTCAGCTCGTACATCGGGTAATCGACGATCCAGCAGAAATCGAAGCGGTCCTTGGCGATCAGGTCCAGATCCTGGCCGACCTTGGTGCGCGCGGCCGAGGCGAAGGACGCGAACTCGCCGGGCACGCCGGCCACGAAGAACACGGCGTCGCCGTCGTTGAGGCCGAGCGCCGCCTTGAGCGCCGCCGTGCGCTCGTCGCCGATGTTCTTGGCGATGGGGCCCGCCCCCTCGCCGTCGCGGAAGAAAATGTAGCCCAGGCCGGGCTGGCCCTGGCCCTGCGCCCAGGAATTCATGCGGTCGCAGAACGCGCGGCTGCCGCCGCCCGGCGCCGGAATGGCGTGGACGCGGACCTTGTCGTTCTTTTCGATCATGCCGGCGAACACCTTGAAGCCGGAACCGGCAAAGGTATCCGTGACGTTCGACATTTCGATCGGGTTGCGCAGGTCCGGCTTGTCGTTGCCGTATTTCAACATCGATTCCTTGTAGGGGATGCGCGGGAACGCCCCCTCGGTCACCTTGCGGCCGTTGGCGAATTCCTTGAACACGCCCGCCAACACCGGCTCCAGCGCCGCGAAAACGTCGTCCTGGGTGACATAGGCCATTTCCAGGTCAAGCTGATAGAACTCGCCGGGCGAACGATCGGCCCGCGCGTCCTCGTCGCGGAAGCAGGGCGCGATCTGGAAGTACTTGTCGAAGCCGGACACCATGAGCAGCTGCTTGAACTGCTGCGGCGCCTGCGGCAGGGCATAGAAATGGCCCGGATGGTTGCGCGCCGGCACCAGATAGTCGCGGGCCCCTTCCGGGGACGACGCGGTCAGGATCGGCGTCTGGATTTCCAGGAAGCCCTGATCGACCATGCGGCGGCGGATCGACGAAATCACGTTGGAACGCAGGATGATGTTGGCATGCGGCTGTTCGCGGCGCAGGTCCAAAAAGCGGTAGCGCAGGCGCGTTTCCTCGCCCAGATCGGCATCGCCGAACACCTGCAGCGGCAGCATCTCGGCCGCGCTTTCGACGTGGAATTCGTCGATGCGCACTTCGATGGCGCCCGTCGGGATCGACGGGTTAATGGTTTCTTCCGACCGCTTGACCACGGGACCGGTGATCGTCACCACGCTTTCCGGGCGCACGCCCTCGACCGCCGGGAACAGGCTGCCGGACACGTCGATCACGCATTGCGTCAGGCCGTAATGGTCGCGCAGGTCGACGAACAGCAGATTGCCGTGATCGCGCTTGCGGTGGACCCAGCCCGACAGGCGCACGGTGTCGCCGACGTTGTCTTCGCGCAGTTGGCCACAGGTATGGGTGCGGTAAGGGTGCATTGGATTACTTCTCGTGGTTCGCGCGCGCGATGGAAATGGCCCGGCGGGGCAATCGCGCGCGCCTGAAATTTCGCCTGACGACGCCGCCGACGTCCGGGCCCAACGGCCCAAACGTCCCGGGTTTCTAGGCGGTCGAACGGCGAAAATCCAGAGAGAATTTGCCGACCACCCCTGCCTGCGCCCGCCGCCCCCGGTCACGGCGTTCAACAAAGCGTGACGCGCGATTTTTCACGGGGGCTGCTACACTGCATCTGCGAACACGGCCAGCGACGGCCTGACATGATACGTTAGGAGACCCGACAATGATTTCCACTTGGCGTACCGCCCTTCCCGTCCTGGCGCTCGGCGCCCTGCTTGCCCTTTCCCCGCTCATCACCGCGCAACAGGCCAAGGCCGCGAGCAGCGACAGCGGCCCGACCACGACGACCGACGACAAGGATAAGGACAAGAAGGAAGGCAAGGCCCTCCAAGACATTCAGGAGCTTCTGAACAAAAGCCAGTTCGAACCGGCCCTGACGGCCCTGGTGCCCTACACGGCCCAGCACCCCGATGATGCCGACGGCTGGAACCTGCGCGGCTATGCCTCGCGCAAGCTCGGCCATTACGACGTCGCCTTCGACTATTATGAACGCGCCCTTGCCATCGAGCCCAACCACAAGGGCGCCCTTGAATACATGGGCGAGCTTTACGTGGAAATGGGCCAGAAGGACACGGCCCGGGAACTGTTGGCCAGGCTCGAAAGCCTGTGCCCCCAGGGCTGCACCGAGGTCACCATGCTCAAGGGCTTCATCGACGGCATGAGCGAGACGGCAGAGCGGCGCTGGTAGGCTTTCCCGACCGTTCTCCCTACCTCTCCGTCTGATTTCGGCAATCGGCCACATGGGCGCGGTAGCGCGCGCCCATGATCCCCCTGCCGTGGGCCAACTGATGCAGGTTCAGGTCACCGCCGAAGTTCAGTTCCATGACCACCGGACCGGTATCGCTCAACGCGATGTCCCATGATTGGGTGCGGATGCCGGGAAAGGCCGATGCCGCCCGGCGAACCAGGGCCATGGCCTCATCGAACTGCGGCAGGGTCGCCCCGCTCAGTCGCACGCCCGTGTCGGGATGGGCTTCGACCTCTTCAAGGCGGCAGCCCGAGCCGTTGATTGCCCGCTTGACCGTTCCTGTTTCCAATTCCACCGCACCCAGAAGATTGTCAGCCCGCCAGTAATTGTCGGCGGCCTGCGCCCCCGCCGGCAGCTTGACGACGGCGCTGACCGCTTCGCCGCATCCCTGGCGGTCGACCAGAACCAGCACCCGCATGGTTGGCAATCGGTCGCCGATCAGGCTTGAAATACGGGGATGCGGGGATAGGCGGTCCTGGAACAGGTAGCCTTGGGATTCACGGAATCCCAGGTAGCGCACGAGATTCTCGGCCGCAACGGCATGCCCATTGACCCGGAATCCCCGACCGGCCGCATCTCGGTCGATGGCCAGGGCACCGATCGAATACATGCCGTCGATGGGTTTGGCGAATATCGGGCCGTCGAGTCCGTTGACCAGAAGGTCTATCAAGCTTTCGGCGTCACGCGCCTGAGGCAGCGGACCGGCGATGCGCGTCGGGTGATAAATCGCCCGCAGCCTGGGCACCGGCAGGCCGAAACCGGCCGCCACCGCCTGAAAGATCAGCTTGTCATGGGCCAACGTAAACCAGGTCGCCGGGTTGCAGGCGCGGTGGACGGCCGTCTGCACCCGCTTACCGACGAAACGGCTTTTGGCCGCCGCATCCAGCGCCGGGTCCCACAGGCGGTAATACATGTATTCCTGCGGGCTCACGCGTCCGGGTCCGCGCGCCAGGCGCCAGATATCGCCCAACAGCGACATTTGGCCACGGCCGCTTTCCCGAACCGCGTGATGCATTTCCTCGGGCAAGGAAAGGGCTGGTGGGCCGTCCAGACGCCGCACCATGGCGCACTCCCCGGCGAAGGCGTCTTCGGTAAAGGGGGCATCGGTGGATTCTGGATGCAGGGACGCAGGCGCAGGAGAAGTCTCCTCGCCGACGATGGAGGTACGAACAGGTTTAATGGCGGTCATGGTCTCTCTCCCGACCGCCCTACGATCCGAAATCAGTCTAGGTCTGGAGCAACCGCGCTGGCTGTGCGGCCCGTCACACCAGAATATCGACGCCCAGGTCCGGATCCGGCAGATGGGCCGCCCGGCGCACCAACCAGACACCCAGATAGACAAAAGGCGTGTCGGCCAAGGCGATGACCAGCTTGGCCAGGTAGCTGGCGACGATGATCTTGAAAACCACGTCCCAGGGCAGGTTCAGGCCGAAGCCCAGGAAGATCGAATTGACGATGATCGTGTCGGCAAGCTGGCTGATCATGGTCGAGGCGTTGTTGCGCAGCCACAGATGCTTGCCCCGCGTCACCCGTTTCCAGAAATGGAACAGCTTCACGTCCAGCAGCTGGGCCGCCAGATAGGCGGTCATGGACCCCAGGATCAGCATGCCCGGCAGGGTGAACACGCTTTCATAGGCCTGCTGCATCTGGGCCACGGTGTCGTAGTTGACGTTGCCGGCGGGCCATACGGGCGATCCGGGCACGACCAGGGCGATCTGGACCACGCCCAGGATCAGCACGCTCATGGCGAAGCCCGTATAGACCATCAGGTTGGCACGGCGCTGGCCATAGACCTCGCAGACCACGTCGGTGATCAGGAACGTCAGGGGATAGGTGATGATCCCCGCAGTCAGGGTCACCGCCTCGCCGAACAGGCCGTTAGGGAAGGTTTCGGGAAAAGCCAGGAACAGCTTTCCCGCGATCATGTTGGTCATCACCAGGACGACCACGAAGGCCGCCATCAGGATGCTGAATACGACTTCCGAGCGGTCGCCCATCGCCCTTCCCCCAAAGGTGTTGCGTCCGCAGTCTAGCCCTTCGCCTTGCGTGCCAGGAAGCCCCCAAGCATGGCCTGGGGCTCGCCCGTCTTGAAGCTGTCGCCGAACACGGGGATGGTCGCGGCGATGGCATCCGCCGGGGTCATGCTTTCCCACGACTGGATCAGCACTTTTTGCGTGCGGATGGCGTGGGGGCCGGACTCGACGATGGCCTGGACCGAGCGGTCGAGCACGGCGTCCAGGTCCCCGGGCGTGGTCAGGAATTCGACGAAACCCCATTGATGGGCTGTTGCCGCATCGATCATCTCGCCGGTCATGAGCAGCCAGCGGGTGCGGCCCCAGCCGACCAGATGCGGCAGCAGCACCGCCTCGATCACGCTGGGCAGACCGACCCTGACCTCGGGCATGCCGAATTTGGCGTTGTCGGCGGCGATGCGGAAATCGCAGGCCGCCGCCAATTCCATGCCGCCGCCCAGGCAATATCCGTTGATCCGCGCGATCACCGGCACCGGCAGATCGCGGATCGCCGCCATGACGCCGTGCAGCCGCGTGATGAAGGCCCGGGCCGAGGTCGGGTCGAGGGCCGCCATCTCGCCGATGTCGGCGCCGCCGACGAAGGACCGGTCACCGGCGCCGGTGATGACCACGGCGCGCAAATCCTGGTCATCGGACAGGGCGCGCAGAATCTGCGCCAGTTCGGTCATCAGGTCCGAATTGAGAACGTTCAGCTTGTCCGGGCGGTTGACAGTCAGCCAGGTCACCCCGCCACGGTCGTCACGCAAGATGTTATCGCTCAAAATGTCCTCCATGATTGTTGGCCGCAGCATTCCGCGCCTGGGTTCCCTTGGCAAGGCCGCAGCGTTTCACTTTGGCGCGGCAATCCTCTAGCGTATAACGGCGGTGCGGCCCGCCAAGAGGACCGCACCGCGCCCAAGGAGGATATCCCTGATATGATCATCGACCACCGCACCTATACCGTTCAGCACGGCATGAACAAACAGTACCTGGACCTGTTCGAGGCCGAAGGTCTGCCCGTGCAGCTTCGCCATCTCAACCTGATCGGGTATTTCACGACCTCCATTGGCCCGCAGAACGAATTCGTGCACCTGTGGAGCTATGACGACCTGACCGACATGGAACGCCGGCGCGCCGCCCGCGACGCCGATCCGGATTGGGCCGTCTACAAAAAGAAATCCGCCGGCATGCTGGTGAAACAGGAAAACAAGCTGATCACGCCCGTCAGTTTCTCGCCCCTGAAATGAACCTGATTACCGACAACGACGAACTCCGGGCGTTCTGCGCACCGCTCGCGACCGTGGACTACGTGACCGTGGACACGGAGTTCATCCGCGAACGCACCTATTGGCCGGTGCTCTGCCTGCTGCAGATCGGCGGACCCGACGGGGCGGCGGCGGTCGACGCCCTGGCGCCGGGCATCGACCTCACGCCCGTGTTCGAGCTTCTGGCCAACCGCAACGTGCTCAAGGTCTTCCACGCCGCCCGCCAGGACATGGAAATTTTCTGCCGCGCCATGGACGACTGCCCGGCGCCCGTGTTCGACACCCAGATCGCCGCCATGGTCTGCGGCTTCGGCGATTCCGTGGGCTACGAAACCCTGGTCGCCAAGCTGGCCAAGGCGAGCGTCGACAAAAGCTCGCGGTTCACGGACTGGGCCGCCCGGCCGCTGTCGGACAAGCAGATCAGCTATGCGCTGTCCGATGTGACGCATCTGCGCACGGTCTACGAAAAACTGCAGGCCAAGCTGGAAAAAAGCGGCCGCCTTGCCTGGGTCGCTTCCGAAATGGAAGCCCTGCATAACCGCAGCTTCTACGAAACCGATCCCATGGAAGCCTATGAGCGGCTCAAGGTCCGGCGCCCGACGGCGCGCCTGCTTGCCATCCTGCGCGAGGTCGCGGCCTGGCGCGAGATCGAGGCCCAACGCGCCGATGTGCCCCGCAACCGCATCGTGCGGGACGAGTCCATCGTCGAGATCGCCCACCACCCACCGAAGTCCATCGAGAACCTGGCCCGCATCCGCGGCCTGTCGCAAAAGATGGCCGAGGGCTGGCAGGGCCGCCAGATCATGGAAGCAGTGGAGCGCGGCCGGGCCCTGCCCGACGACGAGTGCCCGACGCCGCAGGAAAAACTGCCCCTGCCCCGCGGCATCGGGCCCGTGGCCGACCTGCTGAAGGTGTTCTTGAAGATGTGCGCCGAGGAATCGGGCGTGGCGCAGCGCCTGATCGCCAACTCGGAAGACATCGACAATCTGGCTGCCTTCGGCGAGGAGGCCGACGTGCCGGCCATGAAAGGCTGGCGGCGCGAGTTGTTCGGCGAGGCCGCCCTGAAGCTGCGCGACGGGCGCATGGGCCTGGCCATCAAGGACCGCGTCCTGGCGGTCGTCGATCTGTAGCTGCGGAGCCCACGACCATGCACCGTCTTGTCGGACAGTACGATTCCCCGTTCCTGCGGCGGGTCGCCGTGACCATGCAGTATTACGGCATTCCTTATGAGCGGGACGTGCTGTCCGTGTTCCGCAACGCCGACCAGGTCGCCGAGATTAATCCCTTGATCAAGGTGCCGGTGCTGATCCTGCCCGACGGCGAGAAGATCTTCGATAGCCAGATGATCCTGGATTACCTGGACGAGGAAGCGGGCCCGGCAAAGGCCCTGACCCCGGAAAAGGGGCCAGGGCGCCGCGCCGTCCTGCGCGCCGTCACCATCGGCTGGGGCTTGGCGGAAAAAAGCGTGGCACTGTCCATCGACAAGAACCTGCACGCCAACGCGCCGTCCCTGCAGTGGCGCCACCGGGTGCGCCACCAGATCAAGCTGTGTCTGGACTGGCTGGAGGCCGAGGCGTCGCCCGACGGCCCCTGGTTTTTCGGCGCGAACCTGACCCAGGCCGACATCACCGCCGCGGCGGCCATGGGCCATGTCCGGTTCCGCCACGAACGGGAACTGGATTGGGACACACATCCCAAGCTGAAGCGGATTTACGACGCCGCCATGGCGCTCGACTGTTTCCAGGCCGTGCCGTTGATCGAAGGCTGATCCGGCCCCGCCGTCAGCTTTCCGACGCCTTGCCGAAGGCCGAAGCGCCGAACCCCATGGCCGTCGCCAGGGTCTTCAGCCGCCGTTCCACCGCATCGCCCGTGAATACGGACCGGTCCTTGACCGGCAAGCCCAGGAACAGCTTGTCGCGCGTCGGCTTCAGGGTCGTCCGCCCGATCAGGTCCGGTGCCGAGCCCGACACCGTATGGCCCAGACGCAAGGCCAGGCCGACCGCGTTGGCGGCGCGGCGGTCGTCATCGTCCAGCAGGTGCAGGACCGGGGCCGCATAGGAAACCTCCGGATCGCCGTTGTAGCGGACCAGCACGGCCATCGCGAGGAACGCCCGGTCCAAATGCGCCAACCCCGCATAGGGCAGGCGCAGCACGCGGAAGAAGGCGTGTTCGGCCCGGTAGTCGGGATGTTCGGACCAACCGATATCCGACAGCAGGCAGGCGACATAGCGCAGCCGCGCATGGCGCGCCGACTCGTTCGGGAACAGGGGCGCCATCCAGTCGCGCATTTCGACGCCGGACACGGTGAATCGGCCGCTGCGCTCCGCCAGGGTTTCGCAGCCGGCGACCAGGGGGTCCTGGCTGCGGATTTCCTTGGGCAGTCCCTTGATCATCTGCCCCTCGCGCATGCCGAAGCCGGAAAACACGATCTTTTCCGGACGCGCCACGTTCAACAGCTTGTCCATGGTCAGGGCCGCGAACGGCAGGGTTTCGATGCGCCGCCGGGGGATCGGCATCTGCTGCATGGTTTCCTTGCCCAGGCCGGACAGCACCTGACACAGGTGGCGCAGGTCGGAATAACCCATGGTGAACCCGTCGATGATGTGGATCGGGTAATGGGTCTGTTCGATGAAGATGCGCGCCAGCACGCGCCACGACCCGCCGACCGCGAACAGGGTGCGGCCGCGGATGTCCTTCAGCCAGTCATGCTGGGCGAATTGTTCCTCGACCAGCGGCGCCGCCTTGCGGATGTCGCCGCCGACGGCGTCGGGCAGGCGCAGATGGCCGAGCGGCAGGGTCGCGTTGGCCCCGAACTGCCCCTTGTCTAGGCTGATCAGGTCGAGCGACCCGCCGCCCAGGTCGCCCAGCAGCCCGTCGGCCTTGGGCACGCCGATCAGAAGGCCGAGGGCGGACAGCCGCGCCTCTTCCGCGCCCGACGGAATCTGCACCGAGACCTTGAAGGTATTCTCGATTTCCTCGACGAAATGAAGCCCGTCGGCGGCATCGCGCACGGCCGCCGTGGCGACCAGTTCCAGGCGCTCGACCCCCATCACCTTGGCCAGACGGATGAACCGGGCCAGGGCCGCCCGCGCGCGCACCACGCCCTTCTTGTTCAGCTTGCCGGTCTTGGCCAGGCCGCGCACCAGGCCGCAGTCGGATTTTTCATTGAAGATGGGAACCGGCAGGCGCGCCGGCGTGTCGTAGACGACCAGACGCACCGACGACGATCCGATATCGACCACGGCGACGCGCCCATGGGCGCGGTCATCACCAAACAGGCCGCGCTTGGACGCGGCATCGCCGGTGCCGGTGTCTCTGAAAAGGCTCATGCTTCCGCCGGGCTTCTCTCGGTCGATGGACGGCTACCTGCCGCTCTGCCCCTTCTTCCCAGGCTTCTTGTCGAGAGCGCTTCCGCGGCCCGACAGCGAGGGATTGGTGATGAAGTAATTATGCGCGGAAAAGCCGTCGGAATCCAACCGCGAGAAACTGCCGTCGCCGTTCAGGATCCAGCTTTGCGCCGTATCCTTCAGGTTGGCCCCTATGATTTCGTCGAGAACCTGGGCATGCACGGTCTCGTTTTCAATGGGAACCAGGGTTTCGATGCGGCGGTTAAGGTTGCGCGGCATCCAGTCGGCGGAGGAAATGAAGATTTTGGCATGGCGCGACGGCAGGGCGTGACCGTTGCCGAAGCACACGATGCGCGAATGCTCCAGGAACCGCCCGACGATGCTCTTGACCCGGATGTTCTCGGACAGGCCCGGCACGCCCGGGCGCAGGCAGCAAATGCCCCGGATGATCAGTTCGATCTTCACGCCAGCCTGCGACGCCTTGTACAGGGCTTCGATCATCACCGGATCGACGATGGAATTGAGCTTGGCCCAGATCCCGGCGGGTTTGCCGGCCTTGGCGTTGGCGGCCTCGACCTCGATCAGCTCGACCAGATTATCGCGCAGCGTCAGCGGCGAGAACGACAGCTTCTGCATGGCTGTCGGCTTGGCGTAGCCGGTCATGTAGTTGAACAGCTTGGACGCGTCCTGGGCCAGCAAAGGGTCGCAGGAAAAGAAGCTGAGGTCGGTGTAGATCTTGGCCGTCACCGGATGATAGTTGCCGGTCCCGAAATGGCAGTAGGGGCGCAGGTCGTTGCCCTCGCGTCGCACGATCATGTTGACCTTGGCATGGGTCTTCATGTCGACGAAGCCGTAGACCACCTGCACGCCCGCCCGTTCCAGGTCGCGGGCCCAGCGGATGTTCGCTTCCTCGTCGAACCGCGCCTTCAGTTCGACCAGGGCGGTCACGGACTTGCCCGCCTCCGCCGCCTCGATCAGGGCGGCGACGATGGGGGAATCGTTGCTGGTCCGGTACAGGGTCTGCTTGATCGCGACCACGTTGGGATCGCGCGCCGCCTGGCGCACGAACTGCACCACCACGTCGAAGCTTTCATAGGGGTGGTGGACAATGATGTCCTTCTGGCGGATGGCGGCGAAGATGTCGCCGCCGAAATCGCGGATGCGTTCCGGAAAACGCGCATTGAACGGCGAGAACAAAAGGTCCGGCCGTTCGCTGAGGATCAACTGCTTGGTGTCGACCAGCCCGAGCAGGCCCGGGTTCGGCATCACGTCCTCGGGCGAGGCATGGGTTTCGGCGATCACGAAATCACGCAGTTCCTGCGGCGCGTCGGCATTGAAGGTCAGGCGGATGACCGTGCCCCGGCGCCGGCGCTTGAGCGCCGATTCGAAGGTTCGGACCAGGTCTTCGGCCTCTTCGTCGATTTCCATTTCGCTGTCGCGGATGACGCGGAACGTGGCCTTCTGCAGAACCTCGAAGCTGGGAAACCACAGGTCGAGAAACAGGCCGATGACGTCTTCCAGCGGAATGAAGCGGACGGCCTCGCCCGGCAGGCGGATGAAACGGTCAAGCTGGTTCGGCACCGGCAGCAAGGCGCGCAGCGGTTCTTCCATCCCGCGCTGGGTCAGCGCCAGGACCAGGGAGAAGCCCATGTTGGGCATGAAGGGAAACGGGTGGGCCGGATCGATGGCGAGCGGCGTCAGCACCGGCATGATGCCGTCGACGTATTTGCGCAGCCAGGTCTTTTCCCGCGACGTCAGTTCGTCGGGTCGGACCACGGCGATGCCTTCGCCGCGCAGTTCCTTCATCAGATTGCTCCAGCACGCGTGCTGGGCCTGCATCAGACGGCCGACTTCCTGATGGATGGCATGCAGCTGTTCCGCCGGGGTCTGGCCGTCTTCGGACGGCGTGCCGACGCCGGCCCGCACCTGGCCCTTCAGGCCGGCGACGCGGACCATGTAGAATTCGTCCAGGTTCGATGCCGAGATCGACAGGAAGCGCAGCCGCTCGAGCAGCGGGTGGTGGGGGTTATTGGCTTCCTCGAGAACCCGCGAGTTGAAGGCCAGCCAGGAAATTTCCCGGTTGATATAGCGTTCGCGCAGCTGCTGGGTGCGGGCCCGGCGCTGCGGCGCGCGCGCGCCGCCTTCCTTGGCGCCGCCGTTGCCGGCGCCTTCGGCGTGTTCTCCGGCCTTGGCCGGGGTTTCCAACTGAATATCGTCCATGGCGGTGATCTTATCCCTCTGCCCGCGGGAAGTCACCGGGGGCAAAGGTTATCGTATTATGACAACCTTTAAAGGGGGTTAAGCCTCGCAGGGCAAACGTCGCCCCCTCATTCATCGGCAATCGGCACAGATGTTGCGTTATTCGGCATCATCGGCGTTGGCGCGCCGCTTTCCCTGGGGAATCCGGGGGAAGATCGGCCGTCAGTGTCAAAAATGCACTCATTTTGAAATTTTTGCCGGCTAACGCCCGTACCCACGCTGAGCCGCCCCCCTCAAGCCCACCGACGCACCGGAAATGAACCTCAGGAGTAGTCCTTACATGCCCACCTTGAAGATATCGAAAAAGGTCCCATTGGCGATTGTCATCGCCTCTGTTCTCGCAACGGTGGTGACGGGTGCGTTGTCCTACCGGAAAGCCGCAATCGAACTGCAAGGGGAAGCCGAGGAAAAGCTGACGGCCCTGGGCGGCGCCAAAACCCAATTCATCCGCAGTTACCTGGACAGCATCCGCCAGGACTTGAAGGTCCAGTCGGACAGCCCCCTGATCCGCCGCGCGCTGGGTGATTTCTCCCTCGCGTGGAACGAGCTTGGCGACAACGCGGGCCCCGAACTCCAGAAGCGCTACATCACCGACAATCCGAATCCCATCGGCGACAAGCATTTGCTCGACGTCGCGCCGGACGGATCAAGCTACGCCTCCGCCCATAAAGCGTACCACCCCTGGCTGCGCGAATTCATGACCGAGCGGGGATACTACGACGTCTTCATCTTCGATGCCCGGGGCAACCTTGTGTACACCGTGTTCAAAGAGTCTGATTTCGCGACAAACGTCCTGTCCGGCAAATGGCGCGATACGGATCTGGGCCGCGCCTATCAAAGCGCAATGGAGAAGGCGCCGGGCGAAGCTGCGTTTTTCGATTTCAAGCCCTATGCGCCGAGCAACGGGGCGCCTGCCAGCTTCATCTCGACAGCGGTTAAGAATTTCGACGGCAAGGTCATCGGCGTGCTCGCGTTTCAAATGCCCATCGCGCGTATTAACGAGATCATGCAATCCGCGGACGGCATGGGCGAAACCGGGGAAACCTATCTGGTCGGGCGCGATTTCCTGATGCGCAGCGACTCGCGGTTCGCCAAGGACTCGACCATCCTCAAGACGAAGGTTGAATCCGAATCCGTCAAACACGCCCTGGCCGGCGGAACCGGAATCGACGAGATCGCGGATTATCGCGGCATTCCCGTGGTTTCCGCCTATACCGCGCTGGACTTCCTGGGCACCAGGTGGGCCGTCATCGCAGAAGTCGATCAATCGGAAATCTTCGCCCCGCTGCGCGACCTGTTGGTGGCCATCGCGGTTTCCGCCGCCATCGTCATCTCGATCGTCGCCGCCATGGGCATTATGATCGGCCGAAGCATTTCAAAGCCGATTACCGCAATGACCGAAGAAATGTCCGATGTCGCCGCCGGCAACCTCGAAGCCCGGATCGACGGCGTCAACCGCAGCGATGAAATCGGCGCCATGGCCAAGGCGCTGCTCGTGTTTCAGGAAAACGGCATCGAACGCCGGAATCTGGAGGAACAGGAACGGGCGAATCAGGCCCGCCGCGAGGAGAGGACGAAGCGCATGGAGGAACTGACAAGCGCGTTCGACATCAAGGTCAGCGAGCGCCTGCAGACCGTGTCGGCCGCGTCGGTTGAAATGCAATCAACGGCGGAAACCTTGACGCAAACCGCCAGCACGACCCAGGACAGGACCGCCAACGTGTCCGCCGCCATCGAACAGGCATCGGCCAACGTACAGACCGTGTCGGCGGCGGCCGAGGAACTGTCCAGTTCCATCACGGAGATCAACCGGCAGATGACCCAGACGACCACCATCATCCGGAACGCCGTGCAGGAATCCAAAACCGCCGAAGACCTGATCCGGAACCTGGCCCTGTCGGCCAACAAGGTGGGGGAAGTGGTCGCGCTGATCACCGATATCGCGGAACAGACCAATCTGCTGGCCCTGAACGCGACGATCGAAGCCGCCCGGGCCGGCGATGCGGGCAAGGGATTTGCCGTCGTCGCCTCGGAAGTCAAGAACCTGGCCAACCAGACCGCCAAGGCGACGGAAAGCATCACCGACCAGATTTCCGGCATCCAGAACGCCACCAACGCCGCCGTGTCGGCGATCGAAGGCATCGGCAAGACCGTCGCCCAGGTCGACGAAATTTCCGCCTCCGTCGCCTCCGCGGTCGAGGAACAGGGTGCGGCAACCCAGGAAATCGCCCGCAATGTCGAAGAGGCGGCGCAAGGCGCCAACGAGGTCGCGGAAAACGTCGTGGGCGTCAACACCGCGTCTCAAGAAACAGGCGCCGCCGCCACCGAGGTCCTGACCGCCGCCGAACAATTGTCGCAGCAGTCCGAAGAACTCAAGGTTCAGGTGCAGACGTTCCTTGCGGACGTCAGGGCTCTCTGAAAAGCGGGCGGCCGGCGCTGCCGGCCGCCCCGCCACCCGTCATTTCAGGGCGGATTCCACGGCAGTCAGCAATTCCGCCGGGGTAAAGGGCTTCAACAGGCTCTGGGCGGCCCCCATGGCCGTCATGGAATCCGCATAGGGTTTCTTGACGCCCGTGAACCCTCCGGTCACGGCAATCACCGGAAGATTTGGGTAAAGCTGGCGCAGGCTGCCCAGAAACTCGATCCCGTCCTTGCCCGGCATGAAAACATCACTGATCACAAGGTCGAACGGCGAATCAAGGCGGGCCTTCACCGCCGCCAAGCCCTGATCGCCATCCATCGCTGTCTCCACCTCGTATCCGGCACGCACCAAGGTCATTGAGATGACGTCGCGGATGTCATCGTCATCGTCAATGACAAGAATCGTGGTCATGCCGGAACCGTGGTTGTTTTCATCCCAGCGTCCGTCGTCACAACGTGCCCGGAAAGGCGCCGCCATCCATCAGGAAGTTCTGTCCGGTCATGAACCCGGCCTGGTCGGAGCAGATGAAGGCGCACATGTCGCCGAATTCCTCGGCCGTGCCGAACCGGCCGGACGGGTTTTCGGCGGCCCGCTTGGCCGTCATCTCGGCGACGCTGATGCCTGCCTGATCCGCCTTGACCTTCATGTTGGCATGCAGGCGATCCGTGTCGAACGGCCCCGGCAGCAGATTGTTGATGGTCACGTTGTGACGCACGGTCTTGCGTGACAGCCCGGCGATGAAGCCGGTCAGACCGGCGCGCGCGCCGTTCGACAGGCCGAGAATTTCGATCGGCGATTTCACGGCGCCCGAGGTGATGTTGACCACGCGGCCGAACTTGCGCTCGATCATGCCGTCCACGGTCGCCTTGATCAGGAAGATCGGCGTCAGCATGTTGGCGTCCACCGCCTTGATCCAGTCGTCACGGTCCCAGTCGCGGAAATCGCCCGGCGGCGGGCCGCCCGCGTTGTTGACCAGAATGTCGGGATTGGGACAGGCCGCGAGGGCCAGGTTGCGGCCTTCCTCGGTCGTGATGTCGCAGGCCACGGCAGTGACCTTGACGCCGGTTTCCTTGCGAATCTGCTCGGCCGTCTCTTCAAGGGGGCCCGGCGTGCGCGCCGTGATGACCACGTCGACGCCTTCGCGGGCCAGCGAAAAGGCGCAGCCCCGGCCCAGACCCTTGGACGCGGCGCAGACCAGCGCCGTCTTGCCTTTGATCCCTAAATCCATGTGATGTCTCCTTTTTTATGTTGCGGCGGCAATCCCGCGCCGATCATTGGCCGCTATAGGACATGGGAAGACCCCACCCGGTCAAGAGCCCCCGTCATGGGCCCGCGCTGTCATCAGAACGTCACTTTACTTCCATGGGGTCGGAACCCAGAAGGAGCCGGTTGAAACCGGCCAAAGGGTCCGTCCCTTGAACAGCCCTCTCCTGCGCATTTCGGTCGTGACCGACGCCTGGTACCCGCAGCCCAATGGCGTGGTCCGCGTCATGGGCACGGTGGTCGACCGCCTGAAGACCCTCGGTCACGAGGTCCAGGTGATCTCGCCCAACCTGTTCACCACCCTGCCCTGCCCGACCTATCCGGAAATCAGGCTGTCCCTGTTTCCCGGCCGCAGCGTGGCGGACATGCTGGACGGCTTCGCGCCCGAGGCGATCCACATCGCGACGGAAGGCCCCCTGGGTGCCGCCGCCCGGCGCTATTGCAAGGCCCGCAACCTGCCCTTCACCTCCGCCTATCACTCCAAGTTTCCCGAATACATCCATGCCCGGGCACCGTTCGTGCCGCTCGGCCTGCTGTACCGCTGGATCCGGGGCTTCCACGCGCCGTCGTCGCGGGTCATGGTGCCCAGCCATTCCGTGCACGACGAACTGGCGGTCAAGGGCTTCACCAACTTGCGGCCCTGGTCGCACGGCGTCGACACCGACATCTTCAAGCCGGGCCCCAAGGATTTCCTGGACCATCTCGACCTGCCGCGTCCGCTGTTCATGTTCCTGGGCCGGGTCACCGTGGAAAAGAACCTGCCGGCGTTCCTCGACCTGGACCTGCCGGGATCCAAGGTCGTCGTCGGCAGCGGCCCGGCGCGCGCGTCCCTGATGGCCAAGTACCCGGAAACCCCGTTCTTCATCGCCGACGGCGACCAGGACCTGGTGCGCTACTACAACGCCGCCGACGTCTTCGTGTTCCCGTCCGTGACCGACACCTTCGGCCTGGTGATGCTGGAAGCGCTCGCCTGCGGCGTGCCCGTGGCGGCTTTTCCCGTGACGGGGCCGAAGGACGTGATCGGCACTTCGACCGTGGGCATTCTCGACACCGACCTGGCCCAGGCCGCGGTCAGGGCCCAGGGCATCGACCCAGTGCTGTGCCGCGAACATGCCCTGAAGTTTTCCTGGGACACCGTGGTCAGCGAATTCGTCGACTACCTGGCGCCGTTCAGCCCGCTTCAAGAACCTTCCGCACAAGCGGCACAGTAACCGGGCGCTTGCGCGCCAATGCCTCGGCGTCGACGGCGGCGACCAGGGCGGCGGCGGCCTGGAAGGTGCGGTCCATGCGCGGGACCATGTAGGCCACCACGTCCGCATCCACGCGCAGTTGCCGGTCCGAGAAATGCTTGACCAGAAGGGCCGCGAGCAGCGCGTCGTCGGGGGCCGTGATCTCGACCGCGGGCGATCCCTTGAGCCGCGACGCCAGATCGGCCAGCGCGATGGACCAGCGCGCAGGCGCCGTGCGGGCGGTGACCAGGATGCGCCCCTCCGCCGATTTCAGGGCGTTGAACAGGTGGAACAGGGCTTCCTCGTCCAGGGATCCGGCCCGGTCCAGGTCCTCGATGACATAGGCATCGCCGGCTGCGACCGTGTTCGCGTCGGGCGCGGTCAGCAGCCGCCCGTCCGTGCGCGCCAGGAACACCTGGGCCAGATGGCTCTTGCCGCAGCCCTCGGGCCCCCACACGGCCAGCAGCGGCCCGGGCCAGTCGGGCCAGCGGTCGATCCAGGCAACGGCCTCGGCATTGGCGGGGGTGACCAGATAGTCGTCGCGTTCCAGGGCCGGGCGGTGCTCGAAGGGGATCGGTAGCTGGCGCGGGCCGGTCAAGTGCCGCCGCCTCCCGCCGCGTGATCATAGAACGCGCTTTTCTTGTAGCGGCCGAGGGCATAGCGGATCAGCACGCCGATCACCGCCGCCGCCGGCACGGCCAGCAGCACGCCGGTGAAGCCGAACAAGGCCCCACCCGCCATCAGGGCGAAGATGATCCAGAGCGGATGCAGGCCGACCCGGTCGCCGACGAAGCGCGGGGTCAGGATGTAGCTTTCCAATATCTGGCCGACCAGGAACACGCCGGCCACGGCGGCGATCGGCCCCCAGTTTTCAAACCCGAACTGGAAGAAGGCGATGGCCAGGCCGACGGTTATGCCCGACGCCGCGCCGAAATAAGGAATGAAGGACACGGCACCGGCGGCAATACCGACCAGCAACCCGGAATTCAACCCGACCACGGTCAACCCGATGCCGTAGATCGTCGCCAGGGTCAGGCACACGCAAGCCTGGCCGCGGATGAAGCCGGCCATGGTTTCGTCGATGCGGCGGGCCTGGGCGCGAATTTCCGGGGCGGCGTCTCGCGGCAGGTAGGAATCGACCCAGGCGACGATCTCGTCCCATTCGCGCAGCAGATAGAACGCCACGATGGGCGTGATCAGGGCCAGGGACAGCACGTTGAGGAAGGCGAGCCCGCCGCTCCAGATATCGCCCAGCAGGTTGGTGATCCATTGGATCACCTTCGATCCGTACTTGCCGGCGGCGTCGCGCAATTCCTGGCTGTCCGTCGACGGCAGGTGCAGTTGCAGGTCGGCCAGGAACGGTTCGACCCAGGCGCGGAAATGGGCGAACACCTCGGGCGCCAGCTTGATCAGGCCGACCACCTGATGCTGCAGCAGCGGCAGCAGCACGGCGATGATGCCGATAACGCCGGCGAAGAAGGCGATGGTGATGACCGTCGTCGCCAACGCCCGCGACAGGCCCTTGGCTTCAAGCCGGTCGGCGACCGGGTCGAGGAAATAGGCCACCGCCATGCCCGCGACGAAGGGCAGCAGAATGGCGCTCAGCAGGTGGATCAAAAACCCCGCAACAATGAGGCCGACCAGCCAATAGGCCATGCGCGCCTCGCGGCTCATCCGGCCTTCTTTCCGCCGCGCAGTTTTTCAAGCGTCCACACGTCGCCCTGGCCGCGCAGGGCCAAATCCGCCTGTTCCAGGGCGATGATCAGCTGCCCGATGTCGCCGATGTAGTGCAGGATGACCTGGGCCTCGGCCCGGGACAGTTGCACCAGTTCCGTTTCACGCACGACGGCGACGGAATGGACGCGGGTTTTCATGTCCAGCCAGTCGCGCAGGTCCGCGATGGGGATGCGCACGGCGATGGCTTCCTGGCGGGCCGACGACAGCAGGTTGTCGCGCTTCCAGTTGTCCTCGATCAGATGGGTGACCAGGGTGGCGGCGCGGACCAGCAGGGACTCCGCCGTCTCGCCGAATTCGGACACGTAAGTCACCACCGTGGTCTGCGGGTCGATGGTCAGGTTGTAGCGGGTCAGGGTCACGTCGAGCACCCAGAGCGAGCGCGCCGGATCGTGGCGGATCGACGCGAAGGCGACGGCGACACTGCCGGCCTCATAGCGCTTGGCCATGGCCTCCAGGCGCTGCTGGTCACCCTGCACGACCTGATCGACGCCGATCGCCGCGACGTCGGCGAGATCGCCGAGCGGCAGGACCGTCGGCACCAGGCTGAGCTGGCTGGACCGCTGCTGCCAGGCGGCGCGCCACGGGTTGGGGTCGTCCCACAACAGCAACGCCCCGGCGCGGCGCAGCACGGGCAGGACCAGCACCGGCTTGGACGGGGTTTCCGCAAACGGGATGTTGAACGCGCGCAGCAGCTCGCGCACCTCGCCCGGCCGGAAGCGGTAGTTCAGCTTGGCCAGATAGCGCACGGCGGAGGTCTTTTCCTCGGCAACGGAAAAGTCCTGCATGTATTCGGTGATTTCCTCGGGCGACAGGGCGGGCAGGCGCGGGTAATCGGACTTCAGGGTCATGCGCTCCAGAAGGATCGTCATGGCCCGCTGCTGGCCTTCGCGCAGCGCCTGCGCCCGGGCGGCGGCGGCGGTTTCCGCCGTGACGTCGACGCTGACGCCCTTGACCTCGTACGGGTTGGCGATCTGCGCCCGCGCCGCCTGCGGCGCCAGCACGGCGAGCATCAGGCACAACACGGGGACAAGGGCCGCCCAAGGGCCCATGCCGAAACGCCAATCGTGCGTTGCAAACCGCCGGGGATTAAGTATCTTCGCCTCCATCGACGCCATCGGACCCGCCCGCGTTTTGGGCCGGTCCCGGACGGCGCACAATCTAGCACACCCGACCGAGGGAGGAAGGGATTAGCGACACGGAAAAACACGGCGCGGGCCTCAGCTACCGCGACGCGGGCGTCGATATCGACGCCGGCAATGCGCTGGTCACCGCCATCGGCCCGATGGCCAAATCCACCAACCGTCCCGGCGTCATGGGCGGGCTCGGCGGATTCGGCGGCTTCTTCGATCCCCGCGCCGCCGGCTACCAGGATCCGGTGCTGGTCGCCGCCACGGACGGCGTCGGCACCAAGCTGAAGATCGCCATCGACGCGGACAGTCACGCCGGCGTCGGCGTCGACCTGGTCGCCATGTGCGTCAACGATCTCGTGGTCCAGGGGGCGGAACCCTTGTTTTTCCTGGATTATTTCGCGACCGGCAAGCTGGCGCCCGAGGCCGCGGCGGTGATCGTTGCCGGCGTCGCCGACGGCTGCCGTCAGGCCGGCTGCGCCCTGATCGGCGGCGAGACGGCGGAAATGCCCGGCATGTATGCCGCCGGCGACTACGACCTGGCGGGCTTCGCCGTGGGGGCGGTCGAGCGCGGTCAGGAGTTGACCGGCACGAATGTCGCCGAAGGCGACGTGGTGCTGGCCCTGGCGTCCTCCGGCGTGCATTCCAACGGCTTTTCCCTGGTCCGCAAGGTGGCCGAGCGGGCGGGCGCGGATTTCGCTGGCCCGGCCCCGTTCCAGACGGACGTCACTCTCGCCGAATCTCTTTTGACGCCGACGCGAATCTACGTGAAGTCCTGCCTTGAAGCTATCCGCTCCGGCCCGTCCCACGGCGGCGTGAAGGCGTTCGCCCACATCACCGGCGGCGGATTGCTGGAAAACATTCCCCGCGTCCTGCCGGACGGTCTGGGCGTCGACCTGGATGCCGCCGCCTGGCCCCTGCCGCCGGTGTTTTCCTGGCTGCGAACGGCGGGCGGCGTCACCCCCCACGAAATGCTGCGCACCTTCAACTGCGGCGTCGGCATGGTAGTGATCGTCGATGCCGATCAGGCCGAACGCCTGGAAGGCCTGTTCCGGGACGCCGGCGAGGACGTGTTCACCATCGGCCGGGTCGTCAAGGCCGGCGGGCCGGAGGATGTCCGCGTGGCCAATCTTGACGAGGCCTGGGGCGCGGCATGAGCCGCCTGAAACTCGCCGTCATGATTTCCGGGCGGGGATCGAACCTGCAGGCCCTGATCGACGCGACCGCCGACCCCGCCTTCCCCGCCGAGATCATCCTGGTGCTGTCCAACCGGCCCGGCGCGCTGGGCCTGGAGCGCGCCGCCAAGGCCGGCATTCCGACCCGCGTCATCGACCACAAGGACTTCGCCGACCGCGCGGCCTTCGACCGCGAAATGACGGCGGCCCTGGAAGATGCCGGAACGGAGCTGGTCTGCCTTGCCGGGTTCATGCGCCTGCTGTCCGACGCATTCGTCGATCATTGGCGCGATCGGATGATCAACATCCATCCGTCGCTGCTGCCCGCCTTCAAGGGCCTGGACGTGCAGGAGCGCGTATTGGCGCGGGGGGCCCGGTTCGCCGGCTGCACCGTGCATTACGTGCGCAAGGAAATGGATACGGGGCCGATCATCGTGCAGGCCGTGGTGCCCGTGCATCCCGACGACACGCCGGACAGCCTGGCCGCCCGGGTGCTGGCGCGCGAACACGACATCTATCCCCTGGCTGTGCGCCTGATCGCCGAGGGCCGGGTCGCCATAGACGAAAACGACCGCGCCGTCATTGCCGGCGCGGTCGTTCAAGAAAACGCGTTGCTGAACCCGAAGGGTTAGCCGACGATTTCCAGTTCCGCGAAGAAATAGCGGATTTCCTTGGCCGCGTTTTCCGCGGAATCGGAACCGTGGACCGAGTTCGCCTCGATGCTTTCGGCGAAGTCCTTGCGGATGGTGCCCGCGTCGGCGTTGGCCGGGTTGGTCGCACCCATGATTTCACGGTTGCGGGCGACCGCGCTGTCCCCTTCGAGAACCTGAACCACAACGGGGCCCGAGGTCATGAAGGCGACGAGGTCACCGAAGAATGCCCGTTCGCGGTGCACGTCGTAGAAACCTTCCGCCTGTTCCTTGGTCAGGCGCACGCGGCGCTGGGCGACGATGCGCAGACCCGCGTCCTCGAACCGGGCGTTGATCTTGCCGGTCAGGTTGCGGCGGGTGGCGTCGGGTTTAATGATGGAGAGCGTACGCTCAAGAGCCATGGTCGATCCCCTTGTATGGTTGTTCGTTCGGCTGGTTTCTGATGACGGTAATTTTTGTTTGGCCGTCCACGGCATCCTTGGGCCGGGTTTTCGGCGTTCGCAGTTCCGGGCCGCCCCATGGGTTTTCCGGAAACGGCGCGGGTTATAGTCCCTCCCGCCCCGCCATGCAAGGAAAAGGGCCGACGTATTTAACCGCTTTGGTCGCCGATTAGGCGGCAGTGCCCGGAGACAGTTGATTTTTAAGGAACTGTCCCAACAGCTTGTATTCGGATCGGCGGGCCGAATTGCGCCGCCACACCAGGGCGATCTGCCGCCCCACCCCACCGGCGAGCGGCCTGAGCATCACATCGGCGGCCTTTATGTGATCCGATTGCAGTGCCACGTCTGGCAGCAAGGTTGTGCCAAATCCGCCGGCCACCAGTTCGACCAGGGTATAGAGGCTGGTCGCCTGGAAGGCAGCGGAGCGACCGGGGGCCGCCTGTCGCCGACAGGCGGCCAGCGCGTGGTCGCGCAGGCAATGACCGTCCTCCAGCAGCAGAATATCCTCGGCAACCAGCACGTCGGCCGCCACCGCGCCCTCGGCCCCGGCAAGGGCATGGTCCCGCGGCACGGCCAGCCAGAACGGATCGTCGGCCAGAACCATGTGCTCCAGATCCGCCATGTCATAGGGCAGCGCGATCAGCGCCGCGTCCAGATCGCCGCCGACCAGCTGATCGACCAGGCGGGCCGTGCGGTCCTCGCGCAGGAACGGGCGCAGTTCCGGATAGGACGCCCGAAGCGGCGGCAGCACCTTGGGCAAGACATAGGGTCCGATGGTGGGAATGGCGCCCAGCCGCAACAGGCCGGTCAGCGGCCGCGTGCTGGCCTTGGCGGTCACCGTCATGTCCTCGACCTCGGCCAGGACGCGGCGCGCGCGGGCGACCAGGTCAAGGCCCAGCGGCGTGACCGCGACCCGGCGCTTGGTGCGCTCGATCACGGTGACGCCCAGAATCGATTCCAATTCCTGGATGCCCGCGCTGAGCGTCGACTGGGTGACGAAGCAGCGCTGGGCGGCGCGGCCGAAATGCCCGTCCTCGGCGACGGCAATCAGGTATTGCAGTTGGCGCAGGGTCGGCAGATGCGTGCTCATGCCTTTCACTTAATCGTGAGGTTCGATTTGTTCAAGCGAACGCGATCAAGAAAATTGATTTCCAGTTCAACAAAACCTGACACTTTGCTGACATCATGAGCGCCCTGAAAACAGTGGAAAATCAACCTTGGCATGTACCGAAAAGACGACCTTTGCAGCCCAACATCCTTGTGTTCCACCAACTCCACGACATTGATCCACCTAGCCTTTAGACTTATTGACGAAAACCTCATAACACCGGAAATTACTGTATAGGAACGGTGAAGCGTTGGGGCGCGTTCCGCACGATTAGCGTTCTTTGCCGAATCCGTTTTACAGTTTACCGGAAGGCTGATCCTCCTCTCCCCCCATAGTCATGTCTTTCGGTATGTGTGCCGGGCCGCGGCTCCTCCTCCCCCCACCAACCGCGGCCCGGCATTTTAATTGCCGCCACATCCAATCGCCGCCTGACCCCATCACGGAGCGTTTGCACCACGCCCGCCGCGTGCTATCACCCCGCCTATGCTGCACGTCAACGACATGACTTTTCGCCTGGGCGGCCGCGTGCTGTTCGAAAAGGCCACATTGCACCTGCCCCAGGGCCGGAAGATGGGCCTTGTCGGACGCAACGGGACCGGCAAGACGACCCTGTTTCGGATGATCCTGGGCGACGCCCATCCGGATGAAGGCTCCGTGCGTGTGCGCCCAAGTGCGCGCATCGGCACGGTGACGCAGGAAGCGCCCTCGGGTGTGACCAGCCTGCTCGACACCGTGCTGGCCGCCGACACGGAACGCAGCGCCCTTTTGGTCGAGGCCGAGACAGCCAAGGATCCGACCCGCATCGCCGACATCCACAACCGTCTGGCCGATATCGACGCCCAGACCGCCCCGGCCCGCGCCGCCCGCATCCTGTCCGGGCTTGGCTTCGACGAGGCGGCCCAGGCCCGTCCCTGCAGCGAGTTTTCCGGCGGCTGGCGCATGCGCGTGGCGCTGGCGGCGACGCTGTTTTCGCGGCCCGACTTCCTGCTGCTCGACGAGCCGACCAACCACCTGGACCTGGAAGCGGCCATGTGGCTGGAAACCTATCTGGCGACCTGGCCGGGCACGCTGCTGGTCATCAGCCACGACCGCACGATGCTCAACAAGGTCGTCGACGAGATCGCCCATCTGTCGGAATTGAAGCTGACCCGCTACGCCGGCAATTACGACCGGTTCGAGCGCACGCGCCGCGAACGCATGACCCAGCAGGTCAAGCTGCAGGCCAAGCAGTTGTCCGAACAGCGCCGCATCCAATCCTTCGTCGACCGCTTCCGGGCCAAGGCGACCAAGGCCAAGCAGGCGCAAAGCCGCATGAAGATGCTGGCCCGCATGGAGCCCATCGCCACGGTCGTCGAGGATAAGACGACGACCTTCAATTTCCCGGACCCCACCCCCCTGTCGCCGCCCCTGATCGCCCTGGACGAGGTCAGCGTCGGCTATGGCGCCGACGAGCCGATTTTGAAGAACCTGGACCTGCGCATCGACATGGACGACCGCATCGCCCTGATCGGCGCCAACGGCAACGGCAAGTCGACCCTGATCAAGATGCTGGCCGACCGCCTGAAGCCGCAGGCGGGAAAGCTCACCAAGTCGTCCAAGCTGAAGATCGGCTATTTCGCCCAGCATCAGCAGGAAGAACTGAACCTGAATGAATCCCCGTTCCAGCACATGGCGCGGATCATGCCCATGGCGATGGAAACCAAGGTGCGCGCCCATCTGGGCCGGTTCGGGTTTTCCGGCGATCTTGCCAACAGCAAGGTCGAGGTCCTGTCCGGCGGCGAGAAGGCGCGGCTTCTGTTCGCGCTGATGAGCACCGAGGCGCCGCATATCCTGTTTCTCGATGAGCCGACCAACCACCTGGACGTGGACGCCCGTGAGGCCCTGGTCCAGGCGTTGAACGAATACGACGGCGCCATCGTCCTGGTGACCCATGATTCGCATCTGATCGACCTTGTCTGCGACCGCCTGTGGCTGGTCGCCGACGGCGCCTGCAAGCCCTTCGAGGGCGACCTGGACGCCTATGCCGGGCTGCTGATGGAACAGCGCCGCCTGGCCCGCCGTGAAGTCCGCGCCGCCAAGGACGGCGACAGCGTCGCCGGGATCGACAAGAAGGAACTGCGCCGCGAGCGCGCCCGCCGGCGCGAGGAGACGGCGGCCCTGCGCAAGTCGGTCGTCGACGCCGAACGCAGGATGGAAAAACTGACCCAGGAGATCGCGGTCCTGGAGGCCAGGATGGCCGACCCGGAAATCTACAACGGGCCGACGTCCAAGCTGATGGACCTGCAGGTCGCCCATAAGAAGGTCAAGGACACCCTGGCCGAAACGGAACAGCAATGGCTGAGCGCCCAGGAAGCCATCGACGGAGCCCTGGACGAGGCGTCATGACCGCGCCTGCGCCGTCCACCCCAGGATCCGCTGTCCCGCAGCTGACCGACTGGACCGGACGTCGCCACGACACGGCCCCGGACGCCCGCATCCTGTCCCTGGTGCCGTCCCTGACGGAAACCCTGTTCGCGCTCGGCCTCGGCGGCAATATCGTCGGGCGCACAGCCTTCTGCATCCATCCGGCGGATAGGGTCAAAGACGTCAAAAGCGTCGGCGGCACCAAGCAGGTGAACTGGCGCAAGGTCGACGCGGCGCGGCCGACCCATGTGGTCCTCAACGTCGATGAGAACCCGAAAGAGATGGCCGAAGAAATGACGACCCGCGGCATCGTGCCCGTGGTTACCCATCCCCTGTCCCCCGCCGACAATGGTCCGCTGATCCGCCTTCTGGGGGGCGTGTTCGGGCGCCCCGACGCGGGCGAAGACCTGGCCAGGCGGTTCGAGGACGCCCTGGGGGCGGTCACCGCCGCCCGACCCATGGCGGAGACCCGCGTCCTCTACCTGATCTGGAAGACGCCCTGGATGACCGTCGGCCCGGACACCTATATCGCGCGGACTCTCGACCTGATCGGATGGCGCACCTGGGCGGCGCCGGCGGAAGCGCGCTATCCGGAGATCGAGATGACCGACGCCGTTCTCGGCGATGTCGACCGGGTGCTGTTTTCGTCGGAGCCCTTCCCCTTCACCGAGGATCACCTGGCCGCCTTCCGCGCCGATCACCCGGACCACGCCGCCAAGGCGTTGCCGGTCGATGGTGAAATGCTGTCCTGGTACGGCGTCCGCGCGGCCCAGGGCCTTTCCTATCTGAAGGAACTGGCGGCCGGCGCGGCGGTCTCCCGCCCATGACACCGGACACGGGCGCGCCGCGCCTCGCCCCTTTGCGTCTGGCCCTGTTCTACGGCGGCATTTTCCTGGCGCTCGGCATCATGGGGCCGTTCTGGCCGCTGTGGCTCAAGGACCGGGGCCTGGACGCGGAACAGATCGGCCTGGTGTTCGCCCTGGGCACCCTGGCCCGACTGGCCGTCACCCCCCATTTCGCCCGCGCCGCCGACCGCGCCGGCGAACGTAAACGCATTCTGGTTCTGCTCAGCTTCCTGGGCGCCGTGACCTTTCTCGCCTTCCACTGGGCCGAAAGCTTCTGGCCGATCATCCTGG
This sequence comes from Rhodospirillales bacterium, assembly GCA_040221095.1. GTDB lineage: Bacteria > Pseudomonadota > Alphaproteobacteria > Rhodospirillales > Casp-alpha2 > UBA1479. Next base: position 115,987 of record JAVJVP010000008.1, read on the forward strand.
TGACCGTGGTGTTCTATGCCAGCCGGGGGCCCATCCTGCCGCTGATGGAAAGCCTGACCATGCTGACCCGGCAGCGTGTGCCCTTCGACTACGGCCGGGTGCGGCTGTGGGGGTCGATCACCTTCATTTTCGGCGCCTGGGGCATGGGGCTGGTCCTGACCGACGCCCCCGTGGACTGGATCCATTGGGCCATCTTCGCGTCCGTCGCGCTGACCTTCCTCTGCGCCCTTGCCCTGCCCGATACCCGCGCGCCCGCCGCCGCGAAGGGCGGCCGGCCGTTCCGCGAGATCATGGCTGTACCCGGCCTCATGGCGGCGATGACGGCGGCGACCTGCATCCAGGCGTCGCATGCAGTCTATTACAATTTCGGCTCCATCCATTGGCTGGCGGCGGGCCATGGGGCGGACGTCATCGGCGCACTCTGGGCCGAGGGCGTGATCGCCGAAATTCTGCTGTTCACCTTTGCCGCCGCCACCGTGCGGCGCATCGGCGCGGTCCGCATGATCGCCATCGGCGCCGCCGCCGCGACCCTGCGCTGGGCCGGCACGGCGGCGACCACGGACCTTGAATGGCTGATCCTGTTGCAGGCCCTGCACGGGCTCAGCTACGGCGCCACGCATCTCGGCATCATCCACCTGATCACCGAGCGGGTCGATCCGTCCCTGTCCGCTTCCGCGCAAAGCCTGTTCGCCATTACCCTTGGCGTGGGCATGAGCACCGCGTCCTATGGTGCCGGGCTGTTGTTCGCGTCCCTGGGCGGCGGCGCCTTCTGGACCATGGCGGCGCTCGCCCTGGCCGGCGCCGGGTTCGCCGGATTCTCACTATTGGCACGCCGCATTACCGCCGCCCAGCGATGAAACCGGCCCGGCGGCGATGCATTCACATTCACGATTATGTAAACAATTTTCCTTGGTTTTCGCGGCTTTCAGACCGATGCTGGAATGCATTTACATCCAGACAGGTTTTATAAGTGAACTCTTAACCAAAGAATCATAGAATCGGGACTGCCTGGGATGGGGAGTCCTTGGGGCAAGGAGGTGACGTGTGGGTTATCTAGATTCGCTGCTGGGGTTCTTCAAATTCACGAAGGACACGGACTTGGTCGCCGCGACCTGTCTGGTGCTGTTGCTGTCGAGCATCATCGGCGGCATGCTGTCCAGCATCTTCAAAGCGTTCGGCGGCCCGCTGAAGCCCCTCGCCTTTCAGGAAACCAACGGCTTCCGGATCCTGCTGTTCTATGAAATCTGCCTGGTCGCGGTCATCTTCTATTACCACATGCATGTGACCGGCAGGGTCGACGCGGTCCAGGTCATCTTCTGGGTCACGACCATGCTGTCCATGCCGGTTCTGTGGTTCATGGGTTCCGTGATCACCCAGGTCCTGTTCTGGTCGAAGATTTCAAAGAACAAGAAGGCCTACCGTGAGATCGTCGCCAAGCGGAAATTCGCCAAGCACAAGAAGATGCAGGAGCAGATCCGCGAAGAAACCAAGGAATCAAAGGAAGCCCAGGCGCGGCGCGCCGAGGTGACGGCCAAGGGCAAGAAGGGCCATCAGGCCACGGTCAAGCGCCGCCGCGCCGAAAGCTGACCGCGTTTTCCGGGGCCGCGACCGAACGCCCCGCCCATCCCTGTTCTATTCAGCCGCCCACCTGGGACAGCTTGGCCGCCGCGCGGCGCAACGCCGGCACGAAGGATTGCGCCCGCTCCATGGACATGCGTACGGTCGGCCCGTGGCAGGCGAGCGTGCCGGCCAGCCGGCCCTTGGCGTCGGTGACGGGCACGGCGACGGCGACCATGCCTTCGATGAATTCCTGATTATCGGTGCCGACCTTTTCCCGGCGGATGCCTTCAAGGTTGGCGAGCAGCGCATCCGGTTCGGTGATCGTGCCCGGCGTGTGGGGAATCAGATCGAGAGCCTGAATCATCTGGCGGCGGCGGGCGGCGGGTAGCGACGCCAGATAAAGCTTGCCGCTGGCCGTGCAATGCAGCGGCACCCGCGAGCCGATGGGCAGCTGCGTGCGCAGCGGCCATTTGGTCTCCACCCGGTCGATGTAATACATCTCCCCGCCCATCGGGATGTTGAAGTTACAGGTTTCGCCGATTTCCTGCGACAGGTCGGTCAGGATGCGGTGACGCTGGCTGTGGTCCGTGTCGACGGCGACAGTCGCCATGGCGAGGTCACGCAGGCGCGGGCCGATGCTCAACCCCTCGCCGGACGGCGACGGCGTGACGAAGCCCGTTTCCGTCAACAGGGTGCAAAGCCGATGCACCGTCGCCTTGGGAAGCCCCGTCAGGCTGGCGATCTTGGCGGCGCTCAGGGGACGGCCCTCGCCGACCATGGCTTCGACAATCTCCAGCGCACGGATCGACCGCGAGCCCTTTTCATCTCCATTATTCGCCATATTCAACTATGCCATCCACACGAACCAAAGTCGCCGCTGTGCCCAGTCGGATCTATTTTCCGTAGATGTAGCCAGGCAACCACAACGCGATTTGGGGAAAGACCATGATCAGGATGAGGCCGATAAGCTGGATCACCATGAACTGCATCATGCCGATATAGATGTCCTTAAGATCCCACTCCGGCACCACCCCCTTCAGGAAGTAAGCTGATAGCGCCACCGGTGGCGATAGCCAAGCCGTTTGCAGGTTGACCGCGACCAGAATGCCGAACCACACAAGGTTGAAGCCCAGCTGTTCGATCAGCGGCAGCAGGATCGGCACGATGATCAACACGATCGGCACCCATTCCAGCGGCCAGCCCAAAAGGAAGATCAGGGCCATGACCATGATCAGCAGAACCATGGGCGGCAGGTCCATGCCGAGCAGCAGTTCCGTCAGCATGGTCGGCGTACCGAGGCGCGAGAACACCGCCCCGAAGAAGTTGGAGGCGGCGACCAGGATCAGGATCAGGGCCGAAATTTCCAGCGTCTTGATCAGGGCTTCCTTGAACTTCTTGTAGGTCATGCGCCGATAGGCCAGCGTCAGCAGCAGAGCCCCGGCGGCGCCGCAGCCCGCCCCTTCGGTCGGCGTCGCCAGACCGAACATGATGGAGCCGAGCGCCGAGAACACCAGCAGCGCCGGGGGCACCAGGCCGAGCAAGAATTCCCGGACGATCTCGCCCATGTTGGCGGCGCGGTCTTCAACCGGGAGCGCCGGGCCGAGGGACGGGTTGAGCATGCAGCGGCCGACGGCATAGCAGGCATACAGGAAAGCCATCATGACGCCGGGGATGATGGCGGCGGCGAACAGGTCGGTGACCGGGACCTCGAGCACCGGGCCCATGACCACCAGCATGATCGACGGCGGAATCAAAATGCCCAGCGTGCCGCCGGCGGTGATCGTGCCCGCCGCCAAGCGCACGTCATAACCGGACCGGTTCATGGTCTTGGCCGCCATGATGCCGAGGATCGTGACCGAGGCCCCGACGATACCCGTCGCGGCGGCGAAGATGGTCGAGACGAACAGCACGGCGATATAGAGCGACCCCCGCACCCGCGACAGCATCAGTTGCACCGCCGAGAACAGACGTTCCATCAGGCCCGCCTGCTCCATCAATATCCCCATGAATATGAATAGAGGGACGGCCGCCAATGTCTGTTCCAGCATGACGTTCGAGAACTGGAACGTCATCAGATAGAACACGACCTTGCCGAAGCCGATGTAGCCGAACACAAAGCCGAGGAAAATCAGGGTGAAGGAGATCGGGAAGCCGACGAAGATCGCCAGCAGCATCACCCCGATCAGAATGAGACCCAGGATTTCGTTTTCCATTATCAGGGCCACCTTCCCTTGGTCGCGGCGTAATAGCTTTTCAGCGTTTCCGATATGCCCTGAATGATCAGCAGAACGATGCCCACGGGCAGCGCCGTCTTGATCGGGCCCATGTGCGGCATCCAGGCGGTATCCATGCCCTTCTCGCCCCGGATCCAGGCCAGCGACGCGAAGTCGACCGCCATGTAAAGGAACACCAGCATGCCGGGGAAATAGAGCACCAGGTAGAGCAGCAGGTCGATGCGCCCCTGCACCTTCTCGGACCACAGGCGGTAGAGGAAATCGGCGCGGATGTGCACGCCCTTGGACAGGGCGTAGCCGGCGCCGAGCATGAACAGGGCGCCGTACAGCATGCGCGAAACGTCATAGGCCCACATGGTGGGGGCGACGAACAGGTAGCGCGCGGCCACCTCGTAAACCATTGCGATGAACAGCGGCACCGTCAGCCAACAGACGATGTTGCCGATGAGCAGGCTGAACCGGTCGATGCCGGTGATCGTCCGTGCCATCCAGCGGGGCATGTCGTCCGGCATCTTGCCCGACGGGTCGCCCCGGCGCTCGGCGATCAGCTCGTCGGTGATGTCGAGATCACCGGGAATTGGATCGTGATCGGCCATCCGAAACTTCTTTTCCGTTCATGGCTCCGCCCGCTGGCGGAACAAGAAAGATTGTGCGGCACCTTAAGATCGGTCCGCGGAAGGGCGCGGCGGACAATGCGGGGGCGGGCGGTGGCGCCCGCCCCCGAAAGTCCGGCAGCTGTCATGTGTAGAGGATTGGCCTACTTCTTCTTGCTCTTGGCGTAGGCGTTACCGAGGTTGGCGTTCGAGGTTTGCGCCCCTGCCCAGAACGGCACCGCGATGTCCGCGAAGTCCTTCTGGGAATCCCAGACCTTCTTGAAGAACGGGTTTTCGGCGGCGTTCTTCTCAAGGCTCTTGCGGGCCGCTTCCATGTACTCGGTGAAGTAGTCGGCGGGCGTGTCATGCAGGATGACGCCGTGCTTTTCCACCAGTTCCTTCAGCGCCTTGCCGTTTTCATAGATACGCCAGCTCATGGCGCGGGACAGCGAGGCGTCGGCGGCGATTTCCATCGCCTGCTGCTGATGCGGGGTCAGGCTCTTCCACACGTCGCCATTCAGGTACATGTCGGCGTTGACGACCACCTGATGCAGGCCCTGCAGATAGTAATGCTTCAGCACCTTCTGGAAGCCGAACACCATGTCCGGTTTCGGGCAGCACCATTCGGCGGCGTCGATCACGCCTTTTTCCAGGGCCGGCAGAATGTCGCCGCCGCCCATGGCGACCGAGGCGACGCCGATGTCATTGTAGGTCTGGCCGGGAATGCCCGGAGGCGTGCGGAAGCGGTACTTGCGGAAGTCGGCCATGGAGTTGATGGGCTCCTTGAACCAGCCGAGGGCTTCAGGGCCCACGGGCTGCAGGATGAAGCCCTTGATGTTCATGCCCATCTCTTTCCACAGCTGTTCATAAAGCGCGCGGCCACCGCCGTACTGGTACCAGCTGACCCAGGCGATGTTGTCCATGCCGACGCCGCCGCCCGCGACGGGCGAGCCGAACAGCATGGCCGCCGGGTGATAGCCGGACCAATAATGGGTCCAGGCGAACCCGCCTTCGATCAGGCCCTTGTCGACGGCTTCCAGCGTTTCCTTGACGCCGACGACCGCACCCGCGGGCAGCACTTCGATTTCGATTTCACCATTGGTCAGCGCCGCAACGTTGGCGGCGTAATCCTTCAACATCGTGACTTCATCGGCCTTGGCCGGGATCACCGACTGGACGCGGATCTTGACCTTCTTGGCCTCGGCCGTGCCGGGCGTGAAGACCGCCGCCGTCGCGAATGCCAGAAGGGCGAACGCGGCAAATAGAGATTTGATTTTGTTCATGCTTCCACTCCCAAACATGGGGCCCTGCCGTGCACGATTGCCGCCGGGACCGTTGAGAAGTCGTATTAAATTATCATTATTGAGACTTCTATGTATCATTATTGCAAACATTAGCATTATCTGCAACGATGATTTCGCGACCCCACCCCACCATCGCGGCGTCGCGGAGGCCCCTTTCGGCGGCACGCCGTCGCGGATCAACGCAATCAGGACAACGACGAATCAACGATGGACGCAGCGACTTCTTCCCTCACCGGCGCGCCGGTGTACGATTACATCGTCATCGGCGCAGGCTCCGCCGGCTGCGTGCTCGCCAACCGGCTCAGCGCCGATCCGGCCAAGCGTGTCCTGTTGCTGGAGGCCGGCGGGCGCGACATCAACCCGTGGATTCACATCCCCGTCGGCTATTTCAAGACCATCAACAATCCGGCGACGGACTGGTGCTTCAAGACCGCGCCCGACCCGGGCCTGGGCGGACGCAGCATCAATTGGCCCCGCGGCAAGGTGCTGGGCGGTTCCAGTTCCATCAACGGCCTGCTCTACGTGCGCGGCCAGCCGCAGGATTTCGACCACTGGCGGCAGCTCGGCAACGTCGGCTGGTCATTCGACGACGTGCTGCCCTATTTCCGCCGCGCCGAGAATCAGGAACGGGGGACCGACGACTTTCACGGCGTGGACGGGCCGCTCGCCGTATCGGACATGCGGGTACGCCGGGAAATCTGCGACGCGGTCATCAAGGCGGCGGGCGAACTCGGCATTCCCCAGCGGGACGATTTCAACCGCGACGACCAGGAGGGCGCCGGATACTTCCAGCTGACGACCAAGAACGGCCTGCGCTGCTCGACCGCCGTCGGCTACCTCAACCCGGCCAAAGGCCGCCAAAATCTGGATATCCGCACCCATGCCCAGGTCCGCAATCTGGTCCTTGAGGACGGCCGCTGCGCCGGGGTCGCCTTCGACGTGAAGGGCACGCCCCAGGCCGCGGCCTGCCGGGGCGAAGTGATCCTGTCGGCGGGCGCCATCGGCTCGCCGCAGATCCTGATGCTGTCGGGCATCGGCCCGGCCCAGCACCTCACGGACATGGGCGTTCCCGTACTCCAGGACCTGTCCGGTGTCGGCGGCAACCTGCAGGACCATCTGCAATTGCGCACCATCTACCGCACCCATCGGCCGATCACCCTGAACGACCAGGCCCGCAATCCGGTCCACAAGGTGCTGATGGGTCTGGAATTCCTGTTCCGGCGCTCCGGCCCCCTGACCATGGGGGCGAGCCAGGTCGCGATCTTCGCCAAAACCCGGCCCGAACTGGAAACCCCCGACATCCAGTACCACGTGCAGCCGTGGAGCGCCGACAGCCCCGGCGAGGGCACGCACCGATTCTCGGCATTTACCCTGTCGGTCTGTCAATTGCGCCCGGAAAGCCGGGGCGACATCCGCCTCGCCTCACCCGATCCCTTCGCCCATCCGGTTATCCGGCCCAATTACCTGTCGACCGACCTGGACCGGCGCACGGCGGTCGAATCCCTCAAACTGACGCGCCGTCTGGTCGAAACCAAGACCCTTGCCCCCTATGTCGCCGAGGAAATGCGCCCCGGCAGCGACGCCCAGTCGGACGATGAACTGCTGGAAGGGGCCAGGCGCATCGCACAGACCATTTATCATCCCGTCGGGACATGTAAGATGGGCCGCGATCCGCACGCCGTCGTCGATGACCGGCTTCGGGTCCGGGGTGTGCGGGGGCTCAGGGTCGCCGACGCCTCGATCATGCCGACCATCACGTCGGGCAACACCAACGCGCCGGCCATCATGATCGGCGAAAAGGCGTCCGACATGATTATCGAAGACAACCGCTAGGGCTCCGCGCCCGCACGCACCGCCGTCCGCAACGGCGCCGACGACACGAAAGAGCCCATCCGTGGAATTTCTCGACCCCCTGCTTCAATTCAATTTCAAGGCCTTCACCTCCATCGTCTTCATCGACCTGGTGATGTCCGGCGACAACGCCATCATCATCGGCATGGCGGCGGCGGGCCTGCCCGCCGCACACCGCCGCAAGGCCATCGCCATCGGCATCATCGCGGCAACGGTGCTGCGCATTCTGTTCGCCTCCGTGACCTACCAGCTGCTGTCGATCATCGGGTTGACGCTGGCGGGCGGGTTGCTGCTGCTTTGGGTCGCCTACAAGATGTGGCAGGAAATCCGCGCCGGCAGCCTGGAAATGCCGGACCCGGAGGCCGAGGGAACCGGCGAGGGCAAGACCCTGCGCAGCGCCATAACCTCGATCATCATCGCCGACGTCACCATGTCGCTGGACAACGTGCTGGCCGTGGCCGGCGCCGCCCACGACGCGCCGGGCATGCTGGTGTTCGGTCTGGTGCTGTCGATCCTGCTGATGGCCTTCGCCGCCAACTGGGTGGCGTCGCTGCTGGAAAAGCACAAGTGGCTGGCCTACGCCGGGCTGATCGTCGTCGCCTATGTGGCGGTGGAAATGATCTGGCGCGGCGGCAATCAGGTCGCGACCGCCGCGGCGGGGATGCTGTAGGCAGCCCTCCCCGCCCCGGCAGATCGTCAGTTTCCGGCGCGGGCGCGGATCGCCTCGTAACGCGCCAACAGCTTCTCCGCGCGGATCACGATCGGCACGTCGATCATCTTGCCGTCGACGGTGATCGCCCCCTTGCCCGCCTTCTGCGCCTCGGCATAGGCATCGATCACGCGGCGGGCATGGTCGACCGCTTCCGCCGAGGGGGTGAATTCCTCGTTCAAGATCGCCACGCCCGAGGGATGGATGACGCTGGCGCAGTCGAAGCCGAACTTGACCGACTTGCGCACGGCGGCGCGGAAGCCTTCGGTGTCGTTGTAATCGGCGACCGTGCCGATGAAGCCCATGGCCATCAGACCCGCCGCCTTGGCCGCGATCATCACCGTCTGCTTGGGCACCAGCAGGGTTTCCGTATCCGGCACCATGCCCATTTCCATGGCGAAATCCTCGCCGCCCAGGTTCATGCCGATCAGGCGGGACGACGCGCGGGCGATGGCATGGGCGCGGAAATAGGCGTCCGCCGTCTCGACCATGGCGGCCAGCTTGACCGACCCCTGGGGCCGGCCGGCCTCGCGCTCGACCTCGCCGACCAGCTCGGCCACCAGCTTCAGGTGCCCCGCACCATCGACCTTGGTCACGAACAGGGCGCGGGCACCGGCCTTCACCGCCGCCTCCACGTCCTTGACCATGTGGCGGATCGGCCGGTTGATGCGCACGATGGGATCGGCGCCCGATTGCGTCACCGACTTGACCGCATCGGGCAGCATGTCGCGGGCGCGCTGACGTTCCTGTTCGGGGACGCTGTCTTCCAGGTCCAGGATGATGCCGTCGGCGCCCCGGGTATGGGCCTTGGCGACGAATTTTTCGTTGTTGGTGGGAACGTAAAGCAGCGAACGCCAGACGATGGGCCGTTCCGCACCGGTGGTATTTTTATCGGTCATCCTTCGACCACTCCCTTTTCTTTCAGATTTTCAATCTCGGCCGCGCTGAACCCCAGTTCCTCAAGCAGCGCCACGGAATGCTGCCCCCGAAGCGGTGCGGGGCTGCGGATCACGCCCGGCGTTTCCGACAGGCGCGGGCTGACGTTCTGCATGGGCACGGTGCCCAATTGGTCGTCGGGCAACTCAATGATCACCTCGCGCTCGCGAAAGTGTTCGTCGCGCAGGATGTCGTCCTGCTCGTAAATCGGCGAGGCGGTGATGCTCTGTTCCTCGAACGTCCTGGCGACGTCGGCCAGGGTCTTGGTCTTGATCCAGGCGCCGACGATGCGGTCCACTTCCTCGCGGTTCTTCACGCGCTCCATGTTGGTGCGGAAGCCCTCCTGCGTGATCAGGTCTTCCCGGCCGATCATGCGGAACACCCGCTCGGCCATGGTCTGGATCGACGCCGACATGCCGATGAACTTGCCGTCCGAGGTCTCGTACACGTTGCGCGGCGAGGCGGTGGTCGAGGACGACCCCGTGCGCGGGCGGCTGCGCCCGGTCAGCTGATAGACCAGGGCTTCCGGTCCCATGATGGCGTACAGCGGCTCCAGCAGGGCCAGGTCGACGACCTGTCCCTTGCCGCCGTCCTGCTCGGCGGCGCGCAGCGCCACCACCGTGGCGAAGGCGCCCTGCAGCCCGGCCACGGAATCGGCCAGGGCGAAGGGCGGCAGCACCGGCTCCCGGTCGCCGAAGCCATTGCGGGACGCGAAGCCCGACATGCTTTCGACGACGGAGCCGAACCCGGGGCGTTCCTTATACGGCCCCGACTGGCCATAGCCCGAGATGCGCACGATCACCAGCTTGGGGTTGATCGCCCAGAGCGTTTCCGGCGCCAGGTCCATTTCCTCCAGCCGCCCGGGGCGGAAGCCCTCGACCAGGATCTGCGCGCCCGTGGCCAGCTTCTTGACGATGGCGATGGCCTGGGGATCGCGCAGGTCGAGGGCCATGCTTTTCTTGTTGCGGGCATAGACCTTCCATTGCGCCTCGATCCCGCCGTCGCCCCAGGCGCGCAGGGGATCGCCCTTGCCCGCCGGCTCGATCTTGATGACCTCGGCCCCCATGTCGCCCAGGTTGAAGGTCAGCAGGTTGCCGCAGACCAGGCGCGACATGTCGACCACGCGCACGCCGTGCAGCGGCCCCTTGGCGTCGGGCTGATAGTCCTTCTTGTGCAGGCCGAACTGGGACATATCGACCTTGTTGGCGTCCAGACGCGTCGGGCCGGTCTTGGGCGTGTTCTCGGTCATCGCCGTCCGTCCGTCAGATCGTCGCGACGGGGGTCGCGGGCGAGCCGACGCTGCCCGGCAGGCGCAGGGGCGGGGCAGTCAATAGGAAGCGCGAGCGTCCCCGTTCCTTCAGCGCCTTTTTCAGTTCCGCCAGATACCAGATCTCACCCAGATGCACGCCGATCTTGAACAGGCAGTGACGGTGGATCGGCAGGCGGCAGTGGTCGTCCTCGGGATGACCCGGATAATTCGTGTTCTCCACGGCCATGTTGTCGGACACCAGGATCGTCAGCCCGCTGTCGGTGATCCATTGCAAAAGCTTGTCGTCCCAGCCGTCGAGCACGGGGCAACTGGCATGCAGCTTTTTGGCGTCGGGGTTGCCGGCCATGGACAGGATCATCTCGTCCCAGCCGGTGTGCAGCAGGACCATGTCGCCCTCCTCCACCGTCACGCCGTCCTTGTCCATCACCTCCATCAGCATGGCGTGGTTCACGGCGACGCGCTCGTTGCCGTAATGGCCGTGCAGGTCGACCAGCACGCCCCGGCCCTGAACACAGCTTTCCGCCATGTTCTCGATGCCCAGGCGGTCGGTCTTGACGTGGTTGTGCACGTCCGGATCGGCGACGTCGGTGCCGGCGCGCCAGCCGTTGTAGTAGCAGGGCTCGGCCAGCCCATCCCCGTCGGCGTCGAACAACTGCCCGAAGTGGGCCAGTGAATCCCACTGCGTCGAATACTGAGTGTGCAAGACAACCAGATCGTCGGCGCTGACGTCGGTCGACCCCGGCAGGGAATGTTCGTTCCAGATGAAGTTGTAATAGGCAGCGCCGTCCTGCTTGGTCGGATGCATCACGGGGGGATGGCGCTTCGGATTGACGGAATTGCCGCCGGGCATGTCGAGCGGCATGGAGAGGCAAAAGGTCAGGCCCTCCTTGACCTCGGCAACGCCCTTCATCACGACCTCGGGCGTCAGCAGATTCATGCGGCCCTTTTCATCGTCGGGCCCGAAATCGCCCCAGTTCGAGCCCTCAGGCCGATTGACCCAGCGCGGATTGGTCATGTGTATCCTCCGTCAGTCGTTTGTTGTTGTCGCCGCCGCCTTCTATGGGCGGTCGGGTACAGTTGATGGTCAGGCCTTTTTCTCCCAGCCGCCCTGGGCCGTCTGCTGCAAGTAGGTCAGGTCGTGGCCGGCGGCCTTGTAGGCCTTCCAGCGGTCGCGGGCGGCCTGCACGGCGTCCGGGTCACGGCCGTCGAACAGCTCGAAACAGCGCTCATAGGCGTCGACCCATTCCGACGTCGCCCCGTCGGTCAGGAACAGGAAGGTCGCGTGGTTGGGGGTTTCCGGATCGGTCGACAGCCACACCGGCTGGTCCTCCGGATTGCCGTCCTTCGGCGTGCCGTGGGGTAGCCAGGAACCGGGATCGTAGGTCCAGAGCATCTGCGCCAGGCTTTCGACCCGCTCCTCCGACCCGGCGAGCACCAGCGCCCGCTTGCCGGCGGCGAGGGTCTTTTCCAACAGCTTGGGCAGGGCCTGTTCAAGCGGCGAGCGTTCCAGGTGATAGAAGGAAATATCGGTCATCGCCTGTGTCGCTCCCTCCCTCATCGTCACCCCCGCGAACGCGGGGGGCCAGGTGGACTGGATTCCCGCCTACGCGGGAATGACGGGTTTGGTTTGTCTCATTTCGTTTCGTAATGGTCGGCGACCAAACGGTCCAGCAGGCGCACGCCGTAGCCGGTGCCGCCCTTGGGCACCACGGGCTTGGCCTTCTTCGACCAGGTCGTGCCGGCGATGTCCAGGTGGACCCAGGGCGTGCCGTCCTTGATGAAGCGCTGCAGGAACTGGGCCGCGGTGATCGACCCGCCCCAGCGCCCGCCGATGTTCTGCATGTCGGCGGCGTCGGAATTGATCAGCTCGTCATAGGCCTTGCCCAACGGCATGCGCCAGACCAGCTCGTCCACGGCCTCGCCGGCCTGGAAGATCTGATCGGCCAGCGCGTCGTCGTTGGCGTACATGCCGGCGCGTTCGTTGCCGAGCGCCACGATGATCGCCCCCGTCAGGGTCGCCAGATCGACCACGAACTTGGGCTTGTATTTGGTCTGCGTGTACCACAGCGCATCGGCGAGGACGAGGCGGCCCTCGGCGTCGGTGTTCAGGACCTCGATGGTCTGGCCCGACATGGATTTGACGATGTCCGACGGGCGCTGGGCGTTGCCGCCCGGCATGTTTTCCACCAGGCCGACCACGCCGATGGCGTTGACCTTGGCCTTGCGGCCGGCCAACGCCTTCATCAGGCCGATGACGACGCCAGAGCCGCCCATGTCCCACTTCATGTCTTCCATGCCGGCGGCGGGCTTCAGGGAAATCCCGCCGGTGTCGAAGGTCACGCCCTTGCCGACGAAGGCCACGGGCTGCTGCGCCTTGGCGGCCTTGGATTTGGCGACGCCGGTCCATTCCATGATGACCATCTTGCTTTCGCGGATGCTGCCCTGGCCGACGCCGAGAAGCGCACCCATGCCCAGCTTGGCCATTTCCTTTTCACCCAGCACCGTGACCTTGACGCCCAGCTTCTTCAGGGCCTGCGCTTCCTTGGCCAGGGTCGCCGGGTACAGCACGTTCGGCGGCTCCGACACCAGGTCGCGGGTGAAGAACACGCCCTCGGCGACCTTTTCCATGTCGGCGAAGACGGTCTTGGCCTTGGCCGAGGTCGGGCACAGGACCTTGATCGCCTTGAGCACCGGTTTCTTTTCCTTGGGCTCCTTGGTCCGGTACTTATCGAACCGGTAGGACCGCAGCAGAGCGCCGAAGCCCAGATTGGCGGCCATGTCGGCGGCGGCGATGTCCGCACCCTCGACGGCGTCCAGGACCACCGTGGCGGCGGCGCCCTGTCCGGACAGCATGGCGTAGATGCGCCCGCCCGCGTCCTGCAGGCCCAGGTCCTTCAACTCGCCCGGCTTGCCTAGGCCGACCACGACGATGCGGTCGAACTTGGCGTCCGGCGCCATCAGGTCGAGGCTTTCCCCCGCCTTGCCCTTGAACTTGGCGGCCTTGGCGGCGCGGGTGATCGCACCCCCCAGCTTGGCGTCGAGGGCGGCAGCGCTTTTCGACAATTTGGCGTCCTCGGCGGCGGTCACGACGACGACGCCCTGGGCGGGAAGTGCGGGATTGGCGAAGGTGATTTTCATCTATCTGTCCTTGGGACTATTCGTGTGGGGCGCCGCGCGCGTCCCCGACATCGGGTCCGGCCGCGCGGCGGCGTAAGACGCGCAGGCGGAATCGCCCGCGCCGAATGGATGGGTCCCACTATATAGGGTTCCAGGCCCCTTATGGTGAAGGGGATTCTGCCGGATGCAGCGTGGAATTTCGCGGATCAGGCGTCGTAGCCGGGGTTGGCGCGGTCCAGCTTGCGCAGCAGAGCCGGCCATTCCTTCTGGCCGATGGGACGGTGGCCGTTCGGCGAGTTGGCGATCTTGCCCTGCTCCACGGTCTTGTCGATGACTTCCTGCGGGATCGGCGTCAGCTTGGCGCCCGACTGCTGGAACGACAGCTGATAGCGGCAGGCGCGCTCCGCCCGGTACATCCACATGAAGGCTTCGCCGATGGTCTTGCCGACGGTCAGCAGGCCATGGTTGCGCAGCACCATGACCCGGTTGTCACCCAGGTCGGAAACCAGACGTTCGCGTTCCGTCAGGTCGAAGGCCAGGCCTTCGTATTCGTGATAGGCCGTATGGGCATAGATCGACAGCGCCTGCTGCGAGATCGGCAGGATGCCGTCTTCCTGGCAGGCGACGCCGACGCCGTCCCGGGTGTGGGTATGCATGACGCAGCTCAGTTCCGGCACGGCCAGATGCACGGCGGAATGGATGACGAAGGCCGCCGGGTTGATGCTGTATTCGGAATTGGTCAGGCAGGTGCCGTGCTCGTCGACCTTGATCAGGGCCGAGGCGGTCATTTCCTCGAACAGCACGCCGAAGGGGTTGATCAGGAAATGCTCGTCCGGTCCCGGCACCCGCGCCGACAGATGCGTGCCCAGCAGGTCCGACCAGCCGAACAGATCGACCAGGCGATAGGCGGCGGCCAGGTTGACCCGGACGTCCCATTCCTCGGGGCTGATGTCGGCGGGACGGTTGGCATCGTAGGCGGCGGAAGCGTCGGGGGCCATGATCGGGGTCCTCTCCCTGAATGAAATCCGTGAACGGCGGATTGTATACAATCATCCCGGCGGCGCAAGCCCCCTAAACCGCCTTATCCCCTTGAAACCGTAACGGCACCCGCTTGCGTCCCCAGTCCCCCGCCGGACCGTCGAAACGGCCGGGAATTTCCGCGCCGCAGGCGGCGCAGTTGCCGGGATAGTTGCCCTCGGTCGTGATGTTGAATTCGGACAGCTCGTACCAGTCGCGCCCGATCAGAACCCCGCCGCAGGCGTGGCAATAGGTCGACTGGTTGGTCTTGTCGTGGACGTTGCCGGTGTAGGCGTAGCGGACGCCGTTCTGCAGGGCGATCTCGCGGGCGCGGACCAGGGTCGCGGGCGGCGTGTGGGGCACGTCCAGCATCTTCCAATCGGGATGGAAGGCCGTGAAATGGACCGGCACATCGGGGCCCAGGGCATCCACGATCCACTTGGTCATGGCGTCGATTTCGGCTTCGCCGTCGTTGTGCCCCGGAATAACCAGATCGGTGATCTCCAGCCAGCAATCGGTCTCGTGCTTGATGTAGACCAGGGTTTCCTTCACCCGCTCCAGATCGGCGCTGCACAGGTCCTTGTAGAATTCCGGCGTGAAGGCCTTGAGGTCGACATTGGCCGCGTCCATGTACTCGAAGAATTCGGGCCGCGCCTCCGGCGTGATGTAGCCCGCCGTGACGGCCACGTTCTTGATGCCCCGCTTGCGGCATTCCTTGGCCGTGTCGACGGCGTATTCCAGGAAGATCACCGGGTCGTTGTAGGTATAGGCGACGGAGGTGCAGCCGCTCTTGACCGCCGCCTCGGCGATCATCGCGGGCGTGGCCAGGGATTGCAGCTTGTCGAACTCCCGGGATTTCGAGATGTCGTGGTTCTGGCAGAATTTACAGGTCAGATTGCAGCCCGCCGTGCCGAAGCTGAGGATCGGCGTGCCGGGATAGAAGTGGTTCAACGGCTTCTTCTCGATGGGATCGATGCAGAACCCGCTTGAGCGCCCATAGGTCGTCAACATCACCTGCTCGCCGTCGCTTGCCCGCACGAAACACAGCCCCCGCTGCCCCGCCCGCAGCTTGCAGAACCGGGGACAGACGTCGCATTGAATGCGCCCGTCGTCCAACTTGTGCCAATAGCGGCCGGGAAAGGCGCCGGGGAAGGTTTCCGGAGTGGGTGCGGCGGCGGTCATGGGTTTCCACGCATCAATATTGGAACGTCCCTTGTTGAGGCTATATTATCACGGAGTCATGCAACGCAGGCAGCGCCAATGAGCACCATCCGCCCCACCGCCGTCGCGGGATCGTTCTATCCCGACCGGCCCCAGGACCTGGACGCCCTGCTCGCCCGCTGCTGGGACGACGCCAGGATCACCGTCGGCCCCGTGCCCAAGGCGGTCGTGGCCCCCCATGCCGGCTATGTCTATTCCGGGGCCGTGGCGGCCAGCGCCTATGCCCGGATCAAGCCGGCGCACGGGCGCATCAAACGGGTCATCCTGCTGGGCCCCTGCCACCGGGTCGCGGTGAACGGCCTGGCGCTGTCGGGGGCCGACGCCTTCGACACCCCCTTGGGCCCGGTCGAGATCGACAAGGAGGCGGCGGCCCTTATATCGGATCTGCCGCAGGTCCAGACCTTCGACGAAACCCACGCCCAGGAACATTCCCTAGAAGTGCATCTGCCGTTCCTGATGTCCGTGCTCGACGATTTCAAGGTCCTGCCCCTGGTCGTCGGCCAGGCCACACCCGATCAGATCGCGGCGGTGCTGGACAAACTCTGGGGTGGGCCGGAGACGCTGATCGTCGTGTCCTCGGACCTGAGCCATTATCTCGATTACGACAGCGCCAGGGAGATTGACCAGCGCACCTGCCAGGCCATCGAGGCCCTGGCGCCGGACCGGATATCCAGCCACGGCGCCTGCGGCCGCTTTCCGCTCGGCGGTCTGCTGAAACTGGCCAAGGCGAAGGGCATGACGGTCGAGACCGTGGACCTGCGCAATTCCGGCGATACGGCCGGGCCGCGCGACCGGGTCGTCGGTTACGGGTCCTGGCTGTTCCTGGAAAACCCCGCGGCCGCAGCCCAAGAAGACGAAACGGATTTCGCGGCCCAGACCAGGGCGCTGCTCGTCCGCCATGGGACGGACCTGCTGCGCCTTGCTGCATCCTCCATCGAATATGGCCTGGAGACGGGCCAGCCCCTGACGCCGGACGTGACCACCGCCCCCGCCGATCTCGCCGCGCCCGGCGCCTGCTTCGTGACGCTGAAGAAAAACGGACAGTTGCGCGGCTGCATCGGCTCGCCCGAGGCGCATCGACCGCTGATCACCGACGTCGCCGTCAACGCCCATGCCGCCGCGTCCCGCGACCCGCGCTTTCCCAAATTGGCGGCGGCGGAACTGCCCGACATCACCCTGTCCATTTCCGTGCTCAGCCCCCAGGCGCCCATGACCGTGCGCGACGAGGCGGACCTGCTGGCCCAGCTGCGCCCCGGCGTCGACGGGCTGGTCATCGCCGACGGCGGCAAGCGCGCCCTGTTCCTGCCGTCCGTGTGGGACCAGTTGCCCGACAAGCGGGCGTTCCTGGACCATCTGAAGCGCAAGGCCGGCATGGCGGCGGACCATTGGTCGGCCGCGTTCCAGGCCCGGCGATTCGTCGCCGAGGAGGCCCAATCGGCCGATCTGCCCGCCGATCCGCCGCTGTGGCGCGCCCAACCGGCATAGCCTGCGCCGCCGTCGGTTGACTCCACGCGGTGCACGGGCGACAAACCGGAACGGGGCCAAGCGCCCTATTTTCCACGACCGGGCGCGCCGGACATGCTGACCATCGACCTGACCCTGCTGGAACAAGTGGCGGACATCGCCCGGCGCGCAGGCGCGCAGATCCTGACCGTTTACGAAACCGATTTCGAGGTCGAGACCAAGGGCGACAACTCGCCGGTCACGCAGGCCGACCAACTGGCCGAAGCCCTGATCACCCGGGCGATCCGCGACGAGATATCCACCGATTACCCCATCATCGGCGAGGAAGCGGCCGAGGCCGAGGGCCTGAAACAGCCCGGCGGCCCCGTGTTCTGGCTGGTCGATCCGCTCGACGGGACCAAGGAATTCATCAAGCGCAACGGTGAGTTCACGGTCAACATCGCGCTGATCGAGAACGGCATACCTGTCCTCGGCGTGGTGCATCTGCCCGTGCTGAACGAAACCTTCGTGGCCGGCGTGCCGGGGGCGTTCAAGCAGACCGGCGGCGGCCCGCTTGCCCCCATCGCGTCGCGCGCCGCCCCGGCCGAGGGCCTGACCGCCGTGGTCAGCCGCTCCCACGGGGCCGAGGAAGCGGATGCGTTCCTGGAACGCTATACCGTGGCCGAACGCATCGGCGCCGGCAGTTCCCTGAAGTTCTGCCGCGTCGCCGAAGGGGCGGCGGACATCTATCCCCGCTTCGGGCGGACCATGGAATGGGACACGGCGGCGGGCCATGCGGTGCTGCGCTTTGCCGGCGGCGACGTGCTGACCACGGACGGCAGGCCCCTGACCTACGGCAAGCAGGGCCTCGACAATCCCCACTTCATCGCGGTCGGCAGGGGGATCGGCCTTGACGGATAGCACCGTCCCGCCCTCCCCGATCGCCGACGCGGCCGACCCCGCCGCCATCGCCCGCGCGGCCCAGGTGCTGAAGGCGGGCGGGCTGGTCGCTTTCCCCACGGAAACGGTCTACGGCCTGGGCGCCGACGCGACCAACGATGCCGCCTGCGCCGCCATCTACGCCGCCAAGGACCGGCCCGAGTTCAACCCCCTGATCGTGCATGTGGCCGATGCTGATGCCGCCGCTGGCTATGCCGAGATCACGGCACTTGGCCGCATGTTGATGGATGCCTTCTGGCCGGGGCCGCTGACCGTCGTCCTACCCCGGCGGGCGGATTGCAGGCTGTCCAGGCTGGTCTCGGCGGGGCTCGACACGGTGGCCATCCGCGCCCCTGATCATCCCGTGGGCCAAGCCCTTCTGCGGGCGGGCGGCCTGCCCATCGCGGCACCCAGCGCCAACCGCTCGGGCCATATGAGCCCGACCCGGGCCGCCCATGTCGCCGCCTCCCTGCCCGGCCCGGGCCGGGGTGGGCCCGAAATCATCCTGGACGGCGGCGCCTGCCCCGTGGGCCTGGAATCCACCGTCGTCGACGCCACCGGCGCGCAGGCCGTGATCCTGCGCCCCGGCGGCCTGACCCGGGAAGATATCGAGGCCATCTGCGGCCCCACCGCCGAAGCCCATGAAATCGGCCCCGGCGGCCCCCGTTCGCCGGGCATGCTGGCCCGCCACTACGCGCCGTCGAAGCGGCTGCGCCTGAATGCGCGCCAGGCCGAGCCGGGCGAGGCCTTGCTCGGCTTCGGCCCGGACGCGCCTGCGGGAACGATGAACCTGAGCCCCTCGGGCGACACCACCGAGGCGGCCGCCAACCTGTTCGCCATGCTGCACGACCTAGACGGCGGGCCCGCCCCTGCCATCGCCGTCATGCCCATTCCCGAGCGGGGATTGGGCCGCGCCATCAACGACCGCCTGATCCGCGCGGCGCGCACGGAGGATACCGAGGGATGAAGGGCGACGACCTGGCGCTGATCGTCATGGACCTGGAATGGACCGCCTGGGACGGGTCCAGGCAGCGTAATTGGACCGGCGTCGGCGAGGAGATGGAGATCGTGCAGATCGGCGCGGTCAGGCTGGCCGACACGCCCGCCCTGGAGGAACTGGGCGCATTTGAGCTTCTCGTCCGCCCGCGCATCAATCCGACCCTAGATCGCTATTTCACCGACCTCACGGGCATCACCCAGGATCGCCTGAACCGCGACGGCATGGACCTGAAGGACGCCCTGGCCGCCTTCGCCGATTTCGCCGCCCCGGCGACCGGCATCTACGGCTTCGGCGACGAGATGTCCCACATCATCACCAACTGTCAGCTATATGGCATGGCCAATCCGCTCGCCCGGCACCGATGCGACAACGTGTGCCCCGCGGTGAAGGCGGTCCTCGGCACGGATAAGACACCGAACAGTTCGGACCTGCCGGGGCTCATGGGCTTCACCCCGCCCGGCGCCATGCACCAGGGTCTCGCCGACAGCCGCTGCGTCGCCGAGGCCCTGCGCCGGACGCGCGCGGCAGGCCGGTTCTAGGTTTTCCGGGAAACAGATACCCAGACAGCGAAACGGCCCCATGCATCTTGCATGGGGCCGCTCCGCGCCTACGGTATGTGTGGGGTCATTCCGCGGGCTGAGCTGCTGGTTCCGTCTTGGTCAGATGGTCACGCGACGGCAGGAACAGGGCAACCGCGGCCTCGAACACGGCGAGGGCCGCCAGCACCAGGAACACGGTTTCGAACCCGCCCATGTTGGTGTGCAGCCAGCCGACCATGGGCAGGGCCGCAGCACCGACGCAGAGCCCGACCAGATACTTGAGCGCGAACACCCGCGAACGGTATTCCTTGTTGGTGAACCGCGCGATGATGGTGTCGTGGATCGGAATGATCGAGAACACCACGAACATCATGGCCGCGGCACTGCCCAGCATACCGACATGATGGGCGAAGGCGACGAAGAACACAGCCGGCGCCTGAAGGAAGATGGCGGTCAGGTAAATCGGCTTCAGCCGGTACTTGTCCAGCATCATGCCCATCATGACCTGGGCCGACGACGCGACCACGAACACGACGAAGGTCCACATGCCGACCTGGGACAGGTTGGATGCGAGATCGCCCAGGCGTTCGTCGAACACCTTGGGCAGGGCGTTGGTCGTCGCGTTGAAGATCAGCATGCCGGGGGCCGAGGCCAACAGCACCACGGCGATGGCGCGGCGGATTTCGCTGCGCGAGGCGCCGATGAACTTGTCCTTCTTGGCCAGCGCGTGGGGCTCCGGCGCGTTACGCGCGAAAATCATGTAGGCGATGCCGGTGGCGATGGAGATAACGCCCGGCACGATGAAGGCGGCGCGCCAGTTGATGACGTCGGTCAGGGTGCCGGCGACGATCGCGGCCATGGCCACGCCCAGGTTGCCGAACACGCCGTTGATGCCCAGTTCCTTGCCCAGGGTCTTGGCGTTTTCCGCGACCATGGCGATGCCCACGGGATGGTAGATGGCGGCGAACACGCCGATGGCCAAAAGGCCGGCCGCCACGGCGTAAGGCCCCGTGGCGAGGCCGGTCAAGATGGAGGCCGTGCCGATACCGATGAAGAACACCGTGAGCATGCCATGCTTGGACCATTTGTCGCCGAGCCAGCCCGCCGGGATCGAGCCGGCGCCGAAGGCGATGAAGCTCGCCGTCGAAAGCGCCAGAAGAAAGCCGTAGGAGCCCTGGAACGCCGGGTCCTTGGCCATGGCGACAACAGCCGTTGCGTAAAGCAGCATGAACAGGTGGTCATAAAGGTGGCCCAGGTTCAGGAACAGGAACTGGACACCGCGTCGGTCGAAATAGTCCATTTTCGGTCTTGGCCTCATAGAGTGGGTAAGGCGGCCCGGGAGAACACTAAGAATTGGGCCGTCTATCCTTGTGCCCCAAAGTCTCATCGACAGTCTTTCCGTATTCTGTCAATTTATATCGCGAAACGGACAAACGAGATCTCCCATGGACGGCCCCCTTCGCGAACAGACCCATCAGGACAACGTCGCGCGCGTGCAGGCACTGCAGGCCGTGCCGCGCCCCGTGGTCGCCGCCGCGACGGACTATCCGGCGGGGCAGGCGACGCGCTGGCATTCCCACCCCCGGGCGCAACTGGTCTACGGCATTTCCGGCGTCATGGCCGTGACGACCGAGGCCGGTGTGTGGGTCGTGCCGCCGGAACGCGCCGTCTGGGTGCCGGGCGGCATGGCGCACCGGGTCGATTTTCCGACGGACGTCAAGATGCGCAGCCTGTGGGTCAGCCCGGAAGCCGCCGGCGGACTGCCCCGGGCATGCAGCGTCGTCACCGTGTCGCCGCTGCTGCGCGAACTGATCCGCGCCGCCGTCGACGTGCCCGCCGAATACGACGCGGACGGCCCGGCCGGGCGGCTGATGGCGGTGATCCTCGACCAGCTGAAGGTCCTGGACCAGGCCCCCCTGCACCTGCCCTGGCCCGAGGACGCGCGTCTGAAACGCATCGCCGAGGCGTTGACCGATGACCCGGCGCTGGACGCCGGGCTCGACGCCCTGGCCAAATCGGCGGGGGCCAGTGCCCGCACCCTGGCGCGCCTGTTCGTCAAGGATACGGGCATGACCTTCGGCGCCTGGCGGCAGCAGGCAAGGCTGCTCAAGGCCCTGGAACTGCTCGCCGCCGGACAGCCGGTGACGGCGACGGCGCTGGACCTCGGCTACGACAGCCCGTCCGCCTTCATCGCCATGTTCAAGAAGGCGCTGGGCGTATCGCCGGGGCGGTATTTTCGCTGATGCCCCGTTGTCCCGGTCCGCGAACGGGCGTATAAGCTTTCCGTTCCGCCGGGGCCCCGCAGTCCCCCGGTGACGTTCAAGGCGGCGGTCCGCCCAAGCACTGCTCGGCCCTCTGATGCAAGAGAGGTTTGAGCCATGGTTGCCTCCGCCCTGCCCCTGTCCGCCAATGCCGTTTCCGCCGACGACCTGAACCGCCTGATCGCCACGGACACCTGCCCCGTCATCGTCGACGTGCGCCGCCGCGCCGCCTTCGACAAGGCCGATGCCATGATCGCCACGGCGATGTGGCGCGACCATGCGGCGGCCGCCGACTGGGCCGAAGACTTGCCGGAAGAATGCTCCGTCGTCGTCTATTGCGTGCACGGCCATGCCATCAGCCAGAGCGCCGCCGCGACCCTGCGAGCGCTCGGCGTCGACTCCTACTACCTGGACGGCGGGATCGAGCATTTCGCCGACGCGGGCGGCGTCACCGTCAAACGTGGCCTCGTGCCCGAAGACCGGCCCAGCATCTGGGTCACCCGCGAGCGGCCCAAGATCGATCGCATCGCCTGCCCCTGGTTCATCCGCCGCTTCATCGACCCGGACGCCGTGTTTCATTACGTCGGCAAGGAGTTCGTGTCCGACGTGGCGAAAGAAACCGGCGGCATTCCCTATGACATCCCCGACGTGGATTTCAGTCATGTCGGCGCGAACTGCAGCTTCGACGCCTTCGTCGCCTGGTCGGGGATCAAGGACCCGGCCCTGGACCGCTTGGCGGACATCGTCCGCGGCGCGGATACCGGTAAACTCGACCTGGCGCCGGAATGCGCGGGACTGCTGGCGGCGTCCCTGGGCCTGTCGGCGCTGTACGAGGACGACGACCTGGCCATGCTCGACGCCGGCATGGCGGTCTATGACGCGCTGTTCGCCTGGGCCCGCCACGCGGCGGCGGAAACCCACAACTGGGTGCCCAACCCGGCCTAGCCGATCAACGGCCGCAGGCCGTCCCAGGTCAGCTTGATGCCGGTGAAGAACAGCAGCACGTAGCAGACGCCGAAGAACACCTTGTCCGACAGGCGGTTCTGGCCCCACAGGCCGATGCGGATGCCGACGGGCACCAGGGGCACCAGGACCAGCGCGGTCCAGAGAACCTCCGGCGTGAACTGGCCCAGTTCCCAATAGGCCGGGAACTTCATCAGGTTCACGGCCCAGAAGAAGATGGCGAAGGTGCCGACGAAGGGCCGTTTGGCCAGGCCGCGCGGCAGCAGGTAGACCTGCACCGGCGGGGCCCCCGCATGGGCGAAGAAGCTGGTGAAGCCGCCGCACATGCCCCAGAACACGCCGCGCAGACCCGGCGGGCGGGCGCCGTCGGGCTTGGGCCTGAGCGGCAGCCAGTGGTCGAGGGTGAAGACGATGGCGATCAGGCCGACCATCAGGCGGGTGCCTTCCTCGGTCATGAACTGGAACCCGGCCCAGCCGGCCGCCGTGCCCAGAACCGCCCCCGGCAACAGGACCTTGAGGTCGGGGCGGCTGAAGTCCTTGCGGTAGACCCAGATGTTGATGAAGTCGATGGACATCAGCACCGGCAGCATGATCGCCGCCGCCATGGGCACGGGCACGACCAGCGACATCATGGGCACGGCGATCAGCGCCAGGCCGGAGCCGAACCCGCCCTTGGAAATGCCCGCGATCAGGGCCGCCGGCACGGCCAGGAGGTAGAACAGGGGATCGGTGATCATGTCAGGGCATCGGTCCGTCGGCGGTGAAGGACGGGGGCGGCGCGTCACCGGACTTACGCCGGCTGAAGCGCGCCTTGCGGAACAGGAGTTCCACCGGATATGTGGCCGCCGACCGCAACCCGGCGACGGAGGTCAGGTTGCGCATGCCCTGGCGGGCGGTGGCCATGATTTCTTCCAAGACGATGTCCTCCTCGACCTCACCGACTTCCTTAACCTGACGCAGGCGGTTGAGCGAGAGGAAACCCAAAATCGCCGCCAGACCGAAGAAGAAATCCCAATGGCGCAGGTTGATGGCCTGGAACACATGGCGGGTTTCCGGCTCTGTCCAGCGCAGGATCAGGGTCAGTTCCCGGTCCGTGAACCAGTCGGCGAACAGGCCGCCGATGATCGGCGCCGTGCCGGCGCAGATTGCGGAGATCAGGGACGCGACGGAGAGGTAGCTGGCCGCCGCGCCGCGGGGGGCCAACTTCAAACTGATGTTGCCCGACGCCAGCGTCACCCCGGCGGTCGAGATGCCGGTCAGGACATGAATGACGACCAGCAACGGCAAGGTCAGCACATGCTTTTCCGGCAGGGTGGTGAAGGTCCACAGGAAGATCGACAGCACGAACAGAGGCGCCGCGACGGTCAACACGCCCTTGTTGGACACCCTATCGGCGATCCGCCCCCAGGCCTTCAGCACGGCGATGTTGGCAGCCTGGCTGACGATCAGCAGCGCCGTGACCATGGTGACGCTGAGGCCCAGGCGCTTGTACAGGTAGACCGTGAAGAAGGGCGCGGCGAGATTAATGGCGAAGTTCCAGGATCCCAGGAAAATCACCAGATTGCGGAAATTGACGTCCTTCAAGGGTTCGGCCAGACGCTCCGTCAAAGGCAGGTGGCGTTCCGCCGGCGGCATGGCCGGTTCGGGAATTCGGCACATGCAATAGACGCTGGCGCAGCCGGCCAGGAACGCAAGAAGCAGAAGAATGGCATAGCCGTAGGCCTCCCGGTGCGGCACCAGGCGGCTCCATTCGTCGACGAACAGCCCGGCCAGCAGGCTGACCACCATGCCGATTCCGGTCATCCACATCAGGCGGTTGGCGAACACCGCCCCCATGCGGCTTTCCGGCACCAGATCGCGGATCCAGGAATTGAACGAACAGCCGACGAAGGCGCCGAGACTGTAGCGAAGCGTGAGCCCGATAAGCAGCAGGGCCAGGCCCGCCTCTTTCGACGGGATCAGCACCGCCGCCGCCATGACCAACAACATGGGCCGGCTGGCCGCGCCGAAGACGACGGCAAGCAGGCGCCGCCGGCGCACCTTCTCGACCACCTGGACGGCGGGCAGCAGGGCCAGTTGGCCCAGGTTCGGCAGGGCGACCAGCAGGCCGATGGCCAGGTTCGAGGCGTCGAAATAAAGGGCGTAGGCGACCAGGATCGGCCCCAGCGCCAGCGTTTCCATGCCCTGGGCCCAGATGCCGTTGTGCAGCAGCCATTTCAGGCCGGTTTCGACCTCGGCATCGCTCAGGTTTTCGGACGGCGCCAGGCGCTGGGCGATGGACATGGCCCGGCCGATCAGGCCCCAGACTTTTGCGTCTGAGCCTTGAGGGCCTGCTTCTGAGCGTCGCGGAAGCCGACGATCACGTCCTTGCCGGCGACGAACACGGGCCGCTTGATGAGGGTCGGATGGGCCGCCAGCAGGGCCTTGGCCTTGGCGGCGTCAAGCCCGTCCTTGTCACTGTCGGCAAGGCCGCGCCAGGTGGTCGACGACTTGTTGACCAGGGCCTCCCAGCCCACGGCGTCGACCCAGCGCGCCAGTTCGGCCGCCGGCACGCCGTCGCCGCGCACGTCCTTCACCGCATGGGCGATGCCTTCGCCGGCCAGCCATTGCAGCGCCTTCTTGCAGGTGTCGCAGGTCTTGAGGCCCCAGACGGTCAGCATGTCCCCTCCCATTTCCTTGTTCGCCGTTTACGATACGGGCACAAGCCCCTATATGTCATCCCATCGAATTTTGCCAAGCCGCCGTCCGGCGGCATGCCGCCCGCCCGACCCACAGCGCAGAGGCACCCCGACATGCTGGCCCTGATTTCCCCCGCCAAAAAGCTGGATTTCGAGACCGAACCCACCCTGCAGGCCCACACGCAGCCCGACTTCCTGGCCAAGTCGAAGAAGCTGGTCAGCCAGGCGCGCAAGCTCTCGCGCCAGGACCTGCGCAACCTGATGGGCATCAGCGAAACCCTGGCCGACCAGAACTTCCAGCGGTTCAAGGATTTCAAGCCGCCCTTCGACCTGACCAACGCCAAGCAGGCGGCCATGGTGTTCAACGGCGACACCTATGTCGGCCTGAAGGCCCGCGAGATGTCGAAAGCCGACCTGGAGTACGCCCAGGACCACCTGCGCATCCTGTCGGGGCTGTACGGCCTGCTGCGGCCGCTCGACCTGATTCAGCCCTACCGCCTGGAAATGGGCCTGAAATTCGCCAATCCGGGCGGCGAGAACCTGTACCAGTTCTGGAACGGCACCCTGAGCGCCGCCGTCGACAAGGCCGTCGATGGCCACAAGGACCCGACGGTCGTCAACCTGGCGTCCAACGAATATTTCAAGGCCGTCGACGCCAAGGCCCTGAAGGCCCCCGTGATCACGCCCGTGTTCAAGGAGATCAACCAGGGCCAGGCCCGCGTGATCGGCCTGTTCGCCAAGCAGGCGCGCGGCATGATGGCGCGCCACATGATCGTCAACCGCATCGAAACGGCCGACGGTCTTAAAAAATTCACGGACGGCGGTTATCGCTTTCAGCCGGAACAGAGCGACGGCACGACCTGGGTGTTTTCCCGCAAGCAACCGCCCAAGGTGACGAAATAAGCATGGTGCCGCCCCCGGCGTCGCGCTACCATTTTTCCTTCCCGGGCACACGGCAGACGCCCGGAACCATCAGGCGGGTTTCCCGTCCAAGTTCTGCCCTGACGTAGGCCCGACCCGGCGCCAATCGGTCCCGGGCCGCCGCTTGACGAAAGGGTTTGTCATGGACGCAGAAACCGCCGGCACCCCGGCGCAGCCGGAAACCCCGACCGCCAACACCCCGCCCACCGTCGGCTTTGCCGAGGCCGCGCGCTATTGGCTGCACCTGGGGTTCATTTCCTTCGGCGGCCCGGCGGGCCAGATCGCCATCATGCAGGCCGACTGCGTCGACAAGAAACGCTGGATCGACCAGCAGGCGTTCCTGCGCGGCCTCAACTATTCCATGCTGCTGCCGGGGCCGGAGGCGCAGCAGCTGGCCGCCTATATCGGCTGGCGCCTGCACGGCATCCGGGGGGCGGTCACCGCCGGCACCCTGTTCTTCCTGCCCGGCGCCATTCTGATGATGGCCCTGGCCTGGATCGCCGCCGCCCACGGCGACAACACCTGGGTCATCAAGATCTTCAACGGCATCAAGCCCGCCGTGATCGGCATCATCGTGTTCGCCGTGTGGCGCATCGGCAAGAAGACCTGCAATTCGATCCCCGCCGTGACCTTGGCGGCGGCGACCTTCGCGGCCCTGTATTTCGCCCATGTGCCCTTTCCGCTGATCATCCTGGCCGCCGGTGTTTTGGGCGCCCTGATCCCGGCCCTCGGCAAGGTCGGCGGCCATGGCCATGGCGGCGACGCGGGCCAGGACGACAGCCATCACATGCAGCGCCCATCGGGCAACCCCTGGACGCGGCTGGCGGGGATCACGGCGATATTCCTGATGCTGCTGGCCCTGCCGGTGGCGGCCCTGGTGGTGATCGCCGGCCCGGCGCCGTTCCTGGCCGTGGCCAAGCTGTTCACCACGGCGGCCCTGGTCACCTTCGGCGGCGCCTATGCGGTGCTGCCCTACATCACCGAGGCGGCGGTCAACACCCACGGCTGGATCGCCCCAGGCGACATGCTGAACGGCCTGGCCTTGGCGGAAACCACGCCGGGGCCGCTGGTTCTGGTCAATACCTACGTCGGCTTTTTCGCCGGCTGGAACGGGGCCGGGGCGGCGCATTTGTCGCAGGTCGCCGCCGGGCTGCTGGCGGCGGCGCTGACGACCTATGTCACCTATCTGCCGTCGTTTTATTTCATCATCGCGGGCGCCCCCTACGTGGATGCCCTGCAAAAGAACGAGCGCGCCCGGCGCGCCCTTTCCGGCATCACCACGGCCGTGGTCGGCGTGATCTTCAACCTGGCGGTCTTTCTTGGTGAGTCCGTGCTGATCACAAAGACCGGCGGCATCGAATGGGCATCCGTCGCCGTCGCCGCCGGCGCCCTGGCCCTGCTGTTGTCCGGCCGGGTGCCGATCCCGGCCTTGGTCGGTATCGGCGCCGTGCTGGGGGCGATCGGGCTGGTCTAACCCCTCCACTGAACAATGGGCCGTTGCCCGCATGGCGTTCCGGCGCTATCAAATGTGCGCCCACGGAACGGGCAAACACCAGGAGAGGACTTCCCATGCGGCAACCCGCACCTGCGCGCATCGGCGACGCCGCCGAGGACATCGACACGCCGGCCCTGTTGATCGACCTCGACGCCTTCGAACGCAATCTTAAGAAAATGGCGGACTTCGCCAAGGAAGCCGGTGTCCGCCTGCGCCCCCATTCGAAGACCCACAAGTCGGCCCATATCGCGCGCCTGCAGATGGAACTGGGCGCGGTCGGCGTGTGCTGCCAGAAGGTGTCGGAGGCCGAGGCCCTGGTTCAATCCGGCATCAACGACGTGCTGATTTCCAACCAGGTTGTCGGCCGCCACAAACTGAACCGCCTGTCGGCCCTGGCCCGCCACGCCAAGATCGCGGTCTGCGCCGACGACGCGGACAACGTGGCCGACCTCAACGCCGCCGCCGGCCAGGTCGGCGTGATTCTGGACGTGCTGGTGGAAATCGACGTCGGCGCCGGGCGCTGCGGGGTCGAACCGGGCGAAGCGGCGGTGAAACTGGCCAAGGAGATCGACCGCTCGCGCAACCTGCGCTTTGCCGGATTGCAGGCCTATCAGGGCGCCGCCCAGCACATCCGCGATTTCGCCGAACGCAAGATGGCCATCAATGCGGCCCAGGTATTGACCAGGAAGACGGTCGAGCAATTGGCCGAGGCCGGTCTGGACTGCGACACGGTCGGGGGCGCCGGCACCGGAACCTACGAATTCCACACGAAATCAAAGGTTTGGAACGAACTGCAATGCGGGTCCTACGTGTTCATGGACGCCGATTACGGCCAGAACCGCATGACCGACGGCAAGCCGTTCCGGGCCTTCGAGAATTCCCTGTTCGTGCTGGCCACCGTGATGTCGAAAACCCGCGAGGATTTCTGCACCATCGACGCCGGGCACAAGGCGCTGGGCAACGACCAGGGCTTTCCCGTGGTGTCGGAATTGGAAGACGTCACCTACTCCAAGCCGTCGGACGAACACGGGCGGCTGGATTTGA
This sequence comes from Rhodospirillales bacterium, assembly GCA_040221095.1. Classification (GTDB taxonomy): domain Bacteria; phylum Pseudomonadota; class Alphaproteobacteria; order Rhodospirillales; family Casp-alpha2; genus UBA1479. Next base: position 145,082 of record JAVJVP010000008.1, read on the forward strand.
GCGAGACCCGCCAGGCCCTTAAATTGGGCGACAAGGTGCGCCTGATCCCCGGCCACTGCGATCCGACCGTGAACCTCTATGACTGGTACGTGGGCGTGCGCAACGGCCGGGTCGAAGCGTTGTGGCAGGTCACGGCCCGGGGGGCCCTGACCTGACGGGACCGCGGCGGGATAAGCCTTGGACCACCCGCCCCGCTTGCGCCTAAGATATACCCTGGACACGGAGGAGGACGCAGCGGCCCATGCCGCCGCGTTGAGGTAGTTCGACCTTGGCTAAATCAAAGGAAAGTCCGTCATGAATAAAATCGTCTACATCCTGGGCGGGATCATCGCCATCATCGTCGCCGTCGGGATTTACCTGTTCGTGTTCGCCGGCGACCTGATCAAAAGCGCCGTGGAATCCATCGGCAGCGATGCCACCCAGGCCAAGGTGACGCTGAATTCCGTGGACCTGGACATGTTCCAGGGCACCGGCGGAATGAAGGGCCTGACCGTCGGCAACCCCACGGGGTTCAAGACGCCGAGCGCGTTCGAACTGGGCGCGATCTCGCTGCAGATCGACAAGGACTCCATCGGCAAGAACCCGATCGTCATCAAGTCCATCGCCATCACGGGCCCCATCGTGACCTACGAGAAGGCGGGCGGCACCTCCAACGTCGACGCCATCAAGGCGAACGTCGACGCCTATGCCAAGAAATTCGCGGGCAAGGGCGGCGAAGCCAAGAAGGAAGCCGCCACCGGCGAGGAACAGAAGCTGGTGATCGAAAAACTGACCATCACCGGCGGCAAGGTGAACCTGAACGCGGGCGTCCTCGACGGCAAGTCACTCGAAGCCCCCCTGCCCGACATCACCCTGACCGACATCGGCAAGGATTCCGGCGGCTCCAGCCCCGCGGCGGTGACCAAGGCCGTGATCGACAAGCTGACCGCGGGCATCATGTCCATCAACCCGGAACAGTTGATCGGCAACGCCGCCAAGATGATGGAAGGCGCCGTCAAGGGGGCCTCCGACGCCGTGAAGGGCGTGACCGAGGGAGCCGGCGGGGCCGGCAAGGCCATCGAGGGCGCGGGCGAGAAGCTCAAGGGCCTGTTCGGAAAATAGGCATTACCCTCAATACGTTGATGCGAAAGGCGGGACCTGCGGGCCCCGCCTTTTTCATGTCCGCACCGGCCCGGTGAACGGTTTTTCCGATTACAGGCAGCGAAACAATTCATTTCTATATTTATTGATAATAATTCGCAATTGCATTACATTCCTTTCAACAAGGCCGGTCGAACGGCACACCGGCAAGCCCCTGAAAGGAGCCACCCATGTCACGCAAACTGATCAAAACAGGCACCTACTCCGTCATGCACTTGGTGGTCGCCGTGACGGTGGCCTATGTCCTGACCCGCGACTGGCACATCGCCCTGGGTGTGGGCATCATCGAACCCATGGTGCAGACCGTCGCCTACACGATCCACGAAACCCTGTGGGGAAAGGCGAAAGACCGCGATGACGCCGACGCGGGCGCCAACCCCGGCGGCACCGCCCCGGCGGCGGCGTAAGGCGGCTCAGGCCGCCTGCCGCCCGACCCGCCGGCCCGGCCGCGCGCCGGTCCAGGCCAGATCGTGCCAAACCAGGGCGCCGTTCACGTAGACCCGCTCGATCCCGCCGGCAGGCGTTTCCGGGGCATCGAAGGTGGCGCGGTCGATCACCGTCTTCGGGTTGAACAGCACCATGTCGGCGAAGGCGCCCTTGCGGATCACGCCCCGGTCCTTGAGCCCGAACACGCTGGCCGGCTTGCCCGACATGCGGTGGACGGCTTCCTCCAGGCTGAACACCCCTTCATCCCGGCAGTAATGGCCGAGCACCCGGGGGAACGTCCCCCACAGGCGCGGATGCGGCCTTCCCTCGTCGATGGGCAGGCCGTCCGAGGCGATCATCGCCCCCGGGAAGGCCATGATGCGGCGCACCTCGGCCTCGTCCATGCGGAAGTAGACCGCCCCGGCCGGGGACAGGCGGCGGATCGCCTCGTCCACGCCGCATCCCCATTCGTCGACGATGCTGTCGAATTCGCGGCCGACCATCTCCGGATGGGTCGCCGACGAAGTCAGCACGGTCTTTTCCGAGGTAGAGAGGAAGTCCTTCAACAGGATCGTCGAGGTCGCGGTGTAAGGGTAGACGTCGAAATCCAGCATCATTTCCCTCTGCGCCGCCTGGATATGGGCCAGGCTGTCATGGCTTTTGCCCCAGTTTTCCCGGCCCACGCATTTGTGGTGGGAAATCACCGTGGCCGCGCCCGAACGCCGGGCGATGTCGATGGTCTCGTCCACGGACTCCACCAGATCAGGGCCTTCGTTGCGCATGTGGGTGGTGTAGAGTGCGCCGAAATCCTTGAGACAGGACGCCAATTCCACGATCTCGTCCGTCGGCGCGTGGATAGCCGTGGGATAAGCCAGCCCCGTCGACAGGCCCACGGCGCCGTCCCGCAGGCTTTGTTCGAGAACCCGCGCCATGGCGTCGATCTCGGCCTTGGTCGCCGGGCGGTCGAAGGTATCCATCATCACCCCGGCGCGCAGGGTCGTATGGCCAACCAGGCTCGCCACGTTGATGGCGGCGGGACTGTCGGCCAGGGCGGCGTTGTAGTCGGCCAGGGTGGGAAAGCGGTAATCGGCCCAGCCGCCCAGCAGCGCCATGGGCCCCGGCGGATCGGCCTCGCCCGCGCGGCAGGCCGCCGTGAAGGGGGCAAGCGACACGCCGCAGTTGCCGGTGACCACGGTGGTGACACCCTGACTGGTCTTGGGCGCCACGCTAGGCTGGGTCAGGACCAGGCGGTCGTCATGGGTATGCACATCGATGAACCCGGGGGCCAGCGCCAAGCCCGTGCCGTCGATGGTTTCCCCGGCCGTGGCCCCTTCCGCCACGAGATTCCCGACCGCCGCGATGCGGTCGCCCGTAACGCCCACATCGGCGCGCTGGCGGGGGCCGCCGGTGCCGTCGATGACATCGGCGCCGGTGATCAGAAGGTCGTAGGTAGGCATGGCGGGTGGTCTCCTGCTGGTCGTTGGTGGCCGCCATATTACATGGCCCGGGACGACACGCCAGATTGACGCCGCACTTGACGTAACGGCACCGTTGTCAGCGCCCCAAACCTTGCCTACAACCGGGGTGTTGAGGAGACCTGCAATGGCCGATTACCGGGCACCCCTGGACGACATGCGCTTTGCGCTGAACGAGATCGCGGGCCTGGCCGCCGTGAACCGGCTGCCCGGCTACGCCGACGCCACGCCGGACCTGGTCGATGCGATCCTGGACGAAGCCGGCAAGTTCGGCACGGACGTTCTGGCCCCCCTGAACCACACCGGCGACCGGGAAGGCTGTGTCCTGGAAAACGGCGTGGTGCGCACGCCCCAAGGCTTCCCCGAGGCCTATCAGCAGTTCGTCGAGGCCGGCTGGAACGGCATCTGGGCGCCGGAAGACTGGGGCGGCCAGGGCCTGCCCGTGCTGGTGGCGACGGCGGTGTCGGAAATCTGGCACGCCGCCAACCTGTCCTTCGCCCTCTGCCCCATGCTGACGCAAAGCGCCATCGAGCTGCTGCTGTCCCACGGCTCCGACGACATCAACGCGACCTATCTGGAAAAGCTGGTCACCGGGCAATGGGCCGGAACCATGAACCTGACCGAACCGCAGGCCGGGTCGGACCTTGCGCGCATCCGCTGCAAGGCTGAACACGCCGACGGCCATTACCTGCTGCGCGGCCAAAAAATCTTCATCAGCCATGGCGAACACGACATGGCCGAGAACATCGTGCACATGGTGCTGGCCCGGTCGCCCGACGGGCCCGAGGGCATCAAGGGCCTGTCGCTGTTCGTGGTGCCCAAGTTCCTGCCCGACGCGGACGGCAATCCGGGTGCGCGCAACGACCTGCGCTGCGTGTCGCTGGAACATAAGATGGGCATGCACGCGAGCCCGACCGCCGTCATGTCCTACGGCGACGACGGCGGCGCCAAGGCCTTCCTGATCGGCGAGGAAAACCGCGGCATCGAATACATGTTCATCATGATGAACGCGGCGCGCCTCGCCGTCGGCATGGAGGGCGTGGGCATCGCCGAGCGGGCCTATCAACAGGCCCGCGACTTTGCCAAGGACCGCGTGCAGAGCCGCGCCCTGACCGGCGGCGGGGCCGAGCCGGTGACGATCATCCACCATCCGGACGTGCGCCGCATGCTGCTGGCCATGCGGGTGCAGACCGAGGCCATCCGCGCCATCGCCTACAGCGTGGCCGGCGCCGTCGATATCTCCCGGCGTCACGAGGATGCCGAAGAACGCGCCCAGGCGCAGCGGTTCATCGACCTGATGACACCCGTGGCCAAGGCCTTTTCGACGGACATCGCCTCCGAGGTCGCGGACATGGGCATCCAGGTTCATGGCGGCATGGGCTATATCGAGGAAACGGGGGCGGCGCAGCACGCCCGGGACATTCGCGTGGCCCGCATCTACGAAGGCACCAACGGCATCCAGGCCAACGACCTAGTCGGCCGCAAGGTCGCCCGTGATGGGGGTAATGCTGCCGGCGAATTGATCAAGGCCATACATGAAACCGTGGCCGACCTAGCCGCCGATGACGGCGGGCTGGACGACCTTGCCGCCCCCCTGACCTCTGCCGTACAGGCCCTGGAAACGGCGACGGACTGGGTCGTCGAAACCTGGCCCCAGGATCCTGCCCCCGCGGCGGCCGGCGCCGTGCATTATCTGCGCCTGATGGGCATCGCCACGGGCGGCTGGCTGCTGGCCCGGGGAGCGTTGCGTGCCGCCAAGCGCAAGGCCGGCGGCGACACCGATTCCTACCTGGATCACAAAGTGATTTCCGCCCGTTTCTTCGCCGAACAGTACCTGCCCCAGGCGGCGGCCCTACGGGCGACGATCCTGGGCGGCGGCGGTACGGTCGCGGCGGTTTCGCCGGACGCCTTCTAGTTCCCGCGCCGCGCCCCGTCACGCCCCGGAAAATCAGGGTTTGTGCCTTGATTTGTTAACCTTTTTCCTACAGTTTGAGGTCCTCATTCCCTGGGGATTCGAATGAACTCGCTGACGCGGTACATATTGCGCCAACTTGTGGTTGGCATGATCCTTGTGACGACGGGCCTGACCTGCATCATCTGGCTCACCCAGTCGCTGCGGTTTGTCGAGATGATCGTCAACCGGGGATTGAGCGCGGGTACATTTTTCTACCTTTCAGGGCTTCTTCTGCCCAACTTCCTGATTGTCATTCTGCCCATCGCGCTGTTCACGGTGGTCGTGTTCATCTATGCGAAACTGATCACCGACCGCGAGCTGGTCGTCATGCGCGCCGCCGGCCTCAGCCAGTTCGCGCTCGCCAAGCCGGCGCTGATCCTGGGAATATGCACGGTCGCCCTGTCCTATACCCTGCACCTTAAACTGGTGCCTGATTCCTACCGGGCGTTCCGCGACCTGCAATGGGACATCCGCAACAGCGTTTCCCATGTCCTGCTGAAGGAGGGCGAATTCAACAACGTCGGCCGGACGACAACCGTCTATGTGCGCGCCCGCACGCCCGACGGGCAGTTGCACGGCATCCTGGTTCACGACACCCGCGACAAGACCAAACCGTTCACCCTGATGGCCGACCGGGGGGCGATGATCGACACCCCGACGGGTCCGCGCGTCGTCATGTTCAAAGGCAACCGCCAGGAGGTCGATAAGGCCACCAACAAGCTGTCGATCCTGTATTTCGACCGCTGGGTCTACAATCTGGCGATCAGCGGCCCCCAAGGGGTGCGATGGCGCGAGCCCCGGGAACGCACGCTTGACGAACTGTTCGACACCCCCAACCAGGTCGATCTGATCGGCCAAAAAAACGTCGGCAAGTTCATCGTCGAGGCACACCGGCGGCTGATCGCGCCGATACTCTGCCTGACCTTCGCGGTGATCGGCCTGAGCTGTCTTTTGACCGGGAATTTCGGCCGCCGAACCCAGACCACGCGCGTGCTCGCCGCGGTCGGCGGCATGGTCGTTCTGCAGGCCGTCATCCTGGGCATGGAGAATGTGGTTGCCAAGAACCTGGAACTGATGCCGCTTCTGTATGCCGTCGTTCTCACGCCCATGCCCTTTGCCTGGCTGGTCATGGTCCGCCCGCCGTCGGCGGCGCCGACCATGCCGAAGACGGCCTGAGGAAGAGAGGCGGCATGCGTTTATCGACAATCCTTTCCGTCTATATCGGGCGGCATTTCCTGATCAGTTTCCTTGGCATCTTCTGCCTGTTCCTGATGCTTATCCTGCTGTTCGATTCCGTCGAGTTGCTGCGGCGCACGTCCCAGCACGAGTCCGTGACCTTCGCGATGGTCATGGAAATGTCGCTTTTGAAACTCCCCTTCATGGGCCAGAAGACCTTTCCGTTCGCCATTCTGTTTGGCGGCATGGCGGCCTTCTGGCGGCTGACCCGCACCAATGAGTTGGTGGTGACGCGGGCGACGGGGATTTCCGCCTGGCAGTTCATGCTGCCGGTCCTGTTCCTCGCCTTCCTGTTGGGCATCCTACAGATCACGGTCATCAATCCCCTGTCGTCGTCCATGCTGGCCCGGTACGAGCGGCTGGAGGCGACCCGCATCGAGGGGCACACCAGTTTCCTGTCGATTTCCAATTCGGGGCTGTGGCTGCGTCAAGCCGACGACAAGGGCCAAAGCGTTGTTCACGCGGAACGCGTCCTGCAACAGAAAAGCGAGGTCGAATTACGTGATGTCCTGGTCTTCCTGTACGAAGGCAAGGACACCTTCCGCCAACGGCTCGACGCGCAATCGGCCCGTCTCGAGGACGGTTTCTGGCACCTCAAGGAAGCCTGGCTGTTCGAGCCCGAAGCACCGGCCCGCTTCGAAAAGGATTACTGGCTGCCGACGGACCTGACCGTCAACCGCATCCAGGACAACTTCGCGCCGCCGGAAACCATGTCCTTCTGGGACCTGCCGCACTTCATCAACACCCTGGAGAACGCCGGGTTCTCAGCCATCCGCCATCGCCTGTACTGGCACACGCTGTTGTCGGCGCCGCTTCTGATGTGCGCCATGGTGCTGATCGCCGCCACCTTCACCCTTCGCCAGACGCGGCGCGGTGGCACGACGTACATTGTCTCGGGCGGCGTGATGACCGGGTTCATCCTGTATTTCTTTTCCGACATCGTGTTTGCCCTCGGCCTGTCGGACAGCATCCCGGTGCTGCTCGCCGCCTGGACCCCTTCGGGTGTCGCGACCATGCTGGGTGCCGCGATGCTGTTGCATCTGGAAGACGGCTGAACGACATGCCCCACAGCCGACTCACCGTCCTTGGCCTGTTAATCGCACCGCTACTGGCGGCGGCGCTTGCCGCCACGACACCGGCACAGGCGGAACCGGCCGGAGCGACCGCCGAACGGCCGCTCGGCGTTCTGTTCCACTCCTCCCCACGTCCCTTTGTTCCCGCCGCCGGCGTCTCCCGTGCACCCGCCGTTCAAGCCGTTTCCGCGCCCGTCCGGCCGACGCCGCCCCGCCCCCTTCCCGCTTCCGGGAACAACCGCCCCGGCGGGCAGCCCGTACAGACCGAAGGGCCACCCGAGATTCCGGTCAATTTGCTGGCCGATGAAATGAGCTTCGACCAGGAAAACGGCCTGGTATCGGCCTACGGCAACGTCGAGATCACCCACGGCGAGCGGACGTTGCTGGCCGACAAGGTGACCTACAATCAAAATACGGACATCGTCCAGGCGGCCGGAAACATCACCATCCTGGAACCTTCCGGCGAAATCCTGTTCGCGGACCAGATCACCATCACCGGCGACCTGAAGGATGGCCTTGTCCGCAACATCGGCATGATCCTCACCGACCGGTCCCGCTTGGCGGCAGCGGGCGCCAAGCGATCCGGCGCCATCGTCACCGAATTGCGCAAAGGGGTCTACACTCCCTGCAAACAATGCACCGAAGACCCCGACGCGCCGCCGCTATGGCAGATCAAGGCCGTCAGGGTCATCCACGACAAGCGCAACAAGACGATCGAATACCGGGATGCCTGGCTCGAGGTTTACGGATACCCGGTCCTCTACACACCCTATTTCATTCACCCCGATCCGAGCATCCGTCGCAAGGCCGGATTCCTGGCGCCCGGGTTCGGCGGATCATCGGACCTCGGATTCGTGACGCGACTGCCCTACTTCTATCCCTTCGACGAATCGTCCGACGTCACGGCGACCCCGGTTTTTTCCGAATCCGAGGGGTTCCAGCTGACGCTCGATCACCGCAAGCGGTTCATGACCGGCAAGCTCGATACCCAGATCAGCGGCATCAACGATTCCGAAGGCGATTTTCGCGGCCACGTGTTCTCCGAGGGCCTGTGGGACTTGAACAAGACCTGGCGTGCCGGTTTTGACATCAACCGGGCAACGGACGACACCTACTTGCGCCGGTTCGGCTTCGATAGCCAGCCCGTACTGGAAAGCCGGGTGTTCGCCGAAGGATTCCGTGGCCGCAACTACCTCGCGGTCAATGCCTATTCCTTCCAGGATCAGCGCGCCGACGCGGATTCCATCGACAGTCCTTTCGTTCTGCCCCTGATTGAATTCAACCATGTGGGCGAGCCGGACCGCTTCGGCGGCAATTTCAGCGTCGATGCCAGCATCCTTGCCGTGTCGCGCGACGAAAGCGGCAACGACACCCGGCGCATCTCAGTTCGCCCATCTTGGAACCGGCGATTTTCCGATTCCATCGGCAACCTGTTCAATTTCTCCACCGGATTATGGGCCGATGCCTATCATGTCAACAACGTAAGCCGTGCAAACGACACTGATTTCACTGGCATGACCGGCCGCCTTTATCCTTACGCGTCACTCGATTGGCGGTTCCCCCTGATCAGCCAGTTGGGCAAGGCAAGCCAGACGCTTGAGCCCATCGTCAACATCATCACCAGCCCGAATGGCGGAAACCCGGCGGAAATCCCGAACGAGGACAGCCAGGAGTTCGAATTCGACGACACCAACCTGTTCGACGTGAACCGCTTCGGCGGCATCGACCGGGTCGAAGGCGGCACCCGTATCAACTACGGCTTGAAATGGGGCCTGTACGGCCCGACCGGCCGCGGCCTATCCCTACTCGTCGGTCAGACCTACCGGTTCCATACCGACGATACCTTCGCGGATGGCAGCGGCCTGGAAGACGATCTGTCAGATATCGTCGCCACGGCGCGCATCAACCCATCGCGCTACCTCGATCTTGCCTACCGCACCCAGATCACCAAAGACGGGTTTTCTGCCCGCCGCCATCAGGTGCAAGCCAGCGCCGGTGTCCCGTTGCTGCGCGGCTCTGCCGGCTATGTCTTCTTCGAAGAACCGACGGGAAGTGAATTTTCTGGACGTGAAGAACTATCGGTCGCTCTGTCCTCGCAGTTTTCACGGGATTGGCGTATCAATTTCCAGACGGTCCGTGACATGGCCGCAAACGAAATGCGCGCAATCGTCGGCGACCTCGTATTCGAAAACGAATGTCTGGTCGTGACGACCCGGCTTTCGCGGACTTTCTACGAAGACAGAGACCTGCAGCCGACGGACTCGATCACCATCAATCTGCTATTCAAGACACTTGGACAAATCACCTTCTAACAAAATGCGATTACCGCCAATCATGATCTTCTCCGCCGGACTCCGTTCCGCCCCAATGCTCCTGGCCGCCCGGCTTGCCGCCGTCCTGTTGTTGGCAATTTTCGCCGCTTCGCCTGTGCCGGCCCAGGCCCAGCGCATGGGCATCGTCGCCACCGTGAACAACACGCCGATCTCCGAGTACGACCTCCACGCGCGTCTTAAACTCGTCATCGCGATGTCCGGGCTGCCGGCCACCCGGGAAACGGCGCAGCAGCTAGCGCCAAAAATCATCGACACCCTGATCGAGGAAGAACTGAAACGCCAGGAAGCGAAGACCCTTGGCATCGACATACCGGACAACGCCGTCGAAACCGCCGTCCAAAGGTTCGAAAAATCCCGCGGCATGCCCACGAACGGCATGCTCGATCTTCTGGAAAGCCTGGGCCTGTCCAAGGACGTTCTGTACCAGCAGATCCGTGCGGACTTGGCGTGGAACGATGCCCTGCGGTTGAGATTTCGTGCCTTGACCCAAATCGCCGACGAAGAGGTGGACGAGGAAATTGCCCGCCTGGAAGCCGACAAGGGGAAGCCCGTCGCCCTGTTGTCGGAAATTTTCCTGCCCGTGGACGAGCAGCCCAAAAACAAAGAAATACGGGGCGTCGCCGAAAGAATCCTGGGGGAACTGAAGGGGGGCGCGCCGTTCCAGGCAATGGCCACGACCTTCTCGCAGAGCCCAACCGCCGCCGTCGGCGGCGACCTGGGTTGGGTTCCCCTCAATTCGCTGGCGCCGGAGATTTCACGCGCCCTGTCCTCGGTTAAGACTGGGGAATTTTCCCCACCTATTCGCACGGCGGCCGGTTGGGTGATCTATTGGCTGCGCGATCAACGCGTGTCCCAGGGCGCCACCGGCCCCACGGTTGATCCCAGCGTCGTGCTGCAGCAATTGACGATCCCCGTCTCGGACACCAGTTCAGCCAGCGATCTGGAGGAAAAACGCGGCCTTGCAAAACGCCTGCGCCTGCGCGCCGACAATTGCGCCACCATCGCCGCGATGCCGAAAACGGTCTCCGGCGGTCTGACCTCGGACACCTTGCGTCTCCGCACCAGCCAGTTGTCCCCCCTGGTACGGGACGCCATCAAGGACCTGCCCGACGGCAAACCCAGCGAAGTCATCAAGGTTCCCGGGGCCTTCATGATGTTCATGGTGTGTGAACGTGTTTCGGAAAACGCCAAGGAACAACTGCGGATACAAGTGCGCAACCGCCTGGTCAACGACCGCCTGGACCTGGCCGCGCGGCAATTCCTGCGCGACCTGCGGCGCAACGCCTTTATCGAACGGCGCTGACCGTGGCCACACCCGCGGACACTGGCCCGCGCCCGCTTGCCCTGACCATGGGCGAGCCCGCCGGGGTCGGCGGCGAGTTGACCCTGCGCGCCTGGGAAACGGCCCGCGCGCGGATCGGCGCCTTTTTCGCCATTGATGATCCGGACCGCCTTCTGGACCTTGCAGCCCGCCTGGGTCTCCATATCCCGATCAAGGAAATCAGCCACCCTTCCGAGGCCGAGGACATTTACGCGCACGCCCTGCCGGTTCTTGCCGAACGCCTGACGGCCCCCGTGACCTTGGGCAAGCCCGACCCCACGAACGCGGGCGCCGTGACCAACGCGATCGCACGCGCCGTGCGCCTGTCGCTCGACGGCCATGCCGCAGGCGTCGTCACCAATCCGATCCAGAAATCCGTGCTCTACGCCGCCGGGTTCAAGCATCCGGGACATACGGAATACATCGCGGAACTGTGCGGTGGGATCGAGCCGGTGATGATGCTCGCCTGCGACGCGCTGCGCGCCGTGCCGGTAACCGTCCACGTCAGCCTGCGGGATGCCATCGCCAACCTGGATACGGCGACCATCGTCGCCAAGGGGCGCATCACGGCGGCGGCGCTCAAACGTGATTTCGGCATCGCCAGGCCGCGCCTGGCCGTCGCCGGGCTCAACCCCCATGGCGGCGAGGACGGCGCCCTCGGCACCGAGGACCGCGACATCGTCGCCCCCGCCGTGGCAATGCTGCGCGCCGAGGGCATCGACGCGACCGGCCCCGCGCCGCCGGACACCCTGTTCAGCCCCCGCGCGCGGCAGGGCTACGACGCCGCCATTTGCATGTACCACGATCAGGCCCTGATCCCGGTCAAGGCCTTGGATTTCGACGGCGGCGTCAATGTGACCCTGGGCCTGCCCATCGTGCGCACCTCGCCCGATCACGGCACGGCGCTGGACATCGCGGGCACGGGCAAGGCCAGCGAACAAAGCCTGGTCGCCGCCATGATGACCGCGCGGCTGATCGCCGCCAACCGGGCGCGGGGCGGCTGACCCGGCCATGGGCACTCCACCTGACCTGCCGCCGCTGCGTGACGTGATCCGCGATTTCGGCCTGGGCGCCCGCAAATCCCTGGGCCAGCACTTCCTGTTGGACGGCAACCTGACCGGACGCATCGCCCGCGCGGCGGGGGCGCTCGACGGCGTCAACGTGATCGAGATCGGCCCCGGGCCGGGCGGCCTGACCCGCGCCCTGCTGGCCAGCGACGCCGCCGCCGTCTGGGCGGTCGAGAAAGACAGCCGCTGCATCGCCGCCCTGGGCATACTGCAAAGCGCCTATCCGGACCGCCTGCACATACTGGAAGCCGACGCCCTGGACACGGACCTGGCCGCCCTGACCCCGGCCCCCCGCGCCATCGTCGCCAACCTGCCCTACAACATCTCCACCGTGCTGCTGCTGCAATGGCTGCGCCGGGCCGACCAGTTCACCCGCATGGTCCTGATGTTCCAGAAAGAAGTCGCCGACCGCCTGACCGCGGCACCAAGCAGCAAGGCTTACGGGCGGCTGTCGGTCATCACCCAATGGCAGGCCCAGGTGCGCCCCTTGTTCAACGTGTCCAAGGAAGCCTTCACGCCGCCGCCCAAGGTCGCCTCGACCGTGGTCGAAGTGATCCCGCGCGCCGAGCCCCTGGCGCCGGCGGTGATGACGGATTTGGAACAGGTGACCCAGGCGGCTTTCGGCCAGCGGCGCAAGATGCTGCGCTCCAGCCTGAAAAGCCTGGGACTGGACCCGGCGCAGGTGGGGATCAATCCCGAAGCCCGGGCGGAAGACTTGTCGGTGGAGGAATTCTGCGCCCTGGCGCGGATGCTGGCCGAACGTAACGCCTAGCCGGCGACACCCATGCCCTGCACGAAATCGAGCAGTCCCGTCCGGCGGTCCTTCCGGAGACGCTCCGCCTTGAGGATCGCCTTCACGTTCTCGACGCTGGCGTCCAGATCGTCGTTGATGACGATATAGTCGTATTCCTCGTAATGGCTCATTTCCGACTTGGCCCGGGCCATGCGCCCGGCGACCACTTCATCGGAATCCTGGCCACGCCCCTTCAGGCGGCTTTCCAGTTCGGCAATGGACGGCGGCAGGATGAACACGCTGACCAGATGCTCGCGGGCGCTTTCCCGAAGCTTGCGCGTCCCCTGCCAGTCGACGTCGAACAGCACGTCCTGGCCGCTGTCCAGGGCGTCCCACACGGGTTTCTTCGGGGTGCCGTAGGAATTGTCGAACACGGTCGCGTGCTCCAGGAAATCGTTGTTCGCGATCATCCTGGCGAAGGTTTCCTGGTCGTAGAAATAGTAGTCCTTGCCGTCGACCTCGCCGGGGCGCGGCGGGCGGGTGGTCGCCGATACGGACATGACGATGCCCGTTTCCTCGGCCAGAAGACGGCGCGAAATGCTGGTCTTGCCGGCACCGGACGGCGACGACAGCACCAGCATCATGCCCCTGCGTGAAATCTCGACCATGGTGCCGCCCCTTTCCGTTCTATTCGATGTTCTGGACCTGCTCGCGAAGCTGGTCGATCACGGTCTTCAGGTCGAGCCCCAGGGTCGTCAGATCCGTGTCCGGCGATTTGGAGCACAGCGTATTGGCCTCGCGGTTGAATTCCTGGCACAGGAAGTCCAGTCGCCGGCCCACCGGCCCTTCGGCCTTGGCGATAAGCTCCCGCGCCGCCTGGGTATGGGCGGTCAGGCGGTCCAGTTCCTCGCGGATGTCGGCCTTGGTCATCAGCATGGCCGCTTCCTGGGCCAGGCGTTCCTCGGGCATCGTCGCGTTGTCGGCGACCAGGCGCTGAATCTGATCGTTCAGGCGCTGGCGGATGGCGTCGGGCTGGGCCCCCGCGACCTGACCGGCGCGGGCCGTCAGGTCGGCGACCTGGTCGATCTGGCCCGAAAGGACGGCCAGCAGCCGCGCCCCTTCCTCGTCGCGCATGGCGGCCAGACCTTTCAGCGCCTTGCCCAGGTCGGCCATCATGGCCTTGGCGATGGTCTCGAAATCGTCCTCGGCCATCATTTCGTCGATGGGCTCGATCACGCCGCGCAGGCCCAGGATACCGTCGAGGGACGGCGGCCGGGCATCCGGAACCTCGTCCTTCAGGCGCGCCATGCGGGCCGTGACCTGGGCCAGGAAATCGTCGTTGATGCGATAGGCGCCGCCGCCCGTCTCGCGCCGGGTCGACAGGTTCACGGACACGCTGCCGCGCTTGAAGGTCGCGGTCACCTTGGCGCGGACCAGGGGGTCCAGGGCCTCGAACCCCGGCGGCGGGCGGAACCGCAGGTCCAGGCCCTTGGCGTTGACGCTGCGCACCTCCCAGACCCAGGTCAGGTCGTCCAGGCTGCCTTCGGCGCGGGCGAACCCGGTCATTGAACTGATGGCCAAAGTGCTATCCTTTTCGGTCGTGATGCCAAGGGTGGTGCGCAACTTATACCCAGCGCATCCCCCGCCAACAAGCGGCGCAGGCTTCCCCTCCCCCCCAGCACCCCTCTATAACCGGAGCATGAGCCTCAACCATCCCAAGTCGATCCTGATCACGGGTGCTTCCAGCGGCATCGGCCGCGCCCTGGCCCTGGCCTATGCCGGGCACGGCACGACGATATATCTGTCCGGCCGCGACCAGGGGCGGCTCGACGCCGTGGCCGAGGAATGCCGCCAACGGAGCGCCGCGGCCGAAGGCCGGGTCATCGACGTGACCGACGCCGACGCCATGGCCGGCTGGATCAATGAGGCCGACGCCAAGACGCCCCTCGACCTCGTCATCGCCAATGCGGGCATCACCAATTCGACCTCGGGCCTGGCCGACGGCCCCGCACGCACGCGGCGCATCCTCGCCGTCAACGTGGACGGGGTGGTCAACACCGTGCTGCCGGCCCTGGCCGCCATGGACGCCCGCGACCGGGGCCAGATCGCCCTGATCGCCTCCATCGCCGGGTTCCGGGGCCTGCCGACGTCGTCGGCCTATTCCGCGTCCAAGGCCATGGTCAAGACCTGGGGCGAAGGCCTGCGCGGCGAGCGCCTGAAAACCGGCGTGCGCGTCAACGTGGTCTGCCCCGGCTGGGTCGAAAGCCGCATCACCGACGCCAACACATTCGACATGCCGTTGCTGATGGCGGCGGACAAGGCGGCCGCCACCATCCGTCGCGGCCTCGCCCGCGACGACGCCCGCATCGTCTTTCCCTGGCAGATGCACCTGGCGGTCTGGCTGCTGGCAGCCCTGCCGCCCGCCTGGACCGACCCGATCCTCAACCGCAAGCTTTCCGAACGGGAGTGGTAGTGCTGACGGCTGCTTGACCGCCGCCCGTCCGTGCCGTTCAGTGCAGCTAGACACCACACCTTGTTCTGGGAGGGACATCCATGGATTTGCAGATTTCGGGCCGCCGAGCCCTGATCACCGGCGGCAGCAAGGGCATCGGCAAAGCCGTCGCCGAGGTTCTGGCCGCAGAGGGTTGCGACCTGATCCTGGTCGCCCGCGACGCCAATGCCCTTGAGGACACGGCCCAGGCGATTCGCGCCAAGAACCAGGTGAACGTCGAGTCCGTCACCGCCGACCTTTCGAGCGACGAGGCGGTCAAAGCCGTCGCCCGTCAGGCCGGCAAGATCGACATCCTGGTCAACAACGCGGGCGCCATTCCGCCGGGCACATTGGCCGAGGTCGACGACGCGACCTGGCGCAAGGCATGGGATTTGAAGGTCTACGGCTTCATTTCCATGTGCCGGGAAATCTATCCCGCCATGGCGGCGCGCAAGTCAGGGGTCATCGTCAACATCATCGGCCATGCGGGGGAAAGCCACCCGCCCGGCTACATCGCGGGCGCCGCCGGAAACGCGGCCCTCATGGGCTTCACCAAGGCCCTGGCCCATGGCGCCCACGGCGACGGCATCCGCGTGGTCGGCATCAACCCGGGGGCGATCCTGACGGAGCGTGCAATCATGCTGGCCCGCACCAAAGCCGAGGCCCAGTTCGGCGATGCAGAGCGCTGGCGGGATCTGCACAAGTCCCTGCCCTTCGGCCGCGCCGGCCTGCCGGAAGAAGTCGCCCATACGGCCGCCTTCTTCGCCAGCCCGCTGTCCGCCTATACCTCCGGCACCATCCTGACCATCAACGGCGGCAAGGAATAGGTCATCGAATTGCTGGGCAACCGCCGCGGAGCGAAATAGTATTCCGCCACGACAAAAAAAGGAGCCGTCATGATCCACGAACTGAGAATTTATCACTGCGTTCCCGGGCGCCTGCCCGCGCTGTTGAAGCGCTTCGACACCATCACCCTGGCGATCTGGGAGCGCCACGGGATTCGTCAGGCGGGATTCTGGACCACGGAAATCGGCCCCTCCAACCAGGACCTGTATTACCTGCTGGAATGGGAATCCCTGGCCGAACGCGATGAGAAGTGGACCGCTTTCCAAAGCGACCCGGAGTGGATCGCCAAACGGGCCGAGACGGAAAAGGACGGCGCCATCGTCGCGACCCTGGAAAACATCTTCCTGAAGCCGACGGCCTTTTCCAAGGTCAAGTAAGTCCCGTTTTTCGACCCGCGCCCTATTTCCCGCTGCGCTGAATCTTCCGCCACTTGGCGACGTTGCGGTTGTGCTCCAGAAGCGTTTCCGCGAAGGCATGGCCGCCCGTGCCGTCGGCGACGAAGTAAAGGTCCTTCGTTGCCTGCGGATGCAGCACGGCGTTGATCGCGGCCAGGCCCGGGTTGGCGATGGGCGTGGGCGGCAGGCCGTGGACGGCATAGGTATTCCAGGGCGTCGGCGCATTCAGGTCGGCGCGGGTCAACTCGCGCCCCAAGGGCACTTTTCCTTCCGTGAGGCCGTAGATCACCGTCGGATCCGACTGCAGTTTCATGCCGCGCTTCAGACGGTTCAGGAACACGCCCGCGACCCGCGCGCGTTCCGACGCCACGCCCGTTTCCTTTTCGACGATGGAGGCGAGCACCAGAGCCTCCGCCGGGCTGTTGAGGGGCAGGCCCTCGTCGCGCCCGGCCCAGGCCTTGGCCAGGGCCGCGTCCATGGCCTGTTCCATGCGCCGCACCGCCTGAACCTTGGTGTCGTAATAGGCGTAATGATAGGTCTCGGGCAACAGGCGGCCCTCGTCCGGTGGCGACGGCAGGGGCCCCATCAGCCCTTCGGCCTTGGCGACGATGGCGAGCGCCTCCACCACGGTCAGCCCTTCGGGAATGGTGAACGTGCGGGCCACCGTCTCGCCCCTGGTCAGCACGTTGAGCACGCCGGTCACGCTGGCCCGGGCCGGGATGCGGAATTCGCCGGATTTCAGGGCGCGGTCGGCCCCGTCCAGGCGGCCCGCCAGGCGGAACAGCAGGTCCGAGCGGACGATGCCGCGCTGAACCAGGGTCTTGGCGACGGCCTGGATGTGGCTGCCCGGCGGGATCAGGACGATTTCGTCCGCGGCGTGCGGCCCATCACGGGAAATCTGTTTGGAAAACCACAACCAGCCGCCGCCCGCCGTCACCGCCGCGAGCACGCAAAGAACCAGAACGGTGAGGAAAAGCCGGCGGATCATACCGCGACTTTAAATCAGTCGTAGGCTTTGAACACCAGAGAAGCGTTCGTGCCGCCGAAACCGAAGGAGTTGGAAAGCGCCGCCCGCACCTTGCGTTCCTTGGGCTGGTGCGGCACCAGATCGACGCCGACGCAGGCCTCGGACGGATTGTCCAGGTTGAGGGTCGGCGGAACCACGCCGTTCTTCATGGCGAGGATCGAATAGATCGCCTCGACCGCGCCGGCGGCGCCCAGCAGGTGGCCGACCGCGGATTTGGTCGACGACATGGAAACCCCGTCGATGGCGCTGCCGAACACGCGCTTGATGGCGCCCAATTCGATCTCGTCGCCGAGCGGCGTCGAGGTGCCGTGGGCGTTCACGTAATCAATGTCTTCCGGGTTCATGCCCGCCCGCTTGAGGGCCGCCGACATGCAGCGGAAGGCGCCGTCGCCGTCTTCCGCCGGGGCGGTGATGTGGTGGGCGTCGCCCGACATGCCGTAGCCGACGACTTCGGCGTAAATCTTGGCGCCGCGCTTCTTGGCGTGTTCCAGTTCCTCGAGCACGACAACGCCGGCGCCGTCCCCCATGACGAAGCCGTCGCGGCCCTGATCCCAGGGACGGGACGCCTTTTCCGGGGTGTCGTTGTAGCCGGTCGACAGGGCCCGCGCGGCGCAGAAACCGGCGACGCCCAGGGGGCAGATCGCGGCCTCGGCCCCGCCGGCGACCATTACGTCGGCGTCTTCCCACATGATCAGACGGGCAGCGTCGCCGATGGCGTGCGCCCCGGTCGAGCAGGCCGTGACCACCGCATGGTTCGGACCCTTGAGCCCGTAGCGGATGGAGACATGGCCGGACACGAGATTGATCAGGCTGGCCGGAATGAAGAACGGGCTGAGACGGCGGGCACGGCCTTCGTGGACGGTAATGGCCCCGCCGGCGATTTCCGGCAGACCGCCGATGCCCGAGCCGATCAGAACGCCGGTTTTCCAGCGGTCCTCGTCGGCTTCCGGCTTCCAGCCCGAATCCTCGATCGCCTGAATGGCGGCGGCCAGGCCGTAGATGATGAACGTATCCATCCGGCGCTGGTCCTTGGTCGGAACCCAGGCCTCGGCATTGAAGGTGCCGTCGCTGCCGTCGCCCAAGGGCACGGTGCCGCCGATCTTGGCCGGCAGATCGTATTCATCATAGCCTTCGAGCCGGCGAATGCCGGACTGCCCGGCCAGCAGGCGCGACCAGTTGAGGTCGACCCCTGTGCCGAGGGAATTGACGATACCCAGTCCGGTAACGACGACGCGTCTCATATTCGCTTATCTCACCCGGCCGCACGAACGCCCGGGCCCCCGAAGGGGGCGGGCGCACGTGGGACGAAATCGAGCAGGGTTACTGCTGCGATTCGATGAAGTCGATGGCGTCCTTGATGGTCAGGATCTTCTCGGCGGCGTCATCAGGAATTTCGATGCCGAACTCTTCCTCAAAGGCCATGACCAGCTCCACCGTGTCGAGGCTGTCCGCGCCCAGATCGTCGATAAAGCTCGCGTTTTCAACAACTTTGGCTTCATCCACACCAAGGTGGTCATGGACGATCTTCTTTACGCGTTCAGCAACATCACTCATATCGATTCCCCTGTTGATTCCCTATTGATGGATCAGGAAATAAAGGTTGAAATTCTGACGGTGGCGGCGGGATTTCGGGGGTCCCGGACCAAGTTCGCCCGCTTCCTATCACATATCGAACGCGTTTGACCAGCCACCTCTACACACCATTGTT
The DNA here is from genome assembly GCA_040221095.1 of Rhodospirillales bacterium. Classification (GTDB taxonomy): domain Bacteria; phylum Pseudomonadota; class Alphaproteobacteria; order Rhodospirillales; family Casp-alpha2; genus UBA1479. The sequence continues at coordinate 164,307 of JAVJVP010000008.1, forward strand.
CAGACCCCGGCGGGGGCATGAATTCGGCCCTAGATCATGGCCATGCCCCCGTTGACGTGGATTGTCTGTCCGGTCACATAGGCGGCCTCGTCGCTCGACAGGTAAAGCGCCGCGGCGGCGATCTCTTCCGACGAGCCCATGCGGCCTGCCGGAATGGCGCCCATGATGCCTTCCTTCTGAGCGTCGGTCAGGTCATCGGTCATCGCCGTCTGGATGAATCCGGGGGCGATGCAATTGACCGTGATGCCCCGCGCCGCCACTTCCTGGGCAAGCGATTTGGACATGCCGATCATCCCCGCCTTGGACGCGGCGTAATTGACCTGCCCGGCGTTGCCGGTGACGCCGACGATCGACGTGATGCCGATGATTCGGCCCTGGCGCTTCTTCATCATCCCGCGCAGAACGGCCCGCGACAGGCGGAAGGCGGCCGTCAGGTTGACGTCGATGACGTCCTGCCAGTCTTCGTCCTTCATGCGCATCATCAAGGTGTCGCGGGTCAGCCCCGCGTTGTTGATCAGAATGTCGATGCCGCCCATGGCCGCATCGGCGTCGGCGACCAGCTTGTCCGTGCCCTCGGCCGACGACAGGTCGGCGGGCAGGACATGGGCGCGGTCACCCAGTTCCTTGGCCAGCGGCTCCAGCGCATCAACCCGGCGGCCCGACAGGCCGACCACGGCCCCGGCGCCGTGCAGCGCGCGGGCGATGGCCCCGCCGATGCCGCCCGAAGCCCCGGTGACCAGGGCGGTTTTTCCCGTTAGATCGAACATGGCGGTTTCCCCTCTCTCTTCATTACAAGGCCCGACCCGCGTCACAGCGAGGCCAGGAACGCCTCGACCTCTTCCGGCGTGCCGACGTTCACGACGTTGATCTCGCGGTCGATGCGGCGCGCCAGACCGGCCAGAATCTTGCCCGAGCCGATCTCGACCAGGGTGTCGATGCCCTGGGCCTTCAATTGTTCAACACATTCGCGCCAGCGCACCATGCCGGTGACCTGTTCGACCAGAAGCCGCTTGATCTCGCCCGGATCCTCGACCGGGGCGGCGGTGACGTTGGCCATCACCGGCACGCCCGGGGCGTTGATCTGAACGGCGCCCAGGGCGTCATCCATGGCATCGGCGGCAGGCTGCATCAGGGCGCAATGGAAAGGTGCGGACACGGGCAGCAGGACGGCGCGCTTGGCCCCCGCTTCCTTGGCCAGGTCGCAGGCCCGCTCAACGGCGGCGGTGGTGCCGGAAATCACGATCTGGCCCGGGGCGTTGTCGTTGCCGGCCTGGCAGACCTCACCCTCCTTGGCGCCGGGGGCGGCCATGGCTTCGGTGCAGACCTTTTCGACCGCATCCATGTCCAGGCCCATGAGCGCCGCCATGGCGCCCTGTCCCACGGGCACGGCCTTCTGCATTTCCGTGCCGCGCGTCTTTAAAAGGCGCGCCGTATCGGCCAGGGAAAAGGTGCCGGCGGCGGCAAGGGCCGAATATTCGCCCAGCGAATGCCCGGCGACGAAGTCGGCGCGGGCCTTGATATCGAAGCCGCCCTCGACCTTGAGCACGGCGAGAACGGCCATGCTGGCGGTCATGATCGCGGGCTGGGCGTTGGCCGTCAGGGTCAGTTCGTCCTCCGGCCCCTCGAACATGATCTTGGAAAGCTTTTGTTTGAGGGTTTCGTCCACTTCCTGGTGGACCTCGCGGGCGGCGGCGAAGGCGTCATGGATGTCCTTGCCCATGCCCACGGTTTGGGACCCCTGCCCCGGAAAAATCAGTGCGCGTGCCATGAAAGCGACTGTGCTCCCTTCTTTGAATTGGGGCGAGAGGTATTGCCGCCCCGCCCCCGGCCTGTCAAGGGCGCGTCCCCCCTGCCGCCGCCGCGTTTCAGCGCCGATCACGCCCGCGGATTTAAAATATTGAAATTATTGAATAAGATATCAGATGGGAGAAGCCGCACCAACGGAAAGGAATCCCTGCTCGTGAACGATGAAACCAAGGAAACCAAGAGTTACGATGTCGAGGATACCCAGGTTCGGTTTTCCGTGATCTGCGGAAAACTGGTCTATTTCGTTGTCGCCTTGATCCTGCTGGGCATTTCATTCGGCATCGTCGGCTATGGCATTGCCGAAATCTGGAAAGCGTTCCGCGACGGCACGGGCATCATCACGCCCCTGCTTGACGGTGTCGCCCTGTCGGTCCTGGGGCTGGCGGTCATCGACGTGTCCAAGTACCTGCTGGACGAAGAGGTGTTCCGCAACCGGGAACTGGGCGCCGCGTCGGAAGCCCGCGCGACGCTGACCAAATTTTTCACCATCATCACCATCGCCATCAGCCTTGAGGCCATCGTGCTGATCTTCGGCTCGATCAAGGACAACGATGTGGAACGGCTGGTCTACCCGGTTTACCTGTTGTTGACCGCCGTCGCCATCACCCTGGGCCTCGGTCTGTTCCAATGGCTGAACGCGAAGGCCGCTCAACTGCCCAATAAGGGCGGCTGACCCTCCCGTCGCCGACGCCCGAATCCAAGAATTCTGCGCGCTTGCGCCGGTTTCGGGAATGTGTATAGTGCGCCGCCTCGGGGCAAATTCCCCGACCTCCTTGTCGGTCAGGATACTCGGATGACCGGCTATGTCCCCAGGGTGGGGACTGAGACAAGCCAAAGGGAGCTTATATGCCTTATTACGAAAGCGTGTTTATCGCGCGACCCGACATTTCGGCCGCACAGGTCGACGGTCTGGTCGAAACCTTCGAAAAAGCCATCGCCGGCGGCGGCGGCAGCATCCAGAAGAAAGAATACTGGGGGCTGCGCAACCTCTCCTACCGGATCAAGAAGAACCGCAAGGGCCACTACATGCTCATGAACATCGATGCGCCGGCCGATGCCGTCGCCGAGATGGAGCGCCAGATGCGGATCAACGAAGACGTCATGCGTCACATGACCCTGCGCGTCGACGAACTTGAAGAAGGTCCGTCCGTGATCATCCAGAACAAGGACCGCGGCGACGAACGTCCGCGCCGGGGCCCGCGCCCTGACCGTGGCGACCGCCCTGACCGGGGTGACCGCCCCGACCGCGGCCCGCGCCCTGATTTTGATGGTGGCGACTCCGGTCGCAATCGCGACAAAGGAGACGACGCATGAGTGAAGATTCCGGAAAGCCGGCCGGCCGTAGCGCCCGCCCGGTCTTCAATCGGCGCCGTAAAAGCTGCCCGTTCGCCGGGCCGAACGGTCCGAAGATCGATTACAAGGACACGCGCCTGCTGGGCCGTTTCATTTCCGAACGCGGAAAGATCGTCCCCTCGCGCATCACCGCCGTTTCCAACAAGAAACAGCGTGAACTTGCCAAAGCCATCAAACAAGCCCGCTTCCTTGCCTTGCTTCCCTACGTGGTGAAGTAACTGCTAACCGTGCCCCGTAAAACGGGGCACGGAACAGGGATACTTAAGCCGATGCCGAAATCGTTCCTGATCGCCATCTGTGCAGGTCTATTAAGCCTGGTGGCGGCCATGCCGGCCCTGAACGGCGCCCCCGGTGGGTTGTTGCTGTTCTACTTTGCGGCCATGCCCCTCTATCTGGCCGGTTTCGCCTTCGGCGCGACGGCCGGCACGGTGGCGACCCTGAGCGGTTTCGTCGCGGCTTCGGCCCTGGGCGGCGTGCTGGTGGCCGGGGTGTTCGCCCTGGTCCACCTGCTGCCGGCCTGGACCATAATCCGGCAAGCCATGCTTCAGCGCACGGCACCCGACGGCCATTCGGAATGGATGGCCCCGGGTCCGATCGTCGCCGGCCTCGCCGGCATGGCGGCGACGATGATGCTTCTGGCGGGTCTGGTGTTCTTCGCCAACGGCACGGGCCTCAGCGCCATCGTCACCGACCGCCTGACCGAGGTTCTGGCCACCGTGGCCCCGAACACGCCGCAGGCGGCGCGCGACGAGATGGTGCAGCTTTACGGCCCCCTTCTGCCGGCATCCCTGGGATCAAGCTGGATTGTCATGGCCCTGGTCAGCGCCGCCGTGGCGCAGGCCTTCCTGGCCCGCATAGGACGCAACCTGCGTCCGACCCCGCGGTACGCCAACATGGTCCTGCCGGAATGGATTTCCTGGGCCATGGTGGGGTCCGCCCTGGTGTCCCTGGTCGCGGGCGGCGAGGTTCAGTTCCTCGCCCGCAACCTAACCCTGGCCTTGGCCGTGCCGTTCTTCCTGTTGGGACTGGCCGTGATCCATCACTGGGCGCGTCGGGTCCGGCACGGGACCTTGGCCCTGGTGGCTGTCTACTTTCTAATTTTCGTTGTCGGCTGGGCCGGTCTTCTCGTGACCGCCGCAGTCGGTGTCCTGGAACAATGGGGCGGTATCCGCCACCGGCTGACCGGCCCCGCAGGCGGCACCTCGCCGCATGATGATTGAGTAGGAGAGATCGCAATGGACGTGATCCTGTTGGAACGTATCGAAAAACTGGGCCAGATGGGCGATGTGGTTAAGGTCAAGGCCGGCTTTGCCCGCAATTACCTGCTGCCCCAGAAGAAGGCCCTGCGCGCGACCGATGACAACAAGCGCGTGTTCGAGGCCCAGAAGGCGCAGCTCGAAACCCAGAACCTGGAAACCCGCAAGGAAGCGGAAGGCGTCGCCGCCAAGATGGACGGCCAAAAGGTCGTCCTGATCCGTCAGGCCGGCGAAGCCGGTCAGCTGTACGGTTCGGTCAACGCCCGCGACGTCGCCGAAGCCCTGGACGGCGCCGGCTTCACCGTCGCCCGCCACCAGGTCGAACTGGCCCGCCCGATCAAGACCCTGGGCCTGCATGACGTGATCGTGCGCCTGCACCCGGAAGTCACGGTGACCATCACCGCCAACGTCGCCCGCACCCCGGACGAAGCCCAGGTCCAGTCCGACACCGGCGTGGCCCTTGTCGGCGATGACGCCAAGGAAGCCGCCGACATCGCGGCCGAAGCCGCCGAAGCCGTCGCCGCCCAGGCCGACGTCGTGTTCGAGGAAGACGTCGCCGGTGAGGTTGTCGCCGAAGCCGCCGAGGACGCCGCCGAAGAGGCCGAAGTCGCCGCCAAGAAAAAGGCCGATGCCGAAGCCCGCGCCATGGCAGCCGCCGCCGCCGCGGAAGCCGCCGCGGCTGCTGAAGCCGAAGGCGACGACGCCGACAAGGCCGACGAAGACAAGTAAGCCTTTCCGCCCACCCGGCGGAACCGGTGAACGAAGGCGGCCCCCTTGGGGCCGCCTTTTTTCATGCCCATGGATCGTTGATAATCACGGGCTCACAAAAAGGTCACCGCGACAACGGATTGACTCCGTCGGCAATTTTTAGAACAATTATAAAGTCCCACGGTTGCTGTACATTTCGGGAAAATACCCAAGGGGTAAGAACGCGCATTCCTGCCCCGGGGGAGGTGGAAATGCTGTTTGCGCATGTTCTTCGCCATATCGTCCAGATCGGCAGACTGACGGCCATCGATGCCCACGGACGTGAGCACGTCTTTTCCGGCTCACCCGGCGGCGATCTGACCATCCGGTTTCACGACCCGTCCCTCCATTGGAAACTGTTCTTCAACCCGGGCCTGTACCTGGGCGAAGCCTATATGGACGGCACCTTCACGGTCGAAGACGGCACCATCTTCGACTTCCTGGATTTCATCACCGCCAACATGGACAACAGCGGCGAACACCCGATGATGGCCTGGGTCGCCGCCGCCGACACCCTGTTCCGCCGCGTGCAGCAGTACAATCCGGCGTCGCGGGCGCGCAAGAATGTGGCCCACCATTACGACCTCAACGGACGGCTGTACGAACTGTTCCTGGATCGCGACCGTCAGTATTCCTGCGCCTATTTCCAGACGCCGCAGGACAGCCTGGACACCGCGCAGTTGAACAAGAAGCGCCACCTGGCGGCCAAGCTGATGGTCGAGCCCGGCATGAAGGTGCTGGACATCGGCTGCGGCTGGGGCGGTCTGGGCATCTACCTGGCCGGCGAACTGGGAGCCCAGGTCACCGGCCTGACCCTGTCGACGGAACAGCTTGGCGTGGCCCGGGAGCGGGCGGCCAAGGCGGGCCTGTCCGACCGGGTCCAGTTCCACCTGCGCGACTACCGGGAACAGACGGGCACCTTCGACCGCATCGTGTCCGTCGGCATGTTCGAACACGTCGGCATCACCCATTATCTGGAATACTTCGAGACAGTGAGGAACCTTCTGACCAAGGACGGCGTGGCGCTGATCCACACCATCGGACGCTCGGCGGTGCCCCGCGCGACCAACCCCTGGATCCGCAAGTACATCTTCCCCGGCGGCTATGTCCCGGCCCTGTCCGAGGTCATGCGCAGCGTCGAGCAGACGCGCCTGATCACCACGGACGTGGAGATCCTGCGCCTGCACTACGCCGAAACCTTGAAGCACTGGCGCAATCGATTCCAAAAGCGGCGCGACGACGCCAAGGCCCTCTATGACGAACGCTTCTGCCGCATGTGGGAATACTATCTGGCGGCCAGCGAGTGTTCGTTCCGAAATATGGACAACGTGGTGTTCCAGATCCAGTTGACCAAGAAACGCGACGTGCTGCCGCTGACCCGCGACTACATCAGCGAATGGGAAAAGCGGGCGAATCGCCGGCAAAAGGCATCAACCCGCGACGGCGCCGCCGCCTGACGCCATATTGCTCAAGACCGCGCCTGCTCCGGCTTTCGGGCCGCCGCCTTGAATTTATCCACAATCCGTCCTCATACTCACATACCTACCGCCGGGTATGCGGTTTCATGCACACTGCGATTGCTTATTCCTCTCCCCGTCGCGCGGGCTTTGGATTACCACAGAGCCATGAACACGACCCTCACCGATCCCCCCGAAGACACCCTGTCGCACGCCGAAGATTCGTATCACGACAGCCCCCCCCACCATGGCGGTCCGGGCGGCAGTCATGATCATGGCGCGGCGGCGGGGTTCCGCTCCATGCCCCACAATCTGGACGCGGAAAAGGCGCTGCTCGGCGCCCTTCTGGTCAACAATCGGGCGTATGAGCAGGTCGCCGAATTCCTGAAGGCGGAGCACTTCGCCGTTGAACAACACGCCAAGGTCTATCAGGCGGCGGAAAAGCTCATCGACCACGGCCAGATCGCCGACCCGGTGACCCTGAAGCGGTTTTTCGAGAACGAGAATTCCCTCTCGGAAATCGGTGGCCCGGCCTATCTGACCGATCTGGCGGCCAGCGCCGTGACCGTCATCAATGCCCGCGAATACGGCCGCATCGTCTATGACCTGTACCTCAAGCGCGAACTGATCAACCTGGGCGAGGACGTGGTCAACGGCGCCTACGGCGGCGAGGTCGACGAGACGGCGACGGACCAGATCGAGCGCGCCGAACAGGCGCTCTACGATCTGGCCACCTCGGGCAACTACGAAGGCGGGTTCCAGGACTTCAAGTCGTCCGTCGTCGCCGCCATCAATTCCGCGGAACTGGCCCACAAGCGCGACGGTGGATTGGCGGGCGTGGCCACGGACTTCATCGACATGGACGCCCTGTTGGGCGGCCTGCACTCGTCGGACCTGGTCATCCTGGCCGGGCGGCCGTCCATGGGCAAAACCGCGCTGGCCACCAATATCGCCTTCAACGTGGCCTGGAACTATTCCCGCACCAAGGGGGCGGAGGGGGCCGTGGTCGGCTTTTTCTCCCTGGAAATGTCGGCGGAACAGCTGGCCAGCCGTATCCTTTCGGAACAGGCGGAAATCGGCTCCGACCGCATCCGCAAGGGCCTGCTGGAGAACGAGGAGTTCACCAAGCTGGTCAGCGCCTCGACCACCCTGCACGACATTCCGCTGTTCATCGACGACACCCCGGCGCTGACGGTCAGTGCGCTTCGCACCCGCGCCCGGCGCCTGAAGCGCCGCCACAATCTGGGCCTGATCGTGATCGATTATCTTCAGTTGGTGTCCGGAAGCTCAAACAGCCGCAGCGACGGCCGCGTCCAGGAAGTGTCGGAAATCACCCGTGGCTTGAAGACCCTGGCCAAGGAACTGGAAGTTCCCGTTCTGGCCCTGTCGCAGTTGTCGCGAACGGTCGAACAGCGCGATCCGCCGCGTCCGCAGTTGGCCGACCTGCGTGAATCGGGCTCCATCGAACAGGACGCCGACGTGGTCATGTTCATCTACCGCGAAGAATATTACATGGAGCGCAAGAAGCCGTCGCGCCGCGCCGACGAGGACGACGGCAAGCTGGTCGAGCGCCTGGACCGCTGGGAAGGCGCTTTGCAGGACGTGCATCAGGTCGCCGAGGTGATCGTCGCCAAGCAGCGTCACGGCCCCATCGGCAACGTGCCCATGCACTTCAACGGCGCCTTCACGCGGTTCGGTAACCTGTCGAAGGACCATCCCTACCGCCAGCGCTTCCATGGCGAAGACTGACGAACAGCAATCCGGCGGCGTCGATGCGCGCCTGGCCGGCGCTGTATTGACCGTCGACCTGGCTGCCCTTCAGGCCAATTACCGGCTTATTTCCAGCCGGCTCACCGGCGGCGCCACGGCGTCGGCCGTGGTCAAGGCCGACGCCTATGGCACCGGCATCGGCCCGGCGGCCACGGCCCTGTGGGCGGCGGGGGCGCGCGACTTTTTCGTCGCCCATGCGGACGAGGGTGTCACCCTGCGCGGGCATCTGGCCGACGCCCGCATCCATGTCCTGAACGGCGCCCACGCGGGGGCCGAGGACGCGTTCCTGGAACACGGCCTGATCCCCGCCCTCAACTGCCTGGGCGACGTGGAGCGCTGGCGCGCGTTCTGCGCGCGGATCGGCAGGCCCCTGCCCTGCGTCCTGCATGTGGACACGGGCATGTGCCGCCTGGGCCTGGACCGGCGGGAATATGCCCGCGTGGCGGCCGACCCATCCTTGCTCGACGGCCTCGACATCCAAATCGTGATGAGCCATCTCGCCTCCGCCGACGAGGACAGCCCACAGAACGCGGAACAGCTTGCCCTGTTCCGCGACGCGCGGGCACACCTTGCCATGGGGCGGGCTTCGTTCGCCAATTCGTCGGGGGTGTTCCTGGGCCCCGATTATCACTTCGATCTGGCCCGCCCGGGGGTCGCCCTCTACGGCGTCAACCCGACCCCCGGCAGCCCCAATCCCATGTCGCAAGTCGTTCGTCTAAAAGCAAAAATCCTGCAGGTGCGGGACGTTGACAGTGCCGAGACCGTTGGCTACGGTGCCACTCACCGGATCGCGGGCCCTTCCCGCATCGCGACCCTGCCCGTGGGTTATGCGGACGGCTATCTCCGTTCTCTCGGCAACCGGGCGACGGCGTTTATCGGGGACTACGAGGCGCCCCTTGTGGGACGGGTATCCATGGATCTCATCACCATCGACGTGACGGCCGTGCCCGAGGCCCAATGCCGGCCCGGCATGACGGTCGACCTGATCGGCAAGCACCATACGGTCGACGATCTGGCGGCCCAGGCCGGGACCATCGGCTACGAAATCCTGACCTCGCTCGGCCGCCGCTACCACCGCGTCTACGCGGACGGCGCGGCCTAACCAGGATGAACCTACTGCAAGCAATCGGCCGAGTGTTCCTGGCCTTTCTTGGCGCCACGGGGCGGCTGATCATGTTCGCCCTCACCGCGGTCGCCCATTGCTTCCTGCCGCCCTATTACCCCCGCATCATGATCCGCCAGATGGTCGAAATCGGCTATTTCTCGCTGCCCGTGGTCGGCCTGACGGCGATCTTCGCCGGCATGGTGCTGGCCCTGCAAAGCTATACCGGCTTCGCCCGCTTCTCGGCCGAAGGGGCGATCGCCAACGTGGTGGTGCTGTCCGTGACCCGCGAACTGGCCCCCGTGCTGGGTGGCCTGATGATCGCCGGGCGCGTGGGGGCCTCCATGGCCGCCGAGATCGGCACCATGCGGGTGACCGAACAGATCGACGCCCTGACGACGCTGTCGACCAACGCCATCAAGTATCTGGTGGTGCCGCGCATCATCGCCGGCGTGGTCATGCTGCCGATCCTGATTTTCGTCGCCGACATCATCGGCGTGTTCGGCGGCTTTCTCGTGTCGGTCTACAAGCTGGGCTTCAATCCAGCCATCTACCTACAGAACACCTGGGATTTCCTGCAGCCGCTCGACGTCATTTCCGGTCTGGTGAAGGCGTCCGTGTTCGGCTTCCTGGTCGCCCTGATGGGCTGCTACCACGGCTATTATTCCAAGGGCGGGGCCCAGGGCGTGGGGGCGGCGACGACCAATTCCGTGGTCTCGGCCTCGATCCTCATCCTCTGCTTCAACTATATCCTGACCGAAGCCTTCTTCGGGCTGTAAGGCGGGCACCATGGCCGAGCCGAAAATCCAACTGCGCGGCGTGACCAAGGCCTTCGGGACGAAGAAGGTCCTGACCGGGGTCGACCTAGACGTGGCCAAGGGCGAAAGCGTGGTCATCATCGGCGGCTCGGGCACGGGCAAGTCGGTGACCCTGAAATGCATTCTCGGTCTGCTTCGGCCCGACGCGGGCTCCATCAAGATCGACGGCAAGGAGGTAACAGGGCTCTCGACCTCGGAACGGGATCAGGTCAACCGTCAGGTCGGCATGCTGTTTCAGGGCGGCGCCCTGTTCGATTCCCTGCCCGTGTGGGAAAATGTCGCCTTCGGCCTGCTGTCGCGCAAGCAATGCGGGCGCGAGGAAGCGCGTGAGATCGCCCTGAACAAGCTCGCCCTGGTCGGCCTCAAGCCGCATCTGGCCGACGCGGCGCCGTCGGACCTGTCCATTGGCATGCAGAAGCGCGTGGGCCTGGCCCGCGCCATCGCCACGGACCCGGAAATCATCTTCTTCGACGAGCCGACCACGGGCCTGGACCCGATCATGGCCGACATGATCAACGAACTGATCGTTCACGTGAACCGCGAGGTCGGCGCCACCGCGCTGTCGATCTCTCACGACATGGCCAGCGCCGGCAAGATCGGCGACCGCATCGCCATGCTGTATCAGGGCGGAATCGTCTGGGCCGGCGACCCGGATTCCGCCGCCGCCGCCGCCAACCCGATGGTCGACCAGTTCATCCACGGCCGCGTCGACGGGCCGATCAAGATGCAGGTGCGGGCCTGAAAATGCCCGCCCCCCAATTGCAGTCTTGGTGGATGCCTGACCTTGTTATGCGCATCACTCCTGAAAACCCATGTGATGGAAATGGGTGACACAACCAAGCCGGCCTTTCCGCAAACGCCGGACGGAGTCACCGACTGGGAAAAAGTCTTCGAAGACCCGGATCAGGGTTTGGTCTCGGTGATCCGCACCGCCCAAACAGCGGATAATCTCCGCGCCTGCATGATGATCGTGATCCGGCAACTGTTCACCCGGGATGACGACGCGCTCCAGGTCGCGCAATTAACCCGGCAACTGGACGACCTGCTGGCCCAGTCCGCGGGCGCCGTCCCGTCGGATGCCGCGATCGCCATGCTGCGCCAAATCAAGACCCAGCGGCAGGACTTGGCCCAGGCCTATCTCGCCGATAAAAGGAAAAAGAAACGCCGGAAAAACCGGCGCGGCGCCGCCGGTTCGGCATCCGCGAAAAACGCCGTCTACCTTCTTTTCAAGAACCCCAAATACTTCATCGGCCTGGGCCTTGTTCTGACGGTCCTGTTGGCGGGCGTCATCACGGTCCTCGTCATTGGCGGGCCGGACGGAACCCCGCACGCCTCCGATGACGGCGGGCGCGAAGGGCCGTCCACCGGGAACGACACCGCCCCCGTCGCCAAAGCGGATGCGGAGAGCAAAGACGCGCCAAAGGCCAAGCCGTCCCAGCAGGACATGCCCCTCCCCGAATTCACGCAACCAAGGCAAGCCGCCACGCTGACGCCCGTGGCCATTGTTCTGCGTCACGTCACCCTTCCGCGCAGCCTTGGCAAATGGAAGCGCGGCCCGACCCACGTGATGCCCTTCATCTTCGTCAAGGACGAGGGCGATGTTTCGACCGTATGCCGGCAATTTCCCTATATCCTGAGCACCCTGAATGTGGAACTCAGCAAGGCGTTCCAGGATATCGACGTGTTCGACGAACAGGTTCTTGCGGGCGTCGCACGGCGTGTCGGCAGCATCCTGAACGCCAGGCTCGAAACCCCTTCGGTCACGCGCATTCTCCTGGCGGTCCCCATGAACTTAAAGGACTACCCGCCCGCAAAGTGCGGTCAGGCGTCGGACGCCTTTGGGAAGTATTTGAAATAGGTCCGTGCCGAGGCCGGAAGGCCCGCCCCTATCCGCCAACGTCCGGCGGCTGCTTCGCCAGTTCCGTCCGCGCCATGGATTCCAGGGCGACCAGTTCCACGGTCGCAAAGACCCACAACCGCGACGGCTCGATACTTTCATAGTCGTGGCGCAGTACCGAGCCGAAACTTCTCAGGTCCGGCAGGGCGAGATCAGGGTAGAGGCCGTCGTAATGCGGCCCGATCTTGCGCATGGCTGCGGATGCGCGCGATGTTCTCCAGGACATCGCTCAATCGGCTGCCGGGCCGTTCAGAAACCACGGACGACCTCCGCCTCGACCGACGGCCGCAGCATCGATTTCAGGGTTTCCCGCTGCACGACGTCAACGCCAATCCCGGGCAGTACGTGTTGGACGTTTTCTCTTATCGCGCCCACGGCGCGCAACAGATCAAGCATGCCGCGTTTAGCATTCGGGTCCATTTCGATCAGCACATCCACGTCGCTGTCGGGGCGGTAATCGCCGCGCGCCGTGCTGCCGAACACGCCGGCGTGGGTGACGCCGAGGGCTTCCAAATTCGCCCGGTTGTCGCGCAACGTGCGCAGCACGATGGCGAGGCGATCCTGGCTCGCCATCATGCCGCGCGCGAACCGACGCACCGCCGCCGCCTTGTCGCGCGGCACGGTCACGGTCACATCGACGAAGCCGTCTGCCTTTAGGCGGGCCCGGCGTTTGCGTTGACGTTCAGTGCTGGTGGTCGCCATGACCTATCCTCTCTGTCGTTACATGTAACATAAACCGTTACATGTAACAAGGATCTCCGCCGATGGCCCGGCGACAGATATCAGGCGGAGAACCCGGCCCCCGCCTTTTTGTACTCGTCGCGCGGCGGCGAGAAGATGTCGAGGATGACCGCCCCCTCGGGCCCGGCCTTGAAGCCGTGCTCCACCCCGCCCGGGGAACACCAGAAGTCCCCCACCTTCACGGGAAATTCCTTGCCGCCCTGGGTGCGCACGCCCGATCCCTCGAGCATCACCCCCCACTGCTCCTGCGGATGGCTGTGAATGCTGCCCTGGGCATTGGGTTCCGCCCGCACCACGGACAGCATGGCCTGTTCGCCCGGAAAGATGCGGGTTTCGATGCCCTCGCACAGCACGCGGTGGATGCCCTGGGCAAGATCATGAAGATTGAAGAAGTTGTCGTCGGCCATGATGTCCTCCTGTTTGTCTTAAGATGGTTGGTTTCGTGTATAGGACCGCATGCTTTCGCCGCCAAGGGGCGGCCGCCGTTTCGCATGGCAAAACGTGCGCGGATTAGCCCTTTCCAAAGATGATTTCCCGGTAGCAGGCTTCGGGCGAACGATAAAAAAAATGCCCGGGACCACGGTCGCCGCCGACCCCCGGGCCTTTTCGGAGGAACCGACCATGGGATTGGAAATCGTCCCCCAGAGCGACGTCTGCGGCGCCGAAGTCAAAGGTGTCGACGTCACCCGCTCCCTCACGCCGGACGAGACCGCCTTGATCGAGGCCGCCTTCAACCGCCACAAGGTTCTGGTGTTCCGCAAGCAGCCGATGACGGCGCGCCAACTGGCCGACTTCTCCGCCCATTTCGGCACCCTGCAAACCCATGTCCAGACGGCCTACCAGCACCCGGAGGTGCCGGAGGTCGTGCAGATGACGAACATGAAGCCCGACGGGACTTTCGACGAGGCCGGCGCCTCGCGCGGCGCGGCGCCCAAAACCCGCGACGGCTGGCATTCCGACCTGTCCTTCGAGCGTGCGCCGGCCAAGGCGACCCTGCTGCATGCGGTCAACGTGCCCGACCGGGGCGGCAACACCTGTTTTTCCAACACGGCGCTGGCCTACACCACCCTGCCGGAAGGTCTCAAACGGAGGCTCGACGGGCTTACGGCCGAATTCGTCTACGGCCAGGCCAAGCGCAATCCGCTGGCGGCCAAGGCGGCGGAAGCCCTCAAGGGCAAGTCCAGGACCGATACGATCGCCGTGCAGCCCGTAATCGTCCGCCATGCCGTGACGGGCGCGCCCGCCATCTACGTCAACCCCTACACCACCTCGCACATCCTGGGCCTGCCCGAACACGAAAGCGAAGCCCTGATCGAGCAGCTGACCGACCTGATGGAAGACCAGGCCTTCCGCTGGGAACACGAATGGTCCGTGGGCGACACCTTGATGTGGGACAACCGCGGCGGCCTGATGCACGCCGGGCGCATGGATTACCCCCGCGACCAGCCCCGGCGCTTCATCCGCACCACCGTGCGGGGCGGCGAACTGGCGCCCTACCGGCTGAGCGCCTGATTCTAGGTCGGCCGCCGGTCGAGAATGCGCCGGGCGCGGCGGGCGATGGATTCGTTGACCATCTTGCCGTCGACGCGGGCGGTGCCGAGCGGGTCCGCCGCCGCCGCGGCCAGCACCCGTTCCGCCCAACCGACCTGTACCGGCGTCGGCGTGAAGGCCTCGTGGATATTCGCTATCTGCACCTGGTCATAGGACGCCTTGCCGGTGAAGCCCATGGAGGCGATGCGGGCCGCCTCGTCGATCAGGCCCGCTTCGTCCGACGGGTCGAACCACACGCCGTCCATGGCGTCGATCCCGGCTTCCTGCGCCGCCAGAACCGTTTCCGCCCGCGCATGGGCCAGCGCGTCCCAGCCCAGGTCCGAGCCGATGGACGCGGAAAAGTCCGCCGTGCCCAGGAACAGGCAGGTGACCTGAGGACCGTCCCGACCGGCGGTCGAACAGGCGATGTCCATGGCGTTCTTGATCCCGCGCGGGCTTTCGATCAGCACCACCAGTTCCAGGCCCGGGTGGCGCGGCCGCAGGACATCGGCGACCCAGCGCACTTCCTCGGCATGTTCGATCTTGGGCAGGATCAGGCCGTCGGGCGGATCGCCGCAATCGGCCACGGCCAGCAGATCGCGCAGGCCGTCTTCCGTGCGCGGATTATTCACGCGCAGCAGGCGCAGCGGCTGGCCCGCCTTGCGCGGCCCGGCATACAGCGGCAGCACGGCGATGCGGGCCTCGGCCCGGCGGGCCGGCACGGTGCCGTCCTCCAGGTCGAACACGACCATGTCCGCCCCCGAGTTCATGGCCTCGTCCCAACGCTCCGTGCTCAGCGCCGGATAAAACAGCACGCTGCGTCGTAACGTCATCCTGCGATGTCCTCCCAGATTTCATCAAGCATGCGGCGGACCGCCCGGTCCTCGGGGATCGGATGGCGGTCCGTATCCAGCACCTGGCCCTCATAGGCCGCCCGCCCGCCCGCCGCGAACAGGCGGCGGAACACCTCACGCGCATCGTCGGCACGGCCCAGAAGGGCCAGGGCATAGGCCCTGTTGCCCGCCACATAGGCGCGGTAGGTCGGCTCGGCCTGAATTGCGAGGGATTGCTCGAACCGCGCAAGGGCCTGTTTCAGGCCCCAGCGAAAGGCCTGCTCGGCGTCTTCGTCCAGTTCGGAAACGGCGGCCCGCACCGCCTTGGCGTCCATCAGGTCGATAAAGCCCAGGCCGTTGAGGGCGCGCGCCCATTGCATCCGCGCCGCCGGGTCAGGGGAAAAGCGCAGGGCGGCGTCAACGGCGGTGAAATCGGTAAGCGCGCCGTCCAGGTCCATGCGGGCCGCCATCGCCATGCCCCGGTCGACATGGCGTTCGGCGGCGTCCGGAGTGAGGGTCGGCGCGGCTTCGTCATCGTCGCTCATGGTGTCCTCCCACCCGTCACTTATGGCGGCAAAGCCGGATGCGGGCAAGATGCCTGGGGCGCCGTGACCCCGGTTTGCCTTGCCCCTGCCCGCCCCACGCGATATGAGAAGCGAGCCCGATTTGCCCATCTCGATCACCCCGGAAAGACGAGGTTTCATTGGCCAAGCGCCCGGCGAGCCAGTACGTCTGTCAGGAATGCGGCGCCGTCCATCACCGGTGGTCCGGCAAGTGTGACGGCTGCGACGCCTGGAACACCCTGGTCGAGGAAACCCAGGGCGACGCCACGCCCAAGGGCCTGGGGACCGGGCGCAAGGGCCGCAGGATCGAATTCGTCGGCCTGAAGGGCGAAAACCCCCAACCGCCGCGCTGGACCGCCAATATGGAAGAGTTCGACCGCGTCACCGGCGGCGGACTGGTGCAGGGCTCCGCCGTGCTGGTCGGCGGCGACCCGGGGATCGGCAAATCGACCCTATTGATGCAGGTAGCGGCCAAACTGGCGGCCAATCACTCAACCGCCTATATCTCGGGCGAGGAAGCGGTCGAACAATTGCGCCTGCGCGCCCGGCGCCTGGGCCTGTCTGACGCCCCGGTGCAGCTGACGGCGGCAACCAACGTGCGCGACATCGTCGCCACCCTGGACGCCCCCGGCGGCCCGGACCTGGTCATCATCGACAGCATCCAGACCATGTTCGTGGACACCCTGGAATCGGCCCCCGGCACGGTGGCCCAGGTGCGGACCTCGGCCCAGGAGCTGATCCGCCTGGCCAAGCGCCGGGGCTTCGCCCTGATCCTGGTCGGCCATGTGACCAAGGAAGGCACCATCGCCGGCCCCCGCGTGCTTGAGCACATGGTCGATACGGTGCTGTATTTCGAGGGCGAGCGTGGCCATCAGTTCCGCATCCTGCGCGCCGTCAAGAACCGCTTCGGCCCCGCCGACGAGATCGGCGTGTTCGAAATGACCGACGGCGGGCTTAACGAAATCACCAATCCCTCGGCCCTGTTTCTGGGCGACCGCGACGACGGCGACGGCCGCGAGGCCGGGTCCGCCGTGTTCGCCGGGATCGAAGGCTCGCGCCCGGTGCTGGTGGAAATTCAGGCCCTGGTCGCGCATTCCAGCCTGGGCACGCCGCGGCGCGCCGTGGTCGGCTGGGATTCCGGGCGTCTGTCCATGATCCTGGCCGTTCTCGAGGCCCGGTGTGGCCTTGCGCTGGGGGCATGCGACGTGTACCTAAACGTGGCCGGCGGACTTCGCATCGGCGAGCCGGCGGCGGACCTTGCCGTCGCCGCGGCATTGGTATCGTCCCTGACGGGCGTCGCCCTGCCGCCGGAAACGGTGGTGTTCGGCGAAATCGGCCTGTCCGGGGAAATCCGCCCCGTCAGCCGCACGGACGTGCGCCTGAAGGAGGCTGGAAAACTGGGCTTTACCGGCGCCTTCGTGCCGAGGGTCCGGGGCAAAAGCAAGGAAGGGGCCGCCGCCCGCGATGCGGGTCTGACGGTGAAGGCGTTGGAACGGTTGGACGACCTTGTGACCCTATTCGAAACAGGTGCGGCGCCCCGGCAGCCCGCCCGGTCCGCTTCGTGACCCGGCGCCGGAGGCGAACCGCGACATGGAAACGCTCAAGGAATTGCCGGTGAACGTGGTCGATCTTGCCGTGCTCGCGGTGCTGCTGGTGTCCGCCGTGTTCGCCTATGCCCGCGGCTTCATGCATGAAATCCTGTCGATCGGCGGCTGGATCGGCGCCATCTTCGCGACCATCTACGGCTTTCCCCATGTCCAGCCCTATGCCCGCGACCTGATCCCCATTCAGTTGGCGGCGGATCTGGCGGCCGGCGTCGTGGTTTTCGTGTTCACCCTGTTTTCCCTGTCGTTCATCATCCGCGCCATCGCCCGGCACATCCAGCAGAGCTCGCTCAACGTGCTTGATCGCTCGCTGGGCTTTCTGTTCGGCCTGGTGCGGGGGGGGCTTATCGTCTGCCTGATCTATCTCGGCATCGAATTCCTGATGACGCCCGAGGAACAGCCGAAATGGATCCGCGAGGCCAAGTCCATGCCCCTGATCCTGCGGGGATCGGACACTCTGCGCGGCCTGATTCCCGACAATCTGGAAAGCAAGCTGAAGGACGCGGCGCCCTCGGGCTTTTCCGGGCGCATGCCCAGTTTGCCGAAGACCGAGGGCGAGGCCATCAAGCGCCTGTTCACCCCGCCGGCCGACGGCGGGAAGACCTCGCCGAAGGACGCATACGGCTCGAAAGAGCGGGCGGTTATGGACCGCGCCATCGAAAATGCCACCGGCCAAAGCAAATAATCGGGAACGTCGGAGAAATTAACGGTGAAAAGCGACCCGATCCGGAGTACATACCCGACATGAAATCTCCCCTGCTCCTGCCCGCGTCCCCCTTCACGGCGTCGGCCCATCGCAAAGCCGCCCCCTGGGACAATGACAAGCTGCGCGAGGAATGCGGCGTATTCGGCATCTATGGCCATGAAGACGCCGCCGCCCATACGGCGCTCGGCCTGCATGCGCTTCAGCATCGGGGCCAGGAATCGGCCGGGATCGTCGCCTACGACGGCGAACAGTTCCACAGCCACCGCGCGCTCGGCCTGGTCGGCGACAACTTCAACGACATGGACACCATGGCCCGCCTCAAGGGCAGCGTCGCCATGGGCCATGTGCGCTATTCGACCTCGGGCGGCACGTTCATCCGCAACATCCAGCCCCTGTTCGCCGAATTCATGTTCGGCGGCCTGGCCGTCGCCCATAACGGCAACCTGACCAACGCCTATCAGGTGCGCCAGGCCCTGGTCGAACGGGGCAACATCTTCCAATCGACCAGCGACACCGAGGTCATCATCCATCTGATGGCCGTGAGCGACGCCGGCCATGTCATCGACCGGCTGATCGACGCCCTGCGCCAGATCGAGGGCGCCTATTCCCTGGTCGCCATGACCCAGAAAAAGCTGATCGGCGTGCGCGACCCCATGGGCGTGCGGCCGCTGGTCCTGGGCCGCCTGGGGGATTCCCACATCCTGGCGTCGGAAACCTGCGCGCTCGACATCATCGGCGCCGATTTCATCCGCGACGTGGAACCGGGCGAAATCATCGTCATCGACGCCGACGGCGTGAACAGCTACCACCCCTTCGGCAAAAGCCGCACGCGGCGGTTCTGCATCTTCGAGCATATCTATTTCGCGCGGCCTGATTCCATCATCGAAGGCCAGAACGTGTATGAGGTGCGCAAGCGCATCGGCGCCGAATTGGCCCATGAATCGCCCGTCGAGGCCGATGTCGTCGTGCCCGTGCCGGATTCCGGCGTACCCTCGGCCATCGGTTTCGCGCGGGAGACGGGGATTCCCTTCGAACTGGGGATCATCCGCAACCACTATGTCGGCCGTACCTTCATCGAACCGACGGACAACATCCGCCACCTGGGCGTCCGCCTGAAGCACAACGGCAACGTCGCCGAACTGAAGGGCAAGCGCGTCGTCCTGGTCGACGATTCCATCGTGCGCGGCACGACGTCCGTGAAGATCGTCGAAATGGTGCGCGATGCCGGGGCGACCGAGGTTCACATGCGGATTTCCAGCCCGCCGACGACCCATTCCTGCTTTTACGGCATCGATACGCCGTCACGCTCGCAGCTGCTCGCCGCCCAGCACGACATCCAGGGCATGGCCGACATCATCGGCGTCGACAGCCTGGCCTTCATTTCCTGGGACGGGCTGTACCGCGCCGTCGGCGAAGTGGGCCGCGACATGGAAATTCCGCGCTATTGCGACGCCTGCTTCACCGGCGAATATCCCATTCCCCTGACCGACCGCGAAGCGGATCGGGGACCGCGCCAACTTTCCCTTCTGGAAGAGGGCTAAGCCCTTGCCGGGCGGCCGTCTCGAAAACCGGATCGCAGTGATCACCGGGGCGACCCGGGGCATCGGCCGCGCCGTGGCCGGGCGCTTCGCCGCCGAGGGGGCCGAGCTGATCCTGGTCGGCCGGACCACCGGCGCGCTTGAGGAAGTGGACGACGAGGTGCGCAAGGCTTCGGGCAAAAACGCCACCCTGGTGCCCATGGATCTGACCGATTTCGATGCCATCGACCGTCTGGGCGCCGCCATCTTCGAGCGTCACGGCAAGCTCGACATCCTGGTCGGCAACGCCGGCATGCTGGGCAACCTGAGCCCGCTCGCCCACACCGACCCCAAGGTCTGGGACCAGGTCATGGCCATCAACACGACCGCCAACTGGCGGCTGATCCGCTCGTTCGACCCGCTGCTGCGCATGTCCGACGCCGGGCGCGTGGTCATGGTCACGTCCACGGTCGGTCACGAGGCGCGCGCCTATTGGTCGGCCTATGCCGTGTCCAAGGCGGCGTTGGAAATGGCGACAAAGATCTACGCCGAGGAAACGGTAAAGACCAACGTCAAGGTCAACATCCTCAACCCCGGGGCCACGCGGACCAACATGCGGGCCCGCGCCTTTCCCGGTGAGGCCCCGGAAACGGTCAAGGCTCCCGCGTCGATCACCGAGGATTTCGTGCGCCTGTGCGAGCCCGCCTGCGCCCTGCACGGTCAAACCGTGACTGCCAAGGAAACCCCCGCGGAAAGCTGACATGGCCATCAACGCCATCGCCCTGACCTGGCCACCCTCCGCGCTTCACGGCTGGGGCGTGTTCGGGACCAACCTGCTGCGCGAGGTGCTGCGCCGGGGGGCACCCAAGCCGATCACCCTGTTCGCCATGCAGCCGGAATTGATCGACGCCGGCGACCGTACCCTGTTCCAACCCCTGATGGCGGAACAGCACCAGATCGAACAACAGCTTGGAGCCGCGCGGGGGAACGTGACCCTGGGCGGCGTCCATGTCCTGCATTCCCTCGGCAACTACCTGGACGAGCCGGCCGCCGCCGCGCGGTTTCGGGGCGAGCCGAACGTGGGCTTCACCTTTTTCGAAAACATGGTGTTCGGCGACGACGTGGTCGCCCGCAACGCCCATTTCCAGATCATGATGGCGGGATCGACCTGGAACGCGGACATCCTGCGCGACCTGGGGTTTCCCCGCGTCGGCTGCGTCTTCCAGGGCATTGACCCCGACGCCTTCTCCCCCGGTCCACGCACGGGCCGGTTCGGCGACCGCTTCGTGGTGTTTTCCGGCGGCAAGCTGGAATTGCGCAAGGGCCAGGATCTGGTCGTCGCCGCATTCAAGAAATTCCAAGCCCGCCATCCGGACGCCCTTCTGGTCACGGTCTGGCTCAACCCCTGGCCGGCAATCATGGCCGACATGGCGGCAAGCCCCCATGTCGACGGCCCGCCCGCCATGGACCAGCCGTTCCCCAACTGCATCAACGACTGGGTCCGCGCCCAGGGCGTGCCCGAAGGGGCCCATATGGACCTCAGCCCGACCTTCAACGCCGACATGCCGGCGCTGTTGCGGGAATGCGACGCGGCGGTGTTTCCCAATCGCTGCGAAGGCGGCACCAACCTGGTCGCCATGGAAGCCCTGGCCGCCGGCCTGCCCTGCGTGCTGTCGGCCAACAGCGGCCACTTGGACCTGATCGGCCCGGACGGGGACGCCCATTGCTATCCCCTGACCCGCCAGACGCCCGTCGCGTTCGGTCCGCAAGGCGCCGACCATTGGCGCGAGTCCGATGTCGAGGAAATCGTCGAGAGCCTGGAGGCGGTCTACCAGGACCGCGCGGACGCCCGCCGCCGGGGACAGGCCGCCACCGCCTTCATGCAGGATTGGTCCTGGCGCAACCAGATCGACAAGCTGCTGACGGAACTGGACAGGCTGACGTCCTGAGCCTTGCCGTCAGCGGACCGGCGGTTCGTCCAGGGTCTTGATGACCCGCGCAGCACCCGCATGGGCCGGGTCCAGTTCAAGAACCTTCAGGGCGTCCGCCCGCGCCATCTTGGCATCACCGGCCCCCAGGGCAGCGAGCGCCCGGGCATGTAGCGCCGCCAGATACCCCGGCTTGAGCGCGATGGCGCGGCTGTAGTCCTCGATAGCGCTGACGTGGTTGCCGAGGGCACCATGGACCAGCCCCCGGTAATAGAAGTTTTCCGGATCACCGGCGCCCAGATTGACCGCCATGTTCATGTCCGACAGGGCCGCGGGATAATCCTCGAGATAGGCCTGGGTCAGGCCCCGTTCGGTGTAATAGTCCGCTTCGCTGCCCTTCAGGCTGATGGCCTGGGAAAAGTCCTCCAGGGCCCGTTTGTAGCCCCCCTGGGACCGATAGTACTTGCCGCGCAGGATCAGCGCCTCGCGGTTGCGCGGCTGCACCCGCAGCACCTCGTTGAGGTCCAGGATGGCCGTGTCCAGGCGGCCGCTCTGGGCCCGGGTCTTGGCCCGCTCCATGAACGTCGTCATGTCCTGGGGCCGCAACTTGACGGCCTCGGCGTAATCTTCTTCCGCGTCCTTGAACTTGCCGGCGTCGCCATAGGCCGCCCCCCGGTTGACGTGGGCGCGGAAATACTTGGGGCGCAGCCTTATGGCGCGGGAAAAATCGCGGATCGCGGCGTCGATATTGCCCAAGCGCCGATAGGTCGCGCCCCGGTTGTTGTGGACCCGCGCAAGGTCGCCGTCACCCAAGGTGCCCGCGTCGATCGCCTTGGTGAACAGGTCGACCGCCTGCGGCAGACTGCCGGCCTTGGCGGCGGCGACGCCGGCTTCGAAATCCTGGGCCGCCTGGGCCTGGGCGGGGGCCGTCGGCCAACTTACCGCGATCATCAACAACAGGACCGCCGCGAGGCGCACCAAAAGCCTTGTCATTCTCACGTCTCTCCGATCGGCGAAGCCGCCGGTCCGCCGGCAGACGGTCCGGAAGGATGAAATCCAGGGCTGGACTTAACAGATGATGCGCCCCCGGCGCAATGCGCGAAGGCGATGGAACAGGCGGGGCGCCCTCAGATCTTGTAGCTCAGGCGCAAACCGCCCCAATGCCGCCCGCGCACGGTGATCGGCGCCGACAGATCCTTCATCAGGACGAAGTTGCCCCCGCCCATGTCGCGGCGGTAGGTCTGCAGGAAGAAGGGCCGCGTGTTCTGGCCCGCGCGCAAGCCCGTGCGGTCGTTGAACAGGCGCCGGTTGCGGCAGTTCCCGTTGTTCCACACGGGGTCGTCGCCCTGGGGTTGTGAAAACTTGTTGTTATGAGTCGGCAGGAACCCGTTGCGGTCAACGGCGGCACAGAACACGACCTTGTCATCGAAAGTCAGCATGGGTTCCTGAAGGTCGGGCAGCAGACGGTCGGTCAATGTGACGAAAGGCGTCATGCATTGTTCCGGATTGGTGCCGGGGATCGGATCGTAGTTTTCCGAGAACAGGGCCTCTTCCGTGATCTCGCCGGCGTCGAGCGCGGCCTCGAAACGGCGGGCGATCTCGTTGGCCCGAGACTGAACTTCACGGATGAACCGGCTGTCCGAGGTTTCAAGCCCGGCCTGGTTGATCTGGCCGATCATGCCTTCGCCGCGTTCCAGCAGGGAACTGACGCGCTTTTCGGCGGTTTGCAGTTTTTCGCCAGTTTCCTTGAAGCTGGAAACCAGGCGTTCCATCTCGTTGATGAAACCGTTGCACTGATCGCGCGACGACGACGACGCACCGACGATATCCGCGATCTGGCTCTCCATGGTGCCGATGGATTGCCCGATGCCGTCGACGGCGCTGTTGATCTGGCCGACGCCGGCGTTCACTTCCTCGGCCATGCCGATGGTCTTCTGGCTGGTGTTCATCAGGCCGGACACGTTCGATGCCAGTTCGGCAACCGCCTCGTCGATGGCGCCGGTCGCCTTGCCGGTCTGATTGGCCAGCGCCTTGACCTCTCCCGCGACGACGGCAAATCCCTTGCCCGCCTCGCCGGCACGGGCCGCCTCGATCGTGGCGTTGAGGGCCAGAAGATTGGTCTGCTTGGAAACCGCCTCGATATCCTGGGTAATCTTGGTCACACCGGACAAGGAATTTTCCAGCACCCCCAGGGACTGTTCGATATTGGTCACGGATGAGACCAGGGCCGCAATGCGCGACACGGCGCCGGTCACCTGTTCGCGGGACGTGTTCATCACCGAACCGGCTTCCTGGGCCGCCCGCGATGTATCACTCCCGGCCGTATCGATCCGATTGAAGGCGTCGATCAGTTCCTGCGCCTTCTCTCGCATCTGATCGACCATGTCCGTCTGCCGCTGGAAGTGACTGGCGATGGATTCCACGTCGCCGGCCACGTCGGCCAGTTCCAGGCTCAAATCCTCGACCCGCTTCAGGATTTCGTTGGCGAAATTGTTGTAGTCGATCTGCGGAACTGCGGACGGCGTGGTATCAGCCTCCGTCCCGCCTTGGACATCGGACATGTGCACCTCCCCATGCATACTTGCCACTCTTGCCGGCGGCCTGCAAAGAACCGGGAAAAAGGGTGCCACGATCTTCTTCGCGCGCCAAGTCCCTGCCTTATATTTTACATGAAAGACGGCTTATTTCACGGATGTATTGTTATGAATTCACAGCCAGTGGCGGCGGATATAGGCAGCCAGGACTTTGACCGCGCCGGTCCAATCGCCGGCGGCCGGCTGACGGAACAGATGCATCGTCGGATACCAGGGCGTGTCGCGCCGATCGAGCAGCCAACGCCATTCCGGCACCTGGGGCAGCAGCATCGCCACGGGCCGCCCCAGCGCCCCCGCCAGATGGCCGACGGCGGTGTCGCAGGTCACGACAAGATCAAGACATTCGACCAGCGCCGCCGTCGCGGCGAAGTCGTCCAGATCCGCCGTCATGTCGACGACGGTATCAGCCCCATGGGCGGCCAGATCCGTGCCGCCGTCCTTCTGCAGCGCGACGAAGGTCGCCCCCGGCAGTTCCAGCAAAGGCAGCAGCGGCGCCAGGCCGGGGCTGCGCAACCGGTCGCGGGGATGATCCGGACTGCCCTTCCAGACAATGCCGATGCGCGGCCCCGCAACCTTGTCCAGACGGCGCCGCCAGGCGGCGCAATCCCGCTCGGGCGCCCGCAGATAGGGCACATCGGCGGGAATCGTCGCGAGGTCCGTCGCGAAGACGCCCGGCAGCGACATCAGGGGAATCTGAAAATCATGGCTGGGCGGCCTGCCGCTCCCCTGCGCGACCACCTGAACGAATCCGTCCAGGGAGGCCATCAGCCGCACCAGGGCGGCCGGGCATTCCAGGGTGACATGCTGGCCGGCCGCCGCCAGCAGGGCGGCGTATCGGGCAAACTGGATCGTGTCGCCCAGGCCCTGTTCTGCCCGCACCAGGACCGTCGCCCCGGCGGCACCTCCGGCGGTCCAGCGCGGCTTTTGCCCGGCCCGGTTCTGTCCCTTGAAGCGGGCCGTGCGCCAGCGCGCCTCATAGGCTGGCCAGCCGTCCGTGAACCGGCCCAGCAGCAACAGGGTCATGGCCCGGTTGCGCTGGCATTCCGCATCATCCGGATCGAGCGCCAGGGCGCGGTCGTAGGATGCCAGCGCATCGTCGAAGCGCCCCAGTTCATGGAGCGCCACACCCCTGTTGGCGTGCAGGGCGGCAACGCCGGGTGCCGCTCCCAGGCCGGCGTCGTAATGCACCAGGGCGGCGGTCAGATCGAGGCGTTCACGCAGGATGTTGCCGAGATTGCAATGAGCCTCGGCCATGCCGGGGTGGGCGCGGATGGCCTGGCGATAACACTCCATGGCCGCATCCTCCTCCTCCCGTGCCTGATGCAGTTGGCCCAGGGCTTGATGGGCGTCGGCCAGATTGGAGTCGAGCGCCGCCGCGCGCCGGAAGCAGGCTTCCGCACCGGCCGCCGCCGACGCGCCGCCGCATTGCAAGGCCAGACCCAGATTGAGGTGGGCCGGCGCCAGATTGGGGTCGAGTTCCAGGGCCAGCCGCGCCCGCGACCGGGCGGCATCGAAATCCCCGGCGGTCACCAGAGCCGCCGCCATGTCCGAATGGACAGCTGCGTCTTTCGGGGTCAGGGCCACCGCCCCGCGATAGGCCTCAACAGCCTCGGTGGCCTGTCCCAGGGCCATCAGCACACGGCCCAGGTTGGCGTGATACATGGCTGCACGGGAATCCAGGGCGATGGCGCGGCGGATATGATCCGCCGCCGCCCCGGGATCGCCCTTTTGGTATTGAACCACCCCCAACAGGTGCAGGGCATCCGCGTGATCGGGATGATCGGCGAGAACCGCGCGGTAGGCCTTTTCGGCGGCCCCCAGGTCGCCCGCCTGATGGCGGGTGATCGCCCGCGCCAGATGGTCCAGCGCTTCAGCCATGGCGGCGCCGGGTCGGGGTAGTGCCGGTAAAAACCGTAAGCGCCCTTTCCAGTCGGCCCCAATGCTCTTCCGGCCCAGGCAAGCCGAACCGCAGCCAATGGGGATTGGCCCGAAACCGCCGAACCAGGATGCCCGCTCCCCCCAGATGGTCATACAAGGCCGGGGCATCGGCGCGGTCCGCCAGCACGAACAGGTCCGTGCCGCCGACGATGCCCAGGCCGGCACCAGTCAGCAAATCCCGCAGGCGGGTCATATGGCCCGTCAGGCGGGTGCGCTCGGCCGCCGCCCAGGCGTGGTCGGCCAGCGCCCGGGCGCCGATCTCCTGGGCCGGACCGGACACGGCCCAGGGCCCCATATCCACTTCCAGGCGGCGCACCATGCGCGGCGCGGTAAGAGCAAAACCCAGGCGCAGACCCGCGAGGCCATGGAACTTTCCGAAGGACCGCAGGACGATGACGTTCGTCAGGGGCAAGGCAGGGACAAGGCTGATGTCCGGGCGGACATCGGCGAAGGCCTCGTCCACGATCAGCCAATGGTCCGCCTCTGCCGCGTCCCGGGCCCAGGTTGCCAGCCGCTCCGGATCGACCGACCGGCCGTCCGGGTTGTTGGGGTTGACCAGCACCAAGGAACGGTCCGGCGGCGGCAGGTCCGGCACCTCCTCGACCGCCGCTCCCGAGGCATGCCAGGCTGCGCCGTGTTCGGCGTAGGTCGGGCCCAGGACCGTCATCCGGGAGACGCCCAGCACCCGGGGCAGCGCCTGGATCAGCGCCTGGGTGCCCGGCGCGCAGGCGATCACGTCCGGCCCGGCAGCGCCATAGGCATCCGCCGCCGCCGCCTTCAAGGCGTTCAGCCCAGCCGATTGCGGCAGACGCATCCAGCTGTCGGGCGACAGGTCCAGCAATGGATAAGCCGTCGGGTTGATGCCCGTGGACAGATCGATCCAGCCATCCGGCGGCGAACCGAACCACGCCGTGGCGGCGGCGAGATCGCCACCGTGACCTTCAGCCCCGAATTTTCCGTCCTGCTGTGACATGGATGCTCCCAACCTGCCAGGGCAGTGTACCCCCCAATTCGCCGCGGCCCCATACCGGGCCGCCACGCAGGATCAGTACCATCGTCCCGGCCATGGACGAAAGCCCCCGGGTGGGCCACATTATCACCCAAATGGGTTGGGACCTTGGCCGTCCGGAGGACCTCGCCGATGCCGGCAGGAAAGCCGCCGACCCGGGAGTGGAGGAGAATCGACCATGCGCAGACTAAAGATTATGGGGCTGCTTTCCGCCCTATACCTGATCGTCGCCGGATCAGCGGCCCAGGCTGCCGAAGGCGATGTCGTGGGCAAGGTTCTGCGCCTGAAGAGCAGCGCCGTGGCCATGCAGGACGCAATGCCTCGGCCCCTCACGCCCGGCAGCGACGTTCTCGTCAACGACGTGATCTCCACCGGCGCAGGTGCGCGTCTTGAATTTTCCCTTCGCGACGGGTCGGTCATAACCCTGGGTGAGCGGGCGACGTTCGCCGTGTCTGATTTCGAGGATACGCCGGCCCGGGAAAGTATCGCCCTGCGTCTGCTCTCGGGCGCGTTCAAGGCCGCATCCGGATCGATTGCCGCGCGGAACCCGAACGCCATGATCGTCGCCACCAACACGGCGACCATCGGCATCCGCGGCACCACGGTCTGGGGTGGCACGTTGGACACGTCGTTCGAGGTGGCCCTCCTGGACGGCACCGCCGTCACGGTGACCACGCGGGCGGGCACGGTGGAACTGAATGCCGTCGGCCAAGGCACGCGCGTCCCATCCGCGGACCAGCCGCCGGCCCCGCCCGTCACCTGGGCCCAGACGAAGGTGAGCCGCGCGCTGGCCACGGTCGATTTCTAGGGCGGTGGACATTTAGCCCCGGCCTGGGGAAACTGGCGCCCCGCAACCGACCGACAGGGTGCCTCTCCTCATGACCAGCGATCCCGCCCGCCTGACCGCCAACTGGCCTTTTCCCACCGCCGTGCGTTTCGGCCCCGGACGCCTGAGCGAACTGGGCAAGACGGCGGCGCGCCTGGGGATCAAGCGCCCCTTGGTCGTCACCGACGCGGGCCTTGCGGCATCCGGCATCATCGCGGCGGCGGGGGCTTCCCTGGCCGAGGCGGGCCTGGACACCCAAGTCTTCTCCCAGGTCAAATCCAACCCCACGGCGGCCAACGTCGCCGCCGGGGCGGCCGTGTTTCGGGATGGCGGACGTGACGGCATCGTCGCCATCGGTGGCGGATCGGCCATGGACGCGGCCAAGGCCATCGCCCTGCAAGCCGGTCACGACGGTCCCGCCCTCGACTATGCCGTGGGCGGGCCGCGTTACCGGGAGATCGACGGCACGGCCATCGCACCCCTGATCGCCGTGCCCACCACGTCCGGCACGGGGTCGGAAATGGGCTATGCCGCCGTGGTCTCCGATGAAGGCGCGCGGACCAAGCGCATCCTCTATCACGCCGATCTGCTGGCCCGCACGGTGATCTGCGACCCGGAACTGGTCATCGGCCTGCCCGCGAACCTGACCGCCTGGACCGGCATGGATGCCGCCGTGCATTGCATCGAGGCCTATTGTGCGACCACCTACAACCCCCTGTGCGACGGCATCGCCGCCGAGGGCATGCGCCTGATCGCGACCTGGCTGCCGCGCGCCGTCGCCGACGGCGATGATATCGAGGCGCGGACCCAAATGATGGCCGCCGCCGCCATGGGGGCGGTCGCGTTCAACAAGGGCCTGGGCGCCGTGCATGCGATCTCCCACGCCATCGGCGCGCATAAGGACAGCCATCACGGCCTGACCAACGCCGTGGTCCTGCCTTACGTCCTGGCTCACAACCGGCCCGCCATCGAGGAACAATGCGCCGTTCTTGCCCGTTGCATGGGGCTGCCCCGGGCGGATTTCACGGGCCTGATGGACTGGACTCTGGCGATCCGCGACACCTTCCAGATTCCCCACACACTGGACGGCCTGGGCGTCGACGAGGATGATCTGGAGGCCTTGTCGGAAACCGCCGCCGCCGACGTAACGGCGCGGGAAAACCCGGTTCCCGTGGACGCGGCAGCACTTCGCGGCATCATGGCCCGCGCTCTTTCCGGCACCCTGGGATAGGAACACCGCCATGCCCGCCACACCCGGCCTTCTGGAATTGGTCGACCAGTGCGAATACATGGCCCGCGCCTATGCGGAAGCCGGCGCCCCCCTGCCCCGCCGCCGCCCGGACGGGTTTCCGGCCATCGTCTCCAGCATCATCGGCCAGCAGGTGTCGGCCCATGCCGGGGCCGCCATCCAACGCCGGGTCGAAGCCGGATTGGGCACGGTGACCGCCGAGGCCGTTCTCGCCAGGACCGACGACGAATTGCGCGCC
The DNA here is from genome assembly GCA_040221095.1 of Rhodospirillales bacterium. Classification (GTDB taxonomy): domain Bacteria; phylum Pseudomonadota; class Alphaproteobacteria; order Rhodospirillales; family Casp-alpha2; genus UBA1479. The sequence goes on from JAVJVP010000008.1 coordinate 193,789, forward strand.
TTCGGCCTGTCCCGGCCCAAGGTCAAATACATCCGCGGCGTGGCCGAGGCCGTGACGGCGGGGGATCTTGATTTCGCCGCCCTGCGCCAGGCCCCCGACGACGCGGTGCTGGAAACCCTGACAGGGCTCAAGGGCATCGGCCAATGGACGGCGGAAATCTACCTGATGTTCGCGCTGGGGCGGCCCGACGTCATGCCGTCAGGCGATCTGGCGCTGGCCGAATCAGCGGCCCGCCTGATGCGCCTGAACACCCGGCCCAAGCCCAAGGAACTGGCCGTCATCGCCGAACGCTGGCGGCCTTGGCGGTCCACCGCAGCCTTGATGCTGTGGTACTACTACCGCTTCACCGGCGGTCCCGGCGCGCCGGAGGTCTGACCCGCGACACGTTAGGCCAGGGACCGGATATGTTCCATCAGACGTTCCGCCTGCGCATCATCCATGTCCAAGCGCGCATGGGTGTGGGTGTCGGTCTTGGCGACGATGGATGCTTCGTAGGTTCCCAGATCCAGTAGGTCGATGGTGAACAGATCGCCTTCCTTGACCTCCAGGCCCCGGTCGAGAACGACGCCGCCGCCCATGGACAGGGTATGCAGCGTCGTCTCCTTGACCGCCGTTCCCACGGTTACGGAAACCTTTTTTCCCACCGGGTGGCGCGTCGAATAATCCGGATCCTGACTGTCGCGGATGATCTCGAGCAACCGGTCGTTCATGTGGTCGATGCCCGACTTGACCTGGGCCGCCGCCTCCAGCTGCTGCGACGCGGCCTCGCCCGACTGGCCCGCCACGTCCGTCACCTGAACGATGTTGGACGACACCTCCTGGGTGCCCGACGCCGCCTGCTCCACGTTGCGCGCAATCTCCTGCGTCGCCATGCCCTGCTGCTCGACCGCCGCCGCCACCGACGACGAAATCTCGTTGATGTCCGAGATCGTCTTGGTGATGCCGGCGATGGCCGTCACGCTGTTCTGGGTCGCCGACTGGATGCCGCCGATCTGCTTGCCGATCTCCTCCGTCGCCTTGGCGGTCTGATTGGCCAGGTTCTTGACCTCCGAGGCCACCACGGCGAAGCCCTTGCCGGCGTCGCCGGCCCGGGCCGCCTCGATGGTCGCGTTGAGGGCCAGAAGGTTGGTCTGCTCGGCGATGTCGGTGATCAGCGAGACGACCTCGCCGATCTTCTCCGCCGCCTGGGCCAGGCCCTGGATCTGGGCGTTGGTGCGGTCGGCTTCCTCGGTCGCTTGCCGCGCGATCTGCGACGACCGGCCGACCTGCGACGAAATCTCGTTGATCGAGGACGACAGTTCCTCGGCCGCCGAGGCCACGGTCTGCACGTTGATGGTCGCCTCCTCGGCCGCCGAAGCCACGGTCGACGCCTGGGTATGGGCCGACTGCGACAGATCCGCCGCCGCCCGGGCCGAGTTCTCGACCGTCGACGCCCGTTCCTTGACCAGATCGACCGCCTTGGCGACTTCTTCTTCCAGCGCCGAGTTGAGCGCCAGAACCTCGCTGCGCAACCGGCGACGGTTGCGCCGTTCCTCGATCTCCCGCTCCGCAGACATGCGGTTCACTTCCTCGGCGTTTTCCTTGAACACCTGGACCGTGCCAGCCATGGAGGTGATCTCGTCCGAACCGCGAGTATCGACCGCGATGCTCAAATCACCGTCGGCCAGGGCGATCATGTTGTCCGACAGGCCCACCAGACGGGCCACCAGACGGCGCACGTACATCAGGTAGACACCCGCGGCGATCAGCAGCGAAAATCCGGCAAGGAACATGAGAAGCTTCTTGTTCGCCGCGGCCGAAGTTTCGGCGGCCTCCGCCTCCGCGGCCATCTGCGTTTCCGCTTCGTCGACCACCCCCGCGATGTCGTCGCTGAACTTGGCAGACAACTCGCGGCTTTTCGCCATCAGGCTTTCAATATCGTCCTGCGCCTTCAACTCGGCGATGCGGTTGTCGAAGACATTGCCTTCATCGGCGCCGATGGCAAGCAGCTTGCCACCTTGTTCGGCCAGCTTCTTCGCGGCATCCGACACGCTGATCAGGGACAAGGCGTCCCGGAATTGCGCACTCGACGCAATGAACCGTTCACGCAGCGGTTGCAGACTTTCACTTTGCGTCTCCGTCGCCGCATTGCCCAGAAGACCGACAATCTGGTTGGCTTCGGCCTTCACGTTCATCGCCGCCGACAGGGGCTCGACCCCGGACTCGACGAATTCCAGCACCGCGCCGGGTTGAGAGCCATCAACGGCATCGGCACCGAGGGAAAGATTGAAGGTTACATCGTCAATGATCCCGGCTGCGCCAATGGCGAGCTCCTTATGCAACGCCCGCAATTGATCCATGGCGGCGACGCGGATGCCGACCAGTTTGTTGCGTTCGACGACCTTCGCTTCAATCTCTCCAAGCAATGCCTTCAACTGATCGGCGCCGGACTGCAGTTCAGTCATCACATTGGCGCTGATTTTCGCCCCGGCGACGATCTTCGCGAACTGGCTGAAACTGCTCTGTACACGGGCTGCGATATCCTCGCGCTCGACGTTCGTCTTCGCCGCCACCAGGGCCGGCGCAATGGATGTAATGCGCGCGACGGTTTCCGACAGCCGGAGCGCATCCGCCACGGCCGGCGATTTCACAAGCGTGATCTCGCTCATGGTGTTGGATGACGCGGTCATCGACACCCAGCCAATGACAATGGCGACGACGGTCGTCGCGAAAATTGCCAGAACGGACAACAGCAGGCGGCCGCCGATGCCCATGCTGCTACGGGCCGCTCTGCCCGATCCAGGCGCGGATCGTTGTGCGGGGGGATTTTCGTTTTCCGTACTGTCCACCGCCGAAACGTCGTCGGCCGTCGCCTGGTCTTCTATTTCCGCCGCCGCGGACGCATCCTCCAGATCCCCCTCACCAACGTGAGAGGCCTCCACCGCATCCTCGTCAACGGGCTTTTCCTGGTCATTCATCGTCCCAAACCCTTTTCTTGGTTATTTGATCGTCGTTATTTGATTGTCCGTCCTGCCTTTATCGGCAGATACGGGTGGCCCTCCTCCACAAGAGCCACCCGTATCCTATGCCAAATTCCTTATTTCGTCAGTTTCGATACGGACTTGAAACTACCGTCCGGCTGAATGACCGTAAGGAACACCTCGCCCATGCCCTGGTTGTCGCCGGGGCCGTATTCAAGCTTGGCGCCGCCCAGGTCGAAGGTGCCGGACTTGTAGATGGTGTCGAGCAGTCCCTGACGGGTGACGTCCTTGCCGGCCTTGGTCAGGGCCTCGATGGCCAAACGCCCGACAAGATAGCCTTCCAGGGTGACGAAGCCCGGTTCCTCCTTGGGGTCCAGGACCTTCAGCGCCTTCTGGTACTGGGCGACCACAGGCAGGCCGGCGTCCCAGGGGAACGGCACGACCTGGGTAATGACGACACCGGCGCCATCCGCCCCCAGTTCCGCCGACAGCGCCTTGGACCCGACAAAGGAGATGTTCACGAACACCGCCTCCATCTTGACCTGCTTGGCCAGCTTGATGAATTCGGCGATCGGCTTGTAGGCACCGACCATCACGACCGCCTCGGGCTTGACCTTCTTGATCGCCAGAATGGCCTTCTTCACCGCCGTGGTGTTGCGCGGATAGGTGCCCTCGGCGGAAATCTTCAGGCCGCGCTTGTCCATGGCCTTCGTCACCCCGGACAAACCGACTCGGCCAAAACCGTCATCCTGATAGAGGATCGCGATGTTCTTGAAGCCCAGGTCCTCGGTCAGGTGCTTGATCCAGGTTTCCGTTTCCTGGTCATAGGTCGCCCGCACGTTGATGACGTTGGAGTTTTTGGGGTCACGCAGAAAGCCGGCGCCGGTGAACGGGCCGATGAACGGCACCATTTTGGCCGTGGAAATCGGCTGCGCCGCCTTGGACGTCGGCGTCCCGACAGCGCCGATCAGGGCAAATACCTTGTCCTGGTCGATTAGTTTGTTGGTATTGGCGATCGCCCGCTCGGGTTCGTACCCATCATCGTAGCTGATCAGCTCGATCTTGCGTCCGTGCACCCCGCCGGCATCATTCGCTTCCTTAAAAGCAGCCATCAGGCCGGTTTTCATGCCGGTCCCCAACGCCGCTGCGGGTCCGCCAAGAGCGGCCGATTGACCAAGAACGATCTTGTCTGCATGCACACCCGTTTCTGCCCGGGCCCCGCTGGCAACAGCCGCGACGGCCAAGGCAAACACGGCTGTCTTCAATATGCGTTTCACAGTGGATGTCTCCTTCGTTCTTGTCCGCGTTGTGGCGGACTGTTCGTTACAGAACTACGCCGGAGTCTGGGCGGCTTAACCGAAGGCTGCACCCCGCCCCCTCCGCACCGCGGACGTGGCAGGGCCGTATTTGCCAATCGAATGAAAGCCGCCCCCGGCTTCCCCAGTACAGTTGAAGGATAACCGCTAATTCACGAGAAAGGCTATCTATACGAAAGTACTACCTTTAATCAGATTAATAATTTTTCACATCAAGATTTGTATAATAAAATACAAAAATCAAATATATTTTACGCAATGATTAAGTTAGTTAAAATATTTACTGGTATACCAGATGATAATATATAAATTTTCCCTATATAGATTTTGAAAATAAAATATCACATAATTAAAATTTAATATTTGATCTGATCTAATTAAGAACGCCGCGCCCTAACACCGTATTCAGTCAATTTTTTCACTTCGACAAAACTGCAACCAATTGTCGATTTCCCGGCACCGCATCCCCGTATCCGTTACCGTTTTGTCGAACCGCAAATCCGCCGCCAACGCCGCGCCATCGGCCGCGGTCACATCGGCGGCATCCAAACGCAGCATGCCCTCGGTCTCCCGGTCCATGGCCGCCTGGTCGGGATAGATGCCCTGCGCGACCATGTCAGGGCCATAACGGCGGATCAGCCGCGCCATGTGAGATAATGAGAACTCGGGATGGTACTGCACCCCCCAGAACACCCCATGCCCAAATGTGAACGCCGCCGCCTGGATCGGGCTGTGCCCGTTGGCCGCCAGCACGCTGGCGCCGGACGGCAGGCGGGTGACCTCGTCATAATGAATGGCAAGAGAGTCGAACATCCGCGGCTTGCCCGCGAACATGGGAAACGCGGCCCCGACGTCGCTCAGCGCGATGGCGCGGCAGATTCCGACCTCGCGTCCGTTGGGGCTCGGCGCCACGTCACCCCCGGCGGCGACCGCCGCAACCTGCAGCCCCCAGCAACTGCCCAGCATGGGCACGCCGGCGTCGAACAGGGCGCGCACCATCTCGACCTGGCGCTGAACCTCGGGGGCGTTGTCCTGGGCGCGCACGAACAGGCCCGAACCGCCCAGGATCGCGCCGTCGAAATCACCGAGCGTCATCCCCGCCGGCAGCGCATCCGTCCGGTCGGCGGGATGGGCGACATGGATATCCGCGTCAGGCGCCGTCCGCCGCACCGCGGCACTGTATTGATCCGCGTTGGTGCCCACGCCGGCGGCCGCCATGGCCGCGTTGCCCGCCGCCGTGTTGCCTTCGATGATGAGAATGCGCAGCACCGACGCGGTCACGCCAACCCCCCTCATGTATTGTTCCTCATTTGCCTTTTGTCATGTCGCGGGCCATGCGTTCGGCCTGGTTGATCTGGGTCCGGTTCAGTTTGACCATCAGCTGTTCGCGCTGGCCGCGGGGATCGAACTGGGGATTATGGGCCCGGACCCGCGCCGCCTGGGGAAGGGCCAAGGTCAGCCATTTGTAGGCCTCGACCAGGTCGCGTTTCACGCCCCAGCCCTCCCGATACATGATGCCCATGAGGTATTGGGCAACCGGATGACCGCGCATCGCGGCGGCGCGGTACAGGTCGATGGCCCGGCCATAGTCGTTGGCCACGCCCAGGCCGTGAAAATAAAGGTCGCCCAGCGCGAACTGGGCATCGGCGTCGCCCCCCGCCGTCGCCGCCACGCGGTACCATTCGGCCGCCTGAATGTAATCGATGGGCACGCCGCGTCCCTTGGCATGGGCCCAGCCCAGGGCATATTGCGCCCTCGCGGCCCCCTTGCCGGCGGCCTCGCGGAACAGGATGACGGCGCGGTCCGGATCGGGCAGGCGTGACGTCTTGCGGATCAGGATCCATCCCAGATCGACCTGGGCGTTCAGGTCACCGGTCTGCACGGATTTTTCAAGCTGCGCCACGCGCAGCTTCAACGCGGTCAACTCGGGATCGTCGTCCTGGGCGGGCCCACCGAAAAAGAACCAGGCGGCCCAGCCGGACCCCAGAAGTGCTGTCAGCAGCAATGTATAGGCGAGAAATCGCATGGGGCGGCATTGAACGACGGCAGGGCGCTAAGAACAAGCGCCCGTTACGCGGATCAGCGGGGTTTCTCGCCGCCCTGGCGGACCTGCTCCTGCTTGCCGTCATATACCGGCCTGTCGTAGCAGGTGATCTCGCCCAGCGTGCGGTAGCAGAACACGTTCATCTGTGGGACCTTCTCGTCTTCCTCGCAGTAGGTCATGCCCAGGTCCTTGCGGATGGTTGAACAGTTCTTGCCGCTCGACAGCGAGATGACATGGTCAACGACCGTCTTGTCCGTCGCCATGACGGACACGCCCTCGACGCCGACCACACCGGCGCAACCGGCCGCCAGCAAACAGACGGAGAAAATCGCAAGAAGTCGTTTCATGCCCTTCGGTCGCCCTTCGATACGGATTACGGCGCAATCGACCGCCACCACCCTGCATTGTCGCCGATCATCGTTAAGGAGCCGTAAACCCTCATAACCGCCGCCCCACCCACCGCCAGTTGCTATCGCGGGAAAAGGCCACTATTTTCCCCGCCAATTCCAACCGTTACCGACGGGAGCCGAAAGTGGCCGATCATACCGAAAACAGCCTGATCCGCGAAATCGACGAAGAGCTGCGCCAGGAACAGTTCCACAAGGTCTGGAGCCGTTACGGCAAGGTCATTCTCGTTGCGGCGGGACTGTGCGTGGCCGCCGCCGCCGGATACCAGTTCTGGATCAAATACGACCTGGAAACCCGCCAGGCCCTGGGCGACCGGTTCGCCGCCGCCCAGAAACTGGCGGAAACCGGCAGCGCGGACGCCGCCGTGGGCGCGTTCAAAAGCTTGGCGGACGCAAGCGGCGGCTACGGCCTGCTGGCCCGCATTCAGGAGGCCGGGCTGCTGGCCAAAAACGGCGATACGGCCGGCGCCCTTGCCGCCTATAACGCCATCGCGGCGGACACGGGGGCCGGCAAGCTTTATCAGGACCTGGCGGTGATCCTGGCGGCGGGGCTGGAGATCAACGACCCCGGCACCGACGCCCAGAAGATTCAAGACCGCCTGGCGCCGCTCATGGCGGCCGGCAATCCGTGGCGGTTCAGCGCCCAGGAACTGGCGGCGGCGCTGGCGCTGCGCGCCGGCGACAAGGCCAAGGCTTCGGAAATCTACGGTGCCCTGTCGAAAGACGCGGAAACGCCGGCCCGTATGCGCCAACGCGCAACGGAATTGTTAACGATATTGCGTTAAAAGACCCCCTGAATTAATCAGGACGGGTCGCGGGGAACAGGGGAACAATCGGTATGGCTGCGCCGAATAGCGGAAATCGCCCGGAACGGGGCTTGCAGGCCTGCCGGCGCGGCACGGCCCGGGGCGTGGTTTTGTCCATCGCCCTTGCCCTGGCAGCGCCCCTGGCCGTCGGCGGTTGTACCTATATGGAGAATCTGTTCTCCAAGGAAGAAATCCCGCTGCCGGGCACGCGCATCGCGATCCTGGCCAATCAGCGGACCCTGGCCGCCGATGACGATCTGAAGAACCACCAAATCCTGCTGCCCGCCCCCTCGCCCAATCCCGATTGGCCGCAGCCGGGCGGCTACCCGAACCACGCCATGCACCACATCCTGGTTCCGGAAAACATCGCCAAGGCCTGGAGCACAGGCGTCGGCAAGGGCGTCGATGACGAACTGCGCATTCTCGGCTCTCCCGTCGCCGCCGATGGGCGCATCTTCACCATGGATTCCGAGTCCGAGGTCTATGCCACGGACATGAAGACCGGCGCCGCCATCTGGGATGTCGAACTGGCGCCCAAGGCCGAGGCCGACGACGGCCTGCTGTCCGGCGGGGTGACCACCGAAGGCGGGAAGGTCTTTGCCGCGACCGGGTTCGGCCATGTCGTCGCCCTGGACGCGGCCACGGGCAAGGAACTGTGGCGCACGGTGCTGAGCGGTCCCATGCATGCCGCCCCCACGGTGCGCGGCGGCCGGGTTTTCGTCATCACCCTGGACAACCGGACCTTCGCCCTGGACGCCAACACGGGCCAGCAGCTTTGGGATCATTCGGGCATCACCGAGTCCGCGTCCCTTCTGGGCAGCGCCAGCCCGGCCGTCGATCAGGGCGTGGTCGTCATCCCCTATTCGTCGGGCGAACTGGTGGCGCTCAGGGCCGAGAACGGCCGCCTGCTGTGGTCGGATTCCCTGGCCTCCCTGAAACGATCAGACATCGTGTCCGCCCTGTCGCACATCCGGGGCCGCCCGATCATCGACCGCGGCCGGGTCATCGCGATCAGCCATTCAGGCATCATGGCGGCCTATGACCTGCGCACGGGCCGGCGCATCTGGGAACGGGACATCGGCGGCATTGAAAGCCCCTGGATCGCCGGCGACTACATTTTCGTGCTGACCAACGACGCGGAAGTCGCCGCCGTCAGCCGTGATACCGGCGGCGTCTACTGGGTCCGTCCCCTGCCCCGCTTTGAAAATCCGGAAAAACAGCAGGACCCCATCGTCTGGACCGGCCCCATCCTGGCCTCCGACCGCCTGATCGTGGCCGGGTCGCACGGTGTGGCCTGGGCGATGTCGCCGTATTCGGGTAAGTTCATCGGCGAGGTTAAAATGCCCGACGGCATTTCCGTGCCGCCCATTGTCGCCGACGGTCGGGTCATCTTCCTGTCCGACGACGCGGAATTGATCGTTTATCAGTAACCCAGTGCCCGTAACCCCGTTTAGGTAATCAGGACCGGACGCGCGTCCGGCCAAGGTCATGCCCTTTACAATCGCCATCATCGGCCGTCCCAACGTCGGCAAATCGACCATGTTCAACCGTCTGGTTGGGCGCAAACTGGCCATCGTCGACGATACGCCGGGGGTTACCCGCGACCGCCGCGAGGGCGAGGGCAAGCTTGCCGACCTGAAATTCAGGATCATCGACACGGCCGGGCTCGAGGACGTCACCGACGACAGCCTGGAAGCCCGCATGCGCGGCCAGACCGAGCGCGCCCTGGACGAGGCCGACGTGGCCTTGATGGTGATCGACGCGCGGGCCGGGGTGACGCCCATGGACCAGCATTTCGTATCCTGGCTGCGGGCCCGCGGCACGCCGTCGATCCTGGTCGCCAACAAGTGCGAGGGCCGGGGCGGCGAGTCCGGGCTGTTCGACGCCTATTCCCTGGGTCTGGGCGAGCCCGTCGGCTTTTCCGCCGAACACGGGCTGGGTCTGTCGGACCTGTACGACCGGCTTGTCCCCTTTGCCGAGGCCGCCGCCGCCGAGGGGACGGAAACCTACGACGACGAGGACATCCTGGCCGCCCTCGAGGATTTCGACGACGAAGGCGACGGCGAGGACGCGGCGGAGCCCAAGGCCCTGCAGCTTGCCATCGTCGGCCGGCCCAACGTCGGCAAGTCGACCATGATCAACCGCCTGCTCGGCGAGGACCGCATGCTGACCGGGCCCGAGGCCGGGATCACCCGCGACTCCATCTCCATCTCCTGGCAGCACGGCGGGCGGGACTACCGCCTGATCGACACGGCCGGGCTGCGCCGCAAGGCGCGGATCACCGACAAGCTGGAATCCCTCAGCACCCGCGACACGCTGCGCGCCGTGCGCTTCGCCCATGTCGTGGTGCTGGTGCTGGACGCCGACGCGGTTCTGGAAAAACAGGATCTGACCATCGCCCGTCAGGTCATCGAGGAAGGCCGCGCGCTGATCATCGCCGTCAACAAGTGGGATGCGGCCAAGGACCGGGGCGAGACGATTCAACGCCTCGGCGACCGCCTGCAGACCAGCCTGCCGCAGGTTCGGGGCATTCCCGTCATCACCTGCTCGGCGCTGACCGGCCAGGGCCTGGACAAGCTGCTCCCCACGGTCACCGCAACCTATGACACCTGGAACGCGCGCATCGGCACGGGTGACCTGAACCGCTGGCTGACCGCCATGCAGGAAGCCCATCCCGCCCCCATGGGCAAGGGTGGCAAACGCATCCGCCTGCGCTACGCGACCCAGGCCAAGGCCCGCCCGCCCACGTTCATCGTGTTCTGTACGCGGGCGACCGAGCTGCCGGACAGCTACACGCGCTTTCTGGTCAACGGGCTGCGCGACCATTTCGGGCTGGACGGCGTGCCGATCCGCCTGATCTACCGCAAGGGCGACAACCCCTACGCGGACAGGAAATAACCGCCTCCGGGCGCCTCCTTACGACACCTTAGTGGTCGTCGCCGTGTTGGCCGGTGATCGGGCCGTCCTTGAACAGGGTTTCGCGGAGTTCCTTGTCGAACTGCGGCATGCTGCGGCGCAGCCATTCCAGAACCATCGCCGCGTGCTCGATTTCCTCATCCCGGTTATGGGCCAGGATGGCCTTCAATTCCGGATCCGACGTGGCGTCGACGCGCTGCTGGTACCAATCGACGGCCTCCAGCTCCTCCATCAGGGAGACGATCGCCCGGTGGCGGTCCATGGTCTGTTCGGACAGTTTCTCCAGGGGTTCGTGGAAACCTTCGTTCGACATGGGAACTCCTTAATACGGTTATTCTGTGGATGACAAAGATAGTCGATATGCCGTCGGGATCAACGGGCAAATCTAGAACGTTTCTAATTTCATGGGCCGATCATCCCCCGCCCCGCTGAAACGCCCGCTCGAACATCGCGAGCGCCGACAGGCGGCTGTCTTCCGAGTATCCCGAAAACGCCAGGGTCACGTCCATGATCTCGATCTCCATCAAGGCGATCCTGCGCCGGCGTTCCGGGCCCAGGGTGATTTCAAGACGCCCGCCGCCTTGTTCCAGCACCACCCCGTCGGCGGTCTTCGCATAGGCCTCGGTACCCAGCGCCTTGGCGATGCCGCGAAAGAACCCGGCCCGGGTCAGGGCCATTTCCTTGGTGATGACGACCGGCGCAGCCAAGGTCCCTAGCCCCCCGCCACCGGCGGCCACATGGCAAGCGCGTCGCCGTCGCTGAAGGCCGTGGATGCCCGCGCCGAGGGTTCGACATAGACGCCGTTCAGCAGCACCAGATGGCACATCTTTTCCGGCAGGCCGAGCTGGGCGATGACCGTGGCCGGGGTCGCGTCCTCGGCGACCTCCAGATCGGCCTCGTTGCCCTTGGTCCCCGCCGGCAGGTAGTCGGCGAGGGTCGCGTACAGCTTGACCCTGATCCTCATCGGCCGTCCCGGTGACTGCCGTCAGGCATAGGCATGGGCGACATAGGCTTCCATGATGCGGTGGGGATCATCCATCAGCCGCGCCTTCCACATACCCAGCGGCGTGCGGTTCTGGATCAGGCCGCGCAGCACGCCCATGTGATCCGTGCGCCCCAGGGACAGGGCGCCGACCAGCACGTCGTCCTTGAAGTTCAGGCGCAGGTACTTGAAGCGGTCCCGGTCCAGGGCTTCGGCACTTTCCGTGCCCGCGCCCCCTTCCCAGTCACCGAACGAGGTCGAGATCAGCCCCGCCGTGTCCAGCACGTTCATCTGCAGCGAACCCCGGTAGGGCGTCACCCGGCCCGCCATGTTCAGGGCGGCGAAGCGGCCGTGTTCGGTCGAGGTCGGCTGAATGGCATGGACGTTGAAACCGCCGCCGAAATCGGGGCCCTGGGCGCAGTCGCCGGCGGCGTAGACGTTGTCGGCGGAGGTGCGCAGGAACTCATCCACCAGAATGCCCTGCTCGGCCTTCATGCCGGTGCCGTCGATGAAGCCGATGTTGGATTTCACCCCTGCGGCGACCACGACCAGATCGGCGGGGGCGGTCTCGCCATTGTCCATGACCACGGCCAGGCGGCCGCCCTGTTCGGCGACCTCGGTCACCTTGGTCGAGGTATGGACGGTGATGCCCTTGGCCTGGCACCACTCCTTGATCAGGGTGCCCGCCGTCTCGTTCATCATGCGCGGCACCATGCGGTCCAGGGCTTCGACCACGGTCAGCTTGACGCCCCGTTCGACCAGGGCCTCCAGGATGATGCAGCCGATGAACCCGGCCCCCATGAGGACGACCTCCGATCCCTTTTGCGCCAGTTTCTCGATCTCGCGGCAATCGTCGAGGGTCCAGCAATGATGCACCCCGGGCCGATCGAGCCCCGGCACCGGCGGCTTGATGGGGCTTGCGCCCGTGGCGATCAGGAGGGTGTCGTAGGCCTGTGCCCCACCACCTTCCAGGGCGACCTTCCTGCCCTTGACGTCGATGCCCGCTGCCCGGCCATGGCGATAGGTGATGCCGAGTGCGTCGTAATGCCCGGCCGTCTTGCGCAGGTGCGTGCCGCCGTGATCGATGATGCCGGTCAGGACATAGGGAATGGCCATGCGGGAATAGGGCGGATCGGCCTCCCCGCCCAGCAGCACGATGTCAGACCCCGGGTCCGTCTTGGCGAGCGTTTCCGCCGCGACGACCCCCGCCGGGCCGGCGCCGATGATGACATAGGTCATCGCCCTAAAGCCCCAGCCGGTTGACCGTCTCGTTGGTCGGCACGCCGTCCTTGGACCAGCCGCGCAGCTCGTAATATTCCGGCAGCATCGTTTCCAGACCGTTGGTCAGGCCCTTGGCCGGGCCGGTCTTGGCCGCGTCCTTGATCAGGCGTTTGGGCAGATTGTCATCCTTGCCCGTGAAGCCGGCGGCCAGATTGAACCGACGTTCCAGGTTCCAAATCCGCTCCCCCGTTGCCAACAGGGCCTCGACGCTCCAATCCCCCTCGCAGGCGGCGTCGATCTGGGGGGCGATGTCCTCCAGCGTCCAGGCGAAGGTCGTGAACACGCAGATGCCGGCACTGTCGACCGCCGCCGTCGCGTCCTGGAACGCCTTGACCAGACCGGCCTTGCCGTCGGTGACCAGCGGGTCGGTCTTTTCCGGAATGCCCAGGATTTCCGACGCCACGGTATAGCTGCGCAGATGGCAGGCACCCCGGTTGGACGTGGCGTAGGTCAGGCCCATGCCCTGGATGCCTCGGCTGTCGTAGGCCGGGAATTCCTGGCCCTTCACCGACATGGACAGTTCCGGCTTGCCGTATTTCTCGCACAGCAGCTTGGACCCCAGGCCGATCTCTGCCCCGAAGCCCTCGCCCCGGCCGCACAGTTCGGCCAGATCCGTCAGCGCCTTGGCCGATCCGAAGGTGACTTCGATCCCGCCGGTTTCCTTGGTGGTGATGACGCCGTCCTCGAACATCTCCATGGCAGCCCCCACCGTGGCGCCGAACGAGATGGGATCGATCCCCTGTTCGTTGCACACGAAGTTGGCGAAGGTCAGGGCGTCCAGGTCATCGACCCCGGTGGCCGCCCCCAGGGCCCAGGCGGCCTCGTATTCCAGCCCGCCCGACGCCTTCTGGTACTGCGGCCGGTCGACCACCGTGTAATGGGTGCGGTCGATGGTCGAGATGCGCCCGCAGGCGATGGTGCAGCCGAAACAGGCGGCGTTGCGCACCAGGTTGGGCTTGCCGTCCGATTCCCGCGGCTCGGCCATGGCCTCGGCGGAAATCTTGGACGCGCCCTCGAACTGGGTGTCGCGGTGGTTGCGGGTCGGCAGAGCGCCCGTCTCGTTGATCACGTTCATCAGGACCTGGGTGCCGTAGGCCGGCAGGCCCTGGCCCGTCACGGCGTTTTCCGCCAGCACCTTCTTGCCGGCAGCAGCGGCCTTGAGGAAGGCCGGCATGTCGTCCACGGACACACCCTTGGTGCCGCGGATGGCGACGGCCTTGAGGTTCTTCGAGCCCATCACCGTGCCGACCCCGGAACGTCCGGCGGCGCGGTGCATGTCGTTGACGACGCAGGCGAACTTCACGCCCTTTTCACCCGCCACGCCGATCGAGGCGACACGGATCTGGGCATCGCCGTGGGCTTCCTTGATGCCTTCCTCCGTGTCCCAGACGGAGGTGCCCCAATAGCCCGAGGCATCGAGCAATCGGCAGTCGTCGTTGTCGATGAACAGATAGACCGGCGCCTTGGCCCGGCCTTCGAAGATGATCATGTCCAGCCCGGCGTTCTTCATCTCGTTACCGAAGAAACCGCCAGAGTTGGAGCATGCGATAGCACCCGTGAGCGCCCCCTTGGTGATCACCGAATAGCGCCCGGCCGTCGACGCCGAGGTGCCGGTCAGCGGCCCCGTCGCCATGATCAGCTTGTTTTCCGGCGCAAGCGGATCGACCTTGGGGTCGATCTCTTCCGTCAGGTACTTGGTCGCCAGGCCGCGCTGCCCCAGATATTGCTTGGCCCAATCCATGTTGAGAGGTTCATGCGTGCAGGTGCCCTTGGTCAGGTTGACCCGCAGAATTCGCCGTGCCCATGCCATGACATCATCCTCCCCGTCAGTGCGCGGCTTGCTGGCCGGCGTCGGTCTTCGCCGCCCATTTGCGCATCTTGTCCAGGCCGGTCCAGTCGGCGTCCACATAGGTGATGGCGTCGGTCGGGCAGGCCTTGGCACATTCCGGATCGCCGCCGCACAGATCGCATTTGATGACCTTGCCGGTGGCGGAATTGTAATTCACCGTGCCGAAGGGACAGGCGATGGTGCAGACCTTGCAGCCGACGCAGAGGTTGTCGTTGACCTCTTTGGCGCCGGTCAGCTTGTTCAGGGATATGGCGTCGACCGGACAGGCATGCATGCACCAGGCCTCGTCGCATTGCGTGCAGGTATAAGGCACGAAGCGGCCCTGGTCGTGGAAATTGAAGACCTTGATCCGCGACTTGGACGGATTGAACACGCCCTCGTTTTCGAAAGAGCAGGCAAGTTCGCACTGCAGACAGCCCGTGCATTTGCCCGGATCGATGTTCAAGGCTTTCAGCATGAAATCCTCCCGTTCGGTGTTTGCTGGTGGGGGCGTTCCGGTCGGTTTCCCGCGTATTCGCGGCGCCGGACGCTGGTTATCGCTTTCTCCAAGCTTAGCATCACGGCCTCGGGACGCTGGATACTTTTTTGACCACTGCCGCGTTTTCCGCCCCCTTCGGCGCATCAGGCCGGGTTTGGGGCCGGCATGGCCGCGCGCCATACGATATTGTGCATTGCAAATTAATTTGTGCATTGCAGCATTATTTCACGTTACGACCGCCCCCGAGTTTGCTACAGGTGAAGGCGGGGTGTGAGGAAAACGTGCGTCGAACGCCATGGCGCACGTCGAGAAAACCACGGTACAGAGCGTTCCCGGAGTCCCGCCATGTCATCCTTTCTGTCACGTGCCCCCATCCGCCGCAAAATCGTTTATCTGCTTGCCTTGCCGGTCATCGGCCTTCTCGCGTTCAGCGGCCTGAGCGTCACCGAAACCTTCGTCATCGCCGACCGCATCGCGAAAGTCAGCACGCTGGCGGAACTGGCCCCCGACATCAGCGCAGTCGTCCATGAGCTGCAAAAGGAGCGCGGTCGGTCCGCCGGCTTCATCGGCAGCGGCGGCAAGAAATTCGCGAGCGAACTTCCGGACCAACGCAAGCTGACTGACGCGCGGCACGCCGCCCTGACAAAGGTGCTGGCGGCCTTTCCCGTCGCCGATTACGACGCATCCTTCACGGAGATCGTCGGCCGCGCGACAGATAATCTGGCGAAACTGGTGGAACGGCGGCGCGCCGTATCCGGGCTTACCCTGACCATCCCTGAAATGGCCAAGTATTACACTGGGACCATCGCCAGCCTGCTGGCCATCATCGAAGACATGGCCCTGCTGAGCAGCGATGCCGAGGTCACCCGCGCGATCACCACCTACACCGCCTTCCTGCAGGCCAAGGAACGTGCCGGTATCGAACGGGCGATGGGGGCCGGCGGCTTCGGCGCGGGCGAATTCAAACCGGCCATATACCAGCGGTTCATACAGCTGATCGCCATGCAGGATACCTTCCTCAGCGTGTTCAAGACCTATGCCGCCGCCGACCAGATTGCCTTCCTGAAGGAGACCCTCCGCGGCCCCGCCGTCGACGGCGTCGAAAAGATGCGGGCCATCGCCATCGACAGCCCGAGCCAGGGCACCCAAGGCGTCGATGCCGGCACCTGGTTCAACACCATCACCGACAAGATCAATCTGTTGAAGACCGTCGAGGACCGGATCGCCGCCGACCTCACGCAAAGCGCCCATGCCATCAAGGATACCGTGTCCTTGAGCCTCTGGCTGCATATCCTGGGCGCCCTTGCCGTCATCGCGGCGACGGCCTGCCTCGTCATCGCCGTGGTCCGCGACATCACCCGGCCCGTCATCGCCATGCAGACCGTCATGGATCAGCTGGCCGACGGTAATCTCGAAATCGACGTCCCCGGCGCGGACCGTACCGACGAGGTCGGCGTCATGGCCAAATCAGTCCGGGTGTTCCGGGAAAAAATGATCGAAAATCGGATGGCCGATGAACGCGAACGGGACCAGCAGGAATCGCGGCGGCGACGGCAGGAGACCGTCGACCGGCTGACCAGCCGGTTCGACAGCGAAATCGAAACGGTGCTGTCCGTGGTGACCTCGGCCGTGGACCAGTTGCACTCGACATCGGATCAGTTGAACACCACCGCCGGCTCGACCAGCGAACGGGCCTCGACCGTTGCCTCCGCGTCCCAGCAGGCCATGGCCAACGTTCAGACCGTTGCCGCCTCGGCCGAGGAACTGACCGCGTCGATTCAGGAAATCAGCCGCCAGATCACCCAATCGTCGGCAATCTCGTCGGATGCGGTCGCACAGGCCCGCGCCGCAAGCGCGGAAATCCAAGGCCTGTCGGCCGCGTCGCAGCGAATCGGCGAGGTCGTTTCACTGATCAACGATATTGCCGAACAGACCAACCTTCTGGCGCTCAACGCCACGATTGAAAGTGCGCGGGCCGGCGAGGCCGGAAAGGGCTTCGCCGTGGTCGCCGCCGAGGTCAAGAACCTGGCCAACCAGACGGCCCGGGCGACGGAAGAGATCAGCCAACAGATCGCCGGGGTCCAGACCGCGACAGGCAACGCGGTCGGTGCCATTCAGTCGATTTCGGAAACCATCGGCAGCATCTTCGAGATCACCTCCGCCGTGGCCGCCGCTGTGGAGGAACAGACCGCCGCGACCAGCGAGATTTCCCGGAACATCCAGGAAGCCGCGCAGGGCACGAGCGAGGTGTCCGAAAACATCGAGGGCGTCAGCACCGCCGCCAACGACACGGGGACGGCGGCCGGTCACCTTCAGGAGGCATCGGGCGAACTCGCCCGTCAGGCCGACGTCCTGAAGCAATGCGTCAAGGAGTTCCTGACCGGCGTCAAGGCCGCCTAACGGCGCCCGTGCGAAACCGCGGCGGCGGCAACGAAGCCTCTTTACAACGGGTTCGGCGCAGGCCAAACCTGGGGCCATGAGCTCAGAAGCCTATCTCAACGACTTTGAGGCGTTCCGCCGCCTGCCCCACGCGATCACGCTGCTGGGCATGTCCGGCGTGGGCAAGACCATGCTGTCGACCAGCCTGCGCCGCCGCGCCGACTGGTACCACTATTCGGCCGACTACCGCATCGGCACGCGCTATCTGGCCGAACACATCCTGGACAACATCAAATACAAGATCATGCACATGCAGGACACCTTCGTGGCCAACCTGCTGCGCTCGGATTCCATTTACATCAACCACAACATCAGCGTCGACAACCTGGACCCGGTGTCCACGTTCCTCGGCATGTACGGCGACCCGGCCGAGGGCGGCCTGGACAAGGCCACGTTCCTGAAGCGCCAGGAGCTGTACCGCTGGGGCGAGCAGGAATCCATGAAGGATACCGGCCACTTCATCGCCAAGGCCTGGGAAATCTACCGCTGCAAGGATTTCATCAACGACGCGTCGGGCAGCCTGTGCGAGATCGTCGATCTGGACGATCCCAACGATCCGGTGATCGCGGCGCTACGCGCCGATACCCTGATCCTCTACATCCGCGCCGGCAAGACCGACGAGGACGCGCTGAAGGAACGGGCCGAAAGCGATCCCAAGCCCCTGTTCTATTTTCCGTCGTTCATCGAGCAACACCTGGCCGGCCAACCCGACGACGGCAAGGGCGTCGGGCCCAAGGATTTCGCCCGCACCCTGTTCCCCGCCCTGGTTCAGGACCGCAAGCCGCGCTATGCCCGGATGGCGGACAAATACGGCTTCACCATCGACGTCGCCGACCTGTTCGCCGACCCGCCCCAGGGCCAGTTGGTGCCCGATGCCGACAAGATTTTGTGGCGGGTGCTGGAAACCATGCGCGCGCAATCCGCCGACAACGAGGTTGCCGCGGACAATGCCACGCACTATGTGAACGCATGCCTCGCCCGCGCCGAACGCCGGGCGCTGGATTTCTAGACGCTCCTCCGCCGCGCCCGCGGCACCGCCGACCAGACCCTTTTGAACACCAGAACCTGAAACCAACGCCGGACAGGCCGCCATGCCCATTAAGATTCCGTCAGACCTTCCCGCCCGCACCGTCCTGGAAAAGGAAGGCGTGCCGATCATCGGCGACGATCAGGCGATGCTGCAGGATATCCGCCCGCTACGCATCGCGGTTCTGAACCTGATGCCGCTGAAGCCGAAGACGGAAACCCAACTGGCCCGCGTGCTAGGTGCGACGCCGCTGCAGATCGAGATGCATCTGCTGGCCCTGACCACGCACAAGCCGAAGACCGTCGACGAACAGCACATGATCGACTTCTACCATCCGTGGACCGATGTCATGGACCAGAAGTACGACGGGCTGATCGTCACGGGCGCGCCCATCGAACAACTGCCGTTCGAGGACGTCCTCTACTGGGAAGAACTGTGCCGCATCTTCGATTGGTCGCGGACCAACGTGCACAGCCTGTTCAACCTGTGTTGGGGGGCGCAGGCCGCACTCCACCATTTCTACGGCATCCCCAAATACCAGTTGTCGCACAAGGCTTTCGGCGTGTTCGAGCACCGGGTGCTGAACACCGCCTCGGAGCTGTGCCGGGGCCTGAACGACAGCCTGAACATTCCCGTATCGCGCCACACGGAAAACCATGCCGCCGACCTGAAACCCTTCCCGCAGCTGGAAATCCTCATGGCGGGGGCAGAGACGGGGATCGCCCTGGTCCACGACCACGACCTCAACCACGTCCATATGTTCAACCATTTGGAATATGATTCCGACACGCTGGACGCCGAATACCGCCGCGATGCCGAAAAGGGCGCCGACATCCAGGTCCCCGCCAACTACTACCCCGGCAACGATCCGGCCAACACCCCGGTCAACCGTTGGCGCGCCTATGCCCATATCCTGTTCGGCAACTGGATCAACATGGTCTATCAGTCGACACCGTTCGATCCGGCCGATATCGGCAAGGCCAAGCACAGCAAGGATTGACGCCGCCCTCTCCTTGGATATTGTATACAATCCAAGGCGACGCACGGGCCATAAGGCCCGGCCGATAGGGATGAGGCACCATGAACAAGATTTCCGCAACGGACCAGCGCGCATTGTTGACGCGTCTTGCCGAACGTATCGCGCAGTACGACCCCAGGGTGATTTCCGAAAAGGGCCTATGGCTTATTAAACTGGGGATCACCGACACGGTCGGCGTGACCCTGGCGGGCCTGCCCGAAGACTGCACGCAGATCGCCCTTCGCACGCCGGGCATCGCCACGGCGCCCGGATCGGCCCTGGTGTTCGGCACCCGGCGGCGGACCAGCGCCCTGGACGCCGCCTTCATCAACGGCATCGCGTCGCATGCCCTGGATTTCGACGATTTCTCGTCCGTGTTCGGCGGCCATCAGTCCGTGCCGCTGGTCACCCCCCTGTTCGCGCTGGCCGAGGACCGGGGGCTTTCGGGGCAAAACCTGATCACCGCCTATGCCGTGGGTCTGGAGGCGGAAATGCGCCTGGCCCGCGCCGTTCACCCCCATCATTACGACAAGGGCTGGCACCCGACCGCGACGCTGGGCATTTTCGGCACCGTCGCCGGGGCGGCGCGGCTGCTCGGCCTGTCCACCGAGAAAACGGCCATGGCGCTGGCCATGGCGGCCTCCCTGGCCAGCGGCCTTAAGGCCAATTTCGGCACCATGACCAAGCCGCTGCATGTCGGCCATTCGGCCCGGTCCGGCGTGCTGGCCGTGCTGCTGGCCGAACAGGGCCATGACGCCAATCCGGGGGCCATGGAGCACCACCAAGGCTTCTTCGAGGTGTTCAACGGCGCCGGCACCTACGCCGCCGAGCGCCTGCTGGAGGGCTGGGACAGCGGCCCCTGGGAGATCGAGGCCGAAGACCTGGCGATCAAGCAGTTCCCCTGCTGCGGCTCGACCCACCAATGCATCACCGCCATGCAGCGCCTGGCCGGCAAACACGACATCCCGGCCGAGGCCGTGGCGGGCATCGAGATCATGCCGCACCAGCGGCGCCTCAGGCACACCAACACGCCCCTGCCCGACAGCGAACTGGAGGCCAAATTCTCGGTCCAGTACGCCGTCGCGCGCACGCTTTTGGACGGCACGGTGCGGCTGAAGGATTTCGAGGGCGACGCCTTCCGCGAGGATGCGGTCAGGCGCCTGCTTGCCGTCACCACCGCGCGGCCCCATCCGGACCTGGACGGCGACGACAAGGACAATTGGGGGGCCGAGGTCATCGTCACCCTGAAGGACGGGCGCAAGCTCACGGAAACCGTCTCAAACCTGATCGGCCGCAGCGGTGACAACACCATGACGCGGGACGATCTGTGGGAGAAATTCGCGGATTGCGCCGGGCGGGCCCTGCCCGCAGACCGCCTGCGCCCGCTGTTCGACGGCCTGATGTCCCTGGAAACGGCGGACAGCATTCCGGGCCTGGTCAAACTCATGGAAACGGACGCTTAACGCCGGCTCGGCCCGCTTTCGGCGGTTGCAACATTCGATTACAAAATTGTGAATTCTGCCCCTTGTTCGCAGGTGCAAACTGGCGCAATCTGCGCGCGGCGGGAACCAACGAAGATCACATGCCGACGGCGTTCCCGTACTGACCGCGGCGCCGGGGTGTGCGCCTTATTTATGCGCTATTTACGCGCTTTCGTACCCGTGCGGCCCGGTTGCGCCGCGTGTTGAGGCTTGGTCACGTTACCGCTCTTGGGTGCCTGAAATAAGATGAAGAACGTCCTCGCGGCAGCCCTGGTTGCCGCCGTCCTGCACGGATTGGCCTGGGCCACGACCCTGGAAACGGCCGCGCTGCCCGATGTGACGGGCAAAGTGCAGTCCATGTCCTTCAACATCGGCGCCCCCCGCGAGGTCTGGTTCGGGCGGTCGGCAAGCCTGCGCGAACTGGCCCATGCCCTGGACGTCATCAAGCCCGTGTCCCGGTCCGTGCGCACCTATACGGTCAGCGGCATCCAGGCCCAGGTCCCCGCACTTGCCAAGGAGCGCGGGGTCGAGGTCATGCTCGGCATATGGCTGGGCCGCGACGAAGCCTCCAACCGGCGGGAGATCGAGACCGCGATTTCCCTCGTTCGCAAGCATTCCAACATCCGCGCCGTGTTCGTCGGCAACGAAACGCTGCTGCGCGAGGACATGTCGCTTGAGGATCTGATCACCATCATCCGCGAGGTGCGCACCCGCGTCCCCGTGCCGGTCACCACCGGGGAAACCTGGGACCGCTGGCTTTCCCACCCTGATCTGGTCGACGAGGTCGATTTCATGTCGATCCACGTGCTGCCGTACTGGGAAGCCGTCGGCGCGCAGAATGCCGTTTCCTATGCCTTTCAGCGCTACCGCGAGGTGCTCGACACATTCCCCGACAAAGAGGCGATCATCGCCGAATTCGGCTGGCCGTCGCGCGGGTACCGCAACCGCGATGCCGGCCCCGACCCGATGACCCAGGCCACCATCATCCGCCAGTTCATCTCCGAGGCGTCGCGCCATGGCATCGGCTACAACCTGATGGAAGCCTTCGACCAGCCGTGGAAGACCATGGAAGGAAGCGTCGGCCCCTATTGGGGCGTGTTCGATCATGACGGCAACGCCAAGTTCTCGCTGGCCGGTGCCGTCGAACAGCCCGAACAATGGCGGCGCGGCATCCTGGCCCTGATCCTGGGCGCCGTGATGACCGTGCTGTGGCTGATGACGCGGCGGCCGACCTTCGGCCATGCGATGGCCATGGCGATCGCCGCCAATGCCCTGGCCGCCGCCGTCGCCGTGGCGCTGCTCTACCCCTTCGAGAACTACCTGAACGTGGGGTCGGCCATCGCCTGGGGTCTCGGCATGGTGCTGATGCTGCCGCTGACCCTGGTCACCCTGGGCAAGCTGGACGAGGTCGCTGAAGTCACCCTGGGCCCCCGGCCCAAGCGTCTGTGGCGCGCGGAAGACGCCCCCGCCGACGCCCCCCTGCCCAAGGTATCGATCCAGATCCCCGCCTACCGGGAAAACCCGGACATGCTGATCGAGACCCTGAATTCCTGCGCCGCCCTCGACTATCCCGACTTCGAGGTCCTGGTGATCATCAACAATACGGCCGACGAAACCCTGTGGCGGCCCGTGCAGGCCCATTGCGTGAAGCTGGGCCGGCACTTCAAATTCCTCAACTTCCCCAAGGTCGAAGGGTTCAAGGCGGGTGCCCTGACCGCCGCCATGCCCCATGTCGCCGCGGATGCGGAGATCCTTGCCGTGCTCGACGCCGACTACGTGGTCGATCCCAAATGGCTGCGCGACCTTGCCCCCGCCTTCGCCGACCCCAAGGTGGCGATGGTGCAGGCCCCCCAGGACCATCGCGACGGCGAACGTGCGTTGCTGGCACGCTGCATGAACGCCGAATACACGGGCTTTTTCGACATCGGCATGGTTCAGCGCAACGAGGCCGACGCGATCATCGCCCACGGCACCATGCTGCTGGTCCGCCGCGCCGCCTTCGAAGCCGTCGGCGGCTGGTCGCCCGACACCATCACCGAGGACACAGAACTGGGCCTGCGCCTGTTCGAGGCGGGATACCATGCCCATTACACGCGCCGGCGTTACGGCTGGGGCCTGCTGCCGGACACTTACCGTGCGTTCAAGACCCAGCGCCACCGCTGGGCCTACGGCGCAGTGCAAATCTTCCGCAAGCACTGGCGCCACATGCTGCCGGGGGCCAAGACCCTGACCCGGGGCCAGAAGGTTCATTACATCACCGGCTGGCTGCATTGGCTGTCGGATGCGGTGGGGGCGCTTGCCGCCGTGGTCAATTTGGCCTGGGTTCCTTTCATTTTGTTCGTCGGCGTGATGCTGCCGCCGATCCCCTTCACCCTGCCGATCCTGGCGGCGTTCGCGGCCGGCCTGCTGCATTGCGTGCTGCTTTACATGGCGCGGGTCAAGATCGGCCCGGCCCGCATCGCCGGCGCCGCCCTGGCGGCGGCCAGCCTGCAGTGGACCGTCGCGCGGGCCATCTATGACGGCATCAAGGTCCCGGATCTGCCGTTCCGCGTCACCCAGAAAGGCAAAGCCCAAAAGGCCAATGCCCCGGACGTCAAGGCCGCCCCCCTGTCGCCCGTGCGCGCGGAGACCCGCATCGGCCTGGCCCTGATGGCCAGTTCAGCCGCCCTGTTCGCGGTCAATACGACGGGGATCGTCGAACTCTATCTGTTCGCGGGCACCCTGCTGGTGCAAAGCCTGCCGTTCCTGGCGGCGACCGCCATGTTCACCCTGGAGCGCCGGGACGCCGACCGTCTGGCCCGCGGTAAGGCCGCCATCGGCGCCCGCGGCCCGGCCATGGACGTGGGCGGAACCGCCGATCAGGCGGCCGCATAAAACTTTCATAACTGCCCGCATGCCCCGGCAATCCGGGCCTTACTGCGGCCCGACACCCGGCCTGACCGACGTTTTCCCGGGCGGCCGGTTGATCCACCCTGTCCCGGCTGTTACCCTTGCGTCATTGCCCATGGGCGGCATGCTGGCTTTTGCCTGAGAACGCAAAGGCCGGTTGGGCATGAAAACCTGCTGTCCAGGCGGTGGGCGCGTCGGGGCCGCACCGGTCCCGCTACCCCTTCGGGGTGGGTAACGACAATAGGAAAACGCGTCTTTCGGATCACCCGCCGCGATCACGCGAACCGGGCTCTGGGTCCTTTCGACCGCCAAATAAAACCAGATCTCTTCGGTACGGCCGGGCCTTGTCGCCCCGAATAGCGCCGTTCCGTCGATCCACCCGTGCGGGCCTTAACCGGTCCGCCTGTTGCTGTGCGCCGTCGGTTTTCCGGCGGCCGGGGAGCAATTACCACGCCTTGGAGGGCCGCAATGGACGATATCAATCAAGAGCAACAAGATTTCGGTGACAATCCGCTGGAAACCCGGAGAACCGACCACTACCAGCGGGAATATGTCCAAACCTTCGTGGAAAAATGGGACGAACTGATTGACTGGGACGCCCGCGCGGAAAGCGAAGGCCAGTTCTTCATCGACATTCTGAAGGCCCGCGGCAAGCACCGCGTCCTCGACGCCGCCACGGGCACGGGTTTCCATTCCGTGCAGCTGCTGAAGGCCGGGTTCGACGTGACCAGCGCCGACGGCAACGCGGAGATGCTGACCAAGGCATTCGAGAACGCGCGTGAACGCAATCTTGTCCTGCACACGGCCCATGCCGATTGGCGTTGGCTGAACAAGGACGTACACGGCAAGTTCGACGCCATCATCTGTCTGGGCAACTCATTCACCCATCTGTTCGACGAAAACGACCGGCGCCGCGCCCTCGCCGAATTCTACGCCGCCCTGAAATGGGACGGCATCCTGATCCTCGATCAGCGCAACTACGACGGCATGCTCGATCACGGCTTCTCGTCGAAGCACAAATATTATTATTGCGGCGATCAGGTAACGGCCGAACCGGAGCATGTGGACGATGGCCTGGCCCGGTTCTGCTACTCGTTCCCCGACGGCTCGCAGTTTCACCTGAACATGTTTCCCCTGCGCAAGGCCTATACGCGCAAGCTTCTGACAGACGTCGGGTTCCAGAAGATTAAGACCTATGGCGATTTCCAGGAAACCTATCAGGAAAACGACCCGGACTTTTTCATCCACGTGGCGGAGAAGAATTATCATGAGTAGGCGCTCGCAGGCGGTCCAGAAGGCCGAGGAATATTACGATTCATCGGAGGCCGACGCCTTCTACCAGAACGTCTGGGGCGGCGAGGACATCCACATCGGCATCTACACCACCCCCGACGAGGACATCGCCCAGGCCAGCCGGCGCACGGTCGAAACCATGGCCCTGCAGGTCTCGGGTCTGGGCCGGAAGACACGCGTCATCGACCTGGGTGCGGGATACGGCGGCTCCGCCCGTTATCTGGCGGACGCCTACGGCTGCCGCGTGACCTGCCTGAACCTGAGCGAAACCCAGAACGACCTGAACCGCGACAAGAACGCGGAAACGGGCCTGGACGGCCTGATCGACGTGATTCACGGCTCGTTCGAGGACATCCCCGCCGAAGACGCCTCCATCGACCTTGTCTGGTCGCAGGACGCCATTCTTCATTCCGGCGACCGGCCCCGTGTTCTTGATGAGATTTCCAGGGTCCTGGCTCCCGGCGGGCACGTGATCTTCACCGACCCCATGCAGGCCGACGATGTGCCCGAGGGCGTGCTGCAGCCCATCCTGGACCGCATTCATCTGTCCACCCTGGGGTCGTTCGCGTTCTACCGGGCGGAATTCGCCAAGCGCGGCCTCATCGAGGTGCAAATGTCACCCATGCTGAGCCAGCTTCGCACCCATTACTTCCGGGTCGGCGAGGATCTGAAAAGCCGCTATGACGAAATCGTCCGCCTGTCGGGAAAGTCCTACGTCGACAACATGCTGCGCGGGCTCGACCATTGGGTCGACGGCGCCGACAAGGGCTATCTTGCCTGGGGCATCCTTCACTTCAAGAAGGGGAGAGCATGAAGAAGGGATGAGCACGGTCCGCCACGGCGAAGCCGGGGCGGCTCATGTGTTCTCACGCGGATGCTTTCTTCGTTCGATGGCGCCCCGATGTTCCGTCACGGCCCCGAGAATTTCGTCCAGACTGAAAGGCTTCGGCAGATATCTGTCGAAGCCCGCCTTTAATCCGCGTTCGGCATCGCCGGACATGGCATTGGCGGTCAGGGCGATCACCGGCGTGTGACGCAGGTCGGGATCTGACCTGATTTCCGCGAGGACGTCGTACCCGCTCATGTCCGGCAGATCGATGTCCAGGAAGATGACTTCCGGGCGCACCTCCCGCGCGATGGCCAACCCCGTCGTCCCATCTTCCGCTTCCAGGTAGTCAACGTCGTCCAGCATCGCCATGAAGTTCTCGAACAGCGCCCGGTTGATGTCGTTGTCCTCGACATACAAAACCTTCATGCGGCCGGTGATCCGGCGCGTTTTGACATCTACCTCTTTGCCCTTCTCCGGGCCCTCGATGGTGTCGCCGACGTCCGCCGGTTGCAGATCGACCCAGAACCGGCTTCCCTGGCCCTCGGTACTTTCGAAATCGATGCGCCCGCCCATCAACTCGACGTAGTTCTTGACCAGGGCAAGGCCGATGCCGGTTCCCTCGACCTTGCCTTGTTCGGCGCCGAGACGATTGAACGGTTGAAAGGCGCCGCCTTGCCGGTCGGCTGGAATACCGCGCCCATCATCGGCGACCATGATGCGTGACATGTCCGCCGTAATGGTCTCGCACGAAAACTCCACCCAGCCGCCCGCGTGATTGTACTTGATCGCATTGGAGCCGAGATTGATCAGGACCTGCGTCAGGCGCGTCATGTCCGCCGCCACGAATACGTCGTCCCGGGTCAAACCCCGAGCACGCATTTCAACCCCGAACTTCTCCGCCAGGGGTTCCAGGGTGGCCATGACCGATTTCACGACCGCGACGACGTTGACGGGTTCGATCGATATCGTGATGCGGCCGGCCTCGATCTTGCTCAACTCCAGCACGCTGTCCATCAGGTTCAAGAGGTGCTGGCCGCTTCTTTTAATCAGGCCCGCGTGCTCAAGCTGCTTGTCGTTGAGTGTGCCGAAATGTTGCGAAACCAGAATGTCGGTAAACCCGAGGATCGAGTTCATCGGCGTCCGTAGTTCATGGCTCATGGATGTCAGGAACGCCGATTTTGCGCGGGTCGCCGCCTCCGCGGCTTCTCGCGCCAGTTTCTGGGCATGTTCGGATGCCTTGATCGCCGTGACATCGAAACCAACGACATAAAAACCGAGGATATCGCCGTCGGTTGCGTCCGGCAGGTAATGGACCTGAACAGCCCGCAGCTTGCCATGGATATCGGTGAGTTCGCGTTCGAAGGATTGCGGCTCACCGTTCAAGGCGGCTTCGATGTGGGGCAGACTTTCCTGGTAGGTGTCCTCATTCACCAACTCGGTCATCAGGCGTCCCTGCAGCCATTCGGGGGTCACGCCGAACCATTCCTCGTACGCCTTGTTGGCAAACCGGTTGCGCTGATTACGGTCCCAATAGGCGATCATCGAGGGCACGCTGTCCAACACGTTGCGCAGGTCACGCAGGGCCGTATCGAGTTCCGCCGTGCGTTTGGCGACACGGTCCTCCATGTCCTGCAACAGGGCGCGAACCTGCAGTTCCGCCTGATGCCGGTCCTCGATATCCGTGTTGGAGCCGATCCACCGCAGGACGCTTCCGTCCGCGTCCATGACGGCATCGGCGCGGGAGAAAAAAAGCCGGTAGGTCCCGTCATGCCCCCTGATTCGAAACTCGGACGAGAACGGCTCCGTGGTTTCGACCGATTCCCGCCAGGTGGCCATCAGATGTTCGTGGTCTTCCGGATGAACCCAATCCAGCCAGCCTGAATCCAACAGCGGCTCCACGGGCTCCCCCGTATAATCCGTCCATTGCTGGCTGAGAAAATCACAGGAACCGGCCGCATCGCAGGTCCAGACAAGCTGCGGCAGGGAGTTGGCCACCTCCTGCCAGCGCTGTTCGCTGGCCGTCATGACCTTGACCGCTTCGCGCTCTGCCGAAATGTCGGTGACCCCTGCGACAACCAGTTTCCGGTCGCCGATCGACAGGGGGGCCAGGCGGGCGGTAATCGGAAATCGCGTTCCGTCGGCCCTCACCGCCTCCAAATCCTGGCGGCTGCCCATATCGCGGGGCCTGTAATCGTAACTTTCACGCAGTTCCTTGTGCGTGTCCCTTAGGCTGGATGGCACCAGGTCATCGACGGATTTCCCAAGCAGATCGGGTATGGACCAGCCGAAAACACGCTCGCAATAGGCGTTCGCGCGAATGATGATTCCGGCCTGATCGACGACGAGCAGCGCCTGGGGCGTCGCGTCGATGATCTTGTAGGCCAGTTCCTCTTCTTCCTGCCGGGCCTGCAGGACCCGCGCCCGGTTTCGCGCGAAATTAAATGCGGTGGCGGTGCCCAGGATACCCAGCAGAAGCAGGGTCAGGCCAAGAACGCTGGGCTGTATGCTCGCGTATCGTTTGGCGAATGCGGGACGCGTGTGGAAGTTCAGGCGCCAATTGCGGCCGAACACCTCCACCCCCTTGCCGATGACCGTTTCAAGATTGGGATCAAATCCGGGCGAGCGGTAGAATTCGACCCCGTCGCTGACGTCCGTGATCGAAAACGCGATTTCTTCCCGGCGCGGCCCCAGGTCCTTCAAAACCTCGCTGACGACAAGGGGCGAATAGCTCCACCCCACGGTTTCCGCCACGCGACTTTCCGGATCGTCCGGCACATTCGCCCGCCAGTAGATGGGCATCAGAATAAGAAACCCGTGGTTGGTTTCACCCGACGCCTGCACCAAAGTGATCGGCGCCGTCAGCCGGGTTTCACCGCTTCGCGCGGCATTCAACGCGGCGGTTCGCCGATTCTTTTCCGACGCGATATCAAGACCCGTCGCCCCTTCGTTGCCCTTGAGGGGATAGATGTACTTGATGATGAAACGATCACCCGCGTTCGGGGCAAGTTCACGTAGCGCGAATGAAGGAAATTCGTCCACTCGCGCCGCTTCGATGAACCGCGCCGTTTGGTCGTTGGATACCTTGACGATGAACCCGAAACCGCGGGCGCCGGGAAACTCTTTGAATTTCTCACGCGACGTGAGGTATTCCTTGAAGGTGTTTCGAGGGATGTTGATCCGCCCGCCGGCGATGATCGCGCCGCGCGTCCCGCGAAGGCCGTACTGGTACAACTGAAAGCGTTCCGTGACGAGCGTCGTGAACTCCTGCGTAAGAGCAGAGAATCGCTCGCGATAGTCGTTCATGTTGTGAATATACTGAAATAAGCCCGCCGACACCGCCAGCACCACCGTCAGCGTACCCCCGATAATGCCAATAACGGATGGACGAATGGCACGGTCAGCGGCCATTGAAGCGCTTCCTTTCCAGATTCTCCCCCGGTGCGAAGGAATGCATCAATACGAGGGACTATACATCATAGCCTGAACCAAGCTTCCAGATCGACGAAGCATTGATGTCTCAAAAAGCCCCTTTGCGCCACTCGCCGCCGGCACGCGGGCCACTGGCCATCCGGGCACGGACCAACAGGCGCCGTTCGGCGTCGGACATACGCCGGTCCTTGCCCGGATCATCGTTCTTGGCACCGACGGTTTCGTCCAGCAGGGATTTGATCTGTTGATGCAGATCATTGATTTCGTTGCTCATTATCTTCACCTCTCGAACCTGCTGAATACACTCTCGGCACGAAGAACCCGCGCACCGGCGCTGCGGTCAGTCATCAAACCGTGAATGTCGTTTTGCCGTGCCCTTGACGCTGATCTCGTTCCGTGACGCGAGTTGACGCAATTCCATCTCGGTCATGCTGCCGAGATCGAAACAGCGAGCATCCGCCCGTCCCGTTTCTTCCACGTCACCCACGATGTGGCTGATTCTCTGGTGCAGGGCGGCAAGTTCTTTGTCCATGTTCGGCTCCGGCTTCGCAGGCTGCAGCTTGATCGCGTCATTTTGACAATGACGCCCGATTCAATGCTGATGAAGCAAGGTCCGTGCCAGGCACGCAGGTGGGATGTCAGATGTGCCGGATCGTCCGATCCGCGGGGAACCGCAAGATTACCGTCGTTCCCTTGCCGACCTCGCTTTGAATGGCAAGGTCGCCACCGTGCAACTCGACCAGTTGCTTGGACAGGGTCAGCCCCAATCCCGTGCCTTCGTGGGTGACGGTGTGGCTGGTGCGGACCTGGCCGAACGCTTCGAGAACCAGGGGAACGTCATCGGCGGAGATGCCGATGCCCGTGTCGGCGACCTCGATCCGGATGCCGCCCCGGTAATCCACACCGGTTGATATGCTCAGGGCTCCGCCGTCGGGCGTGAACTTGTTGGCGTTGGAAAACAGGTTCATCAGGACCTGGCGAATGACGCGGCCGTCACCCCGCAATTTGGGCATGTTGTCCGGAACAGAGACGGACAGAACCTGGCTTTTCGCGCTGATGCGCGGCGACATCAGGCGCTGCACGGCGGCGGCAAGATCACGCAGCTCGAGGTCCTCTTCCTCCAACTTGGCCTCGCCGGCCTCGACCTTGGAAATGTCGAGAATGTCATTGATGACATCCAGCAGGTGGCGCGCCGAATGCTGGATGTCGGCGGCATATTCCAGGTATCTGGCATTGCCCATGCGGCCCATGATCTCGTCGACCATGAACTGGGAAAACCCAAGGATCGAATTCAGCGGCGTGCGCAATTCGTGACTCATCATGGCGAGGAATCGTGACTTGGCGACGCTGGCCTCTTCGGCGCGGCGCCGCGCCTTGTCCAACTGCCTCGTCCGCTCGGCCACGGCGTCTTCAAGCTGTGCGCGCGCGCCGATCAGTTCCTGCTCATAGGCGGCGCGTTCCGCATGGGCGGATTCCAGACGGTTGAGAAGCCGGTTGAAGGCATCCTGCAGGTGTTTCAATTCACCGTCCTCGGCCCCGACCGCCTGGACGTCGCTATAGGGCCGGAAGCTTGGGTCGATGCGGTCGACGGCATCCGACAGCCGGGACAGCGGACGCACCAGCTGCCGTTGAGCGAAATAGCTGAACAAAATCCAGATGAGCAGAAGCTTCACCAGGGCCGCGGTGAGGATCAGCATGATCGAGGGCCACGACCGGGTGAGGGCCAGGTCCGCCGGCACCAGCAAACTGACGTTGCCCAGATGCCGGGCGTTGTCCGCGCCATGGGCGACATAGTGGACATCGAAGGCGTGAACCAGCATGCCCGAGCCTTCGTCGCTGTTGGTGATGCCGTGGGCACCCAGGCGGCGGCCGCTGAACGGATCCTCGACAATGACACCCTGGGCCACGGACAGCCGCACCAGGGCCGCCAGCACCGCGCCCAGTTCCTTCTCGTCATAGGCCCAGAGCTGATCCGCGATCGGGTCGTGGAAGGCGCTTTTGACGATCCGGATTTCGCGCCCGATCTCTTCGTCCGCGCGGCGCAGGACGTCCCAGACCAGAACGGCGGTGATGAAAAGTCCGATGCCCAGGAAGGCCAGAAAGATCGACGAAAACAGGCGCCCGGCAAGGGTGCGGCGGCCCGGTCCCGGGGCGCCGGCGGTCCTAGCGGTATTTGCCGATGATCTCGCCGATAAGGGGCGAGTTGTTGATGGCGCGGATTTCGTTCCAGAAGGCATCAGCAAGTTTTGTGTTGTTCTTATAAAAAGGTTTTGAAAACAGAAGGTAGTAGGCTTTCTCCGAAATCGCGGGCCGCAGCTTGACGATTCCGGTGAATGGTCCGCCGTGTTCCGCCAGATAGGGCGCGATCATGTTATCAAGTTCCGCGTAGGCCGCAACGCGCCCGTTGTCCAATTTCGCAAGATTCAATGTTTGCGTGCGCTCCTCCTCGATAGGAATACCAAGGGCTTTAAGTTCGCCAATCACGGAGTAGCCCCGCGTCACCGCCACCGCGCGGCCCTGTGTGCCGCTCAACCTGCGCCCGTCAAAGGACAGGCCGGCCTCGCGGCGCACATAGAAGGAATAGGATTGAAAGAAGACGGCCCGGGATTGATCCGGCGTCTTGCCGTCGGCAAGCATCGGATAGGCGCCGAATTCCGCCCTTTCCGGCCTGTAACTGGCGTGGAAAATGCCATCCGATTCGCCGGTTTCGACCATGAACAACCCCCGTTTCCAGGGCACGCGCTCGAAAGTGAGCGTGACGTTCAGGCGGCGCGCGGCCTCGCGGAACACCTCGATGGTGACGCCGGGCTTGTTATTGGGAACCTGTGCCGTCGTGCCGTAATAGCGCGGCGGGTTTTCGACCGGCTCATAGACCAGACGGATGGTTTCCGCCCGCGCCGGACAGGTCAGCAACAGCACCGCGGCGGCGACACAGCAGAATCGGAACATTTCTTCCTCTCGAACCGGTGCAGGCACAGCACAGTACAAACGTCCCGGCCAGCATACGGAACAGAGGGTATCGGTCGAACATTAAGGCAAAATGACAGAGAGCGGATCGCACTGACCCTGTCAGAATTTCATCGCCTGGGCGATCATGACGTGCTCCAGCCCCTGGATTCTGGACAGAAGTTCGGGCGGCGGGGCCTCGTCGATCTCAAGCAGCGCGATGGCGTCGCCGCC
Organism: Rhodospirillales bacterium; assembly: GCA_040221095.1. GTDB lineage: Bacteria > Pseudomonadota > Alphaproteobacteria > Rhodospirillales > Casp-alpha2 > UBA1479. The sequence goes on from JAVJVP010000008.1 coordinate 226,413, forward strand.
GGCCTGGGCGCGGCCCAGGTTGAAGGTCGCGATGTTGATGCCCGCATCGCCCAACAATGATCCCAGGGCCCCGATCAGGCCCGGCTTGTCGTAGTTGGTGATGTAGAGCATGTGCCTGCCCAGGGTCGCGTCGATGGGAATGCCCTTGATCTCGACCAGGCGCGGACGGTCGTGGAACAGGGTGCCGGCCAGCGAGCGGGTCTGGTTTTCCGTCGTCACCGTCACCTCGATGCGGGAATGGAAGGCCCCGGCGTCGTCGGTCCGCACCTCGCGCACGATGATGTCCCGGTCCTTGGCGATGGTCGGCGCGTTGACCATGTTGATGCCTTCCATGGACGGGCCCAGAAGCCCCTGCAGGACCACGGCGGTCAGCGGCTTGCAATTCAGTTCGCCGCACACCCCTTCGTAGGAGATCGTGACCTCGCGGATGGCCGAGCGCGTCGCCTGCCCGGCGAAACTGCCGAGCTGCTGGGCCAGGGTCATGTAGGGTTTCAGGCGGGGCGCTTCCTCCGCCGTCACCGACGGCATGTTGAGCGCATTGCTGACCGCGCCGTCCAAAAGGTAGTCCGCCATCTGTTCGGCGATCTGCACGGCGACCTTTTCCTGGGCCTCGGTGGTGGCCGCCCCCAGATGCGGCGTGGCAACCACCTTGTCTATCCCGAACAGGGGGCTCGCCGTCGCAGGTTCTTCCTCGAACACGTCGATCGCCGCCCCCGCAACATGGCCTGAGTCCAACGCCGCCTTGAGCGCCGCCTCATCGACCAGACCACCCCGGGCACAGTTGACCAGGCGCACGCCACGGCGCGTCTTGTTTAGCGCAGCGGCGTCGATGATGTGCCGCGTGGCGTCGATCAACGGCGTGTGCAGGCTGATGAAATCGGCGCGGGCCAGCAGGTCGTCGAGGGAAACCTTCTCGACCCCCAGTTCCTTGGCCCGGTCCTCGCCCAGATAGGGGTCGAAGGCGATGACCCGCATCTTCAGGCCTTGGGCCCGGTCGGCGACGACCGATCCGATGTTGCCGCAGCCGATGATGCCCAGCACCTTGCCCGTGATCTCGACCCCCATGAAGCGGGATTTTTCCCACTTCCCGGCATGGGTCGAGGCATTGGCCAGGGGAATGTCGCGGGCCAGGGCCATCAGCATGGCAATGGCGTGTTCGGCCGTGGTGATGGAATTGCCGAACGGCGTGTTCATCACCACGATGCCCTTGGCCGTGGCCGCGTTCAAATCGACGTTGTCGACGCCGATCCCGGCCCGGCCGATGACCTTCAGGTTCTTGGCGGCCTCGATGACCGGGCCGCGCACCTTGGTCGCGGAGCGCACGGCCAGGCCGTCATAATCCCCAATGATGGCGGACAGGTCCTCGGGCGAAAGGCCCGTCTTCACGTCCACCTCGATCCCGCGGCGTTGGAAGACCTCCGCCGCAAGGCCCGACATCTTGTCGGAAATCAGCACTCTTGGCATGACGGTTCCCGCCCTTAGGCGGCTTCACCGGCAAGCTCGGCGCGGACCTGATGGAATGACCACTCGATCCAGGGGAACAGGGCTTCCAGGTCACGGGTCTCCACCGTGGCGCCGCACCAGATGCGGAAGCCCGGAGGGGCCGCCCGGTGTTCGGAGAAATCGTAGCCCGCACCCTCGGCCTCGCACATCTTGGGAATGCGGCGCAGCGTCTTGCGCAGGTCGTCCTCGCTCAAATTGGCGAAGGCCGGATCGACGATCTTCAGCGTCACCGAGGTGCAGGACCGCACCTTGGGGTCGGTGGCCAGGAAGTCGACCCAGGGCGTGCGCTCGACCCAATTGCACAAGACTTCGAAGTTCGACTGCACGCGGCCCAGAAGGACCGGCAGGCCGCCGATGTCCTCGGCCCAGCGCAGGCCGTCCAGCGCATCCTCGACGCACAGCATCGATGGCGTGTTGAGAGTGGCGCCCTCGAACGGTTCCGGATTGATCTTGCCGTTCTTCTTCATGCGGAAGACCTTGGGAATGGGGCGGTCCGGATGGAAGGTGTTGAGCCGTTCCACCGCGCGGGGGCTGAGCGCGATCATGCCGTGCGCCGCCTCGCCGCCCATGACCTTCTGCCAGGACCAGGACACGGCATCCAGCTTGTCCCAGGGCAGATCGACGCCAAAGATGCAGGACGTCGCGTCAACCAAGGTCAGCCCGCCGCGGTCTGCGGGAATCCAGGAACCCCGGTCGGGCACCATGACGCCCGACGAGGTGCCGTTCCAGGTGAACACCACGTCGTTGTCGAAATCGACCTGGGAAAGGTCCGGCAGTTCGCCGAACGGCGCCGTGAAGGTGCGCAGGTTGTCCAGCTTCAGTTCCTGGACGCCGTCCTTGGTCCATTCGTTGCCGAAGTTTTCCCAGGACAGGATATCGACGCCGCGTTCGCCCAACAGGTTCCACATCGCCGCCTCGAAGGCGCCGGTGTCGGAACCGGGCAGGATGCCGACATAGTAGTCGTCGGGAATGCCCAGGATCTTGCGGGAACGGGTGATGACCTCGTTCAGCTTCGCCTTGCCCGTGGCATGGCGGTGGGAACGGCCGAGGAATGCGTCTTTGAGGACATCGACGGTCCATCCGGGGCGCTTGGCGCAGGGGCCGGATGAAAAGCACGGATTGGCCGGGCGGGTGCTCGGCTTCTGAGGAACTGGCATCGAATTTTACTCCCTTCGCTTCCAGAAGGGTCCGATCCCGTTGGGGGGACCTGGCCCACGGCGGGTATACGCCCGATGCCCCGGTCCGGTCAATCACCGCCGCAAGGATGCCTCTATTTGGCCGCCGCGCGGCATTGTCTCGCCTAACCCCAGCGACTATGGTCGGAAAAAACGAGGACCGAGCACAGCCGCAATGGCGGACAGCACCACCAGCACTTCGGACGGCGCCCCCGGCGCGATTCAGGCCTTGGTCGTCGGCACCTCGGACGTCGTCGCCGAGCGCGTCAAGACGGTGTTGCGCGATCTGGACGGGATCGACCTGGCGGCCGAAGCCACGGACGGCATCGACGCCGTCAGCCATCTGCGCCGCCTGGCCGTCGACGTGATCTTCATCGACATCGGCGATGCCAAGGTCAAATTGGCGACCGACCTGTCCCGCCTGCTCAAGGTCGACGGCGACGCTCAGGTCGTGCTGGTCGCCACCCTGACCTTCGCCAACGTGAAAAACGCCATGGCCGGGCTGGTCGCCGGCGCCGCCGAATTCGTTCAGGCGCCGTCCCGCCACACGCCGCATATCGCCGAGACCGACTTCACCCGCCAGATCGCCGATCTGGCCCAGGGCCTGGGGCGCGCGCGGCGCGAAAAGGGCGCCCGCGTGATCGCCGCCCCGCCGGCCGCCCATCGCTTCGACCATCCGGTCCCCAAGGAATTGCGCCAGCGCCGGCCTCATATCCCGAAGGCCATCGCCATCGCCAGTTCGACCGGCGGCCCGCAGGCCCTGTTTTCCCTGTTCACGGCCCTGCCCCACGACGTGACCCAGCCGATCTTCCTGACCCAGCACATGCCCCCCGGGTTCACCGCGGTCATGGCCGACCACATCACCCGGCGCACGGGATGGCCCTGCACCGAGGCCAAGGACGGTAATCCGGTCACGAACGGGCATGTCTATATGGCGCCCGGCGGCTTCCACATGATCCCGCAACGAACGGCCGGCAGCGTGACGATCAGGATCGACGACGGACCCGAGGAAAGTTTTTGCAAACCGTCGGCCGAACCCATGATGCGCGGCCTGATCGCCGCCTATGGGGCGGAAAACATCCTGTTCGTCGTGCTGACCGGCATGGGGTCGGACGGCAAGCTCGGCGCCAAGGCCGTCGCCGACGGCGGCGGCACCGTCGTCGCCCAGGACAAGGAAACCAGCGTCGTTTGGGGCATGCCGGGGGCCGTGGCCGCCGCCGGAGACTGTCATGCGGTGTTGCCGCTGGGCGACCTGCCCAAGTTCATCGCCCAGGCGGCGCAAGGAAAATAACACCATGAACACCCCCAACGCGGACGACTTTCTGACGGCGTTTCTGCGCCAAAGCGGCCTGGCCGCCCCGGACGAAACCCCCGCCTATACGGCGCTGGCCGGCGGCGTGTCGTCGGACATCTGGCGCGCGGACCTGGCGCGCGGGCCGGTCTGCGTCAAGCGCGCCCTGGCCAAGCTGAAGGTCAAGGCCGACTGGTTCGCGCCGGTGGAGCGCAACGCCTTCGAGGTGGCCTGGATGGAAACCGCCAACGGCCTGCACCCCGGCATCGCCCCCCGCGTGCTGGCCCATGACGCGGACCAGGGCGTGTTCGCCATGGCCTATCTCGACCCGGCCGGCCACCCGACCTGGAAGGACGAACTGCACGGCGGGCGCACCGACGCGGCTTTCGCCCGCCGGGTCGGCGAATGCCTGAAACGGGTCCATGCCGGAACGGCCGGCGACGATGGCGTGGCCCGCCGCTTCCGCACGGACGAGACGTTCCATTCCATCCGCCTGGAACCCTACCTGATCGCGACGGGCCGGGCCCATGCGGACCTTGCCCCCCGCCTGGAGGCCCTGGCCGCGACCACGGCGGCGCACCGCGAGGCCCTGGTCCACGGCGACGTCAGCCCCAAGAACATCCTGGTCGACGGGGCCGACCCCGTGTTCCTCGACGCCGAATGCGCATGGTACGGCGACCCGGCCTTCGACCTGGCGTTCTGCCTCAACCACCTGTTGCTGAAATGCCTGTGGACACCCTCGGCCACGGACGGGTTCCTCGCCGGCTTCGACGCCCTGGCCGCCGGATACGCGGCCGAGCCCGCGATCGAGGCCCGGGCCGCCGCCCTGCTTCCGGCCTTGTTCCTGGCCCGCGTGGACGGTAAGTCTCCCGTCGAATACATCACCGCCGATGCCGACCGCGACCGCGTACGGCGCACGGCCCGACCACTGATCACCACGCCGCCGCCGACCCTGGCGGACGTCCGCCACGCCTGGGAAAGGGAACTCCGCCAATGACGGCCTCCTCCGCCACCACCATCACCGCCGTCAAGGCCCGCCGCGTCTGGGATTCCCGGGGGCGGCCGACGGTCGAGGCCGACGTCACCCTGGCCGGCGGCGCGCTCGGCCGGGCCATCGCACCCGCGGGGGCGTCGCGCGGCAGCTTCGAGGCGATTGATCTCCGCGACGGCGGCCCCCGGTTCGGCGGCTGGGACGTGACGGAGGCACTCAAGCAGACCAACGGTGCCATCGCCCAGGCGATCACCGGCATGGACGCGGGCGATCAGGCAGCCGTCGATCAGGCGCTGATCACTTTGGACGGCACGCCCAACAAGGCCAACCTGGGCGGCAACGCGACCATCGCCGTATCCATGGCGGTGCTGCACGCCGCCGCCGCGCAGGCGGGGCTGCCCCTGTGGAAGTACCTATGGGTTCAGGGGGGTGCCCCCGGCACGCCGGTGCTGCCCCTGCCGGAAATTCAGATCTTCGGCGGCGGTGCCCATGCCGGCCGACGCATCGACGTGCAGGATTTCATGGTCATCGCCACGGGCGCCGATGATTATGAACAGGCCCTGGCCTGGACCGCCGAGGTCTACATCGCCGCCGGCAAGATCATGGCCGAGCGCGGCGTGCTACAGGGCGTCGCCGACGAGGGCGGATTCTGGCCCGCCTTCGACGCCAACGAGGACGCCGCCGAAACCCTGGTCCAGGCCATCGAGAAGGCGGGGCTCAAGCCGGGTGAACAGGTCTCCATCTCCCTCGACATCGCGGCGTCGGAATTCGGCAAGGCCGGGCGCTACCGCCTGGCCCGCGAGGACCGGGAAATGTCGCGCGAGGAACTGGCCGAAATGCTGCTGGGCTGGGTCGGCCGCTATCCCATCGTGTCCGTCGAGGACCCCATGTCCGAGGACGACGCGGAAGGCTTCCTGGCCTTCGCCAAGGCCGCCCCCAAAAGCCTGCAAATCGTCGGCGACGATTTCCTGGTGACCAACGCCGGCCGGGTCCAGGCGGCGGCCCGCGACGGGGCGCTCAATTGCGCCCTGATCAAGCCGAACCAGGCCGGCACGGTGACGGAAACCAAGGCCGCCTTCGACGCCGCCCGGGAGGCCGGGATCGGCGCCATCGTGTCCGCCCGCTCGGGCGAGACCGAGGACGTGACCATCGTCCATCTGGCCGTGGGTTGGGGTGCGAAACAGTTGAAGGTGGGATCGTTCACGCGCTCGGAGCGCATGGTGAAATGGAACGAGGGCCTGCGCGTCGCCGACGCCCTGGGGTCCGCCGCCCTGCCGCCCCGGTCGGCGTTTCCCTGGGGGGCGTGACCCAAACCGTCCTCCGTCATTCCCGCGCAGGCGGGAATCCAGGTCCGTCACTCTAGACCCCCGCCTGCGCGGGGGTGACGAATTGGGATGTCACCCGGCTGTGACAGGATCTACTCCGCCGAGCGGGCCATCCCGCGCAGGCGGTTGACCAGCACGCCCATCAGCCGGTGCAGGACCTTGTCGGTCTGCTCCAGGCGCTGCAGACGGGCCTTCAGCGATTCCTTGGACAGCACGATCAGCAGCGTGTCCTCGGCGGCGCGGGCCGAGGCGGCGCGCGGCTGATCGTCGATCAACGACAGTTCACCCAAAAGTTCCCCGGCCTTGAGAGTCGCCAGATTCTGCTCGATGGCGCCGCGCCTATAAATCTCGATGGCGCCCGAGGAAATCAGGAACGCCTCGGTCCCGGCATCGCCTTCCTCGAACAGGATCTGGCCCTTGACCAGCCGGCGCTGTTCCGGCCCCTTGCCGCCGCCGTTGGCCGGGGCTGCCGCGGGGGGCGGCGCCGGGGCGGGTTTGGGGGCTGCGGCCGCGGCCGGTGCCGGCGGTGCCGGTTTGGCGGCGCCGTCGTCCCCCCAGCGCTTTTCCTGCGGGGCCTGACCATTCGGCGCGGCGTTTCCCCCTGCCCCATTGGCCCCCGCCCCACTGGCAAGGGCCTTGTCCAGGGTCGCCGCGGCCGTCCGTTTCAGTTCTTCCGGCAGGCCGGCGGCGGCGATCTTTTCCTTCAACACATCGGCCACGCGCTTGGCCATCTTCGCGTCCTGGCCGCCGCCGGTCAGGGCGTCGATACCGGTCAGCCCGCGCATGGCCTGGGCCAGGTTGCGGACCACGGCGGCCTGCTGCTTGGCACCCGTGTCCGTGGCCGACAGGTCGAGCACGAAGCCGGCGCGCGACGGCAGGGACGGCAGGTATCCGAGAATCTTGCCGACCGCGTCCTCGGCGCTGAGGTCACCGTCCGCGCCACCCAGGGCCATCTTGGCGCGCAGGGTCAGGGCCTCGGCCATCTGCGGGCCGCCGAGCAGCCCGGCGTAGCCTTCCAGGTTGCGGATCAAGGTGACCAGCGCCGTGCGGTCGCCGTCCTTGCCTTCGCGGGTCATCGGCTTGACCCCGCCGATGCCGCGGGCGACCCGGCCCAGGATGGCGTCGCGCGCGTTTTCCAGCTCGTAGGCCGCCATTGTCTTGTTCAGATCGTTGATGCAGCTGAGCGGGTTTTTCACCTCGGGCAGACGGCCCTGGCACAACTGCACCAACATGCGTTGCGCGGTTGCCGCATCGGCGACCCCGCCCAGCAATTCTGTGATCGCGGCGGTGCCGTCGAGGATTTCCGCCAGCGCTTCGTCGACATAGGCCTGAACGACCACGCCCGCCTGTCCGTCCAGCAGCTTGACCAGGGCTTCGATCTTGCCGCTCCAGTCGCCCTGCTCGCTCATATGGGCCGCAAGGCCGGCCAGGATCAGCATGTGGCGGTCGGCGGCCGGGGCCTCGGCGTTGACCTTGTCGATCAGGGCCTGCAGCCCGCCCGCCTGGAGAGCCTCGTTCAGGTCCTCGCGCTTCATCATCCGCTGCGCGTTGGCCATGAGATCTCTGTACAGGCGCTCCAGCTTGGTCTGCCGGTCGACGGGCTTTTCGCCGGCGTCCTTGTCGACCTGCAGGCTGGCCAGGCGCGACAGGGCGCCGATATAGAGTTTGTCGTCGCGCTCCAGCATCTTCAGACGCCCGAAATCGAAGGCCAGTTCCATGGCCGTCATCCCGACGTCGTCCAGATACTGGCGCAGCAGCCGCCCGACCGTGCGGCGGGCCTCCAGCTGATAACAATCGGCCGTGGTCTCGCACACCGGCGAGAAATCGATGGGTACGATGGTCAGGCCCTTGTCCGTGACCTCGGCCCGCTCGCTGAAGATCACCTCGTCGCCCTTGCGGTCGCTTTCGGCGATGACCTTGACGCCCGAATACTTGTGGGAATCCAACAGGGCCTGGGCCTGTTGGATGGCCTGCGACTTCACATTGTGGGATGCGAAAAAGGTCCACTTACCGTCGGATTCGGTCTGGACCTCGTAGGTTTTCCCCGCAAGGTTCGTTTCCATGTTTGTTGGGTCCCCAGCGCTGATTTAGGCACCGTCTTCGACAGACGGCACCATGCTCCAATCGCACCCCCTCAAAGCGCGCCGCCGGTTGTTCCGGCGAACAAGAATTGCCGCTAGGATGCCGCGTCTGATTATCAGGCGCAAGTCTCTGGATGAATTCGCCCTAAAAGGCTGCGATGCGGACGCGGCGCGCATTTTCCATGGCGAGCATGCATGGGCCGACTATCGCGAAACGGGAATTCCCTCTACTTTCTAGACCTTTTTTTGCTCACGCTTACCATTGTAAAAGAATATACGGGTGGTGTTCCGTAAGGAATCCAGCGCATTAAAAGCAAAACCTTCGGGGGAGGGGGTCAGAATGGTGAACGCTCGAACTCAAGCAAGAGCGGAGTATACGAAATATCTGGCAAAGGTCCGTTGGGTGCAAAAATCCCGCGCGGCCCAGAACAGCCTGTACCGCAACGCCGGAACCCAGAATTTGACCTGGGACGTCCTGTTCCTCATCGCCGAGGCCCAGTATGCCGGACAGAACCTCAACGTTTCCGACATCTGCGTGTCCGTGGCGGCGTCGAAATCGACGACCCTCAAGCTGATCGCCCAATTGTCCACGGACGACGTGATCACCAAGCGGCAAAAGGAAAACGATTCCCGCACGCAGCTGGTCACCCTGAACGAGGGCTTCCGCCGGAAGCTGGAACAATATCTGGACAGCCTGACCGAGACCTTTCCCAAAGCCGGTTGACGGCACCGCGTCCCGCCTTCATGAATGGCCGTCCGGGCATCGGCCGCGGGGCGTCGCGCCCCGGCCGGCGTGCCCGGGCCCGCATGCTCAAATCATCATGTCCAAACCATCGTGAAAGCGCGGCCATGTCCTGGTTCTACCTGTTTATCGCGGGGCTGTTCGAAATCGCCTGGGTCATCGGCCTGAAATACACCGACGGCTTCACCCGCCCCCTGCCCAGCATCGCCACGGCGGCGGCGCTGACCGCCAGCATGGTCCTGTTGGGCCTGGCCGTGCGCGACCTGCCGCTCGGCACCGCCTATGCGGTATGGACCGGGATCGGCACCCTGGGGGCCGCCGCTTTCGGCGTCTTCCTGTTCAACGAACCGGCGACGGCGATACGCCTCGCCTGCATCGGGCTGATCGCGGCGGGCATCGTGGGGCTGAAGCTGACGTCGTCGGCCTAGGGGGCGAGCAGGCCCGAGGCCCGCGCCATCTGCGCCAGGAACAGCATGACGAACGACCCGCCGGTCCAATAGAGCGCGCGCAGGAAGCGCGTGCGTTTCTTGTCGCGGATGTCCGACACCTTGATGATCTCGCAGGCCGTCTCGCGCACCCAATCGGCGGCGGCCACGGTGCGCACATAGCTGTCCACATCCGGGCTGCGGCGCGGATCGAAATACATCGCCCCCGCGCAGGCCCCGAAATCGCGCTTCCGGGAGATCTTGTTGGCATGCGACGGGTACAGCACCAATGCGAACATGATGATCGGCAGCACCAGAATGGCCCAGCCCGCGAACACGTAGAGCCCGGCCTGGTCCAACGGCACCGGGATCTGCGCGCCGCTGCGCAGCACCACCTGCAGGGCCAGGATGTAGCCCACGCCCATGATCTGGGCCTTGTTGTCGTAACTGCGCACCGTGTCCTGGGCTTCCGACAAAACCGACAGCAGGGCGTCGCCGCCCAACTGTTCATGGAAGCGGGCGGTCAGGTTCTCGGTGGTCATGGATCGCGTCCCCTTTTCGTTCGGCCGGCGCCGGCGGCACCGGCAGGGCCGCATCCTAGGGACGAACGGGGCGATCCTGTGGCGGCGGGGTGACGACTTCGTGTTGGGGGGAGGCCAAACTTAAACCCATGGGGGTCATTTGCCGCGCTGGATAATCACCACAGACCCACTTTCGGCACTTACACGATTGTCGATCTGATTGACGATATTTGTGTTGTTCACATTGCTCGTCGCCGTGGCATGCCCACCAGGTCCCGCAACACTAAATGCCGTTGATTTCTGGCTGTTTGCAAGATCACCGTCCGCTTTTACGTTTGCCGACGCAGGCTTTCTATCTTGCTTTGCGCTAGTAAACTGTATGAATGCAATCGTGGCAGCGATGATCGTCGCCAATGCAGCCAGCGTAGCTAGGGGCGATTTTTGTTGAGCCATAAGCGCAACCTCCACTAACAAAATAACTGTTCGCGCATACTTACATAAGCGAAGGCGGATGGTGCGGGCGGTCGGACTTGAACCGACAAGGCCGTAAGGCCGAGGGATTTTAAGTCCCTTGTGTTTACCAATTTCACCACGCCCGCGCGCGGCCGCCGTTGCGGCCTGCCTCTGGTAATCCTACGGGCTTTCCGCCGCAAGGGCCAAGGACGGTTGCCCGGCCCCGCGCCAGGGGCTACATCTCGACCCCATGAGCGACCGCCCCGACCCAGGCCCCGGCACGCAACCACCGGATTTCGACGCGGCCTTCCGCGACAAGCTGCGCGACCTGTTCCTGTGGCGGCGCGACGTGCGGCGGTTTCGCGGTGACGCCCTCCCCGCGGGCCTGCTGGAAAGCCTTTTGGCCCAGGCGGCCCTGGCGCCCAGCGTCGGCAATTCCCAGCCCTGGCGCTTCGTCGTGGTCGAGGACCCTGCCCGCCGCCGCGCCGTGCGCGACGATTTCGAGGCCGCCAACCAGGACGCCCTTGCCGGCTATTCCGGCGACCGCGCCCAGACCTATGCGGGGCTGAAGCTGGCCGGGCTGGACAAGGCGCCCGTGCAGTTGGCCGTGTTCGCCGACCGGGCGACGGAGCGCGGCCACGGCCTGGGCCAGAACACCATGCCGGAAATGCTGCCCTATTCCGTGGTCGCGGCGGTCAACACGCTATGGCTGGCGGCGCGGGCGGCGGGGGTCGGCGTGGGATGGGTGTCGATCATCCATCCGGACAAGGTCTCGGGCATTCTCGACGTGCCCGAGGACTGGCACTTGGTCGCCTATCTGTGCCTGGGCCTGCCGGAGGAGGAGCACCTGGAGCCGGAGCTGGTCCGCGCCGGCTGGCAGGACCGGGCCGACGTGTCCGAATTCATCATCAGGCGGTAACATCCCCCTCCCCGTCATGCCCGTGCTCGACACGGGCATCCACTCCCTCGAAATGCGTGGACCCCCGGGTCAAGCCCGGGGGTGACAAGAGAAATCGGCTTTTCGGACTGGCGTCCCTATAGGTCCACTTCCTGGGGCTCGTTGCCCAGGTCGCGCATGATGGCGCGGAGCTTTTCCGCCGCATCGGCGATGTCGGCCGCGTCCGTGCCGCGAATGACGATGGTCGAGCCGTGTTTGCCGTCGCGGGAAAACGGGTAGCTTCCGATTTCCAGCACCGGATGGGCATCCTGCAGGGCCGTCAGGCGGGCCGCGATCTTGCCCTCGGGCGTGTAGGAGGCGATGGATTTCGACAGCATCTCCGCCCCGCCCGTAAGCCGGTGTTTGAACAGGTCGAACATGGCCTGCATGATCCGGGGCACGCCCGGCAGCACGAACACGTTGCCGACCTGGAACCCGGGGGCGCGGCTGACCGGATTGTCGAGCAGGATGGAGTCTTCCGGCACGTCGGCCATCTTCATGCGCGCCTCGGTCACGTCCTCGGGCTTGTAATGGGCGAGCAGCAGTTTCTCCGCGTCCGGATGGCGGATCAGCTTGCGGCCGAAGGCCTTGGCGATGCAGGCCGAGGTGATGTCGTCATGGGTCGGCCCGATGCCGCCGGTGGTGAACACGTAGTCGAAGCGGGCGCGGGCGTCGTTGACATTGGCGATGATGGTGGCCTCGACATCGGGGATGACGCGGCCTTCCATCAGGCGGATGCCCAGCGCGTTCAGGTTCTCGCCCAGGAACTGCAGGTTGGCGTCGCGGGGGCGGCCCGACAGGATCTCGTTGCCGATGATGATCAGGCAGGCGGTGACGGGCTTGGCTGTGGTCATGGTCCCTCCGAGGCGCGGCATGTAGGTAGCCCGAACGCAGGCGCCATGGCAACGGCCCTGACCCCCTGCCCCCGAACGCAAGACCGCCCCGCTGATCAGCGGGGCGGCCCAGGCTTGGACAGGGACAGGGAAGGAGGTGGAACCGGCCCTGTCCGGGGGGAGACGGCGGTTAGCTGGAAATGCGCCAGGCGCCGTCGGCGGTGCGGCAGGCGGTGCCGTAACCTTCCTCGACCTTGCCGCCGATGGTCACCGAGGTCTGGTATTCGCGGCACAGTTGGCCGGTGTTGGTGTTCTGGATGGTGCGGACCGGCGTGATGGTGCCCGAATTGCCGCTGTCCGGGTTGGACCAGGTGACGGGCTGCCAGTCGGCGGTGTGCAGGGCCGTGTTCTGGGCGCGCTGCTGGTACATCTGGTCGGCGCGGTCGAGGGATGCCCCGACCTCGTTACCCATGAAGCCGCCCAGCAGCGCCCCCGCCGCGACCGCCGCCAACTGGCCGCGGCCGCCGCCGACCTTCGAGCCGACCAGGCCGCCCAGCCCGGCGCCGAGCAGCGTGCCGGCCCCCTGCTTCATGCCGGTGTTGCCGTTGGTGACGCAACCGCCCAGCATCACCACGCCCATCAGGGCGGCGACGGCGGCGAATACGGGCCCGCGGGCCGCGCGTCTGACGGGGGCGCGGTCACGGGTGGTCATGGCCTGTTCGGTGGCATGCATCTTCGTGGTGTTCATGACATCCTCCTTCGATGATCCGCCGGAACCGCTGTTTGTTTCGACGGATTGATGAAACAACACATATATAATTACATGTATTTTTGATGTCAATAACTAATTTCATTTTTGCATATAGTTTCAGATGCGATATAACTGACATCGGGAAAGCGGCGGCCTTGGGGGGCTTTGGGCGCCGCGCATAAAACGCGCATAAAAAAAGCCGGGGAAACAGATCATGACGCGGACCTACACCAACGACCAGCACCGCGCCTATATGGAACTCAACGACGCCCTTGGGCGCGAATGGGTTCAGGTGTTCGAGGGCGACACGGATTTCTACGACGCCGCCTATTGGGACCTGTTCAACAACATGTGGCGGGCCCGCACGCCCGTGCGCAAGACGGACGCGCTCAAGTTCATGAGCAGCATCAAAAGCGCCCATACGGCGGGCAAGTACCTGGACGTGGCCCTGAAGAAGGGGCTTCTGATCGAACAGGACAATCCCAAGGACGCGCGGTCCAAGCTACTGACCCTGTCGAGCGACCTGCGCAAGCGCATGGATGCGTTCTACGACTGTTCGATCACCGAGATGTACAAGACCTGCAAGCTGATCGACGGCATGCGGTGAGCGCCGTGGCGGCCCGCCCGGAGTTCCGGCTCGCCCTGCTTCTCGTCCTGTTCTACGCCGGTTGGATCAAGTTCCTGGCCGACGGCACGGACGTCTACCTGATCGACTATGCTCAGCGCGTGCTGATCGTCGCCCTCGGCTGGGCGGCGCTGAGCGACGGGTTCCGCCAGCCCCTGCCGCCGATCACCGACCGGGTCTGGCTGTGGGCCATCGCCGGGGCCGCCGCAATCATCGCGGCCGATACCTGGACCGGCGGCCTGGCTCAGCGCGCGGCCTTCGATACGGCCCTGTTCCCGGAAGCCGGCTTCCCGCCCCTGGAAAACGAGGTCTGGCAGGCCGTCGACCTGACCTTCGGACTTGTCCTGGTCGCGGTGTCGGAGGAACTGGTGTTCCGCCGCCTATGGGCCGATTGGTGGGACGCCCGGGGCGGCGGCGTCGCGGGACTGTACGTTGGATCGGCCCTGGTGTTCGGGCTGCTGCACCTGCCCCAGGGTCTGGCCGATACGGCCATCGCCTGCGTCTGGGGCGTGCTTCTGATGTATCTCTACCGGCGCAGCCGCAGCCTGGCGCTGGTGGTCCTTATCCATTTCCTCGTGGACCTGTGGTATTTCACCTAGCCCAGGAAATCCCGGATCAGGGCGATCAGGGGTTCATCCGCCGGCGGCATGGCCAGTTCCCGCAGCTTCACCGGCTGCACCCATTTGAGGGCCTGGCCGTCGAGCCCCCGGGGCTCGCCCTTCCACTGCCGCGCGACATAGACCGGCATCAGCAGGTGAAAGTCCGCGTACAGGTGGCTGGCGAAGGTCAGGGGCGCCAGGCAGCTTTCCGTCAGGTCGATGCCCAATTCCTCGTTGAGTTCGCGGACCAGGGCCGTTTCCGGCAATTCCCCGGCCTCCAGCTTGCCGCCGGGAAATTCCCACAGACCCGCCATGGCCTTGCCCGCGGGCCTTTGCGCGACCAGCACCCGCCCGTCGATATCGACCAGCACGGCGGCGACCACGATGACCGTGCGCACGTCGCCCGGGGCCTTGCGGAATTCCGCGTCCCAGCAGCCGCCTTCGGGAAGATCAATGTCCATGCGTTACCTTTCGTCACCCCCGCGAAAGCGGGGGTCCAGTCCTGGATTCCCGCTCTCGCGGGAATGACACCTGAGGATCGAACCCTCGAATTCGACTTTAAGACCTGTAGTCGGCGTTGATGTCGATGTAGCCGTGGGTCAGGTCGCAGGTCCACACGGTGGCCCGGCCGTTGCCCACGCCGACGTCGACGGCGATATCGATTTCCCGGCTTTGCATATGGGCCGTGACCGGCGCCTCGTCATAGCCGTCCACCGCCAATCCATTACTGGCGATGGTGATGCCGCCGATGGCGATGTTCAGGCGGTCGCGCTCGGCCCGCTCGCCCGCCTTGCCCACGGCCATGACGATGCGCCCCCAGTTGGCGTCCTCGCCGGCGATGGCCGTCTTGACCAGGGGCGAATTGGCGATCGACAGGCCGATGCGCTTGGCGGCGGCGTCGCTGTCCGCACCCGTGACCGTGATCTCGATGAATTTGCTGGCGCCCTCGCCGTCACGCACGATCTGATGGGCGAGGTCGCGCATGACCGCCTCCGCCTTGGCCCGGAAATCGGCCAGGGCCGGATCGTCGGCGCCGGAGAACCGGTCGGCGTTGCCGGCCGCCCCCGTGGCGAACAGCATCAGGGAATCGCTGGTCGAGGTATCGCTGTCTACGGTGATCGAATTGAACGTGCGTTCGCACACCGGGGCCAGGATGCCCTGCAGCACGGGGGACGGAATTTTCGCATCCGTGAACACATAGGCCAGCATGGTCGCCATGTCCGGCGCGATCATGCCCGAGCCCTTGGCGATGCCGGCGATGGTGACCGTGGTGCCGTTGATCTGGGCCTGTTTCACCGCGCCCTTGGGGAAGGTGTCGGTGGTCATGATGGCCTTGGCGGCCTCGTCCCACTTGCCGGGGGCAAGGTCGGCGGCCAGGGCGGCCAGGTTGTCGGTGATGGTCTTGAAGTTCAGCGGCTCGCCGATCACCCCCGTCGACGCCGCGAACACCCTGGACGGCCGGCAGGCCAGATGGTCGGCCACGGCCTCGACCACCTGTTCCACCGCGTCCTCGCCCAGCCGCCCGGTAAAGGCGTTGGCGTTGCCGGAATTGACGATCAGCCCGTTGGCGGTGCCGCCCGGCAGCGACTTGCGGCACCAATCGACGGGGGCCGAGGCGGTCAGCGACTTGGTGAACACGCCCGCCACCTGGGTTTCATCGGCCAATTCGACCAGCAGGACGTCCGTCCGCCCCTGATAACGCACGCCGCAGGCGCGGGTGGCCACGCGCACGCCGCCGATCGGCGGAATGGTCGGGAAGGCTTCGGGCGCCAGGGGCGAAATCTTGGGCTTGGTCTTGGCCATGGATCGGGCTCGCGTCTGCAAGGGGTTGAAGGGGCCTTGCCCCGGCGGGAAAGGCCTTGAATCGCCCCCTACTTAGCCGGAGTGCCGTCCAAATTGAAGCGTTCGATTTTCGCCGTCTCGCGCAGGCCCTGGGTCACTTCGGCGCCGATCTCGCGGCTCAGGTTCTGGCGGATCTGCGGCTCCATTTCCTCAAACGAGGGCGCTTCCTGGGTCCGCTTGTCCTCGACCTTGATGACATGCCAGCCGAACTGGGTCTTGACCGGGGCCTGGGTCACCGCCCCCTTGTCCAGGGCGAAGGCCGCCTTTTCAAACTCGGGCACCATCTGGCCCTTGCCGAAATAGCCCAGGTCGCCGCCGTTGGAGCCGGACGGACCGGTCGATTTCTTCTTCGCCGTATCGGCGAAATCGGCGCCGCCGGCCAGATCCTTGATCACCGCCTTGGCCTCGTCCTCGGTCTTCACCAGGATGTGACGGGCATGAACCTCGACCTGGCTGCCCATGTCCTTGACGACCTCGGCATAGCGCGCGGCGACGGCCTCGCTCGTGACCTTGGCGTCGACCGCCCGCTGAATCAGGGTCGAACCCAGCAGACGCTCGGTGAACGCCGTCAGTTCTTCCTTGAATTCAGCCGTTTCATGGATCTTTTCCTTGCGCGCCTTGATGGCCGCCAGCTTGGTGTCGATCAGGCTGTTCAACAACGCCGGGTAGATCTGGTCGAGCGGCACCTGCTGGTATTCGGCCGGCAGGCGGCTGTAGGCCTCGGTCACCTCGGAGCGCATGATTTTAGCGCCGTCCACCGTGGCGACCACGGGGTCATCGGCGGCCAGAACCGGCGCGGATGCAAGGCTCAGGGGCGCCAGACCCATCAAGACCGCGACACCACCTGCGCGCAGGGCGTTTTGAAACATCATAAACAGATCCTTTTCGTTGAGACACGGCCGTCCGTCGGCCGCTGAATTGGGCCCCACCCTACCCGCCGACCGGTCGTCGTGACAATCATTTGAATGTGAGGCTAAATTACACCCCTTCAGGGGGCCCCTGCATTGACAGCGCCCGGACGCGGCTCTATCTGTTCCCCAGCGATTCCGCCCAGGAACCGCCACATTTGATTCATACTCGTCGTATTCGTTTACCCTTTCAAGGACGCCCCCCGAATGTTCAGCGCCATCGCCAAGAGCCTGTTCGGTTCCGCCAATGACCGGTACCTAAGCGGCCTGCAAAAGGACGTCGATGCCATCAACGGCCTCGAGGCAGAACTGGCGCAGCTTTCCGACGACGCCATCAAGGCCCGCACCGCGGCTTTCCGCCAGCGCCTCGAAGCGGGGGAGACCACCAACGACATCATGGTCGAGGCCTTTGCCACCGTGCGCGAGGCCGCCAAGCGGACCCTGGGCCAGCGCCACTTCGACGTGCAGCTGCTGGGCGGCATCGTCCTGCACCGGGGCCAGATTTCCGAAATGAAGACCGGCGAAGGCAAGACCCTGGTGTCGACCCTGCCGGTCTACCTCAACGCCCTGTCCGGCGACGGCGTCCATGTGGTCACGGTCAACGATTATCTGGCCGCCCGCGACGCCGGCTGGATGGCGCCGATCTACAACATGCTTGGGCTCACCGTCGGCGTGATCAAGCACGGGCTGGACGACGACGAGCGGCGCGCCGCCTACGGCTGCGACATCACCTATGCGACCAACAACGAACTGGGTTTCGACTACCTGCGCGACAACATGAAGTTCTCGCTCGACGACATGGTGCAGCGGCCCTTCAACTACGCCATCGTCGATGAAGTCGACAGCATCCTGATCGACGAGGCGCGCACGCCGCTGATCATCTCGGGCGCCACCGAGGACAATTCCGACCTCTACGTTTCTGTCGACAAGCTGTTGAAGAACATCACGCCCGACGACTTCGAAAAGGACGAGAAGGCGCGCTCCGCCACCTTCACCGAAGCCGGCATGGAAAAGCTCGAGGGCCTGATGCGCGAGCAGGGCCTGCTCGACGAAGGCTCTCTTTACGACATCAACAACATCGCCCTGGTCCATCACGCCAATTCGGCGCTGCGGGCACACATCCTGTTCCAGCGCGACACCGATTACATCGTCAAGGACGGCAAGGTCGTCATCATCGACGAGTTCACCGGCCGCATGATGGAGGGCCGGCGCTATTCCGACGGCCTGCATCAGGCGCTGGAAGCCAAGGAAGGCGTGGAAATCCAGAACGAGAACCAGACCCTGGCCTCGATCACCTTCCAGAACTATTTCCGCCTGTATCCCAAGCTGGCCGGCATGACCGGCACGGCGATGACGGAAGCCGGCGAATTTCATCAGATCTACGGCCTGGAAGTCATCGAGATTCCGACCAACGTGCCCTGCATCCGCAAGGACGACGACGACATCGTGTTCCGCACGGGCAACGAGAAGTTCGAGGCCATCCTCGACCTGATAGAGGACTGCCACAAGAAACGGCAGCCGGTTCTGGTCGGCACCGTGTCCATCGAGAAGTCCGAGGACCTGTCGGCGCGCCTGAAGAAACGCAAGATCGAGCACAACGTGCTGAACGCCCGCTTCCACGACCAGGAAGCCCAGATCATCGCCCAGGCCGGACGGCCCGGCGGCGTCACCATCGCCACCAACATGGCCGGCCGCGGCACGGACATTCAGCTGGGCGGCAACGTCGAGATGCGCGCCCTGCAGGAGATCAAGGCCGAGCCGGGCAGCCCGGAATACGAGGCCCATTACAAGAAGATCGCCGACGAGATCGCGGCCGACCGCGAGATCGTCAAGCAGGCCGGCGGGCTTTACGTCATCGCCACGGAACGCCACGAAAGCCGGCGCATCGACAATCAGTTGCGCGGCCGTTCGGGCCGTCAGGGCGACCCCGGCGGCTCGTCCTTCTTCCTGTCATTGGAAGACGACCTGATGCGCATCTTCGGCTCGGAACGCATCGACAGCATGCTCCAGAAACTGGGTCTGCAGGAAGGCGAGGCCATCGTCCATCCCTGGGTCAACAAGGCCCTGGAAAAGGCGCAGCAGAAGGTCGAAGAGCGGAACTTCGAAATCCGCAAGAACCTGCTGAAGTTCGACGACGTCATGAACGACCAGCGCAAGGTCATCTACGAGCAGCGCAAGGAGCTGATGGCGGCCGAGGACGTGTCCGAGGACGTCGCCGACATGCGCCATCAGGTGATCGACGACCTGGTCGCCCTGACCATGCCGGAGAAGGCCTATGCCGAGCAGTGGGCCATGGACACCCTGCATGAGGAAATCCTGCGGGTGTTCGGGCTCGACCTGCCGGTCCAGGAATGGGCCAAGGAAGAAGGCATCGCCGACGCCGAAATCCGCGACCGCCTGATCCATGCCGTGGACGGGCAGAGCGCCGCCAAGGCCGCCAACGCCGGGCCGGAAATCTTCCGCTCCGTGGAAAAGGCCGTGCTGCTGCAGCTTCTCGACCAGCTGTGGAAGGACCACCTGCTGACCCTGGACCACCTGCGCCACGGCATCGGCCTGCGCGCCTACGGCCAGCGCGACCCGCTCAACGAATACAAGCAGGAAGCCTTCGCCCTGTTCGAGGAAATGCTGGTCGGACTGCGCGAGCGCACGACCATGATGCTGGCCCATGTGGAACTCAGCATGGATTTCTCGGAAGAGGAATACCTGGCCGCCCGCGCCGGCGGCGAAGGCGAGGCCCATCACGACAGCCCCGGATACCTGGCCGGCGAGGACGACGACGCCGAGGGTACGGCGACCATGACCGTGGTCAACCGCCAGTCCGCCCCCGAGGTCGATCCCAACGACCCCGCGACCTGGGGCAAGGTGCCGCGCAACGCCCCCTGCCCCTGCGGCTCGGGCAACAAGTACAAGCACTGCCACGGGAAGGTTTAGTCGCAAAACCTGAGCGAAGGCCTGTCTTCGCGAAAGTTGTTTTGCGCCAAATCAAGGCCAATCGCCCGACGAAGGTCACCCCCCGCGAAGGCTGGGGTCCATAGCCCTGGATTCCCGCTTGCGCGGGAATGACGGACTCGGGTCAGCCGAGAAACCGCACAATCACGAAGCCCAGCATCCCCAGATTGATGAAGAAGCCCGCCGCCATGCCGGGTGCCCGGCCCATGGGGCTGCGGCGGTAGCCGATCCAGAACGCGCAGCGGGCCAGCACGAAGGCGACCGGCAGGGCGGTCAGCCACGCACTTTCATCGGCCTTGACGACCATGGCGAAGGCCAGCAGCAGCGGAATGAAGATCAACGTCTGCTCGACCGTATTGCCCAGCACTCGCATATCGACCCGCCGCCAGGTCGCAGGGGCGTCGGTCAGGGGATCGATGGCCCCGGTGATCAGCCGCGTCAGGGCCACGGCCTGGACCACCACGAGAAGGAACCCGGCCGGCAGGACGGACAGTTTCAGGACCAGGGCAATGCGTTCCCCCGGGTCGGGGATCGGCCCCGGCCAGCCGTCGAGCCAGGTCAATAGCCCCCACAGCACGAGCGCCAGCCCGGTCCCGCCGAGAAGGCTGAGCCAGAGCGTCATTCTTTGATCGGATGTCATTGTCGGGTCTACGCGAGACCGTTGACGCCCATTTTCAGGAACTTCTCACGCCGCGCGCTGCGCAGGGCGTCGCCGGGCAGGGCCGCCAGTTCGGCGAGTTGCTTGTCGATTTCCTTGCCGACCTTCTGGATCGCCTGATCCCGTTCGCGGTGGGCGCCGCCCAGCGGCTCCGCCACGATGGCGTCGATGACGCCGAGATCGGCCAGGTCCTGGGCCGTCAGCTTGAGCGCCCCCGCCGCCGTTTCGGCCATGTCGCCGTCGCGCCACAGGATCGAGGCGCAGCCTTCCGGCGAGATCACCGAATAGACCGCATGTTCCATCATCACCACCACGTTGGCGGCGGCCAGCGCGATGGCGCCGCCGGACCCGCCCTCGCCGATCACGACGGAAACGAAGGGCACCTTGATGCCGAAGCAGACTTCGATGGAGCGGGCGATGGCTTCGGCCTGGCCACGGGCCTCGGCCTCGACCCCCGGATAGGCGCCGGGCGTATCGACCAGGGTGATGACCGGCAGGTTGAAGCGGTCGGCCAGTTTCATCAGACGCTGGGCCTTGCGGTAGCCCTCGGGCTTGGCCATGCCGAAGTTGTGGCGCACCCGGGCGACCGTGTCGGCGCCCTTTTCGTTGCCG
This sequence comes from Rhodospirillales bacterium, assembly GCA_040221095.1. GTDB lineage: Bacteria > Pseudomonadota > Alphaproteobacteria > Rhodospirillales > Casp-alpha2 > UBA1479. The sequence goes on from JAVJVP010000008.1 coordinate 247,634, forward strand.
ATGACGACCACCGACTGGCCGCGAAACCGGCCCATGCCGCCGACCACGGCCGGATCCTCGGCGAACTGGCGGTCGCCGGCCAGTGGCGTGAAGTCGTCGATAAGGGAATTGATGTAGTCCATGGCATGGGGGCGGTCGTGATGGCGCGCCACCTGCGTCTTCTGCCAGGGCGTCAGCTTCTGGTAGGTCGTGACCAGCAGCTTGTCGACCTTGGCCTGCATCTTGCCGACTTCGTCGGCGATGTTCATCTGGCCGTCGGACGAGAGGTGCCGAAGCTCCTCGATCTTGCCCTCAAGCTCGGCGATGGGCTTTTCGAAATCCAGATAATTGTGCATGTGCGTTTTCTAGCACAGGCCTTTGCGCCTTGGCGACGTGGAAAATCGCCGAAATCGCCCCTAAAACCGTTCTTCGCCGGTTTTCCGGACGGCATCGGGGAAATCCCGGTAAAGGGCGAATTTCACCTGTGAAACCAATTTGTTGACGCAATGGTGCAGGCCCTCAACGGGCTCGGCCCGCGTCGCCACATGGCCGAAGGCTTCATCCAACTGCGCCAAGCCCGTAACCTCGACCATGATGTGGAATTCGGGCAGATCCTGCGGTCCCAGGCCCAGCTTGCGCCGGGTCAGCCGCCATCCCGCGACATGCCCCTGGTCCTTCAGATGGTCCAGGTACTTGCCCACGTGATCGGCGAAGTCCAGGTCACCGACCCCGTCCTTCAAGGTGCACCAGATGTGATAGATGTCCATGGCCGGGGCCTTGTCAGGATGCAGCCGGTTCCGGCGCGGACGCGGCGGGCTGGGCCGCCGGCGCCGCGGACACGGACGACGCCGCGTGGCTTGAGGTCAGCGGCCCCGTGGCCTTGGCCCCCGGCGCGGTGGACGCCGCCAGTTTTTCGCGGAAATCGCTGTATTCGGTCAGGTCGAACTTGGGCGGGCCGAACAGGAAGCCCTGCACGAAGTCGATGCCGCAGGCATGGCAGAACGACACCGTTTCCGGCGTATCGACCATTTCGGCGATGGTCTCGACCTTCAGTTCGCGGCAGAACGACGCCAGCGCCGTGAGAAAGGCCCGGCCGCGCTCGATCGCTTCCGCATTCTTGACCACCGGGCCGTCGATCTTGACCACGTCGACGTCGATGGCGGACAGATACTGGAAGCTGGCCGCTCCGGCACCGAAATCGTCCAGGCACACGGGATAGCCCATGCCGCGCAGGTTCTGGATGAATTCATTGGCGGTTTCCAGATCCTCGACCCGCGAGGATTCCGTCAGTTCGAAGATCAGCTTGCCCTGGGTCCAGGGATTGGCTTTCAGGCGGTCCTGCAGGCCGTCGATATAGCGCTTGTCGACGATCGAATTGCCCGAGATGTTGACGGCGACCGAGGCGAACATGGGCGCGTCCTTGTTCTCGTCGATCCAAGCCATGACCTTGTCGATGACCGACAGATCGAAGGCGCCGATCAGGCCCGTTTCCTCGGCGAAGGTGATGTACTTGTAGGGGCTTTCGCCGTGCTTGCCCTGGAACCGGGCCAGCGCCTCGTAATGGTGGATGACCCCGTCCTTGATGCCGATGATCGGATGCATGGCCATGCGGAAATCGGATTTCTTGACCACCCGGTTGAAGGTTTCCGCCGTCTCCATGGCGTCCTTGACCAGGTCGTCCATGCTGCCTGACAGGGCTTCGAGCGACACCGCCCCGCCCTTGGACTTGGAGAATTCGTTGAGCGCGTGGATTACGCCCTTGGTCAGGTTTTCCTCGGTCAGGCCGTCTCCGGCGTCAATGGTCGCCGCACCGACGGAGATGCCCTCGGCCTCGGGCGCGATGTTCTGGATCAGGGACGAAATGCGCGCCTTCATGGCGTCCACGTCCAGGCCCTGGCCGTGGACCACCCCGTACTTGCCGTCGCCCAACTTGGCCGCCGCGTCGCCGTTGACCGACGACATCTTGAGCACCGAGCCCACCGCCCCCATCAGGTTCTCGCGCTGGGCCTCGTCCATTTCCTCCTGGGCTTCGGCCAGACCGTCGAGCTCGACCAGGGTCATCTTGTCGGCCCCGTCGACGCCCTCGGCGAGCATCTTCGACGCCATCTTGCCGAAACTGTCGGCGTCGTAGAGCCCTTCCTTGCCGGTCTTCTTCAGGGACTTGTCCGTGGACAGGCCGCCGGCCATGTGGAAGGCCAGGAAATAGCGGTTTTCCAGCTCCGGGTTGCGGTAGCCGCAGGTCACCAGAGGTTGGGTGCTGCCGTTGGCGCCCTTGAAGCGCAAATGGATGTTGTCGAACCGGCCGGTGCGGGCGATGGCGTCGAGCATCTGTTCGGCCAGCGGCCGGTCTTCGTCGGCGATGATGTCGAGAATGGGCATGCCCTTAAGGACGCGCGGATCCTTTCCCGTCAACATCGGCAGAATGCCCCCGGCGAAGGTGATGGTGCGGTCGTCCGCCAGTTCGATGATGGCTTCGGCCCAGCAGAAGGAGAACGCGATAAACCGCTCCCGGTCCGAATACCGGCGCGCGCCCTGCTCCCCTGATGCGGAAGTGTCCGTCATATCCATCCCTGCCCATTGTGTTTTGCCCGCATTATAGGAAGGTTGGGCGGACAATGAACATCCCTACTTTAGAAATAGGGCCGACAAGCCTGGGGACAGAAACGAAAACGGCGGGTCCCGATGTCTCGGGAACCCGCCGTTCGTCGTTCAGATAGGCTGATCGGGTTGATCAGGCGCCTTTGATCTGCGCCGCCTTTTCCACCAGCACCTTGGCCTGACGGATGGAAGCGATGTCGATCAGGCGGCCGTCGAGGGACACCGCCCCCTTGCCTTCCTTCTGCGCCTGCTCCATGGCATCGAGGATGCGCTGGGCCTGCGTCACTTCCTTTTCCGACGGGCTGAACAGCTCGTTGGCCAAGTCGATCTGCGACGGGTGGATCGCCCACTTGCCTTCGCAGCCGAGGGTCGAGGCGCGCATGGCCTGGGCCTTGTAGCCGTCCGGGTCGGAGAAGTCGCCGAACGGGCCGTCGATCGGGCGAAGCCCGTTGGCGCGCGCGACCACCACCATCTTGGCGATGGGATAATGCCACATGTCACCCCAATGGACATCGCGGTTGCCGGCGTCGTCGGGATCGGTCAGCACGGCGTAATCGCGGTTCGGGCCACCGATGACCGTGGTCCGCGCCTTGGTCGAGGCCGCATAATCGGCGACGCCGAAGTGCAGGGATTCGTTACGCTTGGACGCCTGGGCGATTTCCGCCAGGTTCTGCATGCCGAGCGCGGTTTCGATGATCAGCTCGAAACCGATGCGCTTGGACACCTTGGTCGCGTCCTCGATCTGGGTCACCATCATGTCGATGGCGTAGACGTCGGACGGCGTGCCGACCTTGGGGATCATGATCAGGTCGAGCTTGCCGGGCGCGCCCTCCAGGATCTCGACCAGGTCACGGTACATGTAATGGGTATCCAGGCCGTTGATGCGCATGGACACGGTCTTGCCCGACCAGTCCAGATCGTTCAGGGCGGCGATGATGTTCTTGCGTGCGGGCGCCTTGTCGTCCGGGGCGACGGCGTCTTCCAGGTCCAGGAACACCACATCGGCGTTGCTCTTGGCAGCCTTTTCCATGAACGTGGGGTTGGAGCCGGGAACGGCCAGTTCGCTGCGGTTCAGGCGTGCCGGCGCCTGCTCGACGATGTGAAAGCTCATCTGAATCTCCTGCGTCCGAATGGGGCGGTGCTCCCGTACTGGAAGGCAGGTCGGCACCGCCGCTTATGAATTGTTATTTCGCGGGCGCAACATAACCATCCCCCCAATCGCCCGCAAGGGCAAATCAGCCGCGAATGGAAGGCTTACCGCAATGCGGAATTACACCCTCGGGTCCGTTGCCCTGCCTTACTCGGCGGCGACGCGGGGAACCGACGCCTCCGCCCCCTTCAGCAGGCGGGCAAGGGCGGCCGGATCGGCGATGATCTCGCCCAGTTCGCCGATCGAGGCGTCGATGGCGCGGGCGAAGGCATCCGCCCCGCCGACCGCGTCCAGCACCTGGGGCGAGATGAACTTCAGCATCAGCGCCGAGGTGCCGGGCGGGATGCCTGCGAAATGCACGGTCAGGATGCCGTAATCGCGCAGCAGCAGCATGGCGAGGGCCGCCGTCGCCTCATAAGGCACGCAAGGGGCTTCGTTGATGCCGTTGCGCGCCATGGCCATCTCCAGAATGTCCTCGGCCTTCAGCTGCGCCGTCACCGGCGTGACGTGCACGCGGTCGGCGCCGAGCTTCGCCACCACGGCGTCGCGCACGGTCATGGTGCAGGCGACCAGATCGCGGACCTTGTCGTCGCTGTAATATTTCAGGGACCGCACGACCTGCGGAAACAGCATGGCGCGGGCCTCGATCCCCATTTCATAGGCGCGGGCGCGCATGGCGGCGATGACGGAGGCCTCGCCGCCGATCAGGCCCAAACGCGGGCCCAGGGTGCCGTACTTGTCCAGGCCCGTGCAGGCCACGGTGACGGGCAGTTCCAAGGTGCGCGGCTGGCCGAAGCAGGCCGGCCCGACGCGCGCCCCCCCGGCGTCATCGACGATCACCGGAATGCCCCGGTCGTGGGCGATGTCCGCCGCCCGGCGCAGATCTGCCTCGTCCAGGATCTGATAACTGACCGCAAGCCGCGTCAGGAACAGGGCCCCCGGCTTGGGATCGGCGTTCAGCGCGGCTTCCACGTCGCGGATGTCCGTCAGGTCGGTGAAGGTCGCCCGCGCGTGTTTGGCCGCGCGCTGCACCGCCGGATGGCTGTAGGTCGGGGAAAAGCCGACGACATGCGATCCCTCGGGCACGATCACGTCGGCGGCGATCAGAAGCCCCGCCGTCAGGCGGTTGGTCATCATGATGTCGTGGCGGTCGGCGTCGCCGCCGAACATCCTGAGCCCCAGATCGCGCAACTCGTCCGTCAGCAGGGCCGCCGCCATCTCGTCGTCGAGCAGGCGTTCCTCCCCCGGCTCCACGGACATGCAGCGTTCCAGGCCCGAGGCGTTGACCGTCTCCTCGCCCTTGGCCTCGCGCGTCCGGATGTGCTCCCAGGCGGCGCGCAGCTTGGCCAGGTCGTCGGCGGTGGAAGACAGGATGTCGCCCCGCGCGTAGGACAGGCCCGGCGCGAAGTCGTTGCCGAAGCGGTCTTTGGTCATCGGTTTTCCCTGCGTTGAAATGTCTGGATCTATTGATATGTCTATATACCATATCTGACATTGTTAAAATATGAATCTGATGTTATCAGATGGCACATGGAGAAACCCAAGCTCAGTGACCTGGTCTACGACCGCATCCGTTTCGACATCATCCAGGGCGCCCTGCCCCCGGGTCGGGACCTGACGGAGCAGGAATTCTGCCGGCTATACGAGGCGACTCTGGCCACCGTGCGGGTCGCCCTGATCCGCCTCGCCCACGAGGGCCTGATCCTGACCGCGCCGCGCAAAGGATATACGGTGTCCCGCGTCACCATCCGCGACATCCAGGAAGTATTCGATTTCCGCCTGCTGATCGAACTGGCGGCCGCCGGCATGGCCGCGGAGATGATCACCGCCGACGACATCCGGTCGCTGGAAACCATCGCCCGCGATGCCGCCAAGCCGGAGGTCAACCGCTCCCGCCCCGCCATGTTCGAAGCCGACCGGCGGTTCCGTCTGGCGGTCCTCGGCATCACCGGCAACCGGCGCGCGGCCGACGCCCTGGCCCCCATGCTTGACTGGTCGGAACGCATCCTGTCCCTGCTGTGGCCGGACGACGCCATCATCCCCCGCCTGCGCGGCGGCATCGACCGCGCGCTGACCGTGCTGCGCGGCGGCGAAAAGAAAAAGGCCGAAGCCCAGGCCTACGTCTACCTGACCGACCTGCGCGACGAACTTCTGGGGCAGGTCATGGTGTCGGAGCCGGTCCTCGACCTGGACATCTACCAGCCGGCCCCGAGCCACTGAGCCCCCCGCACGGCGCCCCTCGACAAGGCCGGACACCTTGGTGTACCCCCAAAGCCGACAATCCAATGGGAGGAAGCCATGGCCGACAAGCCGACCGTACTCGTCACCCGCAAGCTGCCGGACGCGGTGCATGCGCGGCTTTCACGCGACTACGACGCGCGCCTGAACCCGGATGACACGCTCTATACAAAGGACGCGCTGATCGCGGCGGCCCAGGACGTGGACGCCATCATGCCCTGCCATACCGAGCACTTCACGGAAGAGGTCTTCGCCAAGCTGCCCGCGCGCGTGAAGATCATCGCCAACTTCTCCGTCGGCTATGACCATGTCGACGTCGAGGCGGCGAAGAAACACGGCGTCATCGTCACCAACACGCCCGAGGTGCTGTCCGACGCCACGGCCGAGACGACCATCCTGCTGATGCTCGGCGCGGCGCGGCGCGCCAGCGAGGGCGAGCGCCTGGTGCGTTCCGGCGGCTGGAAGGACTGGTCGCCCGCCTTCATGGTCGGCCTCGGCGTCACCGGCAAGCGGCTGGGCATTCTCGGCATGGGCCGGGTCGGCCAGACGGTCGCCGATCTGGCGCGCGCCTTCCGCATGGAAATTCATTACCACAACCGCACGCGCCTGAGCCCGGACAAGGAAAAGGACGCCGTCTGGCACGACAGCCTGGACGACATGCTGCCCCATTGCGATTTCCTCTCGCTCCACTGCAACGTGACGGCGGAAACCCGCGGCATCATGAACGCCAAACGATTCGCCCTGCTGCCCGATGGCGCGGTCCTGGCCAACGCCGCCCGGGGGGCGGTGATCGATGACGACGCGCTGATCGACGCCCTGAAATCCGGCAAGCTGTTCGCGGCGGGAATCGACGCCTACAACAACGAACCCAACGTCGATCCGCGCCTGGCCGCGCTCGACAATACGTTCCTGCTGCCGCATATCGGCAGCGCCAACCGGGAAACCCGCGACGCCATGGGGTACCGGGCACTCGATAACTTGGACGCCTATTTCGCCGGCCGCGAACCCGGCGACCGGGTCGCCTGAGACGTCGCGACGGGCATCAATTCCGTATCGTGAAAAACCCCAGCCGCCGCGCCGCCGCGATACCGGCGGCCGGAAACGCCGCTGCGGAGCAAGGTTTCCCGCCGCCCACGGGCCGGAATCCGTTCCATACTTCTAATGAAGCCCCCCCAACGAATCCATTTCAGGTCATCCGCAGAAAAAGTCCTACAGGGAAAAACCCTTGCCTTCGCGTTGCGTATTGGGAAGATTCCCGACAGGATATAACGGTTCCCCGCCATCAACGGTTCGGGAACGGTTGTAACCGAGCCCGGGGGATTGCAAAAAAAATCAACACGACGACTTGGGCTGTTCATTAAACGCGCGAGCATCGCGCAAATTATACCCATCGGCGGATGGTGGTTGTCCGCTGATTATTAATTGGGAGGAAACACATGACGACCACGAAAGTGAACCGGCGGAAATTCCTTAAAGGCGGCGCCGTTGCCGCAGGAGCGACTGCTGCAACTCTTGCCATGCCGAACATCGCGACGGCTGCCCCCACGGTTCTGAAAATTCAGGCCGCTTGGGGCGGTGGCATTTTCCTTGAAAACGCCAAAAGCTATGTCGAACGCGTCAATGCGATGGCCGGCAAGGGCCTGAAGCTCGACCTGCTGTCCGTCAACTCGGTCGTGAAGACCAGCCAGATGCAGGACGCCGTCCATCGCGGCGTTCTCGACGGCGCCCATTACGTGCCGGCTTATTGGTATTCCAAGTCGAAAGCGGCATCCCTGTTCGGCACCGGCCCCTGCTTCGGCTGGTCGGCGCAGGAAATGCTCGGCTGGATCCACTACGGCGGCGGCAAGGCCCTGTTCCAGGAACTGATGGGCGGCCTGGGTCTGAACCTGGTCAGCTTCTTCAACAGCCCGATGCCCGCACAGCCCCTCGGCTGGTTCAAGGAAGAAATCAAAGACGCTTCCCAGATGAAGGGCCTCAAGTACCGCACCGTCGGTCTGGCGGCCAACGTCCTGCAGGAAATGGGCATGGCGGTCGTTCAGCTGCCGGGCGGCGAAATTCAGCCGGCCATGAAAAGCGGCCTGATCGACGCGGCCGAGTTCAACAACCCGACCTCGGACAAAGACTTCGGGATGCAGGACGTTTCCAAGCACTATCACCTGGCCAGTTTCCACCAGTCCCAGGAATGCTTCGAAATCACCTTCAACAAGAAGAAATTCGACTCCCTGTCGAAGGAACTCCAGGCGATCCTGGAATATGCTTCGGAAGCGGAAAACTCCAACTTCTACTGGAACAACACGCTCCGTTACGCCGACGACCTGATCGCGCTGAAGGAAAAGCATGGCGTCAACGTCTACCGCACGCCGGATTCCGTCATGGCCGAACAGTTGAAGGCCTGGGACGTGATCGTGAAGCAGATCTCCGACGAAGATCCGTTCTTCGCCAAGGTCGTCGCCTCGCAGAAGGCTTACGCCAAGAAGGTGATGAACTACCTGCTTCTGAACCAGCCCGACTACGGGATCGCCTACAAGCATTACTTCGGTTGATCTGAGCTTTTTTCTAGGATCAATCCGGAAAAATTCAGTATTGAGGGGCAGCCATAGCTGGCTGTCCCTCAAATACCTGAGCCATCAAGGGCGGGAAACCAAGCCGTGATAAAGACTATCCATGCCATTGAAGAACTGAGCATCTGGATCGGACGCACCTTCGGTTGGTGCATTCTGATTCTGACCCTGTCCGTCGCCTATGAGGTTTTCGTCCGTTATGTCCTGAATGCCCCGACCGTTTGGGCCTTCGACATGATGGTGCAGATGTACGGCGCCCTGTTCCTGATGGCCGGGCCCTATGCTCTTGCCCAGGACAGCCATGTTCGCGCGGATGTCGTCTACCGGCTGCTGTCGGTCCGCTGGCAGGCTCGCCTGGACCTGATGCTGTACATTTGTTTCTTTTTCCCGGGCATGCTGGCCCTGGCCTGGTACGGCGCGGAAATCGCCGCCGACTCATGGCGCTACAAGGAAGTCAGTTGGAACAGCCCGGCCCGCATCCAGATTTATTTCTTCAAGACCCTGATTCCGCTGGCCGCCGGCCTGTTCATCGTTCAGGGCGTTGCCGAATGCATGCGCTGCTATCTTGCGATCAAATCGAACCGCTGGTTGCCGCGCCTGAAGGACGCCCAAGAAACCGAGGACATCCTGCAAGCGCAAGCCGCCGCCACCCATCAGGCCTGATCTTCAAAAATCAACACCACGTTATTGGTGAGACGGAGCACGTTCTAGGATGACGAACCCCGAAGTAGCGATTTTGATGTTGTCGCTGTTCATTGTGATGGTCCTGCTTGGATTTCCGGTGGCCTTCACATTGCTCGCCATGGGCGTCGGCTTTGGCTATTACGCCTATTACGAGGCCGGCAGCATCACGACCTTCGCCGACATTCTCAACAACAAGATCTTCTACCTGCTGAACCAGAACACCTATTCGGTGATGGAGAACGACACCCTGGTCGCCGTCCCGCTGTTCCTGTTCATGGGCTACGTGGTCGAACGCGCCAATATCGTCAACAAGCTGTTCTACGCGCTGCAGATGGCGGCGCGGAACCTGCCGGGCTCCATGGCCATCGCCGCCCTGATCACCTGCGCCGTGTTTTCCACGGCCAGCGGGATCGTCGGCGCGGTCGTGACCCTGATGGGGCTGCTGGCGTTTCCGGCCATGGCCAAGGCGAATTACGACAAGAGCTTCGCATCCGGCGTGATCTGCGCCGGCGGCACGCTGGGCATCTTGATCCCGCCCTCGATCATGCTGATCGTCTATGCGGCGATCGCGGAACTGTCGCCGCTGCGTCTTTACGCGGCCGCCATTCTGCCCGGGTTCATGCTCGCGGGCTGCTACATTCTCTATGTCATCTTCCGCGTCATGATCAATCCGTCGATCGCGCCGAAGCCGCGGGAAGAAGACATCCCGCCCCGGCGCGTCGTCTATTGGCAGCTGTTGACCTCATTCGTGCCTCTGACGGCGCTGATCCTGCTGGTTCTCGGCTCGATCCTGGGCGGCCTGGCGACGCCGGCCGAAGCCGCCGCCATGGGGGCCTTCGGCGGCATTGTCCTGGCGGGAATGTACCGTTCCCTGACGTGGCAGATGCTCAAGGAATCCGTCTACCTAACCGCCAAGGCGACGGCCATGGTCTGCTGGCTGTTTGTCGGCTCCTGGACCTTCGCCTCGGTGTTCTCCTATCTGGGCGGGCACGAGATCATCGAGCACTTCATTCTCGGGTTTAACCTGGAGCCCTGGCAGTTCCTGATTCTGGTCCAGGTCATCATCTTCCTGCTGGGCTGGCCCCTGGAGTGGTCGGAAATCCTGATCATCTTCGTGCCGATCTTCCTGCCCATGCTGAAGGCCTTCGACATCAACCCCTATTTCTTCGCCATGCTGGTTGCCCTCAATCTGCAGACCTCGTTCCTAACGCCACCTATGGCCATGTCCGCCTATTACCTAAAAGGGGTCATGGGCAAGGCCGTGGAGTTGATGGAAATCTTCAGGGGCATCATGCCGTACCTGGCCATCGTCCTTTTCGTCATGGTCATGATGTACCAGTTCCCGGGGATCGCGCTGTACCTGCCCGATTACTTCTTCGGCAAGTACATCCCGTAAGACCGCACATGAGCGAAACCACGACAAAGGCGACCCACGCCAGGGTTTCAGGAGTAAGCAGAACATGAGATCAAGGGTTTTCGAACAGATTTGCGGCCTCATCGGGACGGGCCTCGTCGCGGCCTTCGTCCTCGGGCTGGCCTGGGGCATCTCCCACGGCTTTGCCGGTTTCTGGGGCGGGCTGCCGTTCTGGGTCATCAGCCTGGGCGTCCTGGCCCTGGTCCTGTATGACCTTTGGGACTCGACCATCAAAAAAAGCACATCAGACTGAACCGTCGCAGGTTCGCAAGCATCTAGGGGCCGGCACGATGGATTTGGCGGATTTGAGCGCATCCCAGTTGGCTGGGATGATCGAACGAGGCGAAATCACCTCATCGGAACTGGTCGAGGCCTGCATCGCGCGCATCGACGCGACAGAGGAGGCCGTCGGCGCCTGGGCTCATCTCGACCTGGACTTCGCCCGCCGCCAGGCCGCGCATTGCGACGACATGCATGCCAGTGGTGCGCCGACCGGGCCCCTGCACGGCATCCCCGTCGGCATCAAGGACATCTTCGACACGGCGGACCTGCCCACGGAAAACGGCACCGTGCTGTCCAAGGGCCGGACGCCGGATACGGACAGCGCCGCCGTCCGCCTGTTGCGGGCCGCCGGCGCCGTGATCATGGGCAAGACCGTGACCACGGAACTGGCCGTCTATTCCCCCGGCAAGACCCGCAATCCGCACGATCCGGAACGCACGCCCGGCGGTTCGTCCAGCGGTTCCGCCGCCGCCGTCGCGGCCGGCATGGTGCCCTTGGCGATCGGCTCGCAAACCAACGGGTCGGTCGTTCGCCCGGCGTCGTTCTGCGGCGTCGTCGGCTTCAAGCCGACGCATGGGCGGATTTCCCGCGCCGGTGCCTTGGCCCTGTCCCGGACCCTCGACCATGTCGGCGTGTTCGCCCGCACCGTCGAAGACGCCGCCCTGATCAGCGACTGTCTGATCGCCCACGACCCGGCCGACCCGGACACCAAGCCGGCCGCCGCCGCCCGCCTGTCGGAAATCGCCGGCCAGACGCCACCCATGGAACCTCGGTTCGCCTTCGTCAAATCCCCCCATTGGGACCGGGCGGAACCGGATGCGCAGGAGGCGTTCCAGGAACTGCACGAGTTCCTCGGCGATCAGTCAGAAGACGTCACCCTGCCCGAACCCTTCAATGGAGCGGTCGACAATCTGCGCAAGATCATGTGCGCTGACCTGGTGCGCTACCTGTCCGGATACGTCGCCCGCGGCGAGGACAAGTTGAGCGACGTCCTGCGCGGGATGATCGATGAAGGCAAGACGGTCACGGCGGTGGATTTCAACGAATGCGTCGACATGCGGGTCCACCTGGCCGGCTGGGTCAAAAGCCTGGGCGAGGACTTCGACGCGATCCTGACCCCGGCGACCTGCGGCGAGGCGCCCAAGGGCCTGGACGCCACGGGCGACCCGGTGTTCTGTTCGACCTGGACCTACCTGGGCGTGCCCGCGGTCACCCTTCCCCTGATGCAGGGTGCCAACGGCATGCCCATCGGGGTTCAACTGATCGGCCCCAGAAACGACGACGCACGCCTGCTGCGCACGGCGCGCTGGCTGGTCGATAAGGTGGCGGCGGAAGGCTGACTCCGGACCGCCGCCCTTCATTACGCCACCCCAAATCCGACATCCCCCGTACCGCGCGTTTCGCGGTGCCAAGCGCCCTCCACCCCATACTTACGAGTGCGTTTCAGGCATACATCTGCATATATATACCTTCCTTATGCCGACTCGCGCTTGCGCCGCGCCTATGCAAAAAATTGCATGTTACGAATTCATGGGGGCCGGGTGCCTTTTCCAACCGGCGCCAAGAGCGCAAAAAAATGACCCATTTCGACCATACCGCATTGATGAACGCCTCGGCATTTCTTCGCCGCAGTGCCATCGTTCGCCGCTTTGCCGACCGGATGGCTTGCCACAAGACCCCCTATGCCGCGACCATCGCGTGCAGCTACGTCTACGAGAATGCCGCGACGGGCCGCCGCATGAACCGAACCTCCATCATGCGCGCGGTGGATCATCTGGTGTCGCGGTCAACGGGATACCGGATCACCGCCCGCCTGCTGGAGGCCGGGTGGCTGACCGAAACCAACGGCATGCTGATCACCACGCCTCGGTTCCTGGAAGAATTCGAATGCTTCATCGGCAACCTCGCGGTGCTCGGCCAGAAGACGCTGGCCTTCGAATCCGCCAGTGAATTGTTCGAATGCACCCTGTGGTACGATGCGGAAACGTTCGAATATCTGTTCGCGGAAAATACGAAACAACACATCGGCTGGGAAACCCGCGACCTGATCGGTTGCCAGATCGGCATTCTTGGGCATCCTGATTACGTCACGGAAAAGGACTACGGCTTCGAGACCTGCGTGCGCGCGGTGCCGTCCCTTCCCGTGGGCTCTGTCGTGATGAGCACCTGCGTCGCCCGGCACAGGCTATCGGGGGCCCCCGTGTTCTTCGCCGCCCGCCTGACCGCCGGAACGATGGGCGCCAAACGGGCCGTCGTCGCGCAGATTAAATTGATCGACCATGCAGACTGGGTCGCGGCCAACAGCGGCAATCAATCCGCCATATCTCAATTTGAGACTCAGAGTCTCCAAAGCGACTGATTGCCCTTCATCCTGAGAACCTGTGGCCTTGCCTGACCGGTGGCGCCCGCTAGCCTTGCAGAAACGGCTTTCCCTACCCGCGACACGGTTTCTCCGTAACACGTTCCACGATCGGCAACCCAGCGCCCCGCGATGACAATCAGCAACCCCATCCGCAACATCAGGGTCGGCAACCGCCGCACGAGCATCCGGCTGGAGCCTGCCCTGTGGTCGGCCCTGGAGAAAATCGCCCGGGCCGAGGGAACGGATGTCGACACGATCTGCACACAGCTTGAACCCTATCGCCGCAATCGGGGACGGACCTCGTTTCTGCGCGCCTTCATCGTCAGCTACCTTCTGCAACGGGCATTCGCCGACGGCGCCGAACAGGCGATCCCCCCTTACGATCAGGCGGTCACGGCATTGATCCAGCCGATGCCATAGGTTCATTCGCGGCGAGGTTCAGTCCAGGGGGGCCCTGGCCAGCGGATGGGCCTGATCGACCAGCGCCTTCAGGCGCTCTTCCAGAACATGGGTATAGATCTGAGTCGTCGAAATGTCGGCATGGCCCAGCATCTGCTGCAGGGACCGCAAATCCGCGCCATGGGCCAACAGATGGCTGGCGAAGGAATGGCGCAGGACATGCGGCGACACCCGTTTCGGCGGAATGCCGGCGGCGGTCGCCAGTTCCTTGAGAATTTGCCCGAAGCGGGCGCGCGTCAAATGCCCCTGCCGCGCGCGGGACGGAAACAGGAAGGCCGTCCGTGCGTCCCTGTCCTTGCCCAGGAAACCGTCGCGCACGGCCAGATAATCGCCGAGCGCGTCGCGCGCCAGACCGCCGATGGGCACCATGCGCTCCTTGCCTCCCTTGCCACGCACGATCAGCACCCGTCCGTCACGGGCAACCGCCGCCATGGGCAGACCGACCAGTTCCGACACGCGGAGCCCCGTGGCGTACAAAACCTCGAGCAGGGCCGCCGTGCGCAGGCCGTCGGCGCCCGGCCGCGCGCGGGCCGCGGCCAGCAGGCGTTCGACTTCTTCCTCGCTCAGGTATTTGGGCAGGGCGCGGGCCTGACGTGGCGCATCGACGGCCTGGGTCGGGTCGTCGTCGCGGATGCGTTCGGCCTGCAGAAAACGAAAGAACTGACGCAGCGCCGACAACCGCCGGGCCTGGGTGCTGGCCGCCATGCCGGCACCGGACAGGCGCTTCATATAGGCCGTGACGTCGTCCGGACCCGCCGCGTCGGCGGCCGTCTTGCGCCGGGCGCAGAACGACGCGAAATCATCCAGATCCCGGCCGTAGGATTCGATCGTGTTGCGGGCCGCCCCCCTTTCGGCGGCCAGCATGTCGAGGAATAGGCTGACGTAACGGGACAGGAGTTGCCTCCCCTTCGCGAGTTCCGGGGGTTACAAGCCCGCCGCGAGCGCCGCCTCCAGCGCCAGATCGTGGGCTTCCTGGTCAAGGCCGATGGCGCGTAGGCTGATCACCGCCTGACGCAGGACCGGGGCCTCGGCCCGCGCCGTGCCGCCGTCGCCGAGGGCGGCCAGCACCATGAGAATGACCTCGCCGCGATGGGGCGGCAGGACCGTTTCTTCGGACACGGCCGTGGTCGGCAGGGCGTCGGAGGCGCCCAGTTGGGCCTCGCGCTGGGGTTCGCCCGCCGGCGCGGCCGGCGGCGCATCAAGCAATGCCTGGGGGGCCGCCGCCGTTTCACGGGCTTCGCGCGCCGCCGTCCATGCGGCCACCTTGTCGGTCACCGACTGGAGACGGAACCACAGCGCCGGATGAACCATATCCGCCGTGCTGCGGCCGGTCACCGGCCCCATCGCCCGCCAGGCGTCGAGCGGCACGTCCTCGCCCAGACCGTCCAGCAGCGCATAAAGCAGCGCCGCCCGGCGGGCCGCGTCCTTCTCACCCGCCATCGAACGCCACCAGACGCTCAGGTCGCGGGGTTCGTTCTCCAGCCCCATGGTGCCGACCAGACGGACCAGCGGCGTCATGCGGATCAAAAGGTCGCGGCTGTCGTCCTGGAACAGGGCGCTTGCCTGCAACAGCTTGAACCAGGCTTCCGCGCCGATGGGATCGTCCGTCGACAGCATCAGACGCACCGCGTCGGGGGCGAACCACAACAGGTCCGCCGACGGCGGGATCTTGGACACCAGCGGCTGAAACACCCGCGCGGCGGCGCCATAGCGGCCTTCGCCGACAGCGATCTTCAGGGCCTTGCCGATGATTTCCGCCTGGGCCGTCGGCACCGTCTGCGACAGAGCCGAATGGTAAAGCAGCGCACGGGCCACAGGACCGCCGATTTCGTCGGCCCGGGACAGGGACCGTTTCAGGTCGCCCGGCTCGAAGCTGACGCTGGAATAAAGCTGACGCAGGGCTTCCGTATCGAGGGCGCCGGCGGCCTCCGCGCGCTCGGCCGCTTCCAGGCGGATATCCGGCCCGACATTGGGATTGACGGCGATGGCGCGCAGCACCCCGGGGCGGTTCGACTTGGTGGCGTCGGCGGGCAACGGCGTCTTGGCCGCCCGCGCCATGGCCAGCAGCAGACCATCGGCCTCGGTCACCGTGGTCAGAGTTCCGGTCGTGCCGCCCAGCATGCGGTCGCTCAGGGCATAGAACGCCGGGTCCTTGGCCCCCAGTTCGTTCAGCATGGAAATGCCGATTTCCGCCTTTCCCGGCTCGCCGGCCAGAATCTGGCAGAAAATCATGGCCTTCTGCCAATAGGCACCACCGCCGGCCTGAATTTGATGGGCCGTGAGGCCGCAGGCGCGGGCATTATCGTTGGCCAGGAAGCGGGCATTGGCTTCGACCTGCAGCAGCGCCGGGTCGGTGATGCTGCCGGGGATCGCCGCCAGAAGGTCGCCCACTCCGCCGACATCGCCCATGGCCGCAAGTTGCTGCACGCGGAGGGTGATCAGGCTGACCGGTTTCTTCTTGGCCGCATCCCCATCGTCGGCGTCAGCCTGCTTGGTCGACACGGGGGGCTGGGCCGCGGTCAGCAGCAGCCGGCGCATCAGGGCGCGCATCACCGGCGACGGGGCCCGCACGGGCAGTTCCGCCATCAGGGCGGTGACGTAGGCGCGGTCCGCCCCCTGCCAAAGATTGAAGCCCAGGCCGCCTTCGTCGGGGCCGATCACGCCCGCGGTTTCCGGATTGATCTTTTCCAAGGTATCGACCTGAACCCCCGGTTCGCTGCCCGAGGCCGTCCCCGCCGCGGGCCGGGCCGGATCCTGGCCCGCCTGGGGCTGGGTGGTGCCCGCCGGAGCATGGGGTTTCAGGGCCCGCGGCGGCGCCAGCGCGGCCGGCGGCTGCAGGGCCACGGGCTGGACGGGGGATTGGATGGCCGGCAGCAGGGCGGCCGGCGCATCGGCCGAGGGCGTCTGGGCCTGGAGGCTGCCAAGCGGCGCGGTCAGCAGCAGCGGCGCCACCGCAAAGGCGGCCAGCCGCGATGCCGAAACCGGACGCTTAGCGCGGGAACCGGTCATCGGGCAGAACTTTCGTCACGTCCTTGGACGGCGCGGGGAAATCCCAGGTAACCAGGAACGTCCCGCCGCCCAGCACCAAAGCCAGGGCGAGGATGAAGATGATCTTGGAAATGCTTTTCATCAGGAGAGCGGGCCTATTCGTCTTCGCGGGTGGTCTCGGTAGCCGGTGGATCGGTGTCTGTCACAGTCTTCAGGCTTTCTGCTAGACTGCGACTATGGCATTTTTCCGGCGGCGGCGGGCAGGCCGGAGTTTATCGGCTCGCCCCCCCGCTTTCAACGCCGCCCGCCCGGCGCCCTCCGCAGCCCGCAAGTTACAGGTCCATGTCTTCCCAACCTATTCAAAATAAAAAGAAAACCATCGTCCTGGTCGGCCTGATGGGTGCCGGAAAAAGTTCCGTCGGCCGGATCCTGGCCGCGAAGCTGGACCTGCCGTTCATCGATTCCGATGACGAAGTGGAAACGGCCGCCGGCTGCAGCATCGAGGATATCTTCGAAATCTACGGCGAGCCCGCGTTCCGAGACGTCGAGGAACGGGTTATCGAGCGCCTTCTGAAGGGGCCGCCCGCGATTCTGTCCTCGGGCGGCGGCGCCTTCATGAACCCGCGCACCCGCGCACGCATCGCCCAGGCCGCGACCAGCGTCTGGCTGCGCGCCGATCTGGCGATCCTGGAGCGTCGCACCAAACGGCGGGCGGCCGGGCGGCCGCTGCTCAAGGGCACCGATCCGTCGGAGAAACTGAAGCAATTGATAAAAGAGCGTTATCCCGTGTACGAACAGGCGGATATCATCATTGAAAGCGTCGATGAAACCCCGGAAAAGACCGCCGACAAGATCATCGATAACCTGACGGACGGCACGGCATGACCACTGACGGCACGACCATTGAGCATCCGGGCATCGAACGCCTGGGCGTCGATCTGGGCGAACGCAGCTACGACATCCTGATCGGCGAAGGCCTGCTGGCCGACGCCGGGCGCCTGGTCGCGCCCGTGCTGCGTTCCCGCCAGGTCGCCGTGATCACCGACCGCAACGTCGCCGAGGCGGGGCATCTGGCGACCCTGGAAACGGCGCTGGCCGCCGCCGGCATCACCAGCCGCACGATCATCCTGGAACCCGGCGAGCAGACCAAGGACTTTGCCCATCTGGAACGGGTCATCGGCGACCTGCTGGCCGGCGGCATCGACCGCAAGACGACGCTGATCGCCCTCGGCGGCGGGGTCATCGGCGACCTGACCGGCGTGTGCGCGGCGCTGACCCTGCGCGGCATCGATTTCGTGCAGGTGCCGACGACACTGCTGGCCCAGGTCGATTCATCGGTCGGCGGCAAGACCGCCATCAACACGGCCCAAGGCAAGAATCTGGTGGGCGCCTTCTACCAGCCGCGCCTCGTTCTTGCCGATACGGGCGTGCTCGACACCCTGCCGCCCCGCGAACTGCAGGCCGGCTATGCCGAGGTCGTGAAATACGGCGTCATCGACATGCCCGGTTTCTTCGATTGGCTGGAAGGCAACGGCCCGGCCCTGCTGGCCGGAGACGCCGCCGCCCGCCGCCACGCCATCCTGACCTGCTGCGACGCCAAGGCGCGCATCGTCAGCGCCGACGAGACGGAACAGGGTCAGCGTGCGCTGCTCAATCTGGGTCATACCTTCGGCCACGCGCTGGAGGCCGAGACCGGCTACGGCGGCGGCCTGCTGCACGGCGAGGCCGTGGCCATCGGCATGGTCATGGCGCTGACATTGGCGAACCGTCTGGGCCATTGCAAAGGCAACGACGCGGCGCGGCTGCGCGCCCATCTCGACGCCACGGGCCTGCCGGGCGGCTTGGCGCGGCTGAACACCGGCGGCTGGACGGCGGAACGCCTGCTGGCGCACATGATGAAGGACAAGAAGACAGAGGGCGGCAAGTTGACCTTCATTCTGGCCCGGGCCATCGGCGAGGCGTTCATCGAACGCGACGTGCCGACCGGGCCGGTCGCGGATGTCCTCAACGAATTCCTGAGCGCCCGGGATTGACCCGGGCCTGACCGCCGGCGCGCCGCGATTGCGCCCGGCACATTGAACGAGCGGAAGTCATGGACGACGAAACAAGCCTGATCACGATCTTTTTTCTGCTCCTGATGTCGGCCTTCTTTTCCGGCTCGGAAACGGCGCTGACCGCCAGTTCGCAACCGCTGATGCACCGCCTGGAACAGGGTGGCGACAAGCGGGCGGCCGTGGTCAATCGGCTGTACGACCAGAAAGAGCGCCTGATCGGCGCGATCCTGCTCGGCAACAACCTGGTCAACATCCTGGCTTCGTCGCTGGCGACCAGCCTGCTCATCACCTATTTCGGCGAGGCCGGCGTCGCCTACGCGACCCTGGTCATGACCTGCCTGGTGCTGATCTTCGCCGAGGTCATGCCCAAGACCTACGCCATCAAGAACGCCAACACGGTGGCCCTTGCGGTCGGTGCGCCGGTGAAAATCCTGGTCGCCCTGCTGGCCCCCATCACCCATACAGTGGAACTGCTGGTGCGTGGCCTGTTTCATCTGGTGGGTATCGACATCCGGTCGTCGGGCGACGCCGAGCACGAACCCGAGCAAGAACTGCGCGGCGCCATAGAACTGCACACGGGCGACGAGGAAACGGGCCTGGAGCGCGTGATGCTGCGCAGCGTCCTCGACCTTGCCGACGTCGAGGTCGGCGAGATCATGATCCACCGGTCCAGCGTCCACACCCTGAACGCCGATCTTCCCGTGGCGGAGTTGATCGCCGGCGTCCTGGAATCCCCCTATACCCGCGTCCCCCTGTGGCGGGACGAACCCGACAACATCGTCGGCGTCCTGCATGCCAAGGCCTTGTTCCGCGCCGTCAACGTCGCCGGAGAAGCCCCCGCGGACCTGGACATCAAGGCCATCGCCGCCGAACCCTGGTTCATTCCGGAAACCACGATGCTGCTCGACCAGATGGAAGCGTTCCGCGAACGGCGCGAGCATTTCGCCCTGGTCGTCGATGAATACGGCAGCCTGCAGGGCATCGTGACCCTTGAGGACATCATCGAGGAAATTGTCGGCGAGATCGACGACGAGCACGATCTGAGCGTCGCCGGGGTCGAACCGCAAGGCGACGGGTCCTATCTGGTCGATGGCACGGTGACGATCCGCGATCTCAACCGGGAGTACGAATGGCGCCTGCCCGACGAGGAGGCCGCGACCGTCGCCGGCCTGGTCCTGCACGAGGCCCGGCGCATCCCCGAGGTCGGCCAGTCATTCCGCCTGTTCGGTTTCCGCATCGATATCGTGGCCCGCCACCGCCATCAGATCACCCGTCTGCGCGTGACCCCGCCCAAGCCCGGCGAAATCACCGACTGACGCCGCCCGCGCCGGGAAAGGACGGGCGGCCGCAGGCCGGCACTCTGCGGTTAAGGATTAACATGAGCAATCGTTAATTCTTAACCCTGGACCGCATTTCCCGTACAATACCCAGGCAATTATCGCACTGTGGCAAAGTCCGGCAGACGTCCGGGCCACACGGTCAACGAGAGGAAACGTCCGATGCAGCGAAAGATCATTCCGGACATCGTTCAGCCCCGGGAATTGACGGCAACCACCGTCGATGCCACGGCGGAACAGGCGGCCAAGGACATGCGCACGGCCAACGTCGCGGCGATCGTCGTTTTGGATGCGGACAGGACGTTGATCGGCATTCTGACGGAACGCGACCTGTCCCGCCGCGTGGTGGCGGAAAACAAACGCCCCAGCGAAACCAAGGTCGGCGACATCATGACCGCCAATCCGGACACCCTGGCGCCCAACGACAGGGCGTCGGATGCGCTCGAGTTGATGCTGACCCGGCGCTACCGCCATCTTCCGGTCCTGGGCGAGGACGGAAAATGCGTCGCCATGGTATCGATCCGCGACCTGTACGAAGCGGTCAAGGAAGGCCTGGAAGAAAACATCCGCGAGACGGAAGCCTTTGTCTTCGGCGACCGGTACAGCGCCTGAACGGCCGGGATTAGGTTATTATTGCAACGGCACGCCGGCCCCGCGCCGCGCCTCTTGCCGCCCATGGCCGGCAACCGATAAAGTCAGCCGACGCCGCACCCCGCCCGCTTCCGGGCGGCGGTGCCCTTTCCGCCTGACAGGAATCCGCCCATGCCCCTCAGCAAACCCGCCGCCCGCAAGCATATCCACACCCGCGACATCAAGTGCCTTGGCTTCGAACGCGACGACGGCCTGTGGGACATCGAGGGCCGCCTGACCGATACCAAGACCTACACTTTTGATAATCACGACCGCGGCGGCATCGCGGCGGGCGAGCCCATTCACGACATGCTGATTCGCCTGACGTTAACCGGCGACATGGTGGTCACGGCCGCCGAGGCATCGACGGAATCAAGCCCGTTTTCCATGTGCGGCGACGTGACCCAGTCCTTTTCCCAACTGGTCGGGCTGAAGGTCGGGCCGGGCTGGCGCAGGGCCGTATCCGAAGCCATGGGCGGCGTGCACGGCTGCACCCATCTGCGCGACCTTCTGATGGGCCCGATCGCGGTGACCGCGTTCCAGACCATCTTTCCCGCCCGCAAGAAACGGGGCGAACCCGGCCCCGGCAAGAAATCACCCTTGATCGACACCTGCTACGCGTTCCGCAGCAACGGCCCTGTGGTCAAGGTCCGCTGGCCCGAATTCTATGAAGAGACTGGTGATGGCCCCGCCGGGGCGGAAGGAAAAAAGGCCGGCTGATCCGGCCAGGTACGTCAGGGTGTCTTGAAGGCGGTCAATGCCTTGTCGGCGATTCCGACTTCGATGCCTGTGCGGTTCGCCGCCAGACGGAAATAGGTCACGATAAAGGCCCGTACCGTCGATGTCCGGGACGAGCCGAAGCGAACGCTTTCGATCATCGAGCACAGCTCGTGAACCGATATCTTCTCGCATTCACAGATTTGATCCAAAGCATCCCACGTTGCATTTTCGAGCCGCAGACTGGTTCTGCGGCCGTTGACGGTCACGTTTCGGCTTATAAGTTTGCTTTGCATAATCCGACTGACACCCTCTTTTATTGTATGCGGCAATTATTATACTCGCATTACGCCTGGCACCACAGCAGAACAAGATGTCCTGCCACCTCCGAACATTCCCCCACCGGTACACAGGACGCCACATGAGGGCGCCGGACTACCGACGTTACGGCGAAATCATCCACCGACTACCTTCAGAATTAGAGATAACGCAATGGAATTCAAGTTAGACGAAGGTTATAGGTCTGTTTTTCAACTCTTCGGATAAAGGCGGAAACCGGGACCGTTTTCGCCCCCGAAACGTTCACACATCTTGTTTGGGACAATGGGCACGCGCATAGTGTCGCCATGGGTGAACTGCTCAAAAATCGCGAATCCCGGCAAACGGCGCCGGCCTGTGAATGGCCGGGCTGCGACGGCAACGCCGAATTCAAGGCGCCCCGCTCGCGCGATGCCCTCAACGAATACCGCTGGTTCTGCCTGGTCCATGTCCGGGAATACAATCGAAACTGGAACTATTACAAAGGCATGGATGAAGATCAGGTCGAGGCCGACGTGCGCAACGACACGGTTTGGCAGCGGCCGACCTGGAAACTGGGGGCGGGCGATGCCGCCAAATTCACCCGCGCCCGGATTATCGACCCCCTGGGCGTGGGCGACGCGGCCCGTGATGCCGATGCGCGGACGCAGGGAGCTCCGGCGGACCCCCGCGCGGCCGAGACCCGCAAGACCGATCCGAGGACGGCGCGGGCCCTCTCCGTATTCGGCCTGGAAATTCCCGTGACCATCGACGACGTGAAGTCCAGATACAAGGAACTGGTAAAACGTCATCACCCGGATGCCAACGGCGGGACCAAGGCGGCGGAAGAAGAATTCAAGAAAGTCACCGAGGCCTATGAGGCGTTATTGGACTTTCTCGCCCCTTGACGGCCCGCCGCTTAACCCCTACGACGTTTGCCAAACATGACCTCTTTCCGCCCTGGCACTGCCGGGCGGCCTCAGAAACTGGAATATTTTCATGACATCTTTGGAATCGACCGCCAAACCCGGGATCGATGCGGCCCATCAGGTGCCGGACGTTACCGTCTCCGTGCGCCAGACCTTCGGCATCGACAGCGACATGGAAGTCCCCGCCTTCTCCGAAGCCGAGGAACATGTCCCCGACCGCGACGAAGCCTACCGCTTCGACCGCGAGACGACGCTGGCGATTCTGGCCGGCTTCGCCCACAACCGGCGCGTCATGATCCAGGGCTATCACGGCACGGGCAAGTCGACCCATATCGAACAGGTGGCGTCGCGCCTCAACTGGCCGTGCATCCGGGTCAACCTGGACAGCCACATTTCCCGCATCGACCTTGTCGGCAAGGACGCCATCGTGCTGCGCGACGGCAAGCAGGTCACGGAATTCCGCGAAGGCATCCTGCCCTGGGCGCTGCGCAATCCGGCGGCCCTGGTGTTCGACGAATATGACGCCGGCCGCCCGGACGTGATGTTCGTGATCCAGCGCGTGCTTGAAGTCGACGGCAAGCTGACCCTTTTGGACCAGAATCAGGTCATCAAGCCGCACCCCTATTTCCGCCTGTTTTCGACCGCCAACACGGTCGGCCTGGGCGACACCACGGGCCTGTATCACGGCACCCAGCAGATCAACCAGGGCCAGATGGACCGCTGGAGCATCGTCGCGACCCTCAACTACCTGCCCCATGACGAGGAAGTGGAAATCGTCTGCGCCAAGGTGCCCGAATACGCCACGAAGCAGGGCAAGGAACAGGTCAGCGCCATGGTCGAACTGGCCGATCTGACGCGCTCGGGCTTCATGAACGGCGACATTTCGACCGTCATGTCGCCGCGCACGGTCATCACCTGGGCCGAAAACGCCCGCATCTTCAACGATGAGGGCTATGCCTTCCGGGTGACGTTCCTCAACAAGTGCGACGAGGTCGAGCGCCCGGTCGTGGCCGAATATTATCAGCGCTGCATGGGCGAGGAACTTCCCGATTCCGCCATGCGCGCGGTGCTGCAGTAGGACACCCGCGCCCGTCCGGACCCTGTCCGGGCGGGAATTGGGACCATAGGACATGAACCATTCGGAACGCCCGGCAGATCTTCTGAAACGCGTCACGGCGGCCGCGGTCAAGGCGATGTCCAATCGCCCGGAGCTTGAGGTTCATTTCCAGGCCTCGGGGGCTTCGGCCACCGAGGAAGCCGTCAACCTTCCCGCCCCCTCGGGCCCACCCAGCGCCGAAGGCATCACCAAGCTGCGCGGCATCGCCGACGCCCTGGCGCTGCGTCTGCGCTATCACGACTCTGCCGTGCACCGCCGCATGGCCCCCACGGGCCCCGACGGACATGCCGTGTTCGAAGCCCTGGAGCAGGCGCGCTGCGAAAGCCTGGGTGCCCAGCGCATGGTTGGCGTCGCCAGCAACCTGGACTTCCTGTTGGCCGAGAAATGCCGGGCCAAGGGCTACGGCGGCATCACCGAGCGGGAAGAGGCCATGCTCCCGGAAGTTCTCGGCCTGCTCGCCCGCGAACGCCTGCCGGGCCAGAAGCTGCCCAAGGAAGCCAAACATATCGTCGACCTGTGGCGCGAGGAGCTGAACCGCAAGGTCGGCCCGCAGCTGGCTCAGCTTGAAAAGAACGCCCTGGACCAGGAAGCCTACGGCAATCTGGTGCGCGAGATGATCGTCGCGCTGGACATGATGACCGACGCGCCGGCCCCGTCGGAGCCTGAGAATCAACAGGATTCCGCGGAAGACGACCCCGAACAGGGCCAGGATCAGAACCAGAACCCGGATGCCGACATGGACACCGACGGATCGCTGTCCAGCGAATCCGGCGAGGCGGAAATGTCCGACGACATGGAGTTTTCGACCGAAGGGTTCGATGACGACGTGATGTCCGGCGACGGTGAGGAAGAACCCGCCGGCCCGACCGACTGGGACGACCGCTGGCCGCGCAATTCGCCCGACGATCTGGCGCTCTACAAGGCCTTCACCCAGGCCTATGACGAGGTCGTCGAAGCCGAGGAGCTTTGCGATTCCGAGGAACTGGCCCGCCTGCGCGCGCAACTGGACCAGCAGCTGTCGCACCTGCAGGGCGTGGTCTCGCGCCTGGCCAACCGCCTGCAACGGAAACTGATGGCCAAGCAGACCCGGTCCTGGGATTTCGACCTGGAGGAAGGCGTCCTGGACGCCGCCCGCCTGTCCAGGGTCGTCACCGACCCCCTGCATCCCCTATCCTTCAAACAGGAACAGGATACGGATTTCCGCGATACGGTGGTCGGCCTGCTGATCGACAATTCCGGCTCCATGCGCGGCCGGCCCATCACGGTCGCCGCCATGAGCGCCGACATCCTGGCCCGCACCCTGGAACGCTGCGGCGTCAAGGTCGAGATCATGGGCTTCACCACGCGGTCGTGGAAGGGTGGACAGTCGCGCGAGGACTGGGTGGAAAAGGGCAAGCCCAAGAATCCGGGCCGCCTCAACGACCTGCGCCATATCGTCTACAAGGCCGCCGACATGCCGTGGCGGCGCGCCCGGCGCAACCTGGGCCTGATGCTGCGCGAAGGCCTGCTCAAGGAAAACATCGACGGCGAGGCCCTGATGTGGGCCCACAACCGCCTGTTGGGCCGCCCCGAACAGCGGCGCATCCTGATGGTGATTTCCGACGGTGCGCCGGTCGATGACGCGACCCTGTCCGCCAACCCGGGCAACTATCTGGAAAAGCACCTGCGCGACGTCATCAACTTCATCGAAAACAAGTCCGACGTGGAACTGACCGCCATCGGCATCGGCCACGACGTAACGCGCTATTACCGCCGCGCCGTGACCATCGTCGATGCCGAGGAACTGGGCGGCACCATGATGGCGAACCTGGCCGAACTTTTCGACGAGGACAACCCGGCGTCCGGCGCGGGTGCGTCCCGCGGCCGCCGCCGGGCGGGATGACCGCTTCGGCCCGCCGTTGCGGACCGCCCTTCCTGGCCGCCCTTGCCGCCTTCCTTTTTCTCTTGTCCGCACCGGCACCCGCCCGGGCGCAGAACCTTGTCGATACGACCTGGCACCTTCGGCCCATGACCCAGGCGGCGCTGCGTGAACGGCACCGGGGCATCGATGTGGTCGGCATGCAGTTGCCGCCCAAGGCCGAGTACGACATTCCCCTCGCCGACCCCGCCGCCACGGTAGGCAAGATCAAGGCAGCGGTCGACCGCGTGCTGCAGGCATCCCCCGTCGCCGCGCGGGGCTTCGAGACCCTGTCCGGGGCCGGGCAGATCCGCATCATCTACGACGCCGCCTTTCCCGAACGCTCCCTGTCCAGGGTCATCGTCGCGGCCTTCCTGGTCGGCGAGTTCCAGCCCCAGGACGGCAAGCGCGACTTCACGGTGATCGTCAGCCGCTTCGGCGCCAACTGGCCGGTGGACGAACTGGCGGCGGTGCTGGTGCACGAGCTGATCGGCCATGGCCTGCAGCGCCTCAAGAACCGTTTCGGCAACGACCGGCCCATCGACCTGGAGTGTGAGGCCCGCCTGTGGCAGCAGCTTTACATCACCGACGCCGACATGCCCCAGGACACCCAGGAGATGGTTGCCTTCCGCCGGACCACGGACCGCCGCGTGTGCCACGATTTCCGCCGCTATGTCCGCCACCTCCGCCCGGACCTCATGCAACAATGGGATTCCGGCCGCTTCGCCATGGCCGACGTCATCGGCCTGTTCGACGGCTACTACACGACGATCCGCAAGGGCCGGGAAAAGCTTCGCCGAAAGCCCTAGGCCCCCTCGGACAGATTGGCGGTCATCAAGGTTTCACAGAGCCTCCGTAAGATCGGGCACATGAGCCTGACGCCCCGCCCCGTCCGATCCAGCCCAATCCCTCGCACCGGAAGGCCGCCATGGGCTGGCTGCTGACCCTGCTGCTGGCCGTGCCGCAGGTCGAGGGCACGGTGCAGGTGGAGATGTGGTTTTCCCGCGAATCCTACTGCACCTTCGCGCAATCGAAGTTCACCGAACAGCCCATGTACAGCCTGACCCAGGGCGCGCCTCGGGTGCCGGTCACGGTCAAGGACAGTACCTGCCGCGAACTGGGTCCCGAGGAAACGAACCGCGCGCCGGCCCATATGCGCCCCCAGACCACGCCGCAGGCAGACACCGGGTTCTGATCCACGCCCTGCCCGCGCTGGACAACATCGGCGCGTCCCTCCATCTTGGAAAAAACCAACCCTTGGGAGAGGATCCCGCCGCCATGCACCGCCGCATCGCCCGAATCGCCGCCCGCGTCCTGGCCGGGGCCGCCTTTGTTTTTCTGGCCGCTCAGACCCCGGCGATGGCCGACGCGATCGAGGTGCGGTCGATCCCCGTCCCCCTGAACGCCGAGAACCCGGACCAGAAGGTGATCGGCAAGCTGACCTACCGGGGCGGGGTCGAATTGATAAGTTCGTCCGACCGCTTCGGCGGGTTCTCGGCCCTGGGGTTGAGCGCCGACGGCAAGCGCCTGGTCTCGCTCACCGACGAGGGCAACCGCCTGGACGCCCATCTGGTCTACGGCCCGGACGGCGACCTGACCGGCATCACGAATACGGAAATCTTCACCCTGGCCGGCCCGGGCGGCATGCCCCTGATGGACAAGTCCCTGGCCGACGCGGAAGCCATGGCCCCCGGCGTGGACGGCGAAATCATCGTCGCCTTCGAGCGTATCCACCGGCTTTGGGCCTATCCGATCGGCCAGAGCGAGCCGCGGCCCCTGCCCCTGCCCGCCGAGATGAAGAACGCCCCCGACAACAACGGCATCGAGGCCCTGACCCTGCTCGAAGACGGCAGCCTGTTCGCCATCGCCGAAGGCAAGGGCCGTGGCAATACCAACCTGGCCTGGATCAGCAACCCGCGCGGGTGGAACGTCCTGATCTACCGGACCGAGGACAATTACCGGCCCACAGGGGCGGCGACCCTGCCCGGCGGCGATGTGGTGGTGGTCGAGCGTTATTTCACCCCGCGCGAGGGGGCCCGGTCCCGCGTCCGCCGCATCAAGGCGGACGGCATTCGCGCTGGCGCCGAGGTGTCCGGCGACCTGCTGGCCGATATCCGCGCGCCCCTGACCGTCGATAATTTCGAGGGCATCGAGGCGATCAGGGGCCCCAGGGGCGAGACCCTGATTTTTCTGATTTCCGACAACAACTTCAACCGCTTTGGCCCACAGCGCACGCTGTTGATGATGTTCGAACTGACGGACTGACCGGCGTCACTCCGCCGGATGCAAAGCCCGGTCGCGGGGCAGACGCTGTTCGCCCAGGATGTCGGCCAGGATCACCGCCCGGACCTCGTCCGCGTCCAGGCCGTGCAGGGCGATCATATCCCGGGCATCAGCGAGAATCTCGTCGGCGTCCTGCATCAGCTTCATGCGCTTGAACAGGTCGGGGTGGCTGAGGCCCAGGCTTTCGCCGATCAGTTCCATGTAGTTGACGATCTCGAACGGCCATTCGTTCTGATGGCTGACCAACTCCCGGTGATCGGCGTGAAACACCCCGGCCAGGACATCGACGCCCTTGGCCTCGGCCTGGCGGAAGGTGCCGGCGATATGGCGTTTCTGAACATCGGGCAGGCCGTCGAGGGACGACATCTGATAGCCGACGCCGGGATGGTCCAGATCGACAAGTTCCAGCCCCGGGATGGCGCCCAACAGCGCCTTCACCGCATCCGTCACGCCGGGCGAGCCGGGGAATTCATGCAACGCCACGCGCTTTTCCATCCGCTTGGTCATCAGCGGACGCAGGTCGTCCAGGCGCTGGGCCAGGAATACGGGCAGCATGAGGTTGTCGAAGGGTTTCGGTTCCGCCGGGACGGCGGTCATGACTTCCGACATCTGCATCTGGCAGGTCGGACACCAGGACACGACCTGGGCCGCCCCCGTGCGGGCGAAGCGGTCCATGGTGCTGCCGATCTGACGCCCGGAGTTGGCCGTATCCCCGGGCCGGAACTGCAGGATGCCGCAGCAGTTGGCCGGTCCGCCGAACACTTCGTAGGCAACGTCCAGGCGGTCGAGCACGTCCAGGCACAACAGCCCGATGTGCGGCGTCTTCAGCATGTTGCAGCCGGTGTAGAACACGATGTCGGGCGGCGTCGCTCGCTCCGGATGGGACGCGGGACTGAGCCGGTTCATGAGGTCCGGCGGCAGTTGCAGGCGCGACAGCACGCGCACGCCCCGGCTCATCGCCTTGAAGGCGGCCTTGCCTTTGTCCTTGCGCTCGGCCTCGGGCGCCGCCTCGGCCATCCGGCGGCGCGCCATGGCCAGCATGACGCGCGGATTGATGCCCTCGTCACAGACGCTGAGACAGTTGCCCGTGCCGCAGCAGGCCCCGGCCCAGGCCGCCGATGGCGCGTCGCCCTGGCCGCCCCGCAAAATGTCCCGGACCCCGTCCGCGACGGCCTTGCCGTCGCCGGCAGCCAAATCCAGGATTCCCGGCGTCGGGCAGGCCCGCACGCAGGCGCCGCAGGCCGTGCAGGCGTCGGCGATGGCGCGGACCTGATCGTCCAATCTGTCGATGAAGGTTTCCTGGCCGTCCACGATCTTTGCCTCCGAACGTGATATCCGGGCGCAGGCTAGCGGCGGTGGCCGGACGCGCGCAATGGAAGTATTGTCACCGGACAATTACCGCGATGAGGTCGCGCGGCCTCCGGGGCGGTCAATTGGGTGCCGTTTTCTCGGCTTCGGCGCGCTTGCGCATCGCCGCCGCCAGGTCGGAAAACCCGCTGGCCCGCAGCAGGCGGGCATAGCTCAACAGGGTTTCAATGATGTCGGGATGGCCCGCGGGCAGTATTTTCTCGCGCAAGGCCAGACAGCGCTCATACATCTTGCCCGCCGGCTCGTACCGGCTTTGCCGCTGGTACAGCCGCGCGAGCCGGTAAAGGGCCGCGGCGACGTCGGGATGGTCGGGGCCCAGCGAGCCTTCCAGGGCCTCCAGTTCCGCCACATAGGCCTCTTCCGTATCGGCCAGGCGCGGCGTGTTGGGATAGATCGGCCCCATGTTGCGTTTGGCCGATCCCAGCCGCACGCCGAGGACGGGATGGCGTTCTTCCAGGGCCTTGCGTTGGGCCATTTGTTGAGGTGTTTCCTCGGCGACGGCACGGACCATCACCTCCGGCGGCGCCGCCGGGTCGGCGGCAAGGGCCCGGATGGCCGCCGCATCGACCTGCTGCCCCGCAATCGCGCGCGGCTGGGCGTCCCAGGACCGGACCTCGGCGGGCAATGTCTCGGCCACGGTCCCCGGCGTTTCCGCACCGGTGGCGGAGGATTGGGAAATCGTCGCGATTTCTTGCGGCGCGACGGCATTCGGCCGGGCGATGGGCGGGGGCGTGCCGCGCCGGGGCGGCCCCACGGCTTCCGGCGGATGGGCGGGCGCGGCGGCGGGCGCGGCCTCGGCCACCGTATTCCCGGCGGCGACCTCGGCGACATCAATGGCCGGCGGCAAGGCGGTATGATCGGGAGCCGACGAACGAACCGGCGGAACCGCCGTCGATTGCGCGACCGGGCCCGTGGCCAAGGCCTGCGCAACCTCGGGCGGCGGCGCGGCGGTGGTCATGGCGGCCTCGGGAACGGCTGCGTCCGCCACCTCGACAGCAGGCGGCAGGGCGGCAGACGCCGGTGCCGGGGGCGAGGAAACGGGCGTTCCCCGCAGGGGCACGAAACTCTCCGCGCCAGGGGACGGCGCGGCCGCCGACAGGCTTGCCTCCGGCACGGCGGCTTCCGCCGCCTCGACCGCGGGCGGCAGTTTGGTGGCGGCAGCCGCGGGCGGCGGCGCAATCGGTACCGGGGCCAGGACTTCGGCCGGCGGCGGAGGCGGCACCACGGCCCCGGCCAGACGGTAATGGGACAGTACCGGCGCCGACGGCAGGGGTGGCGGGGGCGGTGGCTCGGACAGCGCGGAGGCAGATTCCTGCGCGGGCAGAACACCCCGCGCGGGAACCGACGCGGGCGCGGCAGAGGGCGTGGTCCGCACCTGTGCCTGGGCCGGAAGGCGGCGCGCGGCGGGCGCCGGGCGTTCCGCCAGCCGGGCCGCCATATCCCCCCGGGCGACGGCGGCAACATCCTGGGCGCGGCGCGTTGCGGTTTCCTGGCGGGTGCGGCCGGCCTCGGCTCCGGCCAGGGCGGTCCGATAAATGGCGATCACGCCGTGCCGGGCGTGGCTTGGATCATACAATGCCTCGGCGATGGCCAGGGCCTGACGGTAAAGCGACGCCGCCTCGGTGAAGCGTTCCTGGGAGGCGTAAAGCCCGCCCAGCCCCGCCATGGCGCGCTCCAGATAGCCGCCGGTGCGGTCGAACCGTTCCGCCAGTTTCAGGGCTTCCAGATAATGGTCCTCGGCGTCGGCGAGATTGCCCAGCATATGGGCATGGTCGGCCGGATCCATTGCCGCCTGCCAGCGGTCCACATCGCTTTGCGCCTGCACTGCCGCCGGCGCAAGCGCCACGGTCGCCGCCAGGGCCCCGGCGGACAGCAACGCAATCAACGGTCGGATCGGTTTTTCTTCGGGCATCCCGGCCTCTTTGCCCGCCCCTGAGGGGTCGGCGGTGAACAGGGCCGCATTGTCGCAGAATGCGGCCCTGTTTTCGAGGCCGGCCAGCCTTATCCGGCGACCTTTTCAGGCCCTGAATGGCGGTAGATCAGTCGAGGTTCGCCCTTGAGCTCTCCCCAACCTTCGGCGACTGCCCCCAGGCGCTCGGCGACGGCGCGCGACGCCAAATTGTCAGGATGGACAAAGCTCATCAGGGGCCCCAGGCCCAGGGCCTCGTAGGCCCAGTCCCGCGCCGCCAGAGCGGCCTCGGTGGCATAGCCCTTCCCCGTATTTCCGGGAAACAGGGACCAGCACAACTCCGGTTCCTCGATATAGGGCGGGAACCACAACCCGGCATAGCCGACCGCCCGGTCCGTCTCCCGCTCGGCGGCGATGAACACGCCAAGGCCCTGGACCGTCCATTCTCCGGCCTTGGCGCAGAACTCGGTCCAAGCCCGCTCCCTCGGAATCGCCCCGCCCGTGTAAGCCTGATCCTCGGCGCTGCCGCGCAGCGCGGCGAAAGGATCGAAATCCTCCCGCCGCCACCCCCGCAGCCGCAGGCGTTCGGTCTCGATGATTGGCGCATCCATGAATTCATCGCCCCTAGAAAGTCTTCACCATCAGCAGCGCCCGCCCGTCATGCCGGATCAGGGGATGCGGCACGATGTCGCGGCTGTCGGTCACGCGGTAGCCCAGGCGTTCGTACAGGCGGACCGAATCCGTGTTTTCCTCGAACGCGATCAGCGACATCTTGGTGAGCCCCCGCGTCATGGCCCGCAGTTCGGCCAGACGCAGCATCTTGGTGCCCATGCCGCGCCTGCGGTAATCGGCCTTCAGGGCGATGCCGGCGATGTAGTAGCTGCCGTCTTCTTCCAACTCCGCATAGGGCCGCAGCACCGGGTCGACCGAGGCCGGGTCGAAATCCGGATCGGCATGCATGGGAAAGGCATGCAGCAGGCCGACCGGCAGGCCCCGGCACTCGGCGAGAGCGCAGTTCTGATAGGAAAAATCCGCGTCTTCCCGGGCATAGCGCCGGGCCCCCGCGTCGACAATATCCTCGCCCGGCGCTTTCAAGGCGGTCCAGATTACGTCTGCGACCCCGCCGGCGGCCAGGCGATAGAGTGCGGCGATCTCGCGCGCATCGGCCTGTTCGGCATCACGGAACAAAATCTGGGTCACGGACATGTCGGTCATCGTCTGGGTCTCCTCTACCTCGACCGGGGCTGGATACGGCAAATAGACAAAGAAAAAGGCCCGCGCCGTTGTGGGGCGCGGGCCTTTGCCGTCTGGCAAATTTGTATGGCTGGGCTACGCCGCTTTGACCTGCGCTTTCTTTACGAGCTTCTTGATTTTGACCATGGCGGGTGCCAGGTCAGCATCGGAAGCATCCAGCAGGAAGGCGTCCAGGCCGCCCTTGTGTTCGACGGTGCGGATCGCACTGACCGACGCCTTCAGACGCACCATGCGGCTGAGCGAATCGCTCCACAGGCTGGTTTCCTGCAGGTTCGGCAAAAACCGGCGGCGGGTCTTGTTGTGGGCGTGGGACACGTTGTTCCCGGTGATGACACCTTTGCCCGTCAGATCGCAAACTCTGGACATGACTTCTACGTTCCTATGATCAGCTTTCGCTGGTAAATAAACCGTTGGACACGGGCCGGAGTCCGCGTCGGAGGCGGCTTTTTAAGGCAATCACCGCGCCCCGTCAACCAAAGCAAGACGCTTTGTGCTAAATTCCTTGACCGGACGTTTCGGGCGTCATATCCCGGCCCGACCCCCGCGCCCAACCGGTTCGATCGCCCAGGAAGGCCCCGACACCCGATATGAACGAAATGAACGCCCCCCGCAACGATGATCCGGCCGTCCGCTTCGATTGGACGGCGGAACAGGCCCTGGCCCTGTTCGCCCTGCCCTTCGCCGACCTGATTCACCGGGCGCAGACCCTGCACCGCCGCTATTTCGACCCCAACACCGTGCAGATGGCGTCGCTGTTGTCGGTCAAGACCGGCGGCTGCCCGGAAGATTGCGCCTATTGCCCCCAGGCGGCCCAGTACGATACCGGCGTCGACGCCGCCAAGCTGATGGACGTGGACACGGTCCTGGCCGAAGCCAAGCGGGCCAAGGATGCCGGCGCCACCCGCTATTGCATGGGGGCCGCCTGGCGGTCGCCCAAGGACAAGGACCTGGATGCCGTCTGCAAGATGATCGAGGGCGTGCGCGGCATGGGCATGGAAGCCTGTGCGACGCTCGGCATGCTGTCGCCGGATCAGGCCAAGCGGTTGTCCG
This sequence comes from Rhodospirillales bacterium, assembly GCA_040221095.1. GTDB lineage: Bacteria > Pseudomonadota > Alphaproteobacteria > Rhodospirillales > Casp-alpha2 > UBA1479. Next base: position 281,191 of record JAVJVP010000008.1, read on the forward strand.
ATTCCGGGCTGGATTACTACAACCACAATCTGGACACCTCGGAAAATTTCTATCCGGAAATCATCTCGACCCGCACCTACGCCGACCGCCTGAACACCCTGCAGGCCGTGCGCGACGCCGGCATCAAGGTGTGCTGCGGCGGCATTCTCGGCATGGGCGAGGCGGCCCGGGACCGGGCCGACATGCTGGTGACCCTGGCCAACCTGCGGCCCCATCCGGAAAGCGTGCCGATCAACATGCTGGTCCAGGTCGAGGGCACGCCGCTCGAAGGCCGGGACGCGCTGGATCCCTTGGACTTCGTGCGCACCATCGCCGTCGCCAAGATCATGATGCCGTCCTCCACCGTGCGCCTGTCGGCGGGCCGCGAGGAAATGTCGGACGAACTGCAGGCGCTGTGCTTCCTGGCCGGGGCCGGGTCGATCTTCGTCGGGCCCAAGCTGCTGACCACCGCCAATCCGGAACAGGACCGGGATGCGGCCCTGTTCCAGCGCCTCGGCATCCATGGCGAGGACATCGGTCCGGTTTCGACCGACACCCTATGACCTCTGACGACACTGCCCCCGACTGGCTTCAGGCGGGTTATGACAGCATCTGGATGCCCTACACCCAGATGCAGACCGCCCCCCTGCCCCAGGCCGCCGTGGCGACACAGGGGTCCCGCATCACCCTGGCCGACGGGCGGGAATTGATCGACGGCGTGGCCAGCTGGTGGGCCGCCTGCCACGGCTACAACCACCCCCATATCGTCGACGCCATCCAGGCCCAGGCCGCCAAGATTCCGCACGTCATGCTGGCGGGCCTGGCCAACGAGCCGGCGTTCACCCTGGCGGCGCGCCTGCCAGGCCTTCTCGACCTGCCCGGCTACCGCGCGTTCTTTTCGGAATCGGGGTCCGTCGCGGTCGAGGTCGCGCTGAAGATCGCCGCCCAGTACTGGCACAACAGGGGCGAGGCGGGTCGCAAGAAATTCCTCAGCTTCCGCGGCGGCTATCACGGCGACACCTTCGCGACCATGGCGCTGTGCGATCCCGTGGACGGCTTCCACGCCGCCTTCAAGGGCGTGGTGCCGGGCCAGCTGATCGCCGACCTGCCCCGTGACGATGCGTCGGAGGCGGCGCTGGACGCCCTGCTGATCGCCGAGGCCGGCACCGTCGCCGCCGTGGTTGTTGAGCCCATCGTCCAAGGGGCGGGCGGCATGAAATTCCATGCGCCCGAGGTGCTTTCCCGCCTGCGCCGCCTGTGCGACGCCCATGACGTCCTGCTGGTGTTCGATGAAATCTTCTCCGGCCTCGGCCGCCTCGGCACCATGCTGGCCGGGCAGTTGGCGGACGTGAAGCCGGATATCCTGACCCTGTCCAAGACCCTGACCGGCGGCACCCTGCCGCTGTCCGCGACGCTGGCCTCCAAAGACGTCTTCGCCGCCTTCCAGTCGGACCGACTGGAGGACTGCCTGATGCATGGGCCGACCTTCACCGGCAACGCCCTGGCCTGCGCCGCCGCCAATGCGTCGCTCGACCTGTTCGCAAGCGAAGGCCGCCTCGCCCAGGTCCAGGCCCTGGAACAGATGCTGGCCCCCGCCCTGGCCCCCTGCCGGGATATTCCCGGGGTCAAGGACGTGCGCGGCCAAGGGGCCATCGGCGTGGTCGAACTGGACATCGGCGGGTTCGAGGAACTGACCTGGCTGCGCGGCCGGTTCATCGAAAACGGCGTGTTCATCCGCCCGTTCACCGACATCGTCTATCTGACCCCGGCCTACAACATTCCGGCGGATGACCTGGGACGGCTTTGTGATGCTATAATCAAGGTCGTCACCGGCTGGTCCGCCCGGTTCGAAAAGAAATAGGCTCATGTCCCGCTCACTCGACGAATTCGCTCAGGGAAAGCTCACGGATCTGGAATCCAAGGGCCTGCGCCGCCGCCTGACGGTGACGGAACGCACGGGCGCCATCGAGGTTCTGCGCGGCGGCCGGCGGCTGGTCTCGTTCTCCTGCAACGATTATCTGAACCTCAGCCAGCACCCGGCCCTGAAACAGGCCGCCAAGGACGCCATCGACCGCATGGGCGTCGGCTCGGGCGCGTCGCGGCTGGTGACCGGCGATCATCCCCTGCTGCCGGAGCTTGAGGCCCGCCTCGCCCGCCTCAAGGGCACCGAGGATTGCTGCGTCATGGGCTCCGGCTTCCTGACCAATACGGGCGTGATCCCGACCCTGATGACCGAGGGCGACCTGGTCCTGGCCGACGAATGGAGCCATGCCTGCATCATCGTCGGCGGCCGCCTGTCCCGCGCTGCGCAGCACCTGTTCCGCCACAACGACATGGACCACCTGCGGGCCTTGCTGGAACAGCATCGGGCCAGCCACAAACGCTGCCTGATCGTCACCGACGGCGTGTTCTCCATGGACGGCGACCTGGCCCCGGTTCACGAAATGGACGAATTGGCCCGGGAATTCGACGCCTGGCTGATGACCGACGACGCCCACGGCATCGGCGTGGTTGGCGCCGGCGGGCGCGGCTCGACCTTCGCCGGCGGCACCAAGGCGGCGGTCGACCTGCAGATGGGCACGTTGTCAAAGGCCGTCGGCGGCTACGGCGGCTATCTCTGCGCCTCCAAGGCCGTCATCGACCTGATGAAGACGCGCTGCCGCACCCTGATCTATTCCACGGGCCTGCCGCCCGCCACCGTGGCCGCCGCCATCGCCGCCCTCGACATCATCGAGGGCGATCCCGAATACGCCGCCCGGCCGGTGAAGAAGGCACAGCGCTTCACCCGGCGCCTGGGCCTGCCTGCCGCCGAAAGCCCCATCGTGCCCATTCTTCTGGGTGACAGTGCCCGCACCATGGCGGCGCAGAAAACGTTGGAGGACGCGGGCTACCTCGTCATCGGCATCCGCCCGCCGACGGTGCCGGAAGGCACGGCGCGCCTGCGCCTGACCTTCACCGCCCTGCACGCGGATGCGGATATCGACCGCCTTGCCGACATGATCGCCGACAAGGTTCTTGTGGGAGACGAACCATTCAGGGCCTCTTCGTAACCTCGACCGGCACGGGCATCGGCAAGACCTATGTCACGGCGTCGCTTGTCCGCGGCCTTGCCGCTCAGGGCCGGGCCGCCCGGGCGCTCAAGCCCGTGATTTCCGGCTGGGATGGCGACGATGCAGCCGCCGTCGCGGCATCTGACACGGGCCAACTACTCGCCGCCCAGGGGATCGACGCGGCGCCGGACGCCATCGCCGCCTGCTCCCCCTTCCGCTTCAAGGCGCCCCTGTCGCCGGACATGGCGGCGGCCCGCGAGGGCCTGGGGATAGATTTCGACCGGCTGGTCGGATTCTGCCGCCAAGAGATTGAAAACACGCCGAAAGGCACTGCCCTGTTCATCGAAGGCGTGGGGGGCGTCATGGTTCCCCTGACCCGGGACAAAACCGTGCTCGACTGGATGGCCGCCCTGGATCTGCCGGTCCTGCTGGTGGTCGGCAGCTACCTGGGCACCATTTCCCACACCCTGACGGCGGTCCTGGCCCTGCGCTCCAAACACATCCCCATCCGCGCCATCGTGATCTCGGAATCCGAGGACAGCCCCGTGCCCTGCGAAGAGACGGCGGAGGTCCTGAAACGGCATCTGGCGGGGGCGGTCGAGATCGTTCAAAGAGATGCAGAGATTGAAATAATTTTATAAATGTAATAACATTTGTAAAATTATATATGAGGCGCCACATGGAACTGAAACTGCGCAAGACGGGTAATTCCCTCGCCACCACTTGGCCAAAGGAAATTCTCAATCGGTTGAACGTCAAGGAGGGTGACACGCTGTTCGCCGTGGAAACGACCCATGGCGTGATGATCACCCCTTATGATCCCAAGTTTGAGAAAGCCATGGAGATTGCCCGCAAAGTCATGGCGCGTGACCGGGAAGCGCTCAAGGAACTCGCGAAGTAGGACCGGATTGAATGCCATCGGATCCGGATCTTGAATGGCTAGACGAACGGATCGTCACGGCCCTGAGCGTCCAGGCCGTTGCCATATTCGGCGGCCTGTCCGGCAACGTGCGCGACGAGAACCTGCTGAAAGCCGCCCTCGCCCGCCCTCTGAACAAATGGCATTTCGACGATCCCAGACCGGATATCTTCGCCCTTGCCGCCGCCTATTGCTTCGCCATCGTCAAAGGCCATCCCTTTCACGACGGCAACAAGCGCACGGCCTACCTTGCCGCGGTCGTCTTTTTGGAACTTAATGGCATTATCTGCGCGGCAAAACAGGCTGATATCATCAATACAATGCTCGGCGCGGCGGCGGGAACGGTCAATGAATCTGAGCTGGCGGTTTGGTTTAAGAAGAACAGCCACACATAAAAAAAACCCGGGCCGAAGCCCGGGTTTTCCGTATTCATTCTTCGTGAAGCCGAAGGGCTAAATTACCACTTCGCCATTTCGGTCTTCAGGTTGCCGTCCAGCACGTCCAGGAACTGCTGGGTCGTGCACCAGCCCTGATCGGGGCCGACGAGGATCGCGAGGTCCTTGGTCATGGAGCCGCTTTCCACCGTATCGATGCAGACCTTTTCCAGGGCGTCGGCGAATTTCACCACTTCCGGCGTACCGTCGAATTCGCCGCGGTACTTCAGGCCCTGGGTCCAGGCGAAGATCGAGGCGATCGGGTTGGTGGAGGTTTCCTTGCCCTGCTGGTGCAGGCGGTAGTGGCGGGTGACCGTGCCGTGGGCGGCCTCGGCCTCGACCGTCTTGCCGTCCGGCGTCATCAGCACGGAGGTCATGAGACCCAGCGAGCCGAAGCCCTGGGCCACGGTGTCGGACTGCACGTCGCCGTCGTAGTTCTTGCAGGCCCAGACGAAGCCGCCTTCCCACTTCATGGCGCAGGCGACCATGTCGTCGATCAGGCGGTGTTCGTAGGTGATGCCGGCGGCCTTGAACTTGTCCTTGAATTCGGCGTCGTAGACTTCCTGGAACAGGTCCATGAAGCGGCCGTCGTATTTCTTGAGGATCGTATTCTTGGTCGACAGGTAGCAGGGCCAGCCCAGGCCGAGGGCGTAGTTCATGGACGCCCGGGCGAAACCGCGGATGCTTTCATCCAGGTTGTACATGGCCATGGCGACGCCGGCTTCCGGCGCCTGGAACACTTCGCGTTCGATCACTTCGCCGCCGTCGGTGGGCTCGAACTTGATGGTCAGCTTGCCGGCACCGGGGAACAGGAAGTCGGTGGCGCGGTACTGGTCGCCGTAGGCATGACGGCCGATGACGATGGGCTTGGTCCAGCCCGGAACTAGGCGCGGCACGTTCTTGCACACGATGGGCTGGCGGAAGATGGTGCCGCCCAGGATGTTGCGGATGGTGCCGTTGGGCGAGCGCCACATCTGCTTCAGGCCGAATTCCTCGACCCGGCCTTCGTCCGGCGTGATGGTGGCGCATTTGACGCCGACGCCGTACTGCTTGATGGCGTTGGCGGAATCGATGGTGATCTGGTCGTCGGTCTCGTCGCGCTTCTGGACGGACAGGTCGTAGTACTTAAGGTCGACGTCGAGGTAGGGGAGGATCAGCTTGTCCTTGATGAAGGCCCAGATGATCCGCGTCATCTCGTCGCCGTCCAGTTCCACGATCGGGGTTTTGACCTGAATTTTCGCCATCAGTTCGGTGCTCCGGTTGTCCTGCGATTGAAGTTGCGGCGCACATTATATCCTGCCCCCCTTCCCTGCAAGATGGAGGCGCGGCGAATTGTGCAGCGGGAATCGGGGGTCAGAGGCGGGCCGAGGCGGCCTTGGGCCCGGGGCGGGCGGCGGCGGCGATGGCGTCGAACACCTGTTCGGGCGCATCGACCACCGACCACAGGGTCTGGATGTCACCGTAAGCGAAGCCACCCTTGACCACGGAAGCGAGCAGCGACGACAGCGCCCCCCAATAGCCGGCGGCGTCCAGGATCACGATCGGCTTGGCGTGCAGGCCGAGCTGTTTCCAGGTCGCGACCTCGATGGTTTCGTCCAGGGTGCCGAGCCCGCCCGGCAGGGTGACGAAGGCGTCGGCCTCGTCGAACATACGAAGCTTGCGGCTGTGCATGCTGTCGGTGACGATCATTTCGGTCAGGTCGTCGCGCCCGACCTCGCGGCGGCGCAGGAAATCAGGGATCACGCCGGTGACCTCGCCGCCCGCGTCCAGCACCGCATCGGCGATCACACCCATCAGGCCGACATGCCCGCCGCCGTAAACCAGGCGGATGCCCCGCTCGGCCATCATCCGGCCGAGATCCCGCGCGGCGGTTTCGTACGCCGGATCGCTGCCCATGCGCGAGCCGCAGAAGACGCAGATGGCGGAAATATCAGACATGTAAGCGTTTTGATTCCGTTGAACTTTTCGTGACCTGGATACACAGGCCGTTCACAGGCGGGACACGAATGATTAGAGTTTGCTCAAGGTCCAGGCTGGCCGGGGCAGTATATGCCAGACCAGGTCCGATTGGTGATACTCTTTTGTTTCAGAAGGATCGGCAAAAAATGCAGAAATTCAAGGCAATGACCCGGGGCATCCTGGCGGCCGCGGCGGTTGCGGCGGTTGCCGTGTCGGGTGTGGCGCAGGCCAGCGACGGCGGCGAAATCAAGTACCGCAAGGCGGTGATGAAATCCGTCGGCGGGCATATGAACGCCCTGGTCGGCATCGTCAAGGGCGAGACCGCCAACAAGGGCGACATGCTCGAACTGGCCAAGGGCATGCTGTCCCTCGCCAAAATCGCCCAGGGCGTGTTTCCCAAGGGCTCCGACGCCATGGGCGGCGAGACGGATGCGCTGGCCAAAATCTGGGACGACCCGGCCGACTTCAAGAAGGTCAGCATGGCCTTTGTCGACCATGCGCAAAACCTGGTGACCGCCGCCGAATCGGGCGATCCCAAGGCCCTCGGCGCCGCCGTGGGGGCGCTTGGCAAGAACGCCTGCAAGGCCTGCCACGACGGCTACAAGAAGAAAGACTAAGGACGAAGGCTCAAGCCGCCGGGACGGATACCGTCCCGGCGCGCCTTACCAGATCGACAGAATCCAGGCCACGGGCGCGGCCGCCACGATGACCGCCGCCGCCAGCCATACCCAGCGCGTCGGCCCGTCCGCCGCCGCCGGATCGGCCCCCGGCTTGATCCCGGTAATCATCGGCTTGACCAGATTGTCGCCCTTCCACCAATGCAGGGCGACGGCGGCCACATGGGCCGCGACCAGCACGTAAAGCACCGTGCTCATCAAATGATGGATGCCGGTCAGGCGGTCACTCAGCGCCTTGCCCGCGTATTTGGCCAGCGGCGCTTCGAGAAAGATGTCGTCGTTGGCGAACAGGCCCGTGCCCGCCTGCACCGCCAGGGCCAGCAGGATCAGCACCACGGACCAGCCGCCGAGCGGGTTGTGGCCGGCCGTATGCACAGCCCGCCCCTTCACGAAATCCACGGCATAGCGCGCCACCATGGCCGGCCCCTTGACGAAGGCGCGAAAGCGCGCGTGGCGCCCGCCGACCAGCCCCCACAGAACGCGGAACAGCACCAGGCCCAGGACCACGCAGCCCGACACCACGTGCAGGTCCATCTGCCACAGGCCGCCGATAAGCCCGGTGGCGACAGAGGTGACGACGGCGGCCAGCAAGGTCCAATGGAACAGACGCACGGGCAGATCCCACACGCGCACCCCGTTTCCGCCCGCCCGGCCCCGGGGGGCCGATTCTGAGTTGTTATCAGCCAAGCGCGCATCTCCGTTTCCGTTTCCGGAAAAATGGCCCCTGGCGGGGCTGCTGGCAAGGTTCCGCCAGATGCCGATTGCGTTGACGCCTTCGGGCGATTAAGTGTGAAGGATCGAATTCGGGGGAAAAATCGGGGAATGCCGCCGTGTTGCGGCATCTGTGTGCGCGATGTGGCGTAATCCACTGTTCATTGTCGGCATCGGGTTGGTCGTGGTGGCCTTCGCCATCGTCGTCAATTTGACGTCGCCCGACGACGGCATGGATGACGATGCCGCGCGCCCGCCGGCCCAGGCCCTGACCGCCCCCGGCAAGACCCCGTCCACCCCGGCGCCGGAACGCGCCGCCCGGACCGGCGATCCGAACCTGCCGACCTTCGACGTGGTCCGCGTCAGCCCCACGGGCGACACAGTGATCGCCGGCCGCGCCGCCCCCGGCGCCACGGTCATCATCAAGGACGGCCAGACCGAGATCGGCCGCATCACCGCCGATGACAAGGGCGAATGGGTCTACATTCCGAGCGATCCCCTGCCACCGGGCAACCGGTATCTATCCCTGGAAACTGTCGGTCCGGACGGCAAGATTCTGACCTCGCCGGATGTCGTCGTGCTGGCCGTGCCGGAACGCACGGACACCGGCCCCCTGGTCGCCGAGGAACGGACCACCGAGCCGCTCGCCATCCGGATGCCCCGCGAAGGCGAAGGGCCGAGCCGCCTGATCCAGGGTGACGGCCCGCAGAAGATCGAATTCGACATCAGCGCCGTCGACTACACCCCAACCGGCCGGGTCATCGTCAGCGGCCGCGCGCCGGCCGGCGACGACGTGGCCCTGTACATGGACGACACGCCCCTGGGCACGGCCCGGGCCGATGACCAGAACCGCTGGTCCCTGACCCTGAAGGACAAGGTGGCTCCCGGCGTGCACAAGCTGAAGGCGGAACGCCTGGACTCCGCCGGCAAGGTCATTGCCCGCGTGTCCATCCCCTTCCGCCAGGACGAGATCATGCCCGATCTGGCGGCCGGGCAGGTCGTCGTGGTGCAGCCGGGCAATTCGTTGTGGCGCATCGCCCGCCGGGTTTACGGCGACGGCGTGCAGTACACGATCATCTACCGCGCCAACAGCAGGCAGATCGGCGATCCCGACCTGATCTATCCGGGGCAGGTTTTCCAGGTTCCCAAGCCGACGAATTGACGCCGTTGGGCGTCTATTCGGCGGAGAATGCCGCCTTGGGTGCGGGCAGCAGGGCATAGACCGCCTTGCTTGCCCCCGCGATCAGCGCCAGAAGTTCCAGATACGGCTTGGCCGACAGCAGGAACGCGACCGTTTTGGTCAGCAGCGATTGCGGCGTCAGGGTTTCATCGAAATTGAATTCATCGATAAACAGGATGCGCTGTTCCCGCGTAATAGTGATGCGCCCGCCGAGCGCCCGGCCCGCCTCGTGAACCACGGCCCGCATGTTGCTGCGCAGGTCCGGCGCCTCCGCCGTATAGGGCAGATGGCCCAGCACCGCATGAATGCGCATGCGGGTATGGCCGGGCTCGACCTCGGCCCGCACGGCGAATTGATAGCCCATGTAGCTGAAGGTGAATTCGACCAGCCCATCGTCGTTCTTGCGGACAAGCTGTCCGTCACTGTCGAGGCCCATGGCCCCCAACGGCATGGCGGCCGCCGGGTTGCCTGCGGCATCGACCAAGGCTTTGGTTTTTTCGGCGGAGGAAGCGGTGGCCACGGGGGGTCTCCTGTCTGCGTGTCGGATTATCGTCTTTTTGTCCGCCACCTGACAAGGACCCGCGATGCCGATTGCAGGTATTTCGACCGGGCATTCCGGGTAAAATATGTTATGTAGGGCGCCCAAAGCGCCGGCCCGGCCGGCGAAGGGACAGCAACGGACAGCAACGGCGGCACATGAAACAGAATATCATCCTGGATACCGTCATGACTCCCATCCACAAGGCGGGCTGGCCGTTCATTGCCCTGTTCGCGGCCGTGACCATCGTCCTGTTCTTCATCGCCGAGGAACTGGGCTGGCTCGGCGTCATCCTGACCGCCTGGTGCACATACTTCTTCCGTGACCCGGACCGCATGACGCCCCTGGGCGACAGCCTGGTGATTTCACCCGCCGACGGCGCCGTGCAGATGATCGACCGCGCCGCGCCCCCGCCCGAACTGGAAATGGGCGACGAGGAACGCATCCGCATCGCCATTTTCATGAACGTATTCAACGTGCACGTAAACCGCACGCCGGTGTCGGGCACGGTGGTCAAACTCGCCTACCGCCCGGGCGCCTTCCTCGACGCCTCCCTGGACAAGGCCAGCGTGGAGAACGAGCGCCAGAGCGTGCGCCTGAAGATCGCCGGCGTGAAAAGCCGGTCCGCCAAGAAGAATGAAATCGCGGTGGTGCAGATCGCCGGCCTGGTGGCGCGGCGCATCCTGTGCGACCTGAAGGAAGGCGACACGGTCAGCGCCGGCGACCGCTTCGGCCTGATCCGCTTCGGCTCGCGTGTCGACGTCTATCTGCCGGAAGGCTGCGAGCCCCTGGTTTCCGTCGGCCAAACCAGCATCGCCGGGGAAACGGTGATCGCCGAAATCGGCGCCGATGGCGCCCGCACGGCGCAGCGCCGCTAACGGAAGGCCTGGGCCATGAGCGACGCCACCCCCGATCCGAAAGCCGACCCGGCCCCCAATCAGGCCCAGGGCCCACGCCCCCGCCGCCTGCGGCGCGGGCTTAGGGTCATGCCGATCAACAAGATGATCCCCAACATGCTGACCCTGGGCGCGCTCGCCGCCGGCATGACGGGAATGCGCTTTGCCCTCAACGAACGCTGGGAGGCCGCCGCCTTCGCCATCCTGATCGCGGCGATCCTGGACACCCTGGACGGCCGCGTCGCGCGTCTTCTGAAAGGGTCGAGCAAGTTCGGCGCGGAACTTGATTCGCTGTCCGACTTCATCTGCTTCGGCGTGGCGCCCGCGATGATCCTCTATCACTGGGCCTTGGAGGACGCGGGACGCTTCGGCTGGTTCATCGTCGTGCTGTTCGCCATGTGCTGCGCCATGCGCCTGGCGCGCTTCAACACCATGCTGGAAGACGACAAGAAGCCCGTATGGGCGGGCCGCTTCTTCACCGGCGTGCCGGCGCCGGCCGGGGCCGGGCTGGTCCTGCTGCCCATGATCCTGTCGTTCCAGGTGCCGGAAGGCTATGTCGCCTATCTGCAGAACCCCTATCTGGTCTCGGTCGTCCTGGTGCTCTGCGGCGGACTGTTCGTCTCCACCCTGCCCACGTTCTCGTTCAAGAACATGAAGATGGCGCGGGCCTGGATGATGCCGCTGATGATCGCCGTTGCGATCCTCGCCGCCTTCGTGGTGTCCGACCCCTGGCTGGCGCTGACCGCGATCCTGGTGATGTATATCGCCAGTTTCCCGCTCTCCATCCGCTCCTACCTGTGGCACAAGAACCGCTCGACAAACCCGGAACCGGTGCCGGGGCCGCCCGCCGAATAGGTTCCTATTCCGCCGCCTGGGGCTGATTTCCTGCGCGCCGCCTGGCCCGCCAGGCCTGGAAATTGGCCCGCGCCATAAGCGCCGACGGGGTCACGATCAGGGTCAATACCGTTGCGAAGGCCAGACCGAACACGATGGCCGTGGCCAGCGAGCGCCACCATTGGGTCGAGGGTGCGCCCACCGTGACCTCGTGGTTCACGAAGTCGATGTTCATGCCCAACACCATGGGCATCAGGCCCAGGACCGTGGTCACCGAGGTCAGCAGCACCGGGCGCAGGCGCTGGGCGCCGGTGCGCATGACGGCTCCCTTCATGTCCGTGGCGGATTTGGCCAGACGGTCGAAGGTGTCGATCAGCACGATGTTGTTGTTCACGACGATCCCCGCCAGGGCGATGACGCCGATCCCCGTCATGACGATGCCGAAGGGCTGCGCCGTGACCATCAGGCCGATGAACACGCCGATGGTCGACATGATGACGGCCGACAGGATCAGGAACGCCGAATAGAAGCTGTTGAACTGGGTGACCAGGATGATGGCCATGATGAACAGGGCCGCCGAAAAGGCCTTGGACAGGAAGGCCTCGGCCTTGGCCTGTTCCTCGTCCTCGCCCTTGAAGTCGATGCCGATGTTCGGGTCCAGGCCCGCCTGGGCGATCCATGCCTTCAGCGCCGCCTGTTTTTCCGCCGCCTGCACGCCGGGCGCCACATCGGCCTTGACCGCCAACACGCGCTTGCCGTCGGACCGCGACAGGGTGCCGATCTTGGGCTTGGGCGTGATGGTCACGAAATTGCGGATCGGCACCGGTCCTTTGTCGGTGTTGACCTTGATCGCATAAAGCTGTTCCAGAGTGCGGAATTCCGCCGGATAGCGGACACGGATGTCGATCTCGTCGTCGCTGTCGTCGGGGCGGTATTCGCCGACCTTGATGCCCGTGGTGACGGTCTGCACCATGCGGCCGATCAGTTGCACGTTGGCGCCGAACTTGGCCGCCTGGGCGCGGTCGACCTGGACTTCCCAGTCGATGCCGGGCAACTGGCGGCCGTCTTCGATGTTGATCAGGCCGCCGATGGCATCGAAGCCCTCCAGCACCTTCTGCACGGCGGCGGGCAGCAGTTCGGGCAGGCGCGATGACAGTTCCACGTTCACGGGCTTGCCCACGGGCGGGCCCTTTTCCTGCTTGCGCCGGTCGACATGGATGCCGGCCAGGCCGTGGGTGCGGGCCTCGACCTCGGTCAGGATTTCGTCGGCCGTGCGCCGGGTCGTCCAGTCGGCGAATTCCAGGGTGATGGTGCCGATGATGTCCTCGGCTTCCTGGCTCTGCTGGTTTTTGCCCGTGCGGGTGTAGATGCTTTTGAACTCGCGCATGTCGAGGATGCGGTCCTCGACCTCGCGCATCAGCTTGTCCTTTTCCCAGGTCGACAGGTTGCCGCGGGCGCGGACCTGCAGCTGCGCCAGTTCCGGTTCCACGTCAGGGAAGAATTCGACCCCATGGCCGAACTTGGCATAACCGACCTGCACCGCGATCAAAAGCACGACGGAACCGACCAGGACCTTGGCCGGATGCGTGAGCGCCGCCCGTAGGACCTTCAGATAGGCGCCGGTCAATCCACCGATCCCGTCCAGGTTGTCGTCGCCTCCGCCATCCTCATCCTCGGATCTGGCCGCAAGGCGCTTCGCCGTTTCCGCATCCGCTGCCCCGCCCGCACGCCCCAAAGTCGCCCCCAGGGTCGGCACGAAGATCAGCGCCATAAGAAGCGACGCCGACAGGGTCATCACCAGGGTAATCGGCAGGAATTTCATGAATTCGCCCACCACGCCCGGCCAGAACAAAAGCGGCAGGAAGGCCGCCAGCGTCGTCGCGGTCGAGGCGGTGATCGGCCAGGCCATGCGCTTGGCCGCCAGGCCGTAGGCAAGCCTTGGCGCCGCCCCTTCGGTCATCTTGCGGTCGGCATATTCGGTGACGACGATGGCCCCGTCGACCAGCATGCCGACGGCCAGGATGAGCGAGAACAGCACGACGATGTTGACCGTCAGCCCCATGGCCGACAGCGCCAGGATGCCCGTCAGGAACGAGCCCGGAATGGCAAGTCCGACCAGCCCGGCGGAGCGCAGGCCGAGGGCCGCGACCACCACCACCATGACTAGCAGAACCGCCGCCGTGACGTTGTTCTGCAGGTCCAGCAGCATGGTGCGGACCTGGGTCGATTTGTCCTGGATGAAGTCGACGGTGACGGCGCGGCGCACTTGTTCAGGCCAGCCGGCCTGTTCCTGGGCGACGACGCGGCGCACGGTTTCGATGGTGTCGATGATGTTCTCGCCGGTGCGCTTGACGACCTCAAGCACGATGGCCTTCTCGCCATGGATGCGCGCGAAACCTTCCGGGTCCTTGAACCCGCGCCGGACCTCGCCGACATCGCCGAAGGTGACGACGGCGTCGCCCTTGAAGGCGACGGGCATGGTGTCGATGTCGGACAAGGTTTCGAACAGCCCCGGCACCTTCAGGGAGAACCGCCCCTGCCCCGTGTCCTGGGCGCCGGCGGCGACCAGTTTGTTCGACGCCTCGACCAGCTGCACCGTATCGATGGGCGACAGGTTGTAGCTTTCCAGCTTGATGGGATCGATGAGGATTTCCAGAAGCTCCTCGCGGTCGCCGGCGATCTGCGCCGACAGGACGGCGGACACGGCCTCGATTTTGTCCCGCAGCTCACGCGCCAGCTTGAGCAGCAAACGTTCCGGCACGTCCCCGGACAGGGTCACCGCGACCACCGGAAACAGCGAGAAATTGACCTCGCGGACAATCGGCTCGTCCGTATCCTCGGGCAGTTCCGGCTTGGCCAGATCGACCTTTTCGCGCACGTCGGTCAGCGCCTGGTCGGCGTTGAACCCTGCCTCGAATTCCAGCGTCACGTTGGCGCCGCCTTCATACCCCGAGGCGCTCATCTTCTTGACCCCGTCGATGCCGCGCATTTCCTTTTCCATGGGGCGGATCAACAGACGTTCAGCGTCCTCGGGCGAAATGCCCTCGTGGGTCAACGACACGTAAATGATGGGGATATTGATGTCGGGTTCGGCCTCCTTGGGGATTCCCACATAGGCGACCGTGCCCGCCGCCAGGATCAGCACCATGGTCAGGATCACCGTCCGGGCGTGACCCAGGGCCGCGTCGATCAAGGCATTCATGTCGCGGGGCCGCCCTTTCCCGCCGTCAGGGAGTTTTCCTCGACCGGCTGGACAAGCTGGCCATCGGTGACGAATTCCTGGCCCACGGTAATCATGGTGATCGTGTCGGGCAGGCCGCCCAGCCAGATGCCGTCGGACGTATGGGCGATGATGCGGACCTTCGAAAACCGGACGTGGTTGGTGTCGTCGACGTATTTGACCCCGATCTCGCCCGCGTCGTTCAAGGTCAGCACGGCGGCGGACACCTTGTGCGCCTTTTCCCGGCCGGCCCGGAACAGGACTTCCATGGTCTGGCCGTCGCGCAGCACATGGTCCGGGTTATCCAGCCAGGCATCAATGCGGAAGGTGCGCGTCGCTTCGTCAGCGCGCTGGGCAACGTAGCGTACCGCGCCCGTAAAGTCCCTTCCCTGTACCGTGCGCGCGATGGCGGCGTCACCGGGCTTCAGGTTCGGCACGTCCCGTTCCGAGACCTGGGCCACGACGCGAATGGGGTCGGGGTTGATCATGACGACGATCTTGTCGCCGGACTTCAAATAATCGCCGACACCGACGGGCAGGGTCTCCAGATAACCGGAAATGGGGGCGCGCACGGTCGTGCGTTCGACATCCAGCTTGATGGCGGCCAAGGCGGCCTGGGCCTGGGCCAGTTCCGATTCCTCCTGGGCCAGCTTGACCTCGGACTGAAAGCCCTTCTTGGCCAGTTTCTTGGCCGCGTCGAAGCCGATGCGTTCGTAGGTCACGCGGGCCTCGGCCTCGCGCAGCCTGGCCGCGCGGTCATCGACGGCAAGCTTCAGGATCACGTCACCCTTTTCCAGCCACGTGCCCTTGGACGCCGCGATCTCGACGATGCGGCCCGTGGTCTCGGCCGTCACCTCGGCGTCGAAGATGACGTCGGTGCGCCCGGTGACGGTGATCTCTCGCACCCGCTCGGCCGCTTCCATGCGCCGCACGCGAACCATGGCCAGCGCCTTTTCCGGGCGGCCTGCGGAGGCGGCGGCCTTGTCCGCATCCGCGGGCTCGGCCGCGGCGGGGCCGCTGGCGGTGAAACCGTAATGGCGTTTCGCCTGCTCCAGATTGCCGGAGAAAATCCATGCGACCGCACCCACGGCCAGGACCGTCGCCGCGATATAGGAAGGTTTGAAAGGCAGTTTCATGAAGCTATCCCTATTCCGCCGCGTCGGCCTTGCCGGGTCCGGCGTTCAAAAATCGGTCGCGGTTGTCGGTCATGTAGGCGACCACCGCCCGATAAAACGCCAACCCCAGGCCGCGCACGAACAGGCGGCCCTCGGGCACGCCTTCGGGATCAAGGCCCTGCATGATCTCGACCCGCGCGCGATAGAAGGCGAGGTAGTCGTCATAGACCGCGCGCAGGTGGTCGGGGTCCAGGAACTCGGCGAAGAACATGAGAAACGCCGTGTCGGAGCGGACCTTGTCGTTCATGGGTACCCGCGCCAGGGATTGCCGGAACACCGCCCGGCCGGCCGGGGTTACCGCATAGACTTTCTTGTCCGGGTGACCTTCGCCGGGGGTCTCGGCGACCGCGATCAAGCCTTCCTCGGACAACTTTGACAGCGCCGGATAGATGGAGCCGTAGCCGACGTCCTGAAAATGGGCGAAGGGCCCTTCCTCGAACATCTTGCGGATTTCATAACCCGAGGCGTCACCCATTACGAGCACGCCCAGGCAAAGGGTTTTAGCGTCCATGATCCCGAAGCCGGACCCGCGCGGCCCGCCTCATCCTATGCAAGGTGATGTGGCGCGAAAACTACATGCAATTCTATAATCTATCAAGCCGATATATTTAACCCGCTATTATGTCCGTTCCCTGCTGTCGGGACCGACGCGGCGCATGGGCCATCTTCCTCCGCCACTATGACTTTTGTCATAATGACGTTCGTCTTGGTCAATTTGGGTTAGGCGAACCTAATATCGGGCCAAAACCGGGCGATAAAGTTGGCATGGGCATTGCTGATACATCGGGAAATCAGCAGGAGCGATCCCATGAACGTGTCGTCATCTGACCGGCGCCCCAAGGCAGACATTCAAATCCAGGAAGTTCGTACCTTCAGACTGAAGAACGATCAGCCTTTCGCCATTATCGGCCACAATCCGACGGAACGCCTGATCACCGACTTCTGGTTCGGCAACTTCGAAACGGATGAAAACTTCCGCCTCGTCGGCAACCATGTCTGCGAGATGCTGCAGACCGGCACATACAGCTACTGGCTGGCCGACATGCGCCATCTGACGCAAAGCTTCTATTGTTCCGAAGACTGGGTTGCCGGTGACCTGTTCCCGCGCGCGGTTTCCGCGGGCCTTAAACGCAAGGCCTTGGTGCTGCCGCCGAACCGCAACCTTCCGACCGGATTCGACAGCTTCGGCTCCGCATCAAACGTCATCCGGAAAATCACCGACCACCGTGTGTCGGGCTTCCATAACCTTGAGCGGGCCTATGGCTGGCTGTTCGGCGACAATTTGCAGGCGATGACCGGCTAGTTTCGGCCCCGCCCCATGTCGTGCTGTTCCCAGGGCGGATTTTTGACGAAACGTTCGACCAGCCAGTCGATGAACGCCCTGACCTTGGGCGCCTGGTGGCGGCCCGGAGGATAGACGGCGAACACGCTGCGCCCTTCCTCGGTCTCGTATTCCTGAAGCACGGGCACAAGGCGGCCGTCGCGCAGCGCCTCCCAGGTCAGGAACTGGGCCGCACGGATCAGGCCGACCCCGGCGATCGCCGCGTCGTACAGCAGCGAGGCGTCGTTGACCATCAATGACCCATTCACATCCATGATGCGCGGGCCGTCGGCGCTTTTGAATTCCCAGCGGTTGATCGAGGTTTCGAAGTTGACGCGCAGGCAGTTGTGGTGAACCAGATCGTCCGGCGTCTTGGGAATTCCGTGGCGCTCCAAATAGGCGGGGGCGCCGGCGACCACGCGCTTGACCGCCGTCAGACGCCGGGCGATCAGCGAGGAATCGGTCAGCGTGCCGATGCGCAAGCCGACGTCCACGCCTTCACCGACCAGATCGACCATGCTGTCCGAGGTGATGAACTGAACCTGAAGTTCGGGATAGGCCTCGATGAATTCATGGAGATGCGGGATCACCGCATAGCGGCCGAAGGCGGTCGATGAATTGACCTTCAAGACCCCGCGCGGCTCCGCATGCAATTCACGCACGGCCAGTTCCGCCGCCTCGATTTCCTCCAGGATGGTCACCGCGCGTTCATAATAGGTGCGGCCCTCCTCGGTCAGGCTGATCGACCGCGTGGTGCGGTTCAACAGCCGTGCCCCCAGGCGGTCTTCGAGCCGTCCGACCAGCTTACTGACCGCCGACGGCGTAATGCCCAGGTCACGCGCGGCGGCGGAAAACCCCCCGCCTTCGACCGCGCGGACGAACACCGCCATTTCACTGTCCCGGTCCATATTGCCTCCAAAACCGACTATTTAGTGAAATAATTTCATAAATCATAATCCACCTTTCCCAATTATCAATCAAAACCGCGATGGTTAGGTTTATCTCAACAACCGGCAGCCACTTCCACGCCGGACCTGATTTGAGGAGAAAGACCATGCCGATGACACCGTTGAACTTGAGGAACGCCATCCCTCACGCGGAGATCGAGGCCGGCGTGCGCCGGGGCCGGCAACTCCGGGCCGAAGCCATCCGCGACGTGATCGGCCGGATGTTCCGCCATTCGCCCCTTGGCGAGCGCCGGGCCCGGGCTTCGCAGACCGGCGTTCCCGCTCCCTGCTGAACACGTTTCTTTGATACCCCATGTGCCGCCCGGTTGCCGGCGGCGCCCCGGGGACTTCGGTTCCCGCCGGCTTGCCCCCTTGCCGGCGACACGGGGCGGAACGGCGCCATCTCCCTACTTGTGAAGTAGATAGGCAAACTGACGGGCGGCCCCAAACGGGGCCGCCCTCCTTTTTTTGCGCCCCGCGGCCCCCGCCTCACTTTGCCCCCTTTCAATTTGCCCGGCGGCACCGCACACTCGGCGGGCATATGCGGCAATAACCGAGTGACGTTTCATGACCCTCGACCAGATGGCCATTGTCGGGCTGATCGCGGCGGCGCTGGCGTTATTCGTCTGGGACCGCTGGCGCTACGACGTGGTCGCTTTCACCGTGCTGCTGGCCGCGGTCGTTCTCGGGTTGGTGCCCGCACACGACGCCTTTTCCGGCTTCGGCCATCCGGCCACCATCACCGTGGCGGCGATCCTGGTGCTCAGCCATACCCTTGCCCGCACGGGGGCTTCGGAAATTCTCGCCCGCATCATCGAGCGCTCGGCCACCGGCATGGCGCGGCATATCGCCGTGCTGTCGGGCCTGGGGGCGCTGATGTCGTCGGTCATGAACAACGTGGCGGCGCTCGGGCTGCTCATGCCGGCGGCGATCCAGACCTCCCTGAAGACCAGGTACCACGCCGGGGCCGTACTGATGCCGCTGTCGTTCGCGACGATCCTGGGCGGGCTGATCACTCTGCTGGGCACGCCGCCCAACATCATCATCGCGGCCTTCCGCGGCCGGGTGACGGGCGAGCCCTTCCACATGTTCGACTTTACCCCCGTGGGCCTGCTGGTCGCCGGGGTCGGGGTCGGCTTCCTGGCGGTGTCGGCGCGCTATCTGATTCCGCGCCGCCGCCAAGTCCAGGACACGACCCGCAACCACATGAACATCGACAAGTTCGTGACCGAGGCGACGGTGGTCAAGGACACGGACGCGGTCGGCATGACGCGGGGCGAACTGCGCATGATGGCGACGGACTGCGATGTGCTGATCGTCAATATCATCCGGCGCGGCCGGCGCATGTCCCGGCTGGCCCGGGGCGACGGGCTCAAGGTCGGCGACAAGCTGCTGCTTGAGGCTTCCTCCGAGGGACTGGACCGCCTGACCACGGCCATGGACCTGAAGATCGGCACCATGAAGGGCAGCAAGTCGGAAAACATGATCGACGAGGACCTGGACCTGGTCGAAGCCGTCGTCCGCCCGGGGTCGCGCATGGTCGGGCGCGAGCTTTTGTCCCTGCGCCTGCATTCCCGCTACGATACGGACATCCTGGCCGTGTCGCGCCAGGGCCGCGCCTTTCGCGGCCGCATGGGAAACTTCAGGTTCCGCCCCGGCGATCTGGTGCTGTTCTATGGTCCGCGCGATCACATGCCCGATTTGATGGCCCGCATGGGCTGCCTGACCCTGCAGCAGCGCACCCCCTTCGGCGAAGGCAACGAAAGCCAGGCACGCCTGTCCATCATCGTGTTCGCCGTCGCCGTGGCGCTGGCGACCTTCAACATCCTGCCGATCACCATCGCCCTCGGTCTCGCCGCCGTGGCCATGGTGGTGCTCAACCTGCTGCCCGTGCGGGAAATCTACGACGGCATCGACTGGCCCGTGGTGGTGCTGATCGGGGCCTTGATCCCCGTGGGTGACGCCTTCGATTCCACGGGCACCACGGGCCTGATCGCCCAGGGCATTCTGGACAGCCCCCTGCCGCTCAACCCGCTGGCCGTGCTGGTCCTGCTGATGACCGTGACCATGGCGCTCTCGGCAGTGCTCAACAACGCCGCCACGGCGGTCATCATGGGGCCCGTCGCGATCACCCTGTCGGAACGGCTCATGGTCAATGCCGACCCCATGCTGATGGGCGTCGCCGTGGCCGCCAGTTGCGCCTTCGTCACCCCCATCGGACATCAGAACAACGCCCTCGTCATGGGCCCCGGCGGCTATGCCTTCGGCGATTACTGGCGCCTGGGCCTGCCGCTGCAGATCGTGGTTTTGGTGGTCGCCGTGCCGGCGATCCTGATGTTCTGGCCGTTTTAACGCAAACAGGTCAGGGGCGGATAAACGACAGCCCGCCGAACGTTTCTCGCCAATCGCCGACCTCCGCCGCCATTGCGTCCGGGTCGTTGGCGGCAAGGGCGCGGGCGATCAGCTTGCCCAGGCGCGGCATGTCGGCCACGGTCATGCCCCGGCGCACCAGTTCCGGCGTGCCGATGCGCAGGCCGTTCAAATCCCCCGCGACAGGCTCCGCCGGCAGGCCGATGCCGCAGGCGAGAAAGCCCGCCCGGCGCAGCTTCATGGCCACCGTCTGCCCGCCGCCGTAGGGAGCGGCCAGCACCGCGAACTGGTGTGACGTGGTGAAGCCTTGGCCCTTGGCGAACAGGGGCACGCCCTCGGCGTCGAGGGCCGATGCCAGGGCCTTTGCCGTCGCCACCATGGCCTCGGCATAGGTCGGGCCGAATTCCCGCCAATCCAGCAGCGTGATGGCCAGGGCCGCCGACTTGGCCGCGTCGAAGTTGGCGGTCATGCCGGGAAAGGCGATGGCGTCCAGTTTCTCGGCCAAGTCCGCGTCGTTGGTCACGACCAGGCCGCCCGCAGGTCCCCCTAAGCTTTTGTAGGTGCTCATGGTCATCAGATGCGCACCCTGGGCCAGCGGGTCCGGCCAGGCCTCGCCCGCGACCATGCCGCAGAGATGGGCCGCGTCGAACAGCACCTTGGCGCCGACGTCATCGGCGATGGCGCGGATCGCGGCCACGGGATGGGGGAACAGGTTGAGGCTGCCGCCGATGGTGATCAGCTTCGGCCGCACGTCCCAGGCCAGCCTGTCCAGGGCGTCCAGGTCGACCGTATAGCCAGAGGCATCGACCGGCGCCGGATGGGTCACAAGCCCGAACAGCCCGGCGCAGCCCGCCCCGTGATGGGTGACATGCCCGCCGATTTCGGACGACGGCGCGATGATCGCGTCGCCGGGACGGCAGGTCGCCATGAAGGCATAGAGATTGGCCAGGGCCCCCGAGGCGACGCGGATTTCCGCGAAGCCGGCGCGGAAAACCTCGGCCGCCAGTTCGGCGGCGATGACCTCGATCTCCTCGATCGCTTCCAACCCCATTTCGTACTTGGCGCCCGGATAGCCCAGCGACGGCCGCGCGCCCAGGCCGGACGCCAGCGCCGCCTCCGCCCTGGGGTTCATGACGTTGGTCGCCGGGTTCAGGTTGAAGCACTCGCGGTCGTGGATGTCCCGGTTGCGGGCGATCAGCGCGTCGAGGCGGGCGGCGACGGCATCCGTGCCGTCCGCCGCCGTGGCCTCGGCGATCCGGCGGACCAACGCTTCGCAATCAGCGGGCACCCAGTCACGGGATATCAGGTTGGCCATGGCCATTCCTTATTGCTGCGATGGACCCTAGCCCGCCAGAACCTCGGGGTTGACCACATTGATGGGGGCACCTTTGTCGAAGGCCACGATCTGGTCGAAGATGTCCGTGAAATGGATTTCCCATTCGTCGACGGTGACATAGCCGATATGCGGCGTGCAGGTCACGTTGGGCATGTCGACGAGGGGCTCGGAGCCCTTGGTTACCGGCTCGTGATCGAACACATCGACCGCCGCCATGCCGGGACGGCCACCCTTGAGCGCCGCCGCCAGCGCCCCCGGCTGGATCAGGCCCGAGCGCGACGTATTGACCAAGAGCGCCGTCGGTTTCATCAATTCCAGATCCGCCTGACTGACGATGCCCTGGGTCGCATCCTTGAGGCGCATGTGCAGGCTGAGGATGTCGCACTCCCGGAAGAACGCCTCCTTGCTGTCGGCCACGTCCTGGCCCTCGGCACGGGCGGCCTCGCGGGAGGCTTCCCTGGCCCACACCAGGATGCGCATGCCGAACGCCTTGCCGACCTCGGCGACGGCGCGGGAAATGCGCCCATAGCCGTAGAGCCCCAGCGTCTTGCCGCGCAGGGAATGGCCCATGCCCATCTGCCAGGTGCCGGCCCGGAGCGAAGCCATCTGCTGCGGCACCTGGCGCATGGCGGCCAGGATCAGGGCCCAGGTCAGCTCCGACGTGGCGTAGCTGGGCGTGCCTTCATGCTGGGCCGAGCACACGACGACGCCCCGCGCCGTGCAGGTGTCGACATCGATATGCGGCCAGACGCTGCGCTGGCTGATCAGTTTCAGGTTGGGCAGGCGTTCCAGAAGCGGCGTGCGGATCTTGGTGCGCTCGCGGATCAGGACCAGGGCTTCCGTGTCCTTCAGGCGCGCGGCCAGGCCGTCCGTGTCCTGCACATGGTCGTTCCAGATGGTGACGTCGTGGCCGGCGAGCTTCTGAAAACAGGGCAGGTCGCGGATAAGGTCGAAATAGTCGTCGAGAATGGTGATTTTCATGGGTGTTTGGTCTCCGGTCGAAGGCCCCCCTTCGAAATCGTCGGCGGCCCCTGGCCGCGCCATGGCTCAGGCCTTGCCTACCGCGTTCTGAAGCTTGCGCGCCGCCGCCCATTCGGCCTGCTGCTTGGCTTCCAGTTCGGCGTGGTGTTCGGCGTGCTCCCTTGCCTCGGCCATGATCCATTCGCGGAACGCCTTGACCTTGGGCTTGTCGGCGGTGTCCTCGGGCGAAATCAGCCAATAGGCATGGGCGACGGGAATGGTGTCGGCGAAGGGCCGCACCAGACGCCCTGTCTCCAGGTCGCGCTCGGCGACCGAGGCCTTGACCAGGGCCACGCCCTGCCCGTTGACGGCGGCTTCGACCAGCATCCAATGGGGCGAGATATTGGGCCCTGGGATCGGCCCCTGGGTGCGCACGCCATGGCCGCGCAGCCACATTTCCCAGGTCGGGAAGCTGTCGTCGATTTCATGCTGCACGGGATGCAGAAGCGTGTGGCTCAACAGATCCTGGGGGCCGCGGATCGGGTTCTTGCCGGTCATCAGCGCCGGCGCGCAGACGGCATAGACCTCTTCCTCGAACATCTTGTCGACACGGCAGCCCGCATAATTGCCAGGGCCGTAGCGCACGGCCACATCCGCCTCGCCCATTTCAAACCGCACCTTCAGCGAGGTGGCGACGAGCATGACCTGGATTTCCGGATGCAGATTGGTGAAGGTTTCCAGCCGGTGAACCATCCACTTGGCGGCGAAGGTCGGCGTGACGGACACGGTGAGCGGGCCGGTGGTTTCGGAATCGTACAAAGCCTGGGTCGCCGCCTGTAGTTTTTCGAAGCCTTCGCGCAGGCCCGGCAGATAGGCGGCCCCCGCTTCGGTCAACGCCAGACCGCGTTGCTGGCGATGGAACAGCTGCACGTTCAGGTATTCCTCAAGCCCCTTGACCTGGTGGCTGATGGCCGCCGGCGTTACATGCAGTTCATCTGCGGCGCGCGACATGGACAGGTGCCGGGCGGCGGATTCAAAGGCGCGGAGCGCGTTCAAGGGCGGAAGCGATCTCATGCCCTCAGATTTATCTTATAGATTTTCTAAAATCAAGAGTGAGAAATGGTCGTTTGCGCGAAACCGCATGTGACCTTAGGTTTCTTTCAACAGAGCACGGGAACTCGCCCCACCAAACGGGTTTGACCGGCCAAACAGTTAAATACGAATAGGGAAAAACGTACCAAACCTTCATCACCCGGTCTCGGAACCCCATTCGACGCTTAAGGAGAATTAACATGGCCTACAATCGCTACATCGGACATTCCGCCCCCCTGCCCACCGGCGCGCTGCCGACCCAGGAAGAGATGAGCACCCTGCGCCATCAGGCCTGGGACCGCGATGTCCGCAACGTCCGCCGGGCCATCGGCCGTCTCTTCAAGTAAGCACGGCATCCGCCGACTTACCCTGACTGCCTACTGACGACCGACTATCTGAGATACACGCTTACAGACTGATACTTGCCCACGACCACCAATTTATCTCCCTACCCCCGGTTCTTACCGGGACTCGACTTCCCACCTTTGGGGTCTGCTTTTTGGATCGCTCCAGCCCCCCTTCGCGATCCTTGAGGCAGACCCCTAATTTTTTTGAACGGGCGCTTTGATGCGCCACGCGTGAGGTCGGCAGGGTCGGCCTTGCGCCGCCCACGCCCCCCGGACCTCTTCCCCTCTAAATCACGTCGAACGCGATCGAATGGCGGATGTCCTCGCGCGTGAAGGGCTGGACCCCGTGCCACACATAGGACGGGAACAGGACAAGCTTGCCCGGCTCGGGCCGTACCATGAAGCGCGGGCGGTTGCGGGCACTGATGTAGGCGTCGGGGGGGCCGCCGATCTGCAGGCAGCCCTCACCCGTCTGCCATACTTCGTCCGGCAGGTCGGGAACCTTCACGTAATAGACGCCGGACAGCCAGCCCTCGTTGTGAATGTGGCTGGCGTCGTAGCCGGCGCCGTGCAGGATCGTCGACCAGGCGCCGGTGAAACGGAAATCCGGATTGACGAAACGCAGGAAGGGGTGATCCGCATCCTGTTCCAGCCCGGCGATGAAGCCGCGCAGCGCCTTCACGATCTCCCCCTTGACCAGGGCGACGGTGTCCGTCGGCCCGTTGAACAGGTTGTCGGGGATCTGCGTGCCGCCGCGCATGGTCTGGTTTATCGGCGGCGGCAGCGCCTTGTGGCGGGCTTCAAGTTCGGCATGCAGGGCGGTGTTGAACACCCTCAGGTCGGCGTAGCCTTCGGGCACATCGATGAACAATTGAGTAACGGCGGCGTCGAAATCGACGATGCGGGCAAGGTCCGGATCCTCGGCCTCGGTCATGGCGATGGTCAGCAGGCCGAGTACCCCCGAGCGCCGGGGATTGCGGGCATGCGCCCCCTTCAGCGGCGCGACCGCCTCGCCGTGCCGGCCGGCGCGCAGCAGGGCCTGGCCCTGGAATTCCAATATCTCGGGATCGTCCGGCGCCAGGTCATGCGCCCGCGCCAGGACGTCCAGGGCCTCGTCGTGGCGGTCCAGGGCCGACAGGGCCGCGCCCAACTGGCCCATGGCCGGGGCGTTGTCCGGCGCCAGGTCGAGAACCCGACGCAGCACCGGTTCCGCCTCGGCAAACCAGTGATCCGTCACCAGACATCGCCCGTACTGCAGATGCGCCATGGGATTGGCCGGCAGTTCGCGGCACACCCATCGATAGGTGTCATGCATCTGGTCCTGCCGGCCGCTTTCCCACTTCAGGTTCTTGAAGCATTCGTGCGCCCCCTGATGAAAGGGATCGAGGGCGACCGCCTTGCGGCAGGCGTCGAAGGCGTCGTCACGGCGACCGAGTTCGAAATAGATGGCGCCCAGGCTGGCATAGGAATCGGGCCAACCGCCGGAAATGCGCACCGCCTGTTCGAAGGCGTGGACGGCCTCTTCAGGCCGGGACGCGGTCTGCAGGGCGACGCCGTAATTGTGATACAGCTCGGGATCGCGGGTCTGGCGGGTCAGCGCCGCCTCGAAGTCGCCGATCGCCGCGTCCAAGGCGTCCAGCTTCTGCAGCGCCATCCCCCTGTTGTTGAGGAAATCCGGATTGCCCGGATCAAGCGCCAGGGCGCGGTCGCCGGCCGCCCGCGCGGCGGGAAAGTCCTCGACGTAGTAGCGGACGAGGCCCAGGTTGTTCCACCACGCGGCCTTGCTGCCGTCGATGGCCACGGCCTGTTCCAGCATGTCCCTGGCTGCCGCCAGATCGCCGCCCTGCATCAGGGCGACACCAAGCAGATGCACCGCATCGCCGTGTCCGGGATTGGCCGCAAGGAACAAACGGTACATCGCCGCCGCGCCGGTGACGTCGCCGGCCTGATGGCGGGCGAGGGCTTGTTCAAGGGATACGGGGACGGCGTGCGCCATCGGCGAATTCCACAACCATAAAGACTCCTTCAAGGAGCCCAATCGCCAAGTAATACAGATTGACGGCGGCGGCAATCCGCTAATTCAGTTACTCGTTCCAGCCCTTTCGAGAGCGTGGATTTCGGCGGTGCTCAGGGTGAAATCGAAAACGTCCAAATCCTGCGCCATATGGGCCGCATCCTTGGTCCCGGTCAGGGCGATCATGCCGACGTCGAGGGCGAAGCGGAACACCGTCTGCGCCGGGGTCTTGCCGTGGCCGGCCGCGATGTCCTTGACCAGGGCATGATCGACCAGCGCCCGGTTGGCCGTCAGCAGGGAAAACCCCTGATAGCGGATGCCCGCCTCCGCGCAGAACGCGCGGATGTCCCGGTCCCAGCCGCGCGACGCGTAACAGCGGTTCTGCACGAAACGGGGTTTTACCGCGGCCCGGGCGCAGAGCAGGCGGACCTGCTCCAGTTTGAAATTGCTGACGCCCAGCAGGCGCACCCGGCCCTGTTCGTGGATCGCTTCCATGGCCCGCCATACCTGCCAGTCGATGGGATGCAGGCGATCGCCGGTCCAGGGGCCGTGCAACACCAGGCTGTCGATGTAATCGGTCTGCAGGTGTTCCAGGGATTTCTCGAAGGACTGGACGACCTGGGTGGCGGCGGGCGCGTTTTCGTCATAAGGCAGGCGGTGATCCTGGCCGCGGCGAAAGGTGAACTTGGTCTGGATGAACAGGTCGGCGCGGCGCACCCGGCCCGCCTTGACCGCCTTGGCCAGGGCCGCGCCGGTCCCGGCCTCGTAATAATGCTTGCGCTGATTGGCCGTATCGAAGCCCCGGAACCCTTGTTCCAGCGCCAGAGTCACCAGACGCTCCGTGGCGTCTTCCTTCCACGCCGTGCCGTACAGCAGGCGCGGCACGGCGACCCCGTCGATGTCGATGGTGCCTGCGTCGTCCATGGTGATCGCCCCTGGTCAGAGTTTAACGGTCATCCCGTCGGCCAGCGACTGCCGGTAGGCGCCGAATGCCGGGACCGCCCCCGCCAGCACCCCGGCCACGACGACGGCCCCCAGGATCGCCAGATCGTGAGCCGTCGGCGCGGAAATTTCCAGGAACAATCCGAAACGGCTGTCGAGCACGGGGCGGAACGCGGCGAGCGCGGCATAGAACAGGCCGAGACCGGCCGCCGCGCCGGCCGTGGTCAAAACCGCCGCCTCGGACACCAGCAGGGCGAACAGATGCAGCGGGCGGGCGCCGACGGAGCGCAGGATCGCCATTTCCCGCCGCCGCTCGTTCAACCCGGCCAGCATCATGATCATCATGCCGAGCAGCCCCGCCGCGACCACCGCCACGGAAATGGCCGCCAACGCCGCCTCGGCCGTGCCCATGAGGTCCCACAGTTCCTGCAGGGCCACCCCCGGCAGCACAGCCAGCAAGGGTTCAGCCCTGTATTCATTTATGGCCCGTTGCAGGGTGAAGGCGGCGAACCGCGATTTCGCGCCGACCAGAACGGCGGTGACGGCGCGGGGCGTCAGGTCCATGCGCCGGACCTGATCGGCGGTCACGCGCATGCCCGGCACCGGGGCACCGCTTTTCCAATCGACATGGATCGCCTCGATGGCCTGCAGGCTGACGTGCACCGTGCGGTCCACGGGCGTGCCCGTGCGGGCCAGGATGCCGGCGACGCGGAAGGGCTTGTCCTTGTGGTTGGAAAAACCCTCCGCCCCCAAGCCATGGGCGACAACCAGGGGGTCGCCCAGCTTGTAGCCCAGGGCCCGC
The DNA here is from genome assembly GCA_040221095.1 of Rhodospirillales bacterium. GTDB lineage: Bacteria > Pseudomonadota > Alphaproteobacteria > Rhodospirillales > Casp-alpha2 > UBA1479. Next base: position 308,894 of record JAVJVP010000008.1, read on the forward strand.
GCCACCTCGGCGCCCAGAACGGCGTCGAACAGGTCCGTGAACGGCCCGCCGGCGCGGAACGCCAGGGGCTTCTTGCGCGCGTAGCGGTAATGGCGGAAATAGCCGTCCGTGGTGCCCAGCACGCGGAACCCGCGGTGGGAATCTCCGAGTGACAGGGGCACGGTCCAGGCCACGTCGGGCCGCGCGGCGATTTCCTGATAGCTTTGCCAGGAAATGTTGTTGGTCGCGTTGCCGATGCGGAATACGGAATACAGCAGCAATTGAACTGAACCGCTGCGCGCGCCGACGATCAGGTCCGTGCCGGAAATGGTGGCGGCGAAGCTGGCCTTGGCCTCGGTCCGCAGTTTTTCCACGCCGAGCACCAGCATCACGCTGACGGCCAGCGCCAGCAGGGTCAGCCCCACGGTCGTCCGGCGGTTCAGCAGGCTTTTGACCGCGAGGCCGAGGATCGGCGCCCCTCTCATGCCGCCCGGCCCTCCGCATCCGCCGCCCGGTTGATGTCGGCCAGCGCCACCACCCGGTCGAACCCGGCGTCGAGGCGCCGGTCGTGGCTGACGAACAGCACCGTGGCGCCGCTCTGTCCGGCCTCCTGGAACAGCAGATCGAGAAAGGCCGCCTGGGCGTCGGCGTCGAGAGCCGAGGTCGGCTCGTCGGCGATGATGACCGGCGGCGCGCCGATCAGGGCGCGGGCGGCGGCGACGCGCTGCTGCTGGCCGGTGCTCAGTTCGGCGACGGCGCGGCCGGCGGCGGCGGCCTCGCCCAGGCCCATATGGGTCAGCAGACGCAGCGCCTCGCCCTCGGCCCCGCCCGGGGCGGCGGCGGCGCGGGCGCGGCGGACGGGCGAGAACCGGCAGGGCAAAAGCACGTTTTCCGTCAGCGACAGGAACGGCAGCAGATTGAACATCTGAAAGATGAAGCCGATGCGATCGGCGCGGATGGCGTCACGGCGGGGGCCGGGAACGCGGGCCAGATCCTCGCCCGCGATTTCCACCGTCCCTTCCTGGGGCAGGCAAATGCCGGCCAGCAGGTTCAGAAGCGTCGTCTTGCCGCTGCCGCTGGGACCGTGGACGAACAGCCGCTCGCCGGGCCGGGCCGCGAATTCCGCGATGTCCAGGACCAGCGGCGCCCCGGCGCGCCAGCGGAAGCGGACGCCGGACAGGCGGATCGCGTTGCCGTTCATGTTTCCGCCGCCCTCCCAATGGATCAACCGCCTAGAAGGTCAGGCGCGGGCGCTCCGCTGTCAACTCCTGGGCTCCCTGCCCCTTCGCCGTGATGGTCCGCGCCTCAAGCTCGCGGGCCGCCGGGAAGGCGGTGAAATAGCCCAGGTCGACATGGCTCAGCGCCGCCGGATCGGCGCAGCGGAAATGATAATGGGCGCGGAATTCCGCATGGGATTCGGCCTTATGGCCATGTCCCTTCTCATGACCGTGCCCCTTTTCATGCTCATGTCCCTTTTCATGGCCATGCGCTTCGTCCAGCAGGGCGGAATGAATCTCCGCCTCCTCCAACCGGCAACCGGCCTTGGGCGGAAAGCGGAACAGGGCCACCCCGTCCTTGAGACGCGCCGCGGCGGCGGCCAGGGCGGCGCGGTCGGCCTCCGTTTCCGCCGCATGCTCGAACCCGACGATGTCGGCCCCCGGCGCCGTGATCTCGATCTCGACCACGGTGCCCTCCACGGCCAGGCTCAACTGCCCGACACCGTGTTCATGGGCGCCGTGTCCGCGCTCGGCCGCCGATGCCGGCCCGGCGGCGATCAGCACCCCCGCCACAAGGGCAGCAGTGGCGAAACGGGACTTATGGGATCCGGCGCGCGGGGCCGGCAACAGGGACATCGGCTTCATGGGGGTTCCTCTGGATTTGGCGTAAATGGCGGCAAGTTTTGTTATGTTATATCATAACGTGTCCTGCCCCGCAATCGCTCTTTGCCCCCTGCATCCGATAATCCGGTCGTGAAAACGGCGGCCGCTCGGCGCCGCCTACTTTTCCGTATAGGGCTCGATCCGCGTGCCCTGGATCGTGTAGCCGGCCTCGACATCGGCGCTGCCGTCGACCAGGCTGAGCGCGCGCTTGGCCCGCTTCACGGTCATCCGCCCGGTGACCCACACGGGCTCGTACAATTCCTTGGCGGCGTAGGACTGGTTGAGGTGCACCACCACCGTCTGATTGATGGGCGGCGGCGGCACATGGATGCAGGCTCCCACATAGGGCACCAGCAGGAATTCCTTGACCGAGGTGCCCTCGAATTCCAACGGCAGGACATAGCCGGGCATGCGCACCAGTTGGCCGTCCAGGTCGTGGGCCAGTTCACTGTTCCGTGCCGCGACCTCGACCTGCATCTTCTGCACCAGGCCGACCATGCGATCCACGTCGATGCCTTCCTGGCGCAGTTTGAATTCGATCTCCCGCGCGTCCTCGAACATGGGATGCACTTCGTTGATGATGCCCGCGGCGACCTGGGAGCGGATGGCGGCCAGCATCTCCAACTCCACCTGCTGGTCGATCGGCAGGTACTGGTAGGGATTGTCGATGGGCGGGCCTTCGGGAATCAGGCCTTCCCAGGTCAGCACCTTGGGTGTTTCCGCCGCCGACAGCGGCGCGGCCACAGTCAGCAACAGGCACAACGGTAAAATCAGGCGGAACAGGCGCGGCATGGGAACCCTCAAGCTGCGGGATGCTCGCCGCAGCTTAGACCCGCCCCGCCACCACCGCAATCGGCGTCGGGCAGGGCTTGATGCCGTTCAGGAAATCGCCCGCACCCGCGTCGGCGGGAAGCGGACGGTGATTGTCGTGCCCCGGGATTCCACGCTTTCGATGCCCAGCGACGCCTGATGCAGATCAGCCAGGATGCGCACCAGGGACAGGCCCAGGCCCGACCCCTGCTGGCCCTTGACCAGGTGGTTGCCGCGAATCTGGGTATAGGGCTCGAATACCTCGTCCAAGGCGTCCTGCGGAATGCCGATGCCGGTGTCCGACACGCGGAGGACGATGCCGCCGACCCGGTCCGGGCGCGCGGCCAGGGTGATGTGGCCCCGCTTGGGCGTGAACTTGACCGCGTTGGACAGCAGGTTGACGATGATCTGGCGGACCCGGCCGGGATCGCAGTACAGCCCCGGCAGGTCCGGCGGCGTTTCGATCACGATGTCGATGCCGCAGGCTTCGGCCTGGGTCTGCATCAGGCGCCGGCAATCGTCCAGAATCACCGGCACGGCGGTCCAGGATTCCCGCATCTCGATGCGCCCGGCCTCGATCTTGGCGACATCCAGCAGGTCGTTGACGATGTCCAGCATGTGGGCGCTGGTGGCGCGGATGTCGGTCAGATATTCGCTGTACTTGGGGCTGCCCAACTCGCCATAGGGTTCCTGGCGCACCAGATCGGCGAACCCGACCACGGCGTTAAGCGGCGTGCGCAGTTCGTGGGTCACGCGGGCCAGAAACTCGGTCTTGCGCTGGTCGTTGATTTCCGCGCGTTCCTTACCCTTGAGCAGTTCCATGTTGACGGCGCGCAGGCCCGCAAGCTCGCGGCGGAGCTGAAGAATTTCCATCTGCAGCTTGCTCTTGCCCTTGTCGCGGCGGCGCTTGAACCCGCGCAGCACCCACAGTGCGGGCAGGAACGGCAGAAGGAGAAGCCCCTTCAGCGTCAGTTTGCCGGGGGCATCATAGCGCGGAACCATCGGCCGGCCGGCGCCATAGGGCAGATCTGAATAATTCTGGGCCATGATGACTGTCATCTTTCGTTCAAACGCCGCAGTCCGGTCCCCGAATCGTTTTTATTTGCGTCGCTTATAATGTTCGTATTAATTGAATTTGACTGCAATATTTTTTATTTAAAGTAGTTTTTATTCAAATAAGTCTAAAATTTTACCCATCGCGGATTTTCGCGCATTTTCGCCTTCGGCCGTTCGCATCGCGGAATGAAATGGCGTTTCTTGACGGAATGGGGTTCGTCCTTTAAATCCAGCGGATCATATCTCGCACTGCAGCAATCAAGGCCGGGGGTCCGCCGGGACTCCACGAGCGGCCGAATAAGAAGGTTTAGCCATGAAAATCCTGGTCGGAGTCAAGCGCGTGATCGACGCCTATGTGAAGGTTCGCGTCAAATCGGACCACACGGGTGTCGAAACCCAGAACGTGAAAATGTCCATGAACCCGTTCGACGAAATCGCCGTCGAAGAAGGCGTGCGGCTGCGCGAAGCCGGCACCGCGGAAGAGCTGATCGCCGTGTCGATCGGCCCGGACCAGGCCCAGGAAACCATCCGCACGGCCCTTGCCATGGGTGCGGACCGCGGCATCCACGTGGTCGCCGACGGCCGTATCGAGCCGCTGGCCATCGCCAAGATATTCAAGGAACTGATCGCCCGCGAAAATCCGGACGTGGTGATCCTGGGCAAGCAGGCCATCGACGACGACAACAATCAGGTCGGCCAGATGCTGGCCGCCCTCATGGGCTGGTCGCAGGGCACCTTCGCGTCCAAGATCGAACTGGGCGCCGGACAGGCCAAGGTCACCCGTGAAATCGACGGCGGCCTGGAAACGCTCGACCTCAAGCTGCCGGCCGTGCTGACCACGGACCTGCGCCTGAACGAGCCGCGCTATGCCTCCCTGCCCAACATCATGAAGGCCAAGAAGAAAGAGATCGCCAAGCTGACGGCCGACGAACTGGGCGTCGATGTCACGCCCCGGGTCGAAATCCTGAAAGTGACCGAGCCGCCCGCCCGTCAGGCCGGCGTGAAGGTCGAAAGCGCGGCCGAACTGGTCGAGAAACTTAAGAACGAAGCGAAGGTGATCTGATCATGGCTGTCCTGGTTTATGCGGAACACGATAACGCGGCCCTGAAGGCGGCTACCCTCAACGCCGTCGCCGCCGCCAAGCAGCTGGGCGACGTCACCGTCCTGGTCGCCGGATCGGGCTGCCGCGCGGTCGCCGAGGCCGCCGCCAAGATCGACGGCGTGGCCAAGGTGCTGATCGCCGACGACGCGGCCTATGCCAACGAAATCGCGGAAAACGCCGCCCCCCTGATCGCCAAGCTGGCGGCGGGCTTCGACCACATCCTGGCCGCCGCCACCACCAGCGGCAAGAACGTCATGCCCCGGGTCGCGGCCCTGCTCGACGTGCAGCAGATTTCCGACATTTCCGCCATCGAAGGCCCCGATACCTTCATCCGCCCGATCTATGCCGGCAACGCGCTGGCGACCGTCAAGACGTCGGACGCCAAGAAGGTCCTGACCGTGCGCGCCACGGGCTTCGACGCCGCCAACGCCGAGGGCGGTTCCGCCGCCATCGAGGACGTCGCCGGTGAAGGGGCCAGTGACCTCGCGACCTTCGCGGGCCAGGAACTGACCAAGTCCGAGCGTCCGGAACTGACCAGCGCCAAGGTCATCATCTCGGGCGGGCGCGGCATGCAGTCGGGCGACAATTTCCACCTGCTGGAAGAGGTCGCGGACATCCTGGGCGCCGCCGTGGGGGCGTCCCGCGCCGCCGTCGACGCGGGCTTCGTGCCCAACGACTATCAGGTCGGCCAGACCGGCAAGGTCGTGGCACCCGAGCTGTACATCGCCGTCGGCATTTCCGGCGCCATCCAGCACCTGGCCGGGATGAAGGATTCCAAGGTCATCGTCGCCATCAACAAGGACGAGGAAGCGCCGATCTTCCAGGTCGCCGACTACGGCCTGGTCGCGGACCTGTTCACCGCCGTTCCCGAACTGAAGGCCGCCTTGTCTGACTGACGTCGCCCATCCCCCTTCGACCGACCTGTCCCGGCGTTCTCTGGCGCTGGGTATCCTGTGCATGGCGGGGTCGGTCGGGGCGCTGGCGGCCATGCAGATGTTCGTCAAGCTGGCGGGCCCCGAATATTCGCCGTTCCAGGCCGTGTTCTTCCGCAGCGCCATCGCCGCGATGATGGTGGTGCCGCTGATGTTCTATGCGGCCGGGCCGACGTCGTTCCGCACCACGCGGCCGCTCGGTCATTTCGTGCGCGCCCTGTTCGGCGTCGCCGGCAACGCCAGCTTCTATTACGCCTATTCCCAAATCCCCATGAGCGACGGCATGTCCATCGCCATGTCCGTGCCCATCTTCACCACCCTGTTGGCGATCCCGTTCCTCGGCGAAAAAGTCGGCCTGCGCCGCTGGACCGCCATCGCCATCGGCTTCATTGGGGTGATGATCGCCCTGGACCCGACCGGGGACTTTCAGGTGGGGGCCCTCTATGCCCTGTTCGGTACCCTGTGCTGGGCCGTCAGCCTGATCCTGATCAAGCAGCTGTCGGCCACGGAAACGCCCTATCTGATCGTGTTCTATTACATGATCACGGGCTTCGCGGTGTCGCTGCTGATCCTGCCTTTCATCTGGATCACGCCGACGACCGAACACTTGATCTTCTACATCTGCGCCGGGCTGGTCGGCGGGCTCGGCCAGATCCTCATGACCTACGCCATGAAGTTCGCGCCGGCCGCTGTGGTCACTCCCTTCGAATACACGGCGATCTGCTGGGCCGTGCTGTTCGACCTTCTGATCTGGAACGTCCTGCCCGACCTGAGCACGGTCCTGGGGGCGGGCATCGTCATCTGTACCGGCCTGTACATCTGGCATCGGGAAACCCGGCGTCACGGTAAGACTTGATATTCATATTAATGAATGTGTTTTCTCCGGCCAGGGGTGTTAAATACAGACCCCATGCAACCCCTTGATCCCATCACCGCCCTCACGGGCGGCGCGCTTATCGGCCTGGCCGCGGCCGTTCTGGCCCTGTTCAACGGCCGGGTTGCCGGCATCAGCGGCATTCTGGGCGGCCTGCTCGACGGCGAGCGCACCAACCTGGCCTGGCGCGCGGCCTTCGTCGCGGGGTTGATCGCCGCCGGGTTTGTCGCCTTGAAGCTGACATCTCCCGACGTCGGCATCGCGGCGGGCTGGCCCGCGCTGATCATCGGCGGCCTGCTGGTCGGTGTCGGCACGCGGCTCGGCAGCGGCTGCACCAGCGGCCACGGCGTCTGCGGCATGGCGCGGGGGTCCCAGCGGTCGATTCTCGCGACGGCGGTCTACATCGCCGTGGCCGTGGCCACGGTGTACGTCACCCGTCATGTGATGGGGGCTTGAGGACCATGGCGCGACTGCTCGTCAGCCTGATCGCGGGGACCTTGTTCGGCGCGGGATTGGTGATCTCCGACATGGTCAATCCAGCCCGCGTGCTGAGCTTTCTCGATTTCGCGGGACAATGGGACCCGACCCTGGCCTTTGTCCTGGGCGGCGCTCTCGTCGTATCCATCCCGGGATACTGGATGGCCCGGCGCAGGCGGACGCCTATCCTCGATTCGCAAAACCATATTCCAGCGCCCGGCGCCGTGGACGGCCGCCTCATCGCCGGCGCCGCCCTGTTCGGCGTCGGCTGGGGACTTGTCGGCCTCTGTCCAGGGCCGGCCCTGGCCGCCCTCGGCACGGGCGACGCCAAGGCGTTCGGCTTCCTCGCCGCCATGGCCGGCGGCATGTGGCTTTTCGGGCGCATCGCCCGGCGGTGAGGTAGACTCCCCGCCATGACCGGCGAGATCCTTCTGCTCCCCTCCATCACCGACATTGACGCCGCCCACCGGGGCCGCGTCGTCATCTCGGGCTCCCACGGCGGGCTCTATCCCGGATATCTGGCGGCCAAGGCGGGCCTTCGCGCCGTCATCCTCAACGATGCCGGCGGCGGATTGGACGACGCCGGGGTTGCCGGCATCCATGCCCTCGACCAGACCGGCATGGCCGCCGCCGCCGTGTCCCACCTGTCGGCCCGCATCGGCGACGCCGGCGACATGCGGGCGCGGGGCGTCATTTCCACCGTGAACAAGGCCGCAGCCGGTCTGGGAGTTGCCGTCGGCATGCCCTGCGCCGAGGCCGCCGGACGCCTGGCCCAGGCAATCATCCCGACCACCGCCCTGCCCCCAATCGACGAGGCACGCCGCGTCATCGCCCGGGACGGCAGCCCCGATGTGGTGCTCGCCGATTCCGCCTCCCTGATCGGCGCCGGGGATGAGGGGCATATCATCATCACCGGCTCCCACGGCGGGCTGGTCGGCGGCGACCCGGCCCGCGCCCTGAAGACCAACGCCGCCGTCGCCGTGTTCAACGACGCCGGCGGCGGCATCGACGGCGCGGGCCTGACCCGCCTACCCGCCCTGGACGCGCGCGCCATCCCGGCGGTGACCGTCGGCCATGCGTCGGCGCGAATCGGGGACGCCGCCTCGGCCTGGGGGGCGGGCGTGATCACGCATGCCAACGCCGCCGCCCAGGCCCTGGGGGCCAAGCCAGGGGACCGGCTTCAGGATTGGCTTGCCAAGGCCTTACCTTGACGGCGAAACATCTGCTAGGTTCAGTCATCGAAAACTGCCGGACCGGCGGCAAGGAAGACATCTCATGGCCCTGGAACATTCCTTCAGGAACCTCACCGACGACGAGCGCGAGACCCTGATGCAGGTCGCGGTCGGCCATGCCTACGGCAGCGGCGACACGGTAATCAACCAGGGCGACCGGGTCGAAAACCTGATGGTGGTGGCGCGCGGCATGCTGCGCGTGACCCATGTGTTCGAAGGCGGTCATTTGAGCGAATTCGTCGGCCCGCTCGGCCCCGGCGACGTGGTCGGCGAAATGTCCTTCGTCGACGGCCTGGGGGCCAGCGCCACCTTGATCGCCGACGGCGACACGGAGGTCCTGAGCATTCCGCGCAACGCCATCGAAGCCCTGATCGACGAAAACCAGACCTTCGCCGGGCGGCTTTACAAGGACCTGCTGCTGCATCTGTCCCGGCGCCTGCGGGCAACCAACCTTAGGGCCGATCCCGGCCCGGTCGCGACGGGCTGACCGGCGCCCTCCGGCGCCCGCCGCCCGCTCCCACCGATGACCCAAGCCAGCTTCAACCGCCGCGTCTGGGCGCTCGCCCTGCCGATCATGGCGACCAACGTCACCGTGCCGTTCCTGGGCCTGGTCGACACGGCCGTGGTCGGCCGCCTGCCGGGGGCGGAATACATGGGGGCGGTCGCCATCGGCGCCGTCATCATGAACGTGATCTATTCCTCCCTGAACTTCCTGCGCATGGGCACCACGGGCCTGACGGCGCAGTCCTTCGGGGCCGGGGACGCGGATCAGATGCGCTCCTGGCTGGCCCGGGCCTGTCTGCTGTCCGCCGTTTTGGGCCTGGGCCTGATCGCCCTGCAACTGCCGATCCTGGGCGTCTCCCACTGGCTGATGGGGGCGAGCGACGCCGTCTGGCCGCTCACGGAAAGCTATTTCCAGATCCGCATCTGGGGTGCGCCCGCGGCGCTGCTCAACTTCGCCCTGCTCGGCTGGTTCTTCGGCGTGCAGAACATGCGCGCCGCCCTGATCACCCAGGTGTTCCTCAACGGGCTGAACATCGTGCTCGACGTGTGGTTCGTGCTGGGGCTTGGCTGGGGCGTCGACGGCGTCGCCTGGGCAACCATCATTTCAGAATACGCCGCCGTGGCGCTGGGCCTGTGGCTGGCCGTGCGCCAGTTGGCCAAACTGGGCGGGCGCTGGCGGTGGGATCGCATCCGCGACACCTCGCGCATCCGCCGCATGCTGGGCGTCAACCGCGACATCTTCATCCGCTCCATGTGCCTGCAGGCGGCCTTCGTCGTGTTCACCTCGGCCGGCACGCGCATGGGCGACGAGGTGCTGGCCGCCAACGCGCTCTTGCTGCAATTCTCCATGTTCACGGCCTATGCCCTCGACGGCTTCGCCAACGCGGCCGAGGCCATGGTCGGCCAGGCCGTGGGCGCCCACGACCGCACCCTGTTCCGCCAGGCGGTGAAGATCACGACCGGCTGGAGCATCGTCTTCGCGCTCATGTTCATGATCGCCTACTGGCTGTTCGGCACCGCCATCATCGACGCCCTGTCGACCGTGCCCGTGGTCCGCGAAACGGCCTATGCCTACCTGCCCTGGATGGTGGTACTGCCGGTGATCGCGGTGTGGAGCTTCCAGTTCGACGGCATCTTCATCGGCGCCACCTGGACCCGCGAAATGCGCAACAGCATGGCGATGTCCTTCGCCGCCTTCGCCGTTGCCGTGCCGCTCGTCACCGCGACCTGGGGCAACCACGGCCTATGGGCGGCCTTCACCGTGTTCATGAGCCTGCGCGGCGTCACCATGGGCCTGATGCTGCCGAAGCTGGCGCGCGGGGTCGGTGTCGGCCCCCGGCCCGATGGTTCCGGCGACGGTCCTTGACCTTGGCCGCGGAAGCGCCGATTTTGTGCCCATATCCCCGACAATAGACACAGACCCCATAACCCCATGACCGACCTCCGCAGCCGTCCGCTCATCGAAAAGCTCGTGGGCTTCGACACCACCAGCCACTATTCAAACCTGGAACTCATGGCCTTCGTTCAGGATTACCTGAAGGGCCACGGCGTCGAAAGCCAGCTGGTCCATGACGCGACCGGGACCAAGGCCAACCTGTACGCCACCCTGGGCCCGACGGACCGGGGCGGCATCATGCTGTCCGGCCATACGGACGTGGTGCCCGTGGACGGCCAGGACTGGGCCACCGACCCGTTCATGGTGACGGAAAAGGACGGAAAACTGTACGGGCGCGGCACGTCGGACATGAAAAGCTTCATCGCCATCGCCCTGGCCTATGTGCCCGAATTCCTCAAACGCGGCCTGACCACGCCCATCCACCTGGCGTTTTCCCATGACGAGGAAGTAGGCTGCATCGGCGTGCGCTCGCTGATCAAGATGATGAACGAACAGCCGATCCGCCCGGTCATGGGCATCATCGGCGAGCCGACCAGCATGCAGGTCTGCGTCGGCCACAAGGGCAAACGCAGCTTCCGCGCCATCTTCAAGGGCAAGGAGGCGCATTCGTCCCTCACCCCAATGGGCGTCAACGCCATCGACTATGCCGCCCGCCTGGCCGTGTTCCTGCGCGGCATGGCCGACCGCATCGCCGGCGACGGCCCGTTCGACGAATTGTACGACGTCGCCTATACCACCGTGCACACGGGCGTCATGAAGGGCGGCGAGCAGCTGAACATCGTGCCCGGCCATTGCCGCATGGATTTCGAATTCCGCCATCTGCCCAAGCACGACCCGGACGCCCTTCAGGCCGAGATCATGACCGTGGTCCAGGAACTGGAGGCCGAGATGAAGGCCCATTCGCCGGAAACGGGCATCGAGGTCGAGGAGCTTTCGGGCATTCCCGCCCTCGACACCGATCCGACGGACGAGGTCGTGACCCTGGCCAAACAACTGGCCGGGCGCAACGACCACGCCGCCGTCGCCTTCGGCACGGAGGCGGGGCTGTTCCAGCAGACCGCCGGGGTGCCCTGCGTCATCATCGGCCCGGGGTCCATCAACGAGGCCCACAAGCCCAACGAATTCATCACCCTGGATCAGGTCGCCAAGGGCGAAGGCTTCATGGCCCGCCTGGCCGACAAGGTCTGCGCAAGCTGATCCGCGCGCTTTAGTCCATCCCCCTCACCCCGGCCCTCTCCCCCAAGGGGGAGAGGGAGAATTTATGCTGCCCTTTCCCCGCGAGGGGGAGCGGGATATCTGCGCAGCGAGAGTTCCCTCGCCCCGGCACGGGGGAGAGGGACAGGGTGAGGGGCCTTGGGCCGTGCTCCCTGGCCTCAGGGTTCCCGCTGCCGCTGCGCCGGCGGCCGCCGAAGGTGGCGGATGAGCATGCGCGCCGGATGCAGGGCCGTGGCCACCGCGCGGTCCACCGGGCTGGGCGCCCCCGCCATGAGAGACGCCAGAATTTCCGCGCCCAGAAACGCGGTCTGATAGCCGCGCGAACCCAGGCCTGAAAGCACGAAGGCGTTCTGCAGATAGGGCGCCGTCGGCCAATCGCCCCGCCGCCCATGATGCAGGTCGGCATAAGCGTTTTCATATGCCGCCACATCGGCCAGCGGCCCGACGAAGGGCAGATGGTCCGCCGTGGTCGCCCGCAGGCCCGCCCAACCCTTGAGGGGCGCCGTCCGCCAAGCCGCCGCCAGATCCGGAAACACCCCTGCCAGGCCCTCCAGGGCCGACGCCAAGTCCCCTGCGTCGAGCCCGCGCCAGCCGTCGCCCCGCCCCGCCAGATCCCAGCGCCGGTAGGACGACCCCAGGACATGCATGGCCCCGTTCCCGGCGCCGGTCAGCGGTGTCAGATGCCCGCCGAAGCTGACCGGCAGGCGCAGGCGGGCCGAGGCCGCCGTGGCCGGCAGATGGCACAGTTGCCCCCGGTTGGCGCGCAGCCCAGGAATGCCGCCCGGAACCAGCGCCCCCGACCACGGCCCCGCCGCCAGGACGATGGCGTCGAAGGGTTCCGCCGTGCCGTCCTCAAGTCCGACCCCCCAGCCCGGATCGGTGGGGGCCAGGGAGACGACCCGCGCGGTCCGCGTTTCCGTCGGCAGGACGGCAACGGGCGGTGCCAGACGCGCCGCCGGATACCACATGCCGCCGCGCGGGGTCTTGATTCCCGCAAGGTCCGAGGCCGCGTCCGCATCGACGGGCTGGGCCAGCCCACCGTCCCAGCCCAGGCGAGCGGCGAAATCCTGAAGACGCGGGGCCTCCCCGTCCGGCGGCAGATGCAGGGCGCCCGACGCGGGCGGCAGGCTCCCCTGCCCTTCGGCCACAAGGAACGCCTGGGCCATGAAGCGGCCGTAGGCGTCGTCCGGGCCGGCCAGACGGGGCGAGATCAGCACCCGTTCCGGCTGCGCCGCTCCGTCGCCCGCATCGAACAGGGCCGGGCGGAAGCCTTCCTGTGCCAGGGTCCGCGCCGCCGCCCGCCCGGCGATGCCGCCGCCGATCACGGCGACCGCCGCCCCCGGGCCGAGGGGAGGCGGGGCCGCGTACCAGGGAGCGTCCCCGTCATCCAGGGGTAGGGCGTCGAGACGTCCCGCCAGGCATTCCAGCTTGCCAGCGAAGCCCGGTCGCTTGGCCATGGCGAAACCCGCCGCCGCCAGCCCCCGGCGCACGGCGCCGGCGGCGGAGAAAGTCGCGACGCGGGCGCCGGGGGCGCTCAGCCGCGCGAGTTGGCGGAACACGGCGTCGCTCCACATCTCCGGATTGCGCCGGGGCGCGAAGCCGTCGAGGAACCAGGCGTCGACACAGGCCGTCAGTTTCTCCAGCATGTCCGCGACCGGGCCGAACAGCAGGGTCAGGGCGACCCGCCCGCCGTCGAGGCGCAGGCGGTGGAACCCCGACACCCGGCGCGGATAGGCCGCCCGCAATTCCGCCGCCAGGGGCGCCAGTTCGGGAAACCCCGTATGGGCGCCGGCCAGATCGCCCGGTTCCAGGGGAAAGCCTTCGACGGAAACGATGTGCAGGCGGGCGTCCGGGGCCGCCCTGCGCCGCCAGGCATCCCACAGGGCCAGCACGTTCAACCCGGTGCCGAAACCCAGTTCGCCGACCGTGAACCGGGGCCGCCCCCGCCACACATCGGGTGCGCCGATGCCGTCGAGAAACACGTGACGCGCCTCACCCAGGCCCCCTTTGGGGGAAAAATAGATGTCCCCGAACTCGGCGGAACACGGCACGCCGTCCCGCCAAGCGAGCCGGGCGGTTCCCAAACCAAGGGGGCTTTTGGCGAAACGGTCCTGTGTCATGGCCTTTTCTATAACAGCCCTGCGCCATGCGGGCGTTGATTTCCGGCGCCGCGCCACGGATAAATACCAGACTGAAACGGCCATCCAAGGAGCATGTCCATGAGCCCGGTTTTCTCGATTTTCCGCCGCCTTCCCCTCGCCGTCGCCGCCGCTGTCCTTGCGCTCAGCGTTTTCACGGCCTGCAGCCCCGAAGTCGGCAGCAAGGAATGGTGCGACGACCTGAAGGCCAAGCCCAAGGGCGACTGGACCGCCAACGAGGCCGGCAACTTCGCCAAGCATTGCGTCCTCTAACCCGCCTCGACCGGGGCTTTCAACGTAAACCTTAAGGCTTTTTAACGAGTTGGTAATTCCTGGCGCTTTATCCTCTGCGAAGTGGTCCCAGAAGGGGGCCGAAACGCGGACAGGAGAACAGGTCCATGGGAATTATCTCGAACACGCGGCTCCGCCCAGGGAGCCCGCAAAACGAACGGTTCGCACGGCTGTCGGTGGTCGTCGGCGACAGTCAGGATTTCTTCCTGCACCAGACGCGCCGCACCCTGGCCCAGCTTGGCGTGCGCGACATGCACCTTGCCCGCGACGGGGCCGAGGCGCTCGGCATCGTGCGCACCCAGGAACCGCATCTGGCCATCGTCGATTGGGACCTGAAGGCCATTCCAGGCGTTGAATTAACGGCCTTCCTGCGCCGCGCCGAAGGCAGCCCTGCGCCCAACCTGCCGATCATCATGACCATGGCCTCGGTCGACCGCATGAAGATTTCCCGCGCCATGAACGCGGGCGTGAACGAAATCCTGATCAAGCCGGTGACGGCGGACGCGCTTCTCCGCCGCATCGTCACGGCCATCGCCGCCCAGCGCAAGCCGAAGGTCGCCGCGGCCGGCTACATCGGCCCCGACCGGCGCCAGACCAGCGAACCGATCACCGAGGAACGGCGCGCCGGCACCTGAGCCGCCGCCGACCAAAGGCATCTGGAATCAAAAAGGCGCTCCCTTGATCGGGGAGCGCCTTTTCATTTTGGCTGGGGTGCTAGGACTTGAACCTAGAATAACGGAGTCAGAGTCCGTCGTGTTACCAATTACACCACACCCCATTGGAAAGCGCGGCGGGCCGCCCCATATGAGGGGCCAGGTCGCGCCAAGGCGGTTATATACCGATTGGCTTTCGGGAACGCAACTGACGAGACGCTGTTTTCGTCGCGTATTCGAAAACCCTAATTACGATATAGAATTGTTGGACCCGGGGGCGCTGATCACTAGAATGGGCGGTCAAGCGGGAATAACCCGCAGTGAACCGTTGGAAGTCTCAATGGCCAAGTGGCCCCAAGCAAATTCGCCGCACCGGCATCGCCGCCGCAGCAAGGGCAGTGCGCCCTGCTTTGCGGCCATCGACTTGGGCACGCACAACTGCCGCATGCTGATCGCCGAACCGTCCGACGACGGCCCCGTGGTGATCGACGGGTTTTCCCGCATCGTCCGCCTGGGCGAGGGCCTGGGAAAATCGGGCAACCTGTGCGAGGACGCCATTCAGCGGACCATTTCGGCGCTGCGCGTCTGCGCCGGCAAAATAAGGCGCCATAACGTGGTGCGGTCCCGCCACGTGGCGACGGAAGCCTGCCGCCAGGCCATCAACTGCAAGGACTTCTTCCACAAGGTCCAGGCCGAGACCGGCATCCTGCTGGAAGCCATCCCGGCCGAGGAAGAGGCGACCCTGACCCTCGCCGGCTGCCTGCCGCTTTTGACCGGCGGCCATTCCAGGGCCCTGATGTTCGACATCGGCGGCGGTTCGACGGAATTGAGCTGGATCGACCTGACGACCTGCGTGCCGCATCCCATCGGCATTCTGTCCCTGCCGATCGGCGTGGTGAACATGATGGAAAAGAACGCTTCGCCCGACTGCACGGCCGACCGTTTCCAATGCCTGGTGGCCGAGGTCGACGCCCTGCTTGCCCCGTTCGACGCCGAATTCGGGATTTCCGAGACCTTCGCCCGCGAAGGTGCTCTGATGCTGGGCACCTCGGGCACGGTGACCACCCTGGGCGCCATCCACCTGGGCTTGACCCGCTATGACCGCTCCCAGGTCGACGGGCTGACCCTGGACTTCACCGATATCGAATGCCTGGCCGACCGGGTGTCGGCCATGCCCTGCGAGGCGCGCAAGGCCCTGCCCTGCATCGGGCCGGAACGGGCCGACCTGATGGTCATGGGCTGTGCTATTCTCAAGGCGATCACAAAGCGCTGGCCCGCCGGCCGCCTGCGCATCGCCGACCGCGGCGTGCGCGAGGGCCTTCTGGTCCGCATGATGCAGGACGCCGCCAAGCAATGAGCACAGGTTCAGGACGTTCAGGGTCCGGGCGGTCCGGTTCGGGCCGCCCCGGCACGACAAAAACGCGCACGACGCAGTTTTCCGGGCGCGGCCTGCACAACCGCGTGAAAACCGCCAAGGGGCGCAAGACGTCGTCCAAGATGTGGCTGGAACGCCAGTTGAACGACCCCTACGTGGCCGAGGCCAAGGCGCGGGGGTATCGCTCGCGCGCGGCGTTCAAGATTTTGGAACTCGATTCCATGTTCGGCCTGCTGAAGAAGGGCGGCCGGGTGGTCGATCTGGGCGCCGCCCCCGGCGGCTGGACCCAGGTCGCCGTCGACGTGGTCGGCGCCGGCAAGGGCCCGAAAGGCGGCCAGGTCGTGGCCATCGACATTCAGGGCATGGATGCGGTCCAGGGGGCCACGGTGATCCTGCAGGACTTCATGGACCCGGACGCCCCCGACCGCATCAAGGACGCCCTGACCGGCCCCGCCGACCTGGTGCTGAGCGACATGGCGGCCCCCGCCACGGGCCACCGGCAGACCGACCACCTGCGCATCATGGGTCTGTGCGAGGCGGCCTTCGACTTCGCCTGCGAGGTTCTGGCCCCCGGCGGCGGCTTCGTCGCCAAGGTGCTGAAGGGCGGGACGGAGAACGAGCTTCTCGCCCGCATGAAGCGGCGCTTCGCCGTGGTCAAGCATGCCAAGCCGCCGGCCAGCCGCGCCGATTCCGCCGAAAGTTACGTCGTCGCAACCGGATTCCGTCCCGATCCCGAAGCCTGAGACCCGCTGAAACCCGGGCTTTTTGCAGCTGCGCAAAGGTGCTTGGCAAGGCCATGCGCATGTGTATGATGGGCCGCCAACTCGAACCCATAGACGAGGATGGCATGGCCGACCTGAGAGAAGCGCTGACGTTTGACGATGTTCTCCTGGTCCCGGCTGCGTCCAACGTTCTTCCCAACACCGCCGATACGACGACCCGCCTGACCCGCGAGATCAGCCTGGGCATTCCGCTTGTGTCCGCCGCCATGGACACGGTGACGGAAAGTGCTTTGGCCATCGCCATGGCGCAATCCGGCGGCATCGGCGTGCTGCACAAGAACATGACGCCCGAGGAACAGGCCGCCGAGGTCCGCAAGGTCAAGAAATTCGAAAGCGGCATGGTCATCAATCCGGTGACCATGTTCCCCGACCAGACCCTGGCCGACGCCCTGCGCATCAAGGAGCACACGGGGTTTTCCGGCATGCCCGTGGTCGAGCGCGACAGCGGCAAGCTGGTCGGCATCATTACCAACCGCGACATCCGCTTCGCCGAGAACCTGAAGCAGCCGGTCAGCGAACTGATGACCCGGGACCGCCCGGACCTGCCGCTGATCACGGTCAAGGAGAACGTGTCGCGGGACGAGGCCAAACGGCTTCTCCACAAGTTCCGTATCGAACGCCTGATCGTGGTCGACGATGCCCATCGCTGCGTCGGCCTGGTCACGGTGAAGGACATCGAAAAGGAACAGGCCCACCCCAACGCCTGCAAGGACGACCAGGGCCGCCTGCGCGTCGCGGCCGCCACCGGCGTCGGTGACGACGGCCGGGCGCGGGCCGAGGCATTGATCGACGCCGGGGTCGACGTGGTCGTGGTCGATACGGCGCACGGCCATTCCCAGGGCGTCTTGGACGCCGTCAACATCATCAAGAAGATGTCCAACCGCACCCAGATCATCGGCGGCAACGTGGCCACGCCCGAGGGCGCCAAGGCGTTGATCGACGCTGGGGCCGACGCCGTGAAGATCGGCATCGGGCCGGGCACCATCTGCACCACGCGCATGGTCGCCGGTGTCGGCATGCCGCAGCTGTCGGCGATCATGGAATCGGCGGAAGCCTGCGGCAAGGCGGGTGTGCCCTGCATCGCCGACGGCGGCATCAAGTATTCCGGCGACATCGCCAAGGCCATCGCGGCGGGTGCGGAGGCGGTGATGATCGGGTCCCTGTTCGCCGGCACGGACGAAAGCCCGGGCGAGGTGTTCCTCTACCAGGGCCGGTCGTTCAAGTCCTACCGGGGCATGGGCTCGCTCGGCGCCATGGCGCGGGGCTCGGCCGACCGTTATTTCCAGGCGGAAGTGTCCGACAACCTGAAGCTGGTGCCCGAAGGCGTCGAAGGCCGGGTGCCCTACCGCGGGCCGCTGAACACCATCGTGCATCAACTGGTCGGCGGCCTGCGGGCGGCCATGGGCTACACCGGCTGCGCCACCATCCAGGAACTGCGCACCAAGCCGGAAATGCGCCGGATCACCGGTGCGGGGCTGCGCGAAAGCCATGTCCACGACATCACCATCGCCCGCGAGGCGCCGAACTACCGTTCCGAAGGCTGAGGCATCCGACATGGCCCGGATTGAAACCGAACAGGCATTGCGTGAACTCTACCCCGAGCCCAAGGGCCGCGCGGTCACCAAGGTCTTCCACCGGCTGGAAGAACAGTCGCGGCGGTTCATCTCGCTCTGCCCCTTCGTGGTGATCGCGACCCAGGGGCCCGGCGGCGCCGACGTGTCGCCGAAGGGCGACCTGCCCGGCTTCATTCAGGTGCTCGACGACGTCACGGTCGCCATTCCCGACCGCCCCGGCAACAACCGTCTCGACGGCTATGCCAACATCCTGGCCAATCCGGCCGTCGGCCTGATCTTCCTGATCCCCGGCATCAACGAGACCTTCCGCATCAACGGCACGGGCGAAATCCGCGACGACGCGGACCTGCTCGCCAAGTTCGAGGTTTCCGGCAAACTGCCCAAATCCTGTCTGGTGGTCACGGTGCAGGAGGCCTTCATGCATTGCGCCAAGGCGTTGATGCGCTCCCGCCTGTGGGACCCGGAAGCCCGCGTTCCGCGCGACGCCCTGCCGACCGCGGCGCAGATGATGCGCGCCCAGACCGGCGATCAGACCATCGCCGACGAGAGCACCGAAGAAGCGGTGGAACGCTACAAGAAAGTGCTCTACTGAGCCTTCCTTAGCGCGGCCAGCGCGGCAGTTGATCCAGCCCCATGTAGGTGATGATCGCCCCCAGGATCACCAGGACGATCATGAACGCCAGCAGCGTGTAGCGGTGGAAGTTGCCTTCCGTCGGCGACTTGATGGATTGGATTTTCTGGAACGTGGCGCTGAAATGGTTGGCCACGGCCTGAATGCGCGCAAGTTCGTTGTGCTGCCAGAACTGATAGATCACCAGCATGAAGACGCAGGCGCAGGTCATGAGAATGATCAGGCCGGTCAGCGCGCTGACGTATCCCGCCTTGGCCCCGACCAGCTTGGCGATCACGAACAGCCCCATGAAGACCGCCAGGGTCGAACCCACCGTCCACCATTGCTGCGCCTTGACGAACAGCAGGGCATCGTTGGCCTTGGTATAGATCAGGGCGAGTTCCGCGCGGACCTCGTCGTCGATGGGATCGGGAACGGGTGCATCGTCCACATCCTCGGATTTCTTGTCAGCCATGATGTGCTCCTTTGCAACTGACACGGTCCCGCATTATCGCGCAAAAGCCCTGCCACAGCCCCTATGCCTTAGGTACAGGGTATTGAATCGGCTGCTTTTATTCGCGACACCTCAAATCTTGAACTCCCGGGGGTCGATGATGCGCGGCGGCATCTGGGGGGCCTTCAGGGGCGGTTGCGGCGGCGGCTGGATTTCCACGTTGAGGTCGCCCAGATCGTCGGGGCCCTGCCTGGAAAACGGATTGGTGATGATCAGCACCGAATTGCGCCGCACGGCGTCTTCCAATCCGTCCTGCAGCTGTTCGGCGAAGCGCGGGTTCCACGGGATCGAATAGTACCGGGGGGCGGTTTCCTCGGGCAGGCGCAGCCACAGATAGATGGCCTGGCCTTCGTCGAAATCGACGCCGAGCACCATGGCCTTGTCCCGTGCCCGTTCGTACCATGCATATTCCATGGGCTTGGGCCGCGACAGAAGTTCCATCAATTGGACATAGGCCAAGGGCAGGAACAGCGAGACGGCGGCGACGGCGACGAAGCGGACCCAGGTCCGGCGCGGCGCCCATACGGCGAGGGCGCCCAGGACAAAGGCTGTCAGGACCACTGCGGCGAAGATGTAATAGATGATGTCCATGGCCGGTTTCCTTGCCCGGGGATCAGTGCAACTCGGTGATCAGGGGTTTGCGCAGCTTGCTTACGCTGCCCTCGACCAGGCGTCCCTCGCCGTCCAGGCGAAACCGGAACGCCGTTTCCTCCTGGTTCTTGCCGCGCAGTTCGACCGTGGTTGCGGCGATCTGTTCCGCTTCCTCCAAGGGCCGCTTGACGCTGACGACCACCCGCACCGGCACGACCGCCCCCTTGGGCAGAGGGCCGTACATATGGACGTTGACCACGTATTCGCCGGCGGGGACACCGCGGCTGTAGGACATTTCATAATTGCGGTCCGTGGCGTCGCCTTCCATGCCCAGGTCGTCGCGCAGCAGGTTGAAGGTCAGGCCGCTCTGGTTCCAGAACCCGACGGGCAGTTCGTTCGGCGCCTTGACCCACAGGTCGACGTCATAGGGCATGTCGTTGGGCCAGTGCATTTCGACCATGACGTTGCCGGGCGCCTTGGCTTCCTCCTGCTCTTTCTGGGGCGGCTGCAGATGCGGCAGCAGCATCACGACCATGGCGACGAAGCCGATCAACGCCAGCAGAATGACGTCCCGGAAAACGGTGCCGGCGGTATCCTCGTCGTCGAATGTGTCGAGTTCTTCCATGACCCCCCGCGCGGCGGCGTGCCGCCTCCCCGTTTCTATTCGGCGGCCCGGCGCCCGGCGGCGCCGACCACGGCCGGGGGGGCCTGCAAGGCAGTGGTCAGCAGACGCACCGTGCCCGTGGCCAGGATGCGGTGATTGACGATCAGCCAGACATACAGGACCGAGCCGACCAGCGTGGTGTTGAGCGCCACGGACATGCCGCTGATCAGGGTCGCGACCATGGCGCCGACCTTGTTGGCGTCGGACGCGGCGGTGGGATCGACGCCCGACAGCGCGATGATGAAACCGATGACCGTGCCGATCAGGCCCAGCAAGACCAGTGCATTGGCGATATGGCGGACCACGACGATGCGGTTGGACAGGGTCAGACGCAGGACCTGGGCCGCGCGGTCGGCCTCCCGGTCGTCACCGGCGGCCAGAGCGGCCATATAGGCGGCGGCCGGGGCTCCGGCAGAGGGACGGCCGCTCTCGACCTCGGCCGTCTGGCGGCTGGTCTGCCACACCTTCCACGCCGCCAGCGCCGTGCCGTAGGCGAACACGGCACAGATCACGCCGGTCAGTTCAAGCAACGGGGCATCGATGATGGGGTCGAGCCAACCTTGAAGATAGGCGGCCCCGACGAACCCCAGGGCGACCACGTTGACCAAAAGAAAATGCGCGACAAGCAGATACCGGTACAACACCGTCAGACCACTCCCCTGCATCGGGGGGTGCGGACGCCCGCACCCGGGAACGCCGCCCTTATACCACGAACGGCCCCGCGCAACGCCGATTTCAAACAGGGCTCACGCAATTGCGATCCACGCCCGTCCCTGCCCCCGCCGATGGAAACCCTTGGCCCCCGGGCGGGCCGGCGGGTAATCTCTGGCGCAAAGAAGAACACTTCAACAATCCAGCGACACCAGGGAGCGCGATCCATGACGCCGGGCGCCCGCGTACAGGCCTGTATCGAACTGTTGGCGCAGATCTCCGCCGAGGCGCAAGACGCCAGCGCCGTCATCGACGCCTATTTCCGCACCCGCCGCTATGCCGGGTCCGGAGACCGCCGTGCCGTGTCGCACCGGGTCTATGAAAACCTGCGCCACCGCGCACGCCTGGACTGGTGGATTGAACGCACCGGCGTGGCGCTCGATTCGACACCCCGCACCCGCGTTCTCACCCAGATGGTGGTTTACGAACGAAACGCCCCGGACGAACTGACACGGTTGTTCTCAGGCAGCCGGCACTGCCCGCCGCACCTCGACGACCGGGAACAGGAATTGGTGGAATCCCTCTATGGCCGCCCCCCCATGCACGCAGACATGCCCGACTGGGTGCGCCTGGAATACCCGTCATGGATGGGCCCCTCGCTGCACGCCATCTTCGGGCCTCGGCTAGAACAGGAATTGCAGGCCCTCAGCCAAACCGCGCCCGTGGACCTGCGGATCAACACCCTGAAAGCGACCCGCGAAGAAGTGCAATCCATGCTGGCCGGCGACAAAATCGAGGTCGAACCCACGCCCCTGTCGCCTCTCGGCCTGCGCCTGCAATCCCGCGCCCGGCTGGGCGGCACCCATGCCTTCAAGCGCGGCCTGTTCGAGGTCCAGGACGAAGGCTCGCAGCTTATCGCGCTTCTATGCGGCGTGCGGCCGGGCATGACCGTGGTCGATTACTGCGCCGGGGCCGGCGGCAAGACCCTGGCCATGGCGGCGGCCCTCGGGCCCAGCGGCGGCAAAGGTGCACCGCGCGGGCGCCTGATCGCCTGCGACGTGTCCCGCTACCGCATGGACCGCATGGCGCCGCGCCTGAAACGCGCCGGCGACGACATGGTCCGCCGTCAGGTCGTTTCGGCCCGCGACGACAGCTGGGTCAAGGCCAACCACGAAATGGCCGACCGGGTGCTGGCCGACGTGCCCTGCACGGGGACCGGGGCATGGCGGCGCAACCTGGACGCCAAATGGCAGTTCCGCCCCGACGACCTGGAACACCTGATCGAAACCCAGCGCCTGATCATGGCGCAGGCGGCGTCCCTGGTGGCCCCCAAAGGCTGGCTGGTCTACGCCACCTGTTCCCTGCTGCGCGAGGAGAACGAGGAACAGATCGACTGGTTCATGACCGAGGTCCCCGGTTTCCGAATACTGCCGCTGGCCGAGGTCTGGGCCGAAACCGTCGGCGGGCCGCCCCCTTGCGAGGGCGCATTTCTCCGCCTGTCGCCGGCATCGACGGGAACGGATGGATTTTTCTGCGCGGTTCTGGGAAAATCAGATTAACATTGTATACAAAAGCATGACTACGGGAGAGGAAGCCCATGCCTGCTACGACCAACGACAACCTGCAACCCGCCCAAGGTGCCTCGTGCTGGACCGGCCCGCAGCTGGCCGGATCCGGTTCCTGGATCGTCGAAATGTCCGATGCGGACCGCGCCGCCGTCATGGGCGCGCTTGACGCCAGCGACGGACGCGATCCCCTGACCCTCACCGCCGAGGATTTTCCCGTCGGCGCCTTTGCCGAGAACCTGGCCGCCCTGCGCAAGGAGGCGGCCTTCGGCACCGGCTTCTTCCTGCTGCGCACGGGGCTGGACAAATTGGACGAGGAGCAGGCCCGGCGGATGATCTGGGGCATGGGCCAGTATCTGGGCATCCCGCAGATCCAGGACGCCCGCCGCACCCTGTTGCATGACGTCCGCGACACCGGCGCCAACCTGCAAAAGCAGGCCGATGTGCGCACCTATCAGACCAACGAGGCACAGCCCTTCCACAACGACGGCGGCGACATCTTCGCCCTGCTGTGCCGGCGTCAGTCGACGGGCGGCGGCAAGTCCCTGATCGTCAGCGCCCACAGCGTATTCAACGAAATCCTCCGCCGCCGGCCCGACCTGGCCAAGGTGCTGACCGAGCCGTTCTATTTCGACGCCCGCGGCCAGGCCCTGCCCGGCCGCCCCTGGTATCAGGCGCTGCCGATCTTCCAGTTCCACGGCGGGCATTGGTTCGTCATGTACAAGCGCCATTACATCGACCTGGCCCAGCGGTCCGACGAAATCCCCCGCCTGACCGAGGCCCAGATCGAAGCCATGGACCTTTTGGACGCGCTCTGCGACGACCCCGCTTTCCACCTGTCGTTCGAAATGTCGCCGGGCGACATGGTGGTCGGCAACAACTTCACCACCCTGCACGCCCGCACCGCCTTCACGGACCCGGAACCGGCCTCCGGCGAAAAGCGGCACATGCTGCGCCTATGGCTCGGCATCGAAGCGGGCCTGGCCCTGCCGCCGGCCTTCGCGGAGACCCGGGAATTCGGCCCCCTGTTTGAAACGACGCAGCGCATCGCGATATAAAATTTCGCGCCATGCGGTATTGTGGGAATTTAATTATCGAACTTAACGGTTCGTTATGATATTCTTGCTACGCTACGAGAAGGTAGGAATGCCTTGTGTGGCGGAGACGTCGGACGAGGCAACGGCGTCAAGGTTCAAAACCTTGGCCCGGGTTGTCCGTTCATCAGGAGAAAACAGATGCAACAGGCCGAACACATCGAAGCCCCGCGCGAAAGCGATCATCCGCTGGAAGGCCCGCACCCGACCGATTGAGGTCGCCAGCACGGCTTCGGGCGCCCAGGCGCCCCCAACCTTTCCCTGACATGCTGCGCCGCTGTCGCGCCGTCGGAACCGGACCGGTGGGCCCGTTGCGGTTTCACCGGATGCAGACATCCCTCCATAATTCCGCTAACAATTCTTGGAGACATCCAAGCCCCAAGGGAGCACGCCATGAGTTCCTACGAAGAAGACCTGCGCCGCCAGCAGCAATTCCTGCGCAAGGCGGAACTGCTGATTTCCCAGTCCAACCGCGAAATCATCGGCCCGATGATTCCCGAAATCAACGAACCCCGGGTCATCAACTTCGCCCGCGCCGTGGCCCATCTGCGCGGTCGCTACCTGCAGGCGGCCTTCAACATCTCCAACGTCGCCGACGGCGAAGCGCCCTCCGACGCCGAGATCACCAACCTGCGCAAGTACCGCGATATTTACGAAGAGGCCCGGAAGGCTTATGAGGAACTGACCCACGCCATCGAGCGTGGCTACATCCACATCGCCGAATAAGCCCAGCCCGAAAGACTGAATTCTCTCATCATGGACCACGCAGCTCTCGCCCAAGACGCCGCGGCCCTTGCCGCCAAAGCTCAACGCATCGAAACGCCGGGCCCCAACGGCCCCTGCATCTGGCACCGCTGGGAAGGCGGCGGCCCGACCCTCGTGTTGCTGCACGGCGGCTGGGGATCCTGGACCCATTGGTACCGCTCGATCCCGCTGCTGACCCCGCACTTCACCCTGTTGGCGGCCGATACGCCCGGCTTCGGCGACAGTGGTGCGCCGCCCAAGCCGACATCCCCCGACGATATCGCCGACATCCTGGTTGCCGGCTTGGACCAGCTTGTCCCCGCGGGCGAGACCTTCCATCTCGCCGGGTTTTCCTTCGGCGGCCTGATCGGCAGCGTCGTCGCCTCGAAAACCCCCGGCCGTTGCCGCAGCTTCGTCATGGTCGGGGCCAGCGGCTTCGGCGTGCTGCACGCGCCGCCCCAGGGCACGGCCCTGGCCGAGGACGGCATGACCGACGCCGAAATCGACGAATTGCAGCGCCGCAACCTGCAGATACTTATGTTGCGCGACCCCGCCAATATCGATGACCTGGCCGTGCACCTGCATCGCCGCAATCTGGAGCGCGGGCGCATCCGCTCGCGGCCCATCTCGCTGACCGACCGGCTGCTGCGCGCCCTGCCCGACATCAGGGCCTCCATGGCCGGTATCTGGGGCGAACACGACATCACGGTGATGGGTCAGGAAGGATTGGACAAGCGCCGGGAAATCATCCGCAGCTTCCAGCCCGACGCCCCCTTCCACGTCATCAAGGATGCCGGTCATTGGGTGATGTACGAAGCGGCGGAAGAATTCGCCGATACCCTGACGGGCACCCTGAAGACCCTCGCCCCCTACTGACCCGTCCCTAAGCCGTTGCGTCGCCTCCACCCCTCGGCCAATATTCAGGACGAGGGACGCAACGGAGGCATTGGGGCATGACTGGTGTGCTCGACACCCTGACGGATCTGTACCGGGAACAGATGGCGCGGCATCAGAACCGCCCGTTCCTGGAGGCCGTGATGTCGGCCGCCGCCCTGGTCTGTGCCGCCGACGGACAGGTGACCTTTCCCGAACGCATGCGCCTGGACCAGATCGTCGAGGCCATCAAGCAGTTGCAGGTGTTCGACCCCCACGAGGCCGTCGACCTGTTCAACGACTACACGGCGGAAATCCAGGACAATCCCAGGACAGGGCGCGAGGCCGCGTTCCGGCGCATCGAGCCCGTCGCCGACAACCCGGAGACGGCGTCCCTCATCCTGCGCGTCTGCATGGGCATCCTGGAGGTCGAGGGCGAAGACAACCTGACGGAGCAGATCGAGGTCGTCAGCCTGTGCTCACGCCTCGGCATCGAACCGAAGGACCTGGGCCTTTACGTCGACGAACTTCCTGAAATCCCCGACGAGAAGGCATGACCCACCCATGGATCCGCTGACCGCCCTCGCCGTCGCCCTGGGCTCCGCCTGGGGCAGCGGGCTGAACCTTTACGCCACCGTCCTGGTGCTGGGCGGGCTCGACGCCTTCGGCGTGATCTCCCTGCCCGACAGCATGGCCGTGCTGTCCTCGACCTGGGTGCTGGCGGCGGCGGCGCTGCTGTATTTCATCGAATTCTTCGCCGACAAGATCCCCGGCCTGGATTCCATCTGGGACCTGATCCATACCTTCATCCGCATTCCGGCGGGGGCCCTCATGGCGGCGGGTGCCGTGGGCGGGCTGGATTTCATGAACGACGAATTGCAGACCGTGGCGGCCCTTCTGGGCGGCGGCATGATCGCCGCCGGGACCCACGCCGCCAAGGCGGGATCGCGGGCCGTCATCAACACCTCGCCCGAACCGTTCTCCAACTGGGGCATGAGTTTGTTCGAGGACTTTCTGGTGTTCGGCGGCCTGGCGCTGGCCGTGTTCAACCCGGTTGCCTTCCTGATCGGCCTCGGCCTGTTCGCCCTGCTGGTGATCTGGCTGGTGCCCAAGATCTGGCGCGGCATCCGGCGCTTCTTCGGCGGCTACAAGGACCCGGACAGCCTGCGCCATCCCAAGGAGGGCATGGCCGGCATGGGATCTGGCGGCTTTTCCGGCGGGCCCGGCGACTGGGCGCCGCCCGACGGCAGTGGCCCACAGGACCCGCCCGCCGCCGGCACGACCGAGGCCGCCAAGCGGCCGGGGACGGATACGCCCCGCTAAAACCCAAGTCGCTTTCCTCACTCCCCGTCACTCCCGGGCTTGACCCGGGGGCCCCATGGATGGTCGGATCACGCCCGGCCATGACGGCGCCTAGACGATGTTGGCCGGCGTCCCGTTCTTGAAATTCTCGATATTGCGGATCAGCTGTTCCGCCATGGCTTCGCGGGCCGTGTTTCCGGCCCAGGCCGTGTGCGGGGTCAGGATGAAGTCGGGCCGCCCCACCAGGGCCATGAAGGGGTGATCGGCGGGCGGCGGCTCCGACGACACAACATCCATACCCGCCCCCGCGATCAGACCCCCGGTCAGGGCCTGAACCAAGGCGTCCTCGTCGATCAGCCCGCCCCGGGCCGTGTTGATGACCAGGGTCGTGCGCTTCATGCGCTGGAATTCCGCAAGCCCGATCATGCCGCGCGTTTCCGGCGTCAGGGGACAGTGCAGGGTCAGTACGTCCGCCGTCGCGATCGCCTCATCCCAAGGGATCAGGGGGGCGTCTGGCGCGGCGTCGCCCTTGCGGCCGACGAACACGACCTCCATCCCGAAGCCCTTTGCGATGGCGGCGACGCCCTGGCCCAAGGACCCCCGCCCGACCACGGCGAGGCGCGTGCCGTACAGGTCGCGCAGTTCGTGGGTGAAGAAGGTGAAGGTGCCGGCCTGCTGCCACTTGCCCGCCTTGACGTCGGCGAGATAGCCGAGAATCTGGCGGCGCAGGGTGAGGATCAGGCCGAAGGCATGTTCGGGCACGGAATGTTCCGCATAGCCCCTGACGTTGCACACGGTGATGCCGCGCGCCTTGGCCGCCGCCAGATCGATGATGTCCGTGCCCGTGGCGCAGACGGCGATCAGCTTCAGGTTCGGCGCCGCGTCCATGTCGGCGGCACCGACCTTGACCTTGTTCGACACCACGATGGTCGCGTCCTGGATGCGGGCCGCGACCTGGCCGGTCTGGGTCTCGTCATGGTCGATCCAGCGATGGGCGAAATCGGGGGCGCGCAGATCCGTGCCGGGGGCAAGGGACCCGTGATCAAGAAAAACGATGGTGTCGGTCATGGCGGGCGCTTTCAGGCTGGGGTTCACACCCCATACTTATCGACGGCCCGCACGTTCCATTCAATGCCGATGCCGGGTTTATCCGTAGGGCGGCAATGGCCGTCGGTCACGGGCAAGGGGTCCGTCAGGATCGGCGCGGCCCAGTCCACGTATTCCAGCCAGTGCCGCGTCGGCGTCGCCGCCAGAAGATGCACGCTGACTTCCGGGTACAGGTGGCTCGACAGCGGCAGATGCGCCGCCGCCGCCAGCTTGGCCGCGCCCAGCCAGCCGGTGACGCCGCCGATCTTACCGGCGTCGGGCATGAAGTAGTCGCAGCCGCCGGCGGCCATGCATTTCGCCATTTCGCCGGGGAACCAGCAGTTCTCCCCCGTCTGGATTTTCGTCTGCACCACGGCGCGCAGCGCCGCATGGCCGTAGAAGTCGTCGTAATGGACCGGCTCCTCGACCCAATAGAGCCCCTCGCCGTCCAGCGCCTTGACCCGGCGGATGGCCTCCTCGACCTCCTGGCTCTGGTTGTAATCGCTCATCAGAGGCGCGTCGGGGCCGATCGCCGCCCGCACGGCCCGCGTCACCGCGACATCCTCTTCCAGGGTCGGATAGCCCAGGCGGACTTTCACGGCACCGAAGCCTTCGTCCAGCAGGTCACGGGCTTCCTTGCCCGCCGCCTCGGCTCCGATCATGCCGAGGCCTTTGGAATTGTAGGCGGGCGTGGCGGCCGCCTCGGCCCCCAGCGCCTTGTACAGCGGCAGGCCCTTGGCCTTGGCCGCCGCGTCCCACAGCGCCATGTCGAGGCCGGAAATCGCCTGTCCCGCCGCCCCTTTGGCCCCCGCCAGGCGAAACGCCGCCCATAGATCGGCCTGCACCGCCGCCGGATCGAGCGGCCTGCCTTTGACCTTTTCGGCCAGCACCTCGTACATGGCCATGATCGGCTTCAGCGCCCAGGCGTGATAGGCGAAGGAATAGGCGCGGCCCGTGATGCCGCCCGACGTTTCCACATCGACCAGCACCAGGGGGGCTTCCGACACCGCGCCGCCCGCCGTCGCCAGCGGCCGGCGCATGGGCACGACCACGGGGCGGGCGCGGAGGGCGGTGATGGTCTCGGTCATTGGTCGGCTCCTTGAATGCGGTCGAGGCGCAGGCGATGGCGCGGGTCGGTGATGCGCCAGACGGCGGCATAGATGGCCAGGACGGCGCCGATGCCCGTCGCCCCGCCGATCAGGAACATCACCAGAATCTGGTACTTCACGGCCTCCACCGGGTCGGCGCCGGCCAGGATCTGGCCCGTCATCATGCCCGGCAGGGACACCACCCCGGTCGCCGCCATGGAATTGATGGTCGGCATCAGGGCCGTCTTCAACGCCCGGCGGATGAAGGGACGCAGCGCCACCTCGCGCGGATGGCCCAGGGCGATCTGCGCCTCGACCGCCCAGCGTTCGCGGGTCACCGTGTTGAACAAGGTGTTGAGGCCCAGGCTGATCCCGGTCATCGCATTGCCCAGGATCATGCCCAGGATGGGCACCGCATAGCGGGCGTCCCACCAGGGATCGGGCTTGAGCTGCGTCGTCAGGGCGAGGCAGGTGACCGAAATGGCCGCGAAGGTCATGGTCGACACGCCGATGCCGTAGGACCACCAGCCGGTCAGCTTGCGGTCCTGGCGGCTCATGATCTCGTAGCCGGCGAAACCGACCATGATCGCCACCACGCCGAGCGTCAGCCAGGGCGACTGCTGCGCGAACAGGGCCTTGAGGACCAGGCCGACCAGCAGCAGCTGCACCGTCATGCGGAGGGCGGCGATGGCGAGCGAGCGGGTGATGCCGAGGCCGAGCCACAGGGAAATTCCGCCGTTGATGACCAGCAACAGGGCCGCCAGGGCCAGGTCGAGGGTCGACAGAGGAATGGCCTGGCCGGTCATGCCGACAGCCTGCCTTGCTTCATGGTCAGCAGCCGCTTGCCGAGCCGCGCCGCCTGATCCTTGGCATGGGTCGCCAGGATGACGATGCCGCCGTCCATCAGGAAGTCATGGACCACGCCCTCGACCAACGCCGTCGCCGCCTGATCCAAGGCCCCCGTGGGCTCGTCCAGCAGCAGCACGCGCGGCCCCCGGTCGAAGGCCCGGGCGATGGCCAGGCGCTGGCGCTCGCCGGTCGACAGGCGGGACACGGGCCAGGTCAGGGCGTCAGCCTTGAAGCCCAGGCGGCGGAGCACGCCGGTGACCGCCTCCGGGTCCTCGAAATGATCGCCGACCCGGTCTTCCCACCAACCCGATTCCGGGCCCACGTACATCACCTGGCGGCGCCATTGCGGGCCGGTCATGGACATGCGCTCGTGCCCGTCCAGGGTGATTTCGCCTTCGGCCGGGTCGAGGTCGGCCAGGGCGCGCAGCATCAGGCTTTTCCCCGAACCGGACGCCCCCATGACGGCGATGCAGTCGCCCGCCTCCAGGTCCAGGTCGTCGACCTGCACCAGGCGGGCGTGAAGATTTCGGATCGACAACATGCGGGGATATTAGGGGGCGGCCCGGGGCGTGGCGACCGAATAATCGGGCCGGATTACTTGGCGCCAGGTTACTTCGCACCGGCCTCCCACAGGCCGCGGCGCTGGGCCTTGGCCTGGGCTTCGTGGCCGGTATAGCGTTCCGTCGCCGCGGCGTCGGCCCTGGCGAAGCCATTGGCGACCATGTGCTGGCCGATGTCGTCGTCGCCGACGAAGCATTGCGCCACGATCACCCCGCCGAACTTGCTGGCCTTTTCCTCGCAGCGGATCTCGCTGGTCTTGACCTTTTCCTGCAGTTGCGCGGCGGCATACAGGCCGCAGCGCACCATCCGGCCCGAGGGATGCGGGCACAACTGATCCAGGCCGAAGGCGGTGATCCCCCAAAGATCGATGATCTGACCTTCGGCGCATTTCGTATGGCGGCGCGTGCCGCCGATCATCAGCGTGTCGCCGTCCATCACGCAGGCGCGCCCCTTCAGCTTGTCGGCCTCGCCGTCGGGCGAGCAGGCAAGCAACGGGAACAAAAGGCAAGCCGTTACGATCAAACCGTTTTTCATGGCGGCAATATTACCAGAATCCGATACGCCCCGCGATATGGCCGAAAGGCAACCCCGCCCAAGACGGAATCCCTTGACCTCGCCCGCGTTAACCCTCAGATTCCCCCTGTTCCGACGGGGGGCCCCGATAGGGGGCTGAGATTCCGACGGTCGTCCGAAGCTTGCAAAAGCGTAGGAGGACAACGCGGTGACCCTTCGAACCTGATCCGGAGCGATACCGGCGTAGGGAACGGAACCCCCAAAGGGGCTCTCTTATTCTATTTTCCCTAGGCGCCGTTGGTTATCCGGATCGCATGAGCGACCATTCGATAACGCGACCTTGGGAGTCCTGATCCATGAACGTCATCCGCAAGCCCACCACCGGCGATGTCACCACCGGGCCGTTGCCCGCGTCGAACAAGATTTTCGTCGAAGGCACCCTGCCGGGGGTCCAGGTGCCCATGCGCGAAATCCACGTCCACGAAAGCGCCATGGAAGCGCCGACGGTGGTCTACGACACCTCGGGCCCCTATACGGACCCCAACGCCTATATCGACATCGAGGCCGGCCTGCCCAAGATCCGCCAGGAGTGGATCGAGGCGCGCGGCGACACCGAGCCCTATGACGGCCGCGACGTGAAGCCGGAAGACAACGGCAACGTCGACGACGACCATCTGGTCCCCGAATTTCCCGTGCGCAATTCCCCGCGCCGCGCCATCGGCGACACGCCGGTGACGCAGATCGCCTATGCCCGCCAGGGCATCATCACCCCGGAAATGGAATACATCGCGATCCGCGAAAACATGCTGCGCGAGCGCCTGCCCGCCGAGGTCCTGCGCCGGGCCCGCGACGGCGCGGAAAGCTTCGGCGCCGCGATCCCCGATTTCATGACGCCCGAATTCGTGCGCGACGAAATCGCCCGCGGCCGCGCCATCATCCCCAACAACATCAATCACCCGGAAACGGAGCCGATGATCATCGGCCGGAACTTCCTGGTGAAGATCAACGCCAACATCGGCAACTCGGCCGTCACCTCGTCGGTCGCCGAGGAAGTGGACAAGATGGTCTGGGCCATCCGCTGGGGCGCGGACACGGTCATGGACCTGTCCACGGGCCGCAACATCCACAACATCCGCGAATGGATCATCCGCAACTCGCCCGTGCCGATCGGCACCGTGCCGATCTATCAGGCGCTGGAAAAGGTCGACCGGGCCGAGGACCTGACCTGGGAAATCTACCGCGACACCCTGGTCGAACAGTGCGAACAGGGCGTGGACTATTTCACCATCCACGCTGGCATCCGCCTGCGCCATATCCACCTGACCGCCGAGCGGGTCACCGGCATCGTGTCGCGCGGCGGCTCGATCATCGCCCAGTGGTGCCTGGCCCATCACAAGGAATCGTTCCTCTACGACCATTTTGAGGACATCTGCGACATCATGCGGGCCTATGACGTCACCTTCTCCCTCGGTGACGGCTTCCGCCCCGGCTCCTCCGCCGACGCCAACGACGCGGCCCAGTTCGCCGAACTGGAAACGCTCGGCGAACTGACCCAGGTCGCCTGGAAGAAGGATTGCCAGGTGATGATCGAAGGCCCCGGCCACGTGCCCATGCACAAGATCAAGGTCAACATGGAAAAGCAGCTGGAAGTCTGCGGCGAAGCCCCGTTCTATACCCTCGGGCCGCTCGTCACCGACATCGCACCGGGCTATGACCACATCACGTCGGGCATCGGCGCGGCCATGATCGGCTGGTTCGGCACGGCCATGCTGTGCTACGTGACGCCCAAGGAACATCTGGGCCTGCCCGACCGCAACGACGTCAAGGAAGGCGTGATCACCTACAAGATCGCGGCCCATGCTGCCGACGTCGCCAAGGGCCACCCCGGCGCCGCCGCCCGCGACGACGCATTGTCCCGCGCGCGCTTTGAATTCCGCTGGGAAGACCAGTTCAACCTCGGCCTCGACCCGGACCGCGCCCGTGACTTCCACGACCAGACGCTGCCCAAGGACGCCCACAAGACCGCCCACTTCTGCTCCATGTGCGGGCCCAAATTCTGCGCCATGGAAATCACCAACCTCGTCCGCGACTACGCGAAAGAGGGCATGGATGAAATGAGCGAGAAGTTCAAGGAAGAGGGTGCCGAGCTCTACAAGGAAGACTATCTCGACAAGAAGGCGGCGGCGGGCGACGACGACTGACCGTCACCCGCGACGCCTGGCGTCCACCACCAAGTTAGCACCCGGGATAGCCCCGGGACGAAAGGCCGCGTATCCTTGGATGCGCGGCCTTTTTGGTGGATGCGAGCGACCCCAAACAACACAATTGTTATTGTAGAATAACTGAGGCTCGTTCTAGTCTGGAGTACACAGTTGCTAACAAGCTGCCCGGCTCAGGGGCGCCGACCGCTGACCGCAAATGATTTCGGACATAACGAAGATTTTGATGCCTTGCCCGGTCTTTCGGCTGCATTCTTTGCATAGGGCCCCCGAAATTTTCTTCTATACCGTCTAGTATATCCTCAACTTTTCTAAGCTGATCTTTTCCCTTTTCCCAATCATCGATAATCAAATTTAGCTCTAGTGGTCCATTAAAAAGTAGAGGACATGGCAAAGGGGCTAATGCTTTTAATAGAATTTCTCTAGAGTTCGCGAAATTTCCCCGTCGCAGACAAAGTTCTCGGCATTCATCTGGGTAAATCTCTTTTAGAACCACAAGAAAACCAAGGACCGGACAGTAAGGAATTTGACCCTCCGGGGCCGACCGTATGACTAAATTAATCTCTGTAAAGCACCGGATTTGTTGCCTTGGTGACAAGCCGAAATAACTTGCAGTTTCAGCAAACCATGACACCAACGTAAGTGGGTTGGAGAAATCGTTGTCCACTGCAGGGTCTTCAAAACATGAAGCTCCCTCAATGCCGTATAGAGACATCAGATAAGTAGCGAACGCATAATAGTCGGGCACAGGCAACTGAAGACGCCAGTCGAAAAACCGAGAAAAATATCCTGGGCCGTTCATATCTGACCCATATATCGTTTTCACTGTTTCGCGGAGTTGAGTTTCGTCGACCGCAAGGATGAAAATAACGCCAGGAACGGAGAACAGGTGTTTTATCGACTCTAGTACCTCCAGAGCATAGTTCGGGCGGCACCGGTCGAGTTCATCAACGAATATGATCAGCTTTCGCTTTGCGGGCTCTTCCTCGTTTTTCGTCAAATCAACGACTAGGTCTTCGACTTCATTCCTGAAAGACACCATTGACCGTTCGCCTGCTTCTTGTGCAGCGAGTGCTTCTATCGCCAATGCCGAGGTCAGATTTTGAATGTCTTCTTCTTTTAACTCGAAATCCTTGAGCGCCTGTAATTCCTCTTCACCAAGGAATTTTCGGACTGCAGCACGAGCGAGCATCGGGGCAGCTTGATGCCTTAGGAACCCACCGGACTTTTTCGCTAAATTACCAATTCGAGATTTTATGCTTTTCTGGATCGCGCCCTTGGTTTGCCTAATCAGTTGGGACTTTAGAGAAGACATGAACGCAGCAAGGGCATTCTCGGAAAAATCGCTCTCCCATGCATTGAAGTAGGCAGTTTTGAAGCCACGATTATTCAGGTCATGCTGCCAACGTCGGACAAAATCTGTTTTTCCCATCCCGTATTCAGCATTTAAGCTGATGACGAACGGTTGATCGATGCTCGCAATTATAGGCGTGAGGTATTCGGCAGTTTGCTGCCGCTTTAACTTATCGCCCCGCCACGGTTCATCAGGGTCAATATCGTAATCATCATGCTTTTTTAAAATCATAGTCCGCCTCACACAGCCCGTTTCTAGTGAGGTGTAATATACGCAGACCATTCAGCTTATACGATATGGCTGTATTACACTCCTCTTGCACCAACGCAAAAAGGCCGGGCAATGCCCGGCCTTTTCTTTGTCTGGGTTGCGACGATCAAGCCCCGAGATACGCATTCCGAAACGCGATCCGGCATTCCGCCGGGTTGAAGTTGCGTTTGAACGCCGTGGGGTCGCCAGGGAGCACGCGGCACCACAGGAAGCGGGGGCCGGGCTGGTTGCGGATGAAGGCCTGGGCATCCGCGATCTGTTCGGCCGAGGCGATTTCCAGGACGCTGGGAATGCCCGACCCCTGGGCGATCATCGCCAGGTTGGTGCGCTGGGCCGTGTGGCCTTCCTGGCCGCCGGTCTCGCCATGGGTGCCGTTGTCGATGCAGACGATGGTGAGGTTCGCGGGCCCCTGGGTCGCCACCGTGTTGAGGGAGCCCAGGCCCATCTGCAGTTCACCATCACCGGTGATGACGGCGACCTGTTTTTCCGGGGCCGAGAGGGCCATGCCCAAGCCCGTGGCCACGGCCGAGCCCATGCAGCCGGCCATGGTGAACAGATTGGGGCCGTCGTTGGTCAGCCCGGCGGCGTCCTTGGACGAGCCGGCCAATCCGGAAACGAACAACCAGTTGTCCTTGTCCGGGAAAAGGGGGGCGAGAAGCTCGCGGCGGTCCAGCGTAATCTTAGTCATAGGATCATTTCTCCCACATGCGGCGAGGTTCGCCGCAACCTAGTAATCGGACACAGAGAACACAGAGGAATCACAAAGGGCACAGAGAAGAAAAGCGGCGCCTGCGGCGCGGAGAATATCTCTGTGGTCTCTGTGCATTCTCTGTGCCCTCTGTGTCTCATTAATCAGTCGAAACCGTCCGCGGCCCCGCCGAGACGGTCTCAGAACGCCTTCGCGCCCAGGAACTTCTGGGTCAGGATCAGGGCCGCACCCTGACAGTTGCGGAAAGCGGCGTTGATGGCGGCCTGGGCGGCGGCCTCGAGCTCGTCGCGGCGGTCGACATGGAACACCGCCACGCCCATGGCCTCCAAAATCTTATCGACGGCCTGGCCCATGGGGTACTGCCAGGGGTTCTGCTCGCCGTAATCGCCGCGCATGGAGACCATCATCAGACAGGGAAAATTGCCGCCCTTGGAAAAGCTGAGATAGTTGGGGCAATTGCCGACGCCCGACGACTGCATCATCAGCACCGACTTCTTGCCGACCAGATCGGCGCCCGCCGCCATGGCGACGCCCTCTTCCTCGGTGGTCAGCAGGACCAGGCGGGTTTCGTTGTCTTCCTCGGCCAGTTCGGCCAGACGCGCGTTGCCGGCGTCGGGGATATAGGTGAACAGGTCGACGCCCGCGTCCTTGAACTGACGGAACAGAACCTGCGACCACTCGTCGTGGGGATGCTTGGACATCTTTGGTGTTTCCTCCCTAGTCCGGCTTAGGCCGGTTGCGGGCGTTTTGGCCGCCCTTTCATCGTCATTGTATACAATCCCGGCGAGCCGGACGGAACCCCCCTCGTGGCTGGCACCACCTACCCGGTTTCCGCCTGGGCCCGCCCGCGCTACCATGAAATATCGACGCCATTGAAAGACGGGAGCCGCCCCATGAAACGCCTGTTCGCCGCCCTGGCCATCGCCGCCCTGATTTTTGCCCTGCCCGCCACGGTCAGCGCCCATGACACGGGCAAGCTGCACTTCCACGGCGCGCAGCTGGGACAAAACCCGGGCCACGTTTGCTTCAGAAACTGCATCGAACAGAACGGCACGGACGCCAAGGCGTCCTGCGCCATGCAATGCGGCGTGGCGGGAAATGCGGGGCAAGGCATGGGACAGGGGCAACGGGACTGCGGCACGCTGTTCAAGGAATGCCGCAAGGCCTGCGGGTCCGACAAGGCCTGCCAGACCCAGTGCCGCGAGGCACGCAAGCAGTGTTACTAGGTTAGGGCCGCCGTTCGCCCCTACTTGCCGGACAGGATGTCCTTATTTCCCGCCGGACAGGATGTCCTTGCAGATAACGGCCATCTCGCCCATGGCGGCATCGTTCAGGGGCTGGCCGTTGAAGGTCATGGCGCCGGTGTTGATGTTGAAGCGCACGGTGCCGACGTTGAGTTCCATGCCTTCGCTTTTCGCCACCGTCTCCCGCGCCGCCAGCGCCGCCGTATCGGCGGCAGAAGCGGCCGAGGCCGCGGTGGCCGCCGTCGTGGCGGCGGACTGGGCATCGGCATCAGGGGTATAGCCGGCGGCTTCCGCCGCCGTTTTGGCCGCATTGGCGCCGGCAAGCGCCGCCGAGACGTCATTGGCCGAGGCGGCGTTCTGGGTCGCGGTGTAATAGGTCTGCGTCGCCGCGAGATTGCTTTGCGCCGCGGTCGCGGCGGCGGTCGCCGTTGCGGCGGCGGCGGCCAGACCGGCGTCATTGGGCGCGGCGGCGGCGGCGGTCGCGGCGGCCTCGGCGGCAGCGGCGGCCGTGGTATAGGCATCCTGGGCGCCGGACAGGGACAGGGCCGCCGAAGACACGGCGGCATCCGTCGCCGCGGCCGATTTCTCGGCCGCCAGGGCCGTCGCCTTGTCGGCGGCCAATTGGTCCTCGGCGCTGCCCAGGTACGACGTCAGGTCCTTGGTCACGTTGAATTCGTAGACGTCCGGCAGAACCATCTGGAAGCCGCCCGACAGGTCCGCCGGGGCCACGGCCTTGCCGCGCGCGTCGACGCCGGGCTTGTAGGCGACGTCGCCGCTGGACTGATGACGCAGCACGCGGCGGCAGTCCCGTTTCGTGATCCGCGCCTTGGGCGTTGCCGGTTCGGCGGCGGCCTGGCCGGCCGGCGGCGGGGCCGGCGTCTGCGCCCCTGCACCGGCGGCGGCGGTTACGATGGCGGCGGCCGCCAAACCGGCCAGACAAGCACCTGATGAAGGTCCAAACCGTTTCATTGCCTCACTCCCGTCAATGACGATTTTCCGCCGCCCTGGTGTCGATTCCGTTAACGACGGTGACACGCCGGCACAGGCGAGAAAAATATATGGTCCTGTTTTCAGGAATTTACAGAAATCCGCGGCACAACCGCAAAAAAGGGCACCGCATGTTAGATGATTAAGTGGTAATATTAACCATAACCCTCCACCAAATGCATAGGGAGGGACATGGAGAATTGGGGAGCGACAGGTGAACCTCTATATAGCAGGGGCGGCCATGGGCGTGACGACATCGGCGGCGGTGGCCGCCGTGTGGGTTCTCGGCCCAGGCGGCACAGTGAGTGGTGTGGGATCGCAATCGGCGGTCCCCGGGCATGTCTACGACATGCAGGTCTCGCCCTATCTGGCGCGGGTGGATTATCAGGGCGGATCGTCGGCGCTGGTGCCAATTTCCGTCGCATTTCGGGTCAACGACAAGCAGGCCGGTGTCCAGTTCTGCCGGGATCTGGCCCGTATCCAATACGAAGTCACGACCTTCATGCGGGCCAATATCCGGGGCACGTTCTCCTGGCCGAACGTCGCGGCGTCGGGCCTCGACAAGCAGCTCGCCGACCGCGTCAACGGCGTGCTCGGCAGCCGCGTGGTCGATCGCGTGTTCATGGCCGCGGGCGACCAGGGCGTGGGCGACCGGCCGACCAGTTGCGCCCGTCTGGCGCGCATGTAGGCGAAGGTCCCGCCGCCGCCGGGTTTTGTGCGGATTTTTCCTTTGTATCGGGACATCTCGGGGCGTGACTCGGGGGGTGGATCGCGATAGAAGCACCCCATGTCCCAGGCATCCCAAAGCGATCTTCACGCGGAAAAAATCCTGATCGTCGATTTCGGCTCTCAGGTGACGCAATTGATAGCGCGCCGGGTCCGGGAATCGGGCGTCTACTGCGAAATCCACCCCTTCAACAGCGTCGACGAGGCCTTCATCCAGGCCTTCGGCCCCAAGGGCGTGATACTGTCGGGCGGCCCGGCCTCCGTCCATGAGCAGACCACGCCCAGGGCGCCCCAGGCCCTGTTCGACGCAGCCTCGGCCGTGGGCGACCTGCCCGTGCTCGGCATCTGTTATGGCGAGCAGACCATGGTCGCCCAGACCGGCGGCGAGGTCGAAGCCTCCAGCCACCGTGAATTCGGCCGCGCCTTCATCCAGGTGACCGAGGACTGTCCCCTGTTCGCGGGCGTCTGGACCAAGGGCGAAAAGCATCAGGTATGGATGAGCCACGGCGACAAGATCATCCGCGTGCCGGACGGCTTCCGCCCCGTGGCCGTGTCCGACGGCTCGCCCTTCGCCGCCATCGCCCACGACAGCGGGCGCATGTTCGGCGTGCAGTTCCACCCCGAGGTCGTGCACACCCCCGACGGGGCCAAGCTGCTGGCCAATTTCGTGCACAACATCGCCGGCTGCGCCGGCGACTGGACCATGGCCGCGTTCAAGGACGAGGCGATCCAGAAGGTCCGCGATCAGGTCGGCCAGGGCCGGGTGATCTGCGGCCTGTCGGGCGGCGTCGATTCATCGGTCGTCGCCGTGCTGCTGCATGAAGCCATCGGCGACCAGCTGACCTGCGTGTTCGTCGACCACGGCCTGATGCGCGAGGGCGAGGCCGATCAGGTCGTCTCCCTGTTCCGCGACACCTACAACATCCCCCTCGTCCACCGCGACGCCAGCGACCTGTTCCTGGGCGAACTGGACGGCGTCACTGCCCCCGAGGTAAAGCGCAAGACCAACGGCAAGATGTTCAGCGACGTGTTCTAGGACGAGGCCAAGCTCCTCCGCGGAGCCTAGGTCCTGGCCCAGGGCACGCTCTATCCCGACGTCATCGAAAGCGTCTCGTTCACGGGCGGACCCAGCGTCACCATCAAGTCCCACCACAACGTGGGCGGCCTGCCGGAACGCATGGACATGGCCCTGGTCGAACCCTTGCGCGAACTGTTCAAGGATGAAGTCCGGGCCCTGGGCCGCGAATTGGGCCTGCCGGAAACCTTCGTCGGCCGCCATCCCTTCCCGGGGCCGGGCCTGGCGATCCGCATTCCGGGTGCGATTTCGCGCGACAAGCTCGACATCCTGCGCAAGGCCGACGTGATCTATCTGGAAGAAATCCGCAACGCCGGGCTGTACGACACCATCTGGCAGGCCTTTGCCGTGCTGTTACCGGTGCAGACCGTGGGCGTGATGGGCGACGCCCGGACCTATGATTTCGTCTGCGCGCTGCGCGCCGTGACCTCGACCGACGGCATGACGGCGGACTACTACCCCTTCGACCACGAATTCCTCGGCCGCACGGCCAACCGCATCATCAACGAGGTCAAGGGCATCAACCGCGTCGTCTACGACGTGACCTCGAAGCCGCCCGGCACCATCGAGTGGGAATAGCTTGGCCCAACCGGCCAATCCGTTAAAGTGCGGGCATGTCTCCGCTCGAACGATTTCTCCTCGCCAGCATCATGTTTCTTGTCGCCGTCCGCGTGTTCATACTGCCGGGTGAGAGTGACCGCGCGGTGGTTGAGACGCCACCGCCGGCCGCATCCGGCGCGGCCTTGGAGACCGACGGCACGGCGGCAGCCTATGACTGGAACCCGGCCCAATTCACCCGGCGCGGCATCCCGGCCAAGCTGACCCTGATGCCGGACGGCCGCGTGCCCGAGACCATCCGCCTGAGCGACACGCAGAAGGCCTTCGTCTACGCGGCGATGATCGACAGCTACGACAGCATTCTGACCCGCGCCCAGCGCGATTGCAGTGCCGACATGCGCCGCGACATCGTGCGGTGGCAGGCTCGCCACGCCGCGCTCATCACCGACGCGGCGCGGATCCTCAACCGCCTGGCCCCCGGCCGGGACAGCGCCCGCCAGACCCACGACGCCATGCCGCGGGACGCCTTCGTCACGCGGCTCTGCCCGACCATCGGTCACTACATCCGCACCGGGGCCTACGATCCCCATCCGGAAGCGGTCGACCGCCTGACGCACGCGGCCCGAAACACCCCGCCGCAATAGCCAAAACCCGCGAATCCGCCCGTTCCGGCGACGGAATCAGCCCGCCGCCGCGCCACGCCACCGCAGCCGGCCGGCCGCGAGGCATGCGGTTTCGGCAGCCCATGCCCCCGCCCCCCGCATAAACACAATATATTGTGTCAGTGTGTCATAAATAAACCACATACACCCTATACTGAGGATATACATACTTAAGGCCTATTGAATATGGGTCCCCGCAGGCGTAGTTATCCACAGGCTCTTGACATGAGTACAAAATAAGAACATTCTCGGAGCCAGATTGGAGTTTGACATGACCGCCCACCGCCACGCCCACGCCGTTCCGCAGCCGGACGCCGGTTCGGAGACGGACATTCCCCAGCCCGACCGGGAAACGGTCGAGGTCACCTATTATCCCGTTCTGAAGAACCAGGCACTCGGCCGCCGCATGACGCGGACCTTCGCCGCCCGGCGCGGCGAAAACCCCTTCAAGGCCGCCGAACGGGAACTGGCGCGCCGCTACAAGGTGCGCGACTACCTGATCTTCGACGCCCATGTGGCGCAGACCGGCTTCCTTGAACGGGCCGAATTCTAGAATAGTTTCTTGAGGATGCGGTGGCGGGCCGGCGTCAGCCGGCCTGCTGCTGCGCGACCTTGGCGCGGAACATGCCGAGAAGTTCGTGCAGTTCCTTGCTCAGGGCGCCCTGGTGGCCTTTCAGGCCCTGCCGGAACACCGCCTTCATGGCCATGATATGGACGCGGATGACGTCGAGGTCGCGGGCCTTGAGGCGCGGCCGCCCGTCCAGGTACTTGCACATCGAATCGCCGACCACGGAGATCAGGGGAAAGCCGAAGCTGCCGCCCTGGCCGCGGGCCTCGTGGGTCATGTCGTAAAGTTGCTTGAGCCGCAGCGGGTCCGCCCGCCCGGACCGCGAAGTCTCGACGAATGACTGCCAGAGCGCTTCGAGATCGTCCACGGCCCAACCCTGGTACTGCCCGATCAGGTCGTCGGCGGCGTTCACCGCCTGCAGGATCGCCTGTTCCATGGACGGCCCGCCGGAGCGCACCTTCTGGCTGATGTGTTTCTGCGGTTTCAGGAAACGGGTTTCAGACATGGTCCTATCTTATTCCCTGTCGCGCCGTTCCTTGCCGCGGAAATCCCGCCGCTTGGGCGACCGGCGGTCCGGGCCGAAATAGCCGCCCGTGGATTCCACGTACTGGCGCTTGTCCTGCACCGAGGTGACCAGCCGCTTGTACAGCGATGACGCCGAGATCGGTTTGGCCAGAAACGAATTGATGCCGGCGTCGCGCGCTTCCTCGACCCGCTTCATTTCCGTATAGCCGGTCAGCATGATGATCGGCACGAACCGGTTGGGCACGTTGGCCCCCTTGCGGATGCGTTCGACGAATTCCAGCCCCGACACAGGCGCCATGTTCCAATCGGTGATGATCAAGTCCGGATCCGTGCCGACCACAATGTCGTAGGCTTCCTCGGCATCCGACGACACCGTGACTTCCTTGATCCCGAATCCTTCCAGGAACGTGCGCACGAGTTCCCGCATGTGGAAACTGTCGTCCACGACCAAGATCCGCAATGCGCTGAAATCGTATCCGTCGCTCATCGATGTTTTGTGACCGGCGGATGCCGGGGTATTTTCCCAACTCGTTTCAAGGCTCATGAACCACTATCCAAACTTTTGCCCCCCAGGGCAATCCTACAGCTTAAGCTGACAAAAACCTGAACACCTGAACACGATTGCGTGGCGCGTTATTTGGCGCTCCATACATTTGTCCCGGCTTATACACGGATTATTCAGCGCGACTTATATGACTTTAGTCGACATCGCCGCTTGCGATCCAGCGATGCAAACCCAACTATATAAATCGGCTTCTTTTTCAGGACGACATCCCTCATGCGGCGCGACCACGCGACCCCCGCCGACACCCCCCGCCGGAACGACTGGCAGACCATCAAGACCCTGGCGCCCTACCTGTGGCCCGCCGGAGAACAGGCGCTGCGCTTGCGCGTCGTACTCGCCATGATCTTCCTGGCGGCGGCGAAGGGGGCCAGCGTCGCCGTCCCCTATGTCTACAAGCAGGCGATCGATGCGCTGGACGTGAAGCAGGGGGCCGTGATCGCCGTGCCGATCATGATCCTGATCGCCTACGGCGTCGCCCGCGTGCTGTCGCAGGCGCTCGGCGAACTGCGCGATGCCGTGTTCGCCAAGGTCGCCCAGCGCGCCATCCGCCAGGCCGGCCTGAAAACCTTCCGCCACCTGCACCGGCTCAGCCTGCGCTTCCACCTGGACCGCAAGACCGGGGGCGTCAGCCGCGCCGTCGAACGCGGCACCAAGGGCATCGAATTCCTGCTGCGCTTCATGCTGTTCAACGTCGTGCCGACCCTGGTCGAGGTGATCCTGACCTGCGGCATCCTGTGGTATCTGTTCGGCATCTGGATGGCCCTGGTCGCGTTCCTGACCATCGGCATCTATATCCTGTGGACGCTGGCCGTCACGGAATGGCGCATCCAGTTCCGCCGCACCATGAACGACACCGACAACGAGGCCAACACCAAGGCCATCGACAGCCTGCTGAACTTCGAAACGGTCAAGTACTTCGGCAACGAGGATCACGAAAGCAGGCGTTTCGACAAGGCGCTGGCGCGCTACGAGGACGCGGCGGTCAAATCCAACACCTCCCTGGCCTTCCTCAACATCGGCCAGGGTGCGATCATCGCCATCGGCCTGACGGCGATCATGTGGATGGCGGCGGACGGCGTGGTCGCCGGGACCATGACCCTGGGCGACTTCGCCATGGTCAACGCCTATCTGATCCAGTTGTACATGCCGCTCAACTTCCTGGGCTTCGTCTACCGCGAGATCAAGCAG
Organism: Rhodospirillales bacterium; assembly: GCA_040221095.1. Classification (GTDB taxonomy): domain Bacteria; phylum Pseudomonadota; class Alphaproteobacteria; order Rhodospirillales; family Casp-alpha2; genus UBA1479. The sequence goes on from JAVJVP010000008.1 coordinate 352,519, forward strand.
TCGCTGATCGACATGGAACAGATGTTCCGCCTGCTTGACGAGCATCCCGAGGTCGCCGACAGCCCCGGCGCCCAACCGCTCGCGATCAACGGCGGCGAACTGCGGTTCGAAAACGTGTCCTTCGCCTATGACGCCCGGCGCGAAGTGCTGCACGACATTTCCTTCACCGTGCCGGCGGGCAAGACCGTCGCCATCGTCGGCCCTTCGGGTTCGGGAAAATCGACCATCTCGCGCCTGCTGTTCCGGTTCTACGACGTGTCCGGCGGGCGCATCACCATCGACGGCCAGGACGTGCGCAACCTGACCCAGGTGTCCTTGCGCGCCGCCATCGGCATGGTTCCCCAGGACACGGTGCTGTTCAACGACACGGTGTTCTACAACATCGCCTATGGCCGCCCCGGCGCCAGCCCGGCCGAGGTCGAGGGCGCCGCCCGCACGGCGCAGATTCACGATTTCATCATGGCCCTGCCCGACGCCTATCAGGCGACCGTGGGCGAACGGGGGTTGAAGCTGTCCGGCGGCGAGAAGCAGCGCGTCGCCATCGCCCGCACGGTGCTGAAGGCGCCGGCGATCCTGATCTTCGACGAGGCGACCTCGGCCCTCGACTCGCGGACCGAACAGGACATCGTCAAGGCACTGAAGACCGTGTCCAAGGACCGCACCACGGTGACCGTGGCGCATCGCCTGTCGACCGTGGTCGACGCCGACGAGATCCTGGTGCTGGAAGCGGGACGCATCGTCGAACGCGGCAGCCACCCGGACCTGTTACAGATGAACGGGCGCTATGCCGACATGTGGGCCCGCCAGCAACAGCAGGAAAAGGCCCGCGAGGCCCTGGCCGACGACGACACGGGTGTGAGCGTGCGCGCCGCTGCCGAAAGCCCGGCGGCTGAATGATCACGCGATAGAAGCACCATCGACGCATTCATACATCGCGCGACTGCCACTTACACGGTTTCAAGCTCAATATCCTCGGCCGGAAACGTAACAATCACAGTCGTTCCTTTGTGCAAGGTGCTTTCGATCGACAATTCACCGCCCTGCATATCGATAAAGGATTTGACGATTGACAGCCCCAATCTCACACCCGCCTCTGTGCGATAGGGATTATCATCACCACGGACAAACGGTTTCATAACACCCTTGATGTCCACGGGTGAAATACCCGTTCCCGTATCAAGGAACCGTGCCGTGCCGCCCGATGGCGTGGCGTACAAACTGATATTCACCTTTCCACCAGACTTGTTGTACTTGATCGCATTCGACAGAACATTGGAATAGACTTGCCTTACGCTCCTGATATCAGCCTTGATGCGCGGCACCGCACCGAGGGCCTTTACGGTCACCTCGACACCTTTGTCCCGCGCCATTTTTCTGAACTTCTCAAGGCATTCGTCCATAACTGCGCAAATATCAACGTATTCCATATCGATGGTGACATCGCCGTTCTCGATCATCGCAACTTCAAGAATGTCCTCGACCAAACTCAACATTTGCTGGCCGCTGGAAAAAATATTAGAGACATATTGTCCGTACTTAACGTCTCCAAGCGGCCCATAAGGCTCGACGGATAAAATCTCGCTAAATCCGAGAATTGCGTTCAGCGGCGTCCGGAACTCGTGACTCATGGCCGCAAGAAAACGCGACTTCGTCTCATATGACTGTTCGGCATGTTTCAATGCACGATCGACTTCACGTTTCGCCTTGATCTGATCGGAGATATCGACACTGACCGTGCCAATCTTCGTAACAGTCCCCGAAGGGCCGTATATGGGGAACTTTGTGATACGGAGAGTGTGCGTTTCGCCATTCGAAAACACCCTGTCGATTTGGCGGGTATGGGTCCTGCCTGTTCTCAGCGTATCCTTTTCATACTCATTCACCGCCTTGATTTCGTTCCGAGAAAGAAAGCTTTCCGAGCGATTTGCCTGTTTCCCGATTACGTCTTCAGTCCGCTTTCCATACCACTGCAGATAGGTTTGATTGACCTTTTCGATTGTGTGGCGTTCATCCTTAATAACAATACCGACAGGTAGGTTGTTAAAGACCGATTCCAAAACGCTTTCACTATCATTGAGCGCACGGCTTCGTGCCTCGCCAACATCGACCTGCTTTAACAACGTCACGACCGTCAGCACGAAACCACAGAACATGAGCACGGTCGCCATAACGACAAACATCCAATCAGCATCGAAATGCCGGCCGCCGATAATTCCCGAATTGTCGATCCCATCCCTATAGATGCGGCCTTGGACATTTAAAATCCGTGCCAGGGGATAAGAAACCGCCAATGTGCACAGGCTGATTGCCGCAAGAAGAGCACCGATATGGGCTTTCGCCCGAAGCAGACGCGCCCAACCGAGAACCACAAACATCACGGCCAGGATGGCCAGGGACGCCAAAATGCTCTCGATCAAAATGAACTGAACATTCACGAATTTATCGCTTGATGCGTCTGCAAATGCCGCCTCATCTATCCATAATATCTGCGCCATAGGTTGTTGACCTTTTGAAACGCCTCGAAGAATTGCCACGCGCCACTTGTTTCAAGCGTGCAAGCAGCCCGTTCGACCACGGGTTACCCAACGATCGCAGCCAATTCATTTAATCTAATATTATGCAATTAACATGCCAGGAATGGCGTTCACCCCCGAGCACCTCGGATGCTCTTTATCTTGGGTATAGGCCTTCTAAAAATCGTGAGAATGGTCCTTTCCTCTACCACCAGCGCCCCGTAGTGTCAGAGCTATCCCGCCCTCAACCATCCGCCATCCCGGCAGAGTTCCAAATCCGAGACTCTTGATGCTGCTTCCAACACGCGCGTCCCCCCTGTTCCGACACACACTGAATGGGCCCTCCGATGGGCGTTCTTGAGGCGACCATCCTGGCCGGCGCGCTCGCGGGCGGCTTCGTGTCGGGGTTGACCGGGTTCGGCACGGGCCTGACGGCGCTGGCGGTCTGGCTGACGGTGGTCGAACCGGCCGTCGCCGCTCCCCTGGTCGTCATCTGCTCGCTGATTTCCCAATTCTTCACCCTGCCCGCGATCTGGCACGCCATTTCATGGCCCCGGGTTCTGCCCTTCATCGTCGGCGGCGTGGTCGGCGTGCCGCTCGGCACGATGATCCTGCCGATGGTTTCGGTCGAGGGCTTCAAGCTGTTCTTCGCCGTCTTCCTGGTGCTCTACTGCGCCTTCACCCTGGCCCAGCGATCGGCGCCCAAGCTGGCCTGGGGCGGCAAGCTGGCCAACGCCATCGTCGGCCTGGGCGGCGGGGTTCTGGGCGGCCTGACGGGCCTGTCCGGCCCGCTACCGACCATCTGGGCGACCCTGCGCGGCTGGTCCAAGGACGAAAAGCGCGGCGTGTTCCAGGGCTACAACACGGCCATCCTGCTGCTTGCCGTGGTCACCCAGGCGATCGGCGGTTTCATGACGCTGGAAGTCGGGCAGGTCGCCCTGATCGCCTTCCCCGCCACGGTCGCGGGATCGTGGATCGGGCGCAGGATTTACGGCCGCCTGGGCGACGGATCGTTCAACCAGGTCGTCCTGGCGCTGCTGATGTTTTCCGGCATTTCCATGATCGTGGCCATCGTCTGGCCGGGCTGAGCGAAACCGCCTAACGCGCGATCCAGCCGCCGCCGAGCACGCGGTCGCCCTGATAGAACACGCAGGCCTGACCGGGCGCCACGCCGTTCTGGGGCTCATCAAAAGTGACGGCCGCCGTGTCGTCGCCGGTGCCGAACAGGGTGGCGGACACGGGCTTGAACATGGACCTGATCTTGACCTCGACCCGATGCACCTTGGCCCGCAGGGGCCCGTCGCCCAGCCAATTGACCTCGTGCACGTTGAGGCTTTCGCGGCCCAAGGCGGCCTTGGGCCCGACGACGACGCGCCGGGTTTCAGGTTCCAGCCGGAGAACGTAAAGCGGATCGCCCATGCCGCCGATGCCGATGCCCTTCCGCTGGCCGACGGTGAAATGGATGATGCCGTCGTGGCGGCCCAGCACGGTGCCCGCCTGATCGACGATATCGCCGGGATCGTGGGCTTCCGGGCGCAGGCGTTCGACGATGCGCGCATAGTTGCCGTCGGGCACGAAACAGATGTCCATGCTTTCCGGCTTGTCGGCCACGGCAAGGCCTAGGCGCGCCGCATGGGCGCGGGTTTCCGCCTTGTCCATGCCACCCAACGGGAAGCGCAGGAAGTCCAATTGTGCGCCCGTGGTGGCGAACAGGAAATAGCTCTGGTCCTTGGACGCATCGGCGGCGCGGTGCAACTCGGACCCGGCCTCCCCCTGCACACGGCGCACGTAATGGCCGGTGACCAGGGCGTCGGCGCCCAGCTCTTGGGCCTGGCCCAGCATATCCTTGAACTTCACCGTCTGATTGCAGCGCACGCAGGGAATGGGCGTTTCGCCGCGCAGGTAGGTGTCGGCGAAATCGTCCATGACCTGGTCCTTGAACCGGCTTTCGTAGTTCAGGACGTAATGGGGAAAGCCCAATTGGTCGGCGACGCGCCGCGCGTCGAAGATGTCCTTGCCGGCGCAGCAGGTCTTCTGCCCCGGGCTGGGTTCGCCCTGATCGTACAACTGCATGGTCATGCCGACCACGTCATAGCCCGCTTCGCGGACGAGCGCGGCCGCGGTCGAGCTGTCGACGCCGCCGGACATGGCGACGACGACGCGGCTGTCCTTGGGCGCCTTGCCCAGGCCCAGATCGATCACGGGAGTGCTCATGGGGCGGAATATAGGGCTTTCCCCGGGCGGTGCAAGGTGCCCGGGTCCGGCCGCCTAGACCGCCGGGGGCTTTTGCAGGGACTTCGCGTCCGCCGCCCCGTCGTCGGCCGCCCCCAGTTCATCAAGCGTCTTCAGGGTCACGGAGCGGAAATCCCGGCGGTACAGCACCAGCAGGACCCAGACCGTGGTGCCGAACAGCATCAGCGGATGGATGAACCATGGCAACAGCGCCAGGGCGAAATAATAGGACCGAAGCCCCCGGTTGAAGTTGTCCTGGGCGCGCGACAGGATCGTCGCCGCGCGGGGCGGAAACTGGGCCGAGATCGCGGCGTCGCACTGTCCCGCATGGGGGGCGGCGCCGATCATCACCAGGGTGTAATTGAACTGGCGCAGGCACCAGGCGAACTTGAAGAAGGCATAAACGAACACCAGGACCAGGATGAACACGCGGAATTCCATGAGCCTGCGGGACGCCGGCTGGGCCATGGACACGTCATGGATGATGACGCGCAGGTCCTCGATCTGGCCCAGCAAGGCGACGATCCCGGCCAGAACAAGAAGGGTCGTGGAGATGAACAGGCTGCCCGAACGGATGTAGGAATTGACGATCTGCACGTCGGCCATGCGGTTGTCGCGCTCCAACATGCGTTCCATCCAGCGCAGGCGGTAATCGTGCAGCACCACCGCCATCGGCCGTTTGCCCCAGGCGATCTGGTCGGCGAGCGCCGTATAGAGCACTGCCCCGGCAAGGAACCAAGCCAGCGCCAGGGCATCCAGCAAGGGGATGGACGTATTGAACAGCATGGTCTCGCTTAATGACATATAGCCCCCTCTATGGCCGGAACGACGGCCTGCATTATCGATCTATGTCATTCGGACCGCAAATAGGCTACATACGAATTTCGCCCCAAGCAGGTCTAAGAGGCCAAAATGCCAGGGAAGAGCGACCCGCGGAGTCTATCCAAAAGCACGCTGATCGACAGGATCGAAGCCCTGGAGATCGAGCTTGCGCGGCTACGCGCCCATGCCCGTTCGCAAAACATCCCCCTGCCCGCCACGGGCGGACCCGCCGATCACACCATCCGTTCCCTGATCGACGCCCTGGAACGGGTCGATGACGGGGTCGTGGTCTATGACGCCGAGGACCGCCTGGTTTTCGTCAACAATGCCTACCTCCGGCACCTGCCGAAGGACGTGAAGGCGCTCTATGTCCCGGGCGCCGAGTTCAAAGACCTTGTCCGCGCCCATACGGACCGAGGCCTGATCGATCAGGCGGTCGGCCGCGAAGAGGAATTCATCCGCATTCGCCTGGACCGCCACCGCAACGCCATGGGCCTGCCGGCCCACCGGTTTGCCAACGGAATTTGGTACGAGGTCCTGGAATACCGCCTGCAGGACGGCGGCATTCTGACCATTCGCCGCGACGTCAGCGAATGGATCGCCGTGACCACCGCCCTGCGCGAGAACGAGGAGAGGTTCCGCGATTTCGCCGAAGCGTCTCAGGACTGGCTGTGGGAAATGGACGAGAACCTGCGGTTCTCCTATTTCTCCGACCGTTTCTACTGGGCATCGGGCGTGCGTCCGGAACAGCTTCTCGGCCGGTCGCGCCGGGAAACCCTGTGGGACAATCCGGAGGAGGAGCCCTGGAAAAGCCATATCGCCGACCTGGAGGCCCATCGCTCGTTCCGTGATTTCATCCATTCCCGCGTCCGTCCCGACGGCGAGGTCAGCTATCTGTCGATCAGCGGCAAGCCGGTCTACGACAAGGACGGCGCCTTCAAGGGTTATCGCGGCACGGGACGCAACATCACCAAGCAATGGAACGCGGAAAGCGAACTGGCCCAGGCCAAGGACGCGGCGGAACACGCCAACCGCGCCAAGACGGAATTCCTCGCCAACATGAGCCACGAGTTCCGCACGCCGCTGAACTCAATTCTCGGGTATTCCGACCTTATCGGAATGGGCACTTTCGGCCCTCTTGGCAATCCGAAGTACGACGAATACGTCGCCAATATCGGGCAATCAGGCCGCCACCTGCTGGAACTGATCAACGACGTTCTGGACATTTCCCTGATCGAGGCTGGCGAGGTCAATTTCCACGAGGAAATTTTCGACATCGGCGCCGCCGTGCAGGCCTGCGTCACCCTGATGGAGGAAGAGGCCAAGCAGGCCAACATCGCCCTGGAATCCCGGTTGGCCGCGACGCCGCCGTTCATCGGCGACGAGCGGCGGCTACGCCAGATCATCATCAACCTGATGTCCAACGCGATCAAGTTCACGCCCGATGGCGGCGCCGTGCGGGTCGACCTTGAAAAAACCGCTGAGGGTGGCCTGCTCGTCCGGGTAACGGATACGGGCATCGGCATCGCCGAGAAAGACCGGGAAAAGGTCCTGAGCCCGTTCGGTCAGGCGGAAGGCCCCTTCGCGCGCCGGTTCAAGGGCGTCGGCCTGGGGTTGCCGCTGGTCAAGAACCTGACGAAGCTGCACGACGGTGAACTGGTGTTGGACAGCGCCCCCGGCAAGGGGACTTCGGTGACCGTCCGCTTTCCGCCGACACGGCTTCGGGTCATGGAAAGCGGCTGACGATCAGTCCCGCTCGTCAAGCCAGGCCATCTGGATGGCCTCCAGGACTTTCTCATTGGATTTCTGCGGGTCGTCGTCGAAACCGGGCAGTTCCTGCACCCACTTCCACAGGTCCGTGAACCGCAGGTTGACCACATCCGCATCGGGATGGGCCTCTTCCAGTTCGATGGCGATGTCGACGGTGTCGGTCCAGCGCAGTCCCATGTTTCCCTCCCTGACAGCTTGCCGTAGCTGAGCTTATTGATTTACGCAAATCGTCGTCGCGCCCTAAAGGCCGCTCGGGATTTGCGGATCAGACCTTGCGGTCGACCATCATGTTGCGGGTCGCCTTGGGCAAGGTGACTTTCAGGCCGTCCAGCTCCTCGCTCATGACGATCTGGCAGCCGAGGCGCGAGGTATGGGTCAGCCCGAAGGCAAGGTCGAGCATGTCTTCCTCGTTCTCGCTCGACTCTTCCAATTTGTCGAAGAACTCGGGATCGACGATCACATGGCAGGTCGAACAGGCGAGCGAGCCCTCGCAGGCCCCTTCCAGATCGACGCCGTTGCGGTGCGCAACCTCAAGGACGGACAGGCCTTCCGGCGCGTCGACTTCCTTGGGCGTGCCGTCGGGCAGCACAAAGGTCATCTTGAACATTTTGGTCATGGTTTTTTCATTCCTCGTTTCGTCAGTCGCCGACGTCGGCGGACTTGTGCGCATGGCCGAAATCGCGCGGCTGTCCGTCCCTCTCGTGGGCGGCCTTGTCCAGGCGGTCAACATCGACGCCGCGCAGGGCGGCGCGGATGCCGCGGTCCATGCGTTTCTCGGCGAAGGACCTGGTACCTTCTTCCAATTTCTCAACAGCGTTGTTGATGGCGTCGCGGTCCTGGCCGGCAATCGCCGCCTCCGTGGCCGACAGCAGCGCCGTGATCTCTTCGCGTTCGCCGTCTTCCAACAGGTCGCCGTCAACCTCCATCGCCGCCTTAACCGCCCCCACGGCGCGGCCGGCCTCGACCCGCGCCTCGGCGATCAGGCGCTGCGTCATGTCTTCCTTGGCGTTCTTCATGCTGTCGTAGAGCATCTGCGACATCTCGTCCTCGGACAGGCCATAGGACGGCTTGACCTCGATGCTCTGCTCCGTGCCGGTGGTTTCCTCGCGGGCACTGACGGTCATCAAGCCGTCGGCGTCCACCGCATAGGTCACGCGGATGCGCGCCGCGCCCGCGACCATGGGCGGGATGCCGCGCAGGGTGAAGCGGGCGAGGGAGCGGTTCTGGTCGACCATTTCCCGCTCGCCCTGAACCACATGCACGGCCATGGCGGTCTGGCCGTCCTGATAGGTCGTGAATTCCTGGGCCTTGGCCACGGGGATCGGGGTGTTGCGGGGAATGATCTTTTCCGTCAGCCCGCCCATGGTTTCGATGCCGAGGGACAGGGGCGTGACATCGAGCAACAGGGTGTCCGAGCCCACGGTCAGGGCCTCGGCCTGCAGCGCGGCGCCCACGGCGACAACCTCGTCCGGGTCGATGTCGGCCAAGGGCTCGCGCCCGAACAGCTCGGCGACCTTGCTGCGGACCAGGGGGACGCGGGTCGAGCCGCCGACCAGGACCACGCCCTTGACGTCATCCGCCGCAACCTCGGCGTCGTCCAGAACGTCCTCGCAGATGCTGAGCGTCCGCGCCACCAGCGGCGCGATCAGGGCTTCGAAGGCCTTGCGGTCGAGGGAGAACGACTGCTGCTCGCCGCCCAGGTCCAGGGCCCAGGTGCCGCTGTCGGCCGTGCTCAGGTCTTCCTTGACCTGACGGGCGATGGCGATGGCCTGCTTGACGGCGCCCGCACCCGGCGTTTCGCCGGTCCAGTCCTTGAGGAAATGTTCGGCGATGGCGTGGTCGAAATCGTCGCCGCCCAGCGCCGCGTCGCCGCTTGTCGCCAACACCTGGAACACGCCCTTTTCCATGCGCAGAAGCGAGATATCGAAGGTGCCGCCGCCCAGGTCATAGACGGCGTACAGGCCCTCGGCCTCCTTATCCAGGCCGTAGGCCAACGCCGCCGCCGTGGGCTCGTTGACCAGGCGCAGAACCTCAAGCCCCGCCAAGCGGGCCGCGTCCTTGGTCGCGGTGCGCGCCGCATCGTCGAAATAGGCCGGTACCGTGATCACCGCGCGGGTGACCTCGCGGTCGAGCACGCCCTCGGCCCGTTCCTTCAGGGCCGTCAGGATATGGCCGGAAATCTCCACGGGCGTCAGCTTGCGGCCGCCGACATTGATGCGCACCATGGCGGCGCCGTCTTCCGACGGTTCGACCTGGAACGGCAAGTGTCCGGCCACGGCCTTGATGTCGCCGATGCCCCGGCCCATCAGGCGCTTGATGGAACTGACGACGCTGTCCGGGCGCATGGCGATCAGGCTTTTCGCCAGCCCGCCGACGATGGGCGAGCCGTCGGGCGCATAGGCGACGACGGAAGGCACCAGGGCCTGCCCGTCCTCGTCACGCAGCACTTCCGCCTTGCCGTCGATGGCGACGGCGGTCACCGAATTGGTCGTGCCCAGGTCGATGCCGACGGCGACGTTGGTGTCGCCTTCGTGGGGGGCCGGGGTTTCGCCGGGCTCATGAATCTGCAGCAATGCCATGGCTCAGCCCCTGCCCCGCAGTTCGGCCCGGCGGGCGCGCGTGTCATCGGCCAGCTTGCGCAGGTATTTCAGGCGGGTGATCAGGGCCGCCGCCTGGTCCAGGTCTTGGGCGGCGAAGGCGCCGGCCAGTTCGCTTTCGCAGTCGGCGATCTCGCCCTGGGCGCGTCGGGTCACGGCGCCCAGGTCCTCGGCGGTTTCCGCCTCGGCCAGGGCTTCGCGCATTTCCATGGCTTCCATCAGGACCATCGGGTCGACCGGCCCGTTGCCCTCTTCCTTCAGGACGTCCCGGCCCATCAGGCCGGCCAGGTAGGCGGCGCGCGCCAACGGGTCTTTCAACGTTTCATAGGCATCGTTGAGGCTGGTCGCCTGTTGCTGGCTCAGGGTCTTCTCCTTGGGCGTGCGGGTGGCGAAACGGTCGGGGTGCAGCAGGCGCTGCATCTGGAAATAGGACTTTTCGAGCGCCGCCGTGTCGATCTCGAACCCGCGCGGCAAGCCCAGACGCTGGAAATGGTCGGCCTGACCGGGCGGCTGCACGGCCTTGCAGCTTGGGCAGAAGGGGTCGCCCGCCGCCACCGGTCCCTGACAGGACCAGCAGGCCTGGACGATCCGTTCTTCGGGGGGCCCATTGGGATCAAGTCGGACCGCGCCGTCTGCTCTCGCTTGCACCAGCGTCACTTTCCTTTTCGCCGAATATTCCGAAGTTGCGTTCATGCGCCGGGATCGTTTCCCGGGCGGGCGATCACACGTGGAACGACTCGCCGCAGCCGCAGCGCCCCTTTTCGTTCGGATTCTCGAAGGTAAAGCCGGATTCCAGCTTGTCCTCCACGAAATCCATCTGGGTGCCGATGATGAACATGGTGGCCTTCGGGTCGATGAAGACACGCACGCCCTTGTCCTCGACGATTTCGTCGAACTCGTTCTTGTCGTCCGCGAACTCGAGTGTATAGGACATGCCCGAACAGCCCTTCGTCCGGATGCCGATGCGCACCCCGGCGGACGGTTTGCCACGGCTGGCCAGAAGCGCCTTCACGCGCTCCGCAGCCTGATCCGTGATGGTCATCATTTGCGGTCGTTCAGTCATGGTCGCCTACTTCTGTTCTGGGCTCATCCTTAACCCCGCCGGCGCGCAGGAGGCAAGTGCCCCCTGCCGTTCCGGCGGATCGGATCAAGCGCCCTTCTTGGTCTTGTAGTCGGAGATCGCCGCCTTGATGGCGTCTTCGGCCAGCACGGAGCAATGGATCTTCACCGGCGGCAGAGCCAGTTCCTCGGCGATCTGGGTGTTCTTGATCGAGCCGGCTTCCTCGATAGTCTTGCCCTTCACCCATTCGGTGATGAGCGACGACGAGGCGATGGCCGACCCGCAGCCGAAGGTCTTGAATTTGGCATCCTCGATGATGCCGTCCTCCGAAACCTTGATCTGCAGCTTCATGACGTCGCCGCAGGCGGGCGCGCCCACCAGACCGGTGCCGACGCTGGTGTCGTTCTTGTCCAGCGTGCCGACGTTGCGCGGCTTTTCGTAATGGTCGATGACTTTTTCGCTGTAGGCCATTTTAGTCTCCTGTTCCTAAGAACTTATTGTAGTTGGTTATTGTGGTTGTTTGTGGGCGAATCAATGTTCCGCCCATTCGATGGAGGAGATATCGATCCCCTCGTTGTGCATGTCCCAAAGCGGGCTCATTTCGCGCAGGCGTTCGACCTCGCGGATGATGCATTCCACGGCCTCGTCGACCTCTTCCTCGGTCGTGAAGCGGCCGAAGCCGATGCGCAGCGAGGTATGGGCCATTTCGACCTCGACACCGAGCGCGCGCAGCACGTAGCTGGGCTCCAGCGAGGCCGAGGTGCAGGCCGAACCCGACGACACGGCCAGATCCTTGATCCCCATCATCAGGCCCTCGCCCTCGACGAAGGCGAAGGAGATGTTCAGGTTGCCGGGGATGCGCTGATCCATGTCGCCGTTGAGATACACCTCGGGCAGGCGGCCGACGATGCTTTGGTACATGCGGTCACGCAGACGGCGCAGGCGCTCGTTCTCGGCGCCCATTTCCTTTTCCGCGATGGCGCAGGCTTCGCCCAGGCCGACACAGAGCGGCGTCGGCAGGGTGCCGGAGCGCATGCCGCGTTCCTGACCGCCGCCGTTGATCATCGGCACCAGACGGACCCGCGGGCGGCGGCGCACGTAAAGGGCGCCGATGCCCATGGGGCCATAGATCTTGTGACCCGAGATCGACATCAGGTCGATGTTCATGTCTTCCACGTCGAGGGGAATTTTGCCCACCGCCTGGGCGCAGTCGGTGTGGAAGAAGGCCCCTTTCTCGCGGCAGATGGCGCCGATTTCCTTCAAGGGCTGGATCACGCCGATCTCGTTGTTCACGCCCATGACGGACACGATCGAGGTATTGTCGGTAACCGTTTCGCGCAGCACGTCCAGGTCGATCAGGCCGTTTTCCTTGACCGGCAGATAGGTGACCTCGAAGCCTTCCTGTTCCAGGTGGCGGCAGCTGTCGAGCACGCATTTATGCTCGGTCACCACGGTCACGATGTGGTTGCGCTTTTCCTTGTAGAAATGGGCCACGCCCTTGATCGCCAGGTTGTTGGATTCCGTGGCGCCCGAGGTGAAGATCACTTCCTTCGGATTGGCGCCGATGATCGAGGCGACCTGTTCGCGCGCGATCTCGACCGCGTCTTCCGCTTCCCAGCCAAAGAAATGACTGCGCGAATGGGGGTTGCCGAACTGTTCGGAGAAGAACGGCAGCATCTTTTCCACCACCCGCGGATCGGTCGGCGTCGTCGCCTGATAATCCAGATAGATGGGCGCCTTCCGGTTCTGCAAAGTATGCGGAAGTTCGTTCTTTTCTTGTGCTGTCATGGCGCTCATTGCGTCAATTCCTTCCAGGTGTCGTCGTCTTGTTACTGCGTCAGGCAGCCAGGCTGCCCCCGCCGATCCGGGCATGAAGGCCCGTCCAGGCGGCGGTGAATGTATCGATATCGTCTGCGGTCGTGGTCCATCCCAGGCTGACCCGGATGGCGGATTTCAAATCGTTCTCGTCAACGCCCATGGCGGCCAGGACGTGGCTGGGCGCCACCTTGCCGGACGAACAGGCCGACCCGGCGCTGACCGCGATGCCGTCCAGGTCGAAGGCCATGACCTGGGTTTCCGACGACACGCCCGGCATGGCCAGGCAGCTTGTCGTCGCCAGGCGCTCACGGCCCTTGGCGAAAATCTTGACGTCAGGCGCCGCCGCCGTGATCGCGGCCTCCATGCGGTCGCGCAGGCCGGCCAGCCCCTGCAGACGGCCGATGTCGGCCAGGGCGGCTTCCGCGGCGCGGCCGAAACCGGCGATGCCCGGCACGTTTTCCGTGCCGCCCCGGCGCGAGCGTTCCTGCCCGCCGCCGCGGATCGCCGCCGTGGCCTGATGACCCGGGGCGACGATCAGCGCGCCGACGCCCGGCGGTCCGCCGACCTTATGCGCCGATACGGATATCATATGGGCACCCAGGGCGGGAAAATCGATGGCCAGCTTGCCCGCCGCCTGCACCGCGTCGCAATGGAACACGGCGTCGTATTCCGCCGCCAGTTCGGCGATCTTCCGGATCGGCTGGATCACGCCGGTCTCGTTGTTGGCGAGCATCACCGACACCAGGGCCCGGCCGCCCTCGACCCGGTTCAGGGCGTCCTTCAGGCAGGCATCCAGTTCCATGAGATCGACCACGCCGTCGCCGTCAACCGACACCTGAATGACGTTGTCGGTGCCTTCCAGGACCGACACATGTTCGACCGCCGAGGCGAACACGGGCCCATCGGCCCCGCCCTTGGGAAGATTGGCCAGGGCCAGATTGTTGGCCTCGGTCCCGCCGGAGGTGAAGATCACGTCCTCGGCCCGCGCGCCGACCAGCGCCGCGACCCGTTCGCGGGCATCCTCGACCAGCATGCGCGCCCGGCGCCCGGCGCCGTGCACCGACGACGGATTGCCCGTCGCGGTCAGCGCCGCGGCCACGGCCTCGGCCGCTTCGGGCCGGACCGGCGTGGTCGCGTTATGGTCGAGATAGATGGTCATCGGGGTCTCGGTCTTGTCTCTCGAACTCTCTATTGCGCCGCGACGGTCGCGGCGGCGTTGCGTTCCTGTTCCTGCTGATACAGGCGGCCGGAGGTGCCCAGCACCTTTTTCTCGACCACGTCCTCCAGCGACACGGACGACAGGTACAGGTAGATCTGGTTGCCCAGTTCCTCCCACAAATCGTGGGTCAGGCAGCGCGCCCGGTCGGACTGACAGCCCGTGGGCTGGCCCGGGGTGCAGCGCGTGGTCTTGATCGGCTCGTCCACGGCCATGATGATGTCGGCGACGCGGGTGTCCGAAGCACCGTAGGCCAGAAGGTAGCCGCCGCCCGGGCCGCGCACGCTTTTGACCAGACCGGCCTTGCGCAGCTTGCCGAACAGCTGTTCCAGGTAGGACAGGGAAATGTCCTGCCGGTCGGCTACATCGGCCAGGGCCACGGGTTTCGCCGACGCATTGGCGGCGAGGTCGACCATGGCCATCACGGCGTATCGGCCTTTTGTACTAAGTTTCACGTTCCGTCTCCTTGCAAATGTCGTTCCGCACCCAGCGTTTCCGCGCGCGGCGTCGATCCCATTCCCCGCTACTTGTCCCCGGCGGCGGCCTTGGGCCGCACGTTGTTGTTCGCTTCATCGTCCCGGTCGGCTTTGTCGTGGTCTTCCAGTTCGGCGACCCGGTCCATCAGCACACCCAGCTGCGAACGCAGGTTTTCGATGGTCTGCATGACCGGGTCCTGGCCGTCGGTCGGCGTGCCGTAGGCCTGGAACGCCTTGGCCCGTTCCTTGTCCTTGGGCAGAACCACCTGGGCCGGGTTGCCGACGGCGGTGACGCCCGGCGGCACGTCCTTGGTCACCACCGCATTGGCTCCGACCCGCGATTGCCGGCCGACGGTGATCGGCCCCAGGATCGCGGCGCCGCACCCGATGATGACGCCGTCGGCGACCGTCGGGTGGCGCTTCTGGCCGCGTTGGCTGTCGGCATCGACGGAGGGGGCGACGCCACCCAGGGTGACCTGGTGATAGATCGTCACATCGTCGCCGACCACGGCGGTTTCGCCGATCACCACGCCGCCGCCATGGTCGATGACCAGACGCTTGCCGATTTGGGCGCCCGGATGAATTTCGACCAGGGTGACCCAGCGCGCGAAATTGGAAATCAGCCGCGCGACGAAAAACAATTTATGGCCCCACAGCCAGTGCGCGAGGCGGTGCCAGACGACCGCGTGAAAGCCCGGATAGGTGAAGATGATGGCCAGCGGCCCCTTGGCCGCCGGGTCGCGTTCCTGAAAGGCGCGGATATCATCCTGAATAATCTTGAAAATCATGGGCTTCACACTATGTTATCGGGGCTTTCCGCAAGGCGCGCTCACGCGCCCCTGGGCGGCCCAGGCGTCGGTACCCGGAATATAAGATGCCCGACTAATCCTATCAAGTATTTCCAGGCAATCGGCGGCTTAATTAAGGCTGCACGCATATTAAGCCAGACCCTGACGCTCGGATATTAACCGGAAGAACCCTCTCAAGGACGTTTATCACCCATGCCAGAAGTCATTTTCAACGGGCCTGAAGGCCGCATCGAAGGCCGCTATCACCACGCCAACGACCCCAATGCGCCGGTCGCCCTGCTGCTTCACCCCCATCCGGAATACGGCGGGACCATGAACAACCGGGTCGTCTATGCCATGTATCAGGCCTTCGTGAAGCGCGGATTCTCGACCCTGCGCTTCAATTTCCGCGGCGTCGGACGGTCCCAGGGCAAATTCGACAACGGCCAGGGCGAGTTGAGCGACGCCGCGACGGCGCTCGACTGGATGCAGGGCCACAATCCCAATGCCTCGACCTGTTGGATCGCCGGATTCTCCTTCGGCGCCTGGGTGTCCATGCAGCTGATGATGCGCCGGCCGGAAATCTCGGGCTTCATCTCGGCCTCGCCTCCGGCATCGATCTACGATTTCTCGTTCCTTGCTCCTTGCCCGGCCTCGGGCCTGCTGATTCACGGCAAGGCCGACGAGGTGGTGCCCGTGGGCTCGGTCGACAAGCTGGTGGAAAAGCTGTCGGCGCAGAAGAACATCGAGATCGACTACCGCACCGTCGACAAGTGCGACCACTACTTCTCGGAGCATCTCGACAACCTGCTGAAGCATGTCGAGAGCTACCTGGACAAGCGCCTGGTCGAAAAGGCGGCCTAGCCGCCGCCCCCCACACCCAACGTCATTCCCGCGCAGGCGGGAATCCAGGCCGCCGCCCCGCTTTCGCGGGGTGACCTATAAGCTCGTCAGCCTTCGACCTGCGTCGGATACA
The DNA here is from genome assembly GCA_040221095.1 of Rhodospirillales bacterium. Classification (GTDB taxonomy): domain Bacteria; phylum Pseudomonadota; class Alphaproteobacteria; order Rhodospirillales; family Casp-alpha2; genus UBA1479. Next base: position 368,787 of record JAVJVP010000008.1, read on the forward strand.
GCCGCCCGCCCGACAGCGGCTCGCCGATACCCGTGGTGCCCGGATAGGTCAGCGCCAGCCCTTTCAGCGCGCGCACGGCGAGGAAGGCGAAGGCCTCGGCCTCCATCGCGTCGCCGCGCCAGCCCGCGTCCTCGACCGGCAGAACCTCGGCCCCGAGTGCCCGGCGCAGGCCCTGCATGAGGGCTGCGTTATGCCGCCCGCCGCCGGTGACCAGCCAACGTTGGGCGGGCTGCGGGAAGAACTGCGCGGCGCGGGCCACGGCGGCGACCGTGAAGGCGGCCAGCGTCGCCGCCCCGGCGGCCGCCGGCAGGCCCTGCACCAGGGCCAGGCCGAAATCGTCCCGGTCCAGGGACTTGGGCGGCGGCATGTCGAAATAATCGTGGCGCATCAGCCGGCTCAGAACAGCCTGATCGACCGTGCCCTGGGCCGACAGCGTCCCGTCCCGATCCATGGGCTGGCCGGTCTTTTCCTGCATCCAGTCATCGAGAAGCGCGTTGCCCGGCCCCGTGTCGAAGGCCAGCAGCGTGCCGCCGTTGCCCAATTCGTCGGGGCCGATCCAGGTCACGTTGCCGACCCCGCCCAGGTTGAGGACGGCAAGCGGCTTGTCCAGGTCCCGCGCCAGGGCGCGGTGATAGACGGGGGCCAGCGGCGCGCCCTCGCCCCCCGACGCCACATCGTTCAGACGCAGATCGCCGACCACGTCGATGCCCGTTTCCCGCGCCAGCCGCGCGGGATCGCCGATCTGCCGCGTCACCCCCAATTCCGGCCTGTGCAGCACCGTATGGCCATGAAAGCCGATGACGCGGATGTCGCCGGGCGATTTGCCCGCTTCCGCCAACAGTTCCCGGACCGCGTCGCTGTGGCGGTCCGTCAGGCGGCCGATCAGGTCGTTTTCCGGCACCCGGATCAGGGGGTCATGGCCCAGCGCGGCGCGCAGATCGCCGCGGAATTCGGCGTCGTAGGGGTGGGTCAGGGCCGGGCCGCGCCAGAGAACGGCCTCGCCATCGGTCTCGATCAGGGCCGCGTCGACGCCGTCCATGGAGGTGCCGCTCATCAGGCCGACGGCAAGGCAGGTGTCTTCTGGCATGGGCTCCCCCGGCGAAAGATGCGCCGGATTGTGTCGGCCCGTTCTCGCCTGGGCAAGGGCCGATTGCCCCGGCCATGCCAAGGGATTATTGCCCAACCCGCGCGGGCGCGGTAAAAGCCGCCATGACCAAGCTGAAATCCCAATTCCTGAACGACGCCCAGGCGCGCGGATTTGTCCACCAATGCACGGACACGGACGCGCTGGACGCGTTGGCCGCCACGAAAACGGTCACCGCCTACATCGGATTCGACTGCACCGCGCCGTCCCTGCACGCGGGATCGCTGGTCTCCATCATGCTGCTGCGCCTGATGCAGCGGGCCGGGCACAAGCCGATCGTCCTGATGGGCGGCGGCACGACCAAGGTCGGCGATCCGTCCGGCAAGGACGAGATGCGCAAGGCCCTGACCGACGCCGACATCGCCGCCAACATGGCCGGCATCAAGCAGGTGTTCGCCAAGTTCCTGACCTTCGGGGACGGGCCGACCGACGCGGTCATGGTCAACAATGCCGACTGGCTGGACCATCTCAACTATCTGGGGTTCCTGCGCGACGTTGGCCGGCATTTCTCCATCAACCGCATGATGACCTTTGATTCGGTCAGGCTGCGGCTGGAGCGCGAACAGCCCCTAACCTTCCTGGAATTCAACTACATGATCCTCCAGGCCTATGATTTCCTCGAACTGTCGCGCCGCCACGACTGCACCCTGCAGATGGGCGGATCGGACCAATGGGGCAATATCGTCAACGGGGTCGAGCTGGCCCGCCGGGTCGACAATCGGGGCCTGTTCGGCCTGACCACGCCGCTGTTGACCACGTCGTCGGGCGCCAAGATGGGCAAGACCGCCGCCGGGGCCGTGTGGCTGAACGAGGACATGTTGAGCGCCTACGACTACTGGCAGTACTGGCGCAACACGGAAGACGCCGACGTCGGCAAGTTCCTGCGCCTGTTCACGGACATGCCGCTGGACGAGATCGCGCGCCTGGAAGCCCTTGAGGGGGCAGAACTGAACGACGCCAAGAAGATCCTGGCGACGGAGATCACGCGCCTGTGCCACGGCACGGACGCCGCCGAAAGCGCCGCCGAGACCGCGCGCAAGACCTTCGAGCAGGGGGCCTTGGGCGACGACCTGCCGACCATCGACGTGCCATCAGCGCGCCTGGACGCCGGCGTGCCCCTGTTCGAGCTGTTCCGCGAGGCCGGCTTGGCCGCGTCGAACGGCGAGGCCCGGCGCCTGATCAAGGGCGGCGGGGCGCGCCTCAACGATGAGAAGATCGCGTCCGAAACGGCGACGGCCGGCCCCAATGACCTCAAGGACGGGGTCATCAAGCTCAGCGCCGGCAAGAAACGCCACGCCCTGGTGCGGGCGGTCTGACAGGCGAAATGGCGGAAAGCGCATCGCGTCTGTCCCGCCTGCTTGACCGCAACCTCGCGATCCTGACCGACCAGCCCGGCCCGCCCCTGGTGGTCGGCGCGATCATCATGGCCATGGCCCTGATCCGGACCACCCTGTTTCCCGGCACCGGCGGCGACGACGGCGAACAGCTGATCTTCTCCCAGTTCTTCGCCTGGGGCTATCAGGTCCGCAATCCGCCGCTCTACACCTGGCTGGTCATGGCCGTGTCCCAGGTCACGGGACCCGGCCTGTGGGCCGTCAACATCGTCAAGTTCAGCCTGCTCTACGCCATGTATCTGTTCCTGTGGCGAGCGGCGCTGCGCCTGTTCGCCACGCGGGCCCTGGCCGGGCTGGCCGCCCTGGCGCCCGTGCTGTTTTATTTCGTGGCCTGGGAAGTCGTCACCGGGTTCAGCCATACGGTCCTGACGGCCTGCCTCTATGCGGCGGTACTCTGGATACTCCTGCGCCTGCGCGATTCCCCGCAGGGCCGCCTTGCGGATTACGCCCTGTTGGGTGTCGCCATCGGCCTGGGCGGGCTCGCCAAATACGCCTTCTGGATTTTCCTGATCTGCCTGCTGGCGGCGGCGCTCGCGGACCGCGATTTGCGTCGCCGGTTGCTGTCACCCTGGCTGGTCCTGTCGCTCGCCGTGGCGGCGGCGGTCCTGGCGCCCCATTACCTGTGGCTGGCCGACCGCCTGGACATCCTGGCCGCACAGGCCGGCGACACGGCCGCCGCCCAGGGCGGGTTTTCCCTGACCGGCCTGGGTCACGGCGTGAAGGCGGCGGCGGGGTTCCTGTCGCCGTTCTGGCTGATCGCCCTGATCTGCTTCCCGGCGGCGTTCCGCCCGCTGAAGGCCCCCGACCATCCCATGATCCGGGTCCTCGGCCTCTACATGGTCCTGGTGCTGGCCGTGACCGCCGTCGGCACCCTGATCCAACCGGACTTCCGCATCCGCACCCATTACATGTTCGTGCTCTTGTTCGCGCCTGTCTGGGTGCTGCTGCGGGCCGAGGCGGCGGGCGCGCCGATCCCCCGCCAGCGGGCGCTTGCCGCCCTCATCACCCTGGTTCTCTGGGCCCAGCCCTCGGCCCTGATCGTGAAATACCTGTTCGAGCCGCTGTCCTGCGGGCGCTGCCAGCACCACATCCCCTACGCGGATTTGGCCGCCAAGATAAAAGCCATGGGCTTCGCCGGCGGCACCATCGTCGCCCATTGGCATCCGGACCCCCTGCCCGGCAACCTGCGCGCGGCCCTGCCCGATGCCCGGGTCATCAGCCTCAAGCATCCCGATGTCCTCCCGCCCCTGGCCCCGAACGCCCAGGGCCAATGCCTGGTCGTGTGGTCGGCGGATGCGGACCGCGACAACCGGCCCACCGCCATCGCCGGGGCCAACAGCCTGCTCAACGCCGGCATCGCTCCGAACACGGCGCAACGTCTGGTGATTTCACCGCTGGAGGGATTGCCGCTGCTGACCGGTGGCAAGACGGCGGCGCTTGGCGTGATCCTGGCTCCCGGCGGTGGGGATTGCCGCTGAGCAGGACCTACCTGCAGGTGCCCTCGCCGTCCAACACCACGAATGACCAGAATAGGCGTTTGTCCGGATTACGTGGCAAGGGATGCGAGGCGCGGCGGAAGATCGTCTGCTTGGGCACGGGGTAGCCGCCCCGCAATTCCTCGACCAGCATGCGGGCCGGACCGCCCCCGGACGGCCCTCCGGACCAGATCAGGGCACATTTTCCGCCCTCGCCGGCCTGCCCGGCGGCGTTCAGGGGCGGCACGTAATCGCGCCACCGGGTGCTGACCACACGGGCCTTCGGGAAATAGCGGCGCAGATTGCCGGCGATCTGGTTCGGGTTGTCCTCGGCCACGATGGTGCCGGCGCTGAACCCGGCCACCACGAGGCTGCGGGCAAGTTCCGAATAGGGCACGAAGAAATTGCACTTGCGGCAGGTCTCAGGCCCCAGCAGCCCCCGTCCCACCAGGCCCACCGGCACCGCCAGCGCCACGACCAGAAGTGCAGCCGCGAACCAATGCAGGCGGCGAGGCGCCGTCCCGGCATCCGTGACCACCTTGATGCGCAGCAGCAGGTAGAGCGGCAGCGGGAACCACACGACCATCCAGTTGTTGCGCACGTCGGCCGCCCCCGTGACCAGGATCGCCGCGACGCAAACCACCAGCAGCGCCAGCAGATAGGCTTCCAGGAACCGCCCCGCGTTGATCAGGCGCGGTGTTGGGTGGGGCAGCGGCGCCAGGGCCCGGGGGAACATCCCCAGGGCGACGGGCATGAACGGTGAGACCAGACCGAGTGTCGCCAGGGCGAATTGCCCGAGCCCCCGGCCCGCCGCCGCCAGCCGGTCGTCGACCACGGGGAACAGGCGCCCGGCCCCGGCGGCACCCGCCACGGCGTCCGCATCGGTCAGGAAATCGGCCAGGGGCAGCGCCGCGATCCCCGCCGCCAGGGCAATCGCCGCGACAAAGCGCAGGCAGAACACCCGGCCCCGCAGCCCCGGATGCCGCCAGGACGCGGCCAGCAACGGCACCAGAAACAGGACGAAGTTGTATTTCGCGAGCAAGCCCGCGGCGACCGCCAGGGCGATCCACAGATAGTCCGCCCAGCCGGACCGCGTCTCCAGACGCAGGACCAGCCAGAACGCCGCCGCCATGGCCGCCAGCAGCAGGACCGTATGGGAGTAGTTGACCACCGTTTCCCAGCCGATGAAATAGCAGGCGACCAGCGCCAGCGGCGCCAGGGCGGCGAACAGGTTGTCGGCGAACAACCGCCGCGCCGCCAAATAGGAGAAGGCGTAGAACGCGGCGAGCAGCGCGTATTTCACGCCGATCACCGCCCCCATTGTCGGCCCCAACACCGTCTCGGCGGCGCGGATCAGCCAGGCATAGAGCGGCGGCTGGCCGGTCTTGTAGGCGAGCGCCCAGGACTGGGTGTAGTAGAGGATTTCCGCGTCGTCGTCGGAGCCCCCCGGAAACAGCGTCAGGCGCAGAACCAGCAGCACCGCGACATAGACCGCCAGCACCACGGCCAGCCGGGCCGGGCCGGCGGCGACGATCCGGCCGATCAAGACGTTCATTGCGGCGTCGGTACGGGATTTAGGTCTTTGGGCGGTGTCGGCGAGTCTCCGAACACGCCGAACAGGCGGCGCAGGAACCCGGGGGCGAGCGCCGACAGCGGGTTGACGTCGACCTTGGGGGCTTCCTGCGGCCCGGTCATGCGGAAGTTGGCGGCGAACAGGCCGCTGCCCTTCTCGCCGCCGGTGAAGATGTTGCCCAGGATCGGAATGCGCCCGAGGGCCGAATTGATGGCATAGGCCGGCACCACCGTGCCTTCCAGGTCGACGATGTCGGCATGGGTGTAGACCGTGCCCGAGGCCGTGAACCCCAGGGACGTTCCGGCCGCGCGGGCGTCGGAGATTTCGACCACACCCGAGCGCATGGTGAAGGGAATGTCGAGTACCGCGAAGCCCAGGCCGTCGCCCTGCAACGCGTCGAGAATGCCGGTCAGCGCCATGATGCTGACCAGATGGGCCAGGGCCGGGGCCTTCAGCACACGGTAATCGCGGATCAGCAGGCGGCCCTTCAGGGGATGGTCGGGATGGCTGTCGTCGAAGGTGCCCGTCAATTGCAGGGCGCCGCCCTGCATGTTGTCGTAGAAACCAAGCGTGCGCAGCACGACGCCCGCGTCGGCGGTGCTGATGGAGACCGAGCGGTTGCCGCCGTCCGGTCCCGGCTTCAGTTCCACGTTGAGGGTCGTGGCTCCCTCGAGAATTGAATTCAGGTAGACCGTGCGCCAGATCAGGTCTTCGCGCTGAAACGTGCCGGAGACGTCGGTCAGGACCCGCTTGTCATCGATCCAGACCTTGTCGAATTCGGCCGCGAGCACGAAGTTCCCCAGCAGGTCGCCCCCCTCGCTTTCCGTCAGATCCTTCCACACCGGCGAAAGATCGAGCCCGGCACCGTGGAATCCCAGGTCCCAGGCGCCGTCGGCGCGCCGGATCAGCGCCCCCTTCATGTCCGTGCGGCCATGGTTGATGCGGGTGAAGTCGATGCGCTGAACGGATTTTCCGTCGTCCTCGAAGGTCCCCCGTCCGGCGACGGCCAGATCCTCGGCATACAGCGCGAAATGGGTGATCGCGCGCGCCTTGCCCTGCTTGAAGGTGACGTTCATTTCCGCCCGGCCGGCGGCGCCCAAAGGCTTTTTCCACTTCACCCGGTCGATGGCCAGTTGCGCTTCGGCCAAATCGGCGCGGACTTCGACCCGCGTTTCATCGTCGTTCAGCACCGTGAAGCGCAGGTTGGCGCCGACGGCGCCGCTTACGTATTCCTCGTTCAACAGGCCCACGTTCAGGCCCAGCTGGCGGATGCGCTCAACATCGGGAATGCGTCCGGCCAGATCCAGGATCGTGCGGAAGGCGACCTTCTCGCCGAAGTTTTCGCGCCAGGAAATGTCCGCCGGCATGCCGGCGACGATACCGTTGCCTTTGACCTCCATGCCGCGCTTGTCGATGGACATGGTCAGGTCGGCGGCGTCCAGGTCGAAGCCGTGAAGCGCATGAGGAATGGCCGCGTCGCGCAACCGCGCGTCGGCGGCAATGTTCACGTCCGCCAGATTCAGATCGAGAATAAGCGGAAACCCGATGCGCAGACGGACCTTGGCCGCCCCCTTGGTGCCCTTGGGGTCGACCTCCATCTTCGTCGCATAGCCGAGCGGCGGATGGTCGATCAGCGCCAGCGTCTTGTCGAGCGGACCTGCGACGGTGGCGTGGATTTCCGCCTGTTCCTTGCCGGTCGACAGGCCGGTAATGAACAACTGCCCCTCGCTGAGCGCCATGCCGCCCGAATTGCCCCGGGTGACGAAAACGTCGAACCGCTTGTGCGTGAAGGTCGACCGGCCCGTCACGTCCGTGATGTCCGGCATGCCCGGTAGATAGGACAGGACCGTGTCCCGGAAATCCATGTCGCCGACCACCGAGGTCAGCGCCCAACCGCCCGTGCCGCCGCTGACATGGACCTTCATGTTCAACTGCGGAACCACGCCGTCCTTCACGTTGTCCGTCCACCAGTTGTAGACGTCGGGCGCCCATTCCGGGGCCCAGTACTTGCGGATGCCCTTCAGCGGGGTATTCTTGAGCGCCACGTCGAAGGCGCCCACGGGGCTGCCCGTCGCATCTTCCACGGTGCCGGACATCGTGGCCTGAGGACCGCCCGTATCAACGGCGAGCCGCGATATTTCCAAACGATCGTCGTCCATCCAGTACTTGCCGGCGAATTGCAGGCCCGCGACCGGCAGACGGTGCGCCGCCGACCCCGGAGAGCGCACGCTTTCGCCCTCCTTGGTGACGACGGTGAAGTCGAAAATTTCCGCCGTCCGGGCGCGGCCGTCATAGCGGCCGGCAAGAATAAGGGATTCGACCGCGATCGATTCCTCATACGGGTCGGGGGTGCGGATTTCGCCTTCACCACCCGTGAAGCGGAACCCGATGTCCTCGGGCGGGCCGTTCGTGGACATGCCCAGGGTGACCGTCCCCTTGAGCGGAAGTTGGATGCTTTCGAAGCGCTTGAGGGATTCGTGAAAACCGGCAAGCGCCTTCGGATCAAGGTCGGCGAAGGCGACGCTGACGGCCAGGCGTTCCTCGTTGACAAGGTAGCTGCCCTTGGCCGTGACCTCGGAGCGGCGGCCGTCCAGATCCATCTGCAAGGCGATCTCGCCCTGGATGCCCGTGTCGTCGCGGGTCAATCGGATATCGGCGATCGGCGCGGTCCACCGGCGGCCCAGGATTTCATCGACGATCACCGTTTCCGCACCGATGATGTTGAGGCGCGACAGATAGGCCAGTTGCGCGCCCGCATCCGGCCCGCTTCCGGCCCCGGCCTTGGCGACCAGCAGATCGAGCAGGCCACTGCCCAATCCCTTGCCGTCGGGAGCACCCTTGCCGTCGGATTGGGCGTTGCCCAGGTTGACTTCGAACCTGCCGTCGGCGCCGCGTCGCAGGACCAGCCGCGGCCCGAACAACTCGACGCTTCTCGGCACGATCGCGCCACGCCGGATCAGAGCCTGGCTGGACAGCGAGAACGAGACTTCGGGAATCGCGGCGACGATGGCGCCCAAATTGTCGTACACCAGGACGTCAAGCACGCGAATGTCGAGGGCGCGCTCCCACCCGGCCCAGGTCAGGATGGTGTCGCCCAGTTCGACCTGCATGTCGGGACTGCGCTCGTTAAGCGCCTGTTCGATATAGGGCGTGAGGAAGCTGAGCGAGATCGGCCCCTTGGACAGCTGCCATGACAGCAGCCCCGCGACGATGGCCACGCCCGCCAGCAGGCCGCCAGCCAGATGCGCGGCACCCCGGCACCACCGCTTCAGATGGCCACCCGTCCGTTTCTCACCCTGCCCGCCGTGTTGATCGACGTCTTCCGCCACCACGCCTCCGTTAGCGCGCTTGACCCCAGTTTTTGCTTACCGCAGTCTTCAGGCCCCCCAGGGCCCAAGGAACAAGTGACTAGTATGCCTGAAAATTCGGCAGTCAGCAGTAAACCCGATCTGCCCAGCCCGGGAAACCCCGAATCCCTGGCAGTTGGTTGGGAACATTGGGATTCCGCCATTTCCCGATGCCCCGATCCGGGCACCGAATCGGCGGCGGCGAAAATCGCCCGCACGGGTCCCGGCAAAGACTTGTTGGACGCGGTTTTCGGCCACAGCCCGTTTCTCTGCCGTCTGGCGTCGGGAGACCCCGCGTTCACCCTGCGTATCCTGGATGACGGCCCCGGCGCGGTGCTGGCGGATATCCTGTCCGACATTGCCGCGACGCCCGAAGGCGAGACCGAACCCGCCCTGAAGACGCGCCTGCGCCTCGCCAAGAAGCGCGCCGCCCTGACCATCGCCATGGCCGACATCGGCGGCGGCTGGCCTCTGGAACAGGTCACGGGCGGGCTCAGCGACGTCGCGGAAGCCTGCCTGAAGGCGGCCTGCGATTTCTGCCTCCGCGAAATGGCGCGGCGCGGCGCCCTGGAACTGGCCGACCCCGAGGCGCCGTCCGCGGGATCGGGCCTGGTCGTGCTCGGCATGGGCAAGTTGGGGGCGCGGGAACTGAACTATTCGTCGGACATCGACATCATCGTGCTGTTCGACCCCGAAGTCATGCGGACGACCAAGCCCGACGACCTGCAGCCCGCCATGGTCCGTCTGGTCCGCCAGATGCTGCGGATCATGGACGAGCGCACGGCCGACGGCTACGTGTTCCGCACGGACCTGCGCCTGCGCCCGGACCCCAGCGCCACGCCGCTGGCGATCTCGGTGCTGGCCGCCGAAAGCTATTACGAGAGCCTGGGCCAGAACTGGGAACGCGCCGCCATGATCAAGGCCCGCGCCGTGGCCGGCGACCAGGATGCCGGCACGCGGTTCCTAGAATGGCTGCGCCCCTTCATCTGGCGCAAGAACCTGGATTTCGCGGCGATCCAGGACATCCATTCGATTAAGCGCCAGATCAACGCCCATCGCGGCATCGGTGCGATCCGGGCCCTCGGCCATAACGTCAAGCTGGGCGGCGGCGGCATCCGTGAAATCGAATTCTTCGCCCAGACCCAGCAGTTGATCTGGGGCGGGCGCATCCCGGCCCTGCGCCTGTCCGGCACCAAGGCCGCCATCGACTGCCTGGTCACCCAGGAACAGGTCACGCCAGAGGCGGCGGCGGACATGAAGGCCGCCTATGACTTCCTGCGCCGTGTCGAGCACCGGCTGCAGATGGTCAACGACGAGCAGATCCACACCTTGCCGGACGAGCCGGAAGCCTTCGACGCCTTCGCCGGCTTCATGGGCTATGCCACGGGCGATGCCTTCGCCGAGGTGCTGACCGGCCACCTTAAGCGGGTACAGACCCACTACGGGGCGCTGTTCGGCGACGCGCCGGCGCTCAGCGCCGAAGCGGATCTGGACGGTCAGGGCGGCAACCTTGTGTTCACGGGCGGCGAGGCCGATCCCGACACGCTGGCGACCATCCGCAAGATGGGGTTCGAGGAACCCGCCCGCGTCGATGCCCAGATCCGGGCCTGGCACCACGGGCGCTACCGGGCCATGCGCTCGACCCGGTCCCGCGAACTGCTGACCGAACTGATGCCCGTGCTGTTGCGCGCCATCGCCAAGACGCCGGAGCCGGACAAGACCTTCCTGCGCTTCGACGGCTTCCTCAAGGTGCTGCCCGGCGGGGTGCAGCTGTTTTCCATGTTCCATTCCAATCCGCATCTGCTGTCCCTGGTCGTCGAAATCACCGGCAAGGCGCCCAAGCTGGCCGAACACATGGGCAACCACGCGTCGATCCTGGACAGCGTTCTGACCGCCGATTTCTTCGACCCGCCCCCGGATCTGGCGGGCCTGCACGGCGAACTCGAAGCCCAGTTGAAGGCCTGCCGCGACCTGGAAGACGTGCTGATCACCAGCCGGCGGTGGGCCAACGACCGGCGGTTCCAGGTCGGCGTGCAACGCCTGGACGCCCGGATCGCGCCACTGGACGCCTCGCGCGCCCTCTCGGATATCGCCGAAACGTCGCTGGGCGCGGTGCTTGCCCGCGTCGCCGACGACTTCGCCGAAAGCCACGGCCGCATCCCCGGCGGCGAGATCGCCATCGTGGCCCTCGGCCGCCTGGGCAGCCGGGAAATGACCGCGGCCTCGGACCTGGACCTGATCTTCGTCTACGACGCGGACGACGACGCCGAGGAATCGGACGGCGACCGGCCGCTTGCCCCCGCCCAGTATTTCGGACGCCTGACCCAGCGCACGATCAATGCCGTCACGGCGATGATGGTGGAGGGGCCGCTGTACGAGGTCGACATGCGCCTGCGCCCGTCGGGCACCAAGGGGCCGCTGGCGACGTCGCTGACCGCGTTCCGCAAGTACCACGATGAATCGGCCTGGACGTGGGAGCGCATGGCCCTGGTCCGCGCCCGCGCCGTGGCCGGTACCGGCGACCTGCGCGGCCGGGTCGAGGCCGCGATTGCCACCATCCTGGGCGATCCCGTCGATCCGGTGAAGCTGCTGCGCGACGCCGCCGACATGCGCCAGCGCATTGCGAAGGAAAAGACCTCGGACTGCATCTGGGACATCAAGAACCTGCGCGGCGGCCTGGTCGACATCGCCTTCACCGTGCAGTATCTGACCCTGCGCCATATCGGCGACCACCCGGACATCCGCGACGCCAACACGGCGGCCAGCCTGGATAAGTTAAAAGCGGCAGGCGTGCTGGCCACGGCCCATTGGCGGACCTTGATGCAGGCCCAGGAGCTTTGGATGGGCATTCTCGGCCTGCTGGCCGAAACCATCGAAGGCACCCTGACCAAGGACAAGGAAGACCTGATTTCCGGCGCCCTGGCCGATGATCTGGTGCGCGTCGCGGGGGCCGCCGATTTTGCCGGCCTGAAACGCCTGATGATGGAAACGGCCCAGGCCGTGTTCGATATCTTCCAGGAACTGATCGACGGCCCGGCGGCGGACCTGCCGCCCGCCGAGGACGCAACAGAATGAGACCACGACGCATAAGGAGACCCCGGACATGACCCTTTCCACCGGCGACAAGGCCCCCGATTTCACCCTGCCTGCGGACGGCGGCGGCATGCTCGCCCTGAAGGACCTGAAGGGCAAGAAGGTGGTGCTGTATTTCTATCCCAAGGACGACACTCCGGGCTGCACCACCGAGGCCCAGGGCTTCCGCGACGCCATCAAGGCGTTCGAGAAGGAAGGTGCCGTGATCGTCGGCGCGTCGAAGGATTCCGTCGCCCGCCACGACAAGTTCAAGGCCAAGTATGACCTGCCGTTCCATCTGGTGTCTGACGAAGACGGCACGCTCTGCGACAGCTACGGCGTGTGGGTCGAAAAGAACATGTACGGCCGCAAGTACATGGGCATTCAGCGCGCAACGTTTCTGATCGATGCAAAGGGCGTGATCCGCAACATCTGGCCCAAGGTGAAGGTCAAGGAACACGCCGACGAGGTGCTGGCCGCGGTCAAGGCGCTCTAGGCCTCCCCGCGCTGGATCGCCAGAACCTCGACCATTGGGTGGTTTTGGCGGCGCGGAATTTGCGCTAGTCTCCGCCCGCGATAAAATCGCGTCCGGCCCGCCACAACATCGGGCCGGCGTCCTCTGGGGAAATATCGATGGCCGACAAGACCGACGAAATCGAAGACGACGAAGAGTACGAGGACGACGAGGAACTCGAGGACGGCGAGGAGTGGGAAGACGACGACGAAGAGTGGGAGGACGACGAAGACGACGAACCCACCGAGGAAGAGCTTGCGGCCGCCAAGAAGAAAAAGACCCTCAAGATCGCGGCCATCGCCGGGGTCCTGCTCGTCCTGATCGGCGGCGGTTTTACGGCCCATATGCTGGGCGCGACCGAGGCCGTGTTCGGCAAGCCCGCGATCACCGAGGTGACCCTGGAAATCGGCAAGCCGGTGACCCATCAGTTGCCGGAAATCCGCACCGACCTGAAGAAGATCGGCAAGCGCAACCACTTCATCAAGCTGAACCTGATCGTGCAGGTCGACGAGACCGACCTGCCGGTGCTCAAGGACGAGCTCAAGGCCGCCCTGATCGTCGACAACATCAAGACCCAGCTGCGCGACCTGGAATACAAGGACGTGATCGGCAAGGAAGGCTCTGAGCGCCTGCGCTTCGAACTGCTCAACGTCATCAATTTCGCGATCGCCCCGGTCAAGGCCCATACGGTGCTGTTCAAGGACCTGATTATTCAGTAGCCGCCAAGGCCCCAAGATCGCGGCCCCCATACAGAATGCGCAGGAAACTCACCGTATCTGCCCCGACCACAAAGGCGAGCGTGACACGGCCCTCGAAACCGACGATCCGAAGTCCGGGGAACAAATCGTCGCGCCGGGTACCCCGCTCGGGAAAGTCGGCGAACCCCAGGCAATAGGCTTCGATCCGTTCGACATAGGCCATGGCGCGACCGTCGCCCGCCCGCGCCGCGATGTATAGATAAAGTTCCTTGAGGTCGTTCTGGGCTTCCGGCGCGAACAAAACCCGATGCGTCACGCCCTACGCCTTCCGTCCCTTCCGGCGTTCGGCATGAAGGGCCCGCACGTCATCGAACGCCGCATTTGCGGGCATCAAACGGGACGGATCGGCCTGAACCGCGGCCGCCACCGGCACGACCTCTTCACGCAGCCAGCGTTCAACGGCATCGTCCCGCTCCTGCAAGGCGCGCAGGCCGGCGCGCACCACCTCGCTGGCGCTCGCATAGGACCCGGAATTGACGAGACCGTCGATATAGCTCGCCTGTTCGCCGGGCAGACTGATCGTTCGTTTTTGAGACGCCGCCATGGGAAACACCTTCCGTTCGATGATTCTCATAAGGGTATGACAAAATCATACCGAGACTCAATGCTTCTCACCACGCTTTCGCGCCACCATTCACCCCGCCCCTTCGTCGCCGCCCTTGACCCGTTGGGCCAGGGCCGCCGCCATGAATTCGTCGAGGTCGCCGTCGAGCACCGCCTGGGTGTTCGACGTCTCCACGTTGGTGCGCAGGTCCTTGACCATCTGGTAGGGCTGCAGGACATAGGAGCGGATCTGGTGGCCCCAGCCGATGTCGGTCTTGGCGTCGGCCTGGGCCTGGGCTTCTTCCTCGCGCTTGCGCAGTTCGTGTTCGTACAGCCGCGCCTTCAGCATGGCGAAGGCCTGGGCGCGGTTCTTGTGCTGCGAGCGGTCGTTCTGGCACTGCACGACGATGTTGGTCGGCAGGTGGGTGATGCGGATGGCGCTGTCGGTCTTGTTGACGTGCTGGCCGCCGGCGCCCGAGGCGCGGTAGGTGTCGATGCGCAGGTCCTTGTCCTCGATCACGACCTCGATGGTGTCGTCGACCACCGGATAGACCCAGGCCGAGGAAAAACTGGTGTGGCGGCGGGCGCTGGAATCATAGGGCGAGATGCGGACCAGCCGGTGCACGCCGCTTTCGGTCTTGAGCCAGCCATAGGCGTTATGGCCCGTAATCTTCAGGGTCGCCGACTTGATGCCGGCCTCTTCCCCCGGGCTTTCTTCCAGCCATTCGACCTTGTGGCCATGGGCCTCGGCCCAGCGCGCGTACATGCGCAGCAGCATCTCGGCCCAATCCTGCGCCTCGGTGCCGCCGGCCCCGGCGTGGACTTCGAGATAAGCGTCGTTGGCGTCGGCCTCGCCGGACAGCAGCGTTTCCAGTTCCGCCGCGTCGGCGCGGACCTTGAGCGCCGTCAGCGCCGCCTCGGCCTCGGCGACGATATCGTCGTCGCCCTCGGCCTCGCCCATTTCAATCAGCTCGACACTCTCGGCCAGTTCGCGCGCGACCGCGTCGATATCCTTGATTCCGGCTTCCAGGCGGTTGCGCTCGCGCATCAACGCTTGGGCTTTTTCCGGGCTGTTCCACAGGTCGGGGTTCTCCGCCTGGGCGTTCAGTTCCTGCAGTTTGAGGACGGCATCATCGTAGTCAAAGATGCCTCCTCAGCAGTTCCAATGACTGCTCGATGTCCTGAACGATGCTGGTGATTTCGGCGCGCATGGCGGGGGTCCGTGGCTTTCGCTGTTGGCGTGGCAGGGGGTTGTAGCGGACGCGGGCCGCCGGATCAATATGGGTGCAGGGACCGGATCAGTACAGCCCGCCGGTGCCGCCGAAGGGCTGCTGGGTGGCGTCGCCGCCGCCCATGCCCTGGCCGGCGGAGATGATCTCAGTGTCCTCTTTCGGCACGGTGCCGGGCTTGAAGCTTTCCCAGATCACGTCCTCGGTCTGGCCGATCAGGGCCGGTAGGCCAGTCTGCGCATCGACCCGGACCAGGCGGATTCCGGGCGGAATCCGGAACGGGATGGCCGGCGTGTTCTTCAACGCCTGTTTCATGAACTGGGCGAAGATGGGCGCTGCCACGGACGAGCCCGTTTCCCGCCGCCCCAGGGTTTCCGGATTGTCGTAGCCGACGAACACGCCGACCGCCAGATCGGGCGAAAAGCCCATGAACCAGGCGTCGCGGTTCTTGTTGGTGGTGCCGGTCTTGCCGGCCAGGGTCTTGTTGACCGCGCGGCCGATGCTGACCCCGGTGCCGCGCTTGACCACGCCTTCCAGCATGGACACCATCTGATAGGCGCTGGCCGGGTCGGCGACCTGTTCGCGGGTGTCGGGCACGTCGGGCACCCGT
This sequence comes from Rhodospirillales bacterium, assembly GCA_040221095.1. Lineage (GTDB taxonomy): Bacteria > Pseudomonadota > Alphaproteobacteria > Rhodospirillales > Casp-alpha2 > UBA1479. The sequence goes on from JAVJVP010000008.1 coordinate 384,446, forward strand.
TCGCCGCCGGTCCAGGCCCCCGTGCGGCAATGCGGGCAGGGCCGGTCGTCATGGCGAAACACGGTGCGTCCCTTGCGGTCCTGAATGCGGTCGATCAGGGTCGGCTCGATCCGCCGGCCGCCGTTGACCAGCATGGCATAGGCCGTGGTCAGGCGCAGCAGCGTCGTTTCCCCCGCCCCCAGGGCCATGGATAGGGCCCGCGGCAGATGGTCGACGATGTGGAACGCCTCGACATATTTGCACACCTGGTCCATGCCGATGGTCTGAGCCAGGCGCACGGTCATCAGGTTGCGCGATTTCTCGATCCCCAGCCGCATGGTCGACGGCCCGTAGAATTTGTTGGTGTAGTTGCCGGGCCGCCATTTCGGCAGGCCGGGCCCCTGGTCGACCACGAAGGGCGCGTCGAGAATGCGCGTCGACGGCGTATAGCCCGCGTCCAACCCGGCCAGATAAACGAACGGCTTGACCGCCGAACCGGGCTGCCGCCACGCCTGAGTCACCCGGTTGAACTGGTTGATTTGGAAGGAATAACCCCCGACCATGGCGAGCACGCGGCCCGTGTGCGGGTCCATGGCGACGATGCCGCCCTGGACTTCCGGCAGTTGGCGCAGTGCGTAACTGCCCTCGGGCACGGGCTTGCCGTCTTCGTCCTGGGTCTCCGCGCTGACGGCAATGATGTCGCCCGGGACCACGACATCCGCCGGGCGCTTGGGCCGGGGCGCCCAGGTGTCCTCGTCGATCCGCCGCCGCGCCCAGGACATCAGGGACATGGGCATGCGCCCGGCCGTGCCGTCGGCCAGGCCCAGTTGGGCCGCCTCGCCGTCGACAGCGGTGACGATGGCGATCTTATGGTGCTCAAGCCCCTTGGGCGCCTTGTAGGCGGTCAGGATCGAACGCCATTCTGGGGCTCCGCTGAAACTGACTCCGTCGGGCACCCGGGCCAGCGGCCCGCGCCAGGCGCGGACCCGGCGGTCGAAGTTTTCCAGGCCGTCGCGCAACGCCTTTTCGGCGATGTTCTGAAGACGCGGGTCCAGGGTCGTGCGCACGGACAGCCCGCCGTTGTAAAGCTGATCCTCGCCGTATTGGTCGAGAAGCTCGCGGCGCACTTCCTCGGCGAAATAGTCGGCCTCGACGAATTCCGTGTCGATGCGCTGGCTGACGCGCAAGGGCTCGGTCCAGGCCCGCTTGGCTTCCTCGTCGGTGATCAGGCCGTCTTCGAACATCCGGTTGACGACCCAGTCGCGGCGCGCCTGGGCCGCCTGAAGCTGGCGGATCGGATGATAGTTGTTGGGCGCCTTGGGCAGGGCCGCCAGATAGGCCGCCTCGGCCACGGACAATTCGTCCATGGACTTGTTGAAGTAGTTGAGCGCCGCCGCCGCGACCCCATAGGACCCCAGGCCCAGGTAGATCTCGTTCAGGTAAAGTTCGAGAATCCGGTCCTTGGTGAAGGCGCGTTCGATGCGAAAGGCGAGAATCGCTTCCTTGATCTTGCGCTCAATCGACACCTCGTTGGTCAGAAGGAAGTTCTTGGCGACCTGCTGGGTGATGGTCGACGCCCCCTGGGGCCGGCGGTCCGAGCCGATGTTCTTCAGATTGCGCAGCGCCGCCGCGATCACGCCCGGAATGTCGATGCCCGGGTGCTCGTAGAACGTCTTGTCCTCGGCCGACAGGAAGGCCTTGATGACCCGCTTGGGGATCGCCTCGATCGGCACGAACACGCGCTTTTGGCGGGCGAATTCGGCCAGCAGACGCCCGTCGCCCGCATGCACGCGGGTCATCACCGGCGGCTCGTAATTGGCCAGTTGGCGGTAGTCGGGCAGGTCCTGGCCGTAGATGTACAGCACGTAGAGCAGCCCCGCCCCGCCGACCACGGCGCAGATGACGATCAATCCGATGATCGAGGACAACAGGCGGAACATTCTAACGCTTAGTTTCCAAAGAGGCGGGCGGACGCCCGCGGGCCACGTGCCGGATACCGCGAGCGGACCGGTTGATCGCACATTTCCAGGGGTTTATGAACAAATTATGGCATCCGTACCTTGGCCTGTTCGACGGCGCCGAAATAACTGTCGATGGCGGCGACGATGGCGGACGCCAATTGGCGGCGATAGGACTTGCTGGTCAGGCGGCGCTCGTCGTCGCGGTTGGACAGGAACCCGGTTTCCAGCAGCACCGACGGCAGGTCCGGCGCCTTGAGGACGGCGAACCCGGCGAAGCGGTGCGGACGGGGCAGAACCTCGGTCTTGTTGCCCAGTTCGCTGACCAGATAGCCCGCGAAGCGCGCCGACTGGTTCATGGATTCGCGCTGCGCCAGATCGATCAGGATGTTGGCGACGTCCGCACTTTCATGGCTCAAATCCATGCCGGCGATCAGGTCGGCCTTGTTTTCCCGCTCGGCCAGTTCGGCCGCTTCCTTATCCGACGCCTTCTCGGACAGGGTATAGACCGACGGACCGGAAACCTTGGAATTGCGGATGGAATCCGCGTGCACGGAAATGAAGATGTCGGCACCCTTCTTGCGCGCGATGGCGACCCGGTCGCGCAGGCGGATGAACACGTCGCGGTCGCGGGTCATTTCCGCCCGATAGCGGCCCGAGGCGATCAGTTGCCGGGTGATTTCGCGGCTCAGCGCCAGCACCACGTGCTTTTCGTAGATGCCGTGGCGGCTCTGCGCGCCGGGGTCGACGCCGCCGTGCCCCGGGTCGATGATGATCATCGGACGATGGGCGGATGGGCGGCCGCCGGGACGGCGCGGCGGCATGGGCAGATAATTGGCGGCCAGCGTTGTCCGGGTTTCCGCCGCGCCCGCAACGGGGGACGCCTTGGCCGGGGCGACCAGGGCGGCGGTGCGCTGGGCGATGGATTCCAGCCGGCTGGACGCGGCGGCGGCGGCCGGCGGCCGGGCCGCGCCCCGCGGGCGCAGGCCGGCGATTTCCCGGGGCGGCATGGCGACGGAGGCGGCGAACGACTCCAGACTGGTGCGCCGGGCATCGATCACCAGCTCAAAGGCGGTGCTGCCCGCCCCCGGGGTGACATAGGCGTCCGCGACCTGAACGGGGTGGAGAAATTCAAACACGATGCGTGAATTGCCCGGCCGGAACAGGCCATAGCGCAGGCCGCTGAACACCCCCTGCTTGCCCGGCAGGGGCCGGGCCGGCAGTTGCCAACCCACTTCCGGCAGGTCGACCACGACACGGTAGGGATTGGCCAGCGTGAACAGGCGGAACGCGACCCTGCGGTCCAGATGCAGGACGAATCGGGCGCCGTCGCCGGTGATCCCGCTTTGCAGATCCGTGACCACGGCATCCGCCGCGCGGGCCTGGGCCACAGACAAAAGCGCAAGGCATAAAGCACTGAAAATAATGGCGTAACGGCGGAATTTCCTGCCGATTTCCATGGCTCGATGGTGGGTCCGCGTGCTCATGCCCCCGGTGCCGCGACGTCGATGGTTGGGTGCGCTGTCATGCCGCGGCCATTTTAGGGTAATCCGTTGATTCCGTCCGCTTTTTTCTCGCAATTGCGGCATTCTCCGGGACCGATGGGATTTCCCGAGCAATCCCAGCCCCCTATCGCCGCACCGCATATAAACAGCGTTGTGGAACAGACGGTCTGTCTCTATGTTAGTAGGCGAAGAATTCCACCGGCCCGCCTCCCCCCGATTGTAGGGGACCGGGCGAGGAATGGCTCCGTCGTAACCGGAACCGTCCGGGCATGGGTCTCCCCCTGTCCCTGGCGATGTCGAGGTGATTTTCGCCGGAGCCCATGAGTGTCCGAACGAGGTTTACCTCACCAAGGAATAATGATGCTGGCAACGGCCGTGCAGTCTCCGGAAAAAGTTTTGGCGTATTCGCTTGCGAACGCCCGGATGTCTGCGCGCGCGGCCGGCTTAACACCCCAGAAAAGTGCCCCGCGGCGGAACGACTTCCTGCCGGAACCGGCGAATGTGCGCGCCGCCGGGCACTGGAGAACACTTTTTTATGCCAACCACGAGAATGCTCATCGATGCGTCGCATCCGGAAGAGACCCGGGTCGTGATCGCAAACGGCAGCCGCCTGGAAGAATTTGACGTCGAGTCAGAGTCACGGAAGCAGCTTAAGGGTAACATCTATCTGGCCAAGGTAACGCGGGTCGAACCGTCGTTGCAGGCATGCTTTGTCGATTACGGCGGAAACCGTCACGGCTTCCTCGCCTTCAGCGAAATCCATCCCGACTACTACCAGATTCCGATCGCCGACCGGGAAGCCCTGGTCGCCGAGCACCAGGAACAGGAAGCCAAGGCGCACGAGGACGGCGAAGGCGAAGAAGGCGGCGAAGGCGTCGAGGTTCTGGGCGGCGAGGACGAGGAAATTCCCGTCCGCCGGCCGGTCAACCTGCGCCGCCAGTACAAAATCCAAGAGGTCGTCAAGCGGCGCCAGATCCTGCTGATCCAGGTCGTCAAGGAAGAGCGCGGCAACAAGGGTGCGGCGCTGACCACCTATCTGTCCCTCGCCGGCCGCTATTGCGTGCTGATGCCGAACACGGCCCGCGGCGGCGGCATTTCGCGCAAGATCGCGCAATCGGGCGACCGCAAGAAGCTGAAGCAGATCCTCGGTGAACTGGAGATCCCCCAGGGCATGGCGGTGATCGTGCGCACGGCGGGCTCCAAGCGGACCAAGGCGGAAATCCGCCGCGACTACGACTATCTGCTGCGCCTGTGGGGCGAGGTTCGGGAAAAGACCCTGAAATCCATCGCCCCGGCCCTGGTGCATGAGGAAAGCGACATCGTCAAACGCGCGATCCGCGACCTCTACACCAAGGAGATCGACGAAATCATCGTCCAGGGCGGCGACGCCTACCGCGCGGCCAAGGACTTCATGAAGCTGCTGATCCCCAGCCACGCGAAAAAGGTCCAGCCCCACGAAGAGGGCTCGGTCCCGCTGTTCCAGCAGTTCCAGGTCGAAAGCCAGATGGACGCCATGCACGAGCCCGAAGTTCAGCTTCGCTCGGGCGGCTACATCGTCATCAACCCGACGGAAGCCCTGGTTTCCATCGACGTCAACTCGGGCCGCGCGACGAAAGAGCGCAACATCGAGGAAACGGCGCTGAAGACCAACATGGAAGCGGCCGAGGAGATCGCCCGGCAGTTGCGCCTGCGCGATCTTGCGGGCCTGATCGTCATCGACTTCATCGACATGGAAGTCAGCCGCAACCAGGCCAAGGTCGAACGCTGCCTGAAGGACGCCATGCGCAACGACCGCGCGCGCATCCAGATCGGCCGCATCAGCGCCTTCGGCCTGCTGGAGCTGTCGCGCCAGCGCCTGCGCCCGGCGCTCCATGAAACCAGCTTCGAGGCCTGCGCCCATTGCGGCGGCTCGGGCCTGCGCCGGTCCACGGAATCAACGGCCCTGCAGATGCTCCGCGTGCTCGGCGAGGAAGGACAGAAAAGCCGCTCCTCGCAGCTGACCCTGGTCACGCCGACGGCGGTGGCTCTTTACCTGTTCAACAACAAGCGCCATGCCATCGCCGACATGGAGCAACGCTTCAGCCTGACCATCCGCATCGAAGCCGACGACACCCTGATCCCGCCCGACCACCGGCTTGAGCGGATCAAATCCGACGGCGCCGTGGAAGCGGTCACGGCCGCACCCGCCGCGGCCACACCCGCAGCGGCGGCGACGACGACAACCGATTCCGACAGCGACGGCGAGAAATCCGAGGAAGAGGGCGGCCGCCGGCGGCGGCGGCGCTCGCGGCGGCGCAAACGCGGCGGCGAGGGCGATGCCCACGACACGCACGAGGCGCGGACGGACGACGACGCCAACGCCTCCGCCGACGACGGCGAGGAAAGCGAAGCCGACGGTGACGGCGAGCCGCGCGAAACGCGGGAAGCCGCGGGCGAGCATTCGGAAGACGGCGCGCCCAAGCGGCGCCGGCGCGGACGCCGTGGCGGACGCCGGCGGCGGCGTTCGGAAGAAGGCCGGACGGAAGACGGTCAGGCGACCCAGCCTGACGGCGAAGACGGTCAGGCCGAGATTGCGGCCGACGCCGACGGTGAACCCCAGTCCGATGCTCCGGCTCCGGACGCGCCCGTAACGGATGGTCCGGCTGCCGATGGCGACGCCCCGGCGGCAAGTGCCGAAACCGGCGACGCGCCGGCGATGGACGCCGCCGACGCCGAAACAGCCGAAACGGCCCCCGAGGCTCCGGAAAAGCCGAAGCGGACCCGCACGCGGCGGGCCCCGAAGGCTGCCGAGGACGGCGACGGCGAGGCCAAACCCGCCAAGCCGCGCCGCCGACGGACCAAAAAGACCGAGGACACGGCCGCCGAACCGCAGGCCGCGGACGCGGCGGAAGTCCCGGCCACCGATCCGACCCCCGATGCGGTTGCGGAACAGCCGGCGCCCGTCGCCGAAGCCGCGCCGGAACCGGCTCCGCAGCCTGAGCCGCAGCCTGAACAAGCTGATCCTGAACCCGCTCCGGCCGTGGCAACAGCAGAACCCGAACCGGCCGAGCCGGCAGTGGACAGCGCCAAGACCGTGGTGATCGAGGTCGGCGCCAACACGGAAACCGCCAATGCCCGCCGCGGCTGGTGGAACCGGCTGGTCGATTAGGCCCGAACGGAAATAGATCCAGGAAAACGCCGGCGGGTGCCTTACCCGTCGGCGTTTTTCGTTAGCGCTTCCAGGTCAGAAGACGGTCGGCGGCCTGCGACACCTCGTCCTCGCCGCCGGCGAAGGAAAAGCGCACGAAGTGGTCGCCCCGGGTCGGATCGAAATCAACGCCCGGTGTCGCCGCGACGCCGACCTCGGCCAGCATGCGGCGGCAGAATTCCGTGGAATCATTGGTCAGGTCGGACACGTCGGCGTAGATGTAGAACGCCCCCTCGGCAGGTGCCAGGCGCGTGAACCCGGCCTTCGGCAGCTTGTCCAGCAGCAGGGCCCGGTTGCGGGCATAGTGGCGAACGTTGGCTTCCAGTTCCTCGGTGCAGTCGAAGGCCGCCATGCCCGCGTGCTGTGAAATGCCGGGCGGCGAGATGAACAGGTTCTGCGCCAGGCATTCGATGGCACGGTGCAGGTCCTTGGGCACCACCATCCAGCCCAGCCGCCAGCCGGTCATGGAATAGTATTTCGAGAAGCTGTTGAGAACCACGGCGTCCCGCGTATGGGCAAGCGCCGTCACGCCGGGCGTGCCATAGGTGATGCCGTGATAGATCTCGTCGGAAATCAGGCGGATGCCGCGTTCTCGGCAATGATCGACCAGGGCCTTGAACTCCGCCGGGGCAATCATGGTCCCCGCCGGGTTTGACGGACTGGCAACGATCAAACCGTCCGGGTCTTGGTCGAGTGCCTTGAGCCGCGCCACCGTCGGCTGGAAATTGTCCTCAAGCGTCGTCGGCAGGTCGATGACCTCGACCCCCAGGCCGGTCAGGATGTTGCGGTAGGCCGGATATCCCGGCGAGGCCAGGGCGACCCGGTCACCGGGATCGAAGGCGGCCATGAAGGACAGCACGAACCCGCCCGACGAGCCGGTCGTCACCACCACGTCCTCGGCATCCACGGAAACGCCGTAGGCATGGCCGTAATGGCGGGCGATGGCCTCGCGCAGGCCCCACATGCCGAGCGCGTTGGTATAGCCGATGCGGTCCTGGTCCAAGGCAAGACGGGCCGCTTCGATCACCTTGGAAGGGGCGCGGGTTCCGGGCTGCCCCACTTCCAGATGCAGAACCTGGGCGCCGGCGCGTTCGCGTTCCTCGGCGGCGCGCATGACGTCCATGACGATGAACGGCGGCACCTGGCCGCGGCTGGATGATTTCAATGCCATATGCCTGCCGCCGGTCCGGACCTAGCGGTCGCCGACGACGCCGAGCCCGAAGCCTCGCGGGTCGGCGAAGGCGCCGCAGAATTGCTTGTCGTTCGGCACCCCGCTGTCGCAATAAATGGCGTTGATGCGCACGTCCGAGGCCCCCGGGTGCAGGGTATGGCCCAGGCCGCGCAGGGCCGCCTGCTGGTCCTGCGGCAGGGCGGGTTCGATGACCAGGGCATTCGTGCCCTCGGCATAATACAGACGCGGCCCCGCAAGCACCGATTCCAGGCTCTGTCCGCCGCCGGACACCCGAAGCGCCAGATCGGCAAGGGCTTCCGTCGCGCCCGGCCCGCCGGTCACCGTGGCGGCCATGAACACGCGTTCCTCATCCCTTTTGGCGCGCGCCTCCCCGACCAGCAGCAGCGGCGTCGCCGTCACCGGCGGTAGCGTGTCCTGACCCGACGGCCGGGCCAACAGGAAGCCGAGCGAGGGCGCCACCTTGCCCGAACCGAAAGCCCCGTTCATGGACACGGTGCAGGCGACGGCGGAGCCGAATTGGTCGATTGCGACAATACCCGTCGCGTCGGCCCCCGGCGGCAGCGGGATCGCCGCGTCCCCTGCGGGCGGGCGCTGGGTGTGCCGGTCCGCATCGAGCGCGCGGGCGATCAGGTCGTGGCGTTCGGCATCGACAAGGTAATAGGCCGGCTGCGTCACGATGCCGTCGCGCCGCAGCCAGTCCGTGCGCCGCGTCTGGGCCGCCAGGGCCGCTTCGGCGAACACATGCGCGCGGGCTGCATCGTCCAGTCCGAAATATTCGGATTTGGCCAAAATCCCCATCAGGTCCGCCGCCAGGGCACCGCCCAGGGCGGGGGGCGAGGGAAACAGGAATTCGGTCCGCTCGATATAAGGCAGCGTGATCGCGGGCCGAACCTCGGGCAGGTAGGCGCGCATGTCCTCGATGGTCAGTGCCCCGCCCTGGCGGTTGGCGTCGTCGATGAAATCACGCGCCAGTTGGCCCTGATAGAAATCGCCGACACCGCGCACCCGCAGGCGGCCAAGCACGCCCGCAATGCGCAGGCGGTCCATGCGGTCACCTTCCTGGGCTAGGTCGGCCGATCCGTTCTTGCGGAACAGGGCCACCGCATCGGGCAGGCCCGCCAGGCGCCCGGCCTGCTGGCGCAAATCCATGGCGAAGGCGCGCGACACGATTCCGCCGAACCGCGCCAGATTTTCCGCCGGTTGCACGACCTGACCCCATTTCAGGCTGCCCAGGCGCGCGTGCAGCACGGCAAACCCCCGGGGATTGCCCGGAACAGGCACCTTGCCCCGGTCGGCGCCGTCGGCATCCCGGGGCACCAGCGCCGGGAACGACAGCACGTCGTTGCGTTTGTTCACGTTGTCGCGGATGACGCAGACACCGCCGCCGCCCAGCCCCGCATGGGTCGGCTTCGTTACCGTCAAGGTGAAAAACATGGCGGTCACCGCATCCGCCGCCGACCCGCCGGCGGACAGGATGTCACGCCCGACCAAGGCCGCCTGCGGATCGTCGGAGACGATACCGCCAAGGAACCCCCGCACGAAGCCGGTTTCACCCAACTGTCTGGTGTTTTCTTGCTTCTTGGCGCCGAACGGATTGGGGAGCCCCCCCGAACATCCGGCGACAAGCCCCGCGCATAGCGCAATGGTTAATATCGGGATGGTCAATTGACGGAGCCTCGAGCCGTGACTACGTTTGTCGGGCCCGGAAACAGAAGGGAACGCGTCCCAACCGGCGCTGATTGCTTTGCAAAGCCGCATCTTTAAACCGCTGTTATTGATCGTTATTTTTGGCATCGGCCTGTGCTGGTGGTCGACGGCTCCCCTTGCCCGGCCGCTGTCGATGATCCGGGACGTCGAAATTGAAAATATCATCCAGGAATACGCGACGCCAGTGTTCGAGGCCGCGGGACTGAATCCAAAGTCCATCAAGACCTACCTCGTAAACGACCACAGACTCAACGCCTTTGTCGCGGGCGGCCAGAACATGTTCCTTAATACGGGCCTGTTGATGCAGGCCGACACCCCCGGACAGGTGATCGGCGTTATCGCCCACGAAACGGGCCACATCGCGGGCGGCCATCTGGCGCGCACCCATGAAGCCCTGTCGCGCACGGCGGCGGCCCAGATCCTGTCCATGATCCTGGGCAGCGCCGCGGTCATCGCCGGCGCACCCGACGCGGGGGCCGCGATCCTGGGCGGCGGACAAAGCATGCTTCAGCGGTCATTCCTGGCCTACAACCGCGGCCATGAAGCCGCCGCGGATCAGGCCGCCATGACCTATCTGGACCGTACCAAGCAATCAAGCCAGGGCCTGCTGGAATTCATGGGCAAGCTGGAATCCAACGAGCTTCTGATCAACGCCAGCCGCGACCCCTACCTGCTGACCCACCCGCTGACCCGCGAACGCATCGACGCGCTGGAAGCCCACGTGGCGCGGTCCCCCTATGCCAACGTCCAGGACGACCCGAAACTGCTGGCCCGGCACGCACGCATGCAGGCCAAGCTGCTGGCCTTTCTCACGCCGGGCCAGGCGCTGCGCAAGTTCAAACAGGACGACACCAGCGTGCCGGCCCGCTATGCCCGGGCCATCGCCTATTTCCGAACCGCGCGGGTCGACGAATTCGTCAAGGTCATCGACGGCCTGATCGCCGAATATCCCGACGATCCCTACTTCCACGAGATCAAGGGTCAGGGTTTGTATGAAAACGGCGACGCCAAAGCCGCCATGCCGTCCTACGCCGAGGCCGTGAAACTGATGCCGGAATCGGATCTGCTGCGCCTGGAACTGGCCCGCATCGAATTGGCGACCGGGGACGCCGCCGTTCTCGACGACGCCATCGAGAACCTGAAGTTCGCCGCCCATTACGAACGCTTTTCGCCGTCCATCTACCAGCTTCTCGGCAATGCCTATTACAAGAAGGGCGACGAGGCGCGGGCCCGGCTCTACCACGCCGACGCGGCGTTCCTGAGGGGTGAAATGGGACAGGCGATCTACAACGGCGAGGTCGCCGCCCGATCGTTCCGCGAAGGCAGCCCGGAATGGATCCGCGCCAAGGACATCATCAACGCCGCCGAAATCCAGCAGCAGAAACGCAAGGAACAATAGGCGTGACATCGCAGCGGCGCCCCACGGCTGTGCGGGCAATTCTCGCGGCGGCGGTGCTGGGCATCGGGCTGGCTGGCTGCGCGACCGGCTACGACCTGCCCGCGCCCGGCCAGCCGCCCAGCGACATCCAGAACATCATGGCGACCCTGGGCCCCTCGCCCCTGTTCGCGGGCCTGGACCCCGGGGACCGCTGGCTGATCGTCGGCGACCCCCTGGGTGGCCGCGCACGCATGGCCGTGGATGAAGGCCTGCCGGTCGTCCACATGTCGGGCGGGCCGGACGATCTGATTCTGGGCCGGCGCATCGACCAGCATCTCCTGGCCGCCCCCTTCCTGACCTGGGCCTGGAAGATGTCACCCCATGTCCCGCCCTATCATCCGGTGCGCATCATCGTCGGTTTCGCCGACACCTCGCGCCCGCTCGACCCCGAGGACGTGACCCTGCGGCGCCTGCCGGACGGCGTGCGGGTGCTGGAACTGGTGTGGAACGACAAGGCCTTGCGCCGCGGCACCATGGACATGCCTCGGGCCGACGGGCCCGCGCGCTATACCGTGCGTGGCGGCGAGGAGGCGCTCGGCAAGCGCTGGCAGGAAGGCGTCGACCTGATTTCCCTGCACGACACGGCCTGGCCGGGCCTGTCGACCAGCCAAACCCGGATCGTGTTCGTCGCGGCGCGCGTGGCCGCCACCCCGCCGGCCCGGCCCGGCACATCCGTTCCGGCGGCCCTGATTTCCGACATTCGTCTGCTGCGCTGACGGAATCGTGACGTGACGGCCTCCGCGCCCGCTTGCCCCCTGCCACGGTCTGGACCAATATGCGCCCACCATTTGGATAAGGAATGACCATGACCTTTCGGTTTGCCGCCTTGCCGGGCGTCTCGCTCATCGCCGCTCTTGCCTTAGGCGCGGTTCTCGTCACTCCGACCGCACAGGCCCAGGACAAGGCGCCCGCCATGGACCCGCAGCAGCGCGGCGCCATCGAGGGTATCGTCCGCGAGTATCTTCTCGCCAATCCCGAAGTCATCGTCGACGCCATCCGCCTGTACCGCGAGCGGGAACAGCAGGCCCAGGCGGAACAGGCGAAAATGGCGCTCACGGCCCACAAGGACAGCCTGACCAACGACCCCCATGCCCCCGTCGCCGGAAATCCCAAGGGCGACGTGACGGTGGTCGAGTTCTTCGATTACCAATGCGGCTACTGCAAGCGGGTGTTCCCGGTGCTCCGCGAACTGTTGGATTCGGACAAGAACCTGCGCTGGGTGTTCAAGGAATTCCCCATCCTGGGTCCGGAATCGGTGAGCGCGTCGCGCGCGGCGCTGGCCGCCTGGAATCTGGATCCGGCCAAGTATCTGGCCTTCCATGCCGCCCTGATGGCGGCCAACGGCGGCCTGCCCGAGGACCGCATCCTGAAGATCGCCAAAAGCGCCGGTTACGATACGGGCAAGCTCAAGAAGGAAATGGATTCGGACGCCGTCACCGCCGAGATCAACCGCAATCACCAGATCGCCGAAACCCTCGGCATCCGCGGCACGCCGGCCTTCATCATCGGCGACGAACTGGTGCCCGGCGCGGTCGATGTCGATACCCTGCGCCAGTTGATCGCCAAGGCGCGCAAAGGCTGACCGGCTCCCTGGTTGGCCGCTAGCCGCAGCTGGGTTCCGGCAGCGGTTTGATTTCCTTGAGCGCCTGAACGACGACGAACCCGCCCAGGTCCATTTCCATGCGGCGCGGCACGCCGTTGTCCAGCAGTTCCATGGTCAATTGAAAACTGGGCGTCGACTGCGGTTGCTTGCCCGCGGTTGCAAAATAGGCTGACGATACGCGCCAGCCCGGCCCCATTCCCAGGGGGCCCCAGGCCGTCTGCAGGCCCTTGCCCTCGCCCGCCTTCAGACGGCCGGTGAACACGCTGGACATCAGTTCGGGGCCGTTTTCCTCGGTCCCGTCGAATACGTGAAACTGCGCCTGTTTCTCGCCCGCCCGGGCGGCGGCGAGAAGCTTGCGCACCTGTCCGATGGGCAGATAGGTGCCGTCGGGAATTTTCGTCTTTCTGCCTTCCGGTTCGCCGTAAACCGCTTCGCCCCCGGCCCCTTCACGAGCGACTTCCAGGCGGCCGTTCAGTTTCGTGTCCTCATCCCCGGCCTTGCTTTTGATGGTCGCGGCAAAGCGGTAGCGCGTGCCGTCCGCAGATTCCCAGCTGGTGAAGCGGATTTCCCGGTCGATCACCCCGCCCACCCGGGTCAATATCTGCATGGCCAGATGTTCGGCGACGATCCAGCCGTCGCAGGTCCGTTCGACCGAGCGGGTAACCAGGCCCTCGACCCCGTCATAGGGCGTCTGTCCCGAAACGGGGCCCGGCAGAAGGTGATAGACGGCGGTGTGCGAGACCATTCCATCGGCGGCGGCGGGGCCCGGCACCACCGCCACGGCCGCCGCCGCGGCCATCACGGCCAGGGCCGACACGTAACCCGCTCTGCCTGTCATGATCGTTTCCACCCGATAATTTCCACGGAGGAACAGGCCCCCGCCTTTCCCCTGACCTTAGAGCCATATACGCCGGCCCGTAAAGGTGCGGGTCCGCACGGGACGCTGGATCGCCATCCCTGGAAAGGGTAGATTGTATACAATTAAAACGGCCCGACACGAGCCGACGCGCGCAAGGCGCATGCCAAGACTTGGGAGGACTTTCGACCGTGAAGATCACGCCCCTGCATCCCGTTCTCGCCGCCGAGGTCACGGACATCGACCTTGCCGCCGATTTGACCGCGGCCCAGGTTTCCGAAATCCGTACCGCCATGGACACCTACGGCGTCCTGGCGTTTCGCGGCCAAACCCTGGACGACGCGGAACAGCGGCGGTTTTCGGAAAACTTCGGCCCCCTGGAAGTCAGCCGCAAACTGCACCGCAAGGGCTATGTTCCGCGCCTTGATACGAAGATGAGCGACATCTCCAACCTGGATGAAAGCGGCAAGCCGCTGCCCAAGGACGATTTCCGCCTGCTCAACATGTACGCCAACCGGCTGTGGCACACGGATTCGTCGTTCAAGCGCATTCCCGCCCGCTATTCGATCCTGGCGGCCCACGTCCTGCCCAAGGGTGGCGGCGGCAACACGGAATTCGCCGACATGCGCGCGGCCTACGACGACCTGGACGACGCCACCAAGGCCCGCATCGCGGATTACATCTGCATCCATTCCATCATGAATTCGCGGGAACGCCTGGGCTTCACCGACTTCGACGAAGGCGAACGCACGGGCCTGCCGCCGGTCCGCCAGGTCCTGGTCCGCACGCATCCGGGTTCGGGGCGCAAGAGCCTCTATCTGGCGTCCCATGCGGGCAGCATCGAAGGCATGCCCGTGCCCGAGGGCCGCATCATCCTGATGGACCTGATAGAACACGCGACGCAGCCCAAATATGTCTACAGCCACCAATGGCGGCCGGGCGACGTGGTGATGTGGGACAACCGCTGCACCATGCACCGGGGCCGTTGGCACGATCCGGCGGATATCCGCGACCTGCGCCGGACCACCATTTCCGACGAAGTCCCGACCGTGCCGGAGGAAGAGTCCCGCCAGACTGGGTGACCTCACGGCGTCCCGGCTTTTGATCACGTTTTCTTAATGTAGCTGCGCGATCCTGTCCGGCGACACTGAACCGGCCCGTTCTGCGGGCCGCCGCCGGGGAAAATCGCCATGTACGTCGCGGCCAACAACCACGTCACCCGCCCGACCCGCTATCCCTATCACCGCCCGGCCCAGGGCCGGTACGGCGACCGGGCTTTTGAAGGTTCGGTCGAAAACGTCTCCGCCACGGGGGCGGCCATCGCCTTGGGCGAGGCCGGCGTGGCGGTCGACAACGGCATGTTCGTCGACATGCACGTCGAAGGTCTGGGACACCTTTCCGGGCGCGTCGCGCGGACCTACGACGGCGGTTTCGCGGTTCAGTTCGATGCGGACGGCGCCGATCTGGACGCCGTCGCCGAGGCGCTGAGCCGGCTCGACCGCCAGGCCTGACGCCAGGGCCGGTCAAACATTCCCGTCCACAGCGGGATTCCCCAAAATATAGACCAAAGTCAGGGTTACCCCCGCCGCCGGGCTCGCTGTAGTCTTATCTAATAAACCGACATTCTCCCCAAAACGTCGGAAGATCGAGACCACGGTGACATGAAGACCCTACCTCCCATCGTGCTGGACGGCCATATGCGGCCCGTCGTAAGCACGACTGCGATTGAACCGGAATCGGTCGACGATGCGGGGATTCGCGCCTGCCTGGCCTATTGGACCAAGGTCAAGGGCACGGCCTTCGCGCCCCGATGGTCGGATTTCCATCTGCACGAACTGCCGGCGCGGGTGCTGCCCTATGCCCTGGTTCTCGACGTCGCGGGCGACCCGGCGGAATTCACCTACCGCTATTGGGGATCGGGACATACCCAGTACCACCGGTGTGATTACACCGGGAAAAAACTGACCGACATGGCCGATGCCTGGTCGGCGGCCCTGCTGACGCAGCAATACATGGCCGTCCTGCAGGCCCGCCTGCCCGTGGTCTTCCTCAATACCTACGAAGGGGTGGAAGAACCGCTGCGGTCGCTGCGCATGCCGCTGTCCGAAGACGGCCGAACCATCACCCAGATGTTCGCCTTCGTCGGCCGGCGGGGCGTCGCTGAAACCTTGAAGCCCCTGTTCACCCCACTGGCGGCGGACAGCCGCTAGCGGCACCGGTTCACCCCCGCCCCACCGCGCCCGCTTGCCAGCCTCCGCCGCCTTGCGTAGGGTCGTGGCATCGACATCCGGGAGGAACACCATTCATGACTGAACGAAAGCGCGCGGCCCTGGTCACAGGGTCGGGGAAGAATATTGGCCGGGCCTGTGTCCTGGCCCTGGCGCGGGACGGCTTCAACGTCGTCATCAACGGCTCCAGCGACCGGGCGTCCTGCGACGCCACCGCCGAAGATGCCCGCGCCCTTGGCGCGGATGCCTTGGTGATCATGGCCGACGTGGGCGACAAGGCCGCCTGTGACGCCATGGCGGCCGAGGCCATCGGCCATTTCGGCGGCATCGACGTGCTGATCAACAATGCCGCGATCCGGCCCAGCCACAGCTTTCTCGATATCACCGACGACGTCTGGGAACGGGTGTTGGACGTCAACATGAACGCCGCCTTCCGGCTGGCCCGCGCCTGCCTGCCGGGCATGGTCGATCGGGGCTGGGGCCGCATCGTCAACTTCGCCGGCATGAACGCCATCCACGGCTATAACGGACGCGCCCATGTCAGCGTGTCCAAGCACGGGTCGTGGGGCCTGACCAAGGCCCTGGGCAAGGAGTTCGGGCCCAAGGGCGTCACCACCAACATCATCTCGTCCGGCCCCATCGCGGGCGATCATTCGGACCCCGCCATGGCCGAACACATCGCCTCCATGAAGGCGCGGGTCCCGGTGGGCCGTCTGGGCACGCCCGAGGAGATCGCCGGCATGATCGCCTATCTGGTGTCCGACCAGGGCGGCTTCATGAACGGCCAGTTGATCCAGATCAACGGCGGCACGGAAACCTGAGCCGACAGGCACCCCTGGACCGGCCCGGATGGCGTTACCTTCGGTTTTTTGCTAAGAATTTTCGGTACTTGGCGGAAACGAGGCAACGATGCGGCTGATCCGGGGGGCTTCCCTGTTGGTGATGGCCTGGGCGGCGACGGCGGCCCAGCCCGCGCGCGCGCAAACGCCTGATTGCGCGGACGCGGCCCTGCCCGCCGCCATGCGCGTGTTCGCCTGCACGCAGGCCATCACCCAGGGCGAAACCGATCCCGAAAAATTCGCCGACCTGTTCATCAATCGGGCCGACGCGCTGATCGATGAAGGCTTTCCCGACAAGGCGCTGAGCGACCTGAACAGCGCCGTGCGCCTGACCCCCCGGCGCAAGCGCGTGCATTTTCTGCGCGCCCGCATCAACCACACCGCCGGGCGCGACGCCGTGGCCCTCACCGACGCCGATGCGGGCCTGACGCTCGACCCCCGCAATGCCCATGCCCTGGCCCTCCGCGCGCGCATCCTCAGCGCCCTTGGCCGCTTTGCCGACGCGGCGGAAAGTGCGTCCAGGGCGCTCGATACCAATCCCCACCATGTCGCCGCCCTGGTTCAGCGCGGCGCCGCCCAAATGGCCCAAGGTCGCTATCAACTTGCGCGGGCCGACCTGAACGCCGCTGTCGTCCTGGCCCCGGAAAACGGCGAGGTCCTGCAGATGCGCGGCGCGTTGCTGCGCCGCATGGGCCTGTACCGTCTGGCCATCGCCGACCTCGACCTGTCGATCCGCCAATTGCGCCGCCCCCTTGAAAGCTACCGTGAGCGCGGCCGCGTCCATATGGCGACCGAAGAATTTGAACTGGCTATCGCCGACTTCGGCGAAGCCCTGGACATGGCGCCGGGCGATGCGGCGCTTCTGCACCTGCGTGGTCAGGCCTTTCTTGCCGATGGTAACCTCGCCGCCGCGCGCACCGATCTTTCCGCGTCGCTCGAGGCCGATCCGACGGCGCCGGCGACCTGGACCACCCGCGCGGAAGCCTTCCTCAAGATGGAGCAGTTGCAGTTGGCCCTCGACGACGTCGATCAGGCCATCGCCCTCGCCCCCGGGAACAGCCGCCACCACATGCTGCGCGCCCGCATCCACCAGCGCCAGGACGAGACAGGCCTTGCGCTGGAAGACCTCGACGCCGCCATCGCCGCCGATCCCGGCAATGCGGCCGCCCGGTTCATGCGCGCGGAGCAATTGCTTCAGCTTGAAACCTTTGCCGGCGTGATCGACGACATGAACGCGGTGCTGCGCCGGGACCCGACCCATACGGCGGCCCTGGTTCTGCGCGGCCACGCCTATTACCGGCGGGGCGACCCGCGGCACGCGGTGCAGTCGATGACCGCCGCCCTGGCCCTGGCGCCGGACAACGGTACCGCGCGCCTGATCCGGGGTTCCGCCTACCGCGACCTTGGCGACACGGATCGCGCCCTGGCCGATCTCGATCGTCTGTTGCTGGGTGATCCCGCCAATCTGGCGGCCCTCGACCAACGCGCCGCCCTGCACGCCGACGCATCCCGCCCGGCCAGCGCCCATCGCGACCTGACCCGCATTCTCGACGACCGCCCGGACGCCATGGACCTGCGCCGCCGCCGGGCCCACGCGGCCCAGGCCATGGGCGACTACGCCGGCGCCATCGCCGACCTGAACCGGGTTCTCGCCGCCCATCCCGGCGATGCGGCGGCCCTGCTGGCGCGCGGCGAAGCGCACCTTGCCGCCGGGCATCCGGACGCCGCCGTCGACGACGCCACGGCCGCCATCTCGGAAGGAACGCGCGGCGGCAACACGGACGTCGCGGCCCTGATCCTGCGCGGCCGCGCCTATCGGCGCCTTAACCAGACGGAAGCCGCCGTCGCCGACCTGGACCTGGCCCAGCGCATGCAGCCCTATCAGGCCCAGGCCCTCCGCGAAAAGGCCCGTGCGCTGCTGTTCGGCGGGCGCTGGGGCGAAGCCTCGGCGGCCTATGAGCGGCTTATTCCCCTGGGGCCCGGCGAGGCGGAGCCGCATGGCGTTCTGGCGTTCCTGCGCCTGCGCACGGACAACCTTGCCGGGGCTGGGGCGGACATCGCGCGCGGCTTGGCGGCGGCGCCGGGCAATCCCTGGCTCAGAACCCTGCAGGCGGAATTGACGCTGCGCCAGGGCAAGGCGGAGCCGGCCGCCAATGCGGTTTCCGCCCTGATCGCCGAGGGACAGCCGACGTCCCTGTTGCTGCGCATTCGCGGGTTTTCCTGGCTGGCATTGAACCGCATCGACGACGCGCTCGCCGATTTCACCCGGGCCACGGAGATCAACCCGGGCGACGCCGCCGCCTGGGCCGGGCGGGCGGAAGCGGAGAAGATCCTGCGCCGCTACGGCGACGCGGCCCTGCATTTCACCCGCGCCCTTGAAATCGACGGCAGCTTCGCCGCCGCCTATCTGGGCCGCGCCAATGTGCACGCGGCGCGCACCGACAGCGAAGCCGCCGCGTTGGACCGCGCCGAGGCATTACGCATTGACCCGAGCCTTGCACCGGTCGTAGACAGGCCCGGCGGCTGGCGGCTGGACAATCGGCTGACCCTGGCCGACCTGCCGTTTTCTTCGTAATCCCTGCGATCGCCCCACCTTTCACCGACCAATCGGAACATGGACGCAGAACAGCAATTCCAGGCCGCCGCCCAGATGTATCAAGCGGGCGATTTCCCCGGCGCCGAGGCGGGGCTGGTGGCGCTGGCGCTGGTCGTGCCGAACAATCCCAACATTCTGCATCTCCTGTCCCTGACACAGCTGCGCCAGGACAAGGCGGATGCGGCGGCGGACAACCTGAAAAAACTGATCGATCTCGTCCCCGAATCGGCCGCGGCCCATGACCTGCTCGGCTGCGCGCTGCGCCAGGCGGGCCGGGTCAACGCCGCGATCCGGCACTTCCGCAAGGCGCTCGACATCGCCCCGGATACCGCGAACATCCATTACAACCTGGGCAACGCCTACCGCGACGACCGCCAGATTCCCCTGGCGGCGGAACATTACAGGCGGGCCGCGGGCCTGGACCCGGACAACCTCAACGCCCTGTTCAACCTGGGACAGTGCTACTTCAACCTGGAGCACCTGTCACAGGCGGCGGAGGTTCTGCAGCGCGTGATCGACCGCGCGCCGGACGATCTTGAGGCGCACGTTCTACTGGCCCGGACCCATTACCGCGGCAAGCGGTACGCAGAAACCCGCAAGGCTCTTGAAGGCGCCCTGTCTCTGACCCGGGACGATCCCGAAGTCCTGGGCTTTTATGCCGAGGTCGCGGCGCAGATGGGCGATTTTCAGACAGCGATTGAGTACCATGACCTGCTGTTGATGAAACGGCCCGGCGAACCCCAGGTGCTGTGCGCGAAGGCAGCCGCACTGCATGCCCTGGGTGATACCGGCGGGGCCCTGGATCATTACCGCAAGGCCGCCGAAGCCGATCCGGACTCCCCGGTCATCCGGGCCGACCTGGGCTGCCTGTTGGAACAGCTGAATCGGCCCGATGATGCCTGGGCCGAAATCGCCCCGGCGCTGGATCGACACCCCGGCGACCCGGCGCTCAATCTGGTCGCGTCGCGCCTGGAACGGCGGGCGGGCGATTCTGACGCCGCCCTGGCCCGCCTGAAGGCGCTCGCCCCGGCAATGCTGGAAGCATCGCCCATGCTGGGCGACATCCACTTCGAATTGGGCATGCTTTACGAACGTTTGAACCGCCCCGGCGACGCGGTCGCGAATTTCGAGGCAGGCAACGCCTTTCTGGCCCGCGACGCGCAGGCCGTGGCCGTGTTCCGCGCCCGCTCGGAGGAATATCTGAACCGCCTGATGCACGCCTATGACGGCCCGGCGGCCCGGCCCTCCACGCTCCCCGCCCCGGGAGACCGCGGATCGCCCGTGTTCCTGGTCGGATTTCCCCAATCGGGCGAGGTGCTGCTGAATCAGGCATTGAACGACCATCCGGGCGTCCAGGCACTGACGGAACAAGCCCCCCTGTCCGTTGTCCGTGACCATCTTCTGACACGGGGAGACGATTTTCCGGCCAACCTGTTCGACCTTCCGGAAACCGACATCGCGGCGTTGCGCGCCCTCTATTTTCAGACCGTCGACCGCACCGTTACGCCCCCCCCGGGGACACTGCTGATCGACACGCTGCCGCTCAACATCCTGGACGCGGGCCTGATCCACCGCCTGTTCCCGGACGCCCGGTTCATCCTGGCGCTCCGCCATCCCTGTGACGTCTGCCTGGACTGCTTCACGCAACCCTCGGCCTTGAACGACGGGACGGTCCATTTCACCCGCCTGGACGATGCCGTCGGCTTCTACGAACAGGTCATGGCCCTGTGGCAGATTCAGCGCGACGCCCTGGACCTGAACGTTCACGAGGTCCGCCATGAAGACCTTGTCAGCGGGAAGGCCGAGACCACGAGGAAATTGTTGGAATTTTTGGATATTTCCCGGGTCGATCCGGTTCAGGCTGCGCCTGCAGCCGAGGACGGGATTGCGGGGAGCGCCGGCCGCTGGCGTACTTTTGAAATCCACATGACGCCCTATCTGCAGCGCCTCCGCCCGTTCATCAAAGCGTTTGGCTATGCCGACGGTGGCGCCTGAGCCGCGGCACCGTGAAATCCTGGTATTTTCCCGGCCGGCCCCCCATTTTAAGATAAACTCACCGCTTCATCGGCCCTTTACCCATCGGCACCGGCGCCGGCATCGGAGGGGCGGGCCGAAGACCAAACCATGACTTAGGGATCAGACGAACCATGCGAAAGTACCTGACCATCGACCTTGCCACCCGCGACATCAAAAGCGAGGCGCTTTCCGGCGAAGCCCTGGCCCGTGCCGGACGCTATCTGATCGCCAAAACCCTGGTCGACCGCAACCTGGCCGAAATCGACCCCCTGGGCCCGGAAAACCCTCTGATCTTTTCCGCCGGCCCCTTCGCCGGCTCCAACTTCTCAAACGGCAACCGCATCAGCGTCGGCTGCAAAAGCCCGCTGACCGGCGGGATCAAGGAATCTAACGGCGGCGGCACCATGGCCTTCGCCATGGGCCAGATCGGCATCGCCGGGATCACCCTGGAAAACCAGTCCGATGACTGGGTCGTGATCCGCATCCCCCTGGAAGGCGACATCACCTTCGAGGACGCCAGCCCCTACCTGGGCAAGGGCGTGTTCGAAACCGCCGACATGCTGTTCGAAAAATACGGCGATAAGGTCTCGCTCGGCATCTGCAGCCCGGTCGGCGAGTACGGCGGCCTGATTTCCGGCATCGTGTTCACGGACCCGGAAGGCCGCCCGACACGCATTTCCGCGCGCGGCGGCGTGGGCGCCGTCATGGGCTCGAAAAAGGTCAAGGCCATCGTCTGCGACAAGCACAAGATGCCCGAATTCCACGAGCGCAAGAAGTTCATGCAGTCCCTGAAAACCTATGGCGGGATGATCAAGGAAGACCCGGCGACGCAGAACCTGGGCGCCCGCGGCACGGCCTTGGTCGCCGACGTGATCAACCATCTGGGCGGCCTGCCGGTGCGCAATTTCTCGTCCGGACAACTGGTCGACACGGCCAAGGAACGCCTGAAGATGGGCGGCGACTACATCCGTGAGCAGAACCTGGAACGCGGCGGCGAAACCACCCATGCCTGCATGCCCGGCTGTCTCATCAAATGCTCCAACGTCTACGCCGACGAGAACGGCAACGAACTGGTCGCGCCCCTGGAGTACGAGACCATCGGACTGCTCGGCACCAACTGCGGCCTGACCCATCCGGACCAGGTGGCCCGCCTCAACGCGGTGGCCAACGACCTGGCCATCGACACCATCGAGACGGGAGCCCTGCTGGGCGCCCTGATGGATGCCGGACACGGCGCATACGGCGATGAAAATTTCATGATGGAAGCCCTGGCCGACATCCGCGAAGGCAACGAACGGGGCAGGATTTTGGCCCAGGGCACCGCGCGGGTCGGCGAACACTACGGCATCAAGCGCCTGCCGGTCGTCAAGAAACAGGCGCTCAGCGCCTATGATCCCCGGGTCATCGAGGTCACGGGCATTTCCATGATGCTGACGGCCCAGGGCGCCGACCACACCACCGGCAACCTGCCGACCTTCGAATGCGCCGGCAAGTCGACCGAGGAACTGGCCCTGGAAAGCCTGAAGATCCAGGCCAAATGCGCCGCCGTGGATTCCCTCGGCATCTGCGTGTTCGGGCGCTCCGTGACCAACGTCAATCCGGACCTGATCGTCACCGCCATCAACGACGCCGTGGGCACGGAATTGGAAACCGAGTTTTTCGACCGCCTGGGCAAGGAAACCCTGGTCCTGGAAGAAACCTTCAACAAGGCCGCCGGCTTCGGCACGGACGATGATGAATTGCCCGACTTCTTCTATCAGGAGCCCCTGGCCCCGACCATGAAGATGGCCCGCCATCACGCCGCCGCCGTGAACGAGGTGCGCAACCGCTGGTTTTCGGAATAAGGGCCGGAGCCGCGACATGAGTTGGCAACCCGCCGACGACCCGGAATGCAAGAACGCCCGGAACGACGGCGCGATCACTCTTGTCATCACGCCCAAGGAACATGACATCGGTGGGCTGATCGTGCGCCGCTCCCTGCCCAACCGAAACCGCAGATCAGTCGGCCCCTTCGTGTTCCTGGACCAGATGGGACCGGCCGTGTTCAAGCCGGGACAGGGCATCGACGTGCGCCCGCACCCGCATATCGGGCTGGCCACCATCACCTATCTGTACGACGGCGTGATCGGCCACAAGGACAGCCTGGGGTTCGATCAGGACATCCGGCCCGGCGAGATCAACTGGATGACCGCCGGCCGCGGCATCGTCCATTCGGAACGCACCCCGGGCGACGTGCGCGCCGCGGGCGGCCCGCTGTTCGGCCTGCAAGCCTGGGTGGCCCTGCCCATCGACGCCGAGGAAACGGCCCCGTCCTTCGTTCATTATCCGGCGGAAGACCTGCCCCGCTGGCGGGACGGCGGAACGGAGATCGCGCTGATCGCCGGCACCATGGCCGGACGGACGTCACCGGTCGAATTCTTCTCGCCCATCTTCTATGCCGATCTGCGCCTTGCGGCGGGGGCCGCCTTCACCCTGCCGCCCGACCATGCGGAACGCGCGGCCCATGTCGCCGAGGGCGAAGTGGCCATCGACGGCCAGACCTTCCAGGCGGGGCAGACGGTGATCTTCCGCGAAGGGCCGGATGTGATCCTCACCGCCCAAACGGCGGCCAAGGTCATGGTCTTCGGGGGCGCGCCCCTCGACATTGCCCCCGACGCGCGGCCCAACCAGCCCCGGCAGATGTTCTGGAATTTCGTGTCCCATTCGGCGGACCGCATCGAGCAGGCCAAGGACGACTGGAAGAACGGCCGCTTCGACATGGTGCCCGGCGACGACGAATTCATCCCCTTGCCCGAATAGACCTCGAGCCCTTACGTGCCGGCCCCATCATATCGGTCTGCAGGCGGGCGGGCCCTTGCCAGCCATCAATCGGCGGCCGACTCCATTTCGGAGGCCCGTCCCATCGAATCGCTCACGCGGTCGAGGGCTTCATCCAGGGCATTCAGGTTGCCCTGAAGCTTTTGCATCTGCTCTTTCTGCTCCGCCAGTGCCTCGGCCAACTCGCGGCTGGCATTTCTGAGTCTTTGACGTGCCTTGATATTTTCGGGAGATTGCGGGCCGCGCACGACGAAACAGGTATTCATCATATTACCTTCGTTCTATTTCCTGCCCTAAGCGCAGCCGTATACACAACATAGGTCAGCGACCCTTCCCAACAATGGGCGAATGCGGCGCTCCGGGCTGTGACTTTCATCACTAGAATAATAATAATGTGCATAATGCAGCCGAATAATCGGCGGCATAGGCATTGGACATGAGCGAACGCCCTGCCGGCTACGGCCCTAGACGCGCCTGCGTTCGGCCAGGATGTTAAGGAAATTCCCCGCGAAGATCACGGCGGCGCCGCCCAGGACCCAAGGGTCCAGAGGCTCACCATAGAACAGCAGTCCGGCCTGGGCGATCAGCGGCAGGCGCAGGAATTCCATGGGCACGACGACGATGGCGTCGGCCTCCGCGAAGGCGCGCGCCAGGCAGTAATGGGCGCTGAGTCCCGTGACGCTGACCGCAAAGACCCAGGGCCACATGGCGGCCGAGGGATTGACCCAGTCGAACAAGGACGGGATCAGGCCAAGCGGCAGCTGCACCAGACACATGTAAAACACGATGGCCAGCGCCGTGTCCGTGCGCGTCAATTTCTTGGTCAGGGTATAGGCGAAGGCATATCCCACGGCCGCCATCAGCACGGCCAAGGCGGCCGGACTGATCGTCACCAGCCCCGGACGCACGACGATCAGGATGCCGATGAATCCGATCAAGACGACCAAGGCCCGCATGGGCGTGATCTTTTCCTTCAGCAACAGCGGGGCCAGCAGCGTCGCCCAGACCGGCATGGTGAATTCCAGCGCGAAGACCTGCGCCAACGGCAGCAGGGAAATGCCGTAGAACCAGCCGAACTGGCCGATGTAATGGGCCGCATTACGCAGGATCTGCATGGCGGGCTGCGCCGTGTGAAGATGATGCCACCCGGCCCGCCAGATTACCGCCAGGATGATCAGCAGGCCGATGGCGCTGCGGAAGAACAGGATCTGCAGAGTCGACAGTTCCGCCGACAACTCGCGCCCGGCAATCGCCATGAGCGCCAGGGACGTGAGCGTCCCCAGCATCCAGAGTGCTGCCCTCAGGACAGGCGGCATGATGGGCTGCCTCCTCCGCGACCGGGGCTAGAAATGCAGCGTCAGGTCGCGCGGATTGGCCATGCAGGAGGCAACCTCCAGAGCCTGTTCCTTCGACAGCTTCGGTTGCTGCCGCAGGCCGATGTTCATGCGGATCGTCTGCTCATAGGCGGTGAGCCCCGCGCTGAGTTCGCTCGAAGCCTTCTTGCGCCAGGCAACTTCCGTGTCGAATACCGCCTGGGCATCGGCCAGGGCCTTCAGCGCTTTTTCCACGTCGGGCTTGCTGCCGCGCATGGCCCGGCGGGCATCCGCCAGGGGCTTCTGGATCTCGCGGGTACCGGGCACCTCGCGCATGACCTTCTCCACCGCATTGACCGCGTCCATGGCTTTCTCGGCATCGGCCGCGCCGCTGACGGCGGCGGGCAGGCCCGCCAGGTCCTTGCCGAGGGATTCCAGGACGAATGCAGCGCCGATTACCTTGGCGGCTTCCTGGAGCGGCTCATAAGCGCCATCCACGTTCCGTTCGTAGAGCCGCGTGGCGATGGTTTCCGCCTTCTGCAATTTGGCGAAGGTGTTGTGCTCGGCACGCCAGTTTTCCGGAACCTTGGCGTCATAGATTTTAATTTCAGCCTGCAGTTCCTCGATATGGGCTTCCAGCTTCTTCTTCCGCGCTTCCCCTTTTTCGTTGCGGGGCAGTTGGCGGATGGTCGTCTGGATGTACTTGATTTCTTCCTTCAACCGGCGTGCCTGACGCTGCGTTTCACGAACCTGCTTGTGCAGCGGAAGATAGGCGGGCGTGGCCGCATCCACGGCCTTTTGGGCCTCGCGAATCTTGGCGACCATTTCGAAGGTCTTTTCCGCCTTGTCGAAGCTGCTCTTGAGGTCCCCGCGCAGTTCGCCGGGAAGCGCCGACAGATCCAGGCCGCGGGCCGTGGTGATGGCCGCGCGCAGCGCATCGCTTTGCGTGTCATAGACCTTGAACAGATGATCCTGAACACAAGACGACAGCGCCGGGTTGCGCGGCGGCGGCGCCGTTTCCGACGTCAGGCTCACGCGTTGCGGCAGATAGTTCACCAGCTGCGGCGTCAGGCCGACGATGACAAGGGCGAACAGTTGCAGGCAGATGAACGGCACCACGCCCTTGTACATCTGCACCGTCGACACGCTGGGCGGGGCGACGCCGCGCAGATAGAACAAGGCGAAGCCGAAGGGCGGCGTCAGGAACGAGGTCTGGATGTTCAGACCGATCATCACCCCCAACCACACGGCGGTGATGTTCGCCGAGGGGTCCATCAGCAGGATGGGCGCCACGATGGGCACCACCACGACGGCGATTTCGATGAAGTCCAGGAAGAACCCCATGATGAAGATGACCAGCATGACGATGGTGAACTGGGCCCAGAATCCGCCGGGCAGGCCGGTCAGGAATTCGCGCACCAGTTCCTCACCACCGAACGCACGGAACGCGGCCGTCAGCATGGCCGCGCCAAGCAGGATGATGAACACCAGGGCCGTGGTCTTGGCCGTTTCCACCATAACGCCGTGCAGGGTGTTGTCGATCTTCAGAGCGCGCCAACCGCTCCAGCCGATGGCGAAGATCAGCGTGGACGTGAAGAAAAGCCCAAGCATCAATCCCAGGACGTCGGCGTCGGTATTGATGGCCTTGACGTTGATGTGGAAGGTCGTCGAGATGAAGGCCAGGGCGATCACCGACACCAGGGCGATGATGCCCGGGTAATAGGCATTCTTGTGCCCGTCGCGAAGGCGGTAGCCGCCCATGATGAGCGCTCCCGCGGCGCCGATGGCGCCGGCCTGGTTGACGGTCGCGACGCCGGTGATGATGGATCCCAGGACCAGAAAGATCAGGGTCAGGGGCGGCACCAGGGTGACGAACACCTTGGCCATGAACTTGCGGTCCATGGCGCCCTCGCGGTGCACGGCGGGCGCCATTTTCGGCTTAAAGAAAGCCAATGCCAGGACATAGGCCATGTACAGGCCGACCAGGACAAGGCCCGGGATAAAAGCGCCCAGGAACATTTCGCCGGCGCTGGTCGAGGTCACGTCGAAGCTCGACGGCATCAGCAGATCGCCCGTGGATTCCTTGTACAGTTCCTTGCGCGCGGTCGATGCCTGATCGACGGCGCTGGCCAACTGGTCCGCCAGGATGATCAGCACGATCGACGGTGGAATGATCTGGCCCAGGGTGCCCGACGCGGCGATGGTGCCTGTCGACAGCGAGTTGGCGTATTTGTTGCGCATCATCGCCGGCAGGGAAATCAGGCCCATGGCGACGACGGTGGCGCCGACGATGCCCGTGGTCGCCGCCAAAAGGGCGCCGACGAAGATCACCGAAATTCCAAGACCGCCCGGCACCGGACCAAACAGCTGCGCCATGGTGACCAGCAGGTCTTCCGCCAGTTTCGAACGCTGCAGCATGATCCCCATGAAGATGAACAGGGGGATGGCGATCAGGGTGTCGCGCTCGGCCTCCCAATAGACGCCGCGGAAGTTGGTGACACCTGCGCTGAGCCATTGCCAGGCGCCGCCCTGGGCGAAATAGGCGTCCACGTTGTCCGCGAACAGCCAGCCGCAAAGCGCCGCCAGCGTAATGGTGATGATGGCCGAACCGGGCAGCGCGAAGGCGACCGGGAAACCGACACCCAAGGCATAGGCCATGGTGATCATGAGAATGACGAGGAAGACGAGTTCCATTGAGTAGCGGCCCCTGTCGCTTACTGGATCGTGTGGCTGGTGTGGTCGCGGCCGCCGGGTTCATCCCGAACATCGGCGACGGCGTCCATCATGTAGCTGACGAACTGAATCATCATGGAGATGGCGAACACCGCGAGGAACCCGGCCATCATGTATTTGACGTACATGGAAAAGCCGGTCTGGGTCGTTTCCCAGGTCAGGACCGGAGAATTGATCACCGCGTTCTTGCCGCCCATGCCGACGATCAGGATCACCCAGCAGAGCGTGATCCCGAGAAACACGGAGCCGAAGGCGTTGACCAGTCCCTTGCGGCGGGCGTTGAACGCCGCATAGAACACGTCGACCCGCACATGGCCTTCCTCGATCAGCGTATAGGCGCTGGCGAACAGGAACAGGGCCGCGTACCAGAAGCGCACCAGATCGCCCATGAACACCTGTTCGTAAGAGAAGATGAAACGGGTGATGACGATCAGCAGCTCTGCCACGACGATCAGCAGCGCCAGCCAGGTAAAGCCCAGGGTCCGCGTGAAAAACGCCGTGACGATGGCCGCCGCGGTCAGCGGCAGATGCACGTAGGGGCCGCGAAACTGGGACTTGCCCAATTCCAGGGCCAGCGCGTCGCCGAACACGGCGGGCAGCATACCTTCAACCCGCATGAACGACAGGATGGCATCGACCACGCCGATATACAGCACGGCGAAATAGGCGATGCGGATCAGAAGCGCGTTGAAATCGGAAATGCGCTGACTGTCCTGGCGCAGCGTGCGCGAGCAGCTTTTCACCGTATAGACCGCCGCCGCCGCGATACCGGCGACATAGGCCAGCAATTGCACCCAGGCGAGCGGCGACGACTCGGTCGCGGCGCCGTGCAGACCGATCTGCAGCGCCGCCCCCTCGCCCGGCCAGCCGTGCCAGAAGGTGAGATAGTTATTGATCAAGAAAATAAGCAGCGCCGACAGCATGCCCCAGCCGAAAAACCGGATGGCAATGGTCGTGCGCGGCGACACCCCGGGCGAAACACCCCCGCCGGTCGCATCAAGCGTCATTTGTTCGGCCGCCATGAAGTGGCAATCCCCTGTCCCAAGTCCCCACGCGGATAGGTTCAATCGGATAAGGATGGGACGGGGCTATGCCCCGTCCCACCTTAATACACCGTTATGCGGGCAATTAGACTTTGATGCCCAGGACGCGGTTGCGCTGGTTGATGTAGCCGGAGTCGGCCAGGATCATCCAACGGCCGAGATCGGCGCGCGAGGTCAGGAAGCTGTCGTGGATCTTCTTGGCCAGCGGGCTGTGCGCCTGCACTTCGGCGAAGACTTCCTCGGCGGCCTTGCCGAAGGCGTCGTACACGTCGTCATTGAAGGCACGAACCTTGACGCCGTGATCGTTGATCAGCTTGTTGAGGTACGTCCCGTTGTTGGCGTTGGTTTCCGCCATCTGGTGGGAGTTTTCCTCGGCGCAAGCGGCTTCGATGATGGCTTGGTCGGTCTTCGACAGGCCGTCCCACCACTTCTTGTTCATGCCCATGTGCAGCTGGGAAGCCGGCTCGTGCATGCCCGGGTAGTAGTAGTACTTGGCCGCTTCATAAAACTTCATGAAGTAGTCGTTGTAGGGACCGACCCACTCCGTCGCCTGGATGGAGCCGGAAACCAGGTTTTCATAGATCTGGCTGCCCGGCAGGGACACGGTCGAGGCGCCCAGCTTGGCCAGCACGTCGCCGCCCAGGCCCGGGATACGCATCTTCAGGCCCTTGAAGTCGGCGGCGGAGTTGATTTCCTTGTTGAACCAGCCGCCCATCTGGCAGCCCGTGTTGCCGCAGGGGAAGCCCTTGATGCCGAAGCCGGCCGCAAGTTCGTCATGCAGCTGCTGGCCGCCGCCGTACTTCATCCAAGCGTCCATTTCCGCATAGGCGAAGCCGAACGGAACGGCGGTGAAGTAGGCCCAGCCCGGGTGCTTGCCTTTCCAATAATAGTCGGCGCCGATGTAGGCCTGGGAATTGCCCGAGGCCACTTCGTCGAACGAATCGAAGGCACCGACACGTTCGCCGGAGGCGAAATATTTGACCTGGATGCGGCCGTCCGTCAGGACCGGAATGCGGGCGGCAAGGCGCTGCGCGCTAAGACCAAGGCCCGGGAAGTCGCGCGGCCAGGTGGAGACGATGATCATCTCCTTGCGGCCCTGCGACAGTGCAGGCTTGGCAAGCGTCACGGCAGCCGCGCCGGCAACGCCGGCAACTGCGGATTTTTTAAGGAACTCGCGTCTTTTCATAAATATTCTCCCTGTTGGCGTGGTAGGCGTAGTAGGCAAATTTATTTGTTGAGTGCGATTTTGCACAGGCGCATAGCCGTTGGCTACAGCCAATTGACATTAATGCGACATATTCATGCAGGCTGATGCGACACCACGCATTTGACCATTAATTAGGCAAAAATGGGCGGTTTTCGGCGGTAATTCGCCACTTCCAGGGAAAAATCAAGCCTCCGGATTCAGTCCGGCACCTCAAGCTGCATCAGCGGCACGTGCTGCTGGGCGCCGTAGACGTCCGTGTCGCCGGGCGATCCCGACCGCACGCGGCGGGGTACGGTGATCTTGATGGCGCGGGCGACGTCGAAGGGGATGATCGCGACCTCGTTGTCGGTGACGCCGTAGAGCGGTGCGAGAGCGCGCGGGCTCAAGACGCCGCAATCGCGCACCTTCTTGTAGGTCGCGTCGTCGTCGAACATGACGTCGAGGGTCAGATACAGCGCCCCCGCGTTCTTGCCGCGGACCACCCGCGCGATGTCTCTCAGCTTGGCCATGTGGTGTTCGTCCTTATCTTTCGTGTCTCGCGCGTCAATCCAGCTTGGCGGGCGCCGGCCCGTGCTTAGTCCAGTTTGGCGGGCGCCGGCCCGCCGAGGGGGATTTCCATCAGATCGTCGCCGAAGAACAGATTGCCGGAATAGCGCGCGCCCATTTCGCGCAGGATGCGTTCGCGCACCCCCGGCCGGTCCATCTGTTCGGTGACGTGGCTGATCACCAGATTCTTGACCCCGGCGGCGGCCCCCAGGTCGGCCATTTCCAGATGGCCCATGCAGCCCTCGGCGAATTCCTTGCCCAGTTCCGTGCCGCTGAGGTAGTGGCACATGTTGACCAGCACGTCGGCGTCCTGGGCCAGTTTCTCGATCGCCTTGCAGGGCCCCGTGTCGCCGGAATAGACGAACACGCCGTCGTCCGTTTCCAGGCGGTAGCCGTAGCAGTGCAGGAACGGCTGCACGTGGCGCACGCTGGCGCAGGTCAGCTTCCAATGGTCGGTCTCGATCACGTCGCCGCTTTTCAGCTCGGTCACATTCGGATTGGGCTTCGCCCTGGCCCCCTCGCCGCCCCGCGCATTGTAGATCACGGTCGACAGCGGATGTTCCGTGCGCGCCTTCAGATCCGGGCCCCAGATGCCGTCGTCGCCGAACAGCAGTTCCGTCATCCGCGCCGTGAACGGCGGACCGTAGACCTGTAATTCCGGCAGTTTGCCCACGCCCTGGTCCCAATGGGTCAGGACCAGGCGGCCGTAATCCAGGCAATGGTCGTAATGCAGGTGGGAAAAGAACACATGGGTCACGTCCGTCGCCCGCTTGCCCGCTTCCAACAGGCGGTGGTGCGCCCCCGGCCCGTGGTCGAACAGCATGACGTCGCCCGCGACCTCGACCAGATAACCCGAACTCATGCGTTTCAGCGACGGCGTCGGCGTGCCCGTGCCCAGAAGGGTGATCTTCATGGTTTAGACCTCCAGCCACTCCATGCGGACCGGCTCCATGGGATCGCACTCCATGACGTGCCAGACGCTGAATTCATAGACCGGCCCGACGTGCATGTCCGACGGCGAGAACGGGATCGCCAGGTTGCCGGAAATGCACATGCGTCCGGGAAAGTCCGTGTGCAGGAAGGCATAACGGGACTTGGCCAGGACGGCGCGACTGATGTCCTCGGTGCGGCCCAGAACGTCGAGCAGCAGGCCGATCTCGTGGATCGGCTGATCGGCCTCGGGCTCCAGCGATCCCATCACCGCGTTCTTGCCGTAGAGGTGGATGGACAGGGTGTAGTCCTCGGCCGCGATGCCGAGCGTGCCGACGTCGCGGGCGATGCGCCCGCGGCAGGCCTCGACGAAATCGTCGATGTTGTCGATCAGGATGGGGTCGCGGATGCCGGCGATGAACACGGTGCGGTAGCCGAGCGGGCGCACGCCCTCCAGCTTCACCGTATATTTTTCCGACAACTCGTAGCGGCTGCCCGAGACCTTCACCGTGCGCTCGTCCAACTGCTCGAATTTGCAGCGGTCGGTGATCAGGATGCCGTCCGGCTCCTTCAGGCGGTAGGGCTCTGGGTTTTCATACAAGGTATGGGCCGACACCCGCGTCACCGTGGCGCGGCGGATCGGTGAGCCCGGCTCGACCGTGAAATGGTCGTCATAAATGGTGCCGATGACGCAGTCCTGGCCTTCGCGGGGCTCCACCACCTGGGCGCCGCATTCGATGATCTTGGCCAGATGCCAGGCCAGGCCCGGATCGGCGCCCTTCATCAAGGGCAGGGCCGCGAACAGGGCCGCGTCCGTGCCGCGACCGGCGATCACCACGTCGGCGCCGTCGGCCAGGGCCTGCTGATAGGCTTCCGGCCCCATCATGGCGACGATGCGGGACGTTTCCTCGACGTCTCCTTCCGTCAGGTCGGCGATGGGGCCGAGCGGCGTGACCTTGCCGGCCCGCACCTTGGCCTTGATGGCGTCCTTGGTCTGTTCCGTGCGGATCACCCGGACCTTGGGCTTCAGGCCCTTCTCGGCGCAGATTTCCTTGAGGATATCCAAGGTCCAGTCGACCTGGACATCGCTGCCGCTGCCGCCGGCGGAGCCGATCATCACGGGAATGCCGTGCTCCATCCCGGCGCCGACCATCAGGCCCAGGTCGCGCTTGGCTGCCGCGCGCGACACGAAGGCCGTGCCCGACCCCAGGTAATGGGGCCCCGGATCGGACGATCCGGCGTCGCAGGCAATAAGGTCGGGCTTCATGGCGATGCCCGCGTTAAAGGCCTCCTCGGTAAAGCCGTAGCCGAGGATTCCCGTAGTAGCCATCAATCTGATGGGAGACATGTCCCCTCCCGTCCGGGTTCGTGCCCGGACTTGTTGAAAGCGCCCCGCCTTCTTGGCAACCATCCTGCGGGATTTTTTACGCGTCGCCAAGGCCCGCCGTCGCCCATCGCCCCTTGACCACGGGGATTTATCATTATATAACTCATAAGTTCTATAACTATGTGGTTATATTATGATCATCAGCGACCATCTCGACGTAACCTTCGCCGCCCTCGCCGACCCCACCCGCCGCGCCATCATCCAGCGCCTGGCGGCCGGCGAGGCCTCGGTCGCCGAACTGGCCGAACCCTTCGCCATGAGCCAGCCGGCCGTGTCCAAGCACCTGCGGGTGCTGGAGACCGCCGGGCTGATCTCCCGCCGCCGCGACGCCCAGCGACGGCCCTGCCGGCTGGAGGCAGCACCCCTGGCCGAAGCCGTCGACTGGCTGGAAACCTACCGTGAATTCTGGGAGGCGCGGTTCCAGCGCCTGGACGCCCTGCTCGCCGATCTGCGGGCACCCGCCCATAACGAAAACACGCCCAAGGATACGACCGAATGAAACCGAATATTCCCCTGACCGCCACCCTGCCCTCCGACCGCGAACTGCGGGTCAGCCGCGAGTTCGACGCCCCCCGCGACCAGGTGTTCAAGGCCTATACGGACCCGGCCCTCGTCCAACGCTGGCTGTGGGGTCCCGACGACTGGCCCATGGCCGAATGCGAGATCGACCTGCGGGTCGGCGGCACCTATCGCTATGTCTGGCGCAACGCGCAGCTGGGCGACATGGGCATGGGCGGCAAATACCTGGAAATCGACCCGCCGCAACGCCTGGTGGTCACCGAACTGTTCGACCAGGACTGGACCGAGGGCGAAACCGTCTGCACCACGACCTTCGAGGAATTGGATGGTGGTGCCCGCACGCGGGTGACCACCACGGTGCTGTATTCGTCCAAGACCGCCCGCGACAACGCCATGAAGACGCCCATGCTGGATGGCTGGGGGATCTGCTTCGACCGCCTGGACGCGCGCCTGCCGGACTTCGCGGCCTAGCGCTTGCCCTGGCGCCAGTCCCAGGGAGCGACGAAGCCGCCCGCCCACAGGCCCGCGCGTTCGGCCCGGGCGGCTTCCTCCGCCGCCTGATAGGCCGGGATGCGGTAGGCCCGGTCATACAGCGCCCAGCCCTGGCGGATCATCTTCTCGCCCACGTCGTAGCGGCCGCCGAGGAAGCAGGTCATGGTATAGCGGCCGTCGCGGCCGGCGCCGTTGTCGCGGCATTGCACCCATTGATAGGCCGTCATGAAGCCGAGCGCGTTGGCCGCCTGGAAGCCGCAGGGATAGCGCTCGCCGTCCTTGTCGCAGGTCTGGTCGCTTTCCGGCGCGTCGATGCCATGCAGATTGAAGGTGATTCCGGCGATGGACAGGGTGTCGCCGTCGATCACCGACGGCTGGCCTTCCATGTCGGCCAGGGCCGGCGCGGCGGCAAGCGCCAGAATCACACAGAGGATGAAGGCCCGCATATCGGACGGATGCTCCTTTGCCGGCGGCGGGGCCGCCCGGCGGTTCCGTCGTTTATATCGATCCTGTGCTGCGGAGGGAAGACCGGCCCCTAAACCGGGCGGTCGCCCTCGAGCGTCACACGCTGCATGGTCCGCCCGACGCCGGAAAAATCGTTGATCGCGTAATGCATGGTGCAGCGGTTGTCCCACATGGCGACGGAGCCGTTCTTCCAGCGGAACCGGCAGGTCACTTCCGGCTGCGTCGCATGGGCGACCAGGGTGTCGAACAGGGGCTTGGATTCCTCGGGCGTCATGCCCTCGAACCGCGTGAAGTGGATCGGGCTCAGGTACAGGCCCTTGCGGCCCGTTTCCGGATGGGTGCGGATCACCGGATGGGCGACCTCCTTGACCGCCGCTGGCTGCACGCTCATCCCCTTGGACACGCCGTCCTTGAACCGGTTGGCGTCCTTTCCGTAGGTATGAGCGTTGGTGTAGACCGCCTTCAGGTCCGCCACCAAGGCCTTCATGCCGTCGGTCAGCCGGTCATAGGCCGCCTGCTGGCTGGCGAACATGGTGTCGCCGCCGGCCTCGGGCACGTCGACGCCGTACAGGATGGTGGCCAGCGCCGGGGTTTCCGTATAGGCCAGATCCGTGTGCCAGCCGCTGCCGAAATGGTGCTTGTCCGCCGGTTCCTTGACGATGCGGAACACGTCCGGATGGCCGTCCATGGGTTTCACGTAGGGATGGCGGTTCAACACCCCGAACCGACGCCCGAACGCCGCCTGGGCCTCCGGCGTGAAATCCTGTCCGTGGAAGAACACGACGCCGTGGCGCAACAGGGCCTCGCGGATCTCCGCCACCGTTTCGTCATCAAGGTTGTTCAGGTCGACGCCGGAAATCTCGGCGCCGAACACACCCGTGAACGGAACCACGGTGATGCGGCGGAAAGGATCGTTTCTCAGTTCGGCGGCTTGCATGGCGGATCTCCAAAGGCAGGGTATCGACGGCCCTACGTTACCATTCGGCGGCAAAGGCGAAAAGAACTTCCTATATTGCGGAACAATATCAACCCGACTCATGGCTTAAATTCAGCTATTTTACAGCACCACGATGCCATGCAATCAATATCGTTCCGCATTACGGAACAATCAGGCCATGGTCCCGTCCGCCGGGCGATAGTTCAGGGCCCGGGAAATATCGGCCGCCGTGCGCACGACCTGGGCGGAACAGCGTTCGATCAGCGCCGCATCCATGCGGAAGGCCGGCACCCCCAAACCGAGCGCCGCGACGACGGCGCCCGTATGATCACGGATGGGGGCGGCGATGCCGCCCATTTCCGGATTATTCTCGCCCTTGGTGACGGCGATCCCGTCATCCGCCACCTTGGCGATGATGTGGCGCAGGCGCTCGGGATCGATTTCCGTGTCCGGGGTCAGCCGCGCCATGGGCCCGGCCAGCACCCGGTCGCGCAGCGCCGCGTCATGGGCCAGCAGCATGCGCCCCGTGGCCGTGCACCAGGACGGCGTGATGCGTCCGACCTGCGTCTGCACGCGGATCGAGCGGGGGCTTTCCACCTTGGACAGATAGACCACGCCACCGCCGGGCTCCAGCACCGCCAGATGGATCGTCTCGTCCGTGGCCCGGCACAGGGCTTCCAGGAACGGAAAGGCGACCTGGACCAGATCGACCTCGGACAAGGCCAGATTGCCGATCCGCCACAGTTTGAGCGTCAGGCGGTAAAGCCCCTGTTCGTTCTGTTCCAGCACCCCGGCATGGACCAGGGTCGACAGCACGCGGTGGAGCGAGCTTTTCGGCTGCCCCGTCTCGCGCGCCAGTTCGGTGACGCCAAGCGGCCGCCATTTGCGCTCGAACACCTCGAGCACCTCGACCGCCTTCAAGACCGACCCCATGACCCCCGCCGGTCGGTGGCGGGTGGTGGGCGGCTTGGGGCTTTTTCCCGTCGGCGTGGTCGCCATGGCAGGCTTCACCGTTCCAGAATGATCCAGACGCCAGATTAGCACTCCCGGCACAAAAAAGGCCCCCGTCGAAGGGGACCCTTTTTATAAATTGGCGGACAGGGAGGGATTCGAACCCTCGAGGCCCTTATGGGGGCCTAACTCCTTAGCAGGGAGCCCGCTTCAGCCACTCGCGCACCTGTCCTCAAGTCCGCATGGCGCCGGAAACGAGACATCCGGGCACCTGCGGAACCGCAGTCATAACGAAGCCGTCGCCCGCTTTCAACAAGGCTGTTCGGAATTCCGCCGATTGCCGGAACCGCCCCGCGGCGGTAGGACGCCGCCGCGGGGCATGTTCACGGACAAGGCGGCCACCGGGGGGCCTTAAGCGCGCACGCCCGCCAGGAAACGGTCGACCTGGGATTGCAGGGTCGCCGCCAGTTCCGCAAGACCGTTGGCCGCGGTCTTGACCTGCGATGCCGACTGACCGGTTTCTTCCGAGGACTGGCGCACGCTCGCGATGTTCTGCGTCACCTGATCCGTTCCGGCCGAGGCTTCGTGGACGCTGCGCGAGATTTCCTGGGTCGCGACGCCCTGTTCCTCGATCGCCGCCGCGATGGTCGCCGAGATCGTGTTGATCTCGTCGATGGTCGCACCGATGTTGCCGATGGCGCCGACGGACGAATTGGTCGCCTGCTGGATGCCCGCGATCTGCTGCGAGATTTCCTCGGTCGCCTTGGCAGTCTGGCTGGCCAGGTTCTTGACCTCCGATGCGACCACGGCGAACCCCTTGCCGGCGTCGCCGGCCCGCGCCGCCTCGATGGTGGCGTTGAGGGCCAAAAGGTTGGTCTGCTCGGCGATGTCGGTGATCAGGGTGACGACCTGGCCGACCTTGCCGACCGCTTCGGCCAGCCCGCTGACCTTTTCGTTGGCCATCTGGGATTCGTTGACCGCCTGGTTGGCGACTTCCGACGCCTTCTGAACCTGGCGGGCGATTTCCTCGATGGACGACGACAACTCCTCCGTCGCCGAGGCGACCGAGGCCGTGTTGCGGCTGGCCTGCTCGGCCGCCGCCGCGACACCGATCGCCTGCTCCGTCGCCTGGTTGGCGGCGGCGCTCATCTGGGTCGCGGTCGTGTCCATCTCGCCGGCCGAATTGCCGACCGCCTTGACGATCTCACCGACCGAGGCGTCGAATTCCTCGGCCAGTTGCAGAGTCGCCCGGCGGCGATCCTCCACGGCCTGTTTCTCAAGCTCGACCTTTTCCTCTTCGAGCTTCTTGTTACGCTCAAGCTCCGTGCGGAAGATCTTCACCGAACCGATCATCTCGTCGACTTCGCGGACGAAGCTGGTGATGTCCAACACGACATCCAGCTTGCCCTCGGCCAGTTCGCTCATGCGCGACGACAGGGTCCGCAAGGCCTTGGACACGCTGCGACCGACGAGCGCGCCGAACGCGACGATCACCGTGATGATCGCCAGGCCGATCCCGCCAAGCTGCAGAAGACGCTTTTGGTAAACGTCGTTGATGTCGTCGAAATAGGCGCCGGTGCCGATGTACATGTTCATCTCGGGCACGGGATGGATGTAGGACACCTTGTCGAAGGTGTCGCCCTGGAAGCCAGGCTTCGGCCCCTTGTAGCGGCTGAACCCGCCGCCGTTCCTGGCAAGTTCATTGAACACCTCGCGCCGCGGCAGCTTCTTGCACTTGCCCATCTTGGTCGGATCGACATGGGCCAGGGTGCAGAAATCGTAGGTGATGGCGAAGATGTAGTTGTCCCCGTCGAAACGCACGCTCTGGATCGCGCTCAAGATGCGCTCCCTGGCCGCTTCCGGTGTCTGTTCGTTGCTTTTCTGTTTGGCCAGCTCGTGGCGGACAATGGCGTTAACGCTCAGGATGATCTGTTTAACCTTGTCCTGACGGTCGTGCAGCATGGTGTCGCGCATCGTCGTGGCGCTGATGCCCGACAGGGTGGCGACCCCGATCAGGGCGATCAGGGCGAGCAGAAGGAAGACGTGGAACAGGGAGAGTTTGAATTTCATGGCATCACCGTCGTTCTCGATAGTCCGCAGACGTCATGGGCTGCCAACCGGAAACAGCCGCACCGTCGCGGATCGTTGTTTTTAAACCGTCCGGGGTCTCCTCCCCCCAAACCGGGCGAAGCCACGCAACGGGCTCGCTATACGCGAGCGAGGCGGAGGGTATGATGAATTGGTGCCTGCGGACACCTGTCCACAAGTATTGGTCGGATGTTAATTGGAAGTATTACTTCGCCCTTATATGACGAACATCAATCGTTCTTCGTGAAGGTACGGCTGCGCTGGAAGCGCGGCATCTCGACCGTGTCGGGATCGATGGGTTCGGCGATGTTGTAGGACACGAACCCGCCGGTCAGTCGCTTGAGTTCCTCGAAGGTCACCGGGAACAGGCAATGCGGATGGCCCGCCGCGGCATACAGCGTGTCGAAGCGGCGCAGGCTGGCATCAATGGCGATGGGCATGTCGCTGACCAGCCCGACCGGCGAAACGCCCCCGATGGTGAAGCCGGTCACATCCTTGACCCTCTGGGCCTGCGGCTTGGTCACCTTGCCTTTCAGATCGACCACCCGCGGCAGGGCATCCGGCTTGCAGGTATGATCACCCGCGATCAGCGCCAGCACGGGTTTATCCCCGATACGGAAAGTCAGCGACTTGACGATCTGGCCCAGTTTGGCGCCGACGGCGCGGGCCGCGTCTTCCGCCGTCTTCGCCGTCGCCGTGAGTTCGATGACCCGGTCGCCCATACCCGCGGCTTTGAGCGCCTCGCTCACCCGCTGCACCGATTTCTTGGTCTTGAACGCCATGGCCGCCGACCGTTTCCGTTTCGTGGTTGAAGTCCCGTCAGTTCGCGAACGGCACCGCCATGCCCCGCTGCACCGCCTCGCGCGCCGAGATTGTATCAAACCAGCGCTTCACGTTGGGATATTCGTTGAGGTCGACCTCGTGGCGTTCATGTCGCGACACCCAGGGATAGACCGCGATATCGGCGATGGAATAGAACCCGCCGGCCAGATACTCGCTGGTGTTCAGGCGGCGGTCGTTCATCACCATGTACAGGCGCTTGGTCTCGTCGTGATAGCGCTTCTGGCCGTAGGGCACGACTTCCTTGGGATTGAACATGAAGTGATGAGCCTGGCCGAACATCGGCCCGACGCCGCCCATCTGCCACATCAGCCACTCGAGGGTGGCGACGCGTTCGCGGCCGGCGCGCGGCAACAACTCACTGCCCGTCTTTTCCGCCAGATAGATCAGAATCGCGCCCGTCTCGAACACGGAGATCGGCTTGCCGTCGGGACCGTCGGAATCGACAATCGCCGGAATGCGGTTGTTGGGTGAAATCTTCAGGAAATCGGGCTCGTGCTGTTCGCCCTTGGAAATGTTCACCTGATGGGTCGTGTATTCCAGGCCGACTTCTTCCAGCATGATGGACGCCTTGCGCCCGTTGGGCGTGGCCCAGGTGTATAGATCGATCATCGGGGGGTCCTCCTCCGTCACCGTTATATGGTCATTGCGCGCAAGCATAAGCCAACGCCGGTCGCGGGCAAGGCTTTGCTGAACATGCCGAAAATGTCAGTTTGGGGATGGCGGCATGACGCCGCTGTCGTCCTCGACCACAGGTGACCATTCCTCGACAAAGGCCTCGATCGCCGCGATCGC
Organism: Rhodospirillales bacterium; assembly: GCA_040221095.1. Classification (GTDB taxonomy): domain Bacteria; phylum Pseudomonadota; class Alphaproteobacteria; order Rhodospirillales; family Casp-alpha2; genus UBA1479. The sequence continues at coordinate 424,613 of JAVJVP010000008.1, forward strand.
CGGTTTGGCCGGGTCGCCGATCTTGCCCGCGCGCATGTAGATGATGGCCAGGGTCAAGGACGTCAGCGCGCATTGGTCGCGGCGCTTGCGGGCTTCGTTGTGCATGCGGCTCAGGTTGTCGAGGCCCCGCTTGAAGCCATAGGTCTCATCCTTCTGGATGAAGGTCTCGATCGTATAGTCGATGTCCTTGCGCAGATCCGTGGCGACATCCTTGGCGATGGGGCCGTAATGTTCCTCGGTCAGGGCATTCACGATATAGACCACGTCGCGGTTGAGGCGACGGGCCTCGGCTTCGGGGCCGTAGAATATATTCCAGAGTCGTTTGATCACGGACAGGCGTTCACTTTCCAACATCAAAAGGTTTGCGATGGCAGGCGCCGGGACAATACCCCCGTCCGGCCCCGCAAAACAACCGGCAGCCACATTTTCGGCCCACGGCTTCTGCACGGGACGCTTCGGCGCCCGCCGAAACGTTTCCAACCGGACGCCACAGGGTATTATGCTATCACTGCCGTCCCCCGGCACATCCCGCCATTGGCTTCTCCCAGGACCTCATACAGCGCCATGCCAGAACCTCAAATTCTCGCCCTCGTCGGCGTCATCTTCCTGATTGCGGGCGGGGTGAAGGGCGTTGTCGGCGTCGGCCTGCCGACCGTGGCCATGGGGATGATGACCGCCGTCATCGGCCTGCACGAGGCCGTGCAACTGGTTGTCGTGCCGGCCCTGGTGACCAACATCTGGCAAGGGGCCGTGGGCGGCAATTTCACGGTCCTGATCCGCCGTCTGTGGCCGCTGCTGGCGGCGGCCTGCGTCGGCACCTGGTTCGGCGCGTCCCTGCTGGTGATCGTCGACGCCCATCTGCTGTCGGGCTCTTTGGGGGTTCTGCTGGCCGCCTATTCGCTGTACTCCCTGATGACCCCGCAGATTCCGCCGCCCGGACGGTGGGAAAAACCGCTGGCCCCGATCATCGGTTTCCTGGCCGGCGTGGCGACGGGCAGCGTGGCCTCGTTCACCATGCCGGGCGCGCTCTACCTGCAGGCCCTCGGCCTGACCCGTGATGAGCTGGTCCAGGCCATGGGCATCGCCTTCACCATTGCGACCGCGGCCCAGGCGGTCAGCCTGACCGGCCATGGCATCATGACCGCGGAATTGGGCCTGACCTCGGCCGCCGCCCTCATCCCGGCGGCCGTGGGAATGGCCGGCGGACAAATGATCCGCCGGCGCATCCCCGCGGAAACCTTCCGGCGGGTGTTCTTTTTCGGGCTGTTGCTGCTGGGGGTCTATCTGGCCCTGCGCTCCTTTACCTGACGGCGCCGGATTTCGACGCCGAACCGTGATTGACCATTTTCTAACATTTAACTTTCCGGACCGCGAAAGACTGTGGCACTCTCGTGCCCTGGGGATCTGGGGGCTTGGACGCTGGCGCGCGGGGACGCGCCGATAGGAGATCTGACATGGTCAAAATCCGCTTTTCTGACAGTTTCACCCGTCTTCCTGCGGCCGCGGCAGTGGCGCTGATGGTCGGCATGAGCGCTGCCCATGCCGCCGAGCCCGCCAAGGAACAGGCCAACACCCCGCCCGCGGAAATCAAGATGCAGTTCCACGCGCCCGAGGCGGCCGCCAAGGACGACGACCCGCTGGAACCCCTCAACCGCGTGACTTCGGAATTCAACAGCCTGTTCCGCGGCCTGATCCTCGATCCCCTGATCTCGGGCTACAAGGCGGTGACGCCCGACGGCATGCAGGAAGCCATCGCCAACGCCGCCAACAATCTGGCGGAGCCGATCACCGCCGTGTCCTCGTTCCTGCAGGGTGACACGGACAACGCCGGCAACGCGACCAAGCGTTTCCTGGTCAATTCGACCGTGGGCGTCGGCGGCCTGGGCGATCCGGCGTCGGACATGGGCCTGCAATCGCGGCCCGAGGATCTGGGACAGGCCTTCGGCGCCGGCGGCATGGCCCCGGGCCCGCACATCGTCCTGCCGATCCTGGGCCCGAGCAACCTGCGCGACGCCACGGGCGATATCCTGACGTCGATCGCCAATCCCCTGCCGCTCGTCGGCAAGGCGGCGCAGGGCACGGTGACCTATTCGGAAAACCAGGACGCGATCAAGGCCGCAACCAGCAATTCGGTCGACCCCTACACCACGGAAAAGGCGCTGTACGAACAGCACCGTCAGTGGGAGGTCAGCAACGGTGCGGTCAGCGTCCCGGCCGACGGCCCGACCTTGGCCGATGAAAGCCCGTCGCTCGCCACCAAGCCCACTCAGTAACGCCGAAGCCGACGACCCCGGTCACTAGACCGGGACGTGGCCGATGCTGCCGCCGCCGCAGACGTAAAGCGTCTGCCCGGTGATGTAGGATGCTGCCGGCGACAACAGGAACGCGATCGGCCCCGCGATCTCTTCCGGCACACCGGCCCGCCCGAGGGGGATGGAGGCCAAAACGTCGGCAAGTTCTTTCGATCCATCGGGATGGTTTCCCTTGAACAGTTTGGTCGCGACGGGACCCGGGGCGATGCAGTTGACGGTGATGCCGTCCGGCGCAAGGTCCAGGGCCCAGCTTCGCGTCAACCCGACCAGGGCCGCCTTGGTCGCCACATAGGGCGTGCGCACGGCGCGGCCGACGACCACACGGCTGGCGATATTCACGATCCGCCCCCCGCCTTCGGCCGCCTTGAGGCGCGGCAACATGAGCTGCGTGATCTGCACCAGGGCCCGCAGGTTGACCTGGTAGTGGGCGTCCATGTCTTCCATGGTCACCGTCTCGATGGACCGCGCCTGGGACAGGCCCGCATTGTTGACCAGGCCGGTGACGGCGTGCCGGTCGGCGATTTCCGCCCCGACCGCTGCCAGATTGGCGGAATCTGCGAAATCCACTTCGTAGAAGGTGCCGGGGAAGGTCTCCGGCGCGGTCCTGCCCGTACCCACGACCGCATGCCCTTGATCCGCCAATAGTTGTGCCGTTGCCAGGCCAATACCCCGGTTCGCCCCGGTGACGACTGTCGTCGCGCTCATTGATGCTCTCCCATAATCGTACCGCATAGCGGTATAGCGTGCCGCATATTGACACTGCAATTTGATATGAAGTTTAATCCCGGAATGCAAACAAGAGTTCGATAAACGGACTCACCTTCGGGATTGGAAACTTCTGTGAGCGACAGCTCAAGCCCGGGCGGCGGCAAGGACCGCGCCTTCGTAAACGGACTGGCGCGGGGCCTCAAGGTTCTGGCGTCGTTCTCGCCGGACCGCATCCGGATGAGTCTCGGCGACCTTGCCAAGGCCACGGGCCTGCCGAAATCGACGATCGCCCGCCTGGTCCATACCCTGGTCGAAACCGGTTATATCTACGTCTGCCCCGATTCCGGCCGCTACAGCCTGCACCCCAAGGTGCTGACGCTCGGCTATCCGGTCATGGCATCCATGGACAAACGCCTCGTCGCCCTGCCGATGATGCAGGAACTGGCCGACTATTCACGCGGCACGGTTTCGCTCGGCATCCGCGACGGGCTGTCCATGATCCTGATCGAACGGTCGCGTGACCGCACCGTGCGGGCCCTGCCCCTCGACATCGGCTCGCGCATTCCCATGGAGACCACGTCCATGGGCCAAGCCTATTTCGCGGCGGCGGGCACGGCGGAACAGGCCGCCATCCTGGAACAGTTCAAGACCCATGATCCGTCCCGGTTCAAGGACGTGGAACGGACCTTGCGCGCCGCCGAAAAGGAGTACGCCGAGAAAGGCTACTGCACGGCCGTCGGCATCTGGGAAGACGACGTCAACGCCGTCGGCGTCGCCGTCACCCTGTCCAACGACGTGCTTGCCGCCTTCAACTGCGGCGGCCCATCGTCGCGCATCACCGAGGATTCCCTGCCGGACCTAGGGGTCCGGCTGACCGACCTGGCGCGGCATTTCCAAACCGCCGACTGGGTCGGGCAATTGCCGCCCCGGCCCTACCGCGGCGTGCAGACTCCATAACCCCATCCCAACCAACAAAACCACCACCTGGAGGAAACGACACATGCAAGACTATGGACGACGCGATTTCATCAAGATGGGCACCGGCCTGGCGCTGAGCTCGGCCCTGGTCCTGCCGGCGGCGCTGGCCCGCAAGGCCCATGCGGCCGCGAAGGCCCCCGAATACCTGACCATGGTCGGCGGCGGCCAGGGCGGCGCCTGGTATCTGGGCGCCGCGGCGATCGCGGAGCTGAGCAAGAAGATCTGGCCCGGCGTCGCGACCACCGTCACCCCGGGCGGCGGCATTTCCAACCTGAAAGGCGTCGGCGCCAAGAAGATCGAAGTCGGCTTCGCCTTCGCCATGGACGTCACCGCCGCCTACAAGGGCATGCTCAAGTTCGAAGGCAAGCCGGTTCAGAACCTGCGCGCCCTGATGTCGACCAACGGCGCCTACCTGTCGACGGTCGCCAAGCCGGGCATCAAAAGCTATGCCGACCTGGCCGGTAAAAGTTCCGCTCCCGGCCGTGCCGGCATGACGGGCCTGGCCAGTTTCGAGCGCATCGTCGCCCAGATGGGCGTCGCCAAGGACGTGAAGGTCGTCAACACCGGTTACGGCGAAATGTCCGCCCTGTTCCAGGACAACGTGGTGCAGTCCGCCACCGTCATCGGCTCCATCCCCCATCCGGTGGTCGATGAAATACTGTCCGTGTCCGAAGGCCACCTGCTGCCCGTCGACGACGCCGTCGCCGACGCCCTGGGCAAGGCCTTCAACTACGAAAAGGTCACCATCCCGGCCGGCACCTTCAAGGGGCAGGACAAGGACGTTCCGACCATCGGTTCCGTCACCCAGGTGACGACCTACGCCGAAATGCCCGACGAATGGGCCTACAACATCGTCAAGACGACCTGGGAAAACCGCAAGCGGATGGTCCAGGCGCACAAGGCCTACGGCGAATTCGGCGAAGAGATCGCCGTCAAGGGCGTGCGCATCCCGTTCCATCCGGGTGCCGCCCAGTATTGGAAGGAAATCGGCCTGCTGAAGTAAGCAGCCGCCCGCTCCTTTCCCGTCAACCTGATCCCGCCTCCGCCTCCTCCCGTCATGACGGGCGGAGGCGGGCGTTAGGAAAATGCGAAAACCGATGCAAGATCAAACAGCCCAGACCGACACCCCGGTCACCGAATTCGCCGCCGCGCGCCTGTTCCTGGCCGGCGCCGGCCGCAAGTGGTGGCAGATTCCAGCACTCCTGACCGTGGCGATCGGCACCTTTGCCAGCCTGTATCACCTGTATGTTCCCATCGTCGGGGCCTATGACACCTTCGTCCTGCGCCCGCTGCACCTGTTGCTGATAAGCCTGGTCGGTCTGCTCTCCTTCCACATCCGTGGCGGAAAGCGGGACTTTTCCAAACCCGACTGGACCTGGGCGATTGATCTGGCCTTGGGTGCCGCCCTGGTGCTGTCCCTGGTGCATATCCTTCTTGACCCGACGGGCCTGGAAGAACGCTTCGCCTATTCCGAAGCGACCCTGCCGGACACGATCGCCGCCGTTGCCCTTGTTGCCCTGGTGGTCGAACTGGCGCGACGTTGCATCGGCCTGCCCATCGCGATCCTGATCATGGTCATCCTCGCCTACGGCATCTGGGGCGGAGACAGCTTTTCCATCTTCCGCCACCGGCCGATCCCCACGCCTGAGGTGTTCCAGGGCCTGTATATGACCACCTTCGGCATCTTCGGCAGCCCCGTAGCCGCCATGGCGACCTATGTGTTCCTGTTCATCATCTTCGGCGCCTATATCGAAAAATGTAAGACCGGCCTGCTGATCCAGCGCGTCGGCCTGAAGATGACCGGCAAGTCCCCGGGCGGCCCGGCCAAGGTCGCCGTGGTCACCAGCGCGTCGTTCGGCACCATTTCGGGCAGCGCCCTGGCCAACGTGATGGCGACGGGGGCCGTGACCATTCCGCTGATGAAGCGCATCGGCTTCCGCAAGGAAGACGCCGGCGGCATCGAGGCCGCCGCGTCCTCGGGCGGCCAGCTGACCCCGCCGATCATGGGCGCCGTCGCCTTCGTGATGTCGGACATCACCGGCATTCCCTATGCCGACATCATCGTGGCCGCCGCCGTGCCCGCGCTGTTGTTCTATATCTCGCTGTTCGTCGCCATCGACCTGACGGCGCGGCGCGACAACATGCAGGGCGTGCCGGACGAAATGATGCCGAAGCGGGGCGAGATCATGCAGCTTGTCCATATGGCGCTGCCGGTCGTCACGTTGGTTGTTGCCCTGGTCGCCGGCTATTCGCCCATGATGTCAGCCCTGGTCGGCATCGCCACGGCCATCGTGGTGTCCAGCCTGCGGGCGGAAACGCGCCTGTCCCTGCCGGAAATCTTCGGCTGCCTGCACACGGCGGCCAAGACCACCGTGGTCGCGACGATCGCCTGCGCCGCCGCCGGCATCGTCGTCGGCGTCCTCAACATGACCGGGTTCGGGCTGCGCCTGTCGAGCGAGCTGATCAACATCACCAACGGCCAGATTCTTCTGGCCCTGATTTTCGTGATGCTGACCTGCGTCGTGCTCGGCATGGGCATGCCGACGGTCGCCGCCTACATCATTACCATCGCGATCGGCGGCCCGGTGCTGATCGAACTGGGCGTGCCCGTGCTGGCCGCCCATATGTTCATCCTGTACTTCGCCGTGCTGTCCCTGATCACGCCACCGGTCATGGTCGCCAGTTTCGGGGCGGCGGCCCTGGCCGAAGGATCGGTCACCGGCACGGGCCTGGCGGCCATCCGTTATGCCGCCCTGGCCTTCGTGATTCCCTTCGTGTTCGTGTTCAACCCGGACCTTCTGATCATCGGCAGCGACTTCGCCTGGCATGCCATCGTGCTGTCGATCCTGACCGCCATCGCCGGGGCCGTGCTGTTCGGCGTCGCGATCAGCGGCTATCCGGCGCGCACCGCGGTCGAGCGGGTGCTTTATCTCGTCGCCGCCTATTGCCTTGTCGAACCCGGACACGGCCTGGACCTGATCGGGATCGCCCTCGTCATCAGCCACCTTACGGTCCGTTGGCTTCTGTCCAGACGGCCGCAAACGGAAAAACACTAGGAGACCCAAGAATGTTGAACCCCGTCCCCACGCTGTCGAAAGCCCCGGAAGGATACCGGCATGTCGAGGTTGTCCCGCTCTGCGGCGCCCTGGGCGCCGAAGTTCACGGCGTCGACCTGTCGGCCGATGTCTCGGACGACGTTCTGGCGGAAATCCGCAAGGCGCTGAACGAATACCTCGTCATCTTCTTCCGCGATCAGGACCTGACCCCGGACCAGCAGAAGGCCTTCGGCCTGCGTTTCGGCACCCTGAACATCCATCCGGTGTACGAGCCCCTGCCCGGCCATCCGGAAATCCTTCAGGTGGTCAAGGAAGCGGACGCCCTCAACAACATCGGCGACACCTGGCATTCGGACGCCACCTTCCTGCCCGAGCCGCCCATGGGATCGATTCTCTACGCCCGCGAGGTCCCGCCGTTCGGCGGCGACACCCTGTTCGCCAATCTGTACCTGGCCTATGAGATGCTGACCGAGGGCATGCGCCGCATGCTGTCCTCCATGAACGCCGTGCACAGCGACGCCTTCCTGACCCAGGTCAATTCGGAACGCAACGCGACGCGTTCGACCAAGCTGCGCGGCGGCCAGATGGAAGCCCGGGAAACGGTCCATCCCGTGGTCCGCACCCATCCGGAAACGGGCCGCAAATGCCTGTACGTGAACGAACCCTTCACGGTCCGCTTCGACGGCATGAGTGCCCAGGAAAGCCGCCCGATCCTCGATTACCTGCTGGCCCATATCAAGCGCCCGGAATTCACCTGCCGGTTCCGCTGGCAGGTCGGCTCCATGGCGTTCTGGGACAACCGCTGCACCCATCACTACGCGCTCAACGACTATCACGGCCATCGCCGGGAAATGCACCGCGTGACGGTGAACGGCGACCGCCCTTACTGACGGGCTAGCCGGTCAGTTCAACGATCTTGTCGTAAAGCGCCCCGGGGATGGCCACGCCGTCCCGGGGCGTTTTTTCGCGGTTGGCATAACGCCGGTCGCCGGGCAGGCGCACGGCGCCGGGCGCCGCCCCCGTTTCCAGCATCTGCTGAAACAATGCCTCGCCCTGGCCCAGCCAATCGGCCCCGCCCGACATGCGCGCGGGATCAATGGCCAGGATGAATTCGCCCCCCCGGGTCGGCCCGCCGTCGCGGTTGTCGGCCTGCCCGGCCTGAAACGAAAACACCTCGCCGATCAGGGCCCCGGCCAGCAGTTCCACCATCATCGATATGGCCGACCCCTTGTAGCCGCCGAACGGCAGCATGACGCCGCCGTCCAAAATCGCCTTGGGGTCGCGGGTCGGCTGACCCTCGGCATCCAGCCCGACGCCCAGCGGCACGTCGTGGCCTTCGCGGGCCGCGATCATCACCTCGCCCCGCGCCATGGCCGTGGTCGCCATGTCGAACACCACGGGCGGGCCGTCCTTGCGCGGCCAGGCGAAGGCCACGGGGTCGGTCCCGAACAGGGGCTTGGCACCCCCTGCCGGGGCCGCGAAGGGCAGGGTCGAGGTGCAGGCGAAGGCGACCAGGCCGTCACGGGCCAGGGCCTCGACCTCGGGCCAGAGCGCCGCGAAATGATGCACGCCGACCAGGGCCAGGGCGGCGATGCCCTGGGTCCGCGCCTTGGCGGCCAGGGGCTTGCGCCCGACCTCCAACGCCAGGGGCGCGAAACCGCCCAGGGCGTCGACCCGGACCACGCCGGGGGCCGCGTCCTCTACCCGGGGTAGTGCCTTGCCGTCCGCCTTGCCGCTCTGCAGGGACGCCACATAGCCCGGCAGGCGGAACAGGCCGTGGGATTCCGAGCGGTCACGTTCCGCCGCCGTCAGATTGTCGGCGATGGCCTGGGCGTTGGCATCGTCGCAGCCGTTGGCCTTCAGGCAGGTAAAGGCAAGATCATGGACCGCGCCAAGGCTCAGGTGTTTCGGGCTTGCGGGCTCAGTCATCGGCGGCGTCCTTGGGCTTAGGCTTAATGTGGTCGACATAGACGGGGATGGAGGCCTCCATGGTGCGGTCCGGGTCGATGGTTTCCCGTGTCTCCTTGCCGAAGGGCGTCGCATCCAGAATGCGGAAAATCTCCGCCGCCCCGTCGTGGAAACCGCCGGGCAGACCCGCTTCGCGGTAGGTCGCGGCGATTTCCTCCATCTCGCGCACCCAGCGGCCGGCGTCGGCGGGCAGGCGCGGCACCCGGGCCCGCATGTTATTGAGGGCTGATTTCTGGCTGTCCTCGAACTCGCCGATCAGTTCGTCGAACAGGTCGAGGCGTTCCGCCAGCATGAGCACCGCCGTATGTAGCGCGTTGGTCCCCTTGGTCAGGCCCGCATAGGCCATCTTCAGACCCGACGCCCGGCCGATCCCATCGCCGATGTCGATCACCGTAATGCCCTGCCCGTCCAGGGCCGTCATGGGCGCGGTGTCCGGGCCGGAGACATAGAACTTGGTCGACCGCCCGGCCGCCGGCGCCAGGCCGATGATGCCGCAATCGATGAAGGGCGCGCCCGCGTCGGCCAGGATCGCCGCCGTCTCCGCCGCCGTGGTCGGCGACACGGCGTTGCAGTCGACATAGACCGCCGTCGTCCCCGCCGCCTTCATGGCCGCCGCCATGTCCTGCGCCTGTTTGATCGCGTTGGCCGGCGGCAGTATGGACAGGATCAGGTCCGCCTGCGCGACCAGGGTTTCCATATCCGGCACGTCGCGGAAGTTGCCCTTGGCCGCCAGCCCCCGCGTGCGCTTGCTGCGCCCGGCCAGGCAGGTGATGACGTCATGGCCGTGATCACCCAGCACCTTGCCCACGGCATGGCCCATGTCGCCCGGCGCCATGACGGCAATGCAGGATGCGGTCATCGCTTGGTTGCTCCCAATCCGTTCAACTGCCGAAAGCGCGCAGCACGCGGCCCGGCAAGGTCTCGCGGTCGTCCGCAATGACCGGCCCCTTGGCGTCGGCCACCCGCACGCCGTTGACCCATACGCCGGCGACGCCCACGGCGTCCGTGGTCAGGCGCGGCGCGCCGCCGGGCAGGTCGTGGACGCGGCGTTTCGGCCCGCGGCCCACGGTCTTGGGATCGAACAGCAGCAGATCGGCGTGGAAGCCTTCCTTGATCTCGCCCCGTTCCGGAATGCGGTAAATGCCGGCGGGCTTGGCGGTCAGCTCGTGGGTCGCCTGTTCCAGGGTCAGCTTGCCCAGATCACGGCTCCAATGCCCCATCAGGTGCAGGCCGAACCCGGCGTCGCAGAAGAACGTCAGATGGGCGCCTGCGTCGGACAGGGCGACGGAAGCGTTGGGGTCCTGCATCATGCGGCCCACGGCGTCCTCGTCCGTGTTCAGCAATTCGGCCATGAACAGGGTGTCCAGGTCTTCCGAAATCGCCAGGTCGAGCATCCAGTCCAAGGGATGCTTGCCCGCGGCTTCGGCCAGACCCGCGACCTTCTTCTGGTCATAGGCCCGGTTTTCCGGCCGCGCCGTTTCCGTGACTTCGATCTTGTCCCATTCGCCGTTGAACAGGCGCACGCCCGCCGGGCCGGACAGTTCATCCTTCACGGCCTGGCGGAAGGCTTCGGAGGCGTAGACGGCCTTGAGCGCTTCGCCCGAGGCCTCCATGGCCGGCTTCCAGGCCGACAGGCCTTCGAGCGGATAAGCGGACTTGAGCGAGAAATCCATGTACAGCGGGCAGCAGGACACCTGGCCCCATAACTCCCGCCCGTTGGCGCGGGCGGCGGCAACGGCGGCCAGGTCCTTGAAGGTGCCTTCCGGGTTGGTCGGGTTGTGCAGCAGGGCCGCGATCATCACCGGCCGTCCCGATTTGGCGGCGACGGTTTCCAGGTAGGGCACGTCGGTGGTGTTGCCCTTGGTCAGCATGAACACGCCCTGCCCGTCCTCGCCCATGGCGGTGACGAGCGTTTCGAGTTCGCGGGCGTCGGCCAGGCGCGACGGCATGGGCACCCCGCCCCAGCCGTTGTGCTGCGGCGCGGTGGAGGTCGCGAAGCCGACGGCCCCGGCGGCCATGGCGGCGCGCACCAGGCGGGCCATCTCGGCGATTTCGTCGTCGTTGGCGGCGCGTTCCGTCGCGGCATCCCCCATGACATAGGTGCGCAGGGACGAATGGCCCAGGAAGGCCCCGACATTGAGGGCCGAGCCGCGGGCTTCCAGCATGTCCAAATATTCGGGGAAGGTTTCGAAATCCCAGGCGATGCCCGAGCGCAGCACGTCGAGCGACATGCCCTCGACCTGCACCAGGTTCTTCATGATCAGGTCGCGGTCGGGCGCCTTGCAGGGGGCGATGGTGAACCCGCAGTTGCCGATCAGCACGCTGGTCACGCCCAAGGCCGGCGACGGCGTGCACCAGGGGTCCCAAGTGATCTGCGCGTCGAAATGGGTGTGGCTGTCGATGATCCCCGGCATCAGGGCCAGACCAGAGGCGTCGATTTCCTCCGCTCCTTTTACGTCGACCGTGCCGACGGCGGCGATGCGCCCGCCCGATACACCGACGTCGCCCTTGTACGGGGCGCCGCCCCGGCCGTCATAGATGTCAGCACCCCGGATCACCAGATCCATCACGATCCTCCGTTTCTCGTTCGCGTTTGTTGCGGTTGAAGGGCCGCAGGCTAGCAGGTCTCTCCGCGCCGGGGGAGTCCGGGATGGGGGTAAACACCTTGTCCGCAACCGGCCTAATCGGCGCCGTCCGAATGACCCAGGTCCTTGTCCGGCGCGGCGGCGTCGCGTACCCGCTGTTTCAGGACCTTGATCTCGGGAAAGCCGCCGTCGCGCTTGCGGTCCCAGACCACCGTGTCGCCGACGCGGACGATGAACCGCCCGCCCACGTCGTCGGGCACCAGGGTCACGCCGGCCAGATCGTCCTCGAAGGTGGTCAGCAATTCCTGCGCCATCCAACCTGCACGCAGCAGCCAGCGGCAGCGCGTGCAGTAGGTGATGGCGACAAGCGGCTTGGGCATGGTCAGCTCCTATTTCGGCAGGCTGCTGAGGCGGTCCTTGATGAGGCCCCAGAACAGCGGTGGGTCGAGATCGCTTGTATAGCGCCAGCCCAGATGGTCGGCACAGGCGCGGCAATGGGCGAAATTCCAGGCATGGCCCTTGAACCAGGTGAATTCTTCCGTCGGCGGCCCGCGGTCGGCCGCCCCCGGCGCCTCCAGAAAACAGATGACCGTAAACAGGCGGCCCGCCGGATTCGCGCAAACCCGCTCGTGCCTGCCGTCGGGCGCAACGGCCCAACGGCGACGCGTCACCAGATGCCCGCAGCGCGCGCAATACAGGGCGTCGTCGGGCTTTTCCACGACCTCCGCCGCGGGTTCGGCATCCTGTTCGGCGTCGAACACCGGTCCACTCCTAAAAATCCAACTTTCATTTTAGTACCTCTTGTAAATTTATGCTCAATTTTGCACCCTATTCGACCAGCTTTCCTTGCAGGCTGGGCACGGTGCGCGGCTCCCTTTCGCCGGATACGGACCGGCGCCATTCTTCCAACAACGAATGCGAACCATGACAGGCGCAGACGCGGAAAACAGGGACAGTGTCCGAACGTTGCGTTGGCTGCTCCTTGCCCTGTTCCTGGCCGCCCTGATTCCCGGATTGAGCCGCCCGGCGCCGTCGTTGGCGGCCGAAGGCGCCCCGCGCAAGCTGACCAAGGTCACCCTGCAGCTGAAATGGGCGCATCAGTTCCAGTTCGCCGGCTATTACGCCGCCAAGGCCAAGGGATATTACCGCGACCGCGGACTGGATGTGACGATCCTGCCCGCCATGCCCGGCGACAAGCCGATGGAATCCGTGGCCAAAGGCAAGGCCGAGTTCGGCGTCGGCACCACCGACCTTCTGATGATGCGCGCCGCCGGCGACCCCGTGGTGGTGCTTGCCGTGATCTACCAGCATTCGCCGCTGACCCTGATGCTGGATGCCCGCAACGACATCCACAACATCCACCAACTCGCCCGCGGCAAGATCATGATCGCCCCGCACGAGACGGAATTAAGCGCCTATTTCGCCGCCGAAGGGCTCGACATCAGCCACATGAACTTCGTCGACCATACCTTCGACATCGAGGACCTGAAGTCCGGGCGCGTCGACGCCATGAGCATCTATTCGACGGACGAGACCTATCAGTACGCGAAAGAGGTCGGGCCGGTCCGTCTGTTCCGCCCCATCGACGGCGGCGTCGATTTTTACGGCGACAACCTGTTCACCACGGACGACGTGCTGAACAAGGACCCGAAGATGGTCCAGGCGTTTCTCGACGCGTCGCTCGACGGTTGGCGCTACGCCATGAAACACCAGGAAGAGGTCGTCGATCTTATCCTTGCCACCTACGGCAACCGGAAGGCCCGCGACAACCTGCTGTTCGAGGCGCGGCAATCCGCCGACCTGATCCTGGCCGACGTGGTGCCCGTGGGCTTCATCAACCCGGCACGGTGGGAACGCATCGCCCAGCATTACGCCGGATTGGGCCTGCTGCCCAAGGACATGTCGCTCGATGGGTTCATCTTTCAACCGAACGCCATGGATGCGCTGCCGGACTGGATGCCCAAGGCGCTTCTGGGCGCCACGGCCGTGGCCATTCTGGCGCTTCTGGGCGGATTATGGCTGGCCGCGTTCAACCAGCGCCTGCGCCGCGAAATGGAAGAACGGGAACAGGCCCAGGGCGCCCTTGCCCAGCGCACGGGCGAACTGGAGGAAAGCAACAGCCAGAAGGACGTGCTGCTGACCGTCATCGGCCACGATATCCGCAATCTGTTCAACCCGCTGCTGATCTACGCCCAGTTGCTGGCCGACCCCAATCGCAAGCTCGATTCCAAGACCGTGCAGGAATACGGTGAAAAGCTGTACGAGGCCGGGCGCAACGCCTCCGAGGTCCTGGAAAACCTGCTGGAATGGGCCCTGGTGCGCACGGGCCAGCGCCAGACGCATCTGGAGGTCACGGACCTGGGCGCCCTGGCCCGGCAGACGGCGGGCGTCTATTCCGCCGACGCCACCCTGCGCGGCGTCACCCTGCGCATCGAGGCGGGGCCGCCGGTCAAGGTCCTGCTCGACCGCCACCAGATATCGACGGTGATCCGCAACCTGGTCAACAACGCGCTCAAGTTCACGCCCAAGGGCGGCGAGGTCGTTGTGCGCGTCTGTCACGACGGCACGGATGCGAAGGTGGTGATCGCCGACACCGGCATCGGCATGGACCAGGATCTGGTCAGCCGCGTGCTGTCGGGCGCCAGCGCCGATCTGGCGACCGGGGCCAAGGGCGAAATCGGCACCGGCGTGGGCCTCGCCCTGTGCCGCCAACTGGTGCAGGTCAACAATGGCCGCCTGAACATCGAACAGAACCCCGGCGGCGGCACCATGTTCACGGTGACCCTGGCCGTGACGGACGCTGCGGCGACTGACGCCGCCGACTAATCTTCTTTCATCGCAACGGTGGAACGTCAGACCAGCGGCTTGGCGAAGTAATAGCGCGTCAGGCCCGAGCCGACCGTGCGCTTGGTCTGTACGGTGGACGCCTCCTCACGCTCCAGATCGTATCCGGAAACCTCATACAGCGCCTTGGCCTGGGGTTGCAGGGCCGAGGTCGAGAGCACGATGCGTGTATAGCCCATGTCGCGGGCCCGGTCTTCCGCATGCGCCAGCAGCGTGCGGCCGATGCCCCGGCGGCGGAATTCGGCGGCGACGTACATGCGCCGGACCTCGACCTCGCCATTCTCCAGACGCTCCAGACCGACCATGCCGGCGACGGTGCCGTCGATCTCCGCCACCCAGAACCCGAAACCGGACCGCCCGTAGTATTCGGGAATGCAGTTGATCTCTTCGTCCAGGGCAAGCTGGATATAGGACTCGAACAGATCCTCCATCCCCGGCTGGGTGATGTGGCGGTTCCAGTTGATGAAGATGTCGCGGACCCGGGCGTGGTCGGCCGGGGCGAAGGGGCGGATAAGCACCGCCATCAGCCCTTCAGCTTTTCGCGCAGCAGCTGGTTGACCTGCTGGGGATTGGCCTTGCCCTGGGTCGCCTTCATGATCTGGCCGACGAACCAGCCGATGGCCTTGTCGTTGCCCTGGCGGATTTCATCGGCCTGTTCCGGGTTGGCGGCGATGGCGGCGTCCACGGCGGCCTCGATGGCGCCGGTATCAGTGATCTGCTTGAGCCCCTTGTCGGCGACGATCTGTTCCGGGTCGCCCGAGGTTTCCCACATGATGTCGAACACATCCTTGGCGATCTTGCCGGAAATGGTGCCGTCGTCGATCAGGCCCAACAGCTTGGCCAGATGGGCCGCCGAAATGGGGCTGTCGGCGATGGCGAGACCGGCCTTGTTGAGCGCGCCGAACAGATCGTTCGTCACCCAGTTGGCGGCCTTTTTCGCATCGCGGTCCCGGGCCACGGCCTCGAAATATTCCGCACTTTCCCGGTCGGCGACCAGGGCCGACGCGTCCTTGGCCGACAGGCCCATGTCGGCCATGAAGCGATCCTTCTTGGCGTCGGGCAGTTCGGGCAGGGTCTTGCGCAGGCCCTCGATGAACTCATCCGTCAACTCCAGGGGCAGCAGGTCCGGGTCCGGGAAATAGCGGTAGTCGTGGGCGAATTCCTTGGCCCGCATGGAGCGGGTCTCACCCTTCACCGGGTCCATCAGGCGGGTTTCCTGGACGATCTCGCCGCCGCTTTCGTGGATATCGACCTGACGTTCGGCCTCGATCTCGATGGCCTGCATGATGAAGCGCACGCTGTTCACGTTCTTGATCTCGGCCCGGGTGCGGTAGCCCTCCTCGCCGACCTTGCGCACGGAAACGTTGACGTCGGCGCGCATGGAGCCCTGCTCCATATTGCCGTCGCAGGTGCCGAGGTAGCGCAGGATGGAGCGCAGCTTGCGTACGAAGGCCCCTGCTTCCTCAGGGCTGCGGATGTCCGGCTTGGTGACGATTTCCATCAGACATACCCCGGCCCGGTTGAGGTCGATGAACGAGCGCCTGGGGTCCTGGTCGTGCATGGACTTGCCGGCGTCCTGTTCCATGTGCAGGCGCTCGATCCCGATGTCGCGGGTCGTGCCGTCGGCCAGATCGACGGTGACGATGCCCTCGCCGACCACGGGATGCAGGTACTGGGAAATCTGATAGCCCTGGGGCAGGTCGGCGTAGAAGTAGTTCTTGCGCTCGAACACGCTGGTCTTGTTGATCCTGGCGTTCAGGCCCAGGCCCGTCTTCACCGCCTGTTCGACGCAATAGCCGTTGATCACCGGCAGCATGCCGGGCATGGCCGCATCGATCAGCGAGACTTGGGAATTGGGCCCGGCGCCGAAGGCCGTGGGCGAGCCCGAGAACAGCTTGGCCTGGGACGACACCTGGGCATGGACCTCGAGCCCGATGACCACTTCCCAGTCGCCCGTGTCGCCCTGGATGATATAGTTCATCAGCCCTGCCCCCCGAGATATTTCGGCAGGGCGTCGAATCCGGCTGCATCCTCGATGGCCTGGGCGGCGCGCAGCACCGTTTCCTCGTCGAAGGGCCGGCCGACCAGCTGCAGGCCGAGCGGCAGGCCGTCCTTGTCCAGCCCCGCCGGCACGCTGATGCCGGGCAGGCCGGCCAGGTTGGCGGGCACGGTGAACACGTCGTTCAGATACATGGCGATGGGGTCGTCCATCTTGGCGCCGATGGCAAAGGCCGCGTTGGGCGCCGTGGGCGTCAGCAGCACGTCGACGTCCGCGAAGGCCTTGGTGAAATCCTCCAGGATGCGGGTGCGGACCTTCTGCGCCTTTACGTAGTAGGCGTCGTAATAGCCCGCCGACAGCACGTAGGTGCCGATCAGCACGCGGCGGCGGACCTCGGCGCCGAAACCTTCACCCCGGGTGTTGGCGTACATGTCGTCCAGCGTGTCGCCGTCGACCCGCAGCCCGTAACGCACGCCGTCATAGCGCGCCAGGTTGGACGACGCTTCCGCCGGGGCGACGATGTAATAGGCCGGCAGCGCGTATTTGGTATGCGGCAGGGAAACTTCCCTGATCTCCGCGCCCTGGGACTTGAGCCAATCCGCGCCCCGGTCCCACAGGGCCTGAATTTCCGGCGGCATGCCGTCCATGGTGTATTCACGGGGAATACCGACCTTGAGACCCTTGACCCCGCCCTGAACCGCCGCCCGGAAATCCGGCACGTCGCGGGGGGCCGAGGTCGAATCCTTGGGATCGTGGCCCGCCATGGCGCCGAGCAGGATGGCCGCGTCCTCCACCGTGCGGGCGAAGGGGCCGGCCTGGTCGAGCGAGGAGGCGAAGGCGACGATGCCCCAGCGCGAGCAGCGCCCGTAGGTCGGCTTCATGCCGACGATGCCGCAGAGCGACGCCGGCTGGCGGATCGAGCCGCCCGTGTCCGTGCCGAGCGCCCCCGGGCAGATGCGCGCCGCCACCGCCGTGGCCGAGCCGCCGGACGAGCCGCCGGGCACCAGGTCTTCGCCGCCCGGGCCGGTCCACGGGTTCTTCACCGGGCCGTAGTAGCTGGTCATGTTGGACGAGCCCATGGCGAATTCGTCCAGGTTGGTCTTGCCGATCATCACGGCACCGGCGTCGATCAGGTTGCGCCCGACGGTCGATTCGTAAGCCGGAACGAAACCGTCCAGGATATGCGACGCCGCCGTGGTCTGCACCCCTTCGGTGCAGAACAGGTCCTTGACCGCGACGGGCACGCCGTCGAGGGGCCCGAGCGCCCCGCCCTTGGCGCGCCGGGCGTCCGACGCCGCCGCGCGGTCCCGCGCGACCTCGGGCGTCAGGGTGACGAAGGCGTTGAGTCCTGCCGCCGCCTCGGCCGCCGCCAGGGACGCCGCAGCCAGATCGGCGGCGGAAAATTCGCCCTTGGCCAGGCCGTCCGTGGCCTGGGCGATGGTCAGTTCGTTCAGTTTGGACATTATTCGACCACCTTGGGCACGGTGTAGAAATCGCCCACCCGGTCCGGCGCGTTGCCTAGGACCTTGTCCGGATCGCCGCCGTCGGTCACCACGTCGTCGCGCCGCGTCATGACCATGCCGGCGGCGCCGGTCATCGGTTCGACCCCGTCCGTATCGACCTCGGCCAGTTGTTCAACCCAGCCGATGATGTTGTTCAGGTCCCGGGCGACGGGCTCCAGATCGGCCTCGTCGACCTTGATCCGGGCGAGAAAGGCGACCCGGCGGACATCGTTTTTATCTAGGGACATGGCGGATCCAGAATGAAAGGGTGGTCGGTATCCGGGGCCGCGTCACGGGCCCGGCTGCGGGCGCGGAAATTACCATCGACATCCCCGGGCGGCAAGCGCCGCCGCCCCCATGGCATGCAGACAAAAAAAGACGCAAGCACCCCCTGCCGGACGTGTGACCCGGCAGGGGGCGGCTTGCGGCCTTTGTTCAACCGGCCTGAACGTCGGGGCGGACCCCGCGTCGGCCGATATCGGCAATCGGCAGCGTGTCCTTAGAAGGACGCGGTCAGCGAACCGATCACGACGTCTTCAGCCAACCGGCTGTTGCTGATCGACGTGTCGATGTACTGCACACCGATGGAGACGTTCTCCGTGATGCCCAGCGACGCGCCGATCGACCACGTGGTGTAGTCGGGCTGCGCGAAGGTCGTGTTCTTTTCGATCAGCTGACGGCCGACGGAGGCATCCAGCGTGATCCCGGCGAGAATCTTGACCGGCACCGCATAGGACACGTTGGCGGTCATCCAATGACCGGTGCCGCTGCCGCCGAAGAAGTCCGGCGAATAGGCGTAATTGGCGCCGACCGACAGGCCGTCCATGATGTCGTAGCTCAGACCCAGGGTGGCTTCCCACAGATCGTAGTTCACGTTATCGGACGCCCCAGGATAGGAGTAGTAGATGAAACCGACGTCCCAGCCGATGGCTCCGGCTGAACCGGAAATGCCGCCGTAGTAATCGATTTCGGCGCTCGCCTTGTCGGTGTCGCCGAAGTCGACGTTGGAGCCCCACGTGCCGAGGTAGACGGACGTGCCGCCGACACCCGTGTCCATGGACCAATCGATACCGCCCTGGATGGCCGGTTTTTGCGAGGACTGGTCAAGACCGCGGAAGCGGTATTCGGTTACCAGGCCAGCGTTGGCCGAAAAGGTACCGGGGAATTTCATTTCTTCGGCATGTGCCGGGAGGGACGCACCCACAACCGCCACAAATCCGAGGGCACTCAAAAGCCGCACCACAGATGCCATTTTCTTGATCCTTTTTCACAGTTTATCCGAGGCGTACACCCCACTGTTTGTGGTGGTAGCAAATTGGGTGCCAGAAACGTAGAAATTATTTAATTGTTATATATCAATGACATAGGGGAATTTTTTTGCCCGGATGTTGCCGTAATGCCACAGGCTTTTGCATAAAATCGGAGCATCAAAATTATATTGCATATTTATTAGGCATTTTTATCGATAAAAATCGATCAAATCGACCCGAAATTTCGACTGCCGCTGAAAAATCAGACGAAACAGCCCCCAGCCGCCGGCAGGCGACAAGACAGGCGACAAGACATGTCGCGATCCTGTTCCCGACCGATGCAAAAAGGTCACGCTTTTGAGAGAGAGGGGGCAGGCAAGGCCTATCCGCCGGAGCCCCGCAACGCCTTGGCGAAATCGGCCCAGAACGCCGGCGACCAGGATTTGACCGCCAGCGTGATCGCGGCGGCAAGCGCCGAGGACACGTCCTCTGCCGGCATTGGCGGCGTCTTGCCGGCGGCCAGGTATTTATCGACGCTGACGGTGTCGAGACGCACCTCGCCCTTTTCCGCGTCATATAAAAGATTGGTAGAGAACACGCGCTCGTATTCCTGGGCCAACTCGAGAACGTCCAGGCCGATCTGGTGGATCGATTTGACGCCGCCGTTATAGGGGCCTTCGGTAATGAACAACGGCATCTCGAAGGCAAAGGATTTTCCATCGCGGCGGCATTCGAGCATCGCGCGGTAATCGACGGAATTGAACATCTGGCCCTCGATCGGGCTTTCACCCTCGAACACCGCCCGGTAGGTGCAGTTTCCCCCGGCAATGGCCGCCGTGCCCGTCAGCGGTTCGTTGACGACGGCATCGACCAGAGGCATCAGCACCGGCCCATAGACGAAGCCCAGATCCTTGCCGTCCGCGCGCACGGCCAGCCAGCTTCCCTTGGCCTTGCCGACCACCTTCAGGCGGTCGCCTTCGCGGAAACTGCCGACCTTCTTGCCGCTGGTATCTGGTTCGCCGCGCACATTCAGGTCCTTGGTCACCACATAGGTGCCCGCAAACGGCCTCACGGGTTGCCCCAGGAAAGTGATGTCCGGCTTGTCCTGAGCCGCCGCCCCGAACGTCGTCAGGGGCGCGAGGAGCGCCAGCAACCCGGCCGCGCAGGCACGAAAGACGCGCCGACGGCCCGGCACCGCGAACCGCCCGCCTCGCAGGATCGGAGTGACAAAGTGCAATGCCCCAAACATCGCCGAACCGCCCTAATCAGCCCGCGGACCCCCCGCGCCGAAGTTAAAGTAATGCCCCTTAGAAGGGGATATATGTTACCTCTATCAACAAGTTAGCACCACCTAACTTTTCCCGATCCGGGTTTTTCCGGCGGCAGCGGATATCATAAGGACAATGCCATGGCGGTCATGACGCTGGCGGAATTGAAAGCGGCCCTGGACCGGCACGGCCGCGTCATGGGGCTGGACCTGGGATCGAAGACCATCGGCCTGGCCCTGTCCGACGTCATGCGCACCATCGCCACGCCCTACGACACCATCCGGCGTACCAAGTTCACGGCCGATGCCGTGGCTCTGCTCGCCGCCGTCGACGCAGAAGAGGTCAAGGCCCTGGTCATCGGCCTGCCGGTCAGCATGGACGGGACCGAGGGGCCGCGCTGCCAATCGACCCGCCAGTTCGCCGCCAATCTGCTGGAAAAGCGCGATCTGCCCGTCGCCTTCTGGGACGAACGGCTGTCGACCGTGGCGGTCGAACGCATGCTGGTCGATGACGTGGACATGACCCGCGCCCGGCGGGGGCAGGTGGTCGACAAGCTGGCGGCGGCTTATATATTGCAGGGTGCCCTGGACGCCCGATGACCGGGCGGCGCTCAGCGCCCTTCCGTGGTGGCCAGCCTGTATCCCCGCTTTCCCGCATGCTTGACTTCGTACATGGCCTTGTCCGCGATGCGCACCAGGGCGTCGGCGGATTCCGAATGTTCGGGATACAGCGCGATGCCGACACTGGCCCCGATCATCACGGTCTCGCGCTTGGCGGTGAACGGCCGGGTCAGTTCGTCGACGATGGACTGCGCGACGCGGCTGACGTCCTGGGCGTTGGAGATCTGGTTGAGAATCACCGTGAATTCGTCGCCGCCGTAACGCGCCACCGTGTCCGACGCGCGGACGCGGGCGACCAGGCGCACGGCGACCTGATGCAGGATCATGTCGCCGGCGTCATGGCCCAGGCGGTCGTTCACGGCCTTGAACCCGTCCAGGTCGATGAACAGCACGGCGATCCTGGTCTTCTCGCGGGCGGCCTGGCGCAACGATACATCGAGCCGGTCATGAAACAGCGACCGGTTGGGCAGGCCCGTGACCTCGTCATGGCTGGCCATGTAGGCGATCTGCTGTTCGGCCAAGCGGTATTCGGTCAGATCGGTGAAGGTCCGCACCACGCCGCCCGACGGCATGCGGGATTCCCGCAGCAACACGGTGCGGCCGTCGGAAAGGTCGATCTCGCCGGGTCCGACGAAGGCATCGGCGATCATTTTCTTGGCGCCCGCCGCCGCCATCAGGGCGGCAAAGGGGGTGCCCGGCGTGAAGCTTTCCGCGATCGGCCGGAACAGGTCACGGCAGACCTCGTTGGCGAAAATCAGGTTGTCGTCCGAATCGAAAACCGCGACGCCGTCGTGCAGGCGGTCGAGAACCTCGGCCATGCCGTCCTGGCCCGCTTCCGGGCCCGCGATCGAATTCCGGGAAGACACCGCAAAACCCCTTGTGTTTACTCGCTCGTCCGCACCGAAGAGGTCCCACATCATGCCACCATCGGCGACGCACCTCCAGGGGCCGCAATTTTTCGTGACCCGCCGGACGCACCGGCCTATATTCCGGCCCCATGATTTCCGGCGACACGGCAACGACAGATTTCCCCCATCGCCATTTGCTCGGTATCGAAGGTTTGACACCGGCGGAAATCACTTTCCTATTGGACCGCTCCGAGACCTACGTCGAACAGAACCGGCAATCCGACAAGAAGAAGTCGGTGCTGCGCGGACGCACGGTCATCAACCTGTTCTTCGAAGCCTCGACCCGCACCCGGACGTCGTTCGAACTGGCGGGCAAGCGGCTCGGCGGCGACGTCATCAACATGTCGATTTCGGGCAGCTCCATCAAAAAGGGCGAAACCCTGGTCGATACGGCGATGACCCTGAACGCCATGCATCCGGACGTCCTGGTCGTACGCCACAGCGATTCCGGCGCGGTCAAGCTGCTGTCGGAAAAGGTCAACTGCGCCGTCATCAACGCCGGCGACGGCAGCCACGAACATCCCACGCAGGCGCTGCTCGATGCGCTGACCATCCGCCGGCGGCTCGGCCGCCTGGCCGGACTGCAGGTCGCCATCTGCGGCGACATCCTGCATTCCCGGGTTGCGCGCTCGAACATCCACCTGCTGACGACCATGGGCGCGCGCGTGCGCCTGATCGCGCCCAAGACGCTGATCCCCTATGCCGCCGAACGCCTGGGCGTCGAGGTCTTCCACGACATGGCCGAGGGCCTCAAGGATTGCGACATCGTGATGATGCTGCGCCTTCAGCAGGAGCGCATGAAATCCAACTATTTCCCCTCGGTGCGGGAATATTTCACCTATTTCGGGCTCGACTACGAAATGTTGGCCCATGCCAAGCCCGATGCGCTGATCATGCATCCGGGCCCCATGAACCGGGGGGTCGAGATCGATTCGGAGGTGGCCGACGACTTCTACCGTTCGGTCATCCGCGAGCAGGTGGAAATGGGCGTCGCCGTGCGCATGGCGGCGCTGGAAATCCTGGCCCATAACCTGGAACCCCTGACCGAAACCAACTTGTGACGGAACCCGAGCCTAAGACATGGCGGTAAAACTCGACGAACCCCTGGGCCGCGTGGCCTATGTCAACGCGCGCATCCTGGACCCGGCCGAAGGCTGGGACGGGCCGGGCGGCGTGTTGACCGACGGCGAAAAGATCGCCGCCGCCGGGCCGGGGCTGTTCGACGCGGGCCGTCCCGAGGACGCGAAAATCATCGATTGCGAAGGGGCCTGCCTGGCGCCCGGGCTGGTCGACATCCGCGCCCATCTGGGCGAGCCGGGCGAAGAGCAGAAGGAAACCCTGGCCACCGCCGGGCGCGCGGCCACGGCGGGCGGGGTTACCTCGCTGCTGTGCCTGCCGGACACCAACCCCTGTATCGACGACATGTCGGTGGTCGAATTCGTCGCCCGCCGGGCCCGCCAACTGGGGCTGACCAAGGTCTATCCCTATGGCGCCGTGACCAAAAAGCTGGCCGGCAAGGAGATCGCCGAACTGAAGCTGCTCAGGGATTCCGGCGCCCTTGCCTTCACGGACGGCGTCCGGACCATCGCCGACCCCCTGGTTCTGCGCCAGGCGCTCGCCTATGCCGCGACCTTCGGCCTGGTGATCTGCCATCAGGCGGAGGAACCGTCGCTTGCCGAGGGCGGCGTCATGAACCTGGGCGAGAATTCCACCCGCCTGGGCCTGGCCGGGATACCCCGCGAGGCCGAGATCATCATCATCGAACGCGACATCCGCCTGGTCGAAATGACCGGCGGGCGCCTGCATTTCGTCAACGTGTCGACGGCGGAAAGCGTCGACATCATCCGCCGCGCCAAGGACCGGGGCCTGGCCGTCACCTGCGACACGGCCCCCCCCTATTTCGCGCTCAACGAACACGCCATCGGCGATTACCGCACCTTCGCCAAGCTGACTCCGCCGCTGCGCGACGAGGACGACCGCCAGGCCATCGTGCGCGCGATCAGCGACGGGGTGATCGACTGCGTCGCGTCCGATCACACGCCCCAGGACGAGGAATCCAAGCGCCTGCCCTTCGCCCAGGCGGCATCGGGCGGCGTCGGCCTGCAGACCCTGCTGCCGATGACGCTTGAGTTATACCACAACGGCCACCTGCCCCTGCTCAAGGCGATTAATCTGGTGACCCATGCACCCGCGGCCCTCATGGCGATGGACGCCGGCCGCCTGAAGCCGGGCGCGCCCGCCGATCTGGTCCTGTTCGATCCCGACCGCAGCTGGAAGGTTTCCTCCGGCGTGCTGCTCTCCAAATCCAAGAACTCGCCCTTCGACGGACGGCCCGTGCAGGGCATGGTCCTGCGCACCGTAATCGACGGCCGCACCGTCCACACCCACGGCACCTGACATGGCCGGCGGACTGGACAGCACCCTCGCCTTCGCCCTGGCCGCCCTCGGCGGCTATCTGCTGGGCTCGGTGCCCTTCGGTCTGGTGTTCACGCGCATGGCCGGCCTGGGCGACATCCGGACCGTGGGCTCGGGCAATATCGGGGCGACCAACGTGCTGCGCACGGGGCGCAAGGGCCTGGCCCTGGCGACCCTGATCTGCGATTCCGGCAAGGGGGCGGCGGCGGCCCTGGCGGCGGCCCATCTGTGGGGCCCCGAGGCCGGCATGATCGCCGGATTCGCCGGCGTCATCGGGCACAACTTCCCGGTTTGGCTCAGCTTCAAGGGCGGCAAGGGCGTGGCGACGACGCTCGGCGTGCTGCTGGCCGTCAATTTCATGGTCGGTCTGGCCGTCTGCGCGACCTGGCTGCTGGTCGCCGGAACCTTCCGTTATTCGTCCCTGGCCGCCTTGGGCGCCCTGGCGGCGGCCCCGGTCTATGCCTTTTGGATCGACGGGATGTCCATGGCCTGGATGGCCGGCGGCCTGGCCGTGCTGGCCTTCATTCGCCATCAGGCGAACATCCGGCGGCTGATCGCCGGCCAGGAACCCAAGATCGGCCAGAAATCCTAGGCGGCGGTCCGCCGGCCCGGCGCCGAGCGCCGGGCCTTCCAGGCCGGTTCGGGCGCTAGAGGTCTTTGTTCAGCATCTGCGCACAAGCGGAAACCACGCCGGTTTCCGGCTCGCCCGTGCCCTGTAGGGCGGTCGAGAAATCCTTCGCAAGATCTTCACGCGCCGCGCGGGCCCCGGACTGATAACCCTGCAGATCCGGCGCCTTCGCCATATTCTTCACATGAACGATGGCGCGGGCGGCGCAAACGGAAGCTTGGGCGTTGATCCAGGCATCCTGCACTGCACCCTGATTGGCGTTCGCGCTCACCACCCAACTGTTGCTGAAGGCCAGGACGGTAAGGATGAACGCCCCCGTACCCGCACCCAACAGGAAGGGGCTCGTCGATTTCGGCAAAGTCATTCATTGCTCCTGTAGACTGATTGAAACACGGCGGTTCCGTCCGCACACCGGCGGCAAACACAACCAATGGAAATGAAATGGTGATAGCGCAATTTAGCGCTAATCCGGTGTATAATGATGAAATATAAATTAATATAAATTAATTTTCAATGATAATTATTTTCATTTATTTAACTTTATGATTTTTAATAAACAGGTATTTATACAAATCAATACTTAATAATTCTTATTTTTTAT
The DNA here is from genome assembly GCA_040221095.1 of Rhodospirillales bacterium. Classification (GTDB taxonomy): domain Bacteria; phylum Pseudomonadota; class Alphaproteobacteria; order Rhodospirillales; family Casp-alpha2; genus UBA1479. The sequence goes on from JAVJVP010000008.1 coordinate 450,255, forward strand.
AGGCTTATCAAATAAATATACCTTGAGGACCATAGACCACGAACGCCACGGCCCCAGGCAAACGGGGGCCCGCTGATCCGTACGGCGGACCAACGGCCGAATTGTCAAATGCAGGTGCACGCAAAGCTTATCCGGGGGCTTCTGAGTATTTGCGCTGCGACATAAACGCGCACGCCACCACCCCCTCGCGAACCGCGCCACGTGACAGTCCATGGTGAATGGCCTACTTCCCAATTGTATACAATACCTGTTAAATTAGGAGCCGTCGCCGAGGAGTAGAGGAAAAACCAATGCCGGACACCACGGATATCGATCCGAGGTCAGACGCCAATGCGTCATCCACCACCGATTCCGCCGAAGAAACCGCCCGCCTGAAGGCTCGTAAGCGCCGCTTTGCGATCGCGCTCGTCATCGGTGTGCTGGGCACCCTGTTCGGGGGACTGGAAATTCACGACCGCGTCACCAACATCCACGAAGTCGACGCCCGCATCGGCGGCGACCTAATTACCGTGTCCTCCCGGGTTGCCGGCTGGGTCACCTCGATCAGCGTCACGGAAGGCGACGACATCAAGCCGGGCTCGGTACTACTGACGATCGATTCCCGCGAATCGGCGCTGAAGGCCCGCGAACTGGAAGCCCAGATCGCCAGCCTGCGCGCGGAAAAGGACCGCACCCTGGCGGAGAAGCGCCTGGTCGACAAGGAAACCGCCTCCAAGCTGAAATCAGAGCAGGCGCGCCTGGTCGGCGCTCAGGTCACCGTGTCGTCCCTGGGCCCGCAGCTCGAGTTGGCCAAACGCGAACACGAACGCTCGAAATCCCTGTTCCAAACGCGCGTCGTGTCCCGCCGCCAGTTGGATCAGGCCGAGACGGAATTGAAGAAGATCGAGCGCGAACACCGCATCGCCGTCGCCGACCTGCATTCGGCCGAGGCCAAGCTGTTCGAGGTCGAGGCCGAGCGCGAACGCCTGCACGTGCTGGACAGCGCCGTCGCCGTGTTCGGCCACCGCGAACAGGAACTGCAGGCGAAGCTGGACGAACAGCGCCTGGACCTGTCCGACCGCACGATCCGCAGCGCCATCAGCGGCGTCGTCGACAAGACCTTCGTCGAAGTCGGCGAATACGTCACCCCCGGCCAGCGCCTGGCCCTGATCCACGACCCGGAAGTGATCTGGATCGACGCCAACATCAAGGAAACGGACATCCGCAAGACCAAGGTCGGCGACTCCGTCCATGTTTCCGTCGATGCCTATCCGGACCGCGAATTCACGGGCAAGGTCCAGGTCATCGGCAACGCCACCACCGCGGAATTCGCGCTGCTGCCCAGCCCGAACCCAAGCGGCAACTTCACCAAGATCACCCAACGTCTGCCCGTGCGCATCGCCATTCAACAGCAGGACCGCCTGCTGCGCCCCGGGATGATGGTCGAAATAAAGATCGACGTTGACCAGTAAAACCGCCGTCCCGCCCATAGACCCCCATTCCATCAGCGAATTCCGCCGCTGGTCCGTCACTTTGTCGGGCCTGTTGGGCGCGGTCTCGATGATCCTGTCGGCGACGGTGGTCAACGTCGCGGTGCCGTCGATCATGGGCGCCTACGGGATCGACCAGACGGTCGCGCAATGGGCCTCCACCGCCTTCATCACGACCATGGTGGCAAGCCAGCTCATGAGTGTTTGGGTCGTCGCCCATCTGGGCCAGCGCAACGCCTACGCCATGACCCTGGTGCTGTTCGCCGCGGGAGGATTCATCTGCACCGTGGCGCCCAATATGGACACCCTGATCGTCGGGCGGATCATGCAGGGGATTTCCGCCGGCGTCGTGCAGCCCCTGGTTCTGTCGACCATCATCTCCGTGTTCCCCATGGAACGGCGCGGATTCGCCGTCAGCATGTATTCGGTGGGCGTAACCCTGGCGCCCAGTTTCGGGCCCGTGGTCGGCGGCGCCATCCTGGATGCCCTGACCTGGCGGCACATCTTCATCGTGCCCCTGCCGCTCGCGTTCATCGCCTTCCTGCTGGGCCTCAGCTTCATGCCGCAGGAACGCCATAAAGGGCCCAAACCGCCATTCGACTGGACTGGTCTGGTCCTCGTCGTCACCTTCTGCTTCAGCGTCATGAGCGGCCTTGCCAACGGCCAGCGCTGGGGCTGGCATTCCAACGAGGTCCTGGCGCTGCTGGTCGGCGGCACGGCGGCCGGGGTCGTCTTTCTGTGGCACCAGACGCACTCGAAAAACCCGATGCTGGACGTCAACCTGTTCAAGGACCCGTCCTTTGCCTCGGCCATGGTCATCGCCTTTCTGTTCGGGGCGGGCAATTTCGCCACCAACTACGCGATCCCCGTGTTCACCCAACAGGTGCAGGGCTTCACGGCGACGGCGGCGGGCATGGTGCTGGTCCCGGCGGGGATATTCCTGTTCCTGATCACCCCCTTGGCCGGACGCCTGAACGATCACGTGTCGCCCCGCTATCCGATCACCGCGGGCGTGCTGATCTTCGTCGTCGCGGCTTATTTCATCGCCAAGTCCGACGTCAACACGGCCTTCCTGGTCATGGCGCTGTTCACCGTGCTGTCGCGCCTGGCGATCGGTCTGGTCATGCCCGCCATGGGGGCGGCGGCGATCCGCGCCGTGCCCGAGCACAAGATCAATGCCGGCGCCGCGACCTACAACTTCGTGCGCCAGTTGGGCGGCGCCTTCGGCACCCTGGTGTTCGTGGTCATCACCGAACAGCGCACGGCCTTCCATGCCGACGCCATGGCGGCGACCCAGACGTCGGGCAACCCGCTCAGCCGGGAGTTCATCGAAAAGGTCGGCCGCATGCTCGGCGAAAGCGGCCTGCCCGATGCCCAGCAGACGGCGGGCGCCCTCAACTTCCTGTCCAAGGTCATCCACGCCCAGGCGACGACCCTCGGATTCCAGGACGCCTTCATCGTCTCGGCCGTGGTGTTCTCGACGGCATTGATCCCGGCCTGGATTTTGGGGCGCACAACCAAAACGGGCACGTAGACCGCGTACTTTCCCTTTTACAGATCAAATCCCTCGGGTAATCTTTCCGCCGACAGCGCCCCGGGGAGCCCCTTGCCATGCCGGACAGACTGGCCCATCACCGCCAACGGACACTCACCGACGACGAACGCATCGCCTGGCTGCGCCTGATCCGCTCGGCCCATGTCGGCCCGGGCACCTTCTTTCGCCTGCTGGAACGGTTCGGCACGGCGGCGCGGGCCCTCGACGCCCTGCCCGACCTGGCCCGCCGGGGCGGGCGGGCCGGCGCCATCCGCGTCGCCTCGCAGACAGAAGCCGTCCGCGAGATGGAGACCGCCCAACGCATCGGCGCCACGATTATCGCCTGGGGCGAGCCCGCCTATCCGCCGCTGCTCGCCCATATCCACGACCCGCCGCCGGTGATCCACGCCAAGGGCCGGCGGGAACTTCTCGCCAAGAAGACCATCGGCGTCGTCGGCGCCCGCAACGCCTCCGCCAACGGCCGCCGCTTCGCGCAAAAGCTCGCCGCCGATCTCGGCACGGGCGGGCTGATGGTCGCCTCGGGCCTGGCCCGCGGGATCGACGCCGCCGCCCACGAGGGGGCGCTTCCGAACGGCACGGCGGCGGTGCTGGGCGGCGGCATCGACGTCGTCTATCCGGCCGAGAACCGGAACCTTTACGAACGCATCGCCGAGACGGGCGTCCTGCTGTCCGAGGTCGCGCCCGGCACCCAGCCTCAGGCCCGGCATTTTCCCCGCCGCAACCGGATCATCTCGGGCATGGCGCGCGGCGTCGTGGTGGTCGAGGCGAGCCCCCGGTCCGGCTCCCTGATCACCGCCCGCATGGCATTGGAACAGGGGCGCGAGGTGTTCGCCGTGCCGGGTGCGGCGATGGATCCAAGGGCCCGCGGGACCAATCATTTGATTCGCGAGGGGGCGACCCTGACGGAAAGCGCGGATGACGTATTTGCCGTTCTGGCCGATGTCCGCGTTCCGGAAAGACCTGAAATTATTATTGATAATCAGATAGTTGAGAACGAATTGACGGACGTCGAGGACGCCGTTTCCGCACGCGATACGATCATCGCCGCATTGGGTCCGGCACCGACGACTGTTGACGAACTGCTCCGCGTTTGCCAATTCTCCCTGGCCGTGGTGTCAACGGTTTTGCTTGAACTTGAACTGGCAGGACGGTTAGAGAGGCACCCCGGCAGCAAAGTATCGCTGCTCATGGACCACTAGCCGGCCCGGGCAGCGGCCCCGAAGGCCGGCCGAGAAAAGGCAAGTCTTGCATGACCGACGTCGTCGTCGTTGAAAGCCCGGCCAAGGCGAAAACGATCAACAAGTACCTGGGCCCCGGTTACACGGTGCTGGCCAGCTATGGCCATATCCGCGACCTGCCGTCGAAGGACGGCTCGGTGCGCCCGGACGCCGACTTCGAGATGGACTGGGAAATCGACGCCCGGTCGGAAAAGCACATCAAGGCCATCGCCGACGCCGTCAAGGGCGCCGATAAACTGTATCTCGCGACCGACCCCGACCGCGAAGGCGAAGCCATTTCCTGGCACGTCCGCGAGGTTCTGAACAAGAACGACGCCCTGAAGGACGTCGACGTGAAGCGCGTCGTGTTCAACGAAATCACCAAGGACGCGGTCAAGGCCGCGTTCGACCATCCCCGCGAACTGGACCGCGAACTGGTCGACGCCTATCTGGCGCGCCGCGCCCTCGACTACCTGGTCGGCTTCACCCTGTCGCCGGTGCTGTGGCGCAAGCTGCCGGGGTCGCGGTCGGCCGGCCGCGTGCAGTCCGTGGCGCTGCGCCTGATCTGCGAGCGCGAGGCCGAGATCGAAATCTTCAAGCGCCAGGAATTCTGGTCCATCAAGGCGACCTTCGCCGCCGGCGGCGGACACAAGATCGCGGCCCAGCTGACCCATCTGAACGGGCAGAAGCTGGGCAAGATGGACCTGGGGTCGCAGGCCGACGCCGAGCGCGCCAAGCAGACCGTCGAAGCCGGCAATTTCTCCGTCGCCGACGTTCAGCGCAAACAGTCCCGGCGCAACCCGGCGCCGCCGTTCACGACCTCGACCCTGCAGCAGGAAGCCGCGCGCAAGCTGTACTTCGGCGCCAAGCGGACCATGCAGGTCGCCCAGCGCCTGTACGAAGGCGTCAACATCGGCGGCGAGACGGTCGGCCTGATCACCTACATGCGAACCGACGGCGTGACCATGGCCAACGAGGCCGTCAACGCCTGCCGCGACCTGATCAAGGGCACCTACGGCGCCCCCTATCTGCCGGGCGAGCCGCGTATTTATAAGACCAAGGCCAAGAACGCCCAGGAAGCCCACGAGGCGGTCCGCCCGACGGACGTGTCCCGCCGGCCCGAGGATGTCGCCCAGTACCTGGACGACGATCAGCGCAAGCTCTACGACCTGATCTGGAAGCGCACCATCGCCTGCCAGATGGAAAACGCGGTGCTCGACCAGGTCGCCGTCGACATCGCCGCCGCCGACGGCACCGCCACCCTGCGCGCGACCGGCTCGGTGATCGCCTTCGACGGCTTCCTCAAGGTCTACCAGGAAGGCAAGGACGAGGACGCCGCCGCCGACAGCGACGACGAGGACAAGCTGCGCATCCTGCCCGATGTGAAGGCAGGCCAGGCCCTGGCCCGTCAGGAAGTGGACGCAGACCAGCATTTCACCCAGCCGCCGCCGCGCTATACCGAAGCCAGCCTGGTCAAGCGCCTGGAGGAACTGGGCATCGGCCGGCCGTCGACCTATGCCTCGATCATCTCGGTGCTGCAGGACCGCAGTTACGTAAAGCTGGAAAGCCGCCGCTTCATGCCCGAGGACCGCGGCCGCCTGGTCACCGCCTTCCTGTCCAGCTTCTTCGAACGTTATGTGGAATATGGCTTCACGGCCGAGCTCGAGGACCGCCTGGACGACATCTCCGGCGGCCGGCGCGAATGGAAACAGGTGCTGCGCGATTTCTGGGAAGCCTTTTCCAAGGCCGTCGACGGCACCAAGGAGCTGCGCGTGCGCGAGGTCCTGGACACCCTCGACGAACTTCTCGGCCCGCACTTCTTCCCCATGGGCGAGGACGGCCGCGACCCGCGCAAATGCCCGGTCTGCGCCGACGGGCGCATGGGCCTGAAACTGGGCAAATTCGGCGCCTTCATCGGCTGTTCCAACTATCCCGAATGCAAACACACCCAGGCCCTGGCCGTGCCCAACGGCGAGAACGGCGACGGCGCGGAAGCGGCGGCGGAAATCTTCCCCCGCCTGCTCGGCAACGATCCCGATACGGGCCTGCCGATCACCGTGCGCAAGGGGCCCTACGGCGCCTATGTGCAGCTCGGCGACGCCGAGGAAGACGGCCCCAAGCCCAAGCGCGCGTCCCTGCCCAAGGGCGTCAGCGCAGCGACCATCGATCTTGAGATGGCGCTCGGCCTGCTCGCCCTGCCGCGCGAGGTCGGCCTGCATCCGGAAACCGGCGACATGATCACCGCCGGGCTCGGCCGCTTCGGCCCGTTCCTCAAGATGGGCGGCACCTATGTGTCGCTGAAGGGCGACGACGACGTGCTGACCGTGGGCCTGAACCGCGCGGTCGTGCTGTTCGCCGACAAGCCGCGCAAGGACCCGCCCAAGGAACTCGGCAAGCATCCCGCCGACAAGAAGCCCGTTACCATGAAGGCCGGGCGCTGGGGTCCCTTCGTGCAGCACGGCAAGGTCATGGCCTCCCTGCCCAAGAACATGGACAAGGATTCGGTGACCCTGGAACAGGCGTTGGAGCTGATCGCCGCCAAGTCCGGCAAGAAGGCTCCGACGGCCAAAAAGACAGCCGCGAAGGCCGCACCAAAGAAGAAGGCCGCGCCGAAGAAGAAGGCAGCCGCCAAGAAAACGGCCGCCAAAAAGAAACCTGCCAAGAAAACGCCGGCCGACGGCGATGCGCCGCCGTCCGCCGACGCCTGATCCGGGCCGCCCGCCGTGGCCAAACCCCCGAAATCGAACCCGCCCTTCCCGACGCGCGAAGAGATCCTGGAATTCATCCAGTCGAGCCCCAAGCGCGTCGGCAAGCGCGAGATCGCGCGCGCCTTCAAGCTGGGGTCCGAGGGCAAGGTCATGCTGCGCGAAATCCTCAAGGATCTGGAAGGCGGCGGCGCCCTGCAGCGCGGGCGCGGCAAACGCTTCGCCGAGCCGGGCACCCTGCCCGACGTCACCGTGCTGCGCATCACCGGCGTCGACGCCGAGGGCGACCTGCTGGCCCGCCCGGACAGCTGGGATGACGAGGCCGGCCCCGCCCCCACCATCCACATGGCAGCGGAACGCAAGGGCCAGCCGGCGCTCGGCACCGGCGACCGCGTTCTGGCGCGGCTGGAGCGGGCCGGGCGCGGCGCCTACCAGGGCCGCACCATCCGCCGCCTGCCCTCGGCCCCGGCATCGATCATGGGCGTCTACCGCATGGCCGGAAACGAGGGCCGCATCGAAAGCACCGACCGCCGCGCCAAGCAGGATTACGTGGTCCCGGCGGGACAGGCGGGCGGCGCCAGGCCGGGCGATCTGGTGCGCGCCGCCGTGCTGCCGGGCAAGGATCTGGGCCTGCGCAAGGCCAAGGTGACGGACGTGCTGGGCGGCATGGACGACCCCAAGTCGATCAGCCTGATTTCCATCCACGAAAACGAACTGCCCAACGAATTTCCGCCGGAAGCCCTCGACCAGGCCAAGGCCGCCGGCCCCGCCCCCCTGGGCGACCGCATCGATCTGCGCGACCTGCCGCTGGTCACCATCGACGGCGCCGACGCCCGCGATTTCGACGACGCGGTGTTCGCCGAACCGGACCCGAATGTCCCGGGTGGCTGGCACCTTGTCGTCGCCATCGCCGACGTGTCCTGGTACGTACGCCCCGGCGACGCCCTGGACCGCAGCGCCTACGACCGGGGCAACAGCGTCTATTTCCCGGACCGCGTGGTGCCCATGCTGCCGCACGAACTGTCGACCGGCTGGTGTTCCCTGAACCCCAAGGAAGACCGTCCGTGCCTGGCCGCCCATCTGTGGATCGACGCGGACGGCAACCTGACCCGCCACCGCTTCGAACGCGCGTTGATGCGATCGGCGGCACGCCTGACCTATGACCAGGTGCAGGCGGCCCGGGACGGCCGCCCGGACGACGTCACCGACGTGCTGGTCAAGGACGTGATCACGCCCCTGTACGGCGCCTATGAGGCGCTGTCCCGCAACCGCCAGGGGCGCGGCGTGCTCGACCTCGACCTGCCCGAACGCAAGGTGATCATCAACGACCGCGGCACCGTCGCCGAGATCGCCCTGCGCGAACGCTTCGACAGCCATAAGCTGATCGAGGAATTCATGATCACCGCCAACGTGGCGGCGGCGGAAGCCCTTGAAAAGAAAAGCCTTCCCTGCATGTACCGGATCCATGACCAGCCCAGCCCGGCCAAGGTCACGGCCCTGTCGGAAGCCATGACGACCATCGGCTTCAAGTTGGCCAAGGGCCAGGTCATGCAGTCGAGGAATTTCAACCAGCTGCTGGCCAAGGCCAAGGGCGGGCCGTTCGAACGCATGGTCCAGGAACTGGTCCTGCGGTCCCAGGCCCAGGCGGAATATTCGCCCGACAACATCGGCCACTTCGGCCTGGCGCTGCGCCGCTATTGCCATTTCACCTCGCCGATCCGGCGCTATTCGGACCTGCTGGTCCACCGCGCCCTGATCCGCGGCAGCCGCATGGGCGACGGCGCCCTGGAAACCAACCACAAGGACTTCGCCGAGATGGGCCAGCATCTGTCGTTCACGGAACGGCGGGCGGCGTCGGCGGAACGGGCGGCGGTCGACCGTTTCACCACCCAGTTCCTGTCCGACCGGGTCGGGGCGACGTTCCTCGGCCGCATCAACGGCGTCACCCGGTTCGGCCTGTTCATCACCCTGAACGACACCGGGGCCGACGGCCTGATTCCCATCCGCTCCCTGCCCGACGACTATTACATCCACGACGAGGCCCACAATCGCCTGCGCGGACGGTCCAACGGCAAGACCTACGTGCTGGGCGAAACCGTCGAGGTCCGCCTGGTCGAAGCCCGGCCGCTGACCGGCGGCATGATCTTCGAGCTGATGGACGGCGCCGGCAGAAGCGGCGGCGGGACGCGCGGGCGGTTCACGCCCGGCGCGCGGCCGACCGGCGGCGGGCGGAAAAAAAGCGGGCGCAGCGGCGGCAAGGACAAATCCAAGAAGGGCCGCGGCAAGAAATCCGGCAAGCCCGCCCGCGGCTGATCCCAGACGTCACAAAGTTTTCATAATGACGGCGGCCTGAAAATCGCGGACAATCCTGATCATGATCCGCTTGGGTTCCCTCATATTCGGAATCCGGTTTAACCCGGGCCTTGCCGCCGTTTCGGCGGCGCTTCTGCTTGCCGCCTGCGCGGCGACGCCGCCGCCCCGGGATACGGCCGGCAAGGACAGCGGATTTTCCATGCCGGCGGCGGCCGAGGTCATCGCGGCGGGATACGAGAACATCGCCGAAAAATACCTGGAGGCCCTGCCGGTCCGCGAGATCGGCATGGAAGGGCTGCGCGGCCTGGGCGCCATCGATCCGGCACTCGCCATCGACATCGGCAAGACCGAGGTCCGCCTGACCGACAACGGCCGCGAAATCGTCCGCGAACCCCTGCCCAAGAAAGACGATGCCTACGGCTGGGCGATGCTGACGGCGCGGGCGTCCCTGGCGGCGCGCGGCTGGTCCGAGGAAATGCGCCGGGCCAGCCCGGAAAAGATCTACGAAGCCGTATTCGACGGCATGCTGACGGAACTGGACATCTATTCCCGCTATTCCGGGCGCGAGGAAGCCCAGCGCAACCGTGCCCGGCGCGACGGGTTCGGCGGCATCGGCGTGCGCTTCCGGCAGCGCGGCGACATCACCGAGGTCTACCGCATCACCCCCGGCACGCCGGCGGCTGAGGCGGACCTGAAGATCGGCGACGTCATCCTGTCGGCCGACGGGGTCGCGCTCAAGGGCCTGTCGGCGCGCAAGATCGTGAAACTGCTGCGCGGCCCCATCGACACCGCCGTGCGTCTGCGCCTGACCCGGTCGGGGCGGCCGGACGGCTGGTCCCTGGATCTGGTGCGCCGCCACATCGTGCCGGTCACGGTCAGCCACACGGTCAAAAACGGGATCCTTTATGCGGCGATCGACAGCTTCAACCAGAAGACCGCGGAATCCGTGAAAAAGGCCGTCCTGGCGGCGAAGACCGAGGCCAAGGCGCCGCTCAAGGGCATGGTCATGGACCTGCGCGGCAACCCGGGCGGATTGTTGCGTCAGTCCATCAAGCTGGCCAATCTGTTCCTGACCCAGGGCCATATCATCACCACGCGCGGCCGCCATCCGGACAGCGTTCATCACTACAACGCCGACGGCGACGACATCCTGAACGGCCTGCCGCTGGTCATTCTGATCGACGGCAAATCGGCCTCGGCCGCGGAAATCACCGCCGCCGCTCTGCAGGACCGCGGGCGCGCCGTGGTCGTCGGCACCTCGTCCTACGGCAAAGGCAGCGTGCAGACGGTGATCCGCCTGCCAAACGACGGTGAGTTGACCATCACCTGGTCGAAACTGATCACGCCCACGGGCTATACCCTGCATGGCCTGGGCGTCCATCCCATCGTGTGCACATCATCCCTGGCCCACATCCCCACGGAGACCACGACCAAGGACCCGGTCCTGGCCGGCATCGGCGACGAACGCTACCAGACCGACATCCTGGCCCGCTGGCGCCGCGGTGGGCTGTTGGACGACGCGGAACGCAGCCAATTGCGCGACACCTGCCCGCCGGAACGCCATGAAGACACCAAGGACCGCGACGTGGCGCGGCGAATCATCGAGGACCGCGCCCTCTATACCCGTGCCCTGATCTATACCTCGGCGACCGCCCGGGCCGACACGGCGGCCCTGGAATAGGCCGCGACACGCGGGTTTCGCCGTGCCCCTTGACTTGCGCGTCGGGCCCTGTATGTTTCGCGCCTTCGACCTGACTGGAAACCAAAGCGGAACTTCGCACCATGGCAAAACCGGCCACAATTCTCGTGAAAATGGTCAGCACGGCTGACACGGGCTTCTTCTATGTGACGAAGAAAAATCCGCGCAATTCGACGGAAAAGTTCGAAATGCGCAAGTACGATCCCGTAGTCCGCAAGCATGTGGCCTTCAAGGAAGAAAAGATCAAGTAAGGCCGCCATCGGCGCCCCTCGATCCCCCTTCCTGTCCGCCCCCGACGGGACGGCATCCTTCGTAAAAACCTAAGACCGTTCAGCCGCCGTTGAGGTTATTCGACGGCGGTTTCGCTTGTCTTTCTGACCAGCGGGTCGGCGCGCACGACCCGGTCGCGGCCGTCGTGCTTGGCCATGTAGAGCGCCTTGTCCGCGCGCCCGATCAATTCGGCCGCGGTTTCGCCCGGTTCCACCGATTCCGCGACCCCCGCACTCAACGTCACCGTCAGCTGGGTGCCGTCCGGCAGGGGGATCGGTTCTTCCGCGACCTTGGCGCGGATACGGTCGGCGACCGCGAAGGCGATGTCGATGGGGGTGTCGGGCATGGCGACGACGAATTCCTCGCCGCCGAAGCGGGCCGCCGTGTCGAACCCGCGCACATTGCGCAACAGGCGCTTGGCGATCACGCGCAGCACCTCGTCACCGGCGGCATGGCCATAGGTGTCGTTGACCCGCTTGAAATGGTCGAGATCGATCAGAACCAGGGACAGACCGTGGCCGCCGTCGCCGGCCCGCTTGACGATGCCGTCCAGGTGCGATTCCAGATAACGCCGGTTGTGCAGGCCCGTCAGGCCGTCTGTCAGGGCCATGGACAGGTGCTGTTCGAAATTCGACTGCAGCATCTCCTGATAGCGCTTGCGCCGCACCTGGGTGCGCACGCGGGCGACAACCTCCTGTTCGTCGACCGGGCGCACGACACAGTCGTTGACCCCCAGTTCCAGGCCCTTGATCAGGTTCGTCTCGTCCTCGGAATCGCCGATCAGCAGGATCGGCACCTGACGCGTCGGTTCCTGCGAGCGCAGCCGCGAGGCCAGCCGCAGGGGCTCGTCCCCCTCGAAGTCCATGGACACCACGACCACGTCCGGCAGGTCTCCGGCAATGTGCTGGGCGGCGTCGGCGTAGGAATTCAGCACGGTCACCGCATGGCCGTCCCGCTCCAGAACCCCTTGAATATTGCCGCTTTGGATTTCGCTGGAATCGACGACGATCACCCGCGCGGCGCGGCCATGAACGTCCGTCATGTCCGGATCGACGTCGAAACCCAGGTCGCGCGACGTCTGCTGATGCAGGGACCATTGGTCGAAGGTCCGCTTCATGCGCACCAGAGAGCGCACGCGGGCGAACAGCATGGTGTCGTTGAGCGGCTTGGTCAGGAAGTCGTCGGCCCCGGCCTGCAGGCCGTTGACACGGTCGCGCATGTCGTTGAGCGCCGTCACCATGACCACGGGAATATGCGCCGTGCGCGCGGTTTTCTTGATCCGGCGGCAGACCTCGAACCCGTCCATGCCGGGCATCATGACGTCGAGCAGGACCAGATCGGGCATTTCCCGGGCCACCGTTTCCAGCGCCGTGGGCCCGTCGTGGGCGGTCAGAACCTCGTAATATTCGCTGGTCAGCTTGGCGGCCAGGACCTTCACGCTGGCGGCAAGGTCATCGACGATGAGGATTCGTGCCGACATGGTCCGTGCCGCCCGCGGCGGTCAGCCGAGAAACTTCGCGACCGTTTCCAGGAACGTGGGAACGGAAATCGGCTTGGCGATGTAGCCTTCGCACCCGCCTTCCCTGATCTTTTCCTCGTCGCCCTTCATGGCGAAGGCGGTGACGGCGATCACGGGGATTTCCTTCAACGAATCATCGGCCTTCAGCATCTTGGTGACTTCCAGGCCGGAAATTTCCGGCAGCTGGATGTCCATGAGGATGAGGTCCGGGCGGTGTTCCTGAGCCAGTTGAATGGCGTCGCGCCCGTCCATGGTCTGAATGGTGTTGTAGCCATTGGCCTGGAGCAGGTCGTTGAACAACTTCATGTTGAGATCGTTGTCCTCAACAATCAAAATCGTTTTCGCCATATTTCATTCTTTCGATCAATTTCGAGGCCGCCGGCAGTGCCTTTTCCGGCACCACGGCCTTGGCCCGATCAAAGGCACCCTGCCGGAGCGGAAGTCACCGTCACGCTTAGCCCAGATAGTGTCCGAAACACCCCGGCAAGTCAAACGACGCCGGGGCCGGGGTCACTCTCCGCGAACCTCTTCGACCATGTCTTCCAGACGGTCGACATCATCGATCACCAGACGGTCCTTCTGGCGCTCGACCATACCCTGGCGCGACAGGTCCGACAGCACGCGGGCGACGGTTTCACGGGTCGTCGATACACGGCTTGCGATATCGCCGTGCACGGGGATGGGTTTCAGTTCAGCGCGGTTTTCGCCGACCATGTTGTTGCGCGCCAGGCGCAGCAGATCGGCCTGAACCCGGTTGTTGGCGGCCAGGGTGCTGAGATCCATGATGCGGTCGGTCGATGTCCGCACGATGCGCGTCAATGCCCGCATGAGGCGCAGGGTGACGGTGAAATGTTCCGACAGCAGCTGCAGGAACCGTTCCTGGGACAGGGACGCGATGACCGTGTCCCGGAGCGCCATGACGCTGGCCGAGCGCGGCTCTCCGTCGATCGCCGCCAGGTCGCCGAAATGGCCGCCCGCGTTGACGTCGTCCAGGGTGATTTCACGCCCGGACAGGGAATAGATGACGACCCGGGCGGCGCCGGCGGCGACGAAATAGACGTCCTGCGTATCGCTTTGACGGTCGATGATCTGTTCCTGGGCGGCGTAGGTCCTCCATGAACAGGCCTGCTCCAGCCGCCCGATCTCGGCCGCGCTCAGATCTTCCAGCAGATGTACCTGCGCCAACGACCGCGCATTTCCATCCGACACGCAAACCCCCTTCGCCTAAAACAAGAGCAATTTTATTAATTCGATCTTATGCAAGAACCACCGACAACTCCAAAGGAAATGAACTTGCGCCGTTTCCCGCGGATAACACCGGTTCGCGCACTCGGCGGCCCGTTCACACGGTCAACGGGCATTTCTCCACTTGGCATTCCGCATCGGCGCCCTTATATCGGTTTTAACTTTTTTATGCTCTAATTGAGCGCTAAACGGGCCGCTAACTGCCTGGGTGAAGACATCAGCGCGGCCCGGCACACAACACGGTCTGCGATGCGGCGGCACTGCACGGACAACCGAAGGTGAGACTGCAATGCCGGGCGGCCGACATGCCCCCACGCGAACGGACGCAAACGGAAACGACGATGAAAAGCCCCCTGATCGCCCTATTTGCCCTAATGCTGACCGCCGCCTTTGCCGGCCCGATTCATGCCGCCGACGGCCAATTGAACGCCATTTCATCGAAACCCATTCCCGGCGGCAAGGTCTTGGCGGTGCGGGCGCTCGACGATTCCGACGAATCGCTGGAACTGAGCCATCAGTTCGCCCGGGAACTCAAGGCCCGCGGCTACCGGCTCGATCCCAAGGCGGAACTGGTCCTGACCTTCGAGGTTCTGGACGAGCTTGGCGCCTATACCTTCACCGACAAGCGCTATTTCCTGGATGTCCAGGGCACCAAGGGCACCACTTCCGGCACCGAAGGGTCCGAAGCGCGGTTCAACGTGTTCGATTCCAAGACCGGTGGCATCCTCAACGAAGGCCAGGGCGGGACCAAGATCGTCACGCCGACCAAATACCGCCTCAAGGTGACCATCGACGGACCGGCGGAAGCAGGCCGCATCGAACGGTACTGGCAGGGTTGGGCGACCGGCAACCTGGGTGCCGCGACCAACGAAGCCCTGATCGGCGCCATGGTCGTGCCCCTGGTCGAAAGCCTTGGCAAGACCGTGAAGAACGAGGTCTTCCCCCTTCCCAACTAGCGTCCCGCTCCCTTGGGTCCGTCCGGCGCGGCATCCCGTCCCGGCGGCGTGTCCGTGACGGTGCTTGCCCAGGCGGGTCAAACCGTTTAGGAAACGGGGCCGTGGACGGCTGATTGGCGGCCGGCCAGTCTTAACGCTTGAACCCGGCCTTTCAGATGGAAGACACCTCCAATCCCGGGCTGCTGCCCGCCGGCCTGTCCGATCTTCTGCCCCCTGACGCGGGGTTCGAGGCATCGGTCACCGAACGCCTGATCGACGTCTGTCAGGCGCACGGCTACCAGCGCGTCAAGCCGCCGCTGATGGAATTCGAGGATTCCCTGCTGTCCGGCACGGGTGCCGCCATGGACCGCCAAGTGTTCCGCCTGATGGATCCCGTCTCGCAGCGCATGATGGGCCTGCGCGCCGACATCACGCCGCAGATCGCGCGCATCGCCGCAAGCCGCCTGCAATCGGCGCCTCGGCCGCTGCGCCTGTGCTATGCCGGCCAGGTCCTGCGCGTGCGCGGCGACCAGATCCGCCCGGAACGCCAGTTCGCCCAGATCGGCGCGGAATTGATCGGCAGCGCCGCCCCTGCCGCGGACGCCGAGGTCATCGTGATGGCCGCCGACGCGCTCGGCTATATCGGGGTCGCCGACGTGTCCATCGACCTGGCCGTGCCGACCCTGGTCACCGCGATTTTGGGCGATGCGGTCCCCGCTTCCGCCGAGCGCGCCTTGCGCGACGCCCTGAACCACAAGGATACGGGCGCCCTCGACGGCTTGGCCGGTCAGATCGGCGACGACCTGACCGAGATGCTGAAACGCCTGGTTCTTGCCGCCGGCCCCGCCGGCGACACCCTGGCCGCCGTCGACGCGATCGCCCTGCCGGCCGCCGCCGCCGCCGAATGGGACACGGTCAAGGCCATCGTCGCCAAGGTCCGCGCCCTGGCGCCCGACCTGCCGCTGACCATCGATCCGGTGGAACACCGCGGGTTCGAATACCATGCCGGGGCGACCTTCACCCTGTATGCCGCCGGCGTGCGCGGCGAACTGGGTTCGGGCGGGCGCTATCTGGCCGGCAACGGCGGCATGGCCGCCGGCGCGGGCGAACCGGCCACGGGCTTCACCTTGTTCACCGACACCTTGCTGCGCGCCCTGCCGCGCCCGGCGCTGGGCCGTCGGCTGTTCGTGCCCGCGGGCACGGCGGCGGACCGCACGGCCAACCTGCGCGCCGAAGGATGGATCACCGTCGCCGGCCTGGACGACGGCGCCGACGCCCACGCCGCGGCCCGGCGTCTCGGCTGCACGCACTGGCTTCACGACGGCCGCCCCGCCCCCATCGGCGAGGCGTGACGGACAGACACCCCTTTTCACGGACAAGAACGGACACTGAAAATGGCGAACGTGGTTGTCGTCGGCTCGCAATGGGGCGACGAAGGCAAGGGTAAGATTGTCGACTGGTTGTCGGAACGCGCCGATGTTGTCGTGCGCTTCCAGGGTGGGCACAACGCGGGCCATACGCTGGTCATCGACGGCGTCACCTACAAGCTGTCGCTGCTGCCGTCCGGCATCGTGCGCAAGGGCAAGCTGTCCGTGATCGGCAACGGCGTTGTGGTCGATCCCTGGGCGCTGCTGTCCGAAATCGAAAAGATCAGGGACCAGGGCGTCGAGGTCACCCCCGACAGCCTGCGCCTGTCCGAAGGCTGCCCCCTGATCCTGCCGCTTCACCGCAATCTCGACCTGGCCCGCGAACAGGCCGCCGGCAAGGCGAAGATCGGCACCACGGGCCGCGGTATCGGCCCGGCCTACGAGGACAAGACCGCGCGCCGCGCGATCCGTGTCGGCGACCTTTCGGACCACGGCCTTCTGAAGGACAAGATCGAAGGCCTGCTGTTCCACCACAACGCGCTTCTGCGCGGGCTCGGCATGCCCGAGGTCGACGGCGACGAACTGCTCGCGCAACTGATCGAGATTGCGCCCAAGGTCCTGCCCTTCGCCGCCACCGTGTGGCAGGAGCTGGACCAGGCCCGCCGTAAGGGCAAGCGCATCCTGTTCGAAGGTGCGCAGGGTGCCATGCTCGACCTGGACCACGGCACCTATCCCTTCGTCACCTCGTCGAACACGGTGGCCGGTCAGGCCGCCGTCGGCTCCGGCCAGGGGCCGAGCGCGATCAACTACGTCCTCGGCATCACCAAGGCCTATACGACCCGGGTCGGCCAGGGCCCGTTCCCGACGGAGTTGGAGGACGAGGTCGGCCGCACGCTGGGCGAACGCGGGCGCGAGTTCGGCACGGTCACCGGGCGGCCGCGGCGCTGCGGCTGGTTCGACGCGGTGATGGTCCGCCAGGCGATCAAGGTCAACGGCATCACCGGCATCGCCCTGACCAAGCTGGACGTCCTTGACGGCCAGAAGGTGCTGAAGGTGTGCCGGGGGTACCGCCTGAACGGGCGCGAACTGGATCATCTGCCGGCATCGCAGATCGAACAGGCGCGGGTCGAGCCGATCTACGAGGAAATGGAAGGTTGGGACGAAAGCACCCAGGGGGCACGATCCTGGGCCGAACTTCCGGCCACGGCGATCAAGTACATCCGCCGCATCGAGGAACTGATCGAAGCCCCCGTGGCGCTGCTGTCCACCAGCCCCGAACGCGAAGACACGATTCTCGTCCACGACCCCTTCGCCGACTGACCGCGCCGGCCTGGCCGGGGCAACCCGGGCCGCACCCTGGCATTAATTGTCTGTCAAGGGAATGACGGGTACCATCAGGGCGTGAAAGTGTGGGAAATTCAAGGCACGCAGGCGGTCATGCCGTTCCTGCGGGCCTTTTCCGTTCGCGACTGTTGGGGCTGAAGACGACAATCGATGGCTGAAACCGCCACAGCACAGGCCGACCCCGCCGGGCCGCCGCCCGAGGACGGCGCGCCGCCGGAAGGCATGGACGCCGGGAGCGAACCCGGCGACGCCGCCTCGCCCGTGGCCAACATGCAGCCGGTGCTGATCAAGGACCGCTTCATCGTCGACCCCAGAACCCCGCTGCCCGACCTGGATTCACCGTCCGCCAAGGCCTTCATGGCCGAAGACCGGCGCGACATCGACCGCCCCGTGTTCGCGCTGATCTGTAATCCGGGACTGCCCACGCGCCTGGGCGCCATGACCTCCCTGCGCGGCTCCGGCATCAAGGCCCTGGTCGGTGTCCTGGAATGGGAGGTCGAATTCTGGCCGCAGATCCGCCAGCGCACCATGATCCTGATCCTGGAACGGCCGCTTGGCGGGCGGGTGCTGCAAAAGGGCAAATTCCGGATTTCCGAATACGATCTGCCGCGCAAGGTGATCGAGCCGCTGGCCGGCGCGTTGCAGGAAATGGCCTCGATCGGCGTCGCCCACCGCGCGATCCGCCGCGACAACCTGTTCTTCATGGATGCGGGACGACAGCAGATCGCCTTCGGCGAATGTTATTCGTCGCCGCCGGGATACGACCAGCCCGCGGTGTACGAACCGGCCGAGCGCGCCATGACGCCCCCCGCCGGGCGCGGCGTCGGCAACTCCCGCGACGATGCCTATGCCTTCGCGGTCGCCATTGTCGGCCTCGTCCTGGACAAGGAACCGGGGGCGGCGGAAGGGGCGGAAAAGATTCTGGCGGAAAAACTTGAGCTGGGATCCTACGCCGCGATCACCGGTAACGAGAACCTGCCTCTGTCCCTGCTGGAGCCGCTGCGCGGCATGCTCGGCGACGATCCCCAGCAGCGCTGGGGGCCCGAGGAAATCGACCTGTGGCTGTCGGGCCGCAAGATGTCGCCGCAGCAGAAACGCGCGGGCAAGCGCGGGCAGACGCCGCTGACCTTCATGGGCCGCCCGTATCAGAGCGTGCGGCAGCTTGCCGACGCCTTCAGCAAGCATGTGCCCGACGCCGCCAAGGCGATCCGCCACGACAGCTTCGATACATGGCTGCGGCGGTCGGTCGAGGACGTCAATCTGGCCAACGCCATCAAGAACGTGCTCGACGTGGCCAACGCCCAGGCCGGCTCCTTCGCCGGCTCGGACGAAATGATCGTGACCCGTGTCGCCATTCTCATGGATCCCCTGGGCCCCATCCGTTTCAAGGGGTTTTCCTTCATGGTCGACGGGTTCGGCGCCGCCTTCGCCATGGACCTGTTGCGCACGGGTGACCCGCAGATCCCGACAGAGATCATCGCCAAGGACATCCCCGACCTGTGGTTCCAATCGCAACTGGCCTATGCGCCGGAAGCCTCGATCCACCAGAAGAACTTCTCGCAGCTCAAGATCGTGCTCAACAACAAGGATCCGGGCTTCGGGATCGAGCGCTGCCTGTACGAAAGCAATCCGTCCCTGCCCTGCCAAAGCCCGCTTTTGCTGCAGGAATACGTGCTGGACCCCGATCATCTGCTGCCGGCGCTCGACCGCGCGGCCAACTCGCAGGACCTGAAATCCAGGCCGCTCGACCGCCATGTCGCCGCCTTCATCACCGCGCGCTTCAAGGAAGACATCAACCCGCACTTGAAGGCCCTGGCCTCGGAAAACCCCGATACCCAGACCATCGGCATGCTGTCGCTGCTGGCCTTCATCCAATGGAAGTTGCGGGTCGATCCCGTGTACGGCCTGGCAAGCTGGGTCGGCGGACATCTCGGCCCGGCCATCAACGCCTATCACTCGCGCACCACCCGCAAGGAGATCGAGCGGGAGATTCCCCGTCTGGTCCGCCGCGGGTCGCTGCCTGAACTGTTCGACCTGATGGACAACGCCGACCGCCGGCGCGAAGACATCGAAGGCTTCGAGGACGCGGTCGCGGAATTTGCCGCGGCAGAGCTGGAAATTCAGGACATCGAGGGCCGCGGCGAGGAACAGCTGACCAAGGCCGAGCGCACAGGCCAGCAGGCCGCCGCCATGGGCTCCATCCTGGTGACCATGTGCATCGTGATGATCCTGTTCATGATCAAGGTGTTCTGACCATGGGCCGCCCGCCGATGCGCCGCGCCATGATCCCGCCGCCGCCGCCGCCACGACGGGCACGCGGTAAGTTCTGGCTGTATTTCCTGCTGATCTCGGTGACCATGATCGCCGTCGCCTTTCCGACCATCATCGTCGTCGGCATCGCCATGCTGCCGGCGATGGCGTCCTGGATCACCGACCGCACGGATCAGAAATACGGTTTCTTCTGCATCGGCGGCCTGAACTTCGCCGGCATGTTCCCCTATCTGATGGACCTGTGGTCGGGGAACCACAACATCACCGGCGCGCTCAACATCGTCACGGACGTATTCGCCCTTGCCGTCATGTACGGCGCGGCCATGGCCGGCTGGCTGGTCTATACGGTGATCCCGCCGGTCATCACGTCGTTCATGACGGTGCTGACGGAACGGCGCCTGTCGGCCTTGCGCGCCAACCAGCGCCGCATCGTCGATGAATGGGGCGATGAGGTCACCCTGGGCGTCCGCGCGCCCGGCGGCGGCGGTCCCGGAAGACCAGCGCCAAAACCGGGCGGCAACACCGCGGTCAACGGCCCCGGCGGCGGCGTCCAGGCCGCCATGGCGGCGATGGAAGCCATCGAGGCGAAGGAAGAGTCGGACGGCGACGCCCCCGTGGGCGCGGCGAACTAGGGTCGCCGCCTTACCCGAGGCTCGCCGCCCATTCCCTTATTGGCTGATGTGGCGCGAGATGACCGCGTTCTTCACCGATTTCTGGAGCTTCTCGAAGGCCCGGACCTCGATCTGGCGAATGCGTTCGCGGGATATCCCGTATTCCGCCGACAGATCCTGCAGAGTGGCCGGATTGTCCTTCAGCCGCCGTTCCTCGATGATGTGGCGTTCCCGTTCGCTGAGCGACTGCAACGCGGCGTCAAGCATGCCGCGCCGCTCGGACAGTTCCTCATGCTCGCCCAGGCGGGATTCCTGGTCTTCGGAATCCTCGACCAGCCAGTCCTGCCATTCGCCGTCGGCGTCCTGGCGCAAGGGCGCGTTGAGCGACTGGTCGCCGCCGGCAAGGCGCCGGTTCATGTTGACGACCTCGACGTCGGACACGCCCAGCTTGCGGCCGATCTCCGCCACCTGCTCGGGATGCAGATCGCCCTCGTCGATGGCCGACATCTGGGCCTTCATGCGGCGCAGGTTGAAGAACAGCTTCTTCTGCGCCGCCGTCGTGCCCATTTTGACCAGCGACCACGAGCGCAGGATGTATTCCTGGATCGCCGCGCGGATCCACCACATGGCATAGGTCGCGAGACGGAATCCGCGCTCCGGATCGAAGCGCTTGACCGCCTGCATCATGCCGACGTTGCCTTCCGAGATCAGTTCGCCCACGGGCAGGCCGTAGCCGCGATAGCCCATGGCGATCTTGGCGACAAGACGCAGGTGGCTGGTCACCAGGCGGCGGGCCGCCGCTTCGTCGCCGTGTTCCTGCCAGCGCCGGGCGAGGGAGACCTCTTCCTCCGGCGCCAACATGGGGTATTCCCGGATGCGGTAGAGATAACGCGACAGGTTGTCTTCCGGGGCGAAACTCAAGTCCTTTTCAGGGGCCATGTATCCCATGGTGCGATTTCCCTCATATCCGAACGCAGTTGACCCGCCGTCTACCTGACGGCCAGAACGGAGGGTGATGATGCACTGCGTTAATTCATACCAATTTAGTCGGATATTAGCCGAGGAAATTACTCAGGTACAGAAAATTTTAAATCGACCGCAAGATTGCCGATATATCATTGATATAATTATATTTATTTGACGAGAAGCTCAACGCCTCCCCAGTCACCGGATGGGTGAACCCGAGAATACATGCGTGCAGAGCTTGGTTTTTACAGCTGGCCAGTGGGGTTTTCAGCTCGGCCGGCAGGCCCGAGGTGCGCGCCCGCCGGCCGCCGTAGAGGGGATCGCCGATCACCGGATGGCCGAGCGACGCCATATGCACCCGGATCTGATGCGTGCGCCCTGTGGCGAGCCGGCATTCGACCAGGGCCGCCCGGTCGGCGAATCGTTCGAGCACCGTATAGAACGTCTTGGCCCATTTACCGGACGCGTCCGGGCGCACGGCCATTTTCTTGCGGTTCCTGGGGTCGCGGCCGATGGCGCCGATGATCTCGCCCTCCGCCGGGCGCGGCACGCCCCATACCAGGGCGCGGTAGGCGCGGTCGATGGAATGATCCTCGAACTGGCGGGCGAGCCCCCGGTGGGCGATGTCGTGCTTGGCCGCGACCATGAGGCCCGAGGTATCCTTGTCCAGACGGTGAACGATGCCCGGCCGCTCGACCCCGCCGATGCCCGACAGCGAGCCCTTGCAATGAGCCAGCAGCGCGTTGACCAGGGTACCGTCCGCATTGCCCGCCGCCGGATGGACGACCAGACCCTGGGGCTTGTCGATGACGATCAGGTCGTCGTCCTCATAGACGACGTCGAGCGGAATCGCCTGGCCCTCGGGCGTCGCCGGCACGGGCGGCGGGATGGTGACGGTATAGCTTTCCCCGGCCCGCACCTTGCGCTTGGCCTCGGTCACGGGCTGTCCCGCGCCGTCCGCCACATGGCCCTCGGCCAGCAACGCCTGCAGGCGTGCCCGCGACAGGTCCGGCAGCAGCGCCGTCAGGGCCTTGTCCAGGCGTTCGCCCGCCTGAGCGGCGGGGATTTTCAGGGCATGGGTCTCGCTCATGGTCCGGCGAGCAAACGCCGGGGACCGTGAGGTGTCAAGCGCGGGCGTCGACCATGCTTGACAGCCCCCGCCCCCCGTTGCACTTAAGCCTCCATGCATGCGGCATTGAAATCACTGGTGATCGGCCTGGGCGTTCTGATCGCGCTCGGCCTGGGCCTGTTGGTCTATGGATTCTTCAAGACCAGCCAGGACCCCAGCTGGCGCCTGTTCGGCGACGCCAAGCCCGCCGCCGTGGCCGCCGGCACGCCGCCGCTGGCCCATCTGGCCCCGCCCGTGGCCCTGTCCGGCGATATCGAATTGAACCTGCCCACGGGCTGCGAAATCAAGAGCGTCACGCAGCTTGGCCAGCAAATCTACGTGCTGACCCAGCCCGCGGGCGTGTGCGGCCAGGTGCTGATCGTCGACCCCGCATCGGGCCGCGTCACGGGCCGCATCAGGCCCTGAGCGGCGGAGGAGCCGCGCCCGTGCTGACCATCCCCCAGACCCTGTTGGAACGCATCACCGAGGCCGCCGAAGCCGCCTTTCCCCATGAATGCTGCGGCCTTTTGGCGGGCCGGGCCGGCACGGCCCCGGGCGAGACCCAGGTCACCCGCATGGTGCCCTCGCCCAACGTCACCGAATCCCGGGCGGAAGACAGCTTCGAGGTCGATCCCCAGGTGCGGTTCGATCTGATGCGGGCCCTGGACGGCACGGATGAGCGCATCGTCGGCCATTACCATTCCCACCCCGGCGGCCCGGCGATGCCGAGCGCCACGGATTTGAAAACGGCCTATGAGACGGACCTGATCTGGGTCATCGTCGCGGTGCAGGACGGCCGGGCCGTCGATGCCCGCGCCCATGGCGTGGCGGCCGACCGCTCGTCCTTTCACGCCATCGCCCTCAACCTCGTCGCCGATTGATCCCAAGCCCCAAGGAGCCCCCGCCCATGAACTTCGCATCCGACAACACGGCGGGCGCCCATCCGGACATCATGGCCGCCATCGTCGCCGCCAACGACGGGCGCACCATGCCCTACGGCCATGACGACGGCACGGAAGCCGCGCGACAGCGCGTCTGCGAGGTGTTCGAGACCGAGGCCAAGGTGTTCTTCGTGCCCACGGGCACGGCGGCCAACGGGCTCGCCGTCGCCTCCATCACCCCGTCCTGGGGGGCGCTGGTGTGCCACGAGACGGCGCATATCTTCGACCACGAAGGCAACGGCCCGGTGATGTATTCGGGCGGGGCGCGGCTGATCGGTCTGCCGGGCGCGGACGGCAAGATCGCGCCGGACGCGGTCGAGGCCGCGACCCTGGAAGGCCGGGGGGACGAGCATTATTCCCAGGTCCGCGCCGTCTCCGTCACCCAGTTGACGGAAAAGGGCACGGCCTATCGGGTCGACGAGATCGCCGCCATCGGCGATGTCTGCCGCAAATACGGCCTGGCCCTGCACATGGACGGGGCGCGGTTCGCCAATGCGCTGGCCGGGCTCAACTGTTCGCCCGCCGACATGAGCTGGAAGGCCGGGGTCGACGTGCTCAGCTTCGGCGGCACCAAGAACGGCGCCCTGGCGCTGGAAGCCGTGGTGGTGTTCAACCCGGCCCTGGGGGAC
The DNA here is from genome assembly GCA_040221095.1 of Rhodospirillales bacterium. Classification (GTDB taxonomy): domain Bacteria; phylum Pseudomonadota; class Alphaproteobacteria; order Rhodospirillales; family Casp-alpha2; genus UBA1479. The sequence continues at coordinate 474,419 of JAVJVP010000008.1, forward strand.
GAATTCCTCTACCGCCAGAAACGCGCCGGCCACGTGCTGTCCAAGATGCGGCTGATGACGGCGCAGATGGAAGCCTATCTGGCGGACGATCTGTGGCTGAAGAACGCGCGCCATTCCAACGCCATGGCGCGGAAGCTGGCCGACGGCCTCACGGCCCTGGGGGTGGAGATCATCGGTTCCGTCGACGGCAACCAGGTATTCCCCCGCATGCCCGCCCCCATGGCCGAGGCGCTGAAGGCCAAGGGTTTCCTGTTCTACGACCGGGGGGCGGACGATCAGGGCCGGCGCAAGACCCGCCTGGTCATCGCCTTCAACACCCCAGAAGACGACGTCGATGCGTTCCTGGCAACGGCGGCGACGGCGGCGGTCTGACCGCTCAGCCCCTCTGCCGCGCCGTCAGGTCCGGCCACAGGGTGTCGGCGCCCCGCGCCAGCACCCGCCGGCCGATGTCCTCGGCCCAAACCGTTTCCGCCCCGAACTCGCCCCGCCAGGCCCAGAGACGGCGCGTGGTGAAATGCAGTTCGTGCTCGTAGGTGAAGCCGATGGCGCCGTGGGTCTGATGGGCCGCGTCATAGACGATTTCCGCGGCCTCCCCGGCCACCACCTTGGCGGCGGCGACATCCCATTCCGCGTCCGTCAGGTCGCCCCCCGCCCGGTCGAGGGCGAGGAAGGCCGTTTCGGCGGCGCTGCGCGCCTGGGCGGCGCGGGCGGCGGCGCGGGCCAGCATCTGCTGGATCGCCTGGAACTTGGCGATGGGCCGGCCGAACTGTTCGCGGTCGCCGGCGTGCTGTACGGCCAGGGTCACCGCCCCCTCCATGGCGCCCGCCATCTGGGCCGCGCGCATCAGCGCCCCCAGGGTGCGGGCGACCGGCAGGGTCGCGGTCAGGCCCAGGGTCCCCGTGGCCGAGGGCTTGGCGCCGGTGAAGGTGACGGTATCGCGGGGCTCCCCGGCCATGTTGCGGTCGGGGGTGACCGTCGCGGCGTCGGCGGGGATCAGCAGCACCGTGCCGCCGACCTCGGCGACCAGATGCCCGGCCTGGGCCGCCCAGGGCACGCCTTGGGCGGTTCCGGAAACAGCGCCATCCTTGAACGTCAACTCCGCGCCGCCGTCGACCAGCGCCAGCGGCCCCGGCGGCACGTCGATCCCGGCCTGGCCGAGCAGCCAGCCCGCCACCATGGTTTCCACCAGGGGCACCGGCGCGCGCCGGCGCCCGGCGGCGAAGGCGATGACGAAGGCGTCGGCGAAGGCCGCCCCCATGCCGCCCCGGTCTTCCGGGGCAAGCGGCTGGGTCAGGCCGTTGTCTTCCAGCACCTGCCACAGATCGGCGGGCCAGGTGCCGTCCTCGGCTGCCCCCAGAACGTCGCGGGTGACGTGATCCTGCAACAGACGCCCGGCGGCTTCCGCCAGGATGTTGGCCATTTCGCTTGTCCCGGTCATCAGCGCAACCCCAGTCCGCGCGCGATGATGCCGCGCATGATTTCCCGCGTGCCGCCGCGCAATGAAAACGACCGCGCCGCCATGGCCATGTAGGCCATGACCTGGTCGAAGTCGCCCGCCCCCATGCGCGGCGAAATGCCCGCGATGTCATGGGCCTTGCCCGGCATGTCCTGCTCGTAGGCGACGCCTAGTTCCTTGACGATGGCCGCCGCAAGGTTCGGCGTCTCGCCGCGTTCCAGCATGGTGGCGATGGAAATCGACATCTGGCGCAGGGTCGACAGATGCGCGGCCAGCCGGCCGATCCCGGCGGCTTCCGCCGGACCCGCGTCCGCGCCGATTTCCCGCACCAATTCGAACAGCAATTGGTAGCTGGAGAGATAGCGTTCCGGCCCGCTGCGCTCGAACGCCAGTTCCGTCGTCACCTGCCCCCAGCCGCCGCCTTCGGTCCCGACCAGGGCGTCGGCGGGGACCTCCGCGTCCTCAAAGAACACTTCGTTGAACATCTGCTCCCCCGCCATGTTGCGGATCGGGCGGATGGTCACGCCTTTGGTCGCTTTCATGTCGATGAGAAACTGCGACAGGCCCGCGTGGCGGTCCTTGGGGTCCTGGGGCCGGGTGCGCACCAGGGCGATCATGTGATGGGCCGTATGGGCCTTGGAGGTCCAGATCTTCTGGCCGTTGATGCGCCAGCCGTCGGCGGTCTGCTCGGCCCGGGTGCGGATCGAGGCCAGGTCGGAGCCCGAATTGGGCTCGCTCATGCCAATGCAGAAATAGCTTTCGCCGCGCGTGATGGCGGGGATGTACTTGCGGCGCTGGTCCTCGGTGCCGAATTTCAACAACAACGGGCCGCTCTGGCGGTCGGCCACCCAATGGGCGGACACGGGTGCTCCGGCGGCCAGCATTTCCTCCAGCACCACGTAGCGCTCCAGAAAGCTTTGCCCGCCGCCGCCGTATTCCTGGGGCCAGGTCATGCCGATCCAGCCACGGGCCCCCATGGCCTTGGAAAATTCCGGATCGGCGCCGGACCAGGATTTGGCGCGCTTGACGCCCGGATAGCCCTTAAGATGATCGGCGATGAAGGTGCGGACCTCGGCGCGAAGGGCCTCGGCCTCGGGCGGCAGAAGGCCCGGCGTGAAACGGATGTCCTCCAAGACTTAAATCCTAATTTTCTTAGTTCAGATTGTATACAATCGTTTTATAACGCCGTGGGATGGTTTACAACAAGACCATACGGAAACAGCCGGGTCGGAAAAATGGAACACTTCCTACTTTATGAACAGCGGGACAACGTGGTCACCCTGACCATGAACAACCCGGAAAAGCGCAATTCCCTGTCGGGAAAAATCCAATCCCAGGATTTCGTCGACGCCTGCGAGCGGGTCAACAACGACCCCAGCGTGAAAGTCGTGATCCTGACGGGGGCGGGAAAGGCCTTCAGCGCCGGTGGGAATATTTTCGCTATGCGAAACAGGACCGGCCTGTCCCAGGGCATCCCCGCCGAGATCAGAAGCAACTACCTGAAGGGCATCCAGCGCATCCCCAAGGCGTTCTACAACATCGAGGTCCCGACCATCGCCGCCGTCAACGGCGCGGCCATCGGCGCCGGCTGCGACCTGGCGACCATGTGCGACATCCGCATCGCCTCGGAACACGCCAAGTTCGCGGAAAGTTTCGTCAAGCTGGGCATCATTCCCGGCGACGGCGGAGCCTATTTCCTGCCCCGCGCCGTCGGCTTTTCCAAGGCTTATGAAATGGCCTTCACCGGCGACACCATCGACGCCCAGGAAGCGCTCGGCTGCGGGCTGGTGTCCAAGGTCGTCGCGGCAGACGACCTGATGACCGCCGCCAACGAACTGGCCGACCGCATCGCCTGCAACCCGGGCCATGCCCTGCGCCTGACCAAGCGCCTGTTGCGGGAAAGCCATCACGCGCGCCTCGACACCCTGCTGGAAATGTCGGCGGCGTTCCAGGCCCTGGCCCATAACACGCCGGAGCATGAGGAAGCCGTCAACGCCATGGCCGAAATGCTCGAGGCCAAGTCCAAGAACAAGACCCCCGACAAGGAATAACGGCCGTGCTCGACGCCATGATCCGGGCGCGCTCCGTCGCCATCGTCGGCGCGTCCCAGCAGAAGACCGAGACCGGCGGCGACAAGCTGGGCACGGTCGCGCTCAATTACCTGCTCGCCCACGGCTATGCGGGCAAGGTCTATCCCGTCAATCCGAAGGAAACGGAAATCCGGGGGCTTGCCTGCTATGCCAGCGTCACGGACATTCCGGACGACATCGACCTCGCCCTGATCGCCGTGCCGGCCAAGGCCAGCGTCGCGGTGATGAAGGATTGCGGCGCCAAGGGCGTGAAGACGGCCATCGTGCTGGCGTCCGGCTTTTCCGAGGCCGGGGAGCCGGAATTGGAAGCCGAGCTGTTCGCCGCCGCCAAGGCGGGCGACGTGCGCTTCTGCGGCCCCAACACCAACGGCATGATTTCCATCGCCAACGACATGGTGTGCTGCACCTCCATGGTCTGCGCCATGCCCCGCTTCAACAAGGGCGACATCGCCTTCTTGACGCAGTCGGGGGCCGTCGGCGGCTCCATGCTCGGCACCGGGACCGAGGAACAGGGCGGGTTCAGCCATTGGATTTCCGTCGGCAACGAGGCCGATTTGCAGGTCGCCGACTATCTGGATTATCTCGCCGACGATGCGGACACCAAGGTCGTCGCCCTGTTCATCGAAGGCATCCGCGGCCCCGGCAAGTTCACCCGCGCCTGCGCCAAGGCGGCCAATGCGGGCAAGCCCGTGGTGGTGTACAAGATCGGTCTGTCCGAGGTTTCCGCCGCCGCCGCCGCGTCCCATACCGGGGCCATGGTCGGCTCCGACGCCGTGTTCGACGCGGTGTGCCGCAAGTACGGCGTTGTCCGGGTCGATGACGCGGCCGACCTGCTGCCGACGGCGATCACCTTTTCCCGCCTGCTGGACAAACTGCCGAAGGGCCCGCGCATGGGCCTGATCGGGCCGTCGGGCGGCATCTGCGGCGTCTGCGCCGACGAATGCCACCGCTTCGGCCTCGACGTGCCGGAACTGCCGCAGGATGCCCAGGAAACCTTGAAACAATTCATCCCGCCGTTCGGCGCGCTGCGCAATCCCATCGACGTGACGCAGCAGATCAGAAGCTCCCCCACGGGATACCAGGACACCATCCGCACGGTGCTGGAACAGGACACGATCGACGGCGTGTTCCTGCTCGTCACCATGGTGGGCGAGCCCCGCGCCAGTTTCTATTGCGACATCTTCACCGAGGCCGCGCGGGCGACCGGCAAGCCCGTGATCATCGCCTGGACCGGGGCCCAATCCCTGGCCGCCCAGGCGATCCCGCAGATCAAGCAAAACCAGGTGCCGATCTATTTCTCGGCCCGGGGCGCCGTGCGCGCCATGCGGGCGCTGCTGGATTACCGGCGCTTCCTCGACGCCCGCGGGGAGGACAACCGATGACCCCGGCCGAGATCATCAGGAACGCCCGCGCCCAGGGTTCCCGCACCCTGTCGGAGCACCAATCCAAGCAGATCCTGGCCGCTTACGGCGTGCCGGTGACGGCGGAACGCCTTGCCGGCGACGCGGACACGGCGGCACAGGCCGCCGGCGAAATCGGTTTTCCCGTGGCGCTCAAGGGCAATGCCCCGGACCTAGCCCATAAGACCGAGGCCGGATTGGTCGAGATCGGCCTGGCCGACGCGGACGCGGTCCGGGCGGCGGCGGCCCGCCTGATGGCCAAGCTGCCCCCGGGCGGCACTCTGCTGGTCCAGGAAATGGCGTCCGGCAAACGGGAATTCCTGATCGGCATGGCGCGGGACGCGCAATACGGCCCCTGCGTCACCTTCGGTCTCGGCGGCATCTTCGCCGAAGCCCTGAACGACACGGTCCTGCGTCTGGCCCAGGTCAGCGAACGGGACGCCCTTGCGATGATGGATGACATCCGCGCCAAGGCGCTGCTCGGCCCCTACCGGGGCATGGCGGCCGTCGACCGTATCGCCCTGGCACAAGCCATCATCGGCGTGGGTGCGGCCGCCCTGGCCCATCCGGAAATCGCCGAGATCGACGTCAACCCGGTGATCATCGCGGGCGACCGCCCGGTCGCCGTGGATGCGTTGGTGGTTTTAGCTTAGCGGAAGATTTTGAGGAAACGCCCCTCACCCCAATCCTCTCCCCCGGGGAGAGAGGGAGTGGTCGTCCGCGAGTCCCCTCGCCCCCGCCCACGGGGGAGAGGGACAGGGTGAGGGGGACGACCGGCGTTAGCGGATAAACCGTTCCACGTAATCGGCGCCCAGGCCGACCTCGGTGAAATGCTTGCGGCAGGCATCGACCCGGTCAAACACGTCGGTGGTGCCGACCGTGTTGCCGTCCGCGTCGCAATAGATCAATGCGCCCGAGTTGTGGAACAGGGTGATCATCTCGTCGCAGTCCGGTTCCACCACCAGGGTGTGGATGTCGCCCGGGGGTTCGTACAGGTAGGACCCGGCCTCGGCGATCCAGTCCCGTTCCAGATAGCGCCAGCGGCCCTTGATGACGAAACCGTGCACGGGTGCGGGATGGCGGTGGCGCGACAGCAGGCCGCCGCCGACCACCTTGGTCAGATGCACCCAATACCCGTTGGACACGTTCAGGCAGAGCGGCCGCGACCAGCGCCCCGGGGCCAGCGGCACCCACAGGCGGGGGTCGTCGTTGGCGTAGCCGTCCTGGATGAACAGTTCGGGCAGGGCGTCCTGCGGCCGGGGGCCGTCATAGGGGGTGGGCAGGTCTTCGGCGGCGACGCGGCCGTCCGATTGGGCGCCGGCGGGCAGGGTTTGTTCGGTATGGGTGCTGTCTGGGCTCATGGTGGTCTCGTCTGCTCTTCGTCAGTGGGGGCTAGTTCAGAAAGTAGGCCTTGGCCTTCAAAAGCGAGCGCTCGATGGTCAGCGGCATCATCCCGGCGAAGGTGTCCAGCGCCGCCAGCCAGTTGAGCTCCGTGAATACTTGGGCACTGCGCAGGCGGTCCGCCATGCCTTTGTTGACCTCCTGCGCGTCTTTGTAAATCTCGAGCAGGCCTTCGAAACTGGTGTCCCAGTCGGGCTTTTCCTTACCGTTGAAGTATTGGCCGACCAGATAGAACGACATGGCGCGCAGAATCGTCAGCTCCATGTCCGCCAACGGCACGTGATAGCGCGCGAGCGGCCGGAAGAACGACATATGCGGACAGCCGCTGGTCGCCATCACCAAACCCAGGACGGAACGCAGGGCCTCCTGCGCCGGAACCTTGGCCGTGGTCGTCGTGGTGCCCTGTTCGACGGTCAGATCAACCTGGGCGTATGACACCATGCGCCCGACCCGCTGACTGTAATCGACCAAAAGCGCCGCGACCGGGCAATGGGGGTGCGCTTCCTTGGTCAGCGGGCAGTGCTGGCACTGACGATACTCCAGGCGGGTCCACTCGGGCAGAGTCGCGGGATCAGGCTGATTGAGCGTCACCGCGGGCAGCGAAATGTCCAGGTTGAACTCCTCGCGCGAACCATCCTCGCTGTCGATGATGTAGCGGACAAGCATGCTATTGGCATCTGCGGACATTTCCCGCTGCCTCCCGTAAATTCCTGCACCTACGTCCGGAGCAGTCTAGGGCATTGCGGGTACGCTGCCTACAGACCGTTGAGTCTGAAAGCAGTACGTCCCGCCATGGGTTCCCCCCGGGCGATCACGCCCCCTCTAGACCACCGGCGACAGGCCCCCGTCGACGTTGATCGCCGCGCCGCAGATGTAGGATCCGGCATCGGACGCCAGGAAACAGGCGGCGGCGGCGAATTCCTCGGCCTTGCCCATGCGGCCCATGGGCAGCTCCTTGCCCATCTCGTCGTACAACTGATCCAGGTCCTTGCCGTCCTTGGCCGCGCGGCGCACCCATTGGTCGCTTTCGATCTTGCCGACATGCAGGGAATTGACCAGCACGTTGTGGGGCGCGCCCTCGCCGGCCAGCACCTTGGTCAGGGCCATCCCGGCGGCGCGGGTCACGGCGGTCGGGGCCCCCGACGGCGGCGGCGCCTTGGCGCCGGAATTCAGGACGTTGATGATGCGCCCCCACTTGCGCTCGGTCATGCCGGGAAAGGCCAGGCGGCACAAACGGATGGCGCCGAACAGCTTGAGGTCCAGGTCCGCCTGCCATTCCGCGTCGGTCACGGAAACGAAGGGGGCCCGGTGGGACGAGCCCGCATTGTTGACCAACACGTCGATCTGGCCCAATCCGGCGATGGCGGCGTCCCAGGCGGCCTGGCAGCCCTCGGCGCTCGACACGTCGCCGACCACGGCGACCACCCGCCCGCCCGTGGCGGCCTCGATCGCGGCCTTGGCGTCGTTCAGCACGTCGGCGCGGCGGGCGACGATGGCGACCTCCGCCCCGGCGCTGCAGAAGGCCTGGGCAATGGCCCGGCCGATGCCCAGGCTGCCGCCGGTCACCAGGGCCTTGCGGCCCGTCATTTTCATTTCCATGGATGTCCTCCCGAGGGGTGTTGGTGTCAGAGAATTTTGCCGACTGTAATATCAACCATCAGCGTGCCGGCCAAGATTTCCAGGCTGTCCCGCAAATCGTCGTCGCTCAGGCCCTGAGGGGCGCGCACGCGGGCCCGGGCGTGAAACAGGGTGCCGCCGGAATGGGGCGCTTCGCGGATGTCCGTTTCCATGTCCTCGACGCTGACGCCGCGTTCGGCAAGACAGTGGGAAATGTCGCGCACGATGCCGGGGTGATCCGGCCCCACAAGCTCGATTTCGAACACCGGGCCCGCGGGCGCGGCGCCGTCGGCCGCCTCCTCGACGACCAGATGAAAGCCTTCGGCATCGAGGGCGTGCAGTCTCTCTTCCAGGGCCGCGATCCCGGATTCGGCGATTTCGATCTCGGCGATACCGGCAAACTTGGCCGCGAGATGGGCCATGCGGCTGTCCAGCCAATTGCCGCCGGCGTCGGCAACGGTTTGGGCAATGCGTTCGACAAGGCCCGGCCGGTCGTCGGCGATGAACGTCAGGATCAAGGTTTTGGCCATGATTGGAGGTCTCCCAGGTGCGGCGGGCGCCACTCTAACAACCTTGGCGGGCCAGCGGCCATAGTTTCGGCGGCGCACACACGACGCTCCGCATTTCCGGCCTTTGAAAAAGATCAAAAGCCATGTTCTCGGTGACGCGCATTCAAGAGTATCATTGTAACAACCAATCAGCAGGTTTCAGTGGATGAGTAGTCGGAAATTCATCGGGTACAAGGATGACAACAGGCGCCGGGACGTCCGCCTGGACGTTAAGGGTGTGAAGTTCGTCATCAACGGCCAGGAATTCCCCGTCGGCGACATGAGCGTCGGCGGATTCCGGCTGAAAAACGCCATCGGCAAGATGCGGCCGGGGCAAAGCTTCACCGTCACCCACGTCATCACCGAGGACGACGGCCGCGTGCCCCTGGGGGCGCCCGGCGAGGTCATGCGCATCGATTACGCGGAAACCAGCCTGGGCTGCCGGTTCACCAAGCTGACCGGCGGACAGTTCCGGATCATCGAGGCTATTGCCATGCGCCGGCCGTTGAGTACCCTGAGCACCACCGCCAAGCGCAAGGGCTTCTTCGGCCTGTTCGGCGGCTGACCCCGACACACGCCGTGCCATGAACGACGCGGCGGAAAACCGACCCGAGGACATAATCCAGGAAAGGGACTTAACGGCCCATGCGCGATCTGGGGGAATACGATTACGTCATCGTCGGTGCGGGTACCGCCGGCTGCGTCCTGGCCAACCGGCTGTCCGGCGATCCGGCGATCCGGGTTCTGCTGCTGGAAGCCGGCGGCAAGGACAACTACCACTGGATCCACATCCCCGTTGGCTATCTGTTCTGCATGGGGAATCCCCGCACGGACTGGTGTTTCAAAACCGAGGCCGTGGCCGGGCTTGGCGGCCGCGCGCTCAACTATCCGCGCGGCAAGGTGCTGGGCGGCTGTTCGTCCATCAACGGCATGATCTACATGCGCGGCCAGGCCCGCGATTACGACCAATGGGCGCAGATGGGCAACCGGGGCTGGAGCTGGGACGACGTGCTGCCCTATTTCAAGAAATCGGAAGATCAGGCCGCCATCCCCCTCGACGAATTCCACCAATCGGGCGGCGAATGGCGGGTCGAGAGCGTGCGCACGACCTGGGAAATCATGGACGCCTTCCGTGACGCCGCCGCCGAGGCCGGCATTCCCAAGGTCGACGACTTCAACAAGGGCAACAACGAAGGCTGCGGCTATTTCCACGTCAATCAGCGGTCGGGCGTGCGCTGGAACACCTCGAAGGCATTTCTGGGGCCGGCCAAGGACCGCCCGAACCTGGACATCGTCACCCACGCCCATGTGAAGGGACTGCGCCTGTCGGGCAAGACCGTGACGGGCCTGGACCTGCGCGTCGCGGGCGAGGACGCGGGCGTGGCCTGCCGGGGCGAGGTGATCCTGTCGGCCGGCTCCATCGGCTCGCCGCAAATCCTGCAGGTTTCCGGCATCGGCCCGGGGGCGCTGCTGCAGGGTCTGGGAATCGAGGTCCGCCACGAGTTGAAGGGCGTCGGCGGTAACCTGCAGGACCATTTGCAGATCAGGCCGGTCTACCGGGTCGAGGGTACCAGGACCCTGAACCAGCGGGCGGGATCGCTGATCGGCAAGATGGGCATCGCCCTGGAATACGCCCTGTTCCGCTCCGGCCCCATGTCCATGGCGCCGTCGACCCTGGGCGCCTTCGCCAAGTCGGACCCGTCGCGGGAAACGCCCAACCTGCAATATCACATCCAGGCCCTCAGCCTGGATTCCTGGGACAAGCCCCTGCACCCCTTCCCGGCCTTCACGGCCAGCGTGTGCAACGTGCGCCCGGAAAGCCGGGGTACCGTGACGATCACCTCGCCGGACCCGTTCGCGCCGCCGGCGATCCAGCCCAACTATCTGTCCACTCCGGGCGACCGCAAGGTGGCCGCCGATGCGCTGCGTCTGACCCGCCACATCGTGTCCCATCCCGCCCTCGCCCGCTTCAAGCCCGTGGAGTACAAGCCCGGCGCCCATCTGACCACGGATGACGAACTGGCCGACGCGGCCGGGCAGATCGGCACGACCATCTTCCACCCCGTCGGCACCTGCAAGATGGGCTCGGACCCGGATGCGGTGGTCGACGACCGGCTGCGCGTGCACGGGATGAACGGCCTGCGGGTGGTCGACGCCTCGGTCATGCCGACGATCACCTCGGGCAACACCAACGCGCCGGCCATCATGATCGCGGAAAAGGCCTCGGACATGATTCTGGCGGACGCCAAGGCCCAGGCTGCCGCCTAGGCAATACAACATTCCGCCGCCTGTCCCCCGGCAACACATTCCCTGCCCAATCAACCGCTTAACGGGATTTTTACCCTAAATCGCCATAGTCCCGGGGTGGATTCGGGGCAATGGCTGCGGGCTCCCGCCGGGGGCCCGGTCCATGGTAAGATGTCGGGGCCGGCACGCGCGGATGGGGTTCCGCCGCGGCCGGATAATTGGGCAAGGGATGATGGCGAAACGCCATTTAAATCAACCTGTTGACAGATTTACCGCAGCCCGCGCGGCGGCCCTGGCCTTATGCCTGGGCGCGGGTCTGTTGATCTGCGTCCCCGCCCATGCCCAGGACGCCGGATCCGGTGCCCTGTTCGCCGCCATCCGTGCCAATGATCTGGATACCGTGAAGCAGATCGTCGCCTCCGGCGCCGATCCCCGCGCGCGGGACGCCGACGGCCTGTCCGCCCCCCAGGCCGCCGTGCGCCTGGGCCATCACGTCATCGCCCATTACCTGCTGGCCTATCGCCGTCCTAAACCCGATATCCCCACGGATCAGGCCATCGATCAGGCCCTCGACCGCGCCGTCGCCGAGACGGAACAGGCGGTTGGCCCGATCCCCGAGGCGGCGCCCCCGTCCCCCGAAACCGCAGACGCCCCCGTGACCTTGCCTGAGCCGGCCCCCGCCGCCGATATCGCCGACCGGCGCGATGCCCCCCCGGTGCCGCCCCACGACAAGAACACCAAGGTTCTCGCCCCCATTCTCGACGGCGCGGATACCCCCGATCGCGCCGGCCCGCAATCGGCGCAGGCCGCGTCTCCGCCTTCCCCTGCCAGCCAATCGGCAACCCCCTTACCCGACAGCAATGCGGCGAGCCCATGGTCGCCTAAATTCATCACGCGGCTGGGCAATTGGGCCCGCAAAATGATGGGGTTCGACGCCGACGACGCGGCAACGGCCGAGACCACGGTTCCGGCGCGCGGAACCCCGACCGCGCCCACCGCTCTGACGCCGCCCCCAACCGAAACAGTGGAAACCGCCCCCGACGCCACGCCGGAAGGCCCGGCCGACGTCTTGCCCGACCTGGACAAACTGGCGGCACAGAACAACCCGGCCATGGAGGCATCGAACCGCGACCTGCCGGAAGCGGACCTGCCCCGCGCTCTTGCCGACAACCCCGTCCCCGGCGATCCTTTGGGCAAGGCCCTGGCCCAGCCCGACGGCGGCACGGAACCCTTGCCGTCGGGCGGCCTGGATCCGCTGCTGTCCTTGCTCGACGGCCCCGCGAACGACAAGGCGGCAACCGCTCCCAAGCCCGCATCGGCGAAAAGGAAAAGCCACGCCAAGGTCGATCTGATGGCCATGGCGCCCAAGGATCGGCTGGCCTGGCTCGATTCCCTGCTGGCCAAGCCGGTCGCCCGTGATGCCGAGGACTCCCTCGCCGACAGCAAGGACGAAGCGCTCAGCCATCTGCGGGAACGCGCCAAGATGAAGGCCGCCGAAGCAGAGGCAGCCGAGGCTGCGTTGAGCGAGGCCGAGAAAAAGAACCTCAAGACCGATACCTCCGCCGTCGAAGGACCGCCGCCGGGCACCGACATGTCCCGGCGCCTGAAAATCCCCCTGCCGCCGCCCGATCCCAAGGGCCGCAAGAACTTCGCCCGCGATCCCTGGTTCCGCGACGTGTCGCCGGACGAACCGGACGTGCGCGCCGCCCATCGGTCCCTGAAGGCGCCGCCGCCGGAACGCGGCACGCCGGCCCCTGCCATTCCCAAGGTGCCGCAGCTGACCAATCTGCCGGACGACAAGGCGAAAAGCCCGGACCAGAAGCTTGCCGCCAACCTGCCCGACGCGCCGCCGATCCGCGAAACCCAGCGCCCGGCCACGCCCGCCGCGAATCCCATCGCCTCCCTGGACGCCCTGGAAAAGGAATTCGGCGGACCGGCGCCCAAGAACGATCCGCTGGCCGCCGAATTGGGCCTGGATAGTCCCGCCGCCGATCCCCTGGCCGCCGAACTGGGCATCGACACGCCTGATACCAAAAAACCCGCCGCCGACCCCCTGGCCGCCGAGCTTGGCCTGGGCGGCGCGGGCAGCCCGCCCGTGGGCGATCCCCTGGCCGCCGAACTGGGCGTCGGCGCGCCGTCGGACGGTGATCAGAAAACCACCGAGGGCAACGATCCCCTGTCCCAGGCCTTGGGCGACCTGTCCAGCCTGCTCGACAGCGACAAGCCGTCCGGCGCCAGTGCCCTCGACGCCGAACCACCGGTGGCGACGCCCCAGGAAATTCTGGCCGCCCTGCCGCCCGGGTCCGAGGTCCGCCTGGATGTCGAAGGCCGCCCGCTCCTGCCCGCCGCCTGGACCCTGCCCGTGGTGCTGCCCGGTCAGGCCCCGCCCGTGCAGGACCTGGCCAGCGCCTATGTGACGCCCGCCAACTTCCGCGCCGGGTTCGATAAGGGGGCCCAGACCGCCGCCCAATTGGGCCCGCTGCCCCCGGGCGCCAACACCGCCAGCGCCTGGCCGGTCACCAAGGTGCAGATGGCCGACGGCGCCGTCATCGACCCGCCCGCCACCGCCGGCGCGGCCGAAGGCTCATCCCCCCATGCGGCCCTCGCCAACCAGGGCCGGGCGCTTGACGGGGTCACCCTGTCGGTCGGCGCCGGGACCAGCCTGTACAACACATTCGTTCCGGAAAACGCCCGTGGCGGCGAAGGCCAGGCCCCGGAATGCATCGAAAAGACCGGCGGCCGCACCCAGTTCTGCATCAAGGAACTGCAATGGCCGGCATTCCTGGAACCCAAGTTCCTGGTCTCGACCATCCTGTACACGGGCACGGGATCGGTCGTGCGCTTCGACGACGGCGCGCCGACCCGTATCCACACGGTATTCAGCGCCGACGGCTTCGACGAGGTCGCCGACTGGCTGGTCCGCCGCTTCGGGCCGCCGACCGCGACCGTAACCCGCTCGGTCGCACCCTTTGGACAGGCGCGGCGCGACAACCCGACCATGATCTGGCGGGCAGTCGATAAGGTGACGCAAAAGACCGTGTCCCTGGAAATCCGCCATTTCGACGATACCCGCGACGGTTTTCCCGACATTCGCAACGGCGTGATGATGCTGTACCGCGAAGGCACGCCGGGGATTTTCCCGCAAGTGTCCGTGCATGAACTGATGCGCCTGAAACGCACCGGCTGACGGAAGGCAGCAGCCGGAATGCCTACTCCGCCGCCTTGGCCACCGTCGGCCGGTCCATGCTGAACACCGTGTCGACGCGGGCGTAATCCATATACCCCAGGCGCGCGATGGGCTGCACCTTGGCCATGTCGACGAAGCCCTCGGTCAGCACCTCGTCCTTGATGTGAAGGCCGACGACGCGGCCGAACACCACGCGGTTGCCCTCCTCGCGGACGTTATGGGGCATCACCACGGTCTGGTGATAGACGCATTCAATATGGATGGGCGCGGCCTTGATGCGGGGCGGCTTGACCAGGGTCGACGGTTCCGTCTCCAACCCCGCGAAGCGGGTTTCGTCCTCGCCCGCCGGAAGCGCCGCGCTCGACTGGTTCATGGCGTCGCGCAGTGCCCAGGTCGACATGTTGCACACGAATTCACCCTGGGCCTCGCAATTGGCGACCGTGTCCTTCTTGGGACCCTCGGGCCGGGGGCCGCCGGAAAACATCACCATGGGCGGGTTTTCGCCGCAGGCGTTGAAGTAGCTGTAGGGCGCCAGATTGACCTCGCCGTCGTCTGAGATCGTGGTGATCCAGCCGATCGGGCGCGGCACGACACAGGCCTTCCACGGGTTGCGGGGCAGACCGTGGTCCGCGGTTTCATTGATGTTCCAGAACATGGCGGTTTCCCGGTCGGTTGTTGGCTGTTGGCGGAAGCCTGCACCACGCCGCCGACCTTCGTCAACGTCAGGCCGCGCGCACGTCCGTCAGGAACCCCTGGATGACCGTGCGCAGGCGGCCCGACATCTGTTCCAGTTCCCGCGAGGTGTCGAGCACGTCGTTGGCCACGGCGCCCGATGCCTTGGCCGCCTCGGACACGGTGGCGATGTTTTCCGCCGCCGACGAGGCCCCCACCGTCGCGTCCTCGACACTGCGCGCGATATCCGCTGTGACGCGGACCTGTTCCTCGATAACGCATGAAATCGTATCCGCGACCTCGGCGATCTCGCCGACCTTCGCCGTCACCATCTCGATCACCCGGATGGTATCGCGGGTGGCCGACTGGACGCCGCCGACCTGAAGCTCGATCTCGCTGATCGCCTTGGCCGTCTGCTGGGCCAGGGATTTTACCTCCCCGGCCACCACCGCGAAGCCCTTGCCCGCGTCGCCGGCCCGCGCCGCCTCGATCGTTGCATTCAGCGCCAACAGGTTGGTCTGCTCGGCGATATCGGTGATCAGGCTGACCACGTCGCCGATACGGTCGGCGGACCGCGCCAGTTCGGAAATGCGGGCCCCCGCCTGGCGGCTGTCGGCGACCGCCGCGTTGACCTTTTCCGAAGACAGGCGGATCTGCTGGTCGATTTCGGCGAAGGACATGGACATCTGCTCCGCCGCCGACGCGACCGACTGGAAGTTGGTCGCCGCCTGTTCCGTCGCCGACGATACGGTAACGGCCTGTTCCGTCGTGCGTTCGGCGTTTTCGTTCATGCTATGGGCCGTATTGCCCATGCGCTGGATGCAGATGCCGAAGGCGTCGAACACCTGTTTGACCTGGTTGTCGAATTCCGTGGTCATGCCGGCGATGACGGTCGCCCGCTGCGACTGGCGCTGCTGTTCGGCATCCCGTTCCAGGCGCAGGCGTTCGGCCTCCTCGTGCTCGCGGCGGAAGATGTCGAAGGCCTGGGCCAGTTGCGCCACTTCGTCGCGGGATCGGGTGGATACTTCCGCGCCCTGTGCAGGCGTCATGGCCGACACGTCGTCGCGCAAACGATTCAGCGGCAACACGATGCTGCGCCCCAACAACCATGCCAAGATGGCGGCCAGCAGAACACCGGCGGCGCCGAACAGTACACCCTGCCGCACGGCCGTGCGCGAATCGTCCGACAGGCTGGCCAAATCGACGGACTGTCGCGCGATCGCCTCACCGCGCAGATTTTCAATCCTGGCCTGCAGCGTATCCATCGTGGTTCGGAACAGGTTCCAGGAATCCGCCGTCCCCTGGATGGACCCGGCGAATGACGCGACGCCTTGGCGCAGGGTATCCACATCGCGGCCCGCGAACTTGGCAAGCCGCTGATCGCTCCGCGGCACGCCGGCGTCCTTCATCATCGCGCGGACGGCGACAACCGCGTTGTCGAGGGCCGAAACCGCATCAGCGGCCGTTTGCACCATGGACAAATCACGTGACACCGCAAGGTTCAGGCTGGCCTTCAAGGCCTGCTGCGCGCCGCTCTCAACCACCCGGGCCAGATCCGCGGCGCGCCCGTCCTCGTAACTCTTCAACCACGCAACCAGACGGTCCGCGGAGGCCGGCAGTTTTTCCGCCGCCAGCAGAATCACGTCGCTTCCTTCCTTGTCGCCGCTGATGCGCCGGATGACGTCGGCAAGTTGACCTTTGTAGCGCTCCTGTTCCGCCTCAAGCATCGCGACCGTCTCTTCATCCCCCTGGTCGGCCAGCACGCCCGCAACTTCAACCCCGGCCTGCTGGGCTGTCTCCAGGGCCTGGGCAATCGCCGGAATATCGTCCTCGCTTTTCGAATCGCGGAAGGCATTCACCGTCGCCGACAACTCATAAAGTCGAAAGGCGAAGTTGTTGGCGATCCCGACCTGCTCAACGCCGCCGATCAGGGTATCGCCCGTGCGGGCGACATTGCCGAACCGATATACGGACAACCCCGTCAGCATCGCCATCAGGGCAATCACCGACGTAAAACCCAGAAACGTCCGGAACCGGATGGATGTACGGCCGATCAGCATGGCTCAACCCTTTTCAGCTTGGCCTCAGGATCACTTGGACCTTTGGCAAAATTCATCTCTGCTGAAAAACTGCCGCCATCTTCGCAATTGCACAATAAGTCTTTTGATCAGGCCCATCCTCATGTTGCCTGATATTAATTTAACTTGTTGTTAAATATGTAATTTTTAAGGATTTAAGTTTTTGTGACAGCCTTGTTGCATTTATGTTGCTACGCATCATTTCTAGACGCCCTGTCGCGGTCATCGGGTCAATCGAGAACCAAGCGAGCCCCGGATTCAAACGCCCGGCGCAGGTCGGCGGGCACTTCGCGGCTGGCGTTCCTGGCGTAGTCGAAGAACACCAGGACCGCTTCCGAGGTTGCGACCACCCTGTCCCCGGCGAACAGCCCCTGGCCCAGGGTGTAGGACTTGTTGCCGAGGCGCAGCAGCCGCGTGCCGACCTGCACGTTGCCCGGATAATGCAGTTGGTTCACATAGCTGATCTGCACGCTGGCCAGGGCCGAGCGCGGCTCGATCCCCAGATGCCGGCGCATGGCGTTCAAATAATCGACGCGGCCGGCCTCGGCATATTGGGCGAAGGCCGTGTTGTTGACGTGCAGATTGGGGTCCTGGTCGGAAAAGCGGATCGAGACGTCGGTCCACCAATCAAAGCTGGCGGCGTCTTTCAGGTCGATGTCGGGCAAGGGGATGGGCTCCTGGCGGGTGGTCATGGTGATCTGGTGGGGTTTTGTAGAAGGTTTTGGCCCGCCCGCAAACGCTCAATGGCGCAAATGCCGGGCCGGTCCTTCAGTCATCCATTCGCGGATCACCCGCACTGAATCCTGCGGATAGGTTTCGACCAGGTGATGGATATGGGCGCTCAGCCGCGGATCGACCCGGTCCACGCGCGGCCGAATATGGATGGTCGGCGTGAAATCCGGCTCGCTCTCGAAAAGCCTGGGGGACGGCGTGCGCATGCGGTGCCTCGTGAGGATTATGCTTAACGAATGGTAACAGTCTACCCGGGCGGAGCCCTCCGCGAAAGCCCGCCATGAACGGCTACCTGGCGCCGCAGGCGTCCTTCAGGTTATCCAGCACGATGGCGGCGGCGGGATTGGGATAGAGGGGAACCGAGGCCTCGAACCGCTCCGCCAGTTCCCGGTCGGCGCGCTTGAGCGTCCAGCCCGCGCTCAGGCAATTGTCCAGCCACAGACCGTCATCGCCCGTTTCCGCCCGGGCGCGCTGGCCCTGCAAGTAACCGTCGACCACGCCGATCATGAAACCCTGCCGGTACTGGGCGGTCTGCCCCTGCAGGGTGTTGCCGTTGTGATAGGTCCAAAGCGGGCCGCGCGGCGCGGCAACCGCCGCGCCGAGAACGCCGCCGAGGGCGAGAAGAATGACTGCGATTACGAGATTTTTCATGGGAGGCCCCTCCGTCGAGACGGGCCATTTAACCATGCACACAGGTCGGCGCACGGACAAAAAAACACCGCGCGGTGTAACCGGCCCCCACGATCTAATTCATAGACACCGGGCCGGCCAATCGGCTGCGGACAAAAAAACACCGGGCGGTGAAACCGGCCCGGTGTGGATCAAGTAAGAGTGGATCTCATCTGTACCCTTTATAGGAAAAGGCGGCGGCGAATGATGTGATCGGAGTCACTCCGGCCTGATTTTTCTAATAAAACGAGTCCCCGGCGGCGAAACACCTGGGGAATCAATTTATTAGCCAAGGTGATTTTTGAAGAAATCGAGCGTCCTTTGGCGCGCCAGATCGGCCGAGGCCTTGTCGTAATGCTTGCCGCCGACCCGCGCGAAGGCGTGGTTCTGGCCCTCATAGTCGTGCAGCACGGCCTTGGAGTTGCCGTCGAGGGCCGCATGGACGGCGGCCTGCTGGTCCTTGGGCACGAATTCGTCCTCGGTCGCGATGTGCAGCATGCAGGGCGCCTTCAGCGCTTCGCCCGTGTGATCGGGAAGCATCACGCCGTAGTAGCTGACGGCGGCGTCGGCCTTGGTCCGGGTCGCGGTCAGGAAGGCGAGCCGGCCGCCCAGGCAGAAGCCCATGGTGCCGACCTTGCCGGTGCAGCCGTCGATCCCGCGCAGCGTCTCGACCGTCGCGTCCAGGTCGTCGACGCCCTTGTCGAGGTCGAAGCCGTTGAACAGTTCGAAGGCGCGGGCCCATTCGGCCTCGGTCTGGTCGGTGATCTGGATGCCCGGTTCCTGGCGCCAGAACAGGTCGGGGCAAAGCGCCACATAGCCCGCCGCCGCCATGCCGTCGGTGATTTCGCGCATCACCGCGTTGACGCCGAAGATTTCCTGGATGACCACGACGCCGGGGCCCGTGCCGCCTTCGGGCAGGGCGAGATATCCCGTGAAACTGCCGCCGTCCTTGGCCTGAATGGTGATGTCCTTGCCGCTCATGTTCTGCGTGCCTCCCTGATCGATTCGTCCGGTTTCCGCGCCCCACCGGCGCGGCGCGGGCGGGCCCAAGCCCCCCGCGTGCGGGCATCTTAAATTCCGGGCTGGCCTCTGTCACCGCTTGGGGCGACGATTGTACACAATTTAAGCTTTCTCCCGCCGGAGCCCGCCATGTCCTCCTCACATACGCCCTGGCGCTGTCCCCTGTGCCATCAGCCGTCCGAACCCGTGTCCGTGCACGGCCATGTCCAATGCCGGACCTGCGGGCAGAACGTCGATCCCTGCTGTTCCGGCGAGACCGCCTGCGGCATCGACGCGGCTTCCCCCGGCCCCGATCTTTCGTTAAGACAGAGGGCCGCCGGCCCGGCGGATTAAGCAAAAGAACACCGCCGACAAGAGGAACATCACCATGCCACAGGGTCAAACGGGGGCGCGGCTCCTGGTCGAAACGCTGGTCGCCAACGGGGTCGACCGCGCCTTCTGCGTGCCGGGGGAAAGCTATCTCGCCGTGCTGGACGCCATGGTCGACGCGCCGGGCATCGATCTGGTGATCTGCCGTCAGGAAGGCGGCGCCGCCATCATGGCCGACGCCGACGGCAAGATGACCGGCAAGCCCGGCATCTGTTTCGTGACCCGCGGCCCGGGGGCGACCAACGCGTCCGCCGGTGTCCATATCGCGTTCCAGGATTCGACGCCGATGATCCTGTTCATCGGCCAGGTCGCCCGCCATCAGGTCGAACGCGAGGCGTTCCAGGAAATCGACTACCGCCGCATGTTCGGTGAAATGGCCAAATGGGTCGCCCAGATCGAGGACCCGGCCCGCGTGCCCGAATACGTCAGTCACGCCTTCCACACGGCCATGTCGGGCCGCCCGGGCCCGGTCGTGCTGGCCCTGCCGGAAGACATGCTGACCGAGGAAGTCCTGGAACAGGTCGCCATCCCCGGCCCGGCCCATGTCGTGCAGGCCCATCCGGGGCCGGACGCCATGGCCCAACTGCGGGCCATGATGGAAACCGCCGAACGCCCGCTGATGATCCTGGGCGGCGGCAGCTGGACCGAACAGGCGGCGCTCGACATCCGCGCCTTCGCCGAAGCCAACAACATCCCGACCGGCGTGTCGTTCCGCCGCCAGGACCTGCTGCCCAACGACCATCCGCTGTACGCCGGCGACGTCGGCATCGGCATCAACCCCAAGCTGGCCGAACGGGTCAAGACGTCAGATTTGATCATGGCCGTGGGCCCACGCCTGGGTGAAATGACGACGGGCGGCTACAGCCTGTTCGACATTCCGGTGCCCAAGCAGCGCCTGGTTCATGTCCATCCGGGGGCCGAGGAACTGGGCCGCGTCTACCGCGCCGAACTGGCCATGAATTCTGGCATGCCCGGCTTCGCCGCCGCCGCCCGGGCCATGGCGCCGGTGACCGGGCGCTGGGACAACTGGGCCGGCACGGCGCACGACGAATACCTGGCCTGGACCGAGCCCGCGAAGACACCGGGCGACGTGCAGATGGGCGAAGTCATCGCCTGGCTGCGCGACCAGTTGCCCGCCGACGCCATGATCTGCAACGGGGCCGGCAACTATACGGCCTGGGTTCACCGTTTCTACCGCTACCGGGGCTATGCCACGCAGTTGGCGCCGACCTCCGGGTCCATGGGCTATGGCGTGCCGGCGGCGGTCGCGGCCAAACTGCGCCATCCGGAGCGTGACGTGGTCTGCTTTGCCGGCGACGGCTGTTTCCTGATGACCGCGCAGGAAATGGCGACGGCCAAGCAATACGGCGCCAACGTCATTTTCATCGTCGTCAACAACGGCATGTACGGCACCATCCGCATGCATCAGGAACGCGAATATCCCAGCCGGGTGTCGGGCACGCAGCTGGCCAATCCCGACTTCGCGGCCCTGGCCAATGCCTATGGTGCCACTGGCGAGGTGGTCACGGAAACGGCCCAGTTCGCCGACGCCTTCGCCCGCGCCAAGGCCGCCGATTCGCCCGCGTTGATCGAATTGCGCACCGACCCCGAGGCGATCACCCCCTCCGCCACCCTGTCGGGCCTGAGGGCCCATGCCGAGGCGCGGGACAAAGGAAATTCCTGATGCACAAGGCCGCCCAATCCGTGTACCCATATGGCACGACGGGACTATGCCTATTGGCGGGTTCCACGGGGCGAAAAAACACATTAGATTAAATTGATTAGGTGCTTCGGCGAGAAGGAGGGATCGCCGCATGGCGAAGCGCAGAGGCCCCCTGGGGCAACTGTTCATTGGTTTCATTCTGCTGTTGATCGTCGCGGCCGGCGCGGGGGTTGGGCTTGCCGTGTTCTACGAGGATGACGCCTTTGCCGCGCAACTGCGCACGGCCGGGGTGCCCGAACCGCAGATCGCCAAGGCCATGGAACTGAAGGGCACCATCAAGAGCAAGGCCGATTTCAGCGGCGACGACCTGGGCTTTACCGCGCGGTCCATCTGGTGGGACCTGCGCGACCGCTTCGACATGGACCTGACCGCCCAGTACACGCAGAACCTGCCGCCGGTCCGCCACGTCACCCAGATGGAACCCATGGCCCGCGCCGACGATCCGACGGAACCGGCCAGCGAAGCCAAGGTGCCCGAGGACAAGGCCGGTGACGACAAACTGCCGCCGGACCTTCAGCGCGAGGGCGGCGAACAGGCCGGCGCCCCGTCGGACGCGCCCGCAATGACGGACAAGCCCGCCACCGAGTCGATGTCCCAGGAGCCGCCCATGGCCCCGCCGCCGGCCGAGGAAAAACCCATGGTCGAGGCCGCCCCGGAACAACCCATGGCGCCGCCGGAGCCACCGCCGCCCGCCGCGACCGACAAGCCCATGGCGCTGGCCAACCCGCCCGCCGAAGAGGCCAAGCCGGAACCGGCCCCCCCGGCCACGGAGACCGCCGCCGTGCCCGAGCCCGCCGCGCCGGTCGAGGCCCCGCCGGCCACGGTCGAGGAGCGCCAGGCCACCGCCGACCTGACCTACAAGCGCGCCCTGTCCCTGTTCGCCGACGCCAAGACCCAGGACCAGAAGGCCGAGGCCGCCAAGCTGTTCGCCCAGGCCGCCATCGGCGGCCATCCGGGGGCGCAGTATTCCATCGGGGTCATGCACTACAACGGCACCGGCGTCGCCAAGGACTATGCCA
Source organism: Rhodospirillales bacterium (assembly GCA_040221095.1). Classification (GTDB taxonomy): domain Bacteria; phylum Pseudomonadota; class Alphaproteobacteria; order Rhodospirillales; family Casp-alpha2; genus UBA1479. Next base: position 496,647 of record JAVJVP010000008.1, read on the forward strand.
AGGCGGCGGAATGGTTCGGCCGCTCGGCGGAGAAAAACAACGCCGCCGCCCAGTACAACCTGGGCATCCTCTATTACAACGGCCAGGGCGTTCCCAAGGACGACCGTCTGGCCTACAAGTGGATCAGCGCCGCCGCCGAAAACGGCGACCAGAAGGCGATCGTCGCCCGCGACGCCCTGAAGCAGGCCCTGCCGGCGGACATCACCAAGCCGGAAGCCCCGACCTTCCCGGGCGGCCTACCCGCGGGATCGCCGCTCGAGATCGCCCCCGCGAAGTAATCAGCAACTCAGTCGGGCTGCCGTCCGACCGGCCCCGCGCCATGCGCATCGGATGGCAGCGTCGGGGTGCGGTGGCGTATGCGCTCGCGGTGCAGGATGTAAAGCCCGCTGGTGATCAACACGCCCGACCCCGTCCAGGTCCAGGCATCGGGAAGTTCACCCCACAGGACAAATCCCAGCGTCACGGCGAAGACCATGTTGAGGTACTTGAAGGGCACGACCAGTCCGGCCTCGCCGTAGCGAAAGCTTTCGATCATGAGAAAATGCGCGGACCCCAGAAGCAGGCCGGATAACGCCATCACGCCCAGATCCTCAAGGGGAACCGCCGTCCAGCCGAACGGCAAGGTGCACAAGCCTGCGGCCGTGGCCGCCGCCGTGCTGGTCGCCAGCAAGGCGTTGGAGTGTTCCGTCGCCGCGGCGCTGCGGGTAATCAGGTCGCGCAGCGCCCCCGCCAGGGCCGCCGCCAGGGGGAAAATCACGGCCCATTGCATGGCCTCGGTCCCCGGCCGGATGATGATCATCACGCCGATGAACCCGCCCATGACCGCCAGCCAACGCCGCCAGCCCACGGCCTCGCCGATCAGAAGCGGCGCCAGCGCCGTCACGAACATCGGCCCGGCATAGACCACCGCGATTGCGTCGGCGAGGGTCAGATGACCCAGGCCGGTGATGAAAACGACGGTGCCGAACACGACCAACAGGCCGCGCATCACGTGGAACCGGGGGTTGCTGATCCGCAGGCTGGCAAGCCCGCCGTAGAACCGCACGAAAAAGGCGATGGCGACGAAGGCGAACATGCCGCGGATGAACAGAAGCTGGCCCACGGGATATCCCGACACCAGCCACTTCATGGCCGCGTCATTGCCTGTGACCAGCAGGCCGCCCCCGATCATCGCCAAAATCGCGCGGCCGGGCGCACTGGAACCATTGACGGCGGTCATGAGAGGCATCGGGGAAACCCTTCGTTGGGTTGAGGCGCGGCGTTCTAGCCGTAGAGTTGATTGACGATGAACACGGCGGCGCCGATCCCCACCACGTCGGCCAGCAGGGCCGCGAACAGGGCATGGCGGATGCGGCGGATGCCGACCGCGCCGAAATAGACGGCAAGAACGTAGAAGGTGGTTTCCGTAGACCCCTGGAAGGTCGACACCAGATACCCCACCAGGCTGTCCGGTCCATGGGCCGGATCCTGGATGATGGAGGCGAGCACGCCGTAGGCGCCCGAGCCCGACAGCGGACGCAGCAGCGCCATGGGCAGGGCTTCCGCCGGCAGGCCGATCAGGCCGGTCACGGCGCCGAGCGGCCCGACGACCGCGTCCATGGCGCCCGAGGCGCGGAACATGGCGACGGCGGTCAGGATCGCCACCAGGTAGGGAATGATGCGCAGCGCCACGTTGAAGCCGTCCTTGGCCCCCTCGACGAAGCATTCATAGACCGCGACCCGCTTGGCCGCGCCGAAACCCAGCAGCGCCACCATCAGGCCGGGGATGATCCAGGGCGCGATTTCGCGCCCATACACCACAGTCAGCGGCACCAGGGCCCCGACCGCCGCCAGGGCCGTCACCGACACCCAAAGGGGATAGGCATCCGACCCCGCGCCGTCCATGTCCTCGGTCGCTTCCAGCACCGCCTCCTCGGTCGGCGGGGAAACATCCCCCCCGCCCTCGGCGGACCCCGCCGGCACCGCGAAACGGGGGGCCAGCAGCTTGGCCGTGATGATCGCGATGGCCGTCGAACAGATGGTCGCGAACAGGGTGGTCGGCACGATCCCGGCCGGGTCCGTGGACCCGGCGGCGGCGCGCAGCGCGATGACCCCCGTGGGCAACAGGGTGACCGACGAGGTGTTGATGGCGAGGAACAGGGCCATGGCGTTGGTCGCCGTGCCTTTGTGGGGGTTCAGTTCGTCCAGTTGCTGCATGGCGCGGATGCCGAAGGGCGTCGCCGCGTTGCCGAGGCCCAGCGCGTTGGCCGACATGTTGAGAATCATCGAGCCCATGGCCGGATGATCGGCCGGTACGTCGGGAAACAGGCGCACCATCAGGGGGCGCAGAACCTTGGCGATGATGCGCAGCAGGCCGCCCTCCTCCGCCACCTTCATCAGGCCCAGAAACAGGGCCATCACCCCGACCAGGCCGATGGCGAGCGTCACCGATCCGCCGGCGGCGTCGATCATGGCCTTGCCGAGCACCGCCATGGGCGCTTCGCCGACGCCGTCCCAGACGATCTGGCGCACGGCCCCCATGGCGAAGGCGATTCCGACGATCCCCATGAAGATGGCGTTCATCGCGGCGGCTCCACATTGTCTTCCGCAGGCGTGTCATGGACCGGGTCGGCGGCCATGACCGGCGCCTTGCGCAGAACCTCACGGTGCAGGATGTACAGGCCCGAGGCGATGATCACCGCGCTGCCCGCCCAGGTCAGCCAATCGGGCAGGTCGCCCCAGATGAGAAAGCCCAGGATCGCCGCGAAGAACAGGTTGCAGTAGCGGAAGGGGGCGAGCAGGGCCGCCTCGCCGTACTGAAACGCTTCGATCAGCAGGAAATGGGCCGAGGTCCAGATCAGGCTGGCCATGATGATCAACAGCCAGTTCACACCCGACAGCGGCGGCCAGTCGTAGGGCGGCACGAACAGGCCGGCCAGGCCGACCACCACCATCATCGAGAACAGCATGGAATGGGTGGTTTCCCGGCCCGACGCACCCCGAGTGATCAGGTCGCGGACCGATTCGCCGAACGCCGCCAGCAGGATCATCACCGCCGCCCATTGGAAGGCGTCGCCCGCCGGCCGCACGATGATCAACACGCCGATAAAGCCGGCGATGACGGCCAGCCAACGCCGCCAGCCGACGCTTTCACCGATGAACACCGGCGCCATGGCCGTCAGCAGGATCGGGCTGGCGAACAGGATCGAGGTCGCCGTGGCCAGCGGCAGGCTGCCGATGCCGACCAGGTAGGTGAAGGTCGCCATTGCCGCCATCAATCCCCGCGCCGCATGCAGGCCCCATTTGCGGGGCCTGAGCGCCGCCGCCCCCCGGGTGCCCAGTGTCGCCATGATCAACGCGAAACCGGCAATGACGCCGCGCACGAACATGATTTGTCCCGGTGGCAGGTCGCCCGCCAGGTATTTCAAGCCCGCATCGGAAATCGTCAAAAGCGCGCCGCCGGCGACCGCCAGCGCGATGGCGCGGCCCGGCGCCGAGGACCCCTGCATGGCCGCCATGATCGCCATCAGAAGCCCCCCGCCGGCACCCCGCCGCCGGCCGTCATGGCGGGGTTATCCTGTCCGGATAATCGCTGAACACGCTTTCCACCCCCCAGGCGAAAAGGCGTTCCGCCGTGGCCTGGTCGTTGACCGTGTAGACGCGGAGCGTATAACCCGCGTCGATGACGTCCCGCGCCTGCGCCTCGGTCAGATGGCGGACATCGGCATGCAAGCCGGCCGCACCCAGCGCGTCGCAGCGCACCTGCCAATCCTCCGGCACGTCCTCGACCAATACCGCGCGCGGAAATTCCGGCGCCTGGTCGGCGGCGGCGGCCAAGGCCTTTTCGGAAAAGCTCGACAACAGGGGTTTCGGCAGACTGGAGGGCCAGTTTTCCTGCAGAGTCTTGGCCGTGATGACCCCCGTGGTGGCATCCTGGTCCACGGCCGGTTTCAGTTCCACGTTGGCGCCCAACCCCGTTCGGGCAAGGACCGCCAGCGCCTGATGCAGGGAAGGAATGCGTTCGCCGCCGAAGCCCGTGCCGAACCAGGATCCAGCGTCGAGGTTGCGCAGATCCTCCCAACGATGATCCGTGACACGTCCGGCGGCCCCGGTCGTGCGCTCCAGGGTTTCGTCGTGGATCAGAACGGGCGTGCCTTCGGCCGTCAGCATGACGTCGAATTCAACCCAGGACACGCCCAGTTCATGGGCCCTGCGCAGGCCCGACAGCGTGTTTTCCGGCGCGTGACCGGCGGCGCCGCGGTGACCGATGACCTTTGGCAGCACGGCGTTGGGCTCAAGGCGAAGGTCGGCGTTCAAGGGAGGGTCCCTAACATGAAATTCGTTGTCTTTCTGCCGATTAGCGAGCAGGCTTACAAGACCTTTCTCGCAATCAACACGTAATGAATAAGAAAAGAGGTTTGGGATGGATGACACCCTGAAGGAACGGGCGCTTCGTTTTCATGCGGAGCCCGTGCCCGGAAAACTGGAGATCACCCCCACAAAACCGCTGGCGACGCAGAGCGACCTGGCCCTGGCCTATTCGCCGGGCGTCGCCTTCGCCTGCCTGGCCATCAAGGACGATCCGGAGCAGGCGGCCAAGCTGACCGGCCGGCAAAACCTGGTCGCCGTGATCTCCAACGGCACCGCCGTTCTGGGCCTGGGCAACATCGGCGGCCTGGCGGCCAAGCCGGTGATGGAGGGTAAGGCCGTCCTGTTCAAGAAGTTCGCCGGGATCAACGTGTTCGACATCGAACTGAACGAGACCGATCCGGAAAAGCTGGCCGACATCATCGCCGCCATGGAACCGACCTTCGGCGCCATCAACCTGGAAGACTTCAAGTCGCCGGAATGCTTCATCCTGGAAGAAACGCTGAAAAAGCGCATGGGCATTCCCGTGTTCCACGATGACCAGCACGGCACCGCCATCGTCGTCTGCGCCGCGATGACCAACGGATTGCGCGTGGTCGGAAAGGAAATGTCCAAGGTCAAGGTCGTGTCCACGGGCGGCGGCGCCGCCGGCATCGCCTGCCTGAACCTGATGGTGTCCATGGGCGTGAAGCGCGAGAACATCACCCTGGTCGATCATGTCGGCGTGGTGTTCGACGGCCGCACCGAGGACATGACGGAACAGAAAGCCCAATACGCGGCCAGCACCAATGCCCGCACCCTGGCGGAAGCCGTTGCCGGGGCCGATGTGTTCCTGGGCCTGTCCGCCGGCGGCATCCTCAAGAAGGACATGGTCGAATCCATGGCCGACCGCCCGTTCATCATGGCGCTGGCCAATCCGGACCCGGAAATCCTGCCCGAGGACGCGCGCGCCGCGAACCCGCAGGCCGTCATCTGCACAGGCCGGTCGGACTATCCCAACCAGGTCAACAACGTGCTCTGCTTCCCCTTCATCTTCCGGGGTGCTCTCGATTGCGGGGCCACGACCATCAACGAGGAAATGAAGCTGGCCGCGGTCAAGGCCATCGCCGACCTGACCATGGCGGAAAGCTCCGAGACCGTGGCCCGCACCTATTCGGGCGAGGACCTGCGGTTCGGCCCCGAATACCTTTTGCCCAAGCCTTTCGACATGCGCCTGATCGTCGAGGTCGCCACCGCCGTGGCCAAGGCGGCCATGGATTCCGGCGTCGCCAAGCATCCGATTGAAAATTTCGAGGCCTACCGCGACCAGCTTGAACGCTTCGTGTTCCGCTCCGGCATGCTTATGAAGCCGATCTTCGAGCGCGCCAAGCAGGACCCCAAGCGTCTGGTTATCGCCGAGGGCGAAAGCCACCGCGTGCTGCGCGCGACCCAGGTCCTGGTCGACGAAGGCATCGCCAAACCGATCCTGATCGGCCGGCCTGACGTGATCGAGATGCGCATCGAACGCCTGGGCCTGCGCATCCAGCCGGAAAAGGATTTCGAAATCTGCAATCCGGAGAACGACCCCCGTTATGAGGCCTATTGGCGCAGCTACCACGCGCTGATGGAACGCAAGGGCGTGTCGCCGGGGGCAGCGCGCCAGATCGTGCGCACCAACAACACGGTGATCGCGGCGACCATGCTGAAGCGCGGCGAGGCCGACGCCATGCTGTGCGGCGTCATCGGGCGTTACGACTATCATCTGCGCTACATGATGGACGTGGTCGGCAAGGCGCCGGGCGTGCGCGATGTCTCGGCGCTCAGCGTTCTGCTGCTGCCCAAGGGCACGTTCTTCCTGGTCGACACTCAGGTGACCCAAAATCCCTCGGCCGAGGAAGTCGCGGAAATGGCCTTGCTGTCGGCGGAATTCGTGCAGAGCTTCGGCGAAACGCCCAAGGTCGCCCTGTTATCCCATTCCAACTTCGGCGCCGACGATACGCCCTGCGCCCAGAAGATGCGGGATGCGCTGCGCATGGTCCGCGAACAGGCCCCGGACCTGGAGGTCGAGGGCGAAATGCAGGCCGACGCCGCCATCGACGAAGACGTGCGCAACCGCGTGTTCCCCAATTCGCGGCTCAAGGGCATGGCCAATCTATTGGTGTTTCCCGACCGGGAAGCCGCCAACAGCGCCTTCAACCTGTTGAAGACCCTGGATAACGGCCTGCCCATCGGGCCGATACTTATCGGCACGGACATGCCGGCCCATGTGCTGACCAGCGCCGTGACGGCACGCGGGATCGTCAACATGAGCGCCCTGGCCGTGGTCGATGCCCAGATCCGCCGCCGCCTGATCTGATTTGCGGGGCCGCCGCAAGGCGGCGGTCAGTCCTTGCCGAGCGCCCGGGACAACGATTGATCGACCTCGCCGAGGGCCTCGCACAGTTCGTCCAGCAACCCTTGGACTCCCTCGCCCGCGGGATCGTCGCGCAAGGCGGCGTCCACGGCCGTTGCGGCTTCATATACCCGCGTGGCGCAAAGGGTGCCGCTGACCCCTTTCAGCGAATGTGCGGTACGTCCCGCGGTTTCCGTGTCGCCCGCCTTCAGGGCGTCGACGATCATGTCCCCGTATGTGGTGTATTTGGCAAGGAAATCCCCAAACAGACGGGCCAGCAGGGCGTCGTTGTTGCCGAGCGCCATGCGCGCCGCCGCCATGTCGAACCCGGCGATCTCGTCCGGCAGCACGGGAGTTTGATCGTTTTTCATGGACTGTACCTGGGGTTTGCCGGGCGCCTGCGCCGGTTCCGGAGACTTGATCCATTTCGTCAGGGCGGCAAACAGGACGTCCGGATCGACCGGCTTGGGGACATGATCGTTCATACCCGATGCCAGGCATTTCGCCCGCTCCTCGACCATGGCATGGGCGGTCATGGCGATGATGGGCAGCCGTTGAAAGCGCCGGTCCTCGCGGATCAACTGAGTGGCCTCGAAGCCATCCACTTCGGGCATCTGAAGGTCCATCAGCACCGCGTCATAGTGCCGTCCCTTGACCATCCGAAAGGCCTCGCGGCCGTTCGGGGCGATATCGACCTCGATGCCTTCGGCCTGAAGGATTTCGGCGGCGACAAGCTGATTGATCTCGTTATCCTCGGCCAGCAGAACGCGCATGCCCGACAGTTTGACCTTCCCCCCTGACCGGCCGCCGCGCGGGCGCTCCATGGTCGATTCCGACGCATCCTTTCCGAAAATATCCATGATCGCATCAAACAAGGTCGATTGGTTGACCGGCTTGACGAGAAATCCCGCGGCACCGACCTCCTGGGCCTTATCCCGAACCTGATCGCGGCCAAAGGCGGTAACAACAATGACGGTCGGCAGGGCTTCCAGTCCATCGATCTTCTTGATCTCTTGTATCGTCTCGATCCCATCAAACCCCGGCATCGACCAATCCATGAGCACCAGCCGATAGGGTGCCGGATCACCGTCGGTCACGGACCGGCTCAGTTCGGCCAGGGCCGCCTCACCGGAATGCACGGCGGTCGCGTTGAACGACATGGCCTGCAGGGCTTCGGTCAGGATCGTGCGCGCCGTCTGGTTGTCGTCGACGACAAGAACCCGCAGGCCGCGAAGGTCGGGAGACGGCTGACGGCGCCGAACGGGGACGACCGCGCGCCTGACCGTGGCCGTGAACCAGAAGGTGCTGCCCTGCCCCGGCGTGCTGTGAACACCGATTTCGCCGCCCATCAGGGCAACCAAATTCTTGCAGATGGCGAGCCCCAGGCCCGTGCCGCCGAACCGGCGCGTCGTCGATTCATCGGCCTGGCTGAACGGTTGGAATAATCCGGCGGCCTGTTCCTTCGTCATGCCGATGCCGGTGTCGGAGATTTCGAAACGCAGGTGCACCTTGTCGCCTTCCAGGCCCCGGAACCTGACCTCGACCAGAATTTCGCCCTGTTCCGTGAACTTGATTGCGTTGCTGGTCAGGTTGATCAGGATCTGTCCCAGACGCAACGGATCGCCGCGCAGATCGAGCGGCGTATCGGGATCGATGCGGAACGCCATTTCAAGGGGCTTATCCGACGCCCGGGAGATCATCATATCGGACAGATCCTCGAACACCCGGTCGAGTTGGAAATCGATTTCTTCGACATCGAGCTTGCCCGCCTCGATCTTCGAAAAATCGAGGATGTCGTTGATGATCCCCAACAGGGCCTGGGATGAGGTCTGGACCTTGTCCAGATAATCACGCTGCTGTTCCGTCAACTCCGTGCGCAGGGCCAATCCGGACAGCCCGACAATGGCGTTGAGCGGCGTGCGGATTTCGTGGCTCATGTTGGCGAGGAATTCAGATTTCGCCTGATCGGCCGCCTGAATCTTTGCGTTGTCGGAAACGATCCGGCGCAGGAACAGGTTGATCATGACCGTGACCAGAATGATGAACGCGATCAACAGGCCGCCCCAGGACAGGAAATCAATCGCCGATTTCAGACTGGCTTCCGTCTGCTTCGTGATTATCTCGCTGCGGTTGCGCGCGATTTCAGCAAGGTCTTTAAACGCCGTGATCGCGGGACGGTCGTCGACCTTGACCAGGGCGTCGATATAGGTCGGCTTGTGGCCCGACTGGACCAGTTGTTCCGCCATCTTGAAGTTGTCGAAATAATTCCGGAAGACCTGATCGATGCGACCGAGGGCTTTCTTTTCCTCCGGATCTCTCAGCACGGACCGCAGAATATCGAGCGTTTCCTCGATCCGGGCGACATCGTTGGCCGTCTGAAACCCGGCCGCGCTATCCCGGCGAAGAATGTAGTTCTTGAAATTATGGATGAAACCGCCGTAACCGATTTCTTCCTGCAGCTTGAGCAACAATTGATTCGTCGCCGTCGCCCGTTCGTTGAATGTGTTCCAGGATTCGTTGACGCTGCGGAACTTGTCGACAACCGTGTACCCGAACGCAACCAACGCCGCGATCATGCAGACGGCGACCAGATTGGCGAGCCAGGAAAATACCCGTGTTGTCTTCGCGTTCAATTAAGCTGCCATCTACCACATATTAAAAGCAGGCTCCGCCAACGGTGGAGCACGCCATTTTCATTATGGATCATAGTCTATTAGTCGCCTCCGATCGGCAACAGGACGATAGGCCAGCCGATGAATTCCACCACTTAGGTGGCATGCAAATGTGTGAATACCACAGCCAGATAATCGGCCGCACACCCCGTCCGGCCCCCGCCCGACCGCCTTCCGTGCTTTTGCCACTGGTAACAGAGACGGGGATTTCCTACACCTAAGGAATCGCATCCTGCATTCCTCATGACGGAGACCGACCGTGGCTTGGCATGGCAAACTGCTTCGGGTGAACCTGACCAAAGGCACCTGCACCCCGGAACCGCTCAACATGGACTGGGTCAAGCTGTACCTGGGCCAGCGCGGCCTGGGCACCAAGTACCTGTATGAGGAAATCGACCCCAAGGTCGATCCCCTGAGCCCCGACAACAAGCTGATTTTCGTCACCGGCCCGCTGACCGGGACCTGCGCGTCCACGGGCGGGCGCTATTCCGTGGTCACCAAGGGGCCGCTGACGGGCACCGTCGCCTGTTCCAACTCGGGCGGGCAGTTCGGCGGCGAATTGAAGCAGGCCGGCTGGGACATGGTCATCATCGAAGGCAAGTCGGCCAAGCCGGTCTACCTGATGCTGGTCGACGATCAGGCCGAACTGCTCGACGCCGAAGGCTTCATCTGGGGCGAAACCGTGTGGGACACGGAAGACGCCATCAGGAAGCGCCACCAGGATCCCTTGATCCGCATCGCCTCGATCGGCGGTGCCGGCGAGGGCCTGTCGCGCTATGCCTGCATCATGAACGACCGCGACCGCGCCGCCGGGCGTTCCGGCGTCGGCGCGGTCATGGGATCGAAGCTGCTGAAGGCCGTGGCCGTGCGCGGCACCACCGGCGTTGCCGTGAACGATCCCAAGCGGTTCCTGGACGTGACCCGCGAGAAGCGGAAGATCCTGGACCCCTCGCCCGCCCGCGCGCGCTATTCCGGGCTCGGCACCATGGCCATGATGGACGTGACCCAGGCCCACGGGTCGCTGCCGACCCTCAATTGCCGCGAGGTGCAGTTCGAGCACATCGCCGACGTCAACGTGAAGAAGCAGCATACGGTGCGGAAATCCGACGGCGAGGCCCCTTATCAGGGCAACAAGGCCTGCTTCGCCTGCTCCATCGGCTGCGGGCGCATGGCCAAGATCGACCCGGACCATTTCTCCATCAAGGGCAAGGCGCGCTATTCCGGCGTGACCGGCGGCCTGGAATACGAATCCGCCTATGCCGTCGGCCCCATGTGCGGCGTGCAGGACGTGGAGGCCGCGACCTACGCCTCCGCCCTCTGTAACGAGCACGGCATGGACCCCATTTCCTTCGGCGCCACGGTCGCCGCCGCCATGGAACTGTTCATGGAGGGGGCCATCACCACGGAACAGACCGAAGGCCGCGACTTTTCCTTCGGCAACGCGGAGGCCCTGTGTTGGGCGGCCGAGGTCACGGGCACGGCCCAGGGCTTCGGCAAGGACCTGGGTTTGGGCGCCCTGCGACTGTGCGAAAAATACGGCCATCCCGAATTCGCCATGGTCGTGAAGGGCCAGGAATTCCCCGGCTACGATCCCCGCGCCATGCAGGGCATGGCCCTGGGCTATGCGACCTCGAACCGGGGCGCCTGTCACTTGAAGGCCGCCCCGTTCCAGGACGACTTCCAGCGCGTCACCCCGGACGGCAAGGCCAAGATCGTCAAGGACAGCCAGGATTACATCGCCGCCATCGATTCCTCGGGCCTCTGCACCTTCACCAAGGCGGCATGGGGTGCGCCCGATTATGCCGACCAGATCGACGCCGCCTGCGACGGCGACTGGACGGTCGAGCGCCTGCTGGAACTGGGGGAGCGCATCTACAACCTGGAGCGCCTGTTCAACAACGCCGCCGGCTTTACGGCCAAGGACGACACCCTGCCGAAACGGGTGCTGACCGAACCGGCCAAGGGCGGTGCCGGCAAGGGCCATGTCGCCGAATTGGCCAAGATGCTGCCGGAATATTACGAACTGCGCGGCTGGACCCCCGATGGGGAGCCGACGACCCAGACGCTGTCCCGCCTGGGCCTGGCCTGAGCGGCCGGATCATGAAGGTCACGGTCAAGCTGATCGCCATGGACCCGTTCTCCCCGCCGGGATTCGACGGCAACGGCGTGGGTGCCTTCACCCTGGCCGACGGCGCCAGCCTGGAAGACCTGATCACGCAGTTGAAACTGCCCGACGGCATCGGCGAGGCCTATATGACCATGCTGAACGAGGATGCCGTGCCCATTGCCGGGCGCGCGGACGTACCTTTGTCGGAAGGGGATGAGGTCACCGTGTTCCCGGCCATCAAGGGCGGCTGACGCGCCTCAGCCGGCGATCTCGGCCTGCCAATGCTCGCTCAGATCCTCGAAATCCTGAATCCCGACCCGGTCCAAGACACTGAGCGAGATGATCTTGTCCACGGCGCCCGCGTCATCGATGACAGGCAGGCGCAGGTTCAGCTTTTCCGCCATCACGCCCTCGACACGCTCGAAGATCGTCATGAACAGAAGCGGGCGAACCTGGACGACCACTTCCCAGAACTGGCTGAACCGGATGTGTCCCGACTGATTGACCACATGTTCGGACAACAGCACACCCGTTTCCTCGCGCTTGAACAGGCGCGACAACTCCGACCCCCAGTAGCGGTATTTGAAATCCTTGCCGCCGTCGATGACGTCGACGACCGTCGCCATGGGCAGAAGCTTGGGCGGAAAGGCGGACAGATTGACGTCGGCCCAAACGGGCGCGTCACGACCGCCACACCAGCTCCGCCACAGGTCAAGCGCGGACAGCAGGTCCTCGGATTTAAGGTCCGCAAGGGGAAGCGATACAAGCCGCGTGCCGTGAGGCTTGAATTCGGCCATTACTGCGCCTAGCCAGTCCAGCCCGTTTCATCTGTCAAAATCGTAACACAGGCGCGGGCGGCTGTCCCATCGGCGATAGACATTCGGAAACTTCACCGGCCCATGGCCGGGAAACCCGGACCGCCGCCCGTTACAGCAGATTTATGGGCGTCTTCAGATAGGCGACGCCGTTGTCGTCCGCCGGCGGCAGGGCACCGCCCCGCATGTTGACCTGCACGGACGGGATGATCAGCGCCGGCATGTTCAGCTTGGCGTCGCGGCCGTTGCGCATGGCGGCGAAGGCCTCGGCGTCGGCGCAGTCCTTCAGGTGCACGTTGGCCGCCTTCTGTTCGGCGACGGTCGTATGCATGACCACGTCGCGCCCACCCGGCATGTAGTCGTGGCACAGGAATAGGCGCGTCTCGTCGGGCAGTGCCAGGATCTTCTGGATCGAGGCATAAAGCTGACGCGCGTCGCCGCCGGGAAAGTCGCAGCGCGCCGTGCCGTAATCGGGCGCGAACAGAGTGTCGCCGACGAAGGCTGCGTCGCCGATCACGTAGGTGACGCAGGCCGGCGTATGGCCCGGCGTGTGCATGACCCGCGCCGTCAGATTGCCGATCTTGAATTCCTCGCCATCGGCGAACAGGTGGTCGAACTGCGACCCGTCCGTGGCGAAGGTATCCTCGGCGTTATAGATCTTCTTGAACGCGGCCTGCACCAGGCCGACCCTGCCGCCGATCCCCAGGCGCCCGCCCAGGCTGTCCTTCACGAAGGGTGCCGCGGTCAGATGGTCGGCATGAACATGGGTTTCCAGCACCCATTCCACGGTCAGGTCGTCCTGGCCGATCTGGTTGACCACGGCCTCGGCACTTTCCCGGTAGGTCCGCCCGGCCGCCGCGTCGTAATCCAGCACCGGATCGATAACGGCGGTCGCGCCCGTTTCCGGGCACATGACGATATGGGTGATGGTGAAGGTGCGGTCGTCGAAGAACGAAATGACCTTGGGGTTGCGCGTCATGGACCCTGGAATTCCTGCCCGGTTATTTTCCAATCTTCCGGTGTATTTACCAGCTTTCCGGGCTGCGGGGAAACCCCGGCCGTAGCTCCGGGCGGCTAGGCCGCCCAGGTCTGGTGCAGGGTCACCTGCGGCAGCAGGCTATCGGGCAAGGCTTCGATCCCCAGGCCCGGCGCGGGACCCAGTTCGATCCGCCCGTCCATCAAGGTCATGCCGGGAATGTCGGACCGCAGGGGGTTCGGGTTGGCGTCGACCTCGAGTAGCCCCGGGCCGCCGACGGCGGCCAGCAGATTGGCCGAGGCCAGCAGTCCGATGCCGCCGCCCAGGTAATGGGGGCAGTACGTCCGCCCGCCCGCCAGAATGGCCCGGGCCACGGGCAGGCAGCCGGTGACGCCGCCCCATTTCGCCATGTCGGGCTGGATATAGGCGAGCGACCCCGCCGCCACGGCGGCATCGAAATCCTCCACGCCCGTGAAGTTCTCCCCGGCCGCGAGCGGAACGCCGCCCTCCGCCGCCAGCCGCGCCCAGTCCCCCGCCGGCGCATCGGCGCGCAAGGGTTCTTCCAGCCAGTCGAGGCCCAGGTCCCGCGCTCCCTGGGCGAAATCCAGGGCCGCATCCAGGCCCCAGGCCTGATTGGCGTCGGAAAACAGGCGCTCGCCCGGCTGCAGGGTTGCCTTCAGGGCCTTGATGCCGGCGATGTCTTGCGCCGTGTCGAAGCCGACCTTGACTTTGAAATTGCGGAACCCGGCGGCGCGGAATTCGGGCACCACATCGGCCGCGATGCCGATATGGATGCCGCTGGCATAGGCTGGCACACGATCCACCGCATCATCGGCGATGAAGTGGCGCAGGGGCCGGCCGGCGGCGCGCGCCGCCAAATCCCACAGCGCCATGTCGATGCCGGCGATGGCCTGGGAATAGGGCCCCGGTTCCCCGGTTTGCAGCACCCGCACGCGGGTCTTTTCCCACATCAGGGCATAGGCCTCGGCGGGCGAGGCCAGATCGCGCCCAGCCAGGAGCGGCGCCAGTTCGTCCACGGCCATGCGAACCCGGTGTTCGGCGCCGCAGCTGGGGAAATTGCACCAGATTTCCCCGAATCCGAAGGAACCATCGGCTCCTTCGATCCGCAGGAACACGGCCGGGCGGTCGCGCATGATGCCGAACGAGGTTTCCACGGGCCGTTGGATGGCGACCCGCAAGGCCCAGACGTCGATACGGCGCAGACGCAGCGCGCCCGTGGGAAAAGGCCGTGCCGTCGATGACGCGGAAGAACCGTTCAGTGCCATGAAATTTCCTTCAGTGATAGACATCCATAAGTCCATACGACTATATTATCGGCACAACGTAACCGCAACGCCGGATCGACATTCATGCTGCCGCCCCGCGCCCGCCGCCACACCATGCCGCTCTACGCCCAGGTCGCCAACACCCTGCGCGGCGAGATCGAGGCCGGTGCGTGGTCCCTGGGTCAGCAGCTTCCCGCCATTGACGACCTTGCCGTCCGCTTCAACGTGGCGCGGGCGACCATGCGCCAGGCCATCGGGCTTCTCGAATCTGAGGGCCTGGTCAAGCGCCGCCACGGGCTCGGCACCTTTGTCGAGAGCGAGCCGCGGGAGCAGCGCTGGCTGCCCCTGGCGTCGGACTGGAAATCCTTCGTGCGCATGGTCGAGCCCCTGCAGCCGAAGCTGATCCTGGTCGAAAGCGCCGAGCGTCAGCCCCGCATCCTCGACGGCGAGGGCAAGCCGGCGACTGCCTATCAGCACATCAAGCGCGTGCATTACCGGGACGACGAGCCGTTCTGCCTGATCGACATCTATCTGGCCGCCGACATCTACCTGCGCGCCCCCGACCAGTTCCGCAGCAACATCGTGGTCCCCATGCTGGCCGCCATGCCCGATATCGCCATCGGCAAGGTGCATCAGACCCTGACCGTCGACGGCGCCGGACAGGAAGCCGCCGAACGTCTGGACCTGCCCCTGGGCGCCCCCGTCGCCAACGTGCGCCGGACGATCGGCGACCGGGCCGGTACCTGTATCTACGTTGCCGAAATCACCTACCGCGGTGACGTGGTCCGCCTCGAAATCGACTTGTCCCCGACCCCGGACGGGGCTATGGGATAGGCGCCCGGCGCGGGCCGCAAACGGCCGCCGGATGCCCCGGCGGTCCCGCCAAGAATAACAAGAACAAGAACGACCGAACTTCGATCACCAACCCCATCTGGAGGAACCAACCATGAAGACCACCCGACGCTCTCTCGTATTGACGGGGGCTGCCCTGGCGCTTGCCGCAGGCATCGGCATGACCGCCCAATCCGCGCCGGCCCAGGCCGAATATCCGGAAAAGCCCATCAGCTACATCATTCCCTTCGGCCCCGGCGGCGAATCCGACATCACCGCCCGCATGCAGCAGCCCTTCTTCAAGGACAAATTCGGCCAGGACCTGGTCATTTCCTACAAGCCCGGCGCCGGCGGCGCCGTCGGCTGGGCCGGCCTGAATTCGCTGAAGGGCGACGGCTACACCATGATGGGCGTCAACCTGCCGCACATCGTCCTGCAGCCGCAGCAGAAAGACGTCGGCTACAAGACCGACGACATCACCATGCTGTACTGGTTCCACTACACCCCCGACGCCATCGTGGTGACCGACGACAGCCCCTTCAAGACGCTGCAGGACCTGATCGCGTTCGCCAAGGAAAACCCGGGCAAGCTGATCTTCTCCGGCTCGGGCAAGGGCACGGCGCCGCATCTGGCGCAGGTCCGTTTCGACAAGCTGGCCGGCGTGAAATCCACCTACGTTCCCTTCAAGGGCACGGGTGCCAGCGTCGCCGCCCTGATGGGCAAGCAGGTGACCGCCGCCATGGCCTTCACCACCGTGGCCGCCAACTATGAGAAAACGCGCCTTTTGGCCGTCGCCATGGAAAAGCGCCATCCCCGCTTCCCCGACGTGCCGACCTTCAAGGAACTGGGCATCGACATCGTGTCCGGCGCCTATCGCGGCATCGCCGTGCCGAAATCGACGCCGGAACCGGTCCGCCAGAAGCTGACGGCCATGATCAAGGCGGTCAACGAAGACCCGGCCTTCCTCAAGAAGATGGAAGAAGGCGGCTTCGCGCCGGTCGATTACGCCTACGGCAAGTCGGCGGACGACTTCCTGTCCTCCTTCGCCAAGGACGTGACCGCCGCCGCCAAGGAAGCGGGCATGCTGAAGTAAGCATCAAGTATCACCCGTGGGCCGGTCCTCTGGTAAGATTCAGCGGAACCGGCCCACGGCCACTTGCCTCAAGGCCGCCCAGGCGGCCCCTTTCATTTTCCACGGAGACGTTTCATGGCAGGGCTTGAGCATCTGCTCACCGCGCTGACGCCGCTCAATCTGGCCTTCGCCCTGTTCGGCGTTGTCGCCGGCACGGTGATCGGCGCCATTCCGGGTCTGACCGCGACCATGTCGGTGGCGGTTCTGGTGCCCCTCACCTTCGCCATGCCGACCTCGTCGGCGCTTATTCTCATGGGCGCGATCTACACGGGCGCCATCTACGGTGGCGCCTATTCGGCGATCCTGCTCAACACGCCGGGCACGCCGTCCGCCATCGCCACCACCTTCGACGGCTATCCGCTGGCGAAAAAGGGCGACGGCGACTACGCCATCACCATCGCCTGCCTGGCCAGCGTAATCGGCGGCCTGATCGGCGCCGTGGCGCTGATGACCCTGGCGCCGCCGCTGTCCGAGGTGGCCCTTGCCTTCGGCCCCGTCGAATACTTCTGGCTCGCCATCTTCGGCCTGTCGCTGATCGCCGCCCTGTCCGAAGGCAGCCTGATCAAGGGCGTCGCCGGCGGCGCCCTGGGGTTGCTGCTGTCCTGCATCGGGGTCGCCGAGGTCGCCGGCGACGTGCGCCTGACCTTCGGCTCGCAGACCATGCTCAGCGGCATCCAGATCGTCGCCGCCCTGATCGGCCTGTTCTGCATTCCCGTGCTGATCGACCTGGTCGCGCAGCCGGGCCATCACCTGAAGGTCGACAGCGGCTCCCGCGGGTTCCGCCTGGGCGAGGCCGTGCGCTACCTGTGGGGCGACAAGATCAACGCCGTCCGTTCGGCCGTGATCGGCACCGTGGTCGGCATCCTGCCGGGCGCCGGCGGCTCCATAGCCAGTCTGGTATCCTATTCCGAGGCCCAGCGCACGGCGAAGCCGGGCCAGCAGTACGGCAAGGGCGAGCCGGGCGGCATCATCGCCTCGGAATCGGCCAACAACGCCACCGTCGGCGGCGGCTTCATCCCGACCCTGGTGCTGGGCATCCCCGGCACGCCGCCGGACGCGGTGATCCTGGGCGCCCTTCTGGTTCAGGGCGTGCGCACCGGGCCCAGCCTGTTCGCCAACCAGGGCGAGATCGTCTACACCTTCATCTGGGGCCTGATCCTGGCGACCATTCTGATGCTGCCCACGGGGCTGTTCATCGGGCGCTACGCCTACCGCACCATCATCACCCTGCCCAAGGCCCTGCTGGTGCCGGCCATCGCCTTCATGACGATCATCGGCAGCTATGCCATCCGCAACAACATCAGCGACGTCATCATCATGATCGTTCTGGGCGGGTTCGGCTGGGTCATCGGGCGGTTCGGCTTTACCGCGTCGCCCATCGTGCTCGGCCTGATCCTGGGCCCGATCGCGGAATCGGGCTTCGTGCAGGCCTGGACCATCGGCCGCGCCACGGAAAACCAGATGGGCATGTTCTTCGGCCGGCCGATCTCCATCGCCATCATCCTGTTTACCCTGTTCACCCTGGTCAGCCCCTTCGTGCTGGCCCGGTTGAAGAAGATCAAGGAACGCGCCCATGCAGACTGACGTACGCAAAGACACCGGCGGCGCCGTCATCTCGGCGGTCATGATCGGCATCGCCTGTCTGGTGATCTGGGATTCCCTGAGCTACATGGACCGGGATTCCGCCGTGTTCCCGCGCACCTTCGCGGGCGTCCTGATCGCCGCCTCCCTGGCCTATATCGTGATGTGGCTTCTGGGCCGGGCCAGGGCGGGGGCGGCGCCCGAAGGCGGGTCGTCCGTGCGGCGGATCCTTCTGGTCGCCGTCATGCTGGGCGGCACCATGGCCATGCCCGTGGTCGGCTTCATCGGTGCTGCCCTGCCCGTGTTCGCGGCCCTGACCCTGATCGCCATGTACGATCCCTGGACCCGCTTCCGCGTGCTGGTCTATCCCCTGATCGGCACGGCCATCGTGCTGGGTTTCTTCTACCTGTTCCGCGAGGTTCTTCAGGTGCCCCTGCCCACGGGCAGCTTGTTCGAGGGTTAAGGCACGATCGCCGCGCGCAGGACCGAGCGGTCGGCGGCGCGGGCGAAGGCTTCGTCCAGCTGATCCAGGGTGAACTTGGAATCGACCAGGTCCTTGAACGGGAACCGGCCGCGGTTGGCCATGACGAAGTCCAGCGCCTGCACCAGATGGCGGGGATGATAGTTGTGTACCCCCCGGATGGTGATCCAGCGGCGCAGGATTTCGTTGCCGTCGACGGTGAACATGGCGTTGGGATTGACCAACCCGCCCAGCACGTAGCGCCCGCCGACCCGCAGCATCTTGAGCCCCGCCGGGATCACGCCGGGCAGACCGCAGACCTCGATCCCCACATCGGCCCCGTCGGGCGGACATTCGGCGCGCACGGCGGCGACAAGCTGTTCGTCGCTCAGCTTGGACACATCGAAAGTCACGTCGCAACCGAACTTGGCGGCCAGGGCCAGGCGGTCGGGCACCGCGTCCAGACCGATCACCTTGCGCGCCCCCCGCGCCTTGGCGATGGCGCAGCCGTACAGCCCCAACAGGCCGAGCCCCTGAACGACGACCGTATCGCCGACGTCGATTTCGCCGGCTTCCGTCACCGAGACCATGGTCGCGGCCCCGCAGTTGAGCGGCGTCGCCTCTTCATCGGTGATTTCGTCGGGCAGCTTGAGAATGCCCGTGCCCGGCATGATGTAGCAGTAGTCGGCGAAGCCGCCCAGGAAGTGCGGGTCCTCGTCGGCCAGATCATGGCCGTACTTGCGCAGGCCATGGGCCTTCTGCGGCATGTCGTGGACGTCGGCGTAATAGGAATCGCCGTCGTGGAAGAACTCGGTCCAGGTCACCCGGTCGCCCACAGCCAGTTTGTCGCCACGCAGGTCGACCTCGCGCTCGGCGCCCAGCTGTTCGATCACGCCGACGATTTCATGACCCAGGATGCCGGGGCACGGATTGGGCCGATGGCCCTGATAGGAATGGATGTCGGACCGGCAGATGGTCGACATGGTGATGCGCACCAGGACCTCGTCCGGATGGACGTCGCGCACGGGAAATTCGCGGACGACAAAGGGCGCGTTCGGCGCATCGTAGACGACGGCCCGGCCATTCTTCTGCATTCTGTTCTCTCCGTTGATCGGACGGCGCCGGGTGGGGCGCTGTTGGGAATTGGCGATATGTCGGCGCCCGTCACTTCATCTTCATGACGGTGTTGCGCGCCCAGGCGGACAGGATTTCGGAAATCAGGACCAGGGCGATGATCGACAGGATGATCGCCGCGACCCGTTCGGTTTCGATCTGCAGGACGCTGCGCTTCAGGTACCAGCCCATGCCGCCGGCCCCGAAGAAGCCGACCACCGTGGCCGCCCGGAACGCCACGTCCCAGGTGTAGATGGCGATGCCGGTGAAGGCGACGCGGACCTGCGGGAACACGCCGAACACCATGACCTGGAACAGGCTGGCGCCGGTCGCGCGCATGGCCTCGACCGGGCCCATGTCGATGGCCTCGATCTCCTCGGCGAACAGCTTGGCCGCGAACCCGGCGCTGAACAGGGTCAGGGCCAGCACGCCCGGCAACATACCGTATCCCAGGATCGAGACGAACAGGATGGCCCAGATGGTTTCGTGCACGGCCCGGCAGGACATGGAGAACATGCGCGCACCCGGGTACACGAACAGCCTGGACGGCGTCATGTTGTAGGCCGCGAACCAGGCCAGCGGGATGGTGATGAGCAGGCCGAACAAGGCCCCCAGATAGGCCATCTGAATGGTTTCGACCACATAGCCCAGATAATCGCGGTCCATGATGTATTCGATGTCGGGCGGGTAGTAGCGCTGGGCGACGACCTCGCCCATGCGCCCGAACATGCCGAACAGGCGGTCGAGCGGGATGTTCAGGTATTCGATGCTGAACACCACGACGGTGAAGGCGATGAGCCAGCCCGCGTAGCTGTAGAGCGAGTCCGGATACTTGAAGCGCGACCACTTCTTGGGAAGGGCGGCGGCCGTGGCGGGGGGTGCGTTGGACGACATCTCGGCCTCCTAGATCATGCGCCGGCGAACGGCGTGAGAAACCGCCTCGCCCAGGAAGATGATGACGAGGATCGCCAGAATCACCGAAGTCACGCCGTGGAAATTGAAGGTGTTCATCTGGCGGAAGAATACCAGACCCAGCCCCCCGGCGCCGACCAACCCCAGCACGGCCGAACGGCGGATGTTGATTTCCCATTCGAACACGACGGTGCCGATGACCTGCGGCAGGACCTGCGGCATGATCGCAAACAGCATGACCTGAAACGCATTGGCGCCGGTCGCGCGCATGGCCTCGACCGGGCCCGGATCGATGTCCTCGATGGCCTCCGCCGACAGCTTGGCGATGAAGCCGATGGACCGCAGGGCGATGGCGAACACGCCCGCCATGGCGCCCAGCCCGAACACGGCGACGAAGAACAGGGCCCAGACGATTTCGTGGACCGAGCGGCTGAGGGTCATCATCAGGCGCGCGATGGGATAGGTGATCGGCGCGAAGGGTGTGATGTTCATGGCCCCGAACCAGGTCGCCGGCACGCAGAGAATGACGCCCAGCGCCGTGCCCAGGCAGGCGATCAGCAGGGTTTCGATGGTCGGGCCGATCAGGCTCGGGAACAGGGAGAAATCGATGCCGGCGAACTGGCCGGCGGCCGCCATCACCTCGCCCAGGCTGCCGATGCGCTTCCAGTCCGTGTCCTGGATCACGGTGACGTCGACGCTCCAGACGACGAGGCCGAACAGGATCACCGCAATGACGGCGGTCTTGCGCTGACGCCGGGTGCGGCGGGCGACGATGTCGTCGGTCCTCATGTCCATGACGCGGTGTCCGGTGGCGTTGTCCATCCCATCCGCCTCACAGAACTTCCATGGCGTAGATCTCGTCGAGCTTCGCCTCGTTCATCTGTTCCGTCGGGCCGGCGAACATGGTCATACCGTCCTGCAGGCCGATCATCTTGTTGCAGAATTCCATGGCCAGCTTGACGTCGTGGATGTTGCACAGGCAGGGCACGTTCAGTTCCTGCGCCATCTCCTTGATCAGGGCCATGATCTCGCGGGAAATCTTGGGGTCGAGGGCCGAGGTCGGCTCGTCCAGCAGCATCAGTTTGGGGTCCTGCATCAGGGCCCGGGCGATGCCGACGCGCTGGCGCTGGCCGCCGGAAAGCTCGTCCGCGCGCTTGTCCACGTGGTCGGACAGGCCGACCCGGTCGAGCAGATGCAGGGCATGGTCGATGTCCTTGCGCGGGAACATGCGGAACAGGGTGCGCAGATTGCCCGTATAGCCCAGGCGGCCCGCCAGCACGTTGTCCATCACGCTCATGCGGTCGATCAGGTTGAATTCCTGAAAGATCATGCCGATGTCGCGGCGCACCAGGCGCAGGTCGCGGCTCGACATTTTGGTCACGTCGTGCCCGTTGAACACGATGGACCCGGACGTCGGATTGACCAGCCGGTTGATGCAGCGGATCAGGGTCGATTTCCCGGCCCCGCTGGGGCCGATGATGGCGAAGAAATCGTCGCCCTCGACGTCGAAGGATATTCCCTTGAGGATTTCCGGACCACGGGCGCTGTAGCGCGCGCGCAAGTCCCTTACTTCCAAGACGGCCATAAGGTGTCATCCAGGTCTGGTCGTGGTTTCAAAAGGCATTCCGGTTCTTTGGCCCGGTTCTGCGGGAAGAATATGCGGCGGCCGGCCCCCGACAGGGAGTAACCGGCGGAACCCGGCCGCCGCGGGGGTGCAGTGTACCCCTACTTCTTCTTGCGCGCGTCCTTGGCGGCCTTCAGGTCGCGGATGATGTCGTAGTCTTCCGACGACATGGCCACGAACTTGTTGGACTTCACGTTGGCGAGGAACTTCTGCGCCCCCGGCTCCTTGTCCAGGCCCAGGAAGGTCTCGCGGATGTTCTTCTTGATGTCTTCGCACAGCGGCTTGCGGTAGACGAAGGGATCCTGCGGGATCGGCTTGGATTCCCACAGGACGTTGACGTCTTCCAGCTTGATCTCGCCCTTGTTGACCACGTTGTCGAACCGGTGGGTCGCGACGAAGGCGGCGTCGACCTTGCCCTTGTCGACGGCGACGGCCGATAGTTCATGGCTGCCCGAATAGATGACCTTGCCGAAGAACTTGTCGATGTCCATGTTGACGACCTTGGAGAACACGACGCGGGGCATCAGGTTGCCCGACGTGCTGCCCGGATCGGCCAGGGCCAGGGTCGACCCCTTAAGGCTGTCGATGGTGGTGAACTTGGAGCCCTTCTTGGAAATCAGGGCGGCCTTGTAGCCCGGCCCTTCTTCCTGCATGTGCCCCTTCTTCTTGGCGTAGGTCGCGAAGACCTCGACGTTGGGGTCCTTGGAATTGGCGATCACGTAGGTGTAGGGGCCCAACACGGCGACATCGACGAACTTGCTGAGCAGCCCTTCGACCACCGAGGCATAGGACGTGGGCATGAAGAACTGGATCTTCTTGCCGGTCATCTTGGCCAGGCGGTCGGTCACGGGCTTGTAAAGCTGCAGTTCGGCCACCGTTTCCTCGGTCGGAATGATGGCGAAGGTCAAGGCGTCGGGATTTTCGCATTCCGCCGCCTTGGCCGCGGAGATGCCGGTGACCGTGACGGCGGCGCTCAGGGCCAGGGCCGAGAGCAGGGTTCCGGCTCGGCGTTTACCGGACAGTCGTGTCCTTTGGTCGATGTTCATTGGATGTCTCCTCGTGACATGTTGCACTCCCGTTTCCGGCACGCCGCATGGGCGCCGCGCCGGAGATCCCCGCTTCGATGGCGGTGTGGATGTTTTTTTGGATGTGGGGGCCGGTCATCGGTCCCCCGTCGGCGGAGAGGATAAGCACACTCAAACAGGTCGGCCGTTCGTTGAACGGGAAATGTGAAATCCGATCCTGCATCGAGGCCCCCTTGCCTGATTGCCGGTCCTTTGGCGACCGGTCATATGCATGATCGGTAATTCAAATCTATTGGGCAAATTCAAATATCGTATATAGTCCATTTAGAAAACCGATGATCTTTACACAGCTCAGATCCTTCCACGCCGTCGCCACCGAGAACGGATTCACCGCCGCCTCGAAGGTGCTGAACGTGGGCCAGCCGACGCTGACCAGCCAGGTCCGCGCGCTCGAGGACATGTTCAAGGTTGAATTGTTCCACCGTCGGGGGCGTGAGATCGAACTGACCGAAGCCGGCCATGCCCTGCTCGGCGTGACCCGGCGCATCATGGACATGGAAGGTCAGGCGCGGGACCTGCTGAACGCTTTCGGCGGATTCCACACGGGCACCCTGCACGTCGGCGCCGTCGGCCCCTATCACGCAACGGAAATGCTCAGCGCCTTCAGCGAGACCTATCCGGGCATCCGCCTGGCCGTCACCGTCGGCAATTCAAGCGAAATGGTCGGGCGTCTGCTGGACTATTCCGCCGACGTCGCCGTGCTGGCCCATGTCGAGGACGACCCCCGCATCTTCGCCATGCCCTACAGCCGCCACAAGGTCGTCGTGTTCGCCCACAAGTCGCACCCCCTGGCCAAGCGCAAAAGCATCCGCATCGAGGAATTGGAGGGGGCGCGCATGGTCCTGCGCGAAAGCGGGTCGACCACCCGCCGGGCGCTGGAAGCGGCCCTGGCCGAGCGCGGCGTGACCATCAACCCGGTCATGGAGATCGGCAGCCGCGAGGCCGTGTGGCTGGCCGTCGCGCGGGGCATCGGTCTCGGCGTGGTGTCCGACATCGAATTCATCCCGCGGCCCGAACTGCGCACCATCGAGATCGAAAACGCCGACATCCACACCACGGCGCATGTGAACTGCCTGATGGAACGGCGGGATTCGCGCCTGGTCAGCGCGTTCTTCGACGTCGCCGCCGAAACCCGCAAACTGCGCCAGGGCGAACCCGCCTAAACTCTCAACTGGCGGCGGCCATCAGGTCGCCGACGTCCTTGGCGTCGTCCAGACCCAGCACCAGATCCTCGATCCGCTTGGCCTTGTCCGCGCCCAAAATCGGCTCGGCCAGGCGGCGGAACTTGGCGATCAGGCGCGCTTCCTGGGCGTCCAGGTCGTCGGCGGGCACGCCCACGTCGAAGAACTGCACCAGGGACCGGCCGTCGGCCAGGTCGATGACGATTTCCGCCGCGTGGCGGCTGTCGTGGACCTTGTCCTCGACCTCGACCTTGCGGCGCAGGGCCATCAGGTCGGGGCGGGCCGCCGTGGCGTCCGTATAGATTTCCCGGTCGCCCGTATCCATGCCCGAAAGCGCCATGGCGATGCAGTGGCGGATCGAGAACTTCACCTGCAGGCCCGTTTCCGGTTCGGGAATGTCGCAGACCTTGCGGTGGCCGGCGTCGACCAGGGTGCGCACGCGGGTCACCTGGTCGGCGGTGAAATCATGGTGCTGCTTCAGGTCGCGGATGGCCTCGATGCTCGAATGCGTCAGGTAGCAGGCGGCGTGGTACTTGAACAGATTCTCCTCGACCGCGTAGGGGGCGGCGTTATCGGGCCGCACGGGCAGGCCGTGGAATTCCGTCGACTGGGTGGTGCCGAAGCCCTGGGCGCATTCCAGGGCGTCCGGGCGGCTGGTGAAGCCGCGCGCGGCCCAGCGCGCCGCCATCAGACCGTTCATGGCCGACTTGCCCGCATGCAACGGCTTGCACATGGTGCCGAACATGGATTTCAGGCCGGCCGCCTGGGTCGCGGCGATGCCGAGCGCCATGGCCGCCTTGCCCGCGTCCAGACCCAGCAGGCGGGCACAGCCCGCCGCGGCCCCAAAGGTGCCGACCGTCGCCGTGGCGTGCCAGCCGTGATCGTAATGGTTCATGCCCATCATTTCGCCGATCAGACATTCGGTCTCGTAACCGACAATGAAGGCGTCGACCACGGCGCGGCCCGCAAGTCCCTTCTGTTCGGCCAGGGCCAGGATCGCCGGCACCACCGGCACCGTCGGATGGCCGTGCAGGCGCTTGTTGACGTCGTCGTAATCAAGGGCATGGGACGCGGCACCATTGATCATGGCGGCGAAGCCGGGCGTGACCTTTTCCTTGCGCCCGACCAGGCGCGCGTTGCCCGCCTCGCCGGCGTCTAGGGCGTCATCGGCCAGGATGCCGACCAGGGGGTCCGTCGCCCCGGCCAGGGTCACGCCGAACCAGTCGAGAATCGCATGCTTGGCCCAGCGGCGCGGGCGGTCGGTGAAGTCTGCGGACGGGACCTCGGCGACCCATTGGGCCAGGTCGCGGGTCGGGGTTTCCGTGGCGCTGCCCTGTCGGGCGGTCTGATGGGTATCGGGCATGGCTTGTTCCTCCTGCGGGTGGTTTGTCTTTTATCGTTCGGCCGGGCCGTTACATGGCCCCGTTACATGGCATCTGTCAGGGAATCGGAAATGCGCCGCGCCGTGTCCACGGCCAGCGGCACCAGTTTTTCGTGGACGCTTTCAAGGTTCCATTGCGGCGCATAGCCGGGAATGTGCACCGCGGCCACGGCGCGCCCGTCCATCAGCAACACCGGGGCGGCGGTCGACACGTTGTGGATCTGCGACTGCTGATCGGACACGTGATAGCCGAGACGCCGCGCCTCGGCCATCTGGGCCTTCAAGGCGGGAATGTCGGTCAGGGTGTATTCGGTGATCTTGCGCAGGTCCGAGGCGGCGAGCACGGCATCGGCTTCGTCCTCCGGCATATGGGCCAGCATCACCGTGCCCGGCGAGGCGCAGAACGCCGGCACCCGGCGCCCGGCCAGCATGGTGCCGTAACTGGCCCTGGCCTGGGGGATGCGCACCGTGTAGATGGCGTCGGTGCCTTCCATTTCGCACAGATTGACGGTGGTGTCGTAGACCTTGGACGCCTCGATCAAAATCGGCATGGCGATCTGCGCCAGGCGGTGCGACACCATGAAGGTGTAGTAGAAATCGATCAGCGCGATGCCCGGGCGGTAGCGCCGCGTGCCCGGGTCCTTTTCCAGGTAGCCCAAGGTCACCAGGGTTTCGGAAAACCGCTGCGCCGCACTTTTGTCCAGCCCCGACAGCTTGCAGATTTCGCTCAGGCCCAGGTCGCGCTGGCGCAGTTCCGTCTGGCCCCGGCGAAACGCCTTCAGCACCTGAAAACACTTGCCGACGGAGGCCACGAAGGGCTTGCCGCGCCGGTCGGGGTCCGCCTCGGAAGGAGGATACGGTAGGACATCGTCGGCAAGATCAAGCATCTGGACTCCCTTGACAGTCTCAGGGCATTGCGTTGTAATCTTACAATCAGAAACTATGTATCACAATGCGATACTTTCATCAACGTGTGATGCAGCCAATCAAAACGCAAGCAGGATGCGCCGGCGCCCTTTCAGCCGCCGGCATGCATTCCGGGAGAACATCGTGAGCGAACCCAACGTCGGGGCCTGGCAGTGCTTGGCCGGCATTCGCGTCGTCGAACTGGGGTCCAGTGTGGCCGCCCCCTACGCCGCCTGGATTCTGGGCTCCATGGGCGCCGAGGTCGTGAAGATCGAACGCCCCGGCCCCGGGGACGACGCCCGCCAATGGGGCAAGATGTTCCCCGACGGCATCGGATCCTATTTCCACGCGCTGAACCGGGAAAAGCAGTCGATCACCGTGGACATGAGCAGCGCCGAGGAACGCGACTGGCTGCGCAATTACTGCATCACCGAGGCCGACGTGGTGATCCAGAACATGCGCCCGGGCACGGTCAAGAAGCACGGCCTGGACGCCGAGACCCTGCGCGCCGGCAATCCCAACCTGATCTATTGCAACCTGGGCGCCTTCGGCAACGAAGGCCCCCTGAAGGACAAGCCCGGCTACGACCCGCTGATGCAGGCCTACGGCGGCCTGATGACCATCACCGGCGAGGAAGGCCGGCCGCCGATCCGCGTCGGCACCTCCATCATCGACATGGGTACCGGCATGTGGTGCGCCATCGGCATCCTGGGCGCCTTGAAGCGCCGCGACGACACGGGCACCGGCTGCACGGTCGACGCCTCCCTGTACGAAACCGCCGTCGGCTGGATGAACAACGCCGTCGCCTCGGCCGCCGTCGACCCCAAGAACCCGGCCCGCGAGGGATCGGGCGCCCGCGGCATGGCGCCCTATCAGGCCTACGAATGTTCCGACGGCTACCTGATCATCGCGGCCCCCAACGACCGGCTGTTCGAGCGCCTGTCCAAGGTCCTGGGCCATCCCGAATGGCCGGAAGACCCGCGCTTCGACACCAACCAGAACCGTTATGCCAATCTGGCCGAACTGAACGCCCTGATCGAGCCCGTGGTCCTGACCCGGACCCGCGCCGACTGGCAGCAGGCTCTGGACGACGCGGGCATCCCCAGCGCGCCCGTGCAGCAGACCCTGGAAATGATGGCCGACCCGCAGACGGAAGCCCTCGGCATTCTGCAGACGGCCATGGGCGGCGGTCCCCGGCTGGTCGGCCTGCCCCTCAGCTTTGACGGCACGCGCCCGCCGATCCGGAAATCGGCGCCCACCGTCGGCCAGCACAACGACGCCATAAAAGGGAAGAACCAGTGATGCGGATGGATTACGAAACCTACAACCTGGAGCGCGTCGGCGAGAACGGGCACATCCTGATCGTCATGATGGACCGCCCCGAGGTGCGCAACGCCAAGAACACCAAGATGGGTCTGGAGCAGATCGAAATCTTCGAGGGCCTGTACCGTGACGCCGAAGACATCCGCGCCGTGATCTATACCGGGCGCGGCGACAAGGCGTTCTGCGCCGGCGGCGACCTCAAGGAACGCAATGGCATGACCAACCATGAATGGCAGGTCCAGCACCGCATCTTCGAACAGGGGGTGATGGCCATGCGCAGTTGCCCGGTGCCGGTGATCGGCGCGGTCAACGGGGCCGCCTATGGCGGCGGCTGCGAGACGGCGCTGACCTGCGATTTCGTCTATGCCGCCAGCCACGCCAAGTTCGCCCTGACCGAGGTCACCCTGGGCATCATGCCGGGGGCCATGGGCACGATCAACCTGCCCAACGCGGTCGGCGAGCGGCGGGCCAAGGAAATCGTCATGACCGGCCTGCCGTTCACGGCCCAACAGGCCTGCGACTGGGGCCTGGTCAACAAGGTGTGCGAGCCGGAAAAGCTGATGGAGGAAACCATCGCGACGGCGGAACGCATCGCCTCGAACGCGCCGCTGTCGATCCGCGCCGCCAAGCGCTCGACCTCGATCGCCACCCAGGTCGACCGCATGTCGGGTTATCAGTTCGAGCTTCAGGCCTACAACCGCCTGGTCGGCACCGACGACCGCATGGAAGGCGTCCGCGCCTTCAACGAAAAACGCAAAGCCCAGTTCAAGGGCTCCTGACACAGTCACCGCACGAAGATAAGGAGACCACCATGAAACGCGATATCGACGTCCTGGTCAGCGAAGTCGGCCCCCGCGACGGTCTGCAGAGCATCCAGACGGTTTTCACCACCGACGGCAAGATGGAATGGATCCGCAGCGAGGCCGCCGCCGGCGTACCGCAGATGCAGGTCGGGTCCTTCGTCAACCCGAAGCTTTTGCCGCAGATGGCGGATTCGGCGGAAATCGTCGCCCAATCAATCCTGATCGACGGCCTGACCGTCTCGGCCCTGGTGCCGAACATGAAGGGGGCCGTGAACGGCCTGGCCGCCGGCGCCCATCAGATCGGCGTCGTGATGTCCGTGTCCGAACAGCACAACCAGGCCAACATCCGCCGCTCGGTGCAGGAATCTCTCGACGGATTCGCCGAGATCGTCGCCTATCGGAACGAACATCCGGAATACAAGGACCAGATCATCTCCGGCGGCATGGCAACCTGCTTCGGCTGCACGATCTCCGGCCCGGTGCCGGTCAAGGACGTCATGAAGGTCGCCGAAGGCCTGATGGAACGCGGCGCGGAGCGCCTCAACGTCGCCGACACGGTCGGCTACGCCAATCCCAAGCAGGTCCGCGACCTGTTCACGGAACTGTACCGCACGGTCGGCAAGGACGTGCCCGTGGGCGCCCACTTCCATGACACGCGCGGCCTGGGCCTGGCCAACGTGTTCGCGGCGCTCGACGCCGGGGTCAGAGAATTCGATTCCTGCCTGGGCGGTCTGGGCGGCTGCCCCTATGCCCCGGGTGCCAGCGGCAACATCGTGACCGAGGATCTTGTGTTCATGCTGGAAGCCCAGGGCATGAAGACCGGCGTCGACCTGGACGGCCTGTTGCAGGCCCGCGAGATCATGGAACGCCAGCTGAAGGGCGAGCCCGTGCACGGCACCTACATCAACGCCGGCCCGCCCAAGGGGTTCACGCCCGCCTCGCACGCCGCCTGACCCTGCATTCAAGGACGAACACATGACCGCCGAACTGAGCATCCCGTTAGAGGTCGACTATCCGGAAATCCGCGAACAGGTCGCCAAGGTCTGCGCCGACTTTCCCGGTGAATACTGGCACAAGCTGGAAGACCAGCCGCCGTCGGGCAGCTATCCGACCGAATTCATCGAGGCGCTGACCGCGTCCGGCTATCTCGCGGCATTGATCCCCGAGGAATACGGCGGCGCCGGCCTGCCCGTGCGCGGCGGGGCGGTGATTCTGGAGACCATCAACGTGTCCGGCTGTTCGGCCTCGCCGGGTCATGCCCAGATGTACACCATGGGCACGATCCTGCGTCACGGATCGAAGGAGCAGAAGGAACATTTTCTGCCCAAGATCGCGTCCGGCGAACTGCGTCTGCAGGCCTTCGGCGTGACGGAGCCGACCACCGGGTCCGACACCACGCAGTTGAAGACCCGGGCCGACAAGCAGGGCAACGGCTACGTCATCAACGGTCAGAAGGTCTGGACGTCCCGCGCCGCCCATTCCGACCTGATGCTGCTGCTGGCCCGCACCACGCCCGCCGACAAGGTGGAAAAGCGCACGGACGGCATTTCGACCTTCCTGATCGACCTCAAGGAAGCCCAGAAGCACGGCTGTGAAATCCGCCCCATCGACGCCATGGTCAACCACAACACCTGCGAGGTGTTCTTCGACAACGTGCCGATCCCGGGCGATTCCCTGATCGGCGAGGAAGGCAAGGGCTTCAAGTACATCCTGGACGGGATGAACGCCGAACGCTGCCTGACCGCGTCGGAAGCCATCGGCAACGGCCGCTACTTCATCGAAAAGGCGGTCGGTTACGCCAACGAGCGCATCGTGTTCAAGCGGCCCATCGGCCAGAACCAGGGCATCCAGTTCCCCATCGCCAAGGCCTATGCGGACATCGAAGCCGCCGACCTGATGGTGCGCAAGGCGACGGCCATGTTCGACGCCGGCCTGCCCTGCGGCTCGGAAGCCAACATGGCGCGGCTGCTGTCGGCGCAATCGGCCTGGGATGCAGGCGAAGCCTGCTTCACCACCCACGGCGGGTTCGCCTTCGCCCGCGAATACCACATCGAACGTAAATGGCGCGAGGCGCGACTCGCCCGAACGGCGCCTATTTCGCCGAACCTGATCCTCAGCTATCTCGCGCAGCATGTGCTGGGGTTGCCCAGGTCCTATTAGACTCCGGTCTTAAATTTGACCAAAGGCAACTAGATCAACTTCCCTGTTGCTACTTCCCGCCGGTCCCCCTGGGGCCGGCGGGCTTTTTTGTGCGCCCGCGAACGTTTGACGGGCAAAAGGGCATGTGTTGGTGTAGCATGCGACAGGTGCCGCGGCGGCGCGGACCCTTAACCTCCGTATGACTAGGTGCGATCCCGGCCATGAGCATTCATATCGCCCTGCACCACCGGACCTCTTACATTTACGACCGCAAGGTCGAGATGGGCCCGCAGGTGATCCGCCTGCGCCCAGCCCCGCACGCCCGCACGCCGATCCTCAGCTATGCGCTGAAGATCGAGCCCGAGGGCTATTTCATCAACTGGCAGCAGGACCCCCACGGCAACTACCAAGCCCGCGTCGTCTATCCGGACCCGGTCGAGAAGTTCGAGGTCACGGTCGATCTGGTCGCCGACATGTCGGTGCAGAACCCCTTCGACTTTTTCCTGGAGCCCGATGCCGAGGACCTGCCCTTCGCCTACGACCCGGACCTGAAGCTTGAGCTGGAACCCTATCTGCACGCCGAGCCGGCCGGGCCGCTGCTGCAGGCCTGGCTCGACAAGCTGCCCAAGCAGGAAGGCCGCACGGTCGAATACCTGGTCGCCCTGAACCAGCGCCTGCAAATGGAAATCGAATATCTGATCCGCATGGAGCCGGGGGTGCAGACCTGCGAAGAAACCCTGTCCAGCGGCCGCGGGTCGTGCCGCGACACGGGCTGGCTGCTGGTCGAAATCCTGCGTCATCTGGGTTATGCCGCGCGCTTCGTGTCGGGCTACCTGATCCAACTGAAGCCGGACGTGAAGTCCCTCGACGGGCCGTCGGGGGCGGAAACGGATTTCACCGACCTGCATGCCTGGACCGAGGTCTATCTGCCGGGCGCGGGCTGGATCGGCTTCGACCCCACCTCGGGCCTGCTGACCGGCGAGGGGCATATCCCGCTGGCCGCGACGCCGCGCCCCAGAAGCGCCGCCCCCATCTCGGGCGCCGTGGGGCCCAGCGAGGTCGAATTCGATTTCGACATGCTGATCACCCGCATCGCGGAAAGCCCCAGGGTGACCAAGCCCTATACGGAAGAGCAGTGGCAGGCGATCGACGCGCTCGGCGACGAGATCGACAAGCAGCTGATCAAACGCGACGTGCGCCTGACGCTCGGCGGCGAGCCGACCTTCGTATCCATCGACCATGTCGACGCCGACGAATGGAACACCGCCGCCACGGGCAAGACCAAGCGGCCCCTGGGCGACGACCTGATCCGCCGCCTGCGCGACAAATACGCGCCGGACGGCCTGCTGCATTTCGGCCAGGGCAAATGGTATCCGGGAGAGCCGCTGCCGCGCTGGGCCTTCGCCCTCTACTGGCGGCGCGACGGGGTGCCGATCTGGCGCGACCAGGCCGCCTTCGCCCGGGAGGTCGACGACCACAAGCCCGACATCAAGACCGCCGAAACCTTCGCCCGCGGCATCGCCGAGCGCCTGGACGTGTCGCCCGACGCGACCATCCCCGCTTATGAGGATCCCTGGCATTTCATGGAGCAGGAACGCCGCCTGCCGGAAAACGTGACCCTGGAGGATTCCAAGCTCGACGACCCGTTGGAGCGCGAGCGCCTGAGCAAGGTGTTCTCGCGCGGGCTGTCGAAGCCGACGGGCTATGTCCTGCCCGTGCAGCGCTGGAACGCGCGGGCCAGCAACCGGCGCTGGTACAGCGAGCCCTGGTCGACGCGCACGGACCGCCTGGTGCTGATCCCGGGCGATTCCCCCGTGGGCTACCGCCTGCCGCTGGATTCCCTGCCCCATGTCCGGTCTGTGGATTACCCCTATATCGTCACGGCCGACCCGTTCGACGAACGCGGCGAGTTGCCCGAACCGGACGCCGCGCGCCAGCCCTACCTGCAGGGCTCCGAACATCCGGGCAGCGGCCGCCAGACCATTTCCGAACAGTCCGTGACCGGCGCCAAGGGCCGGGTCCGCGCGGCCATGACCATCGAGCCCCGCGACGGGCGTCTTTGCGTGTTCATGCCGCCGACGGAAACCCTGGAGGATTACCTGGACCTGATCGCCGCCATCGAGGACGCGACGGCGGAAACCGGCATGCCCGTGCATATCGAAGGCTACGCCCCGCCCAACGACCCGCGCCTCAACGTCATCAAGGTGACGCCGGACCCGGGGGTGCTGGAAATCAACATCAAACCGGCGGAAAGCTGGCGTGAGATGGTCGAAAGCACGGAAACCCTCTACGAGGAAGCGCGCCTCAGCCGCCTGGGCACGGAAAAATTCATGCTCGACGGCCGTCACACGGGCACCGGCGGCGGCAACCACGTGGTCGCCGGCGGGCCGACGGCGGAGGACAGCCCGTTCCTGCGCCGCCCGGACCTGCTGAAAAGCCTGGTCACCTACTGGCAGCACCACCCCAGCCTCAGTTACCTGTTTTCCGGCATGTTCGTCGGCCCGACCAGCCAGGCGCCGCGCATCGACGAGGCCCGCCACGACAGCCTGTACGAGTTGGAGATCGCCCTCGCCCAGATCCCGGAAAAGGGCACGGAATGTGCGCCCTGGCTGATCGACCGCACCCTGCGCAACCTGTTGATCGACGTGTCCGGCAACACCCACCGCACGGAAATCTGCATCGACAAGCTGTATTCGCCGGACGGCCCCACGGGCCGCCTGGGACTGGTCGAATTCCGCGCCTTCGAAATGCCGCCCCACGCGCGCATGAGCCTGACCCAGCAACTGTTACTGCGCGCCCTGATCGCGCGGTTCTGGGACACCCCCTATTCCGGGCCGCTGGTGCGCTGGGGCACGCAGTTGCACGACCGCTTCATGCTGCCCCATTCCGTCTGGGCCGATTTCGAGAACGTCATCGCCGACATGAACAATCACGGCCACGCCTTCGACGCCGCCTGGTTCGCGCCGCATTTCGAATTCCGCTTCCCGCGCTACGGCGCCGTGCAGTACGAACAGATGGAAATCGAGCTGCGCCAGGCGCTGGAGCCCTGGCACGTGATGGGCGAGGAAGGGGCCGCCGGCGGCACCGTGCGCTTCGTCGATTCGTCCGTGGAGCGCCTGCAGGTGCGGATCACCGGCATGACCGGCGGACGCTTCCGCATCGCCTGCAACGGCTATGAAGTTCCCCTGACGGCGACCGGCAAGGCGGGTGAGTTCTTCGCCGGCGTGCGGTTCCGGGCGTGGAAGCCCGCATCGGCCCTGCATCCGGGCGTGGATGTCGACGCCCCCCTGGTGTTCGACCTGTACGACACCTGGACCGGGCGGGCGGTCGCCGGCTGCACCTATCACGTGGCGCATCCCGGCGGGCGCAACTTCGAACACTTCCCCGTCAATGCCTACGAGGCGGAAAGCCGGCGCCTGGCCCGGTTCGAGGAAATCGGCCATACCGCCGGTCCCTCCGACGCGCCGAAACGCCGCGACAACAACGAATTTCCCATGACGCTGGACCTGCGCCGCGCGAAAACGGTGCACTGAGGCGGGAAACACCCCTTTTCCGACCGGATTCATCTTGATCAAACAACGCACTAGCGGAGGGCGCGGCGATCTCTTATCCTCGCCCCTCCAATTCGGGTATGGGCCCAGTCGGGCGTGGAGCATCGCGTGAGCCGCAGCAATCCGGCAAAGAACGGCACGGCGCCGGGAGTATTCCTGGCCGACGACTACGCCCCCATTTCCGGCGTCTATGACGAGATGATGGATGCCCAGACGGGCGTGCGCCCGCACTGGAGCAACTTCCTGGAAAGCCTGGGACGGTTTTCCGGCCAGGAACTGCAGGACCGCTGGGACACGGCGCAGCGTCTGGTCCGGGAAAACGGCACCACCTACAACATCTACGACGAAACCGGGGAATCGACCCGTCCCTGGCGCATGGACCCGATCCCCTTCCTGATCGGCTCCGAGGAATGGGCCGCCCTGGAAACGGGGCTGATCCAGCGCGCCAAGCTGCTGAACGCCATCGTCCACGACATCTACGGCGACCAGACCCTGTTGCAGCGGGGTCTGCTGCCGTCGTCCCTGGTCTACGGCAATCCGGCGTTCATGCGCCCCATGCGCGGCATCAATCCGCCAGGCGGCGTGCATCTGCATTTCATGGCCTTCGACCTGGCCCGCGCCGCCGATCAGCGCTGGTGGGTGCTCAGCGACCGCACCCAGGCGCCGTCGGGGGCCGGCTATACCCTGGAAAACCGCATCGTTCTGGCGCGCACCCTGCCCGACATCTTCCGCTCGGCCCAGGTTCACCGCCTGGCCGGGTTCTTCCAGGCGCTCAGCGACAACCTGATCAGCCTGTCGGGCAAGGACGATCCCCTGGCCGTGCTGCTGACCCCGGGGCCGCACAACGAAACCTATTTCGAACACGCCTATCTGGCGCGCTACCTGGGCTTTCCCCTGGTCGAGGGCGCCGACCTGACCGTGCGCGACAACCATGTGTTCCTGAAAACCCTGAACGGCCTGAAGCGGGTCGACCTGATCCTGCGCCGCGTCGACAGTGATTTCTGCGACCCCCTGGAACTGCGCAATGATTCCCTGCTCGGCGTCGCCGGGCTGGTCGCCGCCGTGCGCGCCGGCAACGTGGTGGTCGCCAACTCCCTAGGCTCGGGCGTGGTCGAATGCGAAGCCCTGATGAGCTTCTACCCGGGCCTGTGCCGCGAGCTTCTGGGCGAGGAATTGAAGGTGCCCTCCCTCGCCAGTTGGTGGTGCGGCCAGGAGCAGGAACGGGAATATGTCAGCCAGCACCTGGACGAGCTGGTGCTGCGCCCGACGTTCTCGAACTCCTCGATCCTCAACAACCGCAAAGGCGCGCTGATGCCGGGCCAGGCCTCGGGCGAACGGCGGCAGGAGATCGTCGATCTGCTGGACCGGCGCGGCTACCAGTACTTCGGGCAGGAAACCCTGACCCTGTCGACCACCCCCGGCTGGTCCGAGGCCGGGATCGAACCCCGGCCGGTCGTGCTGCGCGTCTACGTCTGCGCTGAAGGCGACAGCTACCGGGTCATGCCCGGCGGCCTGACGCGGACCGCCGACAGCGTCGCCGCCCAGGCCGTCACCATGCAGCAGGGCGACGCGTCGAAGGATACCTGGGTGCTGTCCGACGGCCCCGTGTCGACCTTCACCCGACTGACGGCCCCCGATCAGGCGGTGACGCTGCGCCGTTCGGGATCGGACCTGCCGTCGCGCGTGGCCGACAACCTGTTCTGGCTCGGCCGCTATGCGGAACGCACGGAAAGTTCCGTGCGCCTGATGCGGGCCCTGATCCTGCGCTTCGCCGGCGAAGCCGGGGCCGGCGACGACCCCCATACCCTGACCCGCCTGACCAACATCCTAGTCGACCTGGATTACCTGAACCGGCGCACGGCGCAGAAGGCCGCCGCCGGCGGCATCCGTGCGGTCGAACGCGAAATGGCGATGATCCTGTTCGACCGGGGACGGGCCAACGGCCTGCTCAACCTTCTGGGCAACCTGCAGCGCACCGCCTCCCTGGTGCGCGAGCGGCTGTCCACGGATTCCTGGCGCGTGTTGAACGGCCTGCACCAGCGCGCCGTGGGCCAGGCGGCGATGATCCGGCTCGACGTGTCGGCGGCTCTGGAACTGCTCAACCACATCCTGGAAGAACTTTCGGCCTTCAGCGGCATGCAGATGGAAAACATGACGCGCTCGCTCGGCTGGCGGCTGCTGGACACGGGGCGGCGGGTCGACCGCACGACCCATACAGCCAAGCTGATCCGCGAACTGGTGGTCGACGGCAACCCGGCCGAGGAAGGCCGCCTGGACCTGCTTCTGGAACTGGGCGACAGCTCCATGACCTACCGCACGCGCTACCTTTCGACCGTGCAGCTGCCGGCGGTGGTCGATCTGCTGTTGGCCGACGACACCAATCCCCGCTCTCTCGCCTTCCAGGTCGCGACCCTGGGCGAACACATCCGCCATTTCCCCCATGACGAGGAAAGCGCAACCCTGTCGCGCGAGGAATATCTGGTTCAGTCCATGTACAGCCAGATCCGCCTGGCCGACGTGATGGAGCTTTGCAATCAGCGCAACAAGCGTGGCCAGCGCAACGACCTGGCCCAGTTCCTGGATCAGATCGCCAATCAGACCCTGGAAATGTCGAACGCGCTTGCGCGCAAGTACTTCAGCCACGTGCTGCCGACGCGCAGCACGTCCGCGGGCGGCGTCGTGCCATGAGTGTCAGGCCGTGATCTACGACATCAGTCACCAGACGACGATCACCTACACCTGGGACGTGGCGCTGTCCCAGCACCTTCTGCATCTGGCCCCCCGGCCCTGCCCCCATCAGGTCACCCACCACCACGCCCTGATCATCGAGCCGGCGCCGACCCTCAGCAAGAACGACGTCGATTTCTTCGGCAATCCGACGACCTATCTGACGATCGAGGAGCCGCACAACAAGCTGTCGATCATCTCGACCTGTCAGGTCGAAATCCACGCCCTGCCGGCCCCCGCCCCGGCGGCAACCCCGCCCTGGGAAGCCGTCGCCGGATATCTGGTCAACCAGTCGGACCCGGCATGCCTGGACGCCAGCCAGTACGTATTCGAAAGCCCGTTCACCGTGTCGGGCCAGGCCGAGGCCTTCGCCCAGGCGTCCTTCCCGCCGCGACGCCCCGTGCTGGAAGGGGCGCTGGACCTGATGGCGCGCATCTTCACGGACTTCAAGTACGAGGGCGGCGTCACCGATATCTCCACCCCCATCGACCGGGTGCTGGCCGACAAGCGCGGCGTGTGCCAGGACTTCGCCCATCTACAGATCGCCTGCCTGCGCGCCATGGGCCTGCCGGCGCGCTATGTCTCGGGATACCTGCGCACCCATCCGCCGGAAGGCCAGGAACGCAAGATCGGCGCCGACGCGTCGCACGCCTGGCTCGCGGTCTGGATCCCGGAACATGGCTGGGTCGACCTGGACCCGACCAACAACCTGATGCCGGGGGACGAGCATATCACCGTCGCCTGGGGCCGCGATTACGGCGACGTCAGCCCGATCAACGGCATGGTGCTGGGCGGCGGCGCCCACAAGGTCGCGGTCGCCGTGGACGTGGCGCCGGTCGGCGAACCGGCCGACGCCTGACGCCCATCACGACAAGGGTGTTTCTGCGGCGACATTGCGCCCGGCGATCCGCCCGAACCCCAGACATTCACCGATGTTTCCCGTGCCCTGATAAAGATAGCTGTAGATCGACCCCAGTTCGCCGGCGCTGTACAGCCGGGGAATTGGCGTGCCGTCCGGGCGCAGGACCCGGGCCTCTTCGTTGCGCCGGGGGCCGCCCTGGGTGTTGATCATCGAGGGCGACAGTTCCATGGCGTAGAACGGCCCCCTGCCGAACGGCGTCAGCATCAGTGTACGTCCGAAATCCGCATCCTCCCCGGCCGCCGTCTGGGCGTTCCAGCGGTCGATGGTGGCGCCAAGCGCCGCCGGGTCCAGGCCGATCGTCCGCGCCAGATCCTCGATCGTCTCGCCCTGCTTGATCCAGCCCTTTTCCAGTTCGGCGGAGTTGTCGTCGCTCCAGTCATAACGCGTGATGATCGGCGTCCAGCCCCGGTTGGGGTTCTTGTTGTAGAGCGGCGCCGCCGACATCATGTCCTGATCAAACACCATGAACATGGGTGTCGGCACATGCATGGGCGACCACACGCCGTTGACCGGCACCTTGCCGTGGCGGTGCTTGAACTTCTCGTCATAGAACCGCCGCCCGTCCGGGCCGACGATGATCATGCCGCCGGGATATTCCTTGGCGAAATGCAGGGCCTGGATCGACATGGTGGCGGGAAATTCCGGCACCTTGAGGGCCATGGACGGTCCCGCGTAGTTGTTCATGTGCCACAGGTCGGCCCCGACCGAAAGCGCCATGGAGATGCCGTCGCCTTCGTTGTAGGGGGTCCCGGACGGATAGCAGTGGGACACGCCTGGCAGGTAGTTGCGGATCATTTCCTGATTGTTTTCGAACCCGCCGCAGGTCAGCACCACGCCCCGGCGCGCCTTGATGAGAACGGACTTGCCGTCCTTCTCCGCACGCACGCCGATGATTTCGCGGGTGTCACCGTCCTGGATCAGTTCGCGGCCCGGGGTTTCGTATTCGACCGCGATGTCGCGTTCGGTGACGAAGCTTTCGAAGCGGTTCCAGGTAAAGGAATAGCCGTAGGTCGGCCCGTCGTGGAACTTGTGGACGCAATCCGATCCCGGCAGTTCCGGATATTCGATGCCTTCCGGCTGATGCTGGTGCTCCTGGGGATCGCCGCCCAGATCCCGGACCCAGTCGTTGTTCCGGCACATTTCCCGCGCCCAGGTGCGGATCATCACGTCCGGCACCGGATAGGGCCCACAGAGGGCCTCCAGATAGGTCGCCGCCTTGTCCGCGTCCGAGGTGTTCAGATAACCCTGGGCCGCGATGCGCGTGTTACCGCCGTGCAGGCCTTCCGGCGCTTTTTCCAGGATCAGGACCTCCGCCCCCTGGTCATGCGCGGTGACCGCGGCGGCCACGCCGGCGCCGCCGAACCCCAAGACAATAACGTCCGTTTCCCTATCCCATTTATAAGGTTTCAAGTTTGGTCCTCAATTTTCCGATTGGTGGTCTCGTGCTGGTCGACGGCGCGCAGACGCGCCCCGCCACGGACGCCCCCTTCCGGTCCGCACCGCCTAGGTTACAAGAGGTCGCGACGAATTTACAGCTTGCGGCAGACGTAAACCGGCGAAGTCCAGGCCCGCGTGCCGTCTTCCTGCGTCAGGCGGATATAGATCGCGTTGTCGCGGTCATCCTTCAGGTCGATGGTGCGCGAGAACGACACCTTGCGGTGGGAATTTTCCTCCGGCAGGCGGAAAATCTTGAGGAACCGGGGCAGGACGCCCGACTTGTCGAACATCTCGTCCTCCAGGCCGATTTCCTCCAGCGGCACGCCGCATTGCACCAGCGGCGTTTCGATCTGGAGCGTGCCGCCCCAGGCGTCCTTCACCCAGACGTCAAAGCCGGCGAAGTTGCCCGTGGTCAGGGACATCCATTTAAGGGACGTTTCCGACGTCCGCTCCAGCACCTTTTCCGGGTTGAAGAAGTTGAAGGCCTGGGCGCGGACGATCTCGTTGTCCTGGACATGGGCCGTGCCGTCCCAGATGACCTGGCGGAAGCGGCCGCGGTATTCGGCCCCTTCCCAATGGATGCGGATGCGCCCGCCCAGGTCTTCCTGACCATAGGGCCGCACAGTCTCGATCAGGTCGCGGCCGTTGAAGATGTCGATCCGCTCGACGGGCGAGGCGGCCTGGATATCGACGTCCAGGCGCACACCGCCTTCGGGCAGGTGGACGATGTCGCCCATCATGGCCTCGCGGGTCTCATATCCCTTGGGCGGCGTCGGATAGTCGAGCGCCGGATCGTCGTGGTAGAGCGTCGCCGGCGCGTCGAACCGGGCCTTCACGTCGATCACCATGCGCCCGCCATGGCCGCCCGTGGTGGCGTAGTGGCGGCGCTTGCGGATGCAGTCGAACAGGGATTCCCGGGTCAGGTCGGGCATCAGCATGCAGGTCAACCCGCCGACGGCGCCGAACAGCGACGCCCCCGGATAGCTCGCCCCCGGCCGGCCCTTGTGGCCGTCGGAATTGGCGACGATGCCCGTGCGATAGCCCATGTCGAGAGCGTCCTCGACCAGCCATTCGAAGGTGCCCCAGGAGGAATGAATCTCCATGGATTTCTCGAACCGGCCGTCGTGGGCCAGTTTCACGTCGGCGTAACGGCCGCCGCAATGGGCATAGGACACGGCGTCCCATTCCTTGTCGCGGGCCAGGGCGTCGTACAGTTCGCCCGCCGTGTTGCAGTCCGTGGACAGGTCCGACTTGTCCTCGATCAGCGCGTGGGAGGAGCGGCGGATGACCCGGTCCTTCGACGGATAGAACATGTTGCGGTCGCCGCCCAAGGCCGTATTGCCCGACCATTCATATCCCAGCGGGGTCAGGAACTTGCCCGGCTCGTCGAATTCTTCACACAGGTTGTCCAGATGCGACCAGAAACCCTTGGTGATCTGGAAGTCGTTGCCCTGGTGGCCGGCGGCGTCGACGAAGGCGCGGTCGCGGGCGAATTCGAAGAAGGCCCGCGCCGAGCCGGTGCCGATGGTTTCCTCGGACTGGCCATGCAGATCGACCCAATAGGGCTTGAGGTCGATATCCTTCTGAATACACAGCGGATTGGCGCGGAACACTTCCGCGCCCGACGCATCCTCGAACCAGATCTGCACGAGACCGGGACCATCGACGCTGAGACCCTCGATGATCTTTGCGAAGGCGCCCGGCGCCAGAGTCACGCTGTCGGGCAGGCCGTTGACGGGCCGCGAGCTTTTGACCACGAAGGTCACGTCGCACTGATCCGACGGATTGCCCCAGATGTCCTCGCCCTTGATCTTCAGATCGAAGGCCTCGCCCATGCAACGCGCCGTCGGCACCACGGCGGCAAAGGTCACGGGCTTGCCGGGTACGATACGG
Organism: Rhodospirillales bacterium; assembly: GCA_040221095.1. Lineage (GTDB taxonomy): Bacteria > Pseudomonadota > Alphaproteobacteria > Rhodospirillales > Casp-alpha2 > UBA1479. The sequence continues at coordinate 538,222 of JAVJVP010000008.1, forward strand.
ATCACCGGCTGTTGCGGCAGGGCCTGATAGTTGGCGGTGGCGATGGGATCGACCAGAACGCGGAATTCGAAGGTATCCTCGCAGAAGGTCTGCAGGCGCACGCCCTGCGATCCGCCCGAGGTTTCGCCGAAGGTGATGGTGATGGTGTCGCCTTCCTTCATGAAGCCCTTCACCACCTTGATATAGAGGGCACGGTCCCAGGGCCGCACGTTGCCCTTGGGATCGTAGCGGGTTTCCAGCACGGCGTTGTTGGAGGCGACGACCGTCGTGTAGTTACGCCATTTGGGATCGTCGAACTGCGGGCGGCTCTGGTCCGAGGCGAAACGGAAGCAGACGCGCATGGAGGCGCTGTCGTCCATGCCGTACTTGCCGCAGGTATAGACCAGCGTGAAGGTCTGCCAGGATCCCGCCTCGAAAGCACCGGACGGCGTCAGGACCGCGTGGCCCAGTTCATCGGGTGCAATCGGTGATTCAATCGTCGAACTTGAATTGAGCGCGCCTTGGCCGCCGTCCTCATGCTGGTCGAGCATTTTGTCCCCTCCTGGACCTATGTCCCATCGTTTTGTCTTAATTAGCGTCGTGCGTTGGGCGCCGCACGGTTCAATCGCACCGAAGGCACCTAAAAAACTATATCGTAATTCGGCGAGGCACTATATCGGGGGAAATTTAGAAAAACTATATAGGAATATCGGATTTTTCCCGATAGTCTCGATATCTGTGATGCCAGGGACGAACAACCAATCAAGACGCTCTGCCCTTTCCGCAACACAAGTCCCAGGGGGTTGGGATGCGGAATTTGGCAGGACGGTGCGTGTCCCGACCGATCGGACAACGAGGTCCGGCGGGCACACCACGGCATCGAAACCCGTTCCGTGACAGTCCAATCATCGTCATCAGGGAGGACGAAAACCATGACCAACAGAAGTTTTACACGTAAGGCCGTATCCACGGCCGTCTGCGGCGCCGTTGCATTGGCCTTTACGGCCGGCAGTGCTGCTCCGGCCTGGGCCGAAACCAACGAAGTCCGCTTCGCGCAGCAGTTCGGCCTGCTCTATCTGCCCCAGCACGTGGTCGTCGACCAGAAGCTGGTCGAAACCTGCGCCACGGCCGCCGGCCTGGGCGACATCAAGGTCACCATGCACCGCTTCTCCGGTGGTGCTGCCGTGAACCAGGCGCTGTTGTCCGACAACGTCGACTTCGCCGCCGGCGGCGTCGGCCCGCTGCTCAAGCTGTGGGACAAGACCAAGGGCCGCATCAACGTCAAGGCCATCGCCACCTTGTCGGCCATGCCGTTGAAGCTGAACACCAACGACCCCAAGGTCAAAAAGCTGGAAGACTATGTCGGCCTGACCGATCACAAGATCGCCACGCCTTCGGTGAAGGTGTCGATCCAGGCGGTGGTTCTGCAGATGGCCGCGGCCAAGAAGTGGGGTCAGGACCAGGCGTTCAAGCTCGACGACATCACCGTCTCCATGAAGCACCCGTCCGCCGCGGCGGCGCTGCTGGCCGGCGGGCAGGCGGTGAAAAGCCATTTCGCCACCCTGCCGACCTCCTATCAGGAAGTGAAGAGCGGCAAGGTCCACACGGTCATGACCTCCTATGACGTGCTGGGCGGAGAGCACTCCACCGTCGCCCTTTACAACACCGAGAAGTGGAAGAACGACAACCCCAAGCTGTTCAAATGCGTCGGCGACTCCTTCCGCACGGCCGCCAAGTGGATCAACGAGGACACGGACCGCGCAGCCGCGCTGTTCCACAAGTTCACCAAGTCCAAACTGCCGCTTGAAGACGTCAAGGCGATGATCAAGGACAAGATGGAAATGCACTATTCCATCATGCCGAGCCGCACCATGGAGTTCGCCAAGTTCATGCACTCCATCGGATCGATCAAGAACATGCCGTCTTCCTGGAAAGACTATTACTGGGAAAACAACCACGATCTGAGTGGTAGCTAACCATGGATCAAGGCGCCCACACCGCGGCGGGGAACTCCCCCGCCGCGGCCGCCGTTGACCCCCTTTTGGATGTCGACGGCGTCACGCTTCAGTACAAGACCAAGGAGCACCTGATCACGGCCACCTACCGGGTCGGGTTCAAGGTTTATCCCGCGGATCGCTTCGTCCTGCTCGGCCCCTCCGGCTGCGGCAAATCGACCCTGCTGAAAGGGGTCGCCGGCTATCTCAAGCCGGTCGAAGGCAACATGCGGCTGAAAGGGGTCGACATCAAGGAACCGGGCCCAGACCGGGTCATGGTGTTCCAGGAGTTCGATCAGCTTCTGCCCTGGAAGACGGTCAAGGAAAACATCACCTTCGCGCTGATGAATGGCGGCAAGTGCAAGACCCAATCGGATGCCGATGAAGTCGCCATGGAATACATCAAGAAGGTGAAGCTCGACCGGTTCGAGGACACCTATCCGCACATGTTGTCCGGCGGCATGAAGCAGCGCGTGGCCATCGCCCGCGGCATGGCCATGGAACCGGACATCCTCTTGATGGATGAACCCTTCGCGGCGCTTGACGCACTGACGCGTCTGCAGATGCAGGAAGAACTGCTTCAGCTGTGGGAAGATACCCACTTCACGGTGCTGTTCGTCACCCATTCCATCGAGGAAGCCTTGATCGTCGGCTCCCGTATTCTGGTGCTGTCGCCGCATCCGGGCCAGGTGAAGGCGGAACTGAACGCCCATCACCTGACCCATGCCAGCACCGGTGATCCGGAATTCGGGGAACTGAAGACCAAGATCCACAACATGCTGTTCGCCGACCGCATCCTGGAAGACGAACTGGCGGCGGCCGAGGCCGAGCGCTGATGAGCACACTTCCGCAAACGGTCGTCCGGCCCGAATTCGACGCCGGCGACCTTTCCGAAGCTTCTCACGGCGACGTCGCGCGCAAGCTGTCGCTGTGGGAAAAGCTCGTCGACATGGATGGCGTGCGCAAGCTGACCATCCTGGTCGCCCTCATGCTGGCCTGGGAAATCTACACGCAGCTTTCCGGCGTTTCCGAATACATCCTGCCCAAGTTCTCGGACACGACCGTCGCCCTCTATGACGCCCTGGTCAACGATCAGCTGCTGATCATGATCAAGAACTCGATGACGGTGCTGTTGACCGGCTACGTCATCGGTCTGATCATCGCCACGCTTCTGACCACGGCGGCGATCATGACCCGGTTCGGCAGCGACGTTTTGTCGACGCTGACGGCCATGCTCAACCCGCTGCCCGCCATCGCGCTGCTGCCGCTGGCTCTGTTGTGGTTCGGGCTGGGATCAAATTCGGTGGTGTTCACACTGCTGCATTCGGTCATCTGGCCGGTCGCGCTGAACGCCCATACGGGCTTCATGGGCGTTTCGGAAACCCAGCGCATGGTCGGCCGCAATTACGGCCTGAAGGGCGTGTCCTACGTCGTCAAGCTGCTGATCCCGGCGGCCTTCCCGTCCATCCTGATGGGTCTCAAGGTCGGTTGGGCCTATGCCTGGCGCACCCTGATCGCGGCCGAACTGGTGTTCGGCGGCGCCATCGCCGATACATCCGGCACGCAGTCGGGCGGGCTCGGCTGGTTCGTCTTCGCGAACCAGATGGATATGCAGATTCCCTACGTCTTCGCGGGTCTGTTCACGGTCATTCTGGTCGGTGTGCTGGTCGAGAGCCTGATTTTCTCGACAATCGAAACACGGACCGTCCGTCGGTGGGGGATGCAGTCATCATGAGCACTCAAAGAACCCTTCCCGAACCGGTTATCCGGCCCGAGTTCATCAACGAAGACATCGCCCTTGCCCATACGGGCGACGTCGCCGTTAAGCTGTCCTTTTTCGAGAAGATCTGGAACATCAACGGCGTCCGCAAGGCTTTCATTCTGTTCAGCCTGGTTGCCGTATGGCAGGCCTATACGGTCATCATGGATGTCGAGCCCCTGATGTTTCCGACGTTCCTCTCCGCCCTGGAGCGGCTTGTTACGGATCTCATCGACGGGGAACTTCTCGCGAAGGTCTGGTTCTCGGTCAAGGTTCTGCTGATCGGCTATGCCACCGGCATGGCCATCGCCGCAGTTCTGGTTCTCTGGGGCACGTCGAGCCGCCTGGGCGGTGACTTCATCGCCATGGCCACGGCCATGTTCAACCCCCTGCCGTCCATCGCCATGCTGCCCTTGGCCATGCTGTGGTTCGGTCTTGGCACCGGCAGTCTCGTCTTCGTGCTGGTCCATGCCGTGCTGTGGGCGGTCGCGCTCAATACCCACTCCGGGTTCAAGAACGTGTCGAGCACCCTGCGCATGATCGGTGAGAACTATGGCCTCACGGGCGTTCCCTTCGTGGTCAAGATCCTGGTTCCGGCGGCGCTGCCGTCGATCATGACCGGGATGAAGGTCGGCTGGGCCTTTGCCTGGCGCACCCTGATCGGGGCCGAACTGGTGTTCGGCGCCTCGTCGGGCGGCGGCGGGCTGGGCTGGTACATCTTCGAATCGTCTCAGAACATCGAGACCGAAGGCGTGTTCGCCGGCCTGTTCATGGTCATCCTCATCGGGATCACCGTGGAAAACCTGATCTTCCGCAACATCGAGCTGAAGACCGTCAGCCGCTGGGGCATGCAGCGCTAACAAGCCTCGGAGACCATCCCGTGACCATCACCATCCAAATCCCCGTGAAGCCGCTCGACAATCCATTGGCGGCGGAAGTCGTGGGCCTCGACCTCAACATGGACCTGGACGACCAAACCATCGCCGACCTGCACAAGGCGTGGATGGCCTATCCGGTCCTCGTGGTCCGGGGCCAGGGGGAGCTGACCATGGAGCGGCACCTGGAGTACTCCCGCCGCTTCGGGGACCTGCAGTGCCATACGGTGAAGGAAATCCTGCATCCCGAATTCCCCGAGATCCTGGTTCTGTCGAACCGGGGCCGGGGCGGGGCGCAGCCCATCAACAACGGCGGCGCCTATTGGCATTCGGACATCACCTACGAAGACGTCCCGCCCATGGGCTCGATCCTGCACGGCCTGATCACCCCGCCGGAGGGTGGCGACACCCTCTACGCCGACATGACGGCCGCCTATGACGCCCTCGACGACGCCACCAAGGCGAAGATCGAGGGCCTCAAGGCCGTTCATACCTATCGCACCCGCTACGAGGCGATGATGAACGCCGGCGTGCGCCCGATGAAGACCGAGGAAGAACTGTCCCAGTGGGTGGACGTCATCCATCCCATCGCCCGCACCCATCCGGAAACGGGCAGGAAGGCCATCTTCGTCAACGAGGGCTTCACCTCGCGTGTCGAAGGCATGGGCGACAACGAAAGCCGCGACCTTCTGGAACAGCTGTTCGAACATTCGACCCAGGACCAGTTCGTCTATCGCCACAAATGGCAGCAGGGCGACGTGGTGATGTGGGACAACCGCTGCACCATGCACCGGGCCACGGACTACGATCTCAGCCAGGAACGCTCCATGCACCGGACCACCGTCCGCGGCACGCGCCCGGTCTAAGAACAACCGAGTCCGATAGCGCATATGTGAACATTCAAACCCTCTCCTCGGCCCGAGGAGAGGGTATCTTTTTGCCCGGAACGCCCGCGCAGGAACACCAAGGAGACCGCCATGACCCAGCCCTACAAACTCGTCACCTTCGACGTCTTTTCCGCCCTGCTCGACATCCAGTCGAGCCTGACCGCCATCGTGCAGCAGACCCTGGGCATGCGGAAGGACAAGGCCGCCGCCTTCTCCCGCACCTGGCGCCAGGTACAGATGAGCCGTGCCGCGGCCAGCAACTCCCTCGGCAAGGGCCGCATGCCGTTCAAGGACTGCACGGCCATCGGCCTCGACTATGCGCTCGGCAAGTCCGGCAAGAAGGCGGACGCGGCGACAAAGCGGAAACTGGTCGCCGGCTGGGGCACCCTGACGCCCTGGCCCGAGGCCCCGGTGGTGATGCAGGCGATCAAGAAAAAGGGTTACGCCACGGCGATCCTGTCCAACGGCGACCAGGACCAATTGGACAACGTCGCGGGCGTGTTCGGCCCCGGCGCTTTCGACCATGTGCTGTCGTCGGAAACGGCCGGGTTCTACAAACCCCATCCCTCGGTCTACGAGCTGCCGACCCGCGTGCTCGGCATCGGATCGAAGGACATCCTGCATGTCGCGGGCGGTGCCGGCGACGTGGTGGGCGCCATCGCCTACGGCATGACCTGCTACTGGTCCAACCGCACGGGCGACCTGCCCATGGATCCGGCCCTGGGGCCGAGCTTCCAGGGCAAGGACCTCAAGGGCGTGCTGAAGCTGCTCTAGGGTGGTTTATTCGGCGGCGGGCAGGACCACCACCTCCGGGACCCGGAAGGGCTCCGGAGATTCCGCCTGACCGTTGAATTTCTCAACCTCGACCAGGGTGGTGTGGGAAATCGGCCCCTGGCCGAGTTTCGACGTTCCCTTGTCGAGCGTCAGGACGTTGGGGTTGCCGTGGCGCTCCAGGCTCGACGATCCCGCCCAGTCGGCCGGATCGAACCAGGCCCCCGTCGGCAGCTGCGCCACGCCGTCCCGCACGTCGTCGCTGATCACGGCCACGGCCAGGGTCTCGCCCCGCCCGTTATAAAGCCGCACCAAATCGCCATCCTGAATGCCGCGGGCCTGGGCGTCACCGGGCGACAGGAACACGGGTTCGCGCCCGTCCTGCTTGGCGGCGCGGCTGGGCCCGACGAAATCGAGCTGGGAATGCAGCTTGTGCTTGGGCTGGTTGGAAATCAGGTGCAGCGGCCAGATCTTCGCCTCGGCCCCGCCCAACCATTCCGCCGGCTCCCGCCACACCGGATGGCCCGGGCAGTCGTCATAGCCGAACCCGGCAATGGTTTCTGAAAAGATTTCGAACCTGCCCGACGGCGTCGGCAGGGGGTTGGCGCCAGGGTCGGCGCGGAACGCCTCGTAGACCACATGCGGCTTTTCGGGGGCTTCCAACTCCAGGATTCCCTCCTCCCAGAACGCATCGAAATCGGGCATGCGGTTGGCCAGCGGCCCCGCACCCTCGCGGGCCTGATCGTAAAGATGGCGCAGCCAGGCGTCCTCGTCGCGGCCTTCGGTGAAGGCGGCTTCGATGTCCAGGCGCTGGGCCAGGCCCCGGAAGATGTCGAAATCGTTCTTGGATTGAAACTGCGGCGTGACGATCTGCTTCATGGCGACCAGGAAGCGGTCGCGGGACGAATGGCCGATGTCGTTGCGTTCCAGGGTCGTCGTGGCGGGCAGCACGATATCGGCCAGCTTGGCCGTGGGCGTCCACCAGGGCTCGTTCACAATCACCGTGTCCGGCCGCCGCCAGCCGTCCAGCAAGCGGTTCAGGTCCTGATGATGGTGGAACGGGTTGCCGCCGCACCAGTAGATCAGTTTGGTGTCCGGATAGGTCCGCCGTTCGCCGTCGAAATCGTATTCGCCGCCCGGGTTGAGCAACAGGTCCGTGACCCGCGCCACGGGGATGAAGCTGCCCGTGGGGTTTGTACCGGCGGAATGGGTCAGCGACGGCATCCTGGGCACCGGATTGCCCTGGCCGTGCATGCTGCCGTAACCGAAGCCGAAACCGCCGCCGGGCAGGCCGATCTGGCCCAGCAGGCAGGCCAGGGCCATGGTCATCCAGAAGGTCTGCTCGCCATGGTCGCCACGCTGCAGGGAATAGCTGGTGGCGATCATGGTGCGGCCCGCCGCCATGCGGCGGGCGAGGGTGCGGATGGTGTCCGCCGGCACGTCGCAGATGTCCGCCGCCCAATCGGCGGTTTTCGCCTGGCCGTCCGCCCCGCCCATCACATAGGCCAGGAATTGCTCGCCCCCGACCGCATGGGCCGCCAGGAAATGCGGATTGTGAAGGTCTTCCGACACCAGGCTATGGGCCAGGCCCAGCATCAGCGCCACGTCCGTGTTGGGCCGGGGGGCGATCCATTCAGGGTTCAGGAAATCGGGCGCGTCGTTGCGCAGGGGCGTGATGCTGACGACATGGGTGCCGCGCGCGGCGAGCTTCTTCAGCCAGGGCACGGTGGTATGGGACGCGGTGCCGCCCGGCTCCACCTGGGTGTTGCGGATGGGGATGCCGCCGAAGGCGACCAGGGTGTCCGTGGCCTCGGCGATCGACGCCCAGGACGTGAGCCCGCGAAGCGGCGCCAGGTCGCCCACGATATGCGGCAGAATGGCCAGCCCGGCGGCCAGGGAATAGCTGTGCTTCTGCGCCGTGTAGCCGCCGAAGCAGTTGAGAAATCGCTGCATCTGGGTCTTGGCGTGATGGAAGCGCCCGGCGCTGGACCAGCCGTAGGACCCGGCGAAGATGGCTTCGTTGCCGTGGGTCCCCTTCACCCGCCGCAGTTCTTCGGCGACGATATCGAGCGTCTCGTCCCAGGGCACCTCGACGAAGCGGCCGCCGCCCCGCGCCCGGTCGCGATGCTTCAGCCAGCCTTCGCGGAAAGCCGGGGCCTTGACCCGGCAGTCGTGATGCACGCCCTCGGCCATGCCGTCCAGGATCGGCGACGGGTCCGGATCGCCGGCAAGGGCCCGGATATCGACGATGCGGTTGTCTTCGGCGCGGGCTTCGAACGCCCCCCAGTGGGAACCGTGGGTCTTGTACATGGGAGATCGTCCGTGGTCTCGTGCAGGGGACACGACGATACCGCGCGGATACCCCGCCTGTAAATTGTATACAATTGAAAGGCGGTTACTCCGCCGCTTCGGCCCGCGTCTTGGGTCCGACCACGGACAGGCCGCAGCGCTGGGCCTCGGTCTCCATCACGTCGTCGGGCTGGACGTTGGCCAGGTTCACTTCCGGCCCGAATTCGCCCAACAGGAACTTCTTCAATTCGAACACGTCGTTGAGGGTCACGCCCTTGATCCAGGGGCCCGTCAGTTCCAGCAGCGTGCGTTCCAGGTCCAGGCCGTCCTTCAGGGCCGACATCATGGCCTCGTTGACCTTGCCGTCGGTGACCAGTTCGGCCCCCTCGACCAGGACGATCTCGCAGCCGGCGTCGAAACAGACCTGGGTCTGGTCGATCAGGTCCTGGGGCGTCTGGTTGACGACCTTCGATCCGACCTCGCCATGGACTTCAAGACCCTCGGCGATGGCCATCTTGATCATCTTGGCGCGCTCCGCGTCGTCCAGCGGCACGCAGTTGTCGGAAACTTCCAGCGCGTCGAAGCCCAGGCGCTTGGCCTCGGCGAAGAAGCCCTGCATGGCCGACCAGCCCTGGGTCGCGAAGACATATTCGGAAAACTGCCCGCCCAGGAACGGCATCACGTCATAGGATTTGTAGAGGGCGAGTTTCTTGACCAGATAATCCTCGGGATAGAGCCGCGCCGTGCCGACCACGATCTTCGCCAGATCCACATAGGGGGCCAGCAGATCCATGTAATCGGCCACCCGGTTCATGGGCAGGCCCCAGTCCATCATCATGGTCAGGCCCGTCTTGCGCGGCTTTTGCGAGCGCGCCGTGGGCAGGGGCACCATGGCGAAGGGTACGTTGGCGGTCATTGGTCGTCTCCTGGGTTAGTCAAACATCGGCTGCACGCCGGCGGTTATCCCGTGGGGAAAAATGCCCCCTCACCCTGCCCTCTCCCCCTTGAGGGGGAGAGGGTTACGAAGGCTTGGCATGGCGAAGCCGGGCCTAGCCGAAGTTGGGTGAGGGGGGACCATTCCATGCGTCACACTGGGTCAATCGAACATCGGCTGCACGCCGGGCGGCACGGAAAAGCCCAGGTCGCCGCGCTTGATGATGGCATCCTTGCCGCCGTTTTCCACGATCATGCGGGCCTGGGTCTTGCGCGCGGCCCTGTCGACGGCGGCGGGATCGCAGATTTTCCGCAGTTCCGCCGCCAAATCTTTCATGACCCCGGCATGGGCCGGGTCTTCCGCCAGATCGGTGAATTCCTCGGGATCGTCGGCCAGATTGAACAGCTGGTCCGGGTAGTCCTCGTAATGAACCAATTTCCAGTCGCCCTTGCGCACCAGGAAGGCCGCCGTTTTCGACCCCATGCCGTGATATTCGGAAAAGGCGACGCGGTCGGGCTCGGCCCCCGCCGCAAGGTCCATCAGGTTGGTGCCCGGAAGGTCCTTGGGCAGCGTCTCGCCGTCAGCGGCGCCGACGCAGTCCATGATGAAGGGATAGATGTCGCAATGGGTCGCCGGCGTCTTCACCACCTTGCCCGCCGGGATGTCGGTGCCCGAGAGGATCAGCGGCACGGCGGCGGCTTCCTCGTACATCACCGATTTGCCCCAGGCCCCCCGGTTGCCCATGTTGTCGCCGTGGTCGGTGGTGTAGAGCACCCGGGTATCCGCCGACAGGCCGGCGTCTTCCATGGCGCCCAGGATCAGGCCGACCTGTTCGTCCATGAAGGAAATCAGGCCGAGATAGCCCGCCTGCGCACGCTTGACCATGTCCATGTTCGTGAAGTGGTCGTCATAGGTGAAGATCGACCGGTAGTCGTCGATGTAGGGGTGGATCGGCGACTTGCGCTGGTCATAGAGCTTGGGCGGCGCCAGGTCCTGGTTGTAGTAGCGGTAGAAATGTTCCGAAGGTGCGGTCAGCGGGAAATGCGGCGCCACGAAGGACACGAACAGCACCCAGGGCTTATCCGTATGCTTGGGCGCTTCCTCGTACAGCCAGGATTGCGCGCGGGCCGTGATGTCGCGGTCATAGCGCGTGTACATGCTTTCGCCCGGCCCGGCCAGCTTGGCCATTTTCCACGAAGCCCCCCGCTTGGGCGTGTCCTCGTCGCGAATCAGGCCGAGCAAATCCCCCTTGCCGTCGATGACGTGCATGGCCAGTTCCTCGTCGGCGAAGCCGTTGTCGTCCTCGCCGGAGCGGAAATGCAGCTTGCCGATGGAAACCGTCTGATGGCCCCGGTCGCGCAGCAGCGCGTGCCAGTTGGCCTGCGTCCCGTCGAAGGGCGTCGCGTTGTCCCAGGCGCCGATCTGATGCACGTACTTGCCCGTGGCGAAGCTGGCCCGCGCCGGGACGCAGACCGGACAGACCGTATAGGCCGCATCGAACCGCGTGCCGCCGGCCGCCAGGGCATCGATGTTGGGGGTCGAAATGAACGGATGGCCGTAGCAGCCGGTGACGGCCTTGGTATGCTCGTCCGACATCAGGATGATGAGGTTCTTGGCTTCCATCTGGACGGTGTTTCCTGTGCTGACGGCCGGTTTTCGGTAATCCGGCCGGGTTTTTTGGCGCGCCCCGCGCGGCGGATACGATTGTCCGAGTAACTATATAGTTAATTGCATTGTCAAGCGGGATGGTCATGATATGCGTCACGTCGTAAAAGCGTGGGGGTGAATTCCACCCCGTGACAGCAATCAGAGGTAATGCGCGAATGCAGACGGACGTGCCCGGCGGATATGGAGAGTTTCTCCGGCGCTATTGGCCGGCCCAAGACGACCTGCCCAAGCATGAACGCCTGCGCCAGGCGATCACCGCCTCCATCGCCGACGGCTTCTGGACCCCCGGGTCGCGCCTGCCGACGGAAAGCGAATGGGCGGCGGAAACCCCCTGTTCGCTCGGCACCGTGCAACGCGCCCTGCGCAGCCTGGTCGACGACGGCCTGATCCACCGCCGGCGCGGCAGCGGCACCACCGTCGCCTCCCCGCATACCCAGGTCGCCGAACCCTGGCATTTCCTGTTCCGCACCACGGACGGCGGGCCCGACGACCTGCTGCCCGTGTTCACCCGCGTGATCGACCGCCGCGTCAGCCGCGACAAAGGCCCCTGGTCCGCTGCCATCGATCAGGGCCGGGACAAGGTCGTGCGGCTCGACCGCATTGTCACCATCGCCAAGGCGATGGAAATCTATGCCGTGTTCTACGCCTTGGCCGACCGCTTTCCCGAACTGGTCGAGCCACCGATCACGACCCTCGACGGCGCGAATTTCCATGAAGTCATGGCCGAGCACCACCACATGCCGGTGCACCGCATCCGCCAGCGGCTGCGCGTGGAAATGCCGCCGGATTATGTCACCGGCGGATGCGCCTGGCCCGACGGCGCCATTGCCTCGGTGGTCAACGTCACGGCCTTTTCCGTCGACGGGCGGCCGATGTATTACCAGGATTTCTACATCCCACCCTCGCCCTACATTCTGGATCTGGGTACGCGCATCAAAACCTGATCGCCTTGGCCTCATCCTGCCGGCGGCTGCCGGTAATGGGCATCGGCGAAAGCGCGGGCGATGTCCGTGACGATCCCGGCGACGGCCTGAACGGCGCCGCCCGCGGGCCGGCCTTCCAGCCGGGCCAGCGACCAGTTGCGCGACATGCAGTTGATCCTCAGGACCCGGAATTGCGGCGTGCCGCGCTGCGCGTCCTCGTGGAAGAAGCTGTAGCTCTGGATTGTGTAGCCCAATCCCGCCGCCACCATGGCCTTGATCATGGCCGTCGAATTGACGATTTCGCGGATGTCGAGGGCAAGGCCCCGGTCGGCGGTCAGGCGGTCGATCATGCGGCGCATGGGGTTGGGTGCCTCGGGCAGCAGCAGGGGGAAATTCGGAAGCTCGTCCAGGTCGATGGCGTCCCGGGCGCCGCCCGTTCCGTCCTCCGGGCCGATCAGGAACATGGGCTCGTCCAGCAGATGGCTGATCGCCAGCGACGGCACCTCCCGATCCGCATGGAACAGGCCCAGGTCGAACTGCCCGGTCAGCACCCCGTCGGCAATGGCGGTGCCCAGTCCTTCCGACAGGCTGAGCAGCACCTTGGGGTACTGGTCGCGCACGCGCCGCACCACCAGGGGGGCGACCAGGGGCGCCACGGCGGGCATCAATGCCACCGACACGGGCCCGGCGGGCTCCTGGTCCCAGTTGCGGACCTCGGCCCGCGTCTGCTCCAACAGTTTCAGGATCGGGGCCGTGCGGGCGAGCAGATGATCGCCCTCCCCGGTCGGGGACACGCCCTGCGCCGTGCGGGTCAGCAGGCGCACGCCCAGGTCCTGTTCCAATTTGCGGATCAGGCGGCTGACGGCCGGCTGCGCCACATGCAGATGGGCCGCCGCCTGGGCGATGCTGCCGTAGCGGGTGGCGGCATGAAAATACTGCAGAGCCTTCAGGTTCAAGGGGCACACTCCGGCGATGACGGATAACCCATAGATATATCATTTAGGCATACATTGGTCGATCAAAGGTATTTCCTGGGCATAGTCCGGCGCCGCTACACTCCCCGCGTAATTCAACCACGCACACGGGCCGAAGGAATAAACGATGCCGGAAGGAACCATGACCACGACACAGTCCGGACTCGGAGTAAAACGCCTGGCCGGTGCCCTGGGCGCCGAGATCACGGGCCTGAATCTCGCCGACGGCAATTACGACAATCTGTTCCCGGCCCTGTATCAGGCCTTCCTCGACCATCAGGTGATCGTGCTGCGCGGCCAGAACCTCTCGCCGGACCAGCTTGTCGATCTGTCGAAGAAGTTCGGCCCTCTGGAAGCCCATGTCCTGAAACAGTTCAACATGGAAGAAAATCCGGAAGTCCTTCTGATTTCCAACGTCAAGAAGGCCGGCAAGCCGATCGGCGCCATCTATGCCGGGCAGTACTGGCATTCGGACCTGTCCTACATGCCGCGTCCGACCCAGGGATCATTCCTGCATTCCAAGGAAATTCCCAGCCACGGCGGCGACACCATGTTCTGCAGCATGACGCAGGCCTATGACGACCTGTCCGGCCCCATGAAGGCGTTCCTCGGCGGCCTGACCGCGACCCACGACTACACCAACGTCTACGACACCTTTTTCGCCCATCTGCCCGACCGCCCGCCGCTGACGGCGGAGGAACGGGCCAAGGTGCCGGCCGTGACCCATCCGGTGATCCGCACGCATCCGGAAACGGGGAAAAAGGCGATCTACGTCAACCCCGGCTTCACCCGGCGGATCAACGAGCTGACCTTCGCCGAAAGCCGCCGCGTCCTCGACCTGCTGTTCGAGCATTGCCAGCAGCCGCACTACATCTACCGCCACATGTGGGGCGTCGGCGATCTGGTGATCTGGGACAACCGGTCGACCTGTCACCGCACCGTCGCCGACTACGACATGTCGGAAAACCGCCATATGATCCGTTGCGCCGTCGCGGGAGATATTCCCCGGTGATCCGCGATGCCTTACCCTGGGGAACATGACCACGACCACGCAGATGCCCCCCGCTGACCCCGTCGCAATCGTGGCGCGGCGGCCCGACCTCGCGGACCGGCGCCTGCTGATCTGGGTCGCGGCCCTGGTCTTGGCGATTCTCGCCTATCTCGCCGCCAAGCCGTTCTTGCCCGCGCTCTGGCAGCGTCCGGGCACGGAGGTCATGCAGCCCCTGGCGGCCCTCGGCGCGGTCCTGCTGCTGGCCCCCTTCCTGTTCTCCCTCGGCAAGCGGAGCGGCCACAGCGCCATCCCCAACCGGCTGTTCATCCTGCATGTGGGGGCGAGCCTGCTCGGGATGTTCCTGGTCTCCCTGCATGCCGCCGCCGCGTTTTCGGGCCCGCCCCTGGTCCTGATCGCCTGCCTCGCGCTGTTGGTCCTGACCGGCGTGGTCGCGCGGGTCCATGTGTCGTCCCGCATGGCCTCGACCTTCGGGCGCAAGTCCGCCCCGTTCCAGGCCGCCGATCCGGAATTGAAAGCCAAGCTGCGCGTCCTCATCGACCGGAAGACCGCCTTGTTGCCGCACCTCGCCCCCCAGGCCAGCGAGGCCCTGTTCTCGCCCACCCTGCGGCATTTCCTGACGGCGCCGCTGAAATCGCTGGCCTATGCCCGGCTGGCGCGGGAGGAAGCGCGGCTGATCGGCGCCCGCCGGTCCGTATCCCGGTTGCAGGCCTGGTGGCGGCCGGTCCACATGGCCCTGGCCTGGCTGTTTCTTGCGGGCCTTGTCGTCCACGTCGTCCTGGTCACCCTGTTCGCCGGTTACGTCGCCGATGGGCGCGACATCTACTGGTGGCATCTGGCTGCCTGGTAGGAGAGCGCAGAGATGTCCCGCCTGTCCCTGATGATCGACATGGAACGCTGCATCGGCTGCAAAAGCTGCGAGGCTGCGTGCAAGGCCGAACACGGTCTGGGCCCGGGCGAAAACCGCAACCGCGTGGTCTGGCTGGGCGACCTGGAACGCCCGGCCCTCGATTTCCTGACCCTGTCCTGCCAGCATTGTGAGCGCCCCGCCTGCCTGCGCGCCTGCCCCGTGGCGCCCAAGGCGATCTTCAAGGACGCGGGCACGGGCGTCGTGCGCATCAACGAAGACCGCTGCACCGGCTGCGGCGAATGCGTCATCGCCTGCCCCTACGGCGCCATGGGCTATGACGCGACCGACCATCACGCGGTGAAATGCGACCTGTGCCACGACCGCCGCGCGGTCGGACGCAGGCCCGCCTGCGCCACGGTCTGCCCCGGCGAGGCCATCACCTTCGGCGACCGCGCAGATCACCTGGAGACCATCGCTGCCGAGGGCCGCCGGGCCGTCGACCACGACGCCTTCCTGTTGAACCCGGCCAACATCTTTCTGGAGCGCATCAAGGCCACGGCCCCCGCCGCCGAAGGCTTTACCATGGCGGGCCGCCACCGCCCCGCCGTGATCGACGACCCGGCCCGGCGCGATGCGCTGACCCCCGACGACGTGGTGTTTCCCTACCGCTCGACACGGGCCGAGCGCACCCCCGACACGGTGGTGCCCGGCGGCTGCAATATCTGCTTCAACTGCTGCCCGACCCAGTATCACCTGAAGGACGGCAAGGTGATCCGCGTCACGGGCAACGAGGACGACCCGCAGTGGAAGGGCAAGGTCTGCCCCAAGTCCCAGTTCCTGCTGCAGCTTCACAACAGCCCGGACCGCCTGACCCAACCGCTGAAGCGCGTCGGCGAACGGGGCGAAGGCAAGTTCGAGCCCATCAGTTGGGACCAGGCCCTTGACGAGATCGCGGCCAAGCTGGAGACCGTGCGCGCCGAACACGGCCCGGAAGCCCTCGCCATCTTCGCCGGCACCCGCACGGGCACCCTGACCCGCAAGGGCTACATCCGTCTGTTCACCCAGATGTGGGGCACACCCAACTTTACCGATACGGAGCCGTTCTGCAGCGAAGCCAAGGCCGTCGCCTACGATCAGACCATCGGCATGCTCGGCAGCGGCAACAGTTATACCCCGGGCGACCTGGGCTCGGCGGCGCTCTACGTCTATTTCGGCGACAACCAGGCGGAATCCCGGCCCGTCCATTTCGGCATGATCAACGACTGGCGGCTGAAGAACGGGGCCAGGATGGTGGTGGTCGATCCGCGCCTGACCGTGACGGCGAGCAAGGCGGACCAATGGCTCGCCGTCCGCCCGGGCACGGACCTGGCGCTGGCACTGGCCCTCGCCCATCACGTGTTTCAGTGCAATCTCCACGACAGGCGGTTCTGCGCCAACTGGGTCGAGGGCTGGGAAGCCTGGCGCGATTACCTGTTCGACATGGGCTATTCGCCGGACTGGGCCGCCCCCATCACCGGCATCGAGGCGGCGCAAATCCGCGCCCTGGCCGAGGACATCGCCCAGGCCGACGGCTGCGTGATGTTCGCGGCGCGCGGCGTCAATCAGCACGCCAACGGCACGCAGACCAACCGCGCCCTGATGTTCCTGGCCGCCATCACCGGCAACATCGGGCGGAAAGGTGGCGCCTTCTTCAACTTCGGCACGCCGTCGCCGGTGGTCGCCAACGCGCCGGCGGACCGCATCCGTCATCCCGAGAAACCCATGGCGGGGGTCAACCCGGCGCGCTGGCTCGACGCCATGCAGACCGCCGATCCCTACCCGCTGCGCGCCTTCATCACCTGCAACAACCCGCTGTCCGCCTGGCCCCATCAGGACCGCGTGCGCGAGGCCTTCAAATCCCTCGACCTGCTGGTGCATATCGAGCTGTTCGCCAACGAAACCAGCGCCTATGCCGATTACGTCCTGCCCGCCGCGACGGGGGTCGAGAAGGGCGAGATCAGCCGCGCCAGCGAGGACCGCCGCGTGGTCTGGATCGACAAGGTGATCGAGCCGCCGGGCGAGGCCAAGGCCGACGGCTGGATCTGGATCGAGCTGGGCAAGCGCTTCGGCTTCGACGACGTGCTGCAGGACAAGTACAAGGACTCAGCCCTGTTCTGGGACGAGATGTGCATCAACGATCCCTGGATGAAGGGCTGCACGCAGAAGCGCCTGCATTCCGTGCCCTGGCGCTGGGTCCGCGTCCCCGTGGCCGACGAGGATGCGGAGGAAATCGAGACCCTGCACCTGGAAGGCACGACGGCGCTGGGCCGGCCCGAGGGCCACCGCTTCCCGACCAAAAGCGGCAAGCTGGAATTCTGGACCGAGGCGCTGGAGGCCAAATTCCGGACCCTGGGCTTCTCCGCATTGCCCGAGTTCTATACGGACCAGGAACAGTTGATCGACCTGCCCTATACGGTGCGGACGGCGGACGGTAACGCGGTGCGCAGCCCCTTCGCCAAGACGCCCGCCGACACGGTGACGTCGCGCATCGTGCAGCCGGACGCAAATTCGCCCGCGCGCACGCTCAAGGCCCGCGGCTTCGACACCCAGCTGATCACCGGCCGGCCCGCCGCCCCGCACTTTCATTCCTGGACCCATTACGCCTGGCAGGCCCAGGAAATGTGGCCGGACCTGTACGTGCAGATCCACCCGGCCAAGGCGGCGGCGCTGGGCATCGAGGACGGCCGACCCGTGATGGTGGAAACCGACCATGGGCAGATCACGGCCCGGGCCTGGCTGCACGCGGGCATCCGCATGGACACGGTGTTCATTCCCATCGGCTGGGACAACACCCAGCCGTTCCACCCCTGGGCCTCGGTCAACCATCTGACCGACGAAGGCCAGCGCGACCCCCTGTCGGACCACGCCAACCTGAAGGGCTACATGTGCCGGGTATCGGCCAAGGCGCAGTGAGCGCCGCCGAAACAGACAGGCCAATGAATTGATTTGAAAGAAGAATGGTGCCCAGGGGCGGATTTGAACCACCGACACCCGCATTTTCAGTGCGATGCTCTACCAACTGAGCTACCTGGGCTAACCGTGCGTCGGCGGCGGTCTGAAAGGCCGCCGCCCGTTGGCAAGACGTGGCTTATAGAAGAAATCCGAGGCCCTGTCCAGCGCGGGCGCTTGGGGAAATTCCGCACGGATTTCCAGGGGTTTCCGGGCCTCCCCGGGTTCCGCCGGACGGCCCGGCGTGGGGCCTAATCCTCGGGATACCCGTCCTCGGCGTCCGGATCATCGGGGGATTGGTTGGTCGGGATGCGGTAGCCGCCACCGAGCCACTGGCCGAGGTCGATGTCGGCGCAGCGCTTGGAGCAGAACGGCAGATACTCGGTGACCGGCGGCTTTTTGCAGATCGGGCAGGGTTTGCGTTTCAGGGGCACGACCTTGGCGCTCTTGGTCCCATTCATGGCCCTAGCCCTCCGTGATCTCGAACCGCCCCGGGCCGAGGGCGCCGTCGCGTTCCACCCGGATCGCCCCGCCGGTGCGGGCGTTGGCGTCGTCCAGCGCGTCCTTGAGCGGCCCGGTCAGGGCGTCGGCCACGTCGGCGGCGCAGGCGATGCGGATCACCGCCCCGCGCACCGCGAGGGCGCGGCGCAGCGCCGCTAGGCCCGCCGCCGTGGGGTCGGGCGCCAGGCCCGCCGGGCGGGCCAGCAGGCGGGTCAGGGACGGGCCGCGGCGGCGGCGCGTCAGTTCGACCAGACCCAGGCCCGTATAGCCCAGGACATGGCATTCAACCGGATCGCCGGCCAGCGCGCCGCGCAGCTGGGCAAGCACTTCCAGGCGTTCCTTCTTGCCCTTCATGGCAAGAAAATCGATGACGATCTGGCCCGCCAGGTTGCGCAGGCGCAGTTCGCGGGCGATCACGGTCACGGCCTCGCGGTTGGCCTTGGCCGCCAGGCGCTGCGGCGAGCCTGACCCCAGGGGTCCGCCCTTGGTCTGGCCCGTGTCGACGTCGATGGCCGTGAGCGCCGGGGTTTCGGCGATGATCACCCGCCCGCCCGACGGCAGGGGCACCACGGACGACAGCACGCCGTCGAGGGCCTCCTCGACGCCGAATTCCTCGAACAGCGGCGTCTTGCCGGACCAGGCTTCGACCGTCGCGCCGGGGGCCAGTTCCTGGACCAGGCGCAGGGCCTCGGGATCGTCGGCGATGACGCGGCAGCGCGGCCCGGCCAGGGTCAGGGCGCGCTCGATGGCGTCGGGCGGCGCCAGCAAGGCTTCCGGCGCCTTGACCGTGTCGTCGAAGGCGGCGTCGACGTCATCGCGCAGGGCCAACAGGCGGTCCAGGTCGGCGGTGACCTGGGAAATTTCGGCCCCGCCGGCGGCGGGGGTGAAGGTCAGGCCGCAATCACCGGGCAGGATTTCCTCAAGCACTTCCAGTTCCTTGCGCTCGGCCGGGGCCAGGAAGCGGGAAAACTTCATGCCCTCGCCGCCCAGGTGCAGGGTCACGAAGCGGCCGGTCAGCGCGAGACGGCAGGTCAGGCGCGGGCCCTTGCCGTCCATGGCCTCGCGGTCGGCCTGAACCAGGACCTTGTCGCCCTCGCTGAGCACCTCGGTAATCGACTTGATGCGCTGATCGCCGGACTGGCGGGCGTCGCTGGCGGCGAGGAACCCGGGATCGTCGCCGTCGATATCGATGAAGGCGGCATTGAGGTCGCGGTTGATGGCGGTCACGCGGCCGGCGAATACCGCACCCTCGACGCCCTCGTCGCTGTCCCGTTCGAACAGAACCTGGACCACCGTGCCCTTGGCGAGCAGCGCCACGCGCATCTCGCCCGGCCCGGCGTTGATCAGGATCGTGTCGGCGCGCATGGCTATCCTTCCTTGTCCGGGGACCACGCCCCGGCGCCGGTCAGCAGCGCCGCCGTGAGGGCGAGCGGCAAGCCGACCACATTGTTGTAATCGCCGTTGATCGCCGTGACGAACAGCGCGGCAAGACCCTGAATGGCATAACCGCCGGCCTTGTCCCGCCATTCGCCAGAGGCGAGGTACATATCAATCTCGGCCCGGCTGAGGCGCTTGAACTGCACGGCGGTGACCGCATCGCGGACCAGAACCCGCCCGCCCGGGCAGACCAGGGCGACGCCGCCGATGACCCGGTGCCGGCGCCCGGACAACAGGTCCAGGCAGTGCCGCGCCTCGGCCTCGTCGGCGGGCTTGGGCAGCGACCGGCGGCCGCAGGCGACGACCGTATCCGCCCCCAGGACGAAATCGTCCGGATGCGCCCGCGCCACGGCGGCGGCCTTTTGCGAGGCCAGCCGCCGCGCCAACGCACGCGGCTGTTCGCCCGGCCGGGGCGTCTCGTCGATGTCGGCGGGCATCACGGCGGCGGGCACGATCCCGACCTGGGACAGCAAATCCAGCCGCCTGGGCGACGCCGAGGCGAGAATCAAGCGGCCAGCCATGGGCATGTCCGCCAAACTTTATTTGAAACGAAAGGTGATCCGGCCCTTGGTCAGATCGTAAGGCGTCATCTCAACATTGACGCGATCGCCGGCAAGCACCCGGATCCGGTGCTTGCGCATTTTGCCCGCCGTATGGGCAAGAATTTCGTGCTCGTTGTCCAGTTTGACCCGGAACATGGCGTTGGGCAGCAGTTCCGTCACCGTGCCCGTAAACTCCAAAACGTCTTCTTTCGCCATTAGTACTCCAATAATTCGGCCAAAACGCCCCAGAACATGACCTCAAGCCGGGCAAAAATCAAGGGATTGCGGGGATCTGCCGATATCGCCTCAATCACCACCCCCGATCAGGGCTCGGGATCGTCGCCGGCTTCGTCGCGGGCGGCGCTGCGCAGGCCCTCGACGGCCGTATGGAACAACGGGTTATCGACCCCGTCCAGGTGGACGATGAAGATCGGCCGGCGGAACACGGGGGCCCCTTCGACCAGGTGCAGCACGCCTTCCTCCAGGCGCGGGCGCACGGCGCGCAGCGGCAGATAGGCCGACCCGCCGGCGCGCAGGATGTGTTGCTGGGCGAGCGGCCCGTAGCTGACCGCAAGCGCCGGCGCCGCCAGATTGGCGAAGGCGTCCAGATGTTCCATGCGGAATTCAGCCCCCCAGTCGACGAACACGTAGCTGGCGTCCCACGGGCCACGCGTCGCCGGGTCCGTCGACACCAGGACCAGACTGTCCTGGGCCAGCTTTTCGACCACCAGGCCCGAACGGTGCTGCGGCGTATAGCTGACCGCCAGATCGATGAAGCCCTCGACGACCTGGCTCATCAGGGTGTCGGAGGTGCCGACCTCGGCGCGCAGGGCGACCTCGGGCAGGGCCTGGCGGACCCAGGACATCCAGCTCACCATCATGCGTTCCCACAGGGTGAATTCGGCGCCGACGGTGAGAAGCGCGGAATATTCCGTCGGCAGGCCGACGTTGTGGCGCGCCTGCTCCCAGGTCTGCAGCAGTTTTTCCGCAAACGGGCGGAACTGCGCCCCCGCCGCCGTCAGCGACGCCCCCGCCTTGGTGCGCACGAACAGCGGCTGTCCCAGCAGGTCTTCCAGCAGCTTGACCCGCGTGCTGACGGTCGACTGGGTGACGTAGAGGCGTTCCGACGCCTTGACGAAATTTCCGACCTCGCAGATGGCGAGGAAGGTACGCGCAAGATTGATGTCCATGGGGCGTTTCCGGAGGAAATCAGGGGGTGGATCGGGACGGATTATACATCGGAATTTTTGATATAAACCATAATTTTATTTCGTTTGAGAAATGTCTAGTTTTCTCCGAAAGTTCCCCCGTCCAATCACGGACAGCCACCCCTTTTTGGAGGAATACATGAAAGTCCTGCCCTTCATTGGCGCCGCCGCGATCGCGCTTGCTCTTGCGGCCCCGGCCAAGGCCGTGGACGTGACCAATGAACAGGAAACCGAAATCCAACTGACGGTTTCCGATTCCGAAGGCTCCGAAATGGTGAACATCGCCGCCGGCGAAACCATTCCGAACCTCTGCGAAAAATGCAAACTCGTGCTGGGTGACGAAGCCGTCAGCGTACAGGGCGACCAGATCGCCGTGATCCGCGGCGGCAAGATTTCCATCCGCACCAACTGATCGACGGATGTGGGGACGGGTTTGGGGCCCGACCCTACAGGAACGCGCCTGGGAGGGCGTCATCGGGAACGGGAGCGGTAGACGCATAGACGCACCCCCCGTTCCCGAGCGCCGCACCTACCAGCCTCCCCCGGCCGCGTTCCCCGAATTTTCGAGCCCACGCCTAGACCTGCCGACTTCGTTCCTTCGCAACCCATCGGCCACGTCGCCCTCCCACGAATGGCCCCTTCCTTGAAAGGCACATGCCATGTTGACGCATCCCTCCACCACGCCGGCCCCCGCAGTCTCGCAGAGCATCCCCACCGTTCCTGCCCCCCGGTCGTTCTGGCAACGCGCCGATGACATCACGGGCTTTACCCTGTTCATGCTCATCGTCGTCGGTGGCGTCGTGGCCCCGTTCGCCTTATATGCATACGGGCTGCTGTTCCGCTAACTTCGGAATCCGCCGGCTCGGCATGGACCTTGGTCCGGGCCGCCCCTATCTGACTTGACGCGCCCGTCGGCTACCGCCATTCCAGGCGGTGGACGACGGCGCGGCAGGTCGTGGGCATTTCGTTGGCGGGGCTCACCAGGTTCAATTCGACGAAGGTCGATTCCGCCAGGCGCTGTCCCAGGGACACGATATCCCGTTCCGTGGCATCCGGCTCGCGCGAGAACATCACCCCCAGGCGGCGCCTGACCCGCTCCTCGTCGGACAGTTTCAGGGCGTAGCGGATCACGCCGACGCCGAACATCTCGCGGATCGCGATGCCGCGCCGCGCCCAGCAGAACCCTTCATTGACCTTTTCCGCCGCCACGGTCACGTCGAACCGAACGTCCAGGCGGCGCAGATTACGGTCGAAGGTAACCCGGTACTGGGCCGGTGGACCGGCCGCGGTCGTCAGACGCGCCGCCGCCGTCTGCGCCCCGGCACGCATGCGCTTGATTCCGGCGTCCAGCAGGGTGACCGGCTGCGTCGCGAGAGCATCGAACAGATCCCCGTTCTGCGCCAGGGCCGGCAAGGGCGCCGTTCCAGCGGCGAGGGCCAAGCAAACACCAGCGGCAAGGAAGGTTTTGGGCCGATCTGGCAGGCATGATTGTGTCATCCGGTCTCCTTGAATCGTTATCGGACCGCGATGGGCCCCATAACGGCCATTCTATCGAAGCAGCCAGACAGGACGCCCCCTGAATCCGCTTTCCTTAACCCCTTATGACCGCCATCACAGCATTGGGCATCAACGACGGGTACTGTTCGCCGGCTTTTGACATGAAATTGTATGCAAATCACGGGGTCGGTGCGACCGTTAACCACCGATCCCAGAATTTGCATGCTCTTGAACACCTTGAGGGAGACCATGACTTCCACATCAGAGCCCGCATTCCGCATTTTTCAGCGTGAGGTCGCCGTTACCGACCTGCGGAATCCGCTGTTCGCGGACGTCCTCGACGTATGGAGCGGGCTCTGCGGCGGTAACGTGGCCCCACCCTGGCGGGTCACCGACATGCTGCGCTACCCGCCCGTGGTCATTCCCTTCATCAGCGTCGTCGACCTGACCTCCGACGGGGAATTCCGCTACCGCTATTGGGGCACCGGGCATGTCGATGTGAAGGGCTACGACTACACCGGCCGCTCGCCCCGCGATCACGAACCGGCGGAATACGGGCGCATGATCAACGACGAGTACCGGACCGTCGCCAAAACCGCCAAACCCATGGCCTTCGTCCATGACATCCGCCCGGGCCTGGCCCAGGTTTCCAAGGTTCAGGAAACCCTGCGCTTGCCGCTTGCCAACGACGGGCGGACCGTATCGGGCATCATTTCCTTCGCCGACTGGCGGACCAACGCCGGGCATTGGACGGAAATGTTCGACACCCTGTCCGACGCGACAGCGAGCGTCGGCGCGGACTGACGCCCCCCTTTCCGACTTGATTTTTTTTATGTATCGACGACCGCATGCACGGGGAACCGCGCCTTGATGCGGTCCATCAGCTGGTCGCGCACCATGCGGTAGGCCTGCAGCTTTTCCTCGCGGTTGTCCGTTTCGATGATCGACGGGTCGAAGGTGTTCCAGAACTCCACGTCGCAGGCCATGATCCGGGTCAGTTCCATGGCCTTGTGCTGGGCTTCGGGCGACAGGGTGATGACCAGATCGAAGAAGTCGTCTTCCAGATCATCAAAGGTCTTCGACTTGTGTTTCGACATGTCGATGCCGATTTCGTCCATCACGGCGATGGTGAAGCCGTCGATCTGCCCTTCCCGCGCCCCCGCGCTGTCCACATAGATCCGATGGCCGTGCAGAAACTTCAGGATGCCCTCCGCCATGGGCGAGCGGATGGAATTCATCGTGCAGGAGAACAGGACCGCAGAGGGAAGGTCAGCCAAATTCGCCGCCCCCTATGCCTTGATGTGAAGCACGCAGACGAGCGTGAACAGGCGCCGGGCCGTGCGCAGATTCATCTCGACCCGGTCCTCGAGCCGCGTGCGCAGAATTTCCGCCCCTTCGTTGTGCAGCCCCCGGCGGCCCATGTCGATGGCCTCGATCTGGCTTGGCGACATGGTCTTGATCGCCTTGAAGTAGCTGTCGCAGATCATGAAATAGTCGCGCACGATGCGCTTCATGACGCTGATCGGCAGGGTGATCTTGACCAGATGGCCGCCACCCTCGTCGTCCACGTCGAACACCAGGCGGTTGTCCTGGATCGACAGACGCAGGGCATAAGGCCCGACATGGTCGATTTCGAGAGGCCGGAAGCTGTTGTCCTCCAGCAGGTCGTAGATCGCCACTTTCCGTTCGTGGTCGACCTGGGGACTGCGGCTGACGACGCTTTTCTCATCCAGGTCGATTTGGACAATGCGATGCGTGTCGCCGCTCATGTTCGGATGCTCCGGTCTAATCCCCCGCCGGCGCGTTCAGGCGGATGGAAATGGAAAGCGCGTGGGCGTCCAGGCCTTCGGCCCGGGCCAGGGCCACGGCTTCGGGACCGATGGCGCGCAGGCCCTCGGCGTCGCATTCGATGAGGGACGAGCGCTTCATGAAATCGAGCACGCCCAGGCCCGACGAGAACCGCGCGCTGCGCGCCGTCGGCAGCACGTGGTTGGGCCCGGCGATATAATCGCCGATGGCTTCGGGGACGTAGCGGCCCATGAAAATGGCCCCCGCGTTGCGCACCTTGCGGCCCAGGGCGTCGGCGTTGTCGGTGGCGATTTCCAGATGTTCCGGCGCGATGCGGTCGACCAGGGGAATGGCGCCCGCCAAGTCCGGCACGGTGATGACGGCGCCGTAGGTCGCCCAGCTTTCGCCCGCCGTGCCCGTGCGCGGCAGGGTTTTCAGATGCCCTTCGACGGCGCGCTCGACCGCATCGGCGAAGGCCGCATCGTCGGTGATCAGAATCGCCTGGGCGGCGGTGTCGTGTTCGGCCTGGCTCAACAGATCGGCGGCGATCCAGGCGGGATCGTTGGCGCCGTCGGCCAGCACCAGGATTTCCGACGGGCCGGCGATCATGTCGATGCCGACGGTGCCGAACACCAGGCGCTTGGCCGCCGCCACATAGGCGTTACCGGGGCCGACAATCTTGTCGACCGGACGGATCGTCTCGGTGCCGTAGGCCAGGGCACCCACGGCCTGGGCGCCGCCGATGCGGTAGATTTCATCGACCCCGGCGATCGCCGCCGCCGCCAGGACCAGGGGGTTGAGCACCCCGTCCGGCGTCGGCACGACCATGACCAGACGGTCCACGCCCGCGACCTTGGCCGGAATCGCGTTCATCAGCACGGACGATGGATAGGCCGCCGTCCCGCCGGGCACATAGAGGCCCGCCGCCTCCACCGCCTGCCAGCGGTAGCCCAGGCGCAGGCCCGCCGCATCGGTGAAATCCAGGTCTTCCGGCAACTGCTTTTCGTGGAATGCGCGGATGCGCCCGGCCGCCGTGGCCAGGGCCGACAGGGTCTCGTCCGTGCACTGGCCGCGCGCGGCGTCCACTTCGACGGGCGTGATCGCCATGGTTTCGGCGGTCAGATCGAACCGATCGAACCGTTTGGTATATTCCAGAACCGCCGCGTCGCCGCGCGCCCGCACGTCGGCCAGAATGGCCGTGACGACGTCGTTGACGTCGGCTTCGGTCTCGCGCTTGGCGCCCAGGAAATCCTTGAACGCCGCCTCGAACCCGGGATCGCGGGCATCAAGCCGCAAGGGCATCGACGGCCTCCTTGAACTTGGTGACCCAGCCGCCGATTTCCCGGGGGCGGGTCTTCCAGGCGGCGCGGTTGACGGCCAGACGGGACGTGATCTCGGCGATGGTCTCGACCTCGACCAAGCCGTTGGCCTTCAGCGTCGCCCCCGTCGACACCAGATCGACGATGCGCCGGCACAGGCCCAACGTCGGGGCCAGTTCCATGGCGCCGTTCAGCTTGATGCATTCGGCGTGGACGCCGCGGCGGGCGAAGTGGCGGCGCGTCAGGCCGGGATACTTGGTAGCGACGCGGATCGACGACCATTGTCGGGGATCGTCGCTTTTGACCATTTCCGCCGGCTCCGCCACGGCCAGGCGGCAATGCCCGATGCCCAGATCGACCGGGGCATAGATTTCCGAATAATCGAATTCCATCAGCACGTCGTTGCCGGCGACACCCAGATGGGCCGCGCCGAAGGCGACGAAGGTCGCGACGTCGAACGAGCGCACGCGGATGATGTCCAGGTTCGGCACGTTGGTGGTGAAACGGAGCTGGCGGCTTTTGCCGTCGTCGAAGGCCGCCTCAGGCTCGATCCCCGCATGGCGGACCAGCGGCATCACTTCCTCGAGGATGCGCCCCTTGGGCAAGGCCAGGACCAGTTTCTCGTTCACGTTCATCGCCATGCTCATCTGCGGCACTCCTTAGGGCCGGTTTCCCGGGGGTTGGGCCGCATACATAGAAGGTTTCGGGCCATCTTACCAGGGAACAGGGGCGGAAAACCCACCTTCTCTGCACCCTGTTTCAGGCCCCCGAAAAAGGCCTTATAGGGCCAATCCGGCGATGAATTCGTTAAGGACGGGAAACAGGGCGTCCGGCGCTTCCAGGTGGGGGCTGTGGCCGCAATCGGCAAGGATCACTTCCCGTGCTGTGCCCGCAACCCCGGCCGCGATGGCGCGGACCTGGGCCGCCGTGCCGTATTGGTCGTCCGCCCCCTGCACCACCAGGACCGGGCAGGTCACGGCGGGCAAGCAGGATTCCACGTTCCAGGCACGGAAATCATCGGCCAGCCAGGTGTCGTTCCAGCCGAGAAAGGCCCCGTCCACGTTGTCGCCATGATGGCGCCGCAGGCGGTCCCGCAGGTCCGTTTCCCGCCAGGCCTTCCGCGCCTCCCGGATGCCCTGGATGGTCACGTCCTCGTTGAACACATGGGCGGCCATGGTCACCACGCCACGAATTCTCGGGTCGCGGCCCGCCGCCATGAGCGCGATGGTGCCGCCGTCGGAATGGCCGATCAGCACCGCCGCGCCGATGCCGGCGGCGTCCAGCACGGCGGGCAGCACGTCATATGCTTCCGGCGCGTGGTAATCCGCCCCGCGCGGCAGGGTGATGCCGTCCGACCGCCCGTAGCCCGCCCGCGAATAGGCGAAGGCGGGCAATCCGGTCAGGCGGGCCAGGGTTTCCGGCACGCCGCGCCACATATCGACGCAGCCGAGCCCTTCGTGCAGGAACACCAGCGCCGTGCCCCCGGACGCCGGCGGCCCGCCCCACCAGGCGTATTCCAGCCGCCGGCCGCAGGCGGTGATGAATTGAGGGCCGGTCGTCACGGCGGGAATCAGAGCTTCCCCGTCATCTGGTCGGCGCCGTGGTACAGCACCTGGCGCACGGCTTCGGCCGCGCGGGCGTGATAGGCGACCGTTTCCGGATCCATGTCGGCCTTGACGCGGGGCGTGTGTTCGAAGTGATTGAAGCGGTCCCGGCCGCGCACAAGGGCGGCGGAATCCCACTGCCCGACGCTCTGCATGGCCTTGGCCGGCATGTAGTGCAGGGAAATGCCGATCCGCCGGTCGGCCGACAGGTTGGGGCCGGAGGCATGGGCCAGGCGGATGTTGTGCAGCGACATCTGCCCGGGCTTGAGCGGCATGGCCACCGCCTTGCTTTCATCGATGCCCTGGGTGATTTCCTGGCCCCGGGTCAACATGTTGGACTGATTGTAAAGGTCCTCATGCTTGAGCGGCGGGCCGATATGGGTGCCCGGCATGACCCGCATGCAGCCCGCTTCCTCGCTGGCTTCCGACAGCGCCAGCCAGGCCGTCACCACCTCGCCGCCGGCCAGTCCCCAATAGTTGGAATCCTGATGCCAGGACACGTATTGGCCCGAGCCGGGCTCCTTGGTCCAGAACAGGGTGTTCCAGCACAGGATGTCCGGACCCAGGATGTCCTCCATCATGTCGACGATGCGGTCGTCGCGGATCAGGTCGTCCAGCCATTTGAACAGAAGGTGGGACTTGTTGCGCTGCAGGCCACCCACGGGCGCGCCCTGGGCGGCCTCGAAGGCCTCGATCCTGGCACGCAGATCGCGCGCCTCCGCCGCCGACAGCACGTCGACGGGCGTGTAATAGCCGTCTTCCTTGAATTGCCGCAGGGCTTCTGGGCTGAGAATCTTCGCCATGACGTATCCTCCCGGTATTCCGGCAAGGATACTAAAAGCCTCAGACCCCCGCCACCCGGGCGATATCGGCGCCACAGGCGGCCAGCTTTTCCTCCAGCCGCTCATACCCGCGGTCCAGGTGATAGACCCGGTTGACCTGGGTTTCGCCCTCCGCCGCCAGGCCCGCCAGGACCAGCGACACCGACGCCCGCAGGTCCGTCGCCATGACCGGTGCGCCGGATAGCTTCTTGACGCCCCGCACGATGGCCGAGGCCCCATGCACGTTGATGTCGGCGCCCATGCGGCACAGTTCGGGCACATGCATGAAGCGGTTTTCGAAAATGGTTTCCGTGATCATGGCCGCGCCCGTGGCCACGGTCATCATGGCCATGATCTGGGCCTGCATGTCGGTGGGAAAGCCGGGAAAGGGCTCGGTCATGCTGTCGACGCCGCGCAGTTCGCAATTGGCGCGGTTGACCTTGAGCCCGTCCTTGGTTTCCGTCACCTCGACGCCGGCCCGCTCCAGAAGATCAATGACGCTTTCGATCAGGTCCGCGCGGGTGTTGGTCAGGGTCAACTCGCCCCCGGTGATGGCGGCGGCGGCGGCATAGGTGCCGGTTTCGATGCGGTCGGGCAGAACCCGGTGGCGGGTGCCGGACAGCGCCGAAACGCCGGTGACCTTCAAGGTGTCCGTGCCGATGCCGGTGATCTTGGCGCCCATTTCCGTCAGGCAGTTGGCCAGATCCGTGATCTCGGGCTCGCGCGCCGCGTTGGCGATGACCGTGTCGCCCTTCGCCAGGGTGGCCGCCATCAGGGCATTTTCCGTGGCCCCGACGGAAACCTTGGGGAACAGGATATGTCCGCCGGTCAGGCCGCCCGGTGCGGTCGCCTGGATATAGCCTTCCTTCAATTCGATCTCCGCACCCAGCGCCTCCAGCGCCTTGAGGTGCAGGTCCACGGGCCGGGTGCCGATGGCGCAGCCGCCGGGCATGGACACCCGCGCCTTGCCGGCGCGGGCCAAAAGCGGGCCCATGACGACGACCGAAGCCCGCATCTTGCGCACCAGGTCATAGGGGGCTTCCGTCGCCGCGATCTTGCGCGCCTGCAGGCGCACCACGGGCTCGTTGCTGTTGGCGTCGACCGTGCGCGTCAATTCGACGCCCAGTTCACCCAACAGGCTGCCCATGGTCGCCAGGTCGGCGAGGACGGGCATGTTGGTGAATTCGAGGGGATCCTCGGTCAACAGGGAGACGGCCATCAAGGGCAGGGCCGCGTTCTTCGCCCCCCCGATGGCGATGGTGCCGTTCAAGGGGCGGCCGCCCCGGATGCGAATACTGTCCATGAACGTTGATTAACAGAAGGAATGGGGCCCTGTCATGGCGGGATTGGGATTATTTCGCAGCCCCACGCGAAGCCGCCTGCGGCGGCGGTCAGGCGTCCTTGCCGTTCCCCGGATCAACATCCCGTTTGCGTTGCTGCGCCTTGCGTTTGGCCAGGTTGGCGCGCAGCTGCTCGGCCTGACGCGCCTTGCGCGCCGTATCCGCCGCCGCCCCGGCGCCGCTTTGGCCCGGGCGCCTTTTCGCATCGTCAGACGTGGTCATGAAGCCTCCGATTCGGCCCTGAAACGGGTCTGTGCCGCCCCTGAAATAAAGGGCTCAGGAGCACTTGTCATTGGGGAAACCCTATACTATTGTCCGCCCCTCTTCACCTCCCGGATGCCGCCGTAGCTCAGGGGTAGAGCACTCCCTTGGTAAGGGAGAGGTCCACAGTTCAATTCTGTGCGGCGGCACCATTTTTCAGATTCCCCCAAAGATACCGATGATACCGTCTCGGCCCCCGCATTGGCTGCCGCGACTTTGCCGTTGTGCGATATATTCGATTAAATTAAATTGTCCCCATTAGGTGTAGTTTAGTCCGTATCCCCACTTCATTGCCGTAGGTCAATGTTCGGTGATCGGCGAACCGAATTCGGCAGGATTATTGAGAATCGTTGTCAGTTGACGTAAGCTTGGCGGATCGTCGGTGGGGAGATTCGCACCGGTTGGAAATTAAGGCCCGGCCCGGACGGTCGAGGCTGAAAAAAGGTCCAGGGGAGGAATGGCCGCCATATCGCGGCGGACAACCTGGAGACATTGGATTCACATGAACGAAGACGACATCCTTGAAGGCGCCCGGGAAGCGGCACAGTTTCTCAAGGCGCTGGCCAACGAAAACCGTCTGCTCATCCTCTGCATGCTGGGCGACGGCGAAAAATCGGTCACGGAACTGGAACAGGCGCTCGACCTGCGCCAGCCGACCCTGTCGCAGCAGCTTGCACGGCTGCGCGCCGACGATCTTGTTACGACCCGGCGTGACGGCAAGACGATCTATTACAGCCTGGCCAGCAATGAGGCGGGCAAGACCCTGGAACTGATGCACGGTCTGTTCTGTTCGGAAGACGCCATTGAGCGCCGCCGCCTGATCAAGGCCGCGTCCCGCTCCGCCGCCTGACGGCGGCATCACGCCTTACATCCGATTGAATTCGCAGCCCCCGGACGGCCCGCCGCCCGGGGGATTGCTTATGGCTTATTCGCCGCCGGCGGCCTTCATGAAGGCCAGCAGGTCTTCGACGTCCTGTTCCTTGCGCAGGCCCGGGAAGGCCATGCGGGTGCGGCCCGTGTCGGCGCCGATCTTATCCTTCACGAAGTCCTTGGGATCGGCGACGAAGGCCTTGAGGGCGTCGTCCGTCCATTTCAGACCCTTGTCGTTGGCGGCCTGAAACGCCTTGGAATAGCGGAACCCGTCGACGGAACCCGCCGTACGGCCCAGGATGCCCTTCAACGACGGGCCCAGCTTGTTTGCCGTGCTGTCGATGACGTGGCAGGACGCGCACTTGCGGAACACCTTCTTGCCGGCCTCGGGGTCGCCCGCGGGTTGGGCGGCGGCGACCTGCGCTGGTTCCGCCTTCGCCGCCGGCGCGGCGGCGGCCTGGGCCGCCACCCCGCCCTTGTCCGGCGTCACGTCGATGACCTTGGCCCGGCCCAGAACCTTGATCTCCGTCTTGCAGTCCTTCATGCAGAGTTCGGCCACCTTGACCGTCTGGCCGTCGGGCCGCGGATCCTCGAAGAAGTTCTTGGCGTTGGGCATCTCGATCTTGCCGATGTTGGAAGCATCGAGGACGAACGAATTGTCGATCACGTCGTTCATGGCCAACAGGAAGGCGGTCACGGCATAGACCTCGTCGTTGGTCAGGGTCTGCGCCTCGCCGAACGGCATGGCCCGCTTGATGTAGTCGAAGATGGTCGAGGCATAGGGCCAGTAGCTGCCGACGGTCTTTTCCGGGCGGTCGTCCTTCATGGACCCATGACCGCCGACCAGGACGGGGTAACGGCCGCGCGCTTCGCCGAAATCGCCGTGGCAGGCGGCGCATTTCTGGATGTAGATCTTGTCGCCCTGGGCCGCCGTGCCCGATCCGGCCGGAGCACCCTGCCCGTCGGGCCGAACGTCGATGTCCCAGGCCTGGATCTGATCCGGCGTCGCCGCCGCACCCAGTTGGGGAAACTTGCGGCCATCCGCATGGCCAGGGGCCGCCGACAAAACGAGAAGGCACGCAGCGGCGGCGGTGACGGTCAGGTTACGCCAAGCGGACATTTTCCACCTCCCCGGTCGGATTGATGCGCCAGGTCTGGATGGCGTTGTTGTGATAGATGGAATTGACGCCGCGCACGGCCTGCAGCGCCGCCATTTCCGGCTGCACATAACCGGTTTCGTCAATGGCGCGGCTTTGCAGATAGGCCGGGTTGCCGTCCCACGACCAGCCGTCCAGGTAGAAGCGGGTCAGGCATTTGGACATGATCGGATCTTCAAGGCGGGCCTGATGCCAGTTGCGCCCACCGTCGACGGTAACGTCGACCCGCGCGATCTTGCCGCGCCCGGACCACGCCAGACCCTTGATGACTTGCGGGCCCTTCTGCTTGCACGGCAGTTCGGGACAGGGGCTGGTGATGACCGACTTGGCATCCATTTCCCAGGTAAACCGCCGCGCCCGGCCGTCGGGCATGAGGTCGGTGTACTTGGAGGTTTCCTCGCGCGCCATCCAGGCGCCGTCGCCGACTTCGATGCGGCGCAGCCATTTGACCCACATGTTGCCTTCGAAGCCGGGCACCACCAGACGGATGGGATATCCCTGTTCGGTGCGCAGGCGCTCGCCGTTCATGGAATAGACGACCATGCAGTCGTCCAACGCCTTGTCCATCGGCAGAGAGCGGTTCATGCCGGCACTATCGCCGCCTTCGACCAACAGCCATTTGGCCTTGGGCTTCACGCCGGCTTCTTCCAACAGGGTGCGCAGCGGCACGCCCGTGTACTGCACGCAATGAACCATGCCGTGGGTGAACTGCACGCCGTTCAGCTGCGCGCCGCGCCATTCCATGCCGCCGTTGGCGGCGCATTCCAGGAAATAGAACCGGCTTTGCGGCGGAAAGCGCTTGAGGTCCTGATAAGTGAACACCAGGGGCCGTTCGACCATGCCGTGGATCATCAGGCGGTAGTCTTCGGGAATGACCTCGGCCGCCCCCCCGTGATGGCGCTCGAAGCACAGCCCGTTGGGCGTGACGATTCCGTCAAGGGCGTAAAGCGGCGTGAAATTGATGGAGCTTTCCGGCGTCGCCGTCAGCCATTCCACGTGGCGGCGGACGACGGTTTTTTCGAACTTGGACGGCATGCCGTAGGGATAGGCATCGACACCCGGGCCCAGAACCTTCGACCAGTCGGCCACGTTGGGCGGCAGGTTGGCGGGATCGGCGAGCGCCCGGGCGGGCGTGATCAGGCCCGCGGCGGCGGCCCCGCCGGCAGCACCCAGCCCGGCCAACAGCGCCTTGCGGCGACCGGCATTCGTCGGAATTTCAGGGGAAGAGGATTGGATGTGTCCCGGCTTTGCCGGCGGCTTGGTCTTGTTCATTAATGCGCGCTCCAAGGAACATGGGGCGGCCCCGCCCGAACGGCGGCGTCACCTGCTCAATTACAGAGCTTACATTATATATTTTATGAATATGTGTCCAGGGCCGGGCCCGAGAAAATCGCCGGAAAAATCACCAATTCTCAGGCGATTTACCCGCACTTTTCAGGACGTTGATCTTTTCACGCACATAGGGCCCGAATTTTCCCTTGAGATAGGCCTGTTCCTGGACGAACTGATACATGGCCATGAAATGGAACGGCTTCATGTAACCGGGCATGCGGGCGATCTCGGCCTTCTTGCCCGATACCCCCGCCGACAGTTTGTCCAGCGGAGGAAAGAAAATGGTGGTCGGCGTGAACCGCACGCCCCACTTCTCGGCCAGCTTCTTTTCCGACATCTCCTCACCGTCGAAGTCGGTGACCATGCGCGAACCGATGATGTTGATCTGCAGGATGTTGAAATTGGCGCGCACGAAATCGGAGATATCCTTGCGCGCGAAATTGACCTCGTGCATTTCCCGGCAATAGGGACAGCCTTCCAGGGAGAAGATGACGGCGAACCGCTTACCCGCCTGGGCCGCTTCCTCCAGGTCTTCCTTCAGGATCATGAACGAATTGAGAAACCAGGGCTCCGTCATCAGACCGTCGGCGCCGATGGTCGCGGCGGCGGCCGGGCGGGCCCCGCCGATGGTCAAGCAAGCGAGAGCCGCCGCGGCAAGCGCGCCTGTGGCCCATCCATTGAAACGTCGCCGGGAAGTCACTGTTCGGATGTCCTCTTGTCTCGATGCCGTGGCAGCACGTCACATTCGTTTTGTTGAATGCATATTGACCGCATGGGCCATGGTCTGGCAAGACGCTATAGGAAGGAAACCATAACCGTGATTTCAAGAATAAGTTTTATCGCCGCGGCGTTCTGCCTGTTGCTGGCCGCGCCCAGGCCGGCCCCGGCGGCGGACGCCGGGGATTTCGATTCCCTGGTCGACGCGGCCCAGGACGGCTACCGCGCCGCCCTGTTCTATGCCCGCACCGGCAATCCGGCCCTGGCCGGGATCGAACTGCGTCAGGCCCAGGCCGTGTGGGACGAAATCCTCGCCAAATACGGCACGACCCCGCCCAAGGCCTATGCCAAGGACGGCAATTTCGCCGCCGACCTGAAGGCCATCACCGGGCGCATCGCCCGTGGCGCCGATTTGCTGGACGCGGAAAAGGGCAAGGACGCGCGGCTGAAACTGGAGCCCGTGCGCGACCTCATCTACGGGCTACGCGACCGCGCCGGGCGCAAAGGGTATCCCGAATGCGTCACCGACCTGAACCGCCACATGGCGATGCTGTTCAAATGGCGGCACGCGCGCCCCGATTTCGCGATTCCCGGCACCGCCGAAAACGTCATGCAGGCGGCCGTGAAATACCGTGACATCCTGCGCGCCTGCCGCGCCATGGCCCCGGCGGAGAAACAGAAAGCCGCCGATTTCAACCGGATCTACGACGGGGCCGACGCCTCGATCTCGTCCATGCCGGCGGCGGTCGAGCGCAAAGATCCGCTCGGCGTGGTCAACATCCTGCGCGAGCTGATGTCCTTCGACCGCATTCTCTATTTCAAACTCGGATAAACGGGATCAGCCGACCTTGCCCAGGCTGGGGAAGGTATCGAGCAGCCAGTTGGCGATGTCCGGCACGCTGCCGGTCAGGAACAGCACGCCCGTGATCACCAGGAACAGGCCCATGGCCTTTTCCACCATGCCCATATGGCGGCGGAAGCGCTTCATGAAGCCCAGGAACGGGCCGACGGCGAAGGCGGCGCCCAGGAACGGCAGGCCGATGCCCGCCGAATAGACGCCCAGCAGCCCCGCCCCCGACCAGGGTCCGTCGCCCGACGCCGCCATCATCAGGATGGTCGCCAGCACGGGCCCGACGCAGGGCGTCCAGCCGAAGGCGAAGGCGAGCCCCACCAGATAGGCCCCGGCCACGCCCATGGGTTTCTTCGGGCCGTCGAACCGCGCGTCGCGCTGCAGAAAGCCGATGCGGAACACGCCCAGGAACTGCAGGCCCAGCACGATGATGATGGCGCCCGCGATCTTGGCGAAGGTCGCATGATATTCCGCGATCAGCTGGCCGACGGCGGACGCCGTCGCCCCCATGCCGACGAACACCGTGGAAAACCCAAGGACGAAGGCCAGCGCCGTCCAGCGCACGCGGGCCAGCGCCGCGCGGTCGGCGTCCGCGCCCTGGGCCTCCAGGGCCTGGAACGTGGTACCGGCCAGGAAGCACAGATAGGGCGGCACCAGCGGCAGCACGCAGGGCGACAGAAAACTCAACAATCCCGCCAGGAAAGCACCACCGTAGGAAACGTCCATGGCCGTTCTTCAGTCCTTGATGTTGGCTCGCCGTCCGGGCGGTCAGGCACCGACGACCTTGACCGTCTGGTTGTCGGGCACCTTGATGACCTTCTGGTTCTGGATATAGCCCGATACCAGATCGTAGGCGGGCGGGCCGTCCGTGCCTTCGTTGACCGAGGCCCAGCCGGCGACCACGTACTTCTTCGCCGGATCAATGGCCGCGCCGGTCTTCAGCGAGGTCATGTTGGAAATGCGCGAACCGATCTTCTTGTTGATGTCGATGGTGTAGGACATGCCGCCGACGCGCACCATGTCGCCGCCCTGCTGGTAATAGGGATCGGTGTTGAACAGATTGTCGGCCACGTCTTCCAGGATCGTCTTCAGGAATTCGCCGGTCATTTCCGTGCGGTAGACGTTGGGATAGGTGATGGCCGTGTGATGGTGCACGTCGTCGACCGTGATCGCCTGCCCGGGCAGCAGCGACGCCCCCCAGCGGAAGCCCGGCGACAACGCGATTTCCGCGTCCCGTTCGGCCAGCAGCGCCTGGCAGATGACGTCGTCAAAGGTCCCGTTGAAATTGCCCCGGCGGTACAGCAGGTCTTCCGTATGGCCCAGCTCGCGGCTGATTTCCGCCATGTGGGGTTCACGGATCTTCTGCACCAATGCCGCCATGTCCTTGTCCGGTTCGATGGCGTCGGAGAACACGGGGATCAGGCGGAATTTGTAATCCGTCACCTTTTTGCCATCGACCTTGAGGTCCAGGCGCGACAGGAACTTGCCGTGGCTGCCCGAGGCGATCAGCAGGGTATTGCCGACCTTCACCGGCGCCGGCAGGGCATCGTGGGTATGGCCGGTCAGGATCACGTCGATGCCGGGCACGCGCGCCGCCAGCTTGCGGTCCACGTCGAAGCCGTTGTGCGACAGCAGCACGATCAGATCCGCGCCCGCCGCCTGGGCATCGGCGACACGCTTTTTCATGTTGTCCTCGTTGATGCCGAAGGACCAGTTGGGCATCAGATAACGCGGGTTGGCGATCGGCGTATAGGGGAAGGCCTGGCCGATCACGGCGATCTTGACCCCGCCCTTCTCGAAATACTTGATCGCCTCGAACACGTCTTCCTGCCATTCCGTGTCACGCACGTTGGACGCCAGGAACGGGAAGTTCAGCTTGTCCTGCAGTTCCTTCACCCGGTCGACGCCGTAGGTGAATTCCCAATGGGCCGTCATGGCGTCGATGCCCAGCGCGTTCTGCACATCGACCATGTCGGCGCCGCCGGTCTTCAGCGCGGTATAGGAGCCCTGCCAGGTATCGCCGCCGTCCAGCAGCAAAGTGTTGTCGGGGCGTTCGGCGCGGATCGCCTTGATCAGGGTCGCCATGCGGTCGACACCGCCGACCTTGCCGTAGGACTTGGCCATGGACGTGAAGTCCTGGTCGGTCAAGGCGTAGGCTTCCGGCGTGCCCGGGCCGATCCCGTACTTGCCCAGGAAGTCCTTGCCCGTGATGTGCGGCGGCAGACCGCGCACCTCGCCGACGCCCAGGTTGACCGTCGGTTCGCGGAAATAGATGGGGACGATCTGCGCGTGCATGTCGGTGAAATGCAGCAGGGTCACCTGACCCAGGCTGTCGAACTGCAACAGATCCTGCTGCGCGACCTTCTGCTTGGCCATGGCCGACCGGAAGTTCAGCGCCGTCGCGGGCAGGGCCGCCGTCGCGGCGGCCAGATGAAAGAATTCACGCCGACTTAACACGTTCGTCTCCGCTCAATAATGATTAGATGGGATGTCGAAAAAATCGATAAAGGAAAAAAAACGTCCGGAGGATCGGGGGACACCGTTCCTCCGGACGTTGAACCTGCGTGGTATCAGTTACGCACGGCCGGTGTTTCGACCGGAAGTCCCCGGCCCCGCCACATGACGTAAAGTTCGAGCGCCAGATACTCGTCGCTGCCGTAACCATAGGCGGACGAGCGCACCTGCTTGTTGCAGCCGCGGAAGCGGCGATGCAGCGAGCCGACGCCGTTCCATTTCAGGCGGTACACAGGAAAGCCGTTGCCCTGCCCTTCACTAAGGACGTTGGCGCGCAGCTGGGCGCCGGGGAAGTCCTCATGGCAGTGCTTGCAGGCCATGTCGAGCTGACCGCGGCGCTGGTTGTAGAATTCCTCACCCTTCTTGAAGAAGGGCGCCGCCTCGCCGTCGACCTTGACGCTCATGGGCATGCCCAGGGACTGATGGCGCACGAACACGGTCATGCCCAGGAGTTCCTTGGATTCGTATTTCCACTCCTTGGCCTTCATGTTGTCCGTGCGGCAGCGGTTGATGCGCTGCTCCAGGTTTTCCAGATTCTTCTTCTCGGCCACGTATTTGGGATAGCTGACGGCGACACCCTTCATGCTTTCCGGGCCCTTGTGGCAGGATGCGCAGGATTTGCCCGCCTCGCCGTCGACCTTGTTCCACAGTTCCTCGCCGATTTCGGCCCAGAGCATGCCGGGGTTCTGGAAGTTGTCGTCCTGCATGGCGCGCGTTTCCGGCGCCGCGTAGGTGTAACCGGACCGCCGGTCCTCGACCTTATAGGCCCCCCAGTTCTTCTTCTCGTCGGCAACGGCGTTCGCCGCCACGCCGGCGGTCAGGACAAAAGCCAGACCGAAGAGCGCGTATTTGCTTAGATTGATTCCCATTACTCGGATCCCTTTCTCCGCGCTCCTGACATTGTTGTTATTGATGCGTCAGGAGACCGTGATCTTTGCCTTCTTCGTGTATTCGGCGCCGCCGTCTTCGACCCACTTGAATTCGAACTCACCGCTTTCCTCGGCGCGGAAATGGAACGCCAGGTAGGGGTTGGCCGAAATCGCCGGGTGCCAGTCCGAGGCGAACACCGTCGCGCCGTTGAACTTGCATTCGAAGCGGTTGATGATCTTGCGCGGAATCTTGTTGCCGTCCTTGCCCTTGCGCTGGCCGGTTTCCATCTTGTGCTCGATCAGAGACTTGATCTCCACGACTTCGCCCTTTTTGGCCGATTTCGGGATGCGCACGCGCGGTTTAACGTCTGACATTTTCTTTCTCCGATGCTCTGATCAGCCGCCGCAGCCGCCGATGGTGACCTTGACCTGCTGCTTGGCCATGTAGACCTTGCCGTTGCTCATTTCCGCGACGACGACCACGTTCTGCGTGCCCGCCATGCGCATGCGGGTGGAAGCCCGCGCCATGCCCGACTGCGGCGTGAACTGGAAGCTGGCCACGCTCGGCGTCGGGTTGCCTTCGGCGAACAGATGAACGTTCTTCACGTAATCGTCCTTGGACATCGGGCTGTCGACCTCGAAGGCGACGGGAACGGTGTTGCCGTTCTCGGCGATCTGCGGCAGGTCGAGCTTGATCTTGCCTTCTTCCGGCGTGCCCTTGACCAGTTTCTTGATGGCCTCGTCGACCGCCGCGGCATCGGCATGCGCGCCCGGGGCCAGAAGTCCCGCGGCCACCAGGGTCAGCGCAAAGGCGGACGCGCCCTTGAGTGCCTGTCGCCGCGAGAGGGTGAGATGCGTTTCAGTCATTTTTCTTCAGTCCTTGTTACAGAAAATCAAGATATCTGCGCCGTGTCACCAGGCGCGGCCTATTCCTTCAAAGTCGCCAGATAGGCGAGCAGATCTTCGACCTGCTGGGCTTCCAGAATCGACTTGCCGGCAAATTTCTTGAGCACCCGGTGAAACCCTTCCGACTTGTAGAAAGAGGGCATGATGGTGTCCGGGTTCACCGCCTTGGGATCGACCACGCGCAGGCGCATCTCGGCCACGGAATAGCGCGAGGCGACACCGTCGAGCGGCGGGCCAAGCTCGCCGTGGAACGGCTGTTCCTTCATGGCTTCCAGCTTGTGACAGGCCAGGCAGTTGCCGAGCTTGCGGTTCGAGAAGATCCCCTTGCCCTTGACCGCGTCACCGGCTTCCTTGGTCAGCGGGTCCTTCATTTCGGTCATGGCCGCGACTTCGACCGTGCCCGCGGAGACCGGCTGGGCACAGACCGCCGCCAGTGCCAGAACCGCGCCACCGGCCACCGCCGCCACGAATGGTGTCGTATATTTCTTGGACATACCTGTTCCCCAACGTTGTCGCCGGTTCAGGGGGCGGCAAAATCCCGCCCCGATCACGGCTGTTAGCTTTCTATGGGCGTTTCCGCCTTCTTCCATGCGGCAATCATATTCATAAAAAAATATATGTATCAAGTTTGAAAGCCGCTGGAACTCTATAAATACCCAAAATGGGCCGCCGGTCACCCCCCAGCTTGCGGGTGGCGGGAATCCGCGGGTCCCGGCAGCATCCTCAGCCGGGACAGGGGCGGCGCAGCTTTTTCAGGTCACGGCCGAGCAGGCTCCAGAAAAAATCCTCGCCCGGATAGCCGGTCAGGCGGCCGACTTCCCGTCCATCCTCGACCAGCACGAAGGTCGGCGTATAGACGACGCCCCTGATATGGGCCAGATCGTCCGGCCGCGGATCGTGGATATCGACGCGGCGCAGCGGCGCGCATTTGGATTCCGCCGTGTTCGGATAAACGGGGCCGATCTCGGCGTTGAAGCGTTCGCACCATTCGCAGGTGTCGCTTTCAAACAGCACCAATTCCGCCGCCGACGCCGCCGTTGACCCCATCACGATACCCGCCCACAACAGGGCCGGCAGGATGCTCCGCGGGATCGATAAGGCGGGCAGAATGCCCGCGCCGCCGGGTGAGGTGCTTTTCATGGGCCGGGATTAGAGCCATGATGCGCGGCCCGGCGCAAGCCGAGACCCTTGCTGAAAGGACATTGTCCATGATTTCCGGCTGGACCCGTCGCACCGTCCTCGGCCTGATCGCCGCCGCCCCGGCGCTGACCCTGCCGGGAATCGCGCGGGCCAAGGAGGGGCGCGTCGTGGTCGTCGGCGGCGGCTTCGGCGGCAGCGCCGCCGCGCGGAGGATCAAGCAACTGGCGCCCGGGGTAGAGGTCACCCTGATCGCGCGGGACACGTCCTTCGTCTGCTGCCCCGGCAGCAACACGGTGATCGGCGGGTTTGGGCGCATCGAGGATCAGACCGTCGGTTACGGCGCCCTGGCCCGGGACGGCGTCACCGTGGTCACCGGCCTGGCCGAAGCCGTCGATACGGGGGCGCGGCGTCTGCGCCTCGCCGACGGGTCGATCCTGCCCTATGACAAACTGGTGCTGTCGCCCGGCATCGGGTTTTACTGGGACGAGGTCGAGGGCGTTTCCGCCGCCACGGCGGACCGGATTCCCCATGCCTGGCAAGCGGGGGAGCAGACCCTGCTGCTGCGCCGCCAGCTGGAAGCCATGCCCGACGGCGGCCTGTTCGCCCTGGCTGCCCCAGTCGGGCCCCTGCGCTGCCCGCCAGCGGTCGGCGAGCGGGTCAGCCTGATCGCCCATTACTTCAAGACCACGAAGCCCAAGTCCAAGATCATCGTGTTCGACGCCAAATCCAAGTTCGCCCTGCAGCCGCTGTTCCAAGAAGCCTGGGCGGCGCTCTATCCCGGCATGATCGACTACCGGCTGGCGGAAAACGACGGCATCGTGCGCGCCATCGACCCGGAAACGCGGACCGTATCAACGGACTTCGCCGACGTGACCGCCGATGTGGTCAATTTCATTCCGCGCCAGCGCGCCGGCGACATCGCCCTGGCCGCCGGCACGGCGGATGAAACGGGCTGGTGCCCGGTCGACCCCACGACCTTCGCCTCGACCCTTGTGCCCCACGTCCATGTCATCGGCGACGCCGCCTTCGCCCCGCCCCTGCCCAAGGCGGCGGCGGCGGCGGTCAGCGTCGCGGAAACCTGCGCCCGGGCCATCGTCCGCGACCTGACCCAGGCCGACATGGCCGAACCGCGCTGGCATGCAGGCTGTTTTTCCCTGGCCGCCCCCCGTCACGGATTCGAGGCCAGCACCGATTTTCATCTGGTGAACGGACAGGTCGCCGTCGACGAAGCGACCCTGCGGCGCACGCTCGAGGGGGCCTCGGCAGAGGACCTGCAGGCCGGCGCCGACAAGGCTGAAATCTGGCTGCGCGGGATCATGGGGCAGGTCTGGGGCTGACCGAGGCGGCGGCGCCAGACCATCGGCCGGAACACCGAATACATATATGATTTATTGAATGTGAATGAAAGGTGTGGAATCCTGTCCTTGTCGGCGCCCAGAATAGGGTTGCGCCTTAAACTACAAAAACGTGGAGGAAATAATGAAGGTACTCACCAGCATGTTGACGGCGCTTGCCGTCCTTGGGGTCGTTCTTGCCGGATCGATCAAGGCCGACGCCGCCGAGCGTTATGGCAAGCAGAAGGTCGTCTATCACATCAATTACGACGGCGGCGAAACGGACAAGAAATACCGCGGCGCCCTGCGTAACATTCAGAATCACATCAACGCCGTCGGGGCGGAAAACATGGAAATCATGGTCGTCCTCCATGGCAACGGCCTGGGCGTTCTGAAGAACGCCAAGGCGAACGAAAAGCTGAAGGGCCAGGTCGTCAGCCTGAAGGCGCAGAACGTGAAATTCAACGTCTGCAACAACACCCTGAAGGGCCGCAAGATCGACTATGAAAAGGATCTTCTGGAAGTCTTCCCGGAAGACATCGTGCCGTCGGGCGTGGCCGAGCTTTCCCGCCTGCAGCAGATGGGGTTCACCTATATCAAGCCGTAACCGGCCCTGTCCTTGAAGTCTCTCCCTCCCCCAAAACCTGACCAGGGGCCGCGCCGATCGGGTGCGGCCCCTTTTTTACGGCAGCGGGAAAACCTCAAATGTCCGGAGCGCGCAGCAGCCGCGACAGCAGGCGTTCGACCGGCGCGTGGTCGTCGGTCAGCACCGGCGGGCGGGCCGCCGCAAGACGGCGGTCCAGATCGCCGTCCGGCCAGCGCACCCAGGTCCGCGCCAGGCCGCGCAGGGACGACAGGCGCGTTTCCGGCGTCGGCCGCGCCGAGGCCAGGACGATGAAGGTGACACGCCCGGTCTCGTCCATTTCGTCGAGCGACTTCCACACCTCGACGGCGGGAAAATCCAGACGCAAGGTCTTGATCAGGGCGAACAGGAAACGCGGATCGTTTCCCAGATCGACCACGTTGACCGCATAGAAACCCCCTTCGGCCAGACGCGCCGCCAACTCGCCATGGAATTCCCGGGTCACCAGATGCGCCGGCACGGCGATGTCGTGAAAGGCGTCGCCGAACACCACGTCGAATTGCTCTGACGGATCCAGGGCCGTGAGCGCCCGGCGCGCGTCCTGGTGCAGGATGCGCAGGTTCGGGTCGGCGGGGTCGAGCCACATGCGGTCCGCCGCCGCCTGGGTCACGGCGGGGTCCAGTTCGGCCACGGTCATCTTCATGTTCGGGTGAAGCCGCGCCCAGGCGCGCGGCAGGGTATAGCCGCCGCCGCCGATGAAATAGGCCCGCGGGTTTCCGCTTCCCGCCAGACGCAGGTCCGCGACCTCGTCCACGAAATGGACATAGGGGCTGTACAGCAGCGCCGGGTCGTCACGGTCGTTGATGGAATGGACCAGATGGTCGAGCACCATCAGACGGCTGGGCCGCCCGCTCATGCCGGAGAAATCGTCGAAACGGATGCAGAAGTAGTCGCTTTCCACCTGACAGGGCGAGCGGTAGGCGGCGAGCGTCGTGCCCCAGGCCGCAAGCCCGGCCCCCGGCAGCACCAGCACCGCCAGGACCGCCGCCCAGCGCCGCGACCATACGGCGAAGCCGGCGGCCAGGGCAGCGTAGAGCACGGCGACGGCGATCACCGTCCCCGTCGCCCCGACCCAGGATATGAACAGATAGCCGGCGGCCAGGGTGCCGAAGATGCTGCCGGCGGCACCGGCGGCGAACATGCGGCCCAACACCCGCCCGGCCTGATCGGGCTCGGCGTCGATGGCCAGCTTGGTAGCCAGGGGCGAGACGATGCCGACGAACAGGGACGGCAGCAGGAACAGCACCGCCGTCAGCACCACCACCGCCGTGACGGCGCCCAGCCCGCCCGACAGAAGCGGCCCCGACACCAGGCGCAGCAGCGGCAGCGACGCCAGGGTGGCCACGGCGGCGGCGGCCAGGGCCAGGGCCGTGCGGCGCACGCCCTCCTGATGCCCGACCGTGGGTCCGGCCAGGCGGCCGCCCAGCCAATGCCCGGCCGACAACCCGGCGAGAACGATGGCGATGATCGCGGTCCAGGTATATAGCGACATGCCCACATAGGGGGCGATCAGGCGCGCGGCGACGATCTCCAGAACCAAAGCCCCGGCGGCGGTCAGGAACACGGCGGCGGTAAAGGCAAAGGCGGTCATCGGCGTCCCCTGGATCGGCG
Organism: Rhodospirillales bacterium; assembly: GCA_040221095.1. Lineage (GTDB taxonomy): Bacteria > Pseudomonadota > Alphaproteobacteria > Rhodospirillales > Casp-alpha2 > UBA1479. The sequence continues at coordinate 582,383 of JAVJVP010000008.1, forward strand.
GGCCGGACCCGACATCCGGCGCACGGCGGTTGTACCATGATGTGCCCAGGGGAAAAGCCCGGATTCCCGCGACCGGCGCGATCCGCCTATTGTACACAAGTTGTGTGAAATATAATTAAATCACATATATTTTTGTGAATATAACTGTTGATTCCCCCCTAAACGCTGTTTAAATACAGGAACCGGACGGCCCATGGGCCCCGGAATACGCAGGAACGGCACGACATGGACTCGCTCGAACCCAGGTTTCTACTTCTCGCCGGCGCGCTGGCCGTCGGCTTCATCTACGGCACCGTGGCGCGGGCCTCCGGGTTCTGCCTGCGCTCGGCCGTGATCGAGGTCATCGACCATGGCCCGGCGCGCCAGGCCGCCGCCTGGGCCCTCGCCCTGCCGCTGGCCATCCTGGGCACCCAAGTCCTTTCTTATCTCGGCGTCATCGACCTGAAGGACAGCATTTACCTCGGCAGTTCCGTGATGTGGCTGGCGCTGATCGTCGGCGGCCTCTTGTTCGGATTCGGCATGGTCATCACCCGCGGCTGCGGCGGCCGCCATCTGGTTCTGGCGGCGGGCGGCAACCTGCGGGCCTGGCTGGTGATCGTCGTCATGGCGCTCAGCGCCTATGCCACCAACCGCGGCATCCTCGCCCTGCCTCGCATCTGGATCGAGGCGGCGGGGACGGTCAGTCTGGGCGACACGCCGCAGGCCCTGCCGCTGCTGATCGCCGGCCCCGAGGGTGCCGGCACGGCGGCCCTGGCGATCGCCGGAATCTTGATGGCCGCCGGGCTGCTGGCCGCGTTCCGCCTGCGCAACCGGCCGGGCGTTGCCGGCGGCCTTGCCGCCGGGCTCGTCGTCGGCCTGCTGATCCCCGTGGGCTGGTACGTTTCCGGCGTGCTCGGCTTCGACGACTTCAATCCGTCGCGCCCGGTCAGCCTGACCTTCACAACGCCCATGGGCAACGCCCTGCAGTTTCTCATGACCTATACGGGCACCGCCGCCGACTTCGGCGTCACCACCATCGGCGGCACCCTGGCCGGGGCCTTCGCCTGGGCGGCGGCGACCCGGACCCTGAAGGCCGAGGGCTTCGATTCCCCCGGCCATATGGCGCGCTATGCCCTGGGCGCCGTGATGATGGGCTTCGGCGGCGTGCTGGCGCTCGGCTGCACCATCGGCGCCGGCCTGTCGGGGATGAGCACCCTGTCCCTCGGCAGCCTGATTGCCCTGGCGTCCATCGTCACCGGCGGCGCCGTCGGCCATCACATCAAGACCCGCATCGTCGGCGGCCGGGCGCCCAAGATCGTGCCCGCCGAATAGGCGGCCTAATCCACGCCGCCGGATGGCTTCGCCGTTTCCGGCAGCATCAATCCCGACAACACGGCGACGACGCCCCCGATCATCAACAGGCTGAGCCCGCTTTGATAGGCGGCGGCGTCGTAGATCCGGGCGCCCTCCACCATGTCGCCGTGCCAATTGATGTCCAACACCCAGCCGACCAGGGGTTGGAACACGGCGATGGCGAACATGATGCCCGTGTTGACGATGCCGAGGGTCACGCTTTCCTGACCGGCGAAGCGCTCATGAGTGGTGGTGAACACCAGCACGACAGCCCCCGTGGCAAGCCCCTGGAGAAACAGCAGGCCATACAGCCCGACCATGCCGTGGCCGGGGACGAGAATGAGGATGGCATAACAGGCAAGCGACACCAGATTGGCGCAGACGAAGGGCACCTTCCGCCCGCCCAGACGCTGGCCGATCCAGCTCAGAAGCGGCGAGCCGACGACCCAGCCGACGGCGTTGAGGGACACCGCCACCGCCGCCTGCCCCCGGGTCATGCCATGGACCTGGACCAGCCAGGGCACGGCCCACAGGCCGCCAAACGCCAGCATCACCGACATGTTGCCCGACCCCGCCCCGGTCAGTATCCAAAGGTCGCGCTGCGCCAGCACCGTGCGAAACCCGGCAAGCAGGCCGCCCCGGCCGGGGCTGACCGGCCGCACCCCCTGGGTCCGCGGCCGGGGCAGGCGCAAGGCCAGAATGGCGCAGATCCCCGCCGCCAGCGCCACCGCCCCGGTCGCCAGCATGGCGGGCCGCCAGCCGACGGTCTCGACCGCCCAGGCCAGGGGCACCTGGCCCACGACGGCGCCCGCGACCCCCGCCCCCACGGTCAGACCGCTGAGCAGGGCGAACCGCGCCGGCGGAAACCACACCGCCGCCAGATTGAGCGCCACGACGAAGGTCGCCCCGCCGCCGATACCGATCAGCAGCCGTCCGGCGAAGGCGCCGGACATGGTTTCCGCCTGAGCGAACACGAAACAGCCGACGGCGATCAGCAGGGCCGACAGCACCATGATCCGGCGCGAGCCGTAGGCATCGACGATCAATCCCGCCGGCACCTGGAAGATGGCGTAGGAATAGAAATAGATCGCCGACAGGTTCCCCAACAGGGCGCCGCCCACGGCGAATTCCCGCATCAGGGTGTCGACCATGACGCCGGGCGCCACCCGTTGGAAATGCACGAAGCTGAACAGGAAGGTGCCCAGACCCCAGATGAACCAGGGCAGAAGGCGAAGCAACGGATGGGGCGGATCAGAATCCGGTGGGATCACGGTTGGCGCTCTTGGAAAAGCCTGCGGGAATCTGTTAGACCCAGTGTACACCGCCAGGACATTCAGGGAGAAACAGGCAAATGAGATACCTGCATACGATGGTGCGGATATCCGACGTGGACGCCAGCTTGCGCTTTTATTGCGACCTGCTCGGCCTCAAGGAAGTGCGCCGGTCGGACCGGCCGGAACACGGCTATATGCTGATCTTCGTCGCCGCCGAGGAAAACCCCGATTCGCAGATCGAACTGACCTACAACTACGATCCCGAGGAGTATTCGGGCGGGCGCAATTTCGGCCACCTCGCCTTCAACGTGAAGGACATCTACGCGACCTGCCAACGCCTGCAGGACGGCGGCGTGACCATCAACCGGCCGCCGCGCGACGGCCGCATGGCCTTCGTCCGCTCGCCGGACGGCATTTCCATCGAACTGTTGCAGGAAGGCGAGGCCCTGGCCCCAGCTGAACCCTGGGCCTCCATGGCGAATACGGGAAGCTGGTAGCAGCGGCTTTATACGCCGTCATGCCCGTGCTTGGCACGGGCATCCACGCCTTATCGCCCCTTGGTTTTCGACTTGTTCAGAACGTGGATGGCCGGGTCTGGACCCGGCCATGACGATTTTGTCGAGACCGTTGCCTCTGGCGGATCAGTCCGCCGCCAGCATCGGCCCCCGGCCGCGGTCGGTCAGCGACTCCGCACCGCGCCGCTCGGCCAGGCGGCCGAGGATTTCCAGGCGTTGATGACGCATCATGCGGGGCCATTGCGCGATCTCGTCGACCGTGCGCCAGCAGCCCTTGCAGAAGCCCGTGGGTTCATCCACCACGCACACACTGATGCAGGGGGAACAGATCAACTGTTCCAATAGGGCTTTATCAATGGGGGCTTCGGGCAAAACGGTATCTCCTGCGCCCCCTTTCTCGCACATCTCCCCGGGGGAACGTCAAGGATGCCGTCATGCGCGGCTGCCGTTCCGCGCGACAACCACGCCCATCACGACGACCGCCGCCCCCAGCCATTGCAGGGGTGCGAGGGGTTCGTTCAGGAACATCCAGCCGAGCACGGCGGCGGCCACGACCTCCATGATCAGGCCGACCGAGGCAAAGGCCGTCGGCAGATGAGCCATGGCCATGGCCACAAGCCCCTGGCCCGCGACATGGCTGACCAGGGCCAGGGCCACCAGCATGGCCCAGCCGAACGCCGTCGCCGCCAGCATGCGATCTTCCAGCACCAGGGCCAGCGGCAGCAGCGCCGCCGCCGTGGCCAGGGTCGACCAGAACATCAGGGTGCCGGTGCCGATCCCGGCCGTGCGCCGCAGCCGCCCCACGGTCACCATGTAGCCGGCCAGGAACAGGCCGGTGATCAAGCCGTAGACGTCGCCCAGCAGACGGTCGGGCCGGAACGCGAAGCTGTCACCCAGCAACAGTGCCGCCCCCGCCACCGCCAGGGCCGTGCCGCCCAGGAACAGGGGCCGCACCCGCTCATGGAACAGCACGAACAGGATCGCCGTGACATAGACCGGCGACAGGGTCGCCAGCAGGGTCGCGTTGGCGACCGCCGTGTTCATGATCGCCAGATGCCAGAAGAACAGGTCGCCCGCGAAGAACAGCCCGGCCAGGGCGAGCATTCCATAATCGCGCCGCCCCAGGGCGCGCGGCGGCACCGTGGCGGCGGCGCGGGTTTCCCAGCCCATGGCCAGCCACAGTACCGGCAGGGCCAGGAAGGCGCGGTAAAAGGCCGAGGACACGGGGCCGAGTTCGTTCAGCCGCACGAACAGGGTCGATGATCCGGCGAACAGGGCGCCCACGATCAAGGCCGACAAGACCCAGGCTACCGGCGTTCGCAGCCCGGCAGCGTTCACGCCGGGCTGTCCGGAATGACGGCCTCGGCATCGATTTCGACCAGCCATTCGGGCCGCGCCAGACCGCTGACGACCAACCCCGTCTGACAGGGGAAGATGCCTTTGATCTGTTCGCCGATGGCCTTGTAGATGGGAGCACGGTACCGCACGTCCGTGATGTAGACGGTCAGCTTGCAAAGGTGCTCCGGCTTGGCGCCTGCTTCCGCCAACAGTTGCAGGACGTTGCGCATGGCGAAGGCGCCCTGTCCCGCGGGATCGTCACGACAGACAGATTCGAAGGAGTCCAGGTCTTGCGGCGGCTGTCCCCGCACGAAGACATAGGATCCTCTGGCAACCACCGCCTGGCACAGATCATTGTCCAGTTCCTGGCCCGGCTGGGTTTCCTTGGTGTTGTACCTGCGGATGCGGGTATGGGTCATGGATACGCCCTCCTCCCTGAATTTTCCGGTGACTATCGCCTTCCGGACCGGCCCTGTCCAGGCGTCACGCCCGCCATATGGGGGCTTCCACCCATGGGGCGGGGCGCTATATTGGCCCCCATGGACGACGCGACCTCATTGAGCCCGGAACATGGTCTGCTGGCGGCGGACGAAGCCCCCGCCGCCGAACGCATCAACGCGGAGGCGGGGTCCGCCCTGGTCCTGGCCTGCGACCACGCAAGCCGACGGGTGCCCCGCGCGCTGAACGGTCTGGGCCTCAACCCGGAACATTTCGAGCGCCATATCGCCTATGACATCGGCGCCGAGGGCGTGACCCGCATCCTGGCCGACACCCTGGATGCGACCGCCGTGCTGGCGGGCTATTCGCGCCTGGTGGTCGATCTCAACCGCCCGCCGGGCCATCCCACCAGCATGCCCGAGGTCTCGGACGAAACCCTGATCCCCGGCAATCAGGCGCTGACCCCGGCCCAGGTGACGGCGCGCCTGGACGCCCTGTTCGAGCCCTATCACCGGATGCTGCGCCGCGCGATAACCGATGTCTGGCTGCACCACAGGCCGCCGGTGCTGTTTTCCGTGCACAGTTTTTCGCCCCGGTTCGGCGGCAGCCCCCGGCCCTGGGACGTGGGTGTCTTGTGGAACCGCGACGCACGCCTCGCCAAGCCACTGATCAAGGCCCTGCATGATCAAGGGCTCGACGTGGGCGACAACCTGCCCTATTCGGGCAAGGACGTGGCCTATACCATCGACGCCCATGCCGGGGCCTGCGGCCTGGCCAACTGCGTGCTTGAGATCAACCAGGACCAGATCGCCGACGACGCCGGCATCCGCCGCTGGGGCGCTATTCTGACCGAGGTCCTGGGCGACATTCTCCGCGATGAGGGCCTGTACAAGGTGGAGAATTTCTGAGGTGGCGCCCGACGCCCCACCCTTCACCCTGGGTCTTGAGGAGGAATACCTTCTCGTCGACAAGGCAACCCGGGCCGTCACCGAAGACGCCCCCGAAGCCCTGTTCGAGGAATGCGAGAAACGCCTGAAAGGCCGCGTCGCCCACGAATTCCTGTCGTCGCAGATCGAGGTCAGCACCGGCGTCTGCGCCGATATCGGCCAGGCGCGGGCGGAACTGGCGGAATTGCGCACGACCATCGCCGAGGTCTCGAACGGCTTCGGCCTGGCCCCGATCGCGGCCTCGACCCATCCGTTCTCGTTGTGGGAATCCCAGCACCATACGGACCGCGAGCGTTACAACGAGATCGCCCGCGACATTCAGGCCCCCGTGCGCCGGCTGATGATCTGCGGCATGCATGTCCATGTCGGTCTGGGCGACGACGACGAACTGCGCATCGACCTTCTGAACCAGGTCAGTTATTTCCTGCCGCATCTGCTGGCGCTGTCGACCTCGTCGCCCTATTGGCGGGGGCTGGACACGGGGCTCAAGTCCTACCGTCTCAGCGTGTTCGACGAAATGCCGCGCACGGGCGTGCCCAACCAGTTTCAGTCGTTCAGCGAATATCAGCGGCACGTCGACGTTCTGGTCAAGGCGGGCCTGATCGAGGATGCGACCAAGTTGTGGTGGGACGTGCGGCCGAGTGCGCGGTTCCCGACGCTGGAAATGCGCATCGCCGACGTCTGCCCGCTGATGGAGGACGCCCTGACTGTCGCTGCCCTGTTCGCCTGCATCCTGCGCATGCTCTATCGCCTGAAACTGCAAAACCAGCGCTGGCGCATCTATGCACCCATGCTGCTGGAGGAAAACCGCTGGCGCGCCCAGCGCTACGGCCTGGACGAGGGGCTGGTCGATTTCGGCAAGGGCGAGGTTGTGCCCTTCGACCAGCTGCTCGACGAGATCACGGGTCTGATCGCCGAAGATGCCGAGGCCCTGGGCTGCACGGCCCAGATCGCCCATCTGAAAACCATCCAGGCGCGGGGCACCGGCGCCCACCGCCAACTTGCCGCCCATGCCGAGGCTCTTGCCGCCGGCGCAGACCATGAGGCGGCCCTGGTCGCCGTGGTTGACCGCCTGATCGCCGAAACCACGCAAATGCCGGAACCCTGATCCATGCTGACACCGCGGCCCGTCGAACAATCCTGCGTCATTCCCTACCGGACGGCGGAAACTGGGGTGGAATTCGCCCTTATCACGTCGCGCAATACGGGACGCTGGATCGTGCCCAAGGGCACGGTGGAGCCGAACATGACGTCCGCCGCATCGGCTGCCAAGGAAGCGCTTGAGGAAGCGGGGCTGCTGGGCGAAACCGACCCTCAACCCATGGGCGAATATTTCTATTCCAAGTTCGGGCGGGTCTACCGGGTCGAGATTTTTCCCTTCCGCGTCACCAAACAGCTTGATGAATGGGACGAAAAGCACTTCCGCACGCGCGAATGGGTCGGCGCGGCGGTTGCCCTGTCGCGGATCACGGAAACGGCGGTGCAGGACGCGATCCGAACGCTGGCGGGTATCGGCGGACCACCCGACGGACCGGAGTGATCGGCGGCAAGCCCAAACGTCAGCCGCCGGCCTGCTGCTTCAGTTCATCAAGGGCGGCCTTGCGGGCTTTTTCCTGCTTCGCGATGCCTTCGCGCAGCGCCGCGATCAACTGCTTGCCGATCTCGCCGCCGTCGCCCGAAATCTTTTCGCGCAGCACCGCCCGCATGGCATCGACATGGGCCTTGACGATTTCCACCTGGGCGTCATCCTCGCGGCAGCCGTCGCGGGTCGAATCGAACAGCATCTTGCCGAAGATCGAAATCAGCGGATAGCCGAAGGTCCCGCCCTGACCGCGCAGTTCCAGCGCGACCTGGTTGATTTCGACGAACTGCTGGGTCCGCCGACCGGGCTCCAGCAGGGCCTGCGTGCACAGGTCCGACAGGCGGCCCAGATAATCCTGCGCCCATTTGGTGAAATCGAGGGTCGCACGCTCCAGTTTCTGTTCCGCCTGTTCGATCAGCGCCGTCGGCATCTCGCCGCGCTCCATCGGGTTGATCTTGCCGCCTGCACATTTCTCCCGCAGATAGTTGGTCGGCTTGAACAGGAACACATCGCTGTCCGTCTTCGGCTTGGTCATCTTTTCCGCCGAATAGACGACCGTGCAGTCCTCTTCGGTCTTTTCCCGGCGGTCGTTCTCGGGCGGTTCCTTCTTGCGCCGGCGGTCGGGGCCGAAATAGTTCTGGGTCATGACGAACTGGCGCGGGAAATCGATGACCTCCAGCAGCTTCTTGTAGATGGTCTCACCGGAGAACGGCTTGGCAAGGAATTCCGTCGCCCCCAGATCGCGGGCCGAACCGACATAATCCTGGTCGGCCGCCCCCGACAGCATGATGAAGGGCACCATGCGGTTGGGCGTTTCCTTGGCCGAGCGGCACCAGCGGCACAGCAGCAGCCCGTTGATCGGCGCCATCACCAGATCGGCGATGATCAGGTCGGGACCGGGGTTATTCGCCTGCTTCAGCAGTTTCAGGCTTTCGATCGCTTCCTGACCGTTTTTAAGCAGCGTGATGCGCTCGAAACCGAATTGCCGCAGGACATCCTCAAGCGTGCGCCGGACAAAGGCATTGTCCTCGCACACCATTACCGATACGCGGTCGAATTTATAAACCGCCACTTTTTATCCCCTTACTCGGACGTTCCCGTAATCATACATCTGTATAGGCAAGATTGAATATATCCGGTGCAAAAAAACGCATGCCCTTTATCCCCGCTTTTCAACCGCTTGCCGGGGCCGGGCCGGGTACTTATGGTGCGCGCTCACCCGACGATCTTTGAATACCCAGGACAGCCCAAGGACATCCAAGCATGAGCGAAAGCGAAATCGGCGGCGCCGCCAGCGAGCGCCTGAAAGCCCTTATCGACCGGATCGAACGTCTGGAAGAGGAAAAGAAGGCCCTTACGGAAGATATCAAGGAAGTCTATTCCGAAGCGAAGTCCGCCGGGTTCGACGTCAAGGTGATGCGCCAACTCATCCGCCTGCGCAAAATGGATGAAAGTGACCGCAACGAGATGGAAGAAATCCTGACCATCTACATGCGCGCCGTCGGCATGTAGAAAGCGGCGGCGTCTCAGCCGCCGCGCGTCAGCACCGCCACGCATTCCAGATGGTGGGAATAGGGGAACTGGTCCACGGGCAGGACCGGCCCCGGCACGAATCCGCCGTCGACCAGCACCCGCACGTCCCGCGCGAAGGTCTGCGGGTTGCACGATACCATGACCACGCGGCGCACGCCGGGGGCCAGGACGATCTGTTCGACCTGGCGCAACGCCCCCGCCCGGGGCGGGTCCAGAATCACCGTATCCATGTCCTTCAGTTCGCCGGGTAGCAGCGGCCGCCCCGCCAGATCCCGCGTTTCCGTGGTCACCCGCCCACCCAGGCCCGACCGCCCGGCGCCGGTGCTGAGGGCGCGCATCAGCGCCGCGTCGCTGTCGACCGCGTGGACCCGGCACATCTTGGCCAGAACGAAGGTGAAGGTGCCGGCCCCGGCATAAAGCTCGGCGATGCGGGAGGCCCCCTCGGCCCCGGCCAGTATGGCGGCGCGCAGGATGTCCTCGCCGGCCGTCGTCGGCTGCATGAAGCCGCCCGGCGGCAATTCCACCACGGCGGGGCCGAATTCGGCGGCGACCGGCATGATATGGGCGATCGGCTCCACCGTCCCCGCCCCGTCGCGCCAGGAAATCCGCGCCGCGTTCGACCGCCGCGCGAAATCCGCCAGGGCTTCCCGCGCCGCCAGATCGGGTTCGCGGTCGCGTTCGACCACCAAGTCAAGCGCCCCGCCGTCGGGACCTTCCGTGCGGGCGACCGCCAGTCGCGCCCGCTCCCCCGTTTGCAGCATCGCCGCCGCCAGGTCGCGCAGCGGGGGCATCAGGGCGTTGATGTCCGCCTGCAACAAGGGACAGGCATCGATATCGGCAATGCGGTGGCCGCGCCGTTCCGTGAAGCCCAGGACGACGCCCTTGTCCGTGCGCTCCGCCTGGAAGGTCACCCGGCGGCGGGAATCCCGGGGCACCGCGGCAAGGTCCAGGACATCCACCTTCAGGCCGCGCCGCGACAGGGCCTGCAGCAGGATGCCGCGTTTCCATTCGGCGTAATGGGCGGCGGTCAGATGCTGTACCGCGCAGCCGCCGCAGATTTCGAAATGCCGGCAGAACGCCTCGCCCCTGGGCGCCTTGGTCACGAAGGACCGCACGCGGGCCTCGAATCCGTCGCCCCGGGCCGGGCCGATCTCGACGTCGATCTCGTCGCCGGGAACGGTGAAGGGGATGAACAGGCGCCGTCCGTCGGCGGTATCCGCCACGCCGTCGCCCTGAGCCGCCAGGGCGGTCACGGTGACGCGGGCCGGTTCCTTGAACTGAACCGTCCGGGCATGGCCGCGGCGGCTGCCGGAGCGGCCGCCGGCGCGTCCCCGGCGGGTCCGATGGGCGTCAGATTTTCGCGGCAACGTCGTTCACGAAGGCCTTGAAGATGTCGCGGGCGGCCGCGCTGAATCCCTTGACCAGGGCCGTCAGGCCGTCGTCCTTGGGCGTGAATTCCCGGGTATAGGTCTTGGCGACCAGAACCGTGCCATCGTTGATCCGGCGCAGCACCAGGTTCATTTCGATGACGCCCGCGTTCGATCCGCCGATCACCCGTTCCAGTTTTTCGACCCGGCCGGTGACCGCGAAATCAGGCCGGGCGCGCATTTCCGGCGTCACCACCGTACCCGCGGCCCCGGCGGCGCGCAGGTAATTGACCAGTTCGGCCTGCAGCAGGGTTCCCGGCGCCTCGTGCCAGAAGCGGTAGTGATAGGCCCGCAGCTGGTGCGGATTGTCCGCGTGACGGTAGACGATGGAACGCTGCGTCAGTTCGCCGGCGGCAAGCAGACGGTCGACCTCGAGCACCCCCGGCATCAACAGCTTGCCCGGCGTTTCCGGGGGCGTGACCTCAAGCCGGTAGAAATGGTTTTCCGGCACCGTGGCGTTGCCGCCGCAGGCCGCCAGGACGGCGGTCAGCACCAGCACGGACATTCGTCGGATCATGGCGGCCCTCATTTCGGCTGTGCCTCGTCGGTAACCGGCTTGCTGTTCAACAGCAGGCCGGGGCTTTGCCTGATCTGGCGCGAGAATTCCAACATATTGCGCGACATGCCTTCCAGGTTTTCGTTGATGGCGTCAATGCGGCGGGCGACGCTTTCGACCACATAGCGGGCATCCTTGATCGACCGCCGCAGGTCGCCGTCGTTCTTGCCGACCATGTCGGTCAGGGTCGTCATCAGTTTGTCGCCGTTGGCCATGGCGGCGCGGGCGTCCTTGGTCGCACCGTTCAGGTTGGCGACCGTTTCCTCGACCAGCCGTCGGTTTTCCGGGGTGGCGGCGGCCTTCAGTTCGCCGCTGAACGATTTCACGTCGGACGCGATCAGTTCCATGTTGTCGATGACCACGGGAATGCGGCGGCTGACGTCGGCGACCAGCAGGGCAGCCTCGTTGATCATCTGCTTCATGTCACCGGCCAGGGCCTCGCCGTGATTGTCCAACAGCTTGTTGGCGTTGTTCACGGCCCGCTGAACGCTGGCCAATAGGGGCTCGATGCTGTTGTCGCTGAGCCCGCCCAGCTTTTCCGCCACGCCGGACACGACGGCGAACAGATCGCCGCCCTCGACCGCCGCCACTTCCGCGCCCGGGGCCAGGGCATCGGGGCTGGCACCGGCGGAAATGCTCAGCGTCACCGCGGCCAACAGCCCGGGGGCAGCGATGGCGACCTTGCTGTCCTTGGGAATTTTCCAGCCCTCGGTGACCTCGAAATCGACGCGGAACCGCATGCCGCCCTTGGACGGCTCCGGCGTCACCGTTTCGACCTGGCCGATGGGATAGCCTTCGTAGACGACCTGGGTTCCGAACTTCACGCCGGTGACGTTCGTATAATAGGCATGGTAGGCGTCGGTCGCCCCCGTGCGCCCCGTCAGCACAGACAGGGCCACGATCAGCCCGGCGGCCATGGCCAGAACGAAGGTGCCGACCAGAAGATAGTTTATCTTGTTGCTTCTCACGTCTTCGCTCTCACCATGTCGGTTTTCAAAGGGGCCGGTAGGCGGGCTGTTCGCCCGTCAGCCGGTTCAGGTAGGCATCCGCGTCCATGGTGTCGTCCTCGGCCACCCGGTTCAACAGGTTCTGGATGCGTTGCGACGGGTCGGCGCGCAGTTCGTCCGGCGTGCCGATGAACAGGATGTCGCCGCGGTCGAGAATGGTGATGCGGTCGGCGATCTTGAACGCACTTTCCAGTTCGTGGGTGACCACGACCACGGTCATGCCCAGGGCGTCGCGCAGCAGCAGGATCAGATCGTCGAGCGCCGAGGCGACGACCGGGTCAAGTCCCGCCGACGGCTCGTCGCAGAACAGGATCTTGGGGTCCATGACGATGGCGCGGGCAAAGGCCGCGCGCTTGATCATGCCGCCGGACAGTTCCGACGGCATCAGGTTCTCGAACCCGCCCAGGCTGACGACTTCCAATTTCATGCGGGCCATGATTTCCATGGTCTTGCGGTCCAGGCCCGTATGTTCGAACAGGGGCAGCATGACGTTCTCGCCCACGGTCATGGATGAGAACAACGCCCCGCCCTGAAACGCCACGCCCAGCTTTTGGCGCAGTTCGACCAGTTCGACCCCCGACAATTCGTCGATGTCCTGGCCCAGGATGCGCATGGTCCCCGACGTGTGGTGTTCCAGCGCCATCAAATGGCGCAACAGCGTGCTTTTCCCGGACCCTGAACCACCCATGATGACCATGATCTCGTCGGCGTGCACATCCATGGAAATGCCCTTGAGGATCATGCGGTCGCCGTAATGGGTGACCAGATCGCGGACCTCGATCACGCTGCGGGGCGTTGGTGTGGCGCTGTCGGTCATGGCCCTGCCCCCCTACCGCGTGACCACGAAGGCGAACAGCATGTCCGTCACGATGATCGCCGAAATCGACTGCACCACGGCACGGGTTGTCGCCTTGCCCACGCCTTCGGCGCCACCCTGGACCGAGGCCCCGTTGACCACGCCGATCACGGCGATAAGCACCGAGAAGATGACGCTTTTGCCCAGCCCGTGCATCAGGTCGTCGACGCTGAGCAGCTCGATGGTCTGATCCATATAGGCGGCAAGCGAGATGCCGAGGTCCAGGTTGACGTAGACCCCGGCGAAGAACAGGCCGACGAAATCGGAAAACAGCGTCAGCGCCGGAACCATGATCACCATGGCCACCATGGCCGGCACGACCAGGAAGCGCACCGGATTGATGCCCATGACGTAAAGGGCGTCGACTTCCTGGTTGATCTTCATGGTGCCGATGCGCGCGGCCAGCGCCGAGCCGGACCGCCCGGCGATGACGATGCCGGTGATCAGGGGCGCGAATTCGCGCACCACGGAAAACGAGATGCCGACGGTGACCCGGCTTTCCGCGCCGAAGATGCGCAGGGTGTGGATGCCCTGGATCGCCAACATCATGCCGATGGTGGCGGCCAGAAGGGCGATGATCGGCACCGCCTGGATGCCGATGGCCATGCATTGCTCGGCAATGGCGCCCAGGCGCACGGCCTGCTTTTCGCGCCGCCCGAAGATCAGCCAATAGATGCTTTCCGCCACCATCATGGCGCCCATGCCGATTTCCTCGATCCCGGCGACGGCGGCACGGCCGACCTTTTCGGTCGTCACGACGATCGGGTTTCGGGTATCGGTTGGGGTCACGCGCGGTTTCTCCGGTCGTCTGGGGCGAGGCAGGGGCTAAACGGCGTCGTCCACGCTGGCGTGAATGGCGAACACGGCGTCGAGGCGGGCCAGCTTGAGAACCCGAAGCGCCCCTTCGCTGACCGCCGCCAGGGCCAGGGTCTGGCCGCCCTTCTTGGCGGTCTGCAGGGCTTCGACCAGCGACGCCACACCCGACGAATCGATATAGCCGACCTTGGCCAGATCGACGACCACGGGCTTGCCCTGGCCGACGGTGGCCAACAGGGCTTCGCGCGCCTTCGGCGACGTTTGCAGATCGACGTCGCCTTCGAAGGCGATCACAACGGATTCGCCCACGTCTTTGACTTCGTGTTTCATGTCCAGTCCCCTCAAGATGCGCCGGCTTTTGTTTGAAGCCGCTTTCGCAGTTGTAACAGATTACCCACACCGGCGGGAGGCGTCACGAATTGAACGTCGTCCATGATCTCACGGATCAAATGAACGCCGAGACCGCCCGGTTTAATATCGTCCAAATCGCGGCCCTTGACCCTGTCGGTATCGACGGGGGCCGCGAAATCCTGCAGTTCGACCACGAAATCGTCGCCGTCACGGCGCAGTTCCACGGCGATCTCGCCGTCGGCGCGCCCGCCATAGGCATGACGCACCACGTTCTGGCAGGCCTCGTCCACGGCCAGGATGACCTGCTCGGTCATTTCGTCCTCGCAGGTCAGGAAATCCAATGCCGCGCGCACGGCATGGCGGATCACGCGCAGGCGGTCGGCCCGCGCCGGCAGGCGCATGGACATGATCGATTCCGAGCCGACGCCCCCCCGTTCGGCGGCGGCCAGAGCCGCCGGCCGCACCGCGGCCGTGTCGCTCACGCCCAGCAGGGTGACGTCGTCGCGCATGCCGCCCTCGCCGGGCTTGATGACCCCGATCACGGCATCCAGCCGTGCGCGCAGCGTCTGCCCCCGGGTTTCCAGGAGAATCCTTTTCACGCCCTCGACGCCCAATTCCGTGCCGGCGTCGTCGACATAGCCTTCCGTGACCCCGTCGGTGAACACCCACAGGCTGCCCCCCTTAAGTTCGACCACCGTTTCCGGATAGCCGTCCTTGGTCGGCGGATCGGCGAGAATGCCGAGCGGCGGGCCTTCGGCCTCGAAGGCCTGGAATTCACCCTCCGGCGTCAGCAGCAGGGCCGGTTCGTGCCCGGCGTTGGACAACGTCACCACGCCCGTGCGCGGATCGTAGATACCACCGACCATGGTCACGAACATGCCGCGCGCCGCGGTTTCGCAAATCTCGCGGTTGACCAGGGCCAGCAGGCGGCCCGGCGACAGGATCGCCTTGCCCAGACAGCGGTAGAGACTGGCCGTCTTGGCCATCAGCAGGGCCGCGTTCACGCCCTTGCCCGAGACGTCGCCCAGACAGAAGCAGAGACGCCCGTCCTCGAGCGGGAAATGGTCGAAAAAGTCGCCGGACACCTCGCGCGCCGGCTGGTTGACGCCGCCGATGGGCGCGTCGTCGCCGGGCTGCCGGGGCAGCAGGGAGCTTTGAATCTCCCGCGCCAGTTCCAGTTCGCGCTTGATGCGTTCCTGTTCCAGCAGCGCGTCGGCCTGGCGGGCGTTGAGAATGGCCAGCGCCGCCGAGGCCGCCAGGGCTTCGAGAAAATGCAGGTCGTCGGGGCTGAACAGCCCGTCGCCGCCCCGCTTGTTGATCAGCTCGATGGCGCCGATGCGCTCCCCCTTCACGGTCAAGGGCGCGCAGAGGATGGACTTGGTCGTATAGCCGGTCTTTTCGTCGACCCCGCCGAAGAAGTTCGGGTCCTTCGAGACGTCGCGGACGATTTCGCCCAGGTTGTTCTGTACCGAGCGCCCGACGATGCCCTTGTCGGCGGCGATCACCAGACCGGTGATTTCCGTGGCGCCGACGCAGGCGTGGCAGCGCAGGTTTTCCCCCGCATCGTCGAGCAGGAACAGGGCCCCGCCCTCCGCATTCACCGAATCCGTGATATGCCCGACGGCCTTCAGCAGGGCCGCATCCAGGTCGCGCGAGGCGGCGAAATCCTGCGACATTTCGGCCAGCAGTTCCAGGTTGGCCTGGAACCGGCGGGCATCCTCCGCGGCGCCGTCGCGGATGTTCAGGGCAGGTGCATTAGACATGCCGGAACTATGCCCGTATTCAAGGACATCGGCAAATAGTCCGGTCGCATTTCAGCCCATTTTCGACGCCGCCGGGCTCAGGCCGCGCGCACCTGATCCAGAAACTCGGTGACATAGCGGCGCAGACGGTCGCCTTCCCGATCCAGGGTGTCAACGGACTTCAGCACTTCGGCGGCGGACTGCTCCGTTTCCGCCGCCGCCTGGGCGACCTGGGCCGTACTGTCGCTGGCGCGGCGGGTGCCCGTGGTGGCCTCGTCCGTGTTGCGGGCGATTTCCCGGGTCGCCGCCGACTGCTGTTCGACCGCGGCGGAAATACCCGCGGCGATTTCGCACATTCGGTCGACGCTTTCGGAAATTTTCGCGATCGCGCGCACCGTGTCACCGGTTTCCGACTGGATGTTGGCGACCTGGGCGGCGATTTCCTCGGTCGCCTTGGCGGTCTGGTTGGCCAGATTCTTGACCTCACTGGCGACCACGGCGAAACCTTTGCCGGCCTCGCCGGCGCGGGCCGCCTCGATGGTCGCGTTCAAGGCCAGAAGATTGGTCTGTTCGGCGATGTCGGTGATCATCCGGATGACCTCGCCAATCTTCTGCGCCGCGTCGTTGAGGCGCCGGACCCGCTCGTCGGTCTTGCGCGCCTGATCGGCCGCCGCTTCCGACACCTGGCTCGACGTCGCCGCCTGTTCGGCGATCTCGGTGATCGACTTGCTCAGCTCGTCCGCCGCCGTGGCCACGGTCTGCACGCTTTCCGCCGCTGTTTCCGACGCCTGGGTGACCAGCTTGGTCTGATCGGCGGTCTGCTGGGCGACCCCGGACATCTGCTCCGAGGTGGCCCGCATCTCGCGGGTCGCGGTACTGACGTTATCGAGCGACCCGGACACCTGGGCATCGAATTCCCTGGCCATGCCCTCGATCTTCTGGACCCGCGCGTCGCGGGCCGCGCGTTCCGCCCGCCTCTCCTGGGCCTGCCGTTCGGCGGCGATCAGGCTGTCCTTGAAGACCTGGACCGCCTGCGCCATTTCGCCGATTTCGTCGGTGCGGTGGGCGTCGGATACCTCGACATCCGTGTCGTTGCCGGCCAGACGCGACATGATCGCGACGTTCCGCCCAAGCGGCCGGGTGATCAGCCGGACGACCAGGACGCTGATGGCGACCGCGCCGAACAGGGACGACAGAACCACCGCCGTGATCAGCAGGCGCCGCGCCGAGCGTTCCTCGTCGGCGGTCCGGGCCTCCTGCCGGGCGCGGTCTTCCTCATCGGCCTTGCGTTCGGCCGCCAGTTCCGCCAACCGGGCCTGGAATTGTTGATCCTGCTTGGCCGATTGTTCCGACAGCCTGGCGGCATAGGACGCGGCCAGCTCACGGGCCTCGGTCTTCATCGGGGTCAGACGGTCCTGAAGAATGACTTCGATCAGGCCGAAACGCTCCGCCGTCGGGCCGACCAGCGCCGCGATGCGGATCAGGCCGGCCTCGCGGTCGATTGCCAGAAAGGGCGCTTCAACACCGAGATTGTCGCCGATCACCTTTTCGAATGTCTTGACCCGGGCGGGCGCGAAACCTTCCGTGTCGGCGAGGTCGGCCAGGCCCTCCAAGTTGCTGATCGGATAGAATCCGATCGAATTGGCGCCCTCAAGCACCGCCAGGAACACCGATCCATCGAGAATAAAGAATTCCCGGTCGGATTTACTCATGGGGGACAGAATGGATTCCAGCTGCGAGGCGACAATGCGCAAGGCGCCTTGATAATAGCCCTGGAGTTCCGCCTCGCGGACGGCGATCTGTTGCTGGCGTGCGGCCAATTCCCTGGCGTTCTCGGCGGTGATTACCGCCCGGTCGCGGGCCTGTTCCGCCTTCAGCCGCTCGGCGTGAGAGGATTGCAGAGCGGCACTTTCACGGCCCAGAAGCGTATCGACCTCGCCGATGATCACGCTCAGCCGGTCAAGGCTGCGGGTGCTCATGACGACAGTGACGGCCCCCGCGATGGCGAACAGAAGCACGGTCGCCCCGAAGAACTTGGTGCTCAGATTCTTGAAATCGAACAGCTTGGTCATAGCCCCCCCAATGCATGCAACCACCGCCCCTGCCGTGGCACGCGAACAATATATAATATGTGAATGTTTCTTGGGGGCAACACCGCTGTGTCGGAGCGGAAATGGCCTTGCCGACGGCCTGGTCAGTTCAGACGAACCGCCGCGTAGGATCCGGGCGCGTCCTCGATGGCCGCCAGCTTGCCGTCACCGGGACTGCGCGCGGCGACCTGACCGGCGGATTTTTTCGCAATCCACTTCTGCCAGTCCGGCCACCACGAGCCCTCGTGGCGGGTTGCCGCATTGAGCCAGGCATCCGGGTCCTTGGGCGCCTTGGCGTTGGTCCAATGGCAGTACTTGTTCGCCGCCGGCGGGTTGATGACGCCCGCGATATGGCCCGAGGCCGACAACACGAAGCGCACCGGCCCGGCGTAAAGCTGGGTCGCCGCATAAGTCGATTTCCACGGCGCGATATGGTCGTCGGAGGTCGACAGCATGTAGACCGGGGTCTTGATCCTGGTCAGGTCAATGGGCGTGCCGGCAAGCGTGATGCCGCCCGGCGTCACCAGCCGGTTTTCCAGGTACATCTTGCGCAGGTACATGCCGTGCATCATGGCGGGCATGCGCGTGTTGTCGGCATTCCAGTACAGCAGGTCGAAGGCCATGGGCTCGCGGCCCAGAAGGTAATTGTTCACGACGAAGGACCAGATCAGGTCGTTGTCCCGCATCATGTTGAACACCTGGCTCATGTGGCTGCCTTCCAGGTAGCCCTTGTCCGCCATGTGCTGCTCGAGCAGTTGCAGTTGCTCGTCGTCGATGAACACGCCCAGTTCCCCGGGCTCCGAGAAATCCGTCATGGTCGTGAAGAAGGTCGCGGAAGCCACCCGGTCAGCGGTGTGGGCGGCGCCTTCCGGCTGCGCCGCCAGATAGGCCAAGGTCGCCGCCGTCAGGGTGCCGCCGATGCAGTAGCCGATGATGTTGACGCTGGCCTCGCCGGTGGCGTCCCGGATCGCGTCCATGGCCGCCAGCGGGCCTTCGAGCATGTAGTCCTCGAAAGACTTGTCGGCCAGGCTCTCGTCCGGATTGACCCAGGATATGACGAACACCGTATGCCCCTGGTCGACCGCCCATTTGATGAACGAATTCTTGGGCTGCAGATCCAGGATATAGAACTTGTTGATCCAGGGCGGCACGATCAGTAGCGGCCGCCTGGCCACCTTTTCCGTGGTCGGCGCGTATTGGATCAGCTGCATCAGGTCGTTCTGGAACACCACCTTGCCCGGGCTGACGGCGATGTTTTGCCCCAGGGTGAAGGCCGTTTCGTCGGTCATGGAAATGCGCAGTTGGCCCTCGCCGCGCTCCAGGTCCGTCAGCAGATGATCCAGGCCCTTGACCAGGTTCTCGCCCTTGGTGTCGAGGGTGTGCTGAATGACCTTGGGGTTGGTCGCCGCGAAATTCGTCGGGGCCAGGGCATTGACCCATTGGCGGGTATAGAAGTTGACCTTGTCCCGGGTCTTGGAGTCCAGGCCGTCGACGTCGCTGACCGCCTCGCGGATCCAGTTCGACGTCAACAGGTAGGATTGTTTCAAGGTGTCGAACAGGACGTTTTCCGACCAAGCATCGTCCTTGAACCGCTTGTCATCGGGGGCCGGCACGGCCACCGGGGCGGCGGCCTCGCCGTTCAGGCGCTTGGATGCGGCGTCGAACAGGTCGGCATATCCCTGCCACAGCTTGGATTGCGCCTCGGCCAATTTGGCCGGGTCCTGCAGCATGGCCGCTCCCAGTTCGAAGAACGCCTTGCCGACCACCAGCGGGTCGGGAATCTGAAAACCCTGCTGTTCCGCCTGGCGGTCCCAGAACTGCTGCATGATGCGCTGGCAGCGCTCGTTCAGCGCCTGGGCGGCGCGCTGCGCCGCCTCCGCGTCGGGAAACGGCGTTTCCGGCCCGGTTTTGGCTTCCGTGACGCCGATGCGGGGCGGAGACTTCTTGGATGTCTTGGTCATGCGGCCAGATTCCAGCAATGGACGGCGACGGCTGACACCAGTGTACCGTTGTTTGCCGGGCCGCGTCACGGGCTGACCTTGTGAATCGCGCTTTTCCCGCACAGGCCCGGCGGCTACAAGCATGACGGGGGACGCCCAGAGGGGATAACGGAGGACCCATGCCCGCATTGCCCGTGACCATGACCCTGCCCAGGTGGACGGCGCTTGCCGTGTTCTCCCTGGCGGTCGTTATGCTGCTTGCCCCCACGCCCGAAGGCTGGGAGCCCAAGGTCCTGCGCGGGGCGGCGCTGGTGCTGTTCGCCATGGGCTTTTTCGCCACCGGGGTGATGCCCGAATTCGTCACCGGCCTGGCCTTCTTCGCCGTCGCCTCGCTGATCGCCGTGGCGCCGGCGGAAGTGATCTTCGCCGGCTGGTCGTCGACCGCCCTGTGGCTGACCTTCGGCGGCCTGATCGTCGGCATCGCGGTGACCCGCACGGGCCTGGGCAGCCGCCTGGCGGCACGCCTGACCGGCCTGTTCGGCGAGACCTACCGGGCCCAGGTCGCGGCCATGGTGCTGGTTGGCGTGGCGCTATCGTTCCTCATGCCCTCGACCATGGGACGGGTGATCCTTCTGGTGCCCATCGCCCTGGCCTTGGCCGACCGCCTGGGCTTCGCCGAGGGCCGCAACGGGCGCTACGGCCTGGTCATGGCCGTGGCCTGCGGCACCTGGATGCCGGCCGTCGCCATCCTGCCCGCCAACGTGCCCAACATGGTCCTGGCCGGCACGGCGGAAACGCTCTACGGCCTGCATTTCACCTACGGCGCCTATCTGCTGTTGCACTTTCCGATCACCGGGGTTCTCAAGGCCATCGCCATCTATTTCGCCGTGCTGATGCTGTTTCCCGACCGCGCCGACGGGGCCGCCGCCCGGGCCGAAACGGCGGCGCCCATGAGCCGCGACGAAACGGTCCTGGCCTGGGTGCTGACGGTCACCCTGGCCCTTTGGGCGCTTGATTTCTGGCACGGCGTGTCGCCGGCCTGGATCGCCCTGTCGGCGGGGGTCATCTGCCTGCTGCCCGGCGTCGATCTGGTGACCAAAGACGACTTCATGACCCGCTTCAACACCGCCTCGGTGATCTATATCGCCGCCGTGCTGTCCGTCGCCGCGATCATCGTCGATTCCGGGGTGGGGCGGGAACTGGCGGCCCGCATCCTGCCGCTGCTACCCCTCGATCCCGCAACACCCGCGACCAACTTCGCGACCCTGATCGGTCTGGGGTCGGCCACCGGCCTTCTGGCCACGGCGCCCAGCGTGCCCGCCGTGCTGCCGCCCTTCGCCCAGGACCTGGCCGCGGCCACGGGCTTTCCCCTGGTGACCGTGCTGATGACCTTCGTGCTGGGCTATTCGACCATGTTCCTGCCCTATCAGGTGCCGCCGCTGGTGGTGGCCCTGCAACTGGGCGGCGTCAGCCTGCGCCAGGCCGGGCGATTCACGCTGCTGCTGGCGGCGCTGACCATCGTCTTTCTGTTGCCGCTGAGCTTCCTGTGGTGGCGGTTCCTGGGCTATCTGCCGTAAGATCACGGCATGAGCATCGACGGCCCGATTTCCCTGATCACGACCGTGACCTGCCCGATGTGCGGGCATACGGCGACGGAAGTCATGCCGACGGACCAGTGCATCTATTATTACGAATGCATGGAATGCGGCAGCCTGTTGAAGCCGGAACCGGGCGACTGCTGCGTGTTCTGTTCCTACGGCTCCAACGCCTGCCCGCCGGCCCAGGCCCGTTCGGGCCGGCCCTAGCCTAGATTCCGCCCAGGCGGGTGTCTTCCTCGGTCGAGCGGTATTTGTACTGCAGGCCCACGGCCATGCCCTTCAAGGGCACCATGATGCCGAGGGTCAGCAACGTGCCGAGGGGAATCCACAGCAGCAGATGGACCCAGACGGGGGGCTCGTAGACGACCTCCAGCCCCAGCGCCAGGCCGACGATGATCCCGCCGATGATCAGCAGCACCGGCACCACGGGCCCGTCGCCCGTGTCGTGGCCCTGGAAGCTCATGCCGCAGGCGCCGCAGGTATCGGCGACCTTGAGGTAGCCCTTGAACAGGCGGCCCTCGCCGCAGCGCGGGCAGCGGCCACGGATGCCGTGCAGTACCGGCGCCGTGCCGTCGGCGGCGGCGTCAGGGGACGGGGGGCTCGCAAGGTCGTTCATGGCAGACTCCTGAAAATTCTACATCCCCCAGACGTGAAATGAAGATAAGGCGGCAATGCCCCGATTACCAGCCGCCGGTGGCGGAAAGCGGGCAAAAAGAAAACGCTCCCCCGAGGGGGAGCGTTTCCGAAACCAAAGGATCGTGGCTGTCCTAGAGAAGCTGGGTCGCGGACCCCTTGCCCCACCAGTAGACGGCGATGAACAGGAACAGCCAGACCACATCGACGAAGTGCCAGTACCAGGCGGCGGCTTCGAAGCCGATGTGCTTTTCCGCCGTGAAGTGGCCCTTCGACGCCCGGAACAGACAGACCAGCAGGAAGGTCGTCCCGACGATGACGTGGAAGCCGTGGAAGCCGGTGGCCAGATAGAAGGTCGACGGATAGATGCCGTCCTTCAGGCCGAAGGCCGCGTGGTGATATTCGTAGGCCTGGAAACCCGTGAAGATCATGCCCAGGATGACCGTATAGACCAGCCAGCGCGCGCACATCTTGTTGTCGCCGTGGCGGATCGCATGGTGGGCGACCGTCACCGTGGCGCCCGAGGTCAGCAGGATCAGGGTGTTCAGGAACGGAATGTTCCAGGGATTGAAGGGCATGATGTCCTTGGGCGGCCACGGCACGGTGGCGACATTCGACAGGAACGGCACCGAGGCGTGGAAAAAGGCCCAGAAGAAGGCGAAGAAGAACATCACTTCCGAGGCGATGAACAGCAGCATGCCGACGCGCAGGCCGTGCGAGACCACGTCCGTGTGGTACTTGCGGGTCAGGCTTTCGGCGATCACGTCCTTCCACCATCCGTAGAAGGTGTAGAACATGATGACGAAACCGGCCGCCATCAGGTACCAGGGGCCGCCGTGCATGAACCAGATGCTGCCGCAGGCCGTCAACAGGGCCGCCACCGATCCCACGACGGGCCACTTCGAGGGCTCCACCATGTGGAAGGGATGATTACCGCCACTCGCCATTCTTTTTACTCCCTTTGGTCGTTCGTAGGGGGAACCGGAGTTCCCGTAAGCCTGTCAGATGAAACCGGTCAACCGCCCGGGCGCGTGTCGCCTATGGCGACGGCGCTGGTCTTTTGAACGGCGGGGGCGGCATCAGCCGCCCGGTGAAACGTGTAGGACAGCACGATTTCGCGCACGTCCTTGGTGTTGGTGTCCGTGAAGAACTCCGGATCGACGTAGAACTGCACCGGCATGTCGACCTGCTCGCCGGGCTGCAGGGTCTGTTCGGTAAAGCAGAAACAGTCGATCTTGGTGAAGTAGATGCCCGCCTTGTACGGCGTCACGTTGAAGCTGGCCGTGCCGGTAACCGGCCTGCTGTCATTATTCTTGGCGGAATAGAAGGCAAGCGCCTGTTCCCCGGCATGGAGCGTCACCCGGCGTTGTTCCGGGCGGAACTCCCAGTTCAGGTCGCGCGCCACGTTGGCGTCGAAGGCAATGGTCACCGTCTTGCCCTGCATGGCCGCCGGAACGGCCTTGGTGGCGTCCGACACCTGGGTCGTGCCGCCATAGCCGGTGACCTGACAGAACAGCTGGTACAACGGGACCGACGCATAGGACAGGCCGACCATGCCGCCGACAACGGCGAACAGCGCAAGCGCCGTCCGCCGGTTGTTGGAATTGCGGGGTTGCCGTGACACGGGCGGGGTCCTCGTTGCCTGTTCCGGTGCCGGGCCTTAGTGGGCCTCGGCCTTGCCGGTCATGTCGGGCACGTCCTCGAAGGTATGGAACGGCGCCGGGCTGTCGACGGTCCATTCCAGGGTCGTGGCGCCGACGCCCCAGGGGTTGGCTGCCGCCGGCTTGCCGGCGGACAGCGTGCGCCACACGACGACGAAGAACAGCAGCGTGCCGGCGATGGTCACCAGGGCGCCGATCGACGACACCATGTTCCAGCCCGAATAGACGTCGGGATAATCCTGGATACGGCGCGGCATGCCGGCCATGCCCAGGAAGTGCTGCGGGAAGAACAGAATGTTGACGCCGATGAAGGTCACCCAGAAGTGCAGGCGGCCCAGGCCTTCCGGATACTGGCGGCCGGACATCTTGCCGATCCAGTAGTACCAGCCGGCGAAGATGGCGAACACGGCGCCGAGCGACAGCACGTAATGGAAGTGGGCGACCACATAATAGGTGTCGTGGAAGGCCAGATCGACGCCCGAGTTGGCCAGGACCACGCCGGTCACGCCGCCGACCACGAACAGGAAGATGAAGCCGATGGCCCACAGCATGGGCGTGTCGAAGCGGATCGACCCGCCCCACATGGTCGCGATCCACGAGAAGATCTTAACCCCCGTGGGCACGGCGATGACCATCGTGGCGGCCACGAAATAGGCCCGCGTTTCCACGTTCAGGCCGACCGTATACATGTGGTGGGCCCATACGACGAAGCCGATGAAGCCGATCGAGACCATGGCGTAGGCCATGCCGAGATAGCCGAACACCGGCTTCTTGGAGAAGGTCGAGACGATCTGCGAGACGATGCCGAAGGCCGGCACGATCATGATGTAGACCTCGGGGTGGCCGAAGAACCAGAACAGGTGCTGCCACAGGATCGGATCGCCGCCGCCGGACGGCACGAAGAAGGTGGTGCCGAAGTTACGGTCGGTCAGCAGCATGGTCAGGCAGCCCGCCAGAACCGGCAGGGCCAGCAGCAGCAGGAAGGCCGTGATCAGGATCGACCACACGAACAGCGGCATGCGGTGAATGGTCATGCCGGGGGCGCGCATGTTGAGGATCGTGACGATGAAGTTGATGGCGCCCAGGATCGACGAGGCCCCCGCCACGTGCAGCGACAGGATCGCGAAGTCGACGGCCATGGTCGGATGGAAATCGATGCTGGAAAGCGGCGGGTAGACGGTCCAGCCCGTGCCGGCGCCGCCGCCGATGATGCCCGAGAAGATCAGCAGCACCGTGGAGGCGACCAACAGCCAGAACGAAATGTTGTTCATGCGCGGGAACGCCATGTCGGGGGCGCCGATCATCATCGGCACGAACCAGTTGCCGAATCCGCCGATCAGCGCCGGCATGACCACGAAGAACACCATGAGGAAGCCGTGCGCCGTGACCAGAACGTTATAGAAGTGCGCGTCGGTGATGTATTGGATGCCCGGTTCGGCCAGTTCCAGGCGGATCAGCCAGGACGCCGCTCCGCCCAGGATGGCGGCGAAAATCGCGACCACCATGTACATGGTCCCGATGTCCTTGTGGTTGGTGGAGTAAAGCCACCGCCCAATGCCCTTAGGAGCGTGGTTGTGATCGTCGTGCCCGCCGTGTCCGTCGTGGGCGCTCACTTCACTGGCCATGGGTCAACCTCTTCTCGTTCCGTTGTATTGCGGCCGCCGCGGCGTGCCGTGAATTGCTGAAATGCCGAACAAACCGCCCGGTCAGTCTTTGACCTGGGCGACCTTAACCCGGGCCTCGCCGGCCGCCGGGGCCGGCATGGAGTCGGCGAATTTCGCCTTCGCCGTCGCCACCCAGGCCGCAAATTCTTCCTTCGAGACCGCCTTGACGTGGATCGGCATGTAGGCATGGCCGACGCCGCAGAGTTCGGAGCATTGGCCGTAATAGTCGCCCGGCTTGGTGATCCGCACCCAGTTTTCGTTGGTCCGGCCGGGCACGGCGTCCAGCTTCAGGCCGAAGGCCGGCATGGCCCAGTTGTGGATCACGTCGTCAGCGGTCTGCAGCACGCGGATGTTCGTGTCGACCGGCAGGACCACCGTGTTGTCCACGGTCAGCAGGCGCGGCTGGCCGGGCTTCAGGTCTTCGGTCTGGACCATCTGGCTGTCGAAGCCGAAATCGCCCTGGTCCGGATATTTATAGGACCAGTACCACTGCCGCCCCGTGACCTTCAGGGTCATGTCCGGGTTTTCATACTTGTCCTGGAAGAACAGCAGCTTGAACGACGGCACCGCGATCACCACCAGAATGATGATCGGCACCACGGTCCACACCACCTCAATGAAGGTGTTGTGAGTCGTCTTCGACGGGACCGGGTTGGCCTTTTCGTTGAACTTGACGATCACGTAGAGCAGCAGGAACATCACGAACAGCGTGATGATCGTGATGATCCAGAACAGCAAGTTATGGAAATCTTCGATCTGCTCCATGACCGGGGACGCGGCTTCCTGGAAGTTCATCTGCCAGGGCGTCGCGATGCCGTCCGCCAGGGCGCTGCCGCCGAAGGAAAGAAGGAAAAGTGCGGCACCTGTGATCAGGGCGTGCAATCTCAAGGTCATGGTCCTCATCCGAAATTACCGGGCATTGGGATTTACACTCAAAAGACGTTAATCCGTTAGGCCCTTGTTTCTTAACCCATTCTGCCTACGCCCGGCCGCGCGCGATGGCGCCTCGCCGCCGGGGAGACGAGAGGTCTTAGCTACCATCCCCCGGCGGCATTGCAAAGGCTTTTTTACCCTGGACAAACGGCCTAATAGCCTTGATTTTCCGCGCTCAAGGTCCAATCTGGGGCGGGCGGCCCCTTGCCCCCGGCGACACGGCGACGCTCCGCCCCGACAGGCCTGCGGCGCGAATTAAGTAAGGAATGCAAGATGATGAAGAACTGGCAGTTGGGCGCCATCCTGGCCGCCGTGGCGGTGACGATGTACCTGCTTTTCTGGCTCAACATGACGACCCGCTAGACCGCCCGCCGTCATGACCGTTCAAGAGCTGCCCCACCTGATCGCCGGCTTCAACGCGCTGTCCGTGGTGTTCATGACCATCGGCTACGTGTTCATCCGGCAGGGTGCGAAGGACAGGCACCGCGCCATGATGCTCTGCGCCGCCGCCGCCTCGGTCGCATTTCTCGTGGTCTATGTGATCTACAAGTTTAATTCCGGCTTCGCCAAGTTCGGCGGCGAAGGCATGATCCGGCCGGTCTATTTCACCATCCTGATCGTCCACGTGATCGGCGCCATCGCCATCACGCCGCTGGTTCCCATGACCTTCTGGCGGGCCCTGACCGGCCAATTTGAACGCCACAGGGCCCTGGCCCGCTGGGTCTGGCCGCTGTGGATGTACGTCGGGATTTCCGGCGTCGTTGTCTATGTCATGGCCATTCACCTTTATCCTTATGCGGGACAATGACGGACACCATGGAAACCCCTGACGGCACCCTGGGCGCCGCCGTCGACAGCGAAGACGCGCGCTGGGAAATCCGCGCCTGGCTGCTGCTGGGCCTGGCGGCGCTGGCCATCGCCGGCGTGTTCGCCCTGATGCTGGCGGTGTCCCGCGTGCCCGGGGCGGAGGGGTTGATCCCCTGGCCGCTTCATTTCTTCGAAAAAGGCCTGGTCATCCACGTCGTCTATTCCTTCGTCGTCTGGTTCCTGTGCCTGCTCGGCGCGCTTGTCGCGGCGACCACCTATCACCTGGACGGCGGCCGGTCGCGCGGCCGCTCCACGGGGCGTTCGGCCGTGTGGATGGTGGCCGCCGGGGAAATCCTGCTGATGATCCCGGCCCTGAAGCACGACACCCAGCCGTCCCTCAACAACTACGTGCCGACGGTGATCGACCCGCTGTACTACCTGGGCCTGGTGTTCATCTTCATGGGCGTGTTGTTCGTCGTCCTGCGGCTGTTGGCTGCCTTCCTGCGCCGCGTCAATCAGCCGGGCCCGGGCGGCCTGGGCATCCTGATGACCACCGTGATCTACATCGCCGCCTTCGCCTGCTTCGCCGTGACCTTTCAGGCGGCCTCGGGCGAACCGGCGACGGTGGAATTGAACGAACGCCTGTTCTGGGGCGGCGGGCACATCCTGCAATTCGTCAACACGGGCCTGATGCTGTGCGCCTGGTGGGCGCTGGCGGGCGCCGCCGGCCGGCCGCTTTCGGGCGGACTGTTCTTTTGGGCCCTGGCCGCCCTCGCCGTCTGCGCCCTGATCGGCCCGGCCCTCTATTGGATCTATCCCGCGTTCAGCGCCGAACAGACCCAGGCCTTCACCGACCTGCAATACCTGCTGGGCCCGGCCCCCGTGGTCCTGGCCGCCGCATTCCTGTTTTCCGGCGGCGGCACGCCGCCCGCCGACGACCGCGCCCGCCTGGCGCGGCAGGTCCTCTACCTGTCCATGGCCGTGTTCTTCCTGGGCGGGCTGCTCGGCCTGTTCGTCGACGGCGGCGATACCCGCACCCCCGCCCATTATCACGGCGTCATCGGCGGCGTGAACCTGGCCCTCATGGGGTTGGTGTTCTGCGCCCTGCTGCCGTCCCTGGACCGCGCACCCAGGCTGGGCCGCGCCGTATTCGCCCTGTTCTGGCTTTACGGCCTGGGCCAGGCGCTGCATTCGGCGGGCCTGTTCCTGGCCGGCGGATACGGCGCCCCGCGCAAGGTGGCGGGCGACATCGCCGGGCTGGAAGCGCTCGGCGCCAAGGTCGGCCTGTACGGCATGGGCGTGGGGGCGGTGATCGCCGTGGCCGGCGGCGTCATGTTCATCTGGATCGCCGGGCGGGCGCTTTTGCGCCGACCTGGACCAACGGACACTGGCCCTCGGCGCGAACTTAAAATATAAAGCGCCCAGGCAAACGCATACCGAACATCGTCAAGAGGCCCCCCGTGAGCGACACCGTCGCCCCACATATCGACGCACCGGCTGCCGCCGACCCCCGCCCGGAACCCCAGTTCCGCCTGGCCGACTATGCCCTTTTGCTGAAACCCCGGGTGATGTCCCTGGTGGTGTTCACGGCCATGGTCGGCCTGGTCATGGCGCCGGGCGCCATCGGCACGCTTGAGGCTTTCGTCGCGATCCTGTGCATTTCCATCGGCGCCGGGGCCTCGGGCGCCATCAACATGTGGTACGACCGCGACATCGACCTGCACATGCAGCGCACCATGAACCGGCCGATCCCGGCGGGCCGCATGGACCCCGGCAACGCCCTGGTGTTCGGCACGGTGCTGGCGATCGCCTCGGTCATCGCCATGGGCGTCTGGGTCAACCTGATTTCCGCCGGGCTGCTGGCCTTCACGATTTTGTATTACGTGTTCATCTACACGGTCTGGCTGAAGCGCCGCACGCCGCAGAACATCGTCATCGGCGGCGCCTCGGGCGCTTTGCCGCCGGTGATCGGCTGGGCCGCCGTGACCGGCAACGCCGGGTTCCTGGCCGATCCCTGGGGCGCCATCGCCCTGTTCATGATCATCTTCCTGTGGACGCCGCCCCATACCTGGGCGCTGGCCCTGTTCCGCCGCCAGGATTACCAGACCGTGGGCGTGCCCATGCTGCCCGTGGTGGTCGGCGAACACCGCACCAAGATCCAGATGGCCGTCTATACGGCCCTGCTGATCCCGGCGACCTTCGCGCCCATGCTGCTCGGCCTGTCGGGCTGGCTGTACACCGTCGCCGTCGCCGGCCTCAACGTCGGGCTGGTCGTGCACATGGCGCGGGTGTGGCGGGCGGAAAACGTCGCCGACGCCAAGCAGGGCCCCTGCCGGCCCATGTTTTTCTACACGATCCTTTACCTGTTCGGGATTTTCCTGGCCCTTCTGGCCGACCGCACCCTGTTCGTCGCGGTCTTTTGACCCCATATAGGCGACATGCCGGACAGCCAATCCCCTGACACCCCCGCCTACGCCCGCCTGGAAAACCGTTTCCGGCGCCTGAACGCCCTGGGCGAAGCCCAGGAAGTCCTGCATTGGGACATGTCTACGGTAATGCCGAGGGGCGGCCATGAATCCCGGGCCGAACAACTGGCCGAACTGGCCGCCGTCTATCACGGCATGCTGACGGACAGCGAAACCGGCGACCTGATCAATGCCGCCGAGGCCGATGCGGCCGACCTGACCGACTGGCAGCAGGCCAACCTGCGCGAGATCAAACGCAATTACGTCAAGGCCACGGCCTTGTCGGAAGACCTGGTGACGCGGTTGAGCCGCGCCTCCTCGGCCTGCGAGGCCGTGTGGCGCGACGCCCGCGCCGGCAACGACTTCAAGGCCGTGCAGCCCCTGGTGACCGAGCTTCTCGCCCTGGTCCGCGAAAAAGCCGCCGCCAAGGCAGCGGTCCTGGGCGTCGGCCTGTACGACGCGCTTTTGGCCGATTACGAGCCGGGCGGCAGCTCCGCCGAGATCGACACCGTGTTCGACGAACTGGAAGGCTTCCTGCCCGGGTTCCTGGGCGAGGTTCTGGACCATCAGGCCAAGGCGCCCAAGGTCATCCTGCCCGACGGCCCGTTTCCCGAGGAAAAGCAGAAGGCGCTCGGCCAGCGGTTCATGGAGATGCTGGGCTTCGATTTCCATCACGGGCGGCTCGACGTCAGCCTGCATCCCTTCTGCGGCGGCACGCCGGACGACGTGCGCATCACCACGCGCTACGACGAAAACGATTTCACCTCGGCCCTCATGGGCGTGCTGCACGAAACCGGCCATGCCATGTACGAACGCGGCCTGCCCAAGGATTGGCGCGGCCAGCCCGTGGGCCATGCGCTGGGCATGTCGGTCCACGAAAGCCAATCCCTGCTGATCGAAATGCAGGTCTGCCGGTCCAAGACCTTCCTGGATTTCGCGGCCCCGATCATGGTCGAAACCTTCGGCGGGCAAGGCCCCGCCTGGGACGCGGACAACCTGTTCCGCCTCTATACCCAGGTCGAACGCTCGTGCATCCGCGTCGACGCCGACGAGGTCACCTACCCGGCCCATGTCATCCTGCGCTACCGCCTGGAAAAGGCGCTGATCGAAGGCGACATGGAAATCCCCGACCTGCCGGGGGCGTGGAATGACGGCATGGAACGCCTGCTCGGCGTCCGCCCGCCGACGGATACCCAGGGCTGCCTGCAGGACATCCATTGGTACGACGGGGCCTGGGGTTATTTCCCGACCTATACGCTCGGCGCCATGACGGCGGCGCAGCTGTATGCCGCGGCCCGCGACCAGAACCCGGAAATCGAGCCCGCCATCGGCCGCGGCGACTTCGCGCCGCTGATGGCCTGGCTGCGCGCCAACGTGCACGGCAAGGGGTCGTCGGTCAGCGCGAAAGAGCTTTTGATCAGCGCCACGGGCAAGCCGCTCGACCCGAAGGTGTTTGAGATGCATCTCAGAACGCGCTATCTAGCCGCCTAAGATGACAAACCCCAGATACATTTCCACCCGGGGCCAGGCCCCGGCCCTTGGTTTCGAGGACGTCCTGCTGGCCGGCCTCGCGCGCGACGGCGGCCTGTACGTGCCCGAAACCTGGCCGCAGTTTTCCGCCGACGACATCCGCGCCATGAAGGACCTGTCCTATCCGGACCTGGCCCTGAAGGTCATGGAGCCCTTCATCGGCGACGCCATTCCGGCGGCGGACCTGAAGGCCTTGGTCGAGGACGCCTATGCGACCTTCGACGCCCCCGACGTGCTGCCGCTGAAGCAGACCGGCGACGATGAATACCTGCTGGAGCTGTTCCACGGGCCGACCCTGGCCTTCAAGGACGTGGCCATGCAGGTGCTGGGCCGGTTCTTCGATTACGTGCTGAAGAAACGCGGTCAGCGCATCACCATCGTGGGCGCCACCTCGGGCGACACGGGCTCCGCCGCCATCGAGGCCTGCCGCGACAAGGATGCCATCGACATCTTCATGCTGCATCCCAAGGGCCGCGTGAGCCCGGTGCAGGAAGCGCAGATGACGTCGGTGCAGGCCGCCAACGTGCACAACATCGCGATCGAGGGCACCTTCGACGACTGCCAGGACCGGGTGAAGGACCTGTTCAACGACGGGGATTTCCGCGACCGCTTCAACCTGTCCGCCGTGAATTCCATCAACTGGGCCCGGGTGATGGCGCAGATCGTCTATTACTTCTGGGCGGCGGTGAAGCTGGGCGCCCCCGACAAGCCGGTCGCGTTTTCCGTGCCCACGGGCAATTTCGGCAACGTGTTCGCGGGCTACGGCGCCATGCAGATGGGCCTGCCGATTTCCAAACTGGTCGTCGGCTCCAACGCCAACGACATCCTGGCCCGCTTCTTCGCCTCCGGCGCCATGGAGATGGCCGGCGTGGTGCCGACCACCAGCCCGTCCATGGACATCCAGGTGTCCAGCAATTTCGAGCGCCTGCTGTTCGACCTGGTCGACCGCGACGGCGCCGCCTGCGCCCGGGTGCTGACCGATTTCCGCAAGACCGGCCGGTTCGAGGTTTCCGCCGCGCAACTGGCCCGGGCGCGCAAGGTGTTCGCCGGCGCCCGCTTCGATGACGACGCCACCAAGGCGGTCATCAAACAGGTCCACGAACAGACGGGGGAGTTGATCGACCCCCATTCCGCCGTCGGCGTCGGCGCGGCGCGGGAATGCCGAGGCGAAACCGATGCGCCCATGGTCATTCTGGCGACCGCCCATCCGGCCAAGTTCCCCGACGCGGTCGAGGACGCCACGGGCCTGCGCCCGGCCCTGCCCGCCCGCCTGGCGGATTTATTGGACCGGCCCAAGCGTTGCCAAACCCTGGCCAACGATCTAGACCAGTTGAAACGCACCATCGAAACAACCCTCGCCTAAGGGGATCCTGAGTGTCCGTACAGATCACCGACCTTGAAAGCGGCCTTCGCGTCGTCACCGAACGCATGGACCGGGTCGAAACCGTGTCCGTCGGCGCCTGGGTCGGCGTCGGCGCCCGCCACGAGCCCGAGGCCGTGAACGGCGTGTCCCATCTGCTGGAGCACATGGTGTTCAAGGGCACGAAAAAGCGCAGTGCCCGCGCCATCGCCGAGGAGATCGAGGCCGTCGGCGGGCATATGAACGCCTATACGGCCCGCGAGCACACGGCCTATTACGCCAAGATGCTGAAGGAAGACCTGGGCCTGGCCATGGACGTGATTTCCGACCTGGTGCAGCACGCGACCCTGGACGCGGACGAGTTGGAGCGCGAACGCCATGTCGTGATCCAGGAAATCCACCAGCTTCACGACACCCCCGACGACATCGTGTTTGAAAACTTCCAGGCCGTCGCCTTTCCCGATCAGGCGCTGGGACGCTCGGTCCTGGGCTCGGAAGCCTTGATCGAGGCGATGTCCCGCGACGCGGTCCTCGACTACATGACCACCCATTACGCGGCCCCCGTCAGTGTCGTCTCGGCGGCGGGTGCCCTCGACCACGACCGCGTGGTCGACATGGTGCGGAACACCTTCAAGGACCTGCCCGCGGGTGCGCCGGCGGCGCGCGAGGCCGCGCGCTACGGCGGCGGCGAGGTACGGGTCGACCGCGACCTGGAACAGGTCCATATCACCCTGGGTTTCGAAGGCCTGGCCTACGACGACGACGATTACTATGCGGCGTCCGTGCTGTCGGCGCTGCTCGGCGGCGGCATGTCGTCACGTCTTTTCCAAGAGGTCCGCGAAAAACGCGGCCTGGTCTATTCCATCTACAGCTATCAATCCGCCTATGCGGACGGCGGCCTGTTCGGCGTCTATGCGGGCACCGGTTCGGGGGAAGTAACCGAACTGATGCCGCTGATCGCCGACGAATTGAACAAGGTGCGGCTGTCCGTCGACGAGGACGAGGTCGCCCGCGCCCGCGCCCAGTTGAAGGCGTCGATCCTGATGTCCCTGGAAAGCACCTCGTCGCGCTGCGAACAGCTGGCCCGCCAGATGCTGATCTATGGCCGCCCGGTCCCGGCCGAGGAAATCGTCGCCAAGGTCGATGCCGTCACGGCGGGCGACGTTGTGCGCGTGGCCGAACGCCTGTTCAGCACCAAGCCGACCCTGTCGGCCATCGGGCCGCTCGCCAATCTTGAGGCCGGCGACGCCTTCGCGGCCCGGCTCAGCGCCTGATCCGACACTTCCCGGTCATGGGATGATCGGGAGTGACGCCGCGGCCCCCTAAACATGGCCTTTCCGGAAACTGTTCGCCGTGATCCCGCCGGTGATGGTCTCGCCATCTTCCGACAACGGCAGGCGCACGGTGGTCGTGGTGACCTCCAAATCCTGGACGGAGATCCATTGGGTCCGCGAGAAAATGGGCATGCGCTTTTCGATCATGATCGGAAAGATCTCCGCGTTGACGAAGCCGTAGCCCGTGATCTTGTCCGCGTAATATCGCCGCCCGGTCAATTCCTGGCCGGCGATCTC
Organism: Rhodospirillales bacterium; assembly: GCA_040221095.1. Taxonomy (GTDB): domain Bacteria; phylum Pseudomonadota; class Alphaproteobacteria; order Rhodospirillales; family Casp-alpha2; genus UBA1479. Next base: position 616,349 of record JAVJVP010000008.1, read on the forward strand.
GACCATCTGGGTCCCGAAAAAGCGGTAGTAGATATCGAACGGCGGGCCGACGAAATCGACCACGGCCATGCAGGGGATGATCTCAGCGGGCAGTGCTTCCAGGCGGAAGTCACGGCGCGGCGGGCCGACCCCGCCAGCCCGCACACGGTCCCAGTATCCATGAACCTTGAGCAAGCCGGGAACATCCAGATCCCCAATATCCATGAAATCGGATGTGACGATCCGGGCAACCTTGAAGTCGTCATGCGGGATAAGCACGACTTCGGGTCCCTCCCCTATGTTCTGCTGTCCCCCAAACGCCTGCTCCGCTTTTCGCCGGGAGTCTCGCCGTCCGAATACCCACCTGTGGCGGGATCACCCTTCACGGTGCGGCTTCGGGCTTCTGATTTCAACTGATTTCGACGTACCGGCGTATGTACCCCGCCGATGTCACCCGCCGCCGGCAGGTCCTTCGGCGCGGCTGTCCAGATAGTTTTCGATCAGCGCGTAGATTTCCTCGGCCGCGTCCTCGTCGCCGGTGAAGGTCAGATTGGCCTGTTCGCCGTAGATGTTCAGGACATATCCGCGCGCGCCGCAAACATCCTCCAGCGCCTGGACGAAGGGCAGGATGACCTGGTTGTTCAGGGCTTCGGCGGTCTGGCAGGCTTCCATGCGGTCCAGAAGAAGGCGGCGCAGGTCATCCGAGGGCTTGGAGGGACTTCTCTTTCTCATAATTATGAATACCTTATTTGTAAGCCGTTCCTTCAAATCATTCTCAATCTTCATTCGTTGTATTCGGGGTTTGATTTTCTCCTAAATTGGGCATTACATTAAAAGATCACTTTTGCGGAAAGGCGCGCTTCAATGTCAATTTCTCCTGAAGAAGTAGAACTCGCTGCAGGCTTTGTTGAGAGAAATTTGCCTATCCTAATAGATTATGGAAAGCACTTCCTTAAAGGCGCAAACAGCCAAATTCGGCGCCGCCTACCGAACACTTACCAAAAATATCTTGCAACAGCTGCAGCTAGATACGGCAGAACAAAATCCTTTTTCATTCGGGACGAACCCAGCTCAATATATGATTTTTATGTACCTTTAAGCGCCAGCATTGGTGAGAGAAAAATTAAAAAAGCAGATATTTCTAAACTACAGGATATCTCATCCCTCTGCGTCATTACGGGTTCTGCTGGCAGCGGAAAATCCGTTTTTATGAGGCACCTGTTTTTATCTGCAATAAATGAAGGGGGGAAAGTCCCTGTCTTTGTTGAACTTAGAGACCTGAACGAAGATGAATTTACTGTGTTTGATTTGATTCTTCAGAGTTTGAAACGAAATGAATTTGATCTTGGCTCTGAATATATTCGCTCCGCCCTCAATGACGGTCATTTTTTGTTATTATTAGATGGGTACGACGAAATCGATTTATTGCATCGCAAAAAAGCATCAAAAGAAATTCTGAATATCTCCAAAATGGGCAAAAATATTTCTGTCTTTGTCTCTTCGCGACCAGATGATGTCTTTAGCGGATGGGATAATTTTTCAATCGCACAATTAAGCCCCCTCACTCTAGAAGAGGCTAGCGATTTAGTTGAAAAACTTCCTTATGATGATGATATAAAGAAGAAATTCTCAATTGACTTAAATAAAACTCTGTATGTTCGCCACAGATCATTTCTTTCAAACCCCTTACTTTTATCGATAATGCTTCTTACTTATGGAACAAGTGCGGACATCCCAAATAAGCTAAGCATTTTTTATAATCTCGCATACGAAGCTCTATTTCAACGTCACGACGCCCTAAAGGGTGGCTATAAACGTGAAATAAGATGTCATTTAGATATTCAAGATTTTGGCCGAGTATTTTCAGCATTTTCAGTTAGTACATACAATAAACGACAATTTCGATTCTCAAGGATGGACGCATTATCAGCTATAAATAAAGCGATAACTGTTACTGGTATCAAAGTAGATTCTGAAAAATTTTTAGACGATGCACTTCAATCTGTATGTCTTCTCATAGAAGATGGTTTATTTATTGTATTTGCGCACAGATCTTTTCAAGAATACTTTGTTTCAAAATACATATCCGAACAAAATGAAGAAAATCAGGAGATGTTAATAGAGAAATTTTGGAGAAACATCGAGGTAGACAACGTATTGAATCTTTTATATGAAATAAGTCCAGATATAATTGAAAGAAAATTATTTATACCAAAATTAAAGATATTTTTTAACAACATAGGGGTTACAAAAAACACAAGAAAAATAGGAATAACTCATTTCACAAAATACCTGAAGAGCGAGTTCTCTAGAATTCATTTCGACAACGCGGGAAAAGCGGCAATTAGCCTCACCCACACAGGTAACAATCCGAGGTATTCAAGCTTAATCAGTATGGCAATAAACTGCACAAGCCCCTCGTTTATAAAAAATGAGCGGGAAAAATACGATATGAGAAAAGAAATGGAAAAATTTTCAAAAAAATATGGGAAAAAACTTGAATACCCACTTAAAAATTTATCGTACAAAAGTCAAATAATTAAAGACTTCTATGAGTTACCTGGATTTTACTCAAAGAGATATCTAGAGGAAGCATTTGATATTAAAAATACTCTTGAGAGAAAACATAAAAATCCAGAAAAATTCCTCAATATATTACTATCTTCATAAATCTTAAGATAGACAGCATCAGGCGTGGCCGGCTTCGTCCGACAGCATGCGCGGGTCGACACCGATCTTGAGCATCGCCTGTTCCCACTTGTCGTCCATGCCGCCGCCGAACACAAGGGTGGGGTCGGCCGCGACATGCAACCAGCCGTTGGCCTTGATCTCGGAATCCAGTTGCCCCGGCCCCCATCCGGCATAGCCGAGTGCGAGCAGGGATTGCCGGGGGCCGATGCCGTCGGCGATGGCCTGCAGGATGTCGACCGTCGCGGTCAGGGCGATCTGGTCGTCGACGACCATGGTCGCTTCCTGGAGATAATCCGGGGTGTGCAGAACGAAGCCGCGGCCCGATTCGACAGGGCCGCCGAAATGCACGTTGATGGGCTGCTTCAAGCCGGACGGCACGATGTCCAACTGCTCCAGAAGATCGGGAAAACTCAACGTTTCCAGCGGCTTGTTGACGACCAATCCCATCGCACCCTCGGCGTTATGGGCGCACATGTAGATCACCGTCTTGGAAAACCGCTCGTCCGGCATGTTGGGCATGGCAATCAGCAGATGCCCGGCCAGATAGGCCTCGTCGTCTAGGGTCCGGGGCATGGGATAAGCCTCGAATATCCGTCCAGTTTCACCGATATATAGCACAACCGTGCCCGATAATTATGACGGCGTGACCCGTCCCCCGCAAGCACGGCCCCGTGAAGAAACACCGCACGCTGCCCGGAAACCGCCGCAATCACGCGCCATTTATTGGCCGTGTTCCCCGGCACCGTGCCATACTATCGGTGTCGCAGAAATTGAACCCTCACCACCGGAAACCATGAACGCCCCGATGACCGCTGCATCCTTCTTTCGCGCTGCCCGCCCGACCACCCTGATCGCGGCCGTCCTGCTGCTGGTTTCTGCGACCGCCGCGCAGGCGGCGGGCGCCGCGCAATCCGCCTGGCATGAAACCGAGCAGACCAAGGCCCGCCTGGTCGCCGCTGTGACCGGCACCGGATCGGCGGCGATGCTGCGCCTGGGCCTGGAATTCCACATGCAGCCGGGATGGAAGATCTACTGGCGCTCGCCCGGTGACGCCGGCATCCCGCCCCGGCCCAACTGGGACGGCTCGGACAATCTGAAGTCCGCCAAGGTTCATTGGCCGGCACCGGAACGGTTCAGCGTGCTGGGCCTGGAAACCCTCGGCTACAAGAAAGAGGTCGTGTTCCCCATCGACGCCGTGCCGATGGAACCGGGCAAGCCCGTCATGGTCAAGGCGGTGATCCCCTATCTCACCTGCGACGACATCTGCATTCCCTACACGGCCAACCTGGACCTGACCCTGCCGGCGGGTGCGGCCGCGCCCAGCGAATTCGCCCATCTGATCAGCCGCTATGCGGCCACGGTGCCGGGCGACGGCGCCGGGCACGGGCTGATGCTGGCCGACACGGCGGCGCTCAGCCCCGGCGATACCGCCAAGGGCGAAATGCTGATCAGCGTGCGGGCGAAATCGGAAACCCCGTTCTCGGCCCCGGACATCTATCTTGAGGGCCCCAACATCCTGGCTTTTTCCAAGCCGCATGTGACCTTTTCCGACAACGGACGCGAGGCCCGCCTGGACGTCACCGTCTACGGGGTCAAGGATCTGGACGGCGGGCCCCAGCAACTGGCCAAGGAAACCCTGACCGCGACCCTGGTCGACGGCGGACGCAGCGCCGAACGGCAACTGATGCTGACACCCGGCGAATTGGCGCCGCCCGCCGACGCCCCGGTGCTGAGCGCGGCGGAAACGACCCCCGTGCCGCAGCCCAATCTGTTGCTGTTCATCGCCCTGGCCGTGCTGGGCGGACTGATCCTCAACCTGATGCCCTGCGTGCTGCCCGTGCTGTCGATCAAGGTTCTGGGCGTCATGGGCCACGGCGGCGGCGACGCGGGGCAGGTCCGCCGCGGCTTCATCGCCTCGGCGCTCGGCATTTTCGCATCCTTCATGGTTCTGGCCTCCGGACTGGTGGCGCTGAAGGCCGCCGGCATGACCATCGGCTGGGGCATTCAGTTCCAGCAGCCCTGGTTCCTCGCCGCCATGGCGGTGATCGTCTTCGTGTTCGCCTGCAACCTGTTCGGCCTGTTCGAGATCGCCCTGCCTGAATCCGTCGGCGACCTGGGCGCCCATGCCACCGACCCCGGCCATCACACCGGCCCCATGGGCCATTTTCTGCAGGGTGCCCTGGCGACCCTGCTGGCGACCCCCTGCTCCGCCCCCTTCCTGGGCACCGCCGTGGGCTTCGCCTTGGCCCGGGGGCCGCTGGAAATCTATGCCATCTTCGCCGGATTGGCGCTCGGCCTCGCTCTGCCTTACCTCGCCATCGCCCTCGTGCCCGCCGCCGCCACCCGCCTGCCCCGCCCGGGACCCTGGATGATCCGCCTGCGCCAGATCATGGGCCTGGCCCTGCTGGCCACCGCGGGCTGGCTGCTGTGGGTCGTCATGGGCATTCTGGGGACCACGGCAACGGCCGGACTGGCCGCCGGGCTGGCCGTCCTGGGCCTTGTTCTGTGGCTGTCCGGGCGTGGCGTCAAGCCCGCCTGCGCCCTGGTGCCGGGCGCGCCCATCGCCCTCGGCGTGGCCATCGTGCTGGCCGCCGCCGTGCTGCCGACCGCGGCCGAAACACCAGCCCGGGCCGCCGACGAGAGCAGCCTGCGCGGCGCCAAGGATGCGGACGCGCGCCGGCACTGGCAGCCCTTCGACGAGGCCCGGATCGCCCAACTGGTCGCCGGCGGAAAGACCGTGCTGGTCGACGTCACCGCCGACTGGTGCATCACCTGTCAGGTCAACAAGCGTCTGGTTCTCAACCAGGGTGCGGTGCGCGCTGCCATCGCCGACGGGCGCATCGTCGCCATGGTCGCCGACTGGACCCGCCCCAATCCGGTGATCGCCGCCTACCTGGCCAAGTTCGGACGCTATGGCATTCCGTTCAACGCGGTCTATGGTCCCCAGGCCCCGGACGGCATTCCCCTGCCCGAACTGTTGACGGAAAACGCGGTGACCGAGGCCGTCGCCCGCGCGGGCGACGTGGTGATCGCGAAAAACTAGGCCATGCCACGCCGGGAGGGTTGTTTTTCATGGACTCTTCGCCGGAATCGACTATCTCATGCAGGCATGAACGGCCCGGGCGGCACCTGTTTACCGCCGCCCTTGGCCATGTTTGGAAAAAATCAGACCCAGGGGAAATCCAATGACGATTGGTGTTGGTGACAAAATTCCGGCGGCGACGCTCTACCAGATGACCGGTGAAGGTCCGGCCGCCATTTCGACGGACGACATCTTCAACGGCAAGAAGGTCGCCATATTCGGCGTGCCCGGCGCCTTCACGCCGACCTGCTCGGCCAAGCATCTGCCGGGCTTCATCGCCAAGGCCGACGATTTCAAGGCCAAGGGTATCGACCAGATCGTCTGCATGTCCGTGAACGACGCCTTCGTCATGGGTGCCTGGGCCAAGGACCAGGATGCGGGCGACAAGGTTCTGCTGGTCGGTGACGGCTCGGCCGAGTTCACCAAGGCCGCCGGCCTGGAACTCGACCTGAACGCACGCGGCCTCGGCCTGCGCTGCCAGCGCTTCGCCATGGTCGTCGACAACGGCACGGTGAAATCGATCGAGATCGATGCCGCCGGCGCCTTCGAGAAGACCAGCGCCGAAAGCGTCCTCGGCAGCCTGTAAGTTAAGTGGCAAGCCCCCGGGGGTGCCCCGCACCCCCGGGCCGGCCGGCCATCAGGGCAGGCCGTTGCGCCCGTGGGCGAGATAGGCCGGGCGCTGACTGAGAAGCTCGTAATACGCGGCCAGCGCCGGCGTTTCAGGCTTCTTGAACCCTTCGACCTTGAACCAGCGGTTGACCACCAGGCCCATGGGAATGTCGGCCAGAGTGAAGGTCTCACCGGTTAGGTAGGGGCCGCCCGCCGCCAGATGGGCCTCGACGATCCGCATGTCGTGGATCAGGTCCTTGCGACCCTGATTGACGAACCAGTCGTTGTTCCAGGGCGCTTCCTGCAGCACGCCGCCCAGGAAGGCGCCGCGCAGCGCATGGGTAAGGTCGTAGGCGATCCAGTCCATCCATTGTTCGATCTGCTGGCGCTTGACCAGGTCCGAGGGATACAGGTCTTCCCGCCCCGCCTTGGCCGCCAGATAACGGATGATGGCGTTGGATTCGCGCATCACCGCCCCACCGTCGAGCACCACGGGCACCTGGGCGACCGGGTTGAGGGCGAGGAATTCCGGCTCCGTGCAGGCGCGGAAACCACGACCGTAGTCCTCGCGTTCATACGGCATGTCCATCTCGTCGCAGACCCAGAGAATCTTGCGCACATTGAAGGAATTGGCGCGGCCGAGGATGCGGACCGGAGCGCCGTCCGTGGATGCCGCGGATGTGGTTGGGGCTGACATGAGGTTTCCTCCTGAAGGGATGGTTGGTTTTTGTTGATCCGGCGCCATGGTCCTCCCTGCGGTTGCCTAAATCAAATTCATAAATTATAATTATTCATCTATTTAATTTATGAATTTCACGCTCCGCCAATTGCAGGTCCTGACCGCCGTCGCCCGCCAGGGCAGTTTTACCCGCGCCGCCCGGGACCTGGGCATGACGCAATCCGCCGTCAGCACCAGCGTGCGCCATCTGGAGGCCGAGCTGGGCCTGCCCCTGTTCGAACGCGACACCCGCAACGTCCGCGCGACGGAGACCGGGCGCGATCTCGCGGCCCGCGTCGGCGGCCTGCTGGACGATCTGAACAATGTCCTGGAAAACGCACGCAGCACGGCCCTGCGCCGGCACGGGAGCGTGCGCATCGCCGCCGTGCCGACGGCGGTAACGCGGCTGCTGCCGCCCTGCTGTGCCGAATGCCGGGGCCGCTATCCGGAAATCGACCTGCGGATCGAGGAGATGGCCGCCGAGGACGTGGCGGCGGCGGTGCTCGACGGCCGCGCCGACCTGGGCGTGCTCAACGAAGGGCGGAAGGACCTTTCCCCCCTCGTCACGACGCCGCTGGGCAACGATATTTTCTGTCTGGTCTGCCCCCAGGGCCATCCCCTGGCGCGCAAGCGAACCCCGACATGGCGGGACCTGGACGGCCAGGACATGGTGATGCTGGACGGGCGTACGGGCAGCCGGGCGCTGATCGACGCCGTGCTGCGCGACCAGGGGGTCAGCGTCCGCCCGGTGCAGGAAATGTCACGCCCGGAAGCCGTTTCGGCCCTGGTCGCGGCGGGCATGGGGATCGCCGTGCTGCCGGAGCTGGCGGCGCCGACGGCGGCGGACGGGGTGCTGGTCGCCCGCCGGCTGTGCGAGCCCGAGGCCTTCCGCCGCATGATCCTGGTGCATGCCCCCGGGCGGCCTCCCGAAGGGCCGGCCGCCCTGGTCGCCGATATACTGTCCCGACGAAGCGCCTAGGCCTTGACGGCCGGCTTGGCGTGCTTGCGGATGAAGGCCTTCACCGCGGGCGCGATGTTCTCGCGCCACTTGCGGCCGTTGAACACGCCGTAGTGGCCGACGCCCTTTTCCAGGTGATACTTCTTCTTCGCGGCCGGCAGGTTCGGCGTGATGTCGAGCGCCGCCTTGGTCTGGCCGACGCCGGAAATGTCGTCCAGTTCGCCCTCGACACAGAGAATCGCCGTTTCCGTGATCTTGCCCGGATCGACCTTCTGCCAGCGGAACATCATTTCGCCCTTGGGCAGGGCGTGTTCCTGGAACACGACCTCCAGCGTCTGCAGGAAGTATTCCGCCGGCAGGTCCATGACCGCGAGATATTCCTCGTAGAACGCCGATTTCTTGTCCGCCGCCTCGTCGTCGCCTTCGACCAGATGGTCGAACAGCTCGTTCATGGACAGCATGTGGCGTTCCAGGTTCATGGAAATGAAGTTCGACAGCTGCACGAAGCCCGGCAGCACGCGGCGGAACGCTCCCGGATATGGCGGCGGCACGGTGGTGATGACGTGCTTCTCGAACCACTTCAGGTCGTTTTCCTTGGCCAGCTTGTTGACCGCGGTCTTGCCGACCCGCGTGTCCACCGGCCCACCCATCAGGGTCATGGTCGCCGGCGCGCAGATATCGCCCCAACCGGACATCACGGCGACGGCCGCCATCACCGGCACGCTGGGCTGGCAAACGGCGATGACGTTGGAATTGGGACCCAGATAGTGCAGGAAGTCGATCACGTAATCGATGTAGTCATTCAGGTTGAACATATCCGACATCACCGGAATGTTGCGGCAATCGATCCAGTCGGTGATGTAGACGTCGTGGTCGGGCAGCATCGCCTCGACCGTGCCGCGCAGCAAAGTCGCGAAATGCCCCGAAAGCGGCGCCACGATCAGCAGCTTGGGATCATTGCGGTTGATCTTGCGCTTGAAATGGACCAGATCGCAATAGGTGCGGTGGATCATCACCTCGATCTCGACCGGCACCTTCTTGCCGTCGATCATCGTATGGTCGATGCCCCAGTCGGGCTTGCCGTACTTGTTGGTCATCCGCGAATAGATTTCCGCGGCGGAGCCCATGGCCTTGCCGACGGGGGTATGGCTGAAGGCGTTCATGGGGTTGTTGGCGGCGAATTTGAGCGCATCCGCCACGGCCCGCGAGGGGGCCATCGCAAGGCGTTGCATTTCGTGCAGATAGTAGAGCATGAAAATGTCCTTTCCCGCGCGCAGAAGGCGCGTCCGGCAGGCTTATAATGCACTGCAACATGACGGGCCGCAATAAGCCGTCGGATATAGGGGAAAAGGGATGGTGCGATGCGGCGGAACCGGGTTGCCGGCTTTTGCCATTTTATTCCGCATCGTCCCGCAGAACGCCCGAATCCATGCCGCCATGGAGCACGCGAAGGATGTCCACGACCGTTTCGGTTTCGCGGTAGAAGATGACGTGGCTGCCCACGGGCAAGGCACGCAGTCCCGGCATGAGGTCGTCGCGCCGCGGCCCTAGCGACGCCGCGCCGCGCAAGGCGTTAAATCTCTCCTTGATCAGGGCAAGGTATTTCCGGCGTTGCGCGGGGCCCCATCGGCGCCCGGTATATGCGGCGATCCGGGCCAAGTCGTCCCGCGCCGGGCCCGAGACCCGCAACCACCTAGAGACGGTCAAACAGGGCGTCCAGATCGTCGTCCGTGGCGATTTCCGTGACATCGCCGGCGGCAACGGCCGCGTCGCCGGCGGCAACCGCGTTGCGCAGGTGCGCCAGCTTGAGGGCGTGTTCCTCCTCGGTCCGCTGCAGCAGGCGCAGCGCCTCGCGCACCACCTCGCTGGCGTTGTTGTAGTTACCCGAGGCGGCGCGGTCGCGCACAAACTGCTCAAGGCTAGGGGTAAGGCTGAAATTCATGGCGATGCTGTCCCGTTGCCGATCAACCGGATGGCAGTATGTTGCTGCGGCGAATTTATGTCAATCTTTGCTATCAATCTTTGTTGTCTGGATCGCCACTGCCCCTGACGCGATGCGGCGGAACCGGGCCGCTTGCCCCTAGATTTCCGAGATTCCCCGGCGGGCCAGTTCGTCCGCCCGCTCGTTTTCGGCATGGCCGGCGTGACCCTTGACCCATTGCCAGTCGACCTCGTGGGACGCCAGGGCGGCGTCCAGGCGGCGCCACAGGTCCTCGTTCTTCACGGGCTTCTTGGCCGCCGTCTTCCAGCCGTTGCGCTTCCAGCCGTGGATCCACTTGGTGATGCCGTCCTTCACATAGGTGCTGTCGGTGACCAGACGCACCTTGGACGGCCGGGTCAGGGATTCCAGCCCCTGGATCGCCGCCATCAGTTCCATGCGGTTGTTGGTGGTCTGGGCCTCGCCGCCGGACAACTCCTTTTCATGGTCGCGCCAGCGCAGCAGCACGCCCCAGCCGCCCGGCCCCGGGTTGCCCGAGCAGGCCCCGTCGGTGAAGATGTCGATCGTTTCGTCCGATGCCGTCATGTGTTCAGTCCACGTCCAATCCATATTCGGCCGCACTCGCCACGCGCTCGTGAAAGCGCAGCTTGGCCACGTATTCCAGGGGATCCTTGGGCGTCACCAGGGCCCCCGGCGGGGTGTTCAGCCAGTCGTACAGGCGGGTCACCAGGAACCGCATGGCCGCCCCCCGGGCCAACAGCGGCAGGGCCGCGATTTCGGCCGCGCCCAGCGGCCGGGTGCGGGCATATTCCATGACCAGACGCCGCGCCTTGGTCACGTTGAAGCTGTAATCCGCCTCGAAGCACCAGGCGTTGAGGCAGATCGCCAAGTCGTAGACCAGGAAATCCCGGCAGGCGAAATAGAAATCGATCAGCCCGGTCAGATCGGGGCCGCGGAAGAACACGTTGTCGGGAAACAGGTCGGCATGGATGATGCCCTTAGGCAGGTCCGTGGGCCAGGCCGCCTCGATGGCGTCCAGACTGTGGTCGAGTTTGACCGACAGGCCCAACTGCACGCCGTCGACCCCGCCCCCCGCACTTTTCAGAAGCGGCCGCCAGGCGTCGACGCTCAGCGCGTTTTCCCGCGCCCCCTGGAAATCCGCGCCCGCCAGATGCATCTGCGCCAAGGCCCGGCCGACGCCGGCGCAATGGTCGGGCGTCACCCGCCGGGGCCATAGGCCGGGCAGGAAGGTGACGACCGCCGCAGGCCGCCCGCACAGCGCCCGCAACGCCTCGCCGTCCCGCGCCCGCACCGGCAGCGGGCAGGCCACGCCGCCGGCCGCAAGATGGTCGAGCAGGCCGACGAAGAACGGCAGGTCCCGGGGGTCGACCCGCTTTTCATAGAGTGTCAGAATGAAGGCACCCGACGACATGGTCAGAAGGAAGTTGGAATTCTCGATGCCCTCGGCGATGCCCTTGAAGGCAACCACCTCGCCCAGGTCATAGGCGGCCATGAATTCGACCAGTTCCTCGTCTGAGACTTCCGTGTAGACAGCCATGGCGCTAATATCTTGGGGCTTCGGGCGGCGAACGCCGACGCGTCCGATCTGTTGGGTGCGGGCCCATAAAACAGCAATTCCCGAGGGGGCGCCAGCAACCCGCTGGCATCGCGCCAACGGCAACGGTTAAACGGACCAGCATGCATCGAACACGGCCCATCATTGCAGCGGCGATTCTGGCGGGCCTGGCCCTGGCCGCCACCCCCATGCCCGCGCAGGCCGCCCGCGAGGCCCCCGATCGCCCCGGCCTGGGCGGCGAGGCCGAGACCCCCGACATCGCCGCCGTCCGCCAGGTGCAGACGGCCCTGGCCACCCTGGGCCTGTACGCCGGGTTCATCGACGGCAAGCTGAACCAGAACCTGACGTCGGCGATCCGCCTGTACCAGCAGCAGGCGGGCCTCAAGGTCACCGGCCGCATCACCGATGCGCTGCGCGACCATCTCGACCGCAGCCTGCGCGTGAGCCGCCTGCTGCGGAATTTGGACCATACCCGGCGCAAGGCCATGGACGACGCCCGTAAGGCGCTGTTGGCCCATCCGGCGACCCGCGACCTGGTCGAAGACGGCGCCGTGCCGTCCGCCGACGCGGCCCGTGATCCCGCCCCCTGTTTCGACAAACCGACCGTGCGCTGCCTGCTGGCCGAAGCCTTTGAAAGTGCCAAGGCGGTGACCAAGCGCGATCTGCGCGACTGGGCGCTCGGCGAAATTCTCGCCGCCCAGGCCCGCGCCGGGCTGATGAAACAGGCCATGGAAACCACGCGGCGCATCCAGGATCCGCGCCTGATCATGGTCGCCCTGCGCGACATCGCCCAGGCCCAGGCCCGCGCCGGCCGCGAGGAAGAGGCCCTGGCCGCCGCCGAGATCATTCCCGAATCGCGGACCCAGATCGAGGCCCTGGCGGTGATCGCCGACACCCAAGCGCGGCATGGGTATCTCAAGGCCGCCCAGGACACGGCGGCGCTGCTCTACAGCATGGCGCGCCACATCAAGACGCCGTCGGATCAGGTAACCTTCGCCACCCGGGCCGCCGTGATCCTCTACCGGACCGGCGACCAGGACACCGCCGACGCCGCCCTGCATTTGGCCCGCGCCACCGTCACCAACAAGATGCCGCCACTTCAGAAGGTCGCCGGTTGGCGTCAGGTCGCGGGGACGCTCGCCGATCTCGACCGTCTTGACGACGCCCTGGTCCTGGTCGACGAGGTTGATCAGCGGTCCGACAGGGCCGCAGTTCTGATCGCCGCGGCGCAATCGGCGATTCGCGCGGCGCGGTTCGACAAGGCCATGGAACTGGCCCACAGCATCGATGCCGAACGCTACCGGGTGCTGGTCCTGGGCGAGATCGCCGTGGCCAAGGCGCGGGCGGGCGACCGGCCCGGCGCCAACGCCGTGATCGACGAAGCCTTCGCGGACGCCGAGGCGATCGGTCTGCCGTTCGCCCGGTCCTATGCCGTCAGCCGCCTGGTCCTGGCACTCAGCGACATGGCGCGAATCCAGGACCAGCCGTCGGACGTGCTGGCCGAGCGCTTCGTCCGGGCCCGCGACGCCGCCGAGGGCATCAATGATCCGCGCCTGCGCGGCCAGGTCTTGTTTGAGATATCCGCTCAACAGCGGCGCACCGGCATGGCGCCCGAGGACGCCCAGGCCAGCGAAGCCCGCGCCATCGCCGCCGCCACCGCCATCCCCAGCGTCATCAGCCGCGTCTGGATCCACGGCGACATCGCCACCCTGCATGCAAGGTCCGGCGAGAACGACCGGGCATGGACCGCGTTCGACCGCGCCATGGCCGAAGCCCGCAAGATCGACAATTCCTGGGCCCGCGCCCGGGTCATGGCCAAACTGGCGCAAACGCTGATCGACCTGGTGACGCCGAAAACCGCCGCCACGGCCGATGAAATGTCCAAGGACACACCTTAATCCCGGCACCCCGCATGCCCCCGGCAGGCGGGCTTGCCGCCCGGACCCCGGTCCATTAGATTCCCCCGCGTCCCGACCGCCTACCGGGCACCCGCCCAAGTGATACAGTACGGAGCCCCCGATGCCCGAGTTTGCCAAAGCCCCCTTCCGATCCTGCGCCGTCCGCGGCGTTTGCGGCAGACTCTAGCCCGTGGCCTTTCCCCGCTTCCCCATCGGCATTGCCGCCGGAATGCTGGCCGTCCTTTCCTTGAGCGGCTGCAGCAGCCTGGGCGATTCCCTGATGGACACGGTTGCCGGCAAGGTCCAGCTTTCCTGCCCGCCCCAGAACATCCTGGCCGATGCGTCCCGCCGTCTGACCTACCAGCCGGGTCCGGGCCGCGACCTGATCGACATCGACAACGAGATCACCATCAACAGGGTCAGCCTGATCTGCGATTCGGACGTTGACCGCCGTACCCACGCGGGCACCATGAAGGTATCCGTCACCACCCACATGGAAGCCGTGCGCGGCCCCGCCAACCAGGACCGCAAGACCGCCATCGAATTCTTCGTTTCCGTCACCGACCGCGCCAACAAGGTGCTGTACCGCGAGGCTTTCACCATCAATCTGACCTTCGGCGAAAACGAAAGCCGGCGCGAGATCGCGAGCGCCCCCGTGCCCCTGGTTCTGCCGATCCAGGCGGGCCAGACGGGCAAGAACTTCCGGATTCTGGTCGGTCTGGTGATCAACCGCGAGCAGTTGGAAATGAACCGCCAGGACCGCCGCCCCCGCCTTTAGGCACGGGCCAGCTTTCTCCTTTTCCCTGTCCCCTTCGCCACCCGCGCGGTGGCGGTTGACCTTGGCCGATCCGTCGATACAATAAAGTCACAACCTCAGTTGATCGCTGTGGGAGAGTCCGGCCTGGATATGGCCGGCGCCGAAGGAGCAACCGCCCCGGAAACTCTCAGGCACCCGGACCGCAGCAGGATGAGGCTCTGGAAAGCGGGCAGGCTGGCCGATGATATGGCCGTGCCCCACCGAAGATGAAAGCCGGCGCCACGGATCGCACCGGTCAATCTTTCAGGTTCCGAGACAGAGGGGGCGTTCAAACGGTGGTTTGCCGTTGGAACGCCGTTGAACCCTGCCGTCTCGTCCTTTCGGGCGGCGCCTTAGGACCAAGCCCGGGGAGGCCCCATTGGCCGACGATCACAAAGACCTGAAGACCACGCCGCTGGATGCGCTGCACCGCGAGCACGGCGCCAAGATGGTGCCCTTCGCGGGCTATGCCATGCCCGTGCAGTACAAGGCCGGCGTGCTGCAGGAACATCTGCACACCCGGTCCCATGCGGGCCTGTTCGACGTGTCCCACATGGGCCAGGCGCGCCTGCTGGGCGCCAAGGCGGCGGAAGCCATGGAAACCCTGGTGCCGGGCGATATCGCCGGGCTGGGTGCGGGCAACATGCGCTACACCCTGTTCACCAACGATGCGGGCGGCATCCTGGACGACCTGATGGTCACCCATTGCGGCGATTCGCTCTACATCGTGGTCAACGCCGCCTGCAAGGACGCCGATTTCGCCCATATGCGGGCCGAACTGACCGACGCCAAGCTGGAGATCATCGACGACCACGCCCTGCTCGCCCTGCAGGGCCCCAAGGCGGCCGAGGTTCTGGCCCGTTACGCCCCGGCCGTGCGCCACATGGTGTTCCTGACGGGACAGGCCATCCGCATCAACGACATGCCCTGCTTCATCACCCGGTCCGGCTACACCGGCGAGGACGGGTATGAAATCTCGATCCCCGCCAAGGACGCGGATGCCTTCGCCCGATTGCTGCTGTCGGAAGATGAGGTCATGCTGATCGGCCTGGGCGCGCGGGATTCGCTGCGTCTCGAAGCGGGGCTGTGCCTGTACGGCAACGACATCGACGAAACCACGACGCCCATCGAGGCGGCGCTCAACTGGACCATCGGCAAGCGCCGGCGGGCCGAAGGCGGGTTCCCCGGGGCCGACGTGATCCTGGGCCAGATCAAGGGCGGTACGGCGCGCAAGCGCGTCGGCCTGGTGCCGGAAGGCCGCGCCCCCGCCCGCGCCGGCACGGAAATCCAGGACCTGGACGGCGCCGCCGCCGGAACCGTGACCTCGGGCGGGTTCGGGCCCACCGTCGACGGCCCCATCGCCATGGGCTATCTGCGCACCGACCTGGCGGTCCCAGGCACCAAGGTCAACCTGATGGTGCGCGGCAAGGCGCAGCCGGCGGAGGTCGTGAAGCCGCCCTTCGTCAAACAGAACTACGTCAAAGTTTAAGCAATCAAAATCTCGACAGCCAACGCAGGGAGACCGGCATGACCGTGAAGTACACCAAGGACCACGAATGGATCCGCCTGGACGGCGACGTCGCCACCATCGGCATCACCAATTACGCCCAGGAACAGCTGGGCGACGTCGTGTTCGTCGAGGTGCCCGAAGCGGGTGCCCGTTTCGACGCCGGGGCCGAGGCCGCCGTGGTCGAATCCGTCAAGGCGGCGAGCGAAGTCTACGCCCCCCTCACCGGCGAGATCGTCGAGGGCAACCCGGCCGTGGCCGACGACCCCTCGCTGGTCAATTCCGACCCGGAAGGGGCCGGCTGGTTCTTCAAGATGAAGCCCGACGACCTGTCCCAGTTGGACGACATGCTGGACGACGCGGCCTACCGCGCCCTGCTGGCCGACCTGGACTGATCCCCCCGAACCGCCGTTTAAGGAACCGCACTCATGGCCGCATCGAATTCGGGCGACAGCTTCGCCGGACGTCACATCGGACCCCGACCGGACGAAGTCGCCGACATGCTGAAGACCCTGGGGCTCGCCAGCCTGGACGACCTGGTCGCGAAAACGGTGCCGCCGTCGATCCTGAAACCCGGCGGCTATGCGGCGGCCCCGATGAGCGAAGCCCAGGCGCTGGCCCGCCTGCGCGCCATGGCCGACCGCAACGTGATCGCCAGATCGATGATCGGCATGGGCTATTCCGGCTGCATCACGCCGCCGGTGATCCTGCGCAACGTGCTGGAGAATCCGGGCTGGTACACGGCCTATACCCCCTATCAGGCGGAAATCAGCCAGGGCCGCATGGAAGCCCTGATGAACTATCAGCAGACCATCATCGACCTGACCGGGATGGAGCTGGCCAACGCCTCGCTGTTGGATGAAGGCACGGCGGCGGCCGAGGCCATGACCCTGATGCGCCGGGTCGGCAAGGCCAAGGGTGAGACCCTGTTCGTCGACGCCGGCTGCCATCCGCAGACCATCGCCGTGATCGAAACGCGGGCGGCGCCGTTGGGCATTCCCGTCATGGTCGGCGATCCGTTCACGGACCTGGCGGGCCTGGGCGACGACATCTACGGCCTGATCCTGCAATACCCGGCGACGGACGGGGCGATCCGCGACTTCCGCGCCCTGACGGCCGAGGCCCATGACGCGGGGGCCCTGGTCACCGTGGCGGCGGACCTGCTGTCCCTCGTGCTGCTGACGCCGCCGGGGGAATGGGGGGCGGACATCGTCGTCGGCTCGGCCCAGCGGTTCGGCGTGCCCATGGGTTTCGGCGGCCCGCACGCGGCCTTCATGGCGGCCAAGGACGCGTTCAAGCGCACCCTGCCCGGGCGGCTGATCGGCGTGTCCATCGACAGCCGGGGCAAGCCCGCCTACCGCATGGCGTTGCAGACCCGCGAACAGCACATCCGCCGCGAAAAGGCGACGTCCAACATCTGCACGGCGCAGGTACTTCTGGCCAACATCGCCGGCATGTACGCGGTCTATCACGGGCCCGAAGGCCTCAAGCGCATCGCCACGAACGTGCAGCGCCTGACGGCGGCCCTGGCGGCGGGCCTCAAATCGGCCGGCGTGACGCTCGCCAACGACAGCTTCTTCGACACCCTGACCGCCGATCTGGGCGACAAGGGCAAGGCCGACATGGTGATCGCCGCGGCCCGGGCCAAGGCCATCAACCTGCGCGACTTCGGCGACGGCCGCATCGGCATGGCGCTGGACGAAACAACGGACCAGGCCGACGTTCAGGCCGTGCTCGCCGCTTTCGGCGTGGTGGATGCCAAGATCGACCTGAACGCCCCCGGCGGCATTCCAAAGGCCCTCGCCCGCACCACGGGCTTCCTTGACCACCCTGTGTTCCACGGCCACCGTTCGGAAACCGCCATGATGCGCTATCTGCGCAAGCTGGAAGGCAAGGACCTGGCGCTGAACCGGGCCATGATCCCGCTCGGCTCCTGCACCATGAAGCTCAACGCCGCCGCCGAGATGATCCCCATCACCTGGCCCGAGTTCGGCCAGATCCATCCCTTCGCCCCCGCCGACCAGGTTCAGGGTTACAAGGAAATGATCGACGACCTGGAACGCATGCTGTGCGAGATCACGGGTTTCGACGCCGTGTCCCTGCAACCCAACGCGGGCAGCCAGGGGGAATACGCGGGCTTGCTGGTCATCCGCGCCTATCATCTGGCCCGCGGCGATACGAAGCGCGATGTCTGCCTGATCCCGTCAAGCGCCCACGGCACCAATCCGGCCTCCGCCGTCATGGCGGGGATGAAGGTGGTGGTCGTCGCCTGCGACGATGACGGCAACGTCGACGTCGCCGATCTGAAGGCCAAGACCGAGGCGCATAAGGACGCCCTGGCGGCCCTGATGGTCACCTATCCCTCGACCCACGGCGTGTTCGAGGAAGCGATCGAGGAAATCTGCGACGTCATCCACGCCGCCGGCGGCCAGGTCTATATGGACGGCGCCAATCTGCAGGCCATGGTCGGCCTGTGCCGGCCGGGCACCTTCGGCCCCGACGTGGCGCATATGAACCTGCACAAGACCTTCTGCATTCCTCACGGCGGCGGCGGGCCCGGCGTCGGTCCCATCGGCATCAAGAAGCACCTCGCCCCCTACCTTCCGGGAAGCCCCGTGGTGCCGGCGGCGGGCGGTGCTGAGAGCGTCGGCGCGGTCTCGGCCGCCCCCTGGGGGTCCGCCTCGATCCTGCCGATTTCCTGGGCCTATATCGCCATGATGGGCGGCGAGGGCCTGATGCGGGCGACCCAGGTCGCGATCCTCAACGCCAACTACGTGGCGAAGCGCCTGGCCGGATATTACGACTGCCTCTATACCGGCAAACACGGCCTGGTCGCCCATGAATGCATCATCGACACCCGGCCGCTCAAGGACGTCCACGGCGTCACCGTGGACGACATCGCCAAGCGGCTGATCGATTACGGCTTCCACGCGCCGACCATGTCCTGGCCCGTGGCCGGGACGTTGATGGTGGAGCCGACCGAGTCCGAGCCCAAGGAGGAATTGAACCGCTTCGTCGAGGCCATGATCGCCATCGCCGAGGAAGCGAAGAAAGTCGGCGCCGGCGACTGGCCCGCCGACGACAATCCGCTGGTCAACGCGCCCCATACGGTGGACACGGTGACCTCCGACGCCTGGGCCCATGCCTACAGCCGCCAACAGGCGGCGTTTCCCGTGCCGGGGCTGTTGCAGGACAAGTACTGGTCGCCGGTGGGTCGCGTCGACAACGTCTACGGCGACCGCCACGTGGTCTGCACCTGCCCGCCGCTGGAAGCCTACGAGGACGCCGCCGACTGACGCCGCCGCAACTTGTCTCCCGACAATACGGCCGTTGACCCGCCCCGGCGCGGGTCAGATGATCCTGCCTGACCCCGATTTCAGGAAGCCGTCATGAACCGCCGCTTCGTCACCGTCGATGTCTTCACCGACCGCGCCTTCGGCGGCAACCCGCTGGCCGTGGTGCTGGACGCGGAGGGCCTGTCCGACGCCGCCATGCAGGCCGTGGCCCGCGAATTCAACCTGTCGGAAACGACCTTCGTGCTGCCCCCCGCTGATCCGGCCAATACCGCCCGCGTGCGCATCTTCACCCCGGGCCGCGAACTGCCCTTCGCCGGGCATCCCAACGTCGGCACGGCCTATGTCCTGGCCCGCGAGGGCGGCCTGTTCGGCAGGCCCCTGGGGTCAGTCCTGCGGTTCGAGGAAACGGCGGGCCTGGTTCCCGTCGACATCCTGACGGGACCGGACGGCCCGGCGGGGGCCCGCCTGACCGCCCCCCAGGGGTTCACGCGCGGCGCGGACATCGCCCCGGAAGATTTCGCGCCCTATGTCGGGCTGACGCCCGAGGACATCGACCTTTCCGCCCATCCGCCGCTGCTGGGGTCCGCCGGCATGGTGTTTCCCATTGCCCGGCTGGCCGGGATCGATGCCTTGGGCCGGGCCCGCGGCAATGCCGACGCCATGGCGCAACATCCCGCCACGGGCGGCCATGTGTTCATCTATGCCCCCGATCCGGCAACCCCCGGCCGCTTCCGCGCCCGCATGTTCGCGCCGGGCATGGGCATCGCCGAGGACCCGGCCACGGGAGGTGCGGCGGCGGCGCTGACGGGCTTGCTGGGCACCTTGGCGGCAAGCGACGGCAGCCATGAGTTCCGTATCGTGCAGGGGGTCGAGATGGGCCGCCCCTCGCTGATCGAAACCACGGCCGAGGTCGCGGGCGGCGCCGTCCGGGCGATCCGCGTCGGCGGCGCCTGCGCGCCGGTGATGCGGGGCGAGATCGCGGTTTAATCGCGGCTTAGGTGTCGTCCATTTCCTTGAGCATCTGCTCTCCCGCGTCGCAGGACGGGCGTTTTTCCATGCGCGCCGGACGAAGCAGGGATGGCCGCCCCAACGGCGCCCCCAGGTCCGCGATTTCACGGATCAGCTTGCGCTTGATGGCGCGGCCGAAGTCGGCGAAGCCGTCGGCGACGACGATGAAGGCCCCGGGGCCGCCGATCACGCAGTCCTCGAAATACCAGTCCAGATTGGGCAGCTGCGGCGTGCCGTAGGGGCTCGGCCTGCCGTTGACGATGGGCAGGCCGTTGATGGTCACGCCCTGGCGCACGGCCCGGTCCCGCGCCGCGACCACGCCTTCGCCGTTGTTGTTGGCGCCGTCGCCGGAAATGTCGATGACCCGACGCTTGGAGCGGTGGGGGCTGGCGTGCAGGCGCTCCATGCCGAAATCGATGGCGCCGGAGATCGAGGTCCACAACGCCGACGCGAACGGCAGGCCGGACAATTCACCGGCAAAGTCATGGGCCGCCTTGACGCTGTCGATGATCCGCCAGTCGATGCCCAGGCGTTGATGGCCGGTGCCCGCCCATTCGATATAGGTCACGGCAATGCGTTTGTGTTCGCCGCTGATGACGGCGCGGACCACCGCCTCGTTGCGAAAGGCCTGCACGAAGCCCTCGCGCTGCAGCTCGGCCTCGTCCTTTTCGATGCTGCCCGAGACATCAACCGCAAGAACCAGTTCCAGATCGACGTCGAGGGCTTGGGCCGGGCCGGGCATCGCCGCCAGCAGGGCCGCCATCAACACCGGAAGCAGACGAACAAACCGCATGGCCGCCATCCTATCTCAATGCGCCTTGGAGCGCTCGCCCTTGTAGCGATCCTTCTGAATGTCGTTCAGTTCCTGCAATGCGCGGAGCGTGCGTTTCTCGCCGGTCAGGCAATCCGCCTTGGGCTGCAGGGAGGCCCGCACGCGCCGGGGGGCGGGCTGCCAGCCCGACAGTTCCAGGAACAGCTTACGCCGGATGGCGCGGGAGAAATCGGAAAACCCGCGGGCCACGACAAGAAACGCCCCCGGCCCGCCGATCACGCAATCCCGGTAGTAGCCGTCCAGGTCTTCCGGCGGCGCCATGCCGTTGGGCCCCACGCGCCCGTTGATGATGGGCAGGCCGTTGATGGTCACGCCGGCGGCAATGGCGCGGTCGCGGGCGCCCATGATCGGATCGCCGTTGTTGTTCTCGCCGTCTCCGGAAATGTCGATGACCCGGCGGGCGCCCCGGTACGGGTTTTCCGCCAGGTACTTCATGCTCTGATCGATGACGCTGGAAATCGACGTCCAATGGCCGCGGAACGGCGCCGCATCGGCGATGGTTTCGGCGAAGTCGCGGGCGTCGCCCTCGTTGGCGATCACGGTCCAGTCGGCGACGACGCGATGACGGTCCAGGCCCGACCATTCCACATACATCACGGCGACCCGGCCCAAGGGGCCGGAGCGGATGGCGCGCAGGATATGCGGGTTGGTGATGGCCGTGGCAAAGCCTTCGCGCTGCAAGCGCGCTTCGTCCTCGTCGATGCTGCCGGAAACGTCCACGGCCAGCACCAGTTCCAGGTCGACGTCCTTGGCCTCCTTGGCCTCGGCCGGCGCCGCCATCGTCAGCATTGCCGCCACGCACGCCGCCCATGCACGTGTGCCCATGGTGGTATGAAACACCGCCGCAGGCCCGGCGTAAAGCGGTTCTCACAGGACATGCCGCACATCTGCGTGACCTCCCCAGGTCCGGGTGCCTCATCCGACGGCGGGTCTGGCATCCTGCCCCGGAACCCGCTATGTGAATTGCCGGGGTGGGCGCATGAAGACGGAGGACGCAGCATGGCGGACCAAAAAGATTTTAAGAACGTGAAGGCCGTCGTGTTCGACACCTTCGGCACGATCACCGACTGGCGCGGATCGGTCGCCCGCATGGGTGAGGCCCTGGCCAAGAAGAAGGGCATCGAGGGCGTCGACTGGGAAGCCTTCGCGCGGGCCTGGCGGGCGGGCTATCGTCCGGGCCTGCACCGGGTGATTTCGGGACAGCGCGCCTGGACGCCGCTCGATGTCATCCACCGCGAGCGCCTGGACGAAATCCTCATCGAATTCGGCATCGCCGGCCATTTCACCGAGGACGAGAAGGCCGACCTCAACATGTTCTGGCACCGGCTGTCGCCCTGGCCGGACAGCATCCCCGGCCTGCTGCGGCTGAAGACCAGGTTCCTGATCGCGCCCTTGTCCAACGGCTCGCTGATGCTGCTGGCCAACATGGCCAAGCACGCCGGCCTGCCCTGGGACTTCATCTACTCGTCGGACATGCACATGGCCTACAAGCGCGACCCCGAGGTCTACCGCAACGCCGTGCGCCTGCTGGGCGTCAAACCGGAAGAGGTGATGATGGGCGCCGCCCATAACGACGACCTGGAGGCCGCCCGCAAGGAAGGCCTGCGCACGGCCTACATCAACCGGCCCACGGAATACGGCGTCGACCAGGTCAAGGATTTCAAGGCAACCAGCGACTATGACGTGATCGTCGACAGCGTCGAGGATTTGGCCGACGCCCTGGGGTGCTGAGATGAAAGGATTCCGGCTTGGCCACTGACCCGCCCCATATGGACGATGTCGATCTGAAACGCCTGACCGGCTACGACGATGCGGCGGAGTATGAGCTCGATCTCCGCGGCCTTGACCTCGCCCATGCCACGGAATCCGTGAACCGCATGGTCGAACGGTCGCGCTTCCGCGCCCCCCGTTCGGTCGTCGTGCGCCTGGATCCGGCGGGTCCGGACACGGGCGAAACCCTGTTCCAGCCCATCGGCCGCCTGTTGCTTGATCTCCGGCGCAAGGGACTGCTGGCCAAGCTCACCCCCCTGCCCCATTACGCGGGCAGCGGCTACTACCTGGTGACCCAGGGAAAAAAGGGAAAAGATCAGGATGACGGCTAGAAACGGCGCCTAGAGGATCGAATTGTCGTCGCCATCTTTGGGAACGTCGGCGACGGCACCGCCGCCCTCCTCGCCTTCGGGCAGGGCCATTTCGCCAAACAGGCTTTCCATCAGGTCCATTTCCTTACGGCGTCCACGGCGAGTGTTCAATTTTCTCTGAGCACCGCCCGGCAGTTCGTTGAACATGAACACGCCCTTGTCGATCAGCACCTCGACCAAATCTTCCACGACGCGGACGAGTTCCAAATCCGACTGGACCCATTCGTCCAGAACCATGCCGGTCTGGGCATTCTGATTGATGAATACCCCAAGATCGGGATCGTCGGGCGCGACTTCCTCCGCACCGTCGACCGGTGAATCGAAGACCGCGCGGACATTGCCGTCACCGTCACGCACCACATAGGGCATGCATCCCTCCATTCCGCCGGTTATTGTTGGGCCACAGTGTAATGGACAGATCGCGGCAAGTTAAAGCATTTCAATCCCTTGGCGGTCCCTGGACGACGGGGGCCCGGGCCTTGGCGGCGATCTGCGCGCTGGCCCTGGCCGCCTGCGCCGGGCAGCCGGCCCCGGTTGCCACGGACCCCGTGGCCGTCTTGGGGCCGACGGCGCAAATCTCCTTCGCCGTCATCGACGCGGAAACGGGCGCCGTCACGGCGGCCCAGGCGGCGGACCGCCCGATGACCCCCGCCTCCACCGCCAAGATCGCGACCATGGTTTCGGCCCTGGAACTGCTGGGCCCCGATTTCCGCTTCCAGACCCGCGTGCTGGCGACGGGCGCGCCGGACGCCGACGGGACGCTTGCCGGCGATGTGGTGCTGGCCGGCGGCGGCGACCCCTTGCTGACGCCGCAGGACCTGTACGGCCTCGCGGTGCGGCTCCGCGACCTGGGCCTGAAACGGGTCACGGGCCGTTTTCTATACGACGAGACCCTGCTGCCCACGACGCCCGCCATCAATCCGGACCAGCCGGCCGAGGCCCGCTACAACCCGGGCGTCAGCGCGCTGTCCGTCGACTTCAACCGCTGGCGCCTTCAATGGCGGCGGGGGGAATCCGGCGCCCCGGTGCTGACCCGCCTGCCGCCCATCGACGCCCACCGCGCGGCACCCAATGACCGCCCCCAGGGCCCGGGCCGCGAGGTTCTGTGGAACGATGGCGTCTGGACCCTGGGCGCCGACGCGGCCAGGGCGGGCGACCGCTTCCTGCCCGTGAAGACTCCGGGGCTGGCGGCGGCGGAGTTGTTCCGCCGGCTGGCGGGTCAGGCCGGGATCACGCTTCCCGCCCCGCAGCCGGGACCGGCGCCCGAGGGGGCCCGTACCGCCACGGTCATGGCCGGCCTGCCGCTCGCCGAGGTCGCGCGCCTGGGGCTTGAGCATTCCAACAATCTGGTTTCCGAACTGACCGGCCTGACCGCCGCCCGCCTGCTGGGTGGGCGGCCGAGCAGCCTGGCCGCCTCCGCATCCGCCCTGTCCGGCTGGCTGCACAAGGCCGTCGGCGGCACGCCCGCCGGCGTCGATTGGCGGAACTGGAATATGCCCAACCATTCGGGCCTGTCGCGCCATGCCCGCGTCACCGCCAACCAGATGGCGGCGGTGCTGCGCTTTGCCCATGGCCGGCGCTATGGCGGCTGGCCCTTCGCCAGCCTGCTGCCCACGGCCGGGTTCCGCAAGGCGTTCCGCGACCGCTTCCTGACCGAGGCCGCCATGGGCCGCGTCTGGGCCAAGACCGGCACGATGCATTACGCCAAGGGGCTGGTGGGATATCTCATGGGCGCGAACGGGCGGACCCGGGCGTTCGCCCTCTATATCGTCGACCCGGCGGCGCGGCGCGCATACGATGCCCTGGATGACGCGGCCCGCGACGGGCCGGAGGCGCAGAACCGCGCCCTCGCCTGGATCGACGCGGCGGAACGGGCGGAACAGGCCATCGTGCTGGACTGGCTGGCCCGCTTCTGACGGGCCGGGCCGGCGGCCACATGGCCCTTGACGGCGGGCCGCCGCCGCGCGACCATTCCCAAAATAATTGTATACAATCTGACAGGACCAACATGGGAACATCCGCCATCACCGTCACCCCGGTGTCGGGCGCCACGGGCGCCGACGTCGCCGGGGTCGACCTGTCCCGCCCGCTTTCCAATGCCGAATGGGACCGTATCCACCAGGCCTTCCTCGACCATCAGGTGCTGCGCTTTCGCGGCCAGAACCTGACCCCGGGGGATCACCTTGCCTTCGCTCGCCACTTCGGGCCGATCCAGGCCTACCCCTACGGCAAGGGCCTGCCCGATCATCCCGACGTGCTGGAATTCCAGCGCAATCCCAGCGACACCCGCAATTTCGGCGGCCTGTGGCACTCGGACACCACCTACCTGCCCGAACCACCACTGGCCACCATGCTGGTCGCCCGCGAACTGCCGCCCGTGGGCGGCGACACCCTGTTCGCCAACATGTACCTGGCCTATGAAGGCCTGTCCCCAGGCATGCAGGAGATGTTGGGCGGCCTCAAGGCCGTGTTCTCGGCGACCAAGCGCTACATGGCGGAAGACCGCGTGGCGGTCCACAGCGGCAATGCCTTGAAGGGCGCCGACAAGGGCACGACGACCGAAGCCGTTCATCCCGTCGTCCGCACCCATCCGGAAACGGGCCGCAAGGCGCTTTACGTGAACCGCGGCCATACCGTCCGCTTCGAGGGCTGGAGCGAGGAGGAAAGCGCCGGGCTGCTGGAACACCTGTTCGCCCGCGCCGAGCGCCCGGAATACCAATGCCGCATGAATTGGCAAGACGGCACCCTGATCGTCTGGGACAACCGCTGCCTGCAGCATTTCGCCGTCGACGACTATCCGGGCCAACGCCGGGCCATGCACCGCGTCACCGTCGCCGGCAACGCCCCGTTCTGATCGTTCCGTTGGGAAAAATTGCGCGGACCGTCAGCCGGCCCCGGCACGCCTTACCGCGGCGGCGTGGCGAAAGGGACGGTCGCGGCCGTAGGTTTCATAGAAATTGCGCATCGCCGGGCTGTCCCGCAGGTCGCTCAACGACATGATCCAGTGCACCCCTTCGCCGTCGGCGGACAGCGGCAGCCGCAGGCTGTTCTGCGTCGGGTTGCCGATCCTGCCCGACGCGGTGTCCGTAACCGTGCGGCGGAACGCCAGAGGCTTGCGGGCTTCCAGCGTGCGCCGGTACTGCTCGAACACAATGGGCGCATTTTCGTTGGGGCGTGTTTCCATGATGGAACGGCCCGTCAGGTCCCGCGCCTTCAGCGCCATGTGACCGGTGCCGTAAAAGGCGTAAACGAAATCCAGGGGGGCGGGATGAACCTCGACAACCGTCAAGTACGGCAGCAGCTTGGCGGGCATGTCGATCAGTTCGACGTCGGTCCAGGATGGTGCGAACCGTCCGCTGCGCAGGCTTTCCCAATAAGAAAGCAACTCGCGCAATTCAGGAATCGTCAAATCCTCAATATCGATACAGGCATTGGAGATTTTAAACACGCCCGTTATTTCCACCCAATATTACACAGGGCGTTTTGATTATTTGCCCAGCCTAAATAAAATCGACGATCCCTTGGGGAAACGACAGTCGAATGCTCGCGCGGACGCCCCTGAGTGTCAACATAGCCGGAGGTCATAGCCGCAATGGTCTAGACAACCCGCCCCATGAGGACAAACCTCTAGACAGGGAACCACCGCCGCCAGGCATCCCATCCGGCGACCCGGTCGGCAATGACCGCGTATCCATCGTCCGGCGGATGCACGCCGTCGCCCACGGCACGCTGCCAGGCGTCGTCCGCGGACAGCGGTGTGATCAGATCCAGATAGGGCACGCCCATGTCGGCGGCAGCGGCGGCGAAGGCGTCGGACAGGGCCGCGATGCGCGCGTTAGAGAACATCCGCACGGGCGATCCGGGCCCGGCCTGGAACGGCTGCTGGCTTTCGTCGATGGGCGGCGGGCCGATCCACAGGGTCGGCTTCCAATCCATGGCCTCGGCGATCATCGCCCGCGCGTTCTCGGCCGACCGCGCGGCGGCGACGCGGGTTCGGCCCGCTTCTTCCGCCGTGTCGTTGGTGCCGAAGGAAAACACCAGGGCCCCCGGAAAACCGTCGAGCAGGCGCGGCGTGCATTCGGCCCGCCAACGCGGACGGATCATCTCCGTCGTCTCGGCGCGGATGCCCAGGTTGTAGCAGGTGATGCTGTGGCCGGCCGCGACCTCGCGCCGGCAGAGCCGCCCGGGCCAGCCCAGAAACGTGCGGTCGCCGGTGCCGTTGGTCAGGCTGTCGCCGACGAAGCAGATGCGCATTTGGGTCATTCGTCTCTCCCGATCAGATCGCGGGCCCTGGCCAGGCAGGCGTTGCGGTCGGCCGTGAAGCCGCCGTCCTCCCACCAGGCCTCGACCCGGCCGAGAACCTCGCCGACCCGGGGGCCCGGAGCAAGCCCCAAGTCGACAAGGTCGCGTCCCTTCACGGGAAATGCCCGCCCCCGCCAGCCAACCGCCCCCGCCAGAAGATCGCGCCAGGCCGCAGACCGCGCGGCGGGCAGGCGCGTGGCGGCCCCGATCTCGGCCGCCCAGCCGAGAATCACCAGATCGCGGAAGGTCTCCGGCCCGATGCGGCGCAACAGCTTTTCATGGTCGAGGGCGTCCTGATCCAGGGTCGGCGCCACCGTCGGCGCCGCCAGAGACAGCAGCCGGTCCGTCTGCGCGTTGGACAGACGCAGGCGCCCCGCCACGGCGGAGACCCCGTCGGCGTCCGTGTCCAGAAGGGCCGCCAGATTGCGCAGGGGGTCGGCGGCGACACCGTCCATCAGCACGCCCCGCGTGGTCAGCCAGTGGGTCAGCCGCAGGCGCGTGACCTCGCCCGCCTCGGGCAGGATGTGGTCGAGCACACCGTATCCCTGCATCAGCCGCAAGACATCGGCCGGCTGCGGCACCATGAGAATCTTCAGAAGTTCATCACGCACCCGCTCGCCGGATAATTCCTTCAACTTGGCCGCGTTGACGCGGCAGGCGGCCAGGGCGTTACGGTCGGCCGGCGGGCGGCCATAACCGCCCCAGAAACGGAAGAACC
Source organism: Rhodospirillales bacterium (assembly GCA_040221095.1). Lineage (GTDB taxonomy): Bacteria > Pseudomonadota > Alphaproteobacteria > Rhodospirillales > Casp-alpha2 > UBA1479. The sequence continues at coordinate 644,399 of JAVJVP010000008.1, forward strand.
GCAGGATGCGCAGGTAATCCTCCGCCACCCGGTCGCCGGCGCGGCCGACGAAGCGGATGACCCCATGGGCCAGGTCCCGCATGCCCTCGAAGGGATCATACACATCGCCGTCCGGCGTGCAGGACATGGCGTTGATGGTGAAGTCGCGGCGCTTGGCGTCCTCGACCCAGTCGCCGGTGAATTCGACCCGCGCGTGGCGCCCGTCCGTTTCCGCATCGCGGCGCAGGGTCGTGATCTCGAACTTTCGCTGGCCGATCACGGCCGTCACCGTGCCGTGCTTGAGGCCCGTGGCAATCACCTTGATCCCGGCGGCCTGAAGCCGCGCCATGGCGTCTTCCGGCGGCAACGGCGTCGCCGCGTCGACATCGGTCACCGGGCGGCGGGCGATGGCGTCGCGCACGCAGCCGCCGACGAAGCGCAATTGGCCCGCCCCGAACGCATCAACGATCCGCCGGGTTTCCGGCCAGGCCAGCCAGCCGTCCATCGCCAGTTTGCCCAGCGGCTCGCGGCTGATGCCCCGGATTTCGACGTAATCGTCTTCCACCGCGCTCACCTGTTTCCCGAAAGGCCCGGCGGGCTTCAGTTGAATTTGGGAGGGATAATACGGCCGTCCTCAAATCGTGGCGACTGATACCCGCCCTCGCCGGGATCGGCGCCGGTGACCGCGGCAAGCACCAGAAGCGAGACGATCATCAGTCCCAGGCCCAACACCAGGCACCAGAACAGCCCGCCCCGGGTGATCTCCGGCGGCTGGCCGCCGAGCGCCTCCGCCCGCTTGCGGTAATACCAGACCCAGGTGAGATAGGCCGCCGTGGGCAGCACCAGGGGGATCACGTAATTGAGCAAAAGCCGGGTCATGGCGCCGTCCTCGCACCCTGGAAGTCGCGGCGGAAGTTGGGATCGGGCCCGCCGCCGACCAGCACGTCATACAGGTTCTTGACCATGCCCGCCGTGGCGCCCCAGATGAAGCGGTCGTGATAGGGCATGGCGTAGAAATCGCGGCGCGTGCCGTTGACCTCGCGCTTGTGACGCTGATGGTTGGCCGGGTCCATGAGGAAATTGAGCGGCACCTCGAACACGTCCTCGACCTCATGTGGGTCAGGCTCGATGTCGAACGGCGGCGTGACCAGCCCGACCACGGGGATGACGGAAAACCCGGTGCGCGTGATGTAGGGAGCCAGCCGCCCGATGACGCGGATGTGGCGGCGGTGCAGGCCGACTTCTTCCTCGGTCTCGCGCAGCGCCGTGTCCTCGGCCGAAGTGTCTTCCGGGTCCGAATGGCCGCCGGGAAAACTGATCTGCCCGGCGTGGTGCTTGAGGTGCGACGTGCGCTGGGTGAACAAGGTCGTCAGTTCGGTCTCGCGCTCGACCAGCGGGATCAGCACGGCGGCCGGGGTCAGATCGGGCAGAATTCCCATGCCCGGGTTCAGGTCATGGTCGCCGCGCAGGGCCTCGGGATCGCTGTCCAGGGTTTCAAACCGGTCGATCAGCCAATCAGGTGTCATGTGCCGCCGGCCCTCTTGTCTGCCATCATGATTCCAGGCGGCCGATGGAAAAAAACCGGCCCCCACTCCATATACCGTACATGTGCGCCCCATCGGTGATTTCTTCAACGGCGAGGTCGACCAATTGATAATACACCGACCGCGTCAGGCGCGCCTCAAGCCCCCGGTCCAGACCCACATAGGGCCTGGGTTCCTGGGTTTCCGGGTCGATATCGACCCGAAGCGGGTGATCGGGGCCGAGCGCCACGGTTTGGTCAAGATTTGTCCGGAAAGTGATGTCCTGAGCCTGATCGCTGCCGGCAACCTCGGCCGCGACGGCCAGAAACGGCGCGTCCTCGACCCGGATGCGGCAGGCCTCGGCGGGGGTCAGCAGCCAGTGGTTGCCCGCGTCGTCGCGGTGCAGAACCGTGGAAAACAGCTTGACCAGTTCTTTCCGCCCGATGGGAGAGCCGAGATAATACCAGGTGCCGTCCAGACCGATGCGCATGTCGATGTCGCCGCACAGGGCCTGGCGGGGCCCAAGTGGGATTCCCACCGGCCCCGCGATATCCCCGGCGGGGGGCACGGTGCCGATAAAGGAGCGAAGATCGGGTGTATTTTCAGACATGGTTTCGGTGATACGCTATCCACTGCTACGCGATCTCTGGTGGACGGGATCGACCCGTCCTGTTCTCATCTCATTGAACGGAGGCGTCTTCCGTGACGACCAACACCAAGAATAGGGCAACCGGGGACGGTGGCAACACCGACGACCTGGTTGACGCCATTGACGGTCTTGTCGACGACATCGCCAAGGTCCGCGAAGGCGTGGGCCGGGTGATCTTCGGCCAGGAAACGGTTATCGAGGAAACCCTGATCACTTTGCTGGCCGGCGGCCATTGCCTGCTGGTCGGGGTGCCCGGCCTGGGCAAGACCCGGCTGGTGGAAACGCTGGGCAAGGTGTTCGGGATGGATGAAAAGCGCGTCCAGTTCACACCCGACCTGATGCCCGGCGACATCCTGGGCTCCGAGGTTCTGGAGGAAAGCGAGACCGGCAAGCGCGGCTTCCGCTTCGTCAAGGGTCCCGTGTTCTGCCAGCTTCTGATGGCCGACGAAATCAACCGCGCCAGCCCGCGCACCCAGTCGGCCCTGCTGCAGGCCATGCAGGAACACCGGGTTTCCGTCGCCGGGCAGTACCACGACCTGCCGCAGCCGTTCCACGTGCTGGCGACCCAGAACCCACTGGAACAGGAAGGCACCTATCCCCTGCCCGAAGCACAGCTCGACCGTTTCTTCATGCAGGTCGACGTGACCCATCCGGACCTGGAAACGGAACGGGAAATCCTTATCAAGACCACCGGCGCCGATACCCAGGACGCCAAGCGGGTCATGGACCCCAAGGCCCTGATGCGCGCCCAGTCTCTGGTCCGCCATGTCCCCGTGGGCGAAAGCGTCGCCGAGGCGATCCTCAAGCTGGTCCGCGCCGGGCGGCCCGACGCCTCGGACCTGCCTGAAATCCGCAATTACGTGTCCTGGGGCCCGGGGCCCCGCGCCAGCCAGGCCCTGATGCTGGGCGTCCGCGCCCGGGCCATGATCCAGGGCCGCCTGTCGCCCTCGATTGAGGATGTCCACGCCCTCGCCCATCCCATCCTGCGCCACCGCATGGCGCTGACCTTCGGCGCCCGCGCCGAGGGCGTGACCGTCGGCCAGATCATCGACCGCCTCTGCCAGATCATCGACTAGGAGGCGATCGGCGCAACGGCCCAAGGGCAGACAACGCATGGCGAACCCGCTGGACACACCCGACCTTCACCACCAAGCCGAAACCGCGGCCTCGGGCCTGCCGCCGCTTCTGGTGGCGGCGGAGCGCGTGGCGTCGACGGTCAGCCAGGGCGTGCACGGGCGGCGGCGGGTCGGCCAGGGCGAAACCTTCTGGCAGTTCCGGCGCTATGAATTCGGTGATTCGACGCAGTTGATCGACTGGCGGCAATCGGCCAAGTCCGATCCGGTCTATGTCCGCGAAATGGAATGGGAAGCGGCGCAGAGCGTGTGGCTGTGGGCCGACGGATCGCCGTCCATGGACTATGCGTCCGACGGCGGCCCCCTGTCCAAGGGCTGGCGGGCCAAGGTTCTGGCCGTGGCATTGACCTCGCTTCTGGTCCGTGCCGGCGAGCGCATCGCCCTGATGGGCACCGGCATGATCCCGGCCACGGGCCGCAACACCCTGCTGCGCATCGCGACGACCCTGGAACGGGCCGAAACCGGCGCCACCGGCAGCCTGCCGGGCCCGGAATTCGTGCCGCGCCACGGGCGCGTCGTGCTGTTCGGTGATTTCCTGGCGCCCTTGAGCGAAACCCGCAAGGCCATCGCCCGCCTTTCGGACCACGGGGTCGAGGGCCATCTGGTGCAGATCCTGGACCCGGCCGAGGAAACCCTGCCGTTCGACGGGCGGGTCGAATTCGAAGGCCCCGAGGGCGAGGGCCGCATCATGATCGGGCGCGTCGAAAGCGTGCGCCAGGCCTACCGCGAGGAACTGGCCCACCATCAGGCCGGACTCGACGCCGTGGCGCGGTCCTTCGGATGGACCCTGACCCGCCATATGACCCACCGCCCGCCCGAGACCGTGCTGATGTCGCTTTATCAGCTGCTGTCTCAAGTCATCCGGCACTAGGCGGGGAGACGGCTGACCCCATGCTCGCCTTCGGCTCCTTCGCATTCCTGGCCCCCTGGGCGCTGCTCGGCCTGCTGGCCCTGCCCGTCATCTGGTGGCTGCTGCGCCTGACCCCGCCGGCACCGACGCGCGTCACCTTCCCGCCGTTCCGCCTGCTGCTGGGCCTGGTCACACGCGAGGAAAGTTCGTCCAAGACGCCGCCCTGGCTGATCATCCTGCGCCTCGCCATCGCCGGCCTTCTGGTCCTGGCCGCCGCCGGCCCGCTGATCAATCAGGCGGCCCAGTGGCAGGGCTCCGGCCCGCTGGTCCTGGCCGTCGACAACGGCTGGTCCGCCGCCAAAGGCTGGCCGGAACGCCAGCGCCTGCTGGTCCAGTTGACCGATCAGGCGGCGCGCGACGGCCGCCCCGTCACCATCGTCACCACCGCCGCCCCGCCGGCCGGGGCCGGCACGGACCGGGTCCATGCCTTCACCCCGCGCCAGGCCCAGGACTTCGCCCAGTCCCTGCAGCCGCGGCCCTGGCCGTCCGACCGCGCGGCGACGCTCGAAGCAATGGACCAAAGCCCCCTTGCCCAGGACCGGAGCGCCCAGGTCGTGTGGCTGTCGGATGGACTCGACCACGGGGCCGCCGACGCCTTCGCCCAGGGCCTGGCTGGGTTCGGGGCGCTGACCGTCGTCACCGACGGTCCCGGCACGGTGATGCCCAAGGTGCTGCGCCCGCCCATGCTTGACGGCGGGATCATCACCGTGCGGGTGGAACGGGCCGACGCGCGGGCCGAGGAGACCCAGTTCCTGCGCGCCTTCGCCCTGGATGGGCGGCTGATCGCGCGGGAAGAGGTTCTGTTCAACGCCGGCGACGACGCCGCCGAGGCGCGTCTGGACCTGCCGGCGGAAATGGCCAACAAGCTGGTCCGCCTCGACCTGGAGGACGCCGGATCGGCGGCCGCCGTGATCCTTTTGGACGAACGCTGGCGGCGGCGGCCGGTCGGCATCGTGACCGGCGACGGCGGGGCGGAACTGCCGCTGCTGTCCTCCGTGTTCTATTTGACCCGGGCGCTGGAACCGTTCAGCGAAATCCGCCAGGGCACCATCGGCGGCCTGCTGCGCCGCCAATTGGCCCTGATGATCCTGCCCGACCCCGGCACGGTCGCCGGGCCCGACCGCGCGGCCCTGACCGCCTGGATGGAGGACGGCGGGGTGGCGCTCCGCTTCGCCGGGCCGCTGCTGGCCCAGGCGACCAGCGGCCAAGCCGTCCAGGGCGGTGAGACGCCCCTGGTGCCGGTGCCGCTGCGCCGGGGCGACCGGGTGATCGGCGGCGCCATGTCCTGGACCCAGCCGGCCAGCCTTGCCCCGTTCGACGCGGAAAGCCCATTCCACGGCCTGGCCGTGCCGCCCGACGTGACGGTGACCCGCCAGGTCCTGGCCCAGCCGTCGTTGGACCTGGAACGCAAGACCTGGGCGCGGCTTTCCGACGGCACCCCCCTGGTCACCGCCGAGCGCCAGGGCAAGGGTTGGCTGATCCTGTTCCACACCACGGCCAACACGCAATGGTCCAACCTGGCGCTGTCGGGCCTGCTGGTTGAAATGCTGCAACGGCTGGTCGGCCTGAGCCAGGGGGTCGTCGACACCGGCCACGGCCCGCCGCTGGAGCCGATCCAGACGCTGGACGCCTTCGGCGCGCTCGGCGATGCGCCGCCGGATACGGGCTCCATCGCCCAGGACGCCTTCGCCGCAACGCCCGTGTCACCGTTGCACCCGCCGGGGCTGTACGGCCGCGGCAACGACCGCCGGGCGCTCAACCTGGGGCGCGACGCGGCGGTGCCGAAACCGCTCGGCGACCTGTCCGTGGCCGCAGGGCGCGCGACCTACGGCGGCAGCCCGGCCATCGACATCCGGCCCTGGCTGTTCATCCTGGCGGCCCTGCTGGCGCTCGCCGATTTCGCCATCAGCCTGTGGCTGCGCGGCCTGCTGCGCCTGCCGCGCCTGGCCGCCCCGTTGCTGGCCCTGGTCCTGGCCGGGGCCGCCGGCACGGCGACGGCGCAGGAAATCACCGTGCCGCCGCGCGCCACCGCCCCGGCCCCGCTTTCGGGCACGGACGCCTACGCCTTGGAGAACAGCACCCAGACCCGCCTCGCCTATGTCCTGACCGGCGACGCGGAAACGGACCGGGTCAGCCGCCTCGGCCTGACGGGCCTCAGCCTGATCGTGCGGCGGCGCACGGCGGCGGAACTGTCGGACCCCCAGGGGGTCGACCCGAATCGGGACGATCTGTCGTTCTTCCCGCTGATGTACTGGCCCGTGACGGCGGGCGCCGCCGACATGACCGAGACCGCGCGGATCAAGGTCAACGCCTACATGCAGAACGGCGGCACCATCCTGTTCGACACCCGCGACCGCGCCGGGGGGGCGGACCTGGGCGAACTGCGCGCCCTGGCGCGCAAGCTCGACATCCCGCCCCTGGTGGTCGCCCCGGCCAACCATGTGCTGACCCGGTCGTTCTATCTGTTGCAGGACTTCCCCGGGCGCTGGACCGGCAGTGCCCTTTGGGTCGAGCGGGCGGGGGCGCGGGTCAACGACGGGGTCTCGCCGGTACTGGCCGGCGGCAACGACTGGGCCGCCGCCTGGGCCCTTGACGAAGACACGCAACAGGCCCTTTACCCCGCCGTGCCGGGCGGCGAGCGGCAGCGTGAACTGGCATTCCGCTTCGGCATCAACCTTGTGATGTACGTGCTGACCGGCAACTACAAGGCCGATCAAGTGCACCTGCCGGCGATCATCCGGAGGCTCGGCCAATGATGTCCGCCGCCGCCGTACAGTTCTCGCCCCTGGTGCCCATGGCCGTGCTGGTTCTGATCGGCGCCATCGGGCTGGCCCTGCTGGCCGTGGGGCTCTACCGGCGGGCGGCGGGATCGCTGTTCCGCTTCCTGTTCCTCTGCGTGATGCTGCTGGCGCTCGCCGATCCCCGCATCGTCAACGAAAAGCGCGAGGCGCAACCCGACGAGGCGCTGATCGTCATCGACCGCACGTCGAGCCAGAAGACCGGCGACCGGCGCAAGCAGATGTCCGACGCCGAGGAAGCCCTGGTCGCCGCCATGGACCGCCAGGAAAACCTGGAATACCGCATCGTCGAGGTCACCGATTCCGCGACCGACGACCGCCCGGGCACCCGCGTGATGGAAGCCCTGGCCACGGCCTCGGCCGACATTTCGCCGAACCGCTTTGCCGGCGCCGTGATCATCACCGACGGCCAGGTCCACGACCTGCCCAAGGACATCGCCGAGGGCAAGCTGCCCGGCGTGCGCGGGCCGCTGCACGTGCTGCTGACCGGCAAGCGCGATGAGATCGACCGCCGTCTTGTTGTCAAGAACGCCCCCGGATACGGCATCGTCGGCAAGGAGGTCACCCTGACCTACCGGATCGAGGACAAGCACGCCAAGACCGACGGCACCACGGCCCGTCCCTCGGCCCGGGTCGAATTCAAGATCGATGGCGCCGAGGGCACGACCGCCCTGGTCCCCGTGGGCGAGGATCAGACCTTCACCTTCAAGCTGGAACACGCGGGGCCGTCCCTGGCTGAAATGTCCGTGGCGCCGGCCGAGGGCGAGTTGTCCACGGTCAACAACCGGGCCCTGGTGTCCGTCAACGGGGTGCGCGACCGCCTGCGGGTGCTGCTGATTTCGGGCCAGCCCCACGCGGCGGAACGCACCTGGCGCAACCTGCTGAAGTCCGATCCCTCCGTCGATCTGGTTCATTTCACCATTCTGCGCCCGCCCGACAAGGACGACTTCACGCCCTTGAACGAACTGGCGCTGATCGCCTTTCCGACCCACGAGCTGTTCGTCGAGCGCCTGGACGAGTTCGATCTGATCGTGTTCGACCGCTACCTCAAGCGCGGCGTGCTGCAGCCCCTGCATCTGGCCAACATCGCCGAGCGGGTGCGCCAGGGCGGCGCCCTGCTGATGGCCGTGGGGCCGGAGTTCGCGGGCCGGGCCAGCCTTTATCACACACCGCTGCGGGAAATCCTGCCGGCCGCCCCCACGGGCGAGGTGTTGGAATCCGGATTCCGGCCCAGGGTGTCCGACACGGGCCTGCGCCATCCGGTGACGGCGGCCCTGATCCGCCCCGGGGCCGATCCCAAGGCGGACCCCATATGGGGCCGCTGGTTCCGCCAGATTCCGGGCGACGCCTCGGCCGGCGTGTCGCTGATGACCGGCCTGCAGGACAAGCCGATTTTGCTGCTCGACCGCATCGGCAAGGGCCGCGTGGCCCAGGTCATGTCCGACCACATCTGGCTGTGGGCGCGGGGCTACGACGGCGGCGGGCCGCAGGGCGAACTGCTTCGCCGTCTGGCCCATTGGCTGATGCGCGAACCGGACCTGGAAGAAGAAGCCCTGCACGCCCGCGTGCGCGGCGGCAAGCTGACCGTGGAGCGGCGCAGCCTGAAGGACGCCGTCGCCAAGGTCACGGTCACCGCCCCCTCGGGCGAGGTCCAGGAACTTGAGCTGAAGAACGCCCAACCCGGCCTGTGGCGGGGCGAGCTGGCGGCGGCGGAAATCGGGCTGTACCGCCTGAGCGACGGCGAGCATCAGGCCCTGGTCGCGTCGGGCGAACTGAACCCGCTGGAACTGTCGGACCTGCGCGCCACGGACGCGGTCCTGGCGCCGGTCACGGACATCACCGGTGGGTCCGTGCGCTGGCTCACCGACGGCGTGCCCGACGTGCGCCGCGTCGATCCGGGCCGCGACCTGGCCGGGCGCGGCTGGGTCGGGCTGGTCGCCCATAAGGCCTATGTGGTGACGGGGCTGAAGGACATTCCCCTGCTGTCGGGGCTGCTGCTCGCCGTGCTGGCGCTCGGCACCCTGATGGCCGCCTGGTGGCGCGAAGGACGCTGATTCCCTTTCCCCGGCCATTGCGTCCGGCCCAAGGGCGTGATTATCATGCCTCCAGGGGGGCGCATTTGGTCCGAACCGGCGGGAATAGCCGGGCGGCACCGGAGGAAACGCCCATGTCTGTATCTCTCAATCCCTTGTCCTCGACCTTCGGGGTCGAGGCGACCGGCATCGATCTTGCCGGCCCCGTGGCCGCGGAAGACCTGTCCGCCCTGCAGGCGGCCCTGTCCGACCGTCTGGTCATGGTCGTGCGCAAGCAAAACCTGACACCCGAACAGTATCTGGACGCCGCCCGCCTGTTCGGCGACCTGATGCCGCAGCATCTGACGAAAATTCTGATGCCCGAGCACCCGGAAATCGTCGTGCTGGACAGCCGCCAGTCGGACAAGGGCGAGGACGGCAAGGCCATCCCCACGGGGTCGCGCGCCTGGCACACGGACCACACCAACCACGCCCGCCCGCCCAAGATGACCATGCTGTACGCCGTCAAGCTGCCGTCCAAGGGCGGCGACACCAGCTTCGCCAACATGCAGGCCGCCTATGCGGGCCTGCCGGCGGCGGAACAGGAAAAGCTCAACCCCCTGGTCACCGTCAACGTGATCGAACAGGACACGGGCAGCGTCGGCGAGGATGCACGTCAGGCCCTGACCAAGGCGCCGCAGCGCCATCCCCTGATCCGCACCCATCCGGAAACGGGGAAAAAGGCGATCTATGTCCATCCCGGCAAGACGGAACGCATCGACGGCATGGAGCCGGCGGAAAGCCGCGCCTTCATTCAGGACCTTCTGGCGCGCGCCATCACCCCCGACGTCACCTACCGCCACACCTGGCAGCCCGGCGACCTGGTGCTGTGGGACAACAGGGCGACGCTGCACATCGCGCATCGGGATTATGACGCCACCGAAGGCCGCATCATGCATCGGGTGATCCTGGAAGGCGAAGTCCCGGTCTAGGCCCTCGGCGCCCAAGCGGCGGGGTTCCAGAAATGTCCACAGGTGCTACAACCATTGTGCTGGCGGCTTCTCGCCATGACACAGCATTAACACTCAAGGGGATCGACCGTGCGAGGCGCAGACCTTCTCGTTAAGTCGCTGGCGGCCGCCGGCGTGACACGCATTTTCTCACTGTCCGGCAACCAGATCATGCCGGTCTACGACGCCTGTTTCGACGCGGGCATCGAGATCATCCACACCCGCCACGAAGCCGCCGCCGTTTACATGGCCGAGGCCTATGCCCAGCTGACCGGCGATATCGGCGTCGCCATGGTGACGGCCGGCGGCGGGGCCGCGAACGCCATGGGCGGCTTGTACACGGCCTGGGAATCGGACACGCCGGTGCTGCTGCTGACCGGCGATTCCCCCGTCGCCCAGGACGGCCGGGGGGCATTTCAGGAAATGCGCCAAGTGCCGATGACCGCCCCCCTGACCAAACTGTCGATCCGCCCGACACGGGCCGCCGACCTGGGCACCGCCGCCGCGCGGGCGATCCGCACGGCCAAATCGGGGCGGCCCGGGCCGGTCCAAATGTCCCTCGCCTTCGACGTGGTCGAGGCCGACGCCACGGGCGGTGCCGTACCCCCCGCCAGCGCCTTCGCCCGCGAAGCCATGGCCTTGTCGGCCGAGGACGCCAAGCGGGTGGCCGACGCCGTGGCCGCGGCCCAGCATCCGATTATCCTGTGCGGGCCGGTTTTGAACACGGCGCGCAGCCCGGGCGTGATGGCCGAACTGGCGGACGCGCTCGACGCTCCGGTGGCCCTGATGGAAAGCCCGCGCGGCCTGAAGGACCCGTCCCTCGGCAGCATCGCGGGCATCCTGGCCGAGGCCGACCTGATCGTCACCCTGGGCAAGCGGGTGGACTTCACCCTGGGCTTCGCCGGGACCAACATCTTCAGCGCCGATTGCAAATGGATCTGCGTCGCCGCCGACGCCGACGAGCGCGACCGCGCCCACCGCAACCTGGAAGACCGCATCGTCACGGCCCTGGCCGCCGATCCCCGGGACGCGGCCCGGGCCCTGATCGCCCAGGGGGCCAGTGGTTCGGCCCATCAGGCCTGGCGGGCCAAGGTCGCGAAACAGGTCGCCCAGCGCAGCTTCGCGCCGGGTGCTCCCGGGACCAACGGCGGCATCTCGCCGGCCCAGGTCTGCGCCGCCGTGCAACGCCAGATCGACAAGGCCAAGGACGCCGTGCTGATCATCGACGGCGGCGAATTCGGGCAATGGGCCCAGGCCGCGACGCGGGCCGACAAGCGCATCATCAACGGCATTTCCGGCGTCATCGGCGGCTGTCTCGGCTACGGCCTGGGGGCCAAGAAGGCGCTACCCGACGCCACCGTGTTCGCGCTGATGGGCGACGGCACCGTGGGCTTTCATTTCGCCGAGTTCGAGACGGCGGCCCGCGCCGGCACGCCCTATGTGGTGGTGATCGGCAACGATCACCGGTGGAACGCGGAACACCAGATTCAGCTGCGCGAATACGGCTCCAACCGCCTGATCGGCTGCGAACTGTCGGGGGCGCGCTATGATCTGGCCGTGGAAGGCCTGGGCGGATACGGCGAATACGTGACCGACCCGGCGGAACTGGATGCCGCGCTCGACCGCGCCGTGGCCAGCGGCAAGGTCGCCTGCGTCAACGTGGAACTGGAAGGCCTGCCCGCCCCCAGCGGCCCGGCGCACTGACCCGCCCCCCAGTCAGGGGGCCGTTCAGGTGACGTTCATGCACACCCATTGCGGGTCGGCGAAGCGTTTGGCCATGAAATCGACGAAGGCGCGGACCTTGGCCGACAGATGCCGGTTGTGAGGATAGACGGCGTAGATGCCGCGGTCGTCGTCCTCGAACTCCGCCAACACCTGTTCCAGCCGCCCTTCGACCAGATGGCAGCCGACGATGAAGGTCGGTGAGCGGACGATGCCCAGCCCCGCCACGGCGGCGGCGCGCAGCAGATCGCCGTTGTTGCCGCGCATGGGGCCGTCGACCCGCACGGCGAAGGGGCCGTCGGGCCCCCGGTAGCGCCATTCGTTCAGGTTGGACAGATAGCTGTAGAGCAGGCAGGCGTGGTTGCGCAGATCGGCCGGATGTTTGGGCCGCCCGTGCGCGTCCCAATAGGCCGGCGACGCGCAGGTCGCGATGCGGAACGGCGCCAGCCGCCGGGCGATCAGGGAGGAGTCCGGCAGTTCGGTGATGCGGATGACCACGTCGTAGCCTTCGTCGACCACGTTGACGACCCGGTCGTCGAGGGTCACGTCCAGGCTGATTTCCGGGTATGCCGCCATGAAGTCCGGCAGGGCGTCGGCCATGTGGATCATGCCGAAGGACATGGGCAGGTTGACGCGCAGCACGCCCCGGGGCTCCGCATGCAGGCGGGTGACGGCCAGTTCCGCCTCCTCCGCCTCGGCGACGATGCGCCGGCAACGCTCGTAAAACGCCGCCCCGACCTCGGTCAGGCTGGAGCGCCGGGTCGTGCGGTTGAGCAGACGCGCGCCCAGGCGGTCTTCCAGCCGGGCGATCTGCTTGCTGACGGCGCCCTTGGACAGGCCCATGGCCCGCGCGGCGCCCGTGAAGGTCCCGGTTTCCACCACCTTGGCGAAAACGGCCATGCCCGTGAGGTTATCCATGCGCGTCTCATTGTTTATTTATAGAAACAATTATATTCCATTTAGGTAAATTGTCTACAAATACGCTCAAGCGTAGGGTCCCCATCAACAGCCCGGCCCCACCAGACAACCGAAAGGACCCGACCATGAGCATCCTTCTCATCAGCTCCAGCCCCAACCTGGAAGGCTCCGCTTCCCGCGCCCTGGCGCAGAACCTGGCCGACAGCCTGGCCGGCGACGCCGCCGACAGCCGCGTCGTGATCCGCGACCTGGGTGCCAGCCCGCCGCCGCACCTGGACCAGGAAACCATCGGCGCGTTCTATACGCCCGAGGACGACCGCACGGCCGAGCAGCGGCAGAAGCTGGCCCTGTCCGACGCGTTGATCGACGAAGTGTTCGCCGCCGACGCCATCGTCATCGCCGCTCCCATGCACAACTTCGGCATCACGTCGTCGCTCAAGGCTTGGGTCGACCAGGTCGCCCGCATCGGCCGCACCTTCGAGCCCACGGGCCAGGGCCCCAAGGGTCTGGTCACAGACCGGCCGGTCTATGTGGTGACCACGCGGGGCGGCGTCTACGGCCCGGGCACGCCGTTCAACCACCTGGATCACCTGGAGCCTTATCTGCGCCGCGCCTTGAACTTCATCGGGCTTGAGAACATCTCGTTCATCTATGCCGAAGGCACCTCCAAGGGCGACGACGGCATCAAGGCCGCCCAGGCGGAAATCGCCCAGGTCGCCCAGGCGGCCTGAGCGCCGGCGGCCGCAGGAAAGGAGTTAAGACAATGGGACAGCTCGTGAACGGCGAATGGCGCGACCAATGGTACGACACCAAGGCGACCGGCGGCCGCTTCCAGCGCGAGGACGCCGCCTTCCGCAACTGGGTAACCGCGGACGGCGGCCCTGGGCCGACCGGCCACGGCGGGTTCACGGCGGAGGCCGGACGGTATCATCTCTACGTCGCGGCGGCCTGCCCCTGGGCCCACCGGACCCTGATCTTCCGCGCCCTCAAGGGCCTGGAGGACATGATTCCGGTGACCGTGGTCGAGCCCCTGATGCTGGAAAACGGCTGGGAAATCGCCGCCGGCGCCGACCCGGTCCTGGGGGCGCGCTTCCTGCACCGGGTCTATGCGGCGGCCAAGCCGGATTACACCGGCCGGGTCACCGTGCCCGTGCTTTGGGACAAGCGGACGGGGACGATCGTCAGCAACGAATCGGCCGAGATCATCCGCATGTTCAATTCGGCCTTCGACGGCGTCGGCGCCAAGCCGGGGAACTACTACCCCTGCGATCTGCGCCATGAGATCGACCTGGTCAACGACCGGGTCTACCGGACGGTGAATAACGGCGTCTACCGGGCCGGATTCGCGACCACGCAAGAGGCATACGGCGAAGCCGTCACGGACCTGTTCGACAGCCTGGACTGGCTCGAGGGCCTGCTGGGCGAAAGCCGCTATCTGACGGGCGACCGCATCACGGAAGCCGACTGGCGGTTGTTTACCACCCTGCTGCGTTTCGATCCGGTCTATGTCGGCCACTTCAAGTGCAACAACCGCCGCATCGCCGATTATCCGGCTCTTTCGGGCTATCTGCGCGAACTCTACCAGATGCCCGGCATCGCCGGGACCGTGAACATGGATCACATCAAGAACCATTATTACGGCAGTCACGAGACCATCAATCCGACCGGAATCGTGCCCGTCGGGCCGGCGCTTGATCTCGACGCGCCGCACGGCCGGGAGACGTTGCCGAAGGCAGCCTGATCCTCTCCTGCATCCTGCCGTCAGGGCCAGACGTTGATATGTCGTATATGAAATACCATATCAATTGAAACCCTGACGACAGGCACCAAAGGAGAAGTCTCATGGCTTACACAATCGACCGGGCAATCAGCGACGCGTCATTCGAGGACGTCACCGAGCGCACCCGCAAGGCGCTTGCGGATCACGGGTTCGGGGTGCTGAC
>JAVJVP010000009.1:0-17442 GCA_040221095.1 Rhodospirillales bacterium
TCCCCCCAATTCCTCTTCATAACGTCCCGCGCCAACGCGCGGCTCATTCCAGGCGCCGCAGGCGTACCAGCACTGACAACGCTCTTTGGTGACGCGGGGTGGAGCAGCCCGGTAGCTCGTCAGGCTCATAACCTGAAGGTCAGAGGTTCAAATCCTCTCCCCGCAACCAACAAAAACAACGCCTTAGAGAATTCTCTCTAGGGCGTTGTTTTGTATCTGGTAAGCATGAGGTAAGCGGGCAAAGTCAGCTTGAACAGGAAAAATAGGTGGAGCCTAGTTTCTGCAAGCTGAGGCAAGGTCGGGGGGCTACGGAAGTCGTTCAGGGTTCGACGCAGAAACCCTCGTGATGCTTATGATGCCCTGTTCCGAGATCGAGGCAATAGCGCTGAATGACACACGATACGATGATTTTCTGGGACCGTGCGTTTGCGATAAAACGGAAGTGGGAAATCGAACGGACCAAAATAATAACGAATAGTCCGAAACGCGGCACAAAACGGGCGATTTTAAGGCTGATTTCCGATCCGTTAGCTGTAAGCCAAGGCCTTCACGAATGCCTGATATTTGGCAAAATACATGTCGTTGTCCGAGGAAAAGTCCCCCGGCACCGCACCTAGAGGGGGGGAGGTGCCGGCGCCGGGGGGCAGGGGCAATAGTACATAGCCCCTGGGTAGTTTGTTGACGATTCCACCAATGTTATGGATCGTTCAGGCCTACTTCGATCAGCGTGGGTAACTTTGAACCTGCCAGTTACCATCAAAATCTGTGGGTTACTGTCCCATAATAGTCAACGCCCCCGCCGTGGTGGTTCAGCGGCACACAGTCGCATTGCAATCCGAAGTGGAAATACCCCTATTTGGGGGGGGCTTGCGATGAACAGGGCGGGTCCGGTGGAATACACCTTAACCAACTGTCCGGTTTTCTGGGACCGCCTCAGGGGCCTGCCGGAGAGTAGGGTCGTTTCTCGACCCCCTCCCCACTTGAGGGTGGTCGGAGTAAGCGCGCTGACCTAGTTTCGTGTCGAAGTACCATGAGGATGGGCGCCATGAACCGGATTCTGTTCGTCGACGACGATGCCCACGTGCTGCAAGGCATCGCCCGAACACTGCGCGGATGGCGCGGCGAATGGGACATGTCATTCGTGACAAGCGGCAGCGAAGCACTGGCAGTCATGGAACAGGAGCCGGTGGACGTGATGGTGACGGACATCCGCATGCCGGTCATGAGTGGTGACGTCCTGATTGAACGGGTCGCCAGCCTCTATCCCGACACGGTGCCCTTGGCGCTATCCGGCCATTGCTCCACAGATCGGGCGGTCGCGATTTCGAGCCGGGGCGTTCGCTTTTTAGCCAAGCCTTGCCATGGCACGGCTCTGATTGCCGCACTGACCGAGGTCTTCGTCTATCGCCAGCGCAGCATAGACCAGGCGTGCGCCGCTACAAGCGTCGCCGTGCAGCCGGACGCGGACGCCCACAAAGCGATGTTGGTGCTGGCGGCGGCTATGGTGCGAGGTGGACTGCTGGACGCGGCGGATCTTCCAGAGGCATTCCGTGGTAACCTTTTCGCCGCCTTGGCTGGTGACACCGTCGGTAGCCTCCTCCAAGAATACTACGAGGATGAAGCCAGAGCCACTGACGATGATCTGCGCCGACGCTTGGGATTTTAACTGTTGTGGCTACCGTGCTCACAGGAAAAAAAAGCATACGATTCAATGGCGAGTACCATGGCACAGGCTACAGCCTAACAACGCAGGCCGAACGCCCCCATCCGTAAAATGTTGGCCAACCCGGGAAAGGAATATCAGCGAATGACCGTGCAGAAAAATTCAACGGCTCGTATTTTGATTGTTGACGATGACATTTCCGTATTGAAGGCCTTGCAACGGAACTTGAAGCGCCTGGCGCCTGATTGGACGGTTGCGTTCGCTCAGGACGCCGGCGAAGCGCTGATGGCCGCCAAACTCGCTCCTTATGACGTGGTCGTTACCGATATTCGAATGCCGGCGATGAACGGCGTCGAGTTGCTGGCGCGCTTTGCCGCGCGTTATCCTAACGTTTTGAGGGTTGCCTTCTCGGAAAAATTTGATGCTTTGACGACCTATTCGATAACCCCTTGTCCTCACCGATACATCGCCAAGCCATGCGATGCAAAGGACCTATATACCGCCGTCTCAGGTTGGTTGGCCGAGCACCGAACACACTTGGATCTAGCCGATGAATTGGCTCGCGATTAAATAATGACGTACCAGCCCGTCTGCGCCGGACCGGGCAGGCCGAATTCGAAAGATGTATCCGCAAGATTTGCAAGACGCACGTGCGCTATGGCTACCGCCGAGTGTATGTTCTGCTGCGTCGGGAAGGTTGGGTGATCAATATGAAGAAAACCTGGCGAATTTACAGAGAGTTGGGGATGCAATTGCGGAACAAGACGCCGAAGCGGTGGGTCAAGGCGAAGAAGCGCGAGGACCATCAGGTCGCCGTCGGTTCGAACGATGTATGGGGCATGGACTTTGTGCATGACCAATTGGCAACGGGACGGAAGTTGCGCATCCTGACGGTTGTCGATACCTGGTCACGCTACGTGCCGGCGCTCGATCCGCGGCTCGGCTATCGTGGCGAAGACGTTGGAGCGGGTCTGCGGAGACATCGGCTATCCGAAAACGATCTGCGTTGACCAGGGCTCCGGGTTCATTTCGCGCGATCTTGATCTATGGGCATACGCAAAAGATGTGACGCTCGACTTCTCGATACCCGGCAAAGCTACTGACAATGCGTTCAACGGACGGTTCCGGACCGAATGCCTTAACGCGATTGTTAGGTGAGCTTTTTGACTTGGTCCAGGTATATTGAAACAACTTCGCGCAGCGTCTCCGCTTGGCTTGATAGGTCGCGCGCTGCTGCACTGACTTCGTTTGAAGCCCCCTGAGTCGTTTGTGACGTGCCTGCAACATGCTTTATGCTGGCGCTGACTTCTGAGGTGCCGGTCGATGCTTGCTCGATATTTCTGGCAATATCATTTGTGGCCGCTGTCTGTTCTTCCACTGCCGCGGCAACGGCGCCGTTGGCTTCCGCAATGACATCGACCTTGCTTGATACCTCGGTGATACTGCTGACCGTATTCTCGGAGGCCTGACGAATGTTACTGATGTGCTGCGCAATTTCCTCTGTGGCCTTAGCTGTTTGATTAGCCAGGCTCTTCACTTCGCTTGCGACGACCGCAAACCCCTTGCCTGCTTCACCTGACCGTGCGGCCTCAATCGTTGCGTTGAGAGCCAATAGGTTGGTCTGCGAAGCAATGTCAGCAATCAGGTCGGAGATAGAGATAATCTGATGCGCTGCGCTTTGTAGCTCGGACACTCGGCTAATCGCCTCGCGAGCGACCCGTGCTGCATCACCGGCTGAGTCGGAGGCAGACGACACTTGATGGCTGATCTCTTGGATCGAGGCGGTCAACTCGTCGGAAGCAGCAGCTACTGTTTGAACGTTGTTGGACGCTTGGCTTGCGGCATCGCTAACGGCCTCCGCCTGAGCAGACGTGTCGCTGGCAGTCTTATCCATTGTTTCAGCAGAAGCTGATAACTCGGTTGATGCGCTTGCGACAGATTCAACAACTTGCCCTACCGTTTTCTGAAAATTATCGGTCGCTAAAGCGAAATCACTAACCCGATTTTGCATCGTGTCGAGCGCGTGGTTCACCGTTTGGCTGGCGATCAAAAAATTTCCCTGCATCCCGGTTTCGATGATCTTCCGGTAGTAGCTGTTCTCGCTCACAGCGCCCATGCAAGCTGAGGACTCACGAACGTATGCATCGCATCGGTCAATCAGATCGTTGACCAGATGTAGGAGTTCGCCCAATGGCCCAGAAACCGAAATGCGGGTCAATCGAGCTTCAAAGTCGCCAGCAACAATGCGTTTCATGGTCTCGTTTGCGTGTTGAATTTCCGCCCAATTTCTTTGAAAAAGCATGGCTCAGATCCCCAACGAAAACATGAATTGATTGAAAGTCGCGTTGCTGTTTTTCAGCATCCCAAGAACAGTCTTAAGCGATGCTTCGAGCCCTTCTTTCGGACTTTGCGCCGAACGCTCGATACTCAGAAGTTCCGCATAAAGTGGTTTTATACGTTCTTCTAGGATTGTCCGCTCCGGGACGCGTCGGTTGGAGTGATAGCCGACAATATTCCCGCTTAGATCGCGGCTTGGCGTGACATGGGCCAGCACCCAGTAGTTATCACCGTTCTTTGATCGATTATTTACGAAAGCAAAAATCTCTTCGCCCGCTTGGATTGTTCGCCAAAAAAGTTCAAAGACCGCACGCGGCATCTCCGGATGGCGAATGACGTTATGTTGGACCCCCAGACACTCATCTTCATCATAGTCGGAGATCTTCAAAAAAGTCCTATTTACGTAGGTTAACTTACCGGACAAGTCCGTCTTGGTGACAATTAATTCATCCGGGGCAAAGGTGCGTTCCTTCCCGGTTAGTTCCTGGCTTCCATAAAGTCCCATGTGGCGGTCGTCCTTCCGTCGTTTTCCCAGGTTACTTCACGCAGCAGGTTGCAGCACCTGCACAGGCTCGCGCACTTTGTGAACCTTGGTGAGGACGCGTAGGCGAGCGATCTGCGCCGCGCTGAGTACCGTGCCCGTGGCAAGCACTAGGCCGCCGTTCTCGTATTCCAGATTGTCTACCAGTTCATGGCCTGGCCGCAGCAGGAAGAGAGGTACGTATTCGGATTTGCGGTCGTCATCGGATGCCTGGTCGGCGCCCACGGCCAGAACGCGGCGGGCAACGGCCAACAGGTCGGGATCGAAGCAGCCCGTCATGCGTTCCAGTTCATCGAACACGCTGGGGCCTGGTTCATGTCCGCCAGTCAGGCGGACAACCGCCTTCAACAGGTGCAGGACGCGGCCGATGAGGGGAATATTGGCGCCGTTTATGTCGTCGGCTGGAAAGCCGCCGCCGTCGAACTGCTTATCCTGATACAGGATGCCCCGGGCGACGTTCTCCATGCGTGGAATGTGGGCGACAAGGGAGCTGCCGACTTCGGGAGTGTTCCTGAAAATGCCGACTTCTTCTGCGCTGAGTGCCTCACCGCGTGCCTTTCGTACCAGCAGTTCCGCCGGCACGGCAACACGGCCAAGGGGCGCTAGCATGGCAGCAAAGTTCAGCTCCCAACCGCCGACACCGGGGATCTGCGGCGCTAGGCGTGTCGCCCAAGCGGTAACCTTGCGGGCATTTCCAGCCGTAGCAGGATCGATCAGCGAGGCAACGTCCGACAGCAGCTTGATGGAACCGGCGAGAGTCGTCTCGAGTAGCCGCTTTTCCGCGGTCAGTACCCGATGGTGCTGCAGGCCGGCATCGATGGCATTGCAAAGATCATCGTTTGCGCAGGGCTTGGTGAGGAAGCGAAACACGTGGCCCTTGTTGACGGCCTCGGCTGCGGCGCCCTGGTCCGCGTTACCGGTCAGCATGATGCGGGCCGCGTTAGCTGCGCGTCGGCTGAAGGTCTCGAGAACGTTGGCACCGGATTCCCCGGGCATCCGCATGTCGCAGATGACGACAGCCGGCGCCATGCCCTTGGTTAGAAGTTCAAGGCCTTTGGCGCCCGACGGCACGGTGATCACATCGTATTTACCGTGCAGTTGTCGGCGGATTGCGCTCAAGAGATTAATGTCGTCGTCGATGAACAGAACTCTTTCTTCCGCTTTCATAGGGGAGCTCCTTTCTGAAGAAGCCTGGCTCCCATGTCGCGCCAGGCGGCGACGTTGGCACCCTTCCCGAAGGTGTCGATGTAGGTCTGATCCAGTCCGCTTTCGCCAGCGCCGAAGCGCGGTGGCAACAACGCTTCGGCTACGTGCACTGCGCCGATTAAGTCGAACGCTCCAGTCTCCGCCGCCAACGGATTATGGTGGTGCAACACGGCCTCGACGATCGGATCGGCGAACCCCCAGAGCGCCAGAAGGTATGCTCCGGCTTCTACGTGGGAGGCGCCGAACGCCGCGCGTTCGGCCTCCAGGGTGCTGGCGTCACCCTTCTGAACGGACTTGATGACGCGATAATAGGACGCTGCGTCACTTACCAGAAACATCAGGATGCCAACATGGGCCAGAAGTCCCGCGCAGCAGGCGCGGTCGGCCTCGTCGGACGGAAAGCCCTCCGCTTCGGCGATTTTCCGCGCCAGGGCGGCGAGCGCGAGGGCATCGTCGCACATGGCATTGAGTATCGCCGCCTGCACCGAGGATCCCTCGAAGGCTCGGAACAGGGATGCTGCGGCGACCAAGCTGCGGATCGTATCGAGGCCCAGGAGTTGGATGGCCTGGCGGCAGTTCAGTATCTTCATAGGCAGGCTGAAGTAGGCCGAATTGGTCAGCTTCAGGATCGTCGTCGTAAGTCCGACATCCCGTTCAATGATGTCGGAGATTGATTCGGATGTTGCGTGCCATTTGCCTACCGTCGCGATGAAGTCCTGGTAGATCGCCGGTGCCGAGGGAAGTGCTGTGAGTCCAGTGACGAAAGCCAGAAGTTCGGGCGAGGACAACCGTTGACGCAGTTTGAGGGAACGTTGCACGGTGGATATCAGGACTTCCGCATCGCAGGGTTTCGCCAGATACTGATGCGACGGACCGATAGTTTTCAACACCGCCTCGTTCTCCGCGTAACCGGAGAGAACCAACCGAATTGCTTCCGGATGACGCCGGCTGACTTCGTCCAACAATGCGGCACCGTCCATTTCCGGCATGCGCATATCCGAGACAACGACGTCTACGGAAGTCTGCTGCATGTAGTCCAAGGCAGCTCCGGCGCTGGACACGAAGTCCATGTCCCAGACATCGCGCTGGCCGCGCAGCATTCGTTTCAGGCCCTGTAGCAGCATGGGCTCATCATCGACGAAAAGAACGCGGATGCGGTTTGCGGTTTGGGTGTCGTCCATTTGCTAGTTCTTCCGGTCAGGCGGCCTTGGCGGCGGATTTGTTGATCGGCAGGGTTATGATGAAGGTGGTCCCCTGACCGGGTTGGCTGACGAAGTCGACACGCCCGCCGTGTTTGTTGACGACGATGTCGTAGGTGAGGGCCAAGCCCTGGCCTGTTCCTCGTCCTACGCCCTTGGTCGTAAAGAAGGGCTCGAAGATGCGGTCGCGAATCTCGGGTGAGATGCCGGTACCGGTATCTGCGATTTCGATCCGCGCATGGTCGCTATCACGCCGGGTCCGCACGGTGATGCAGCCCATGCCCGCGTTCTTACCGGCGATGGCGTGCGCAGCATTGATCAGTAGGTTGAGGGCAACCTGGTTAAGCGCGCCTTCCAAGGCGGTGATCTGAGGCAGCGCGGGGTCCAGGTCGAAAACGAGCTCGGCGACATGCTTCCACTCGCTCTTGCACACGACGGCGGAACGCTCAAGAACCCGGTTAAGGTCGATTGCCGCCATCTCTTTTCTGGCCGGGTGAGAGAACTCCTTCATGGCCAGCACGATCCTGGATACTTGGCGTACGCCTTCGATGGATTGGTCGGCGGCCTGGATCGTCTCCTCGCGCAGGAAGTTCAGGTCCTTCGTATCCCAGGCGATCTGGCACTTCTCGACCCAATCGGCGAGCAGTCCTTGAGATTCAGCGGCGACGGCCAGTTCGTGGTGGACATCGGCGACGGCCAACAGGTCCGCCGCAGCATCCTTGAGAAAATGAAGATTGTCGCCGATATACTGGATCGGCGTGTTGATCTCGTGCGCGATTCCCCCCGCCAGTGTGCCGACTGCTTCAAGCTTCTGGCTCTGCATCAGTTCGTGTTCCAGCCGGCGGGTGGTCTCCTGAGCTTCGAAGATGGCGGTCACGTCGGTTTCAACAAAAACTGAGCCGCCGCTGGTCAACGGACGCTGTGTATGCAGGATGCGGCGTCCGTCTTCGAGCCGGGAAGTCCAACGAGCCGGGGCTGCAGCGTATTCGATCTCGGCTATCGTGCCCTTCGCGCACTCGTCGCCGACTCCGACGACAAAGGGCTTCACGGCGGCAGTGACATCGTCGAGTGTGGTGGCGAGTACGATCGTCCAGGCGGCATCGGGGTAATTGCGCCCGAATGCGCTGTTGCGCAGCAGGACATTACCATCCGCATCGGCGATCAGTACCCCCTGGGCCAAGCTTTCGACGGCGTCCTGTAGGACGCTTTCGGCGCGGTTTCGACCGGCTTCGGCGTCTTCCTTGGCGGCTTCCAGGTCGGCGGCGTACTTGGCTAACGCGCAGGACATGCGGTTGAAGCTGTAGGCCGTATCGGCTAGTTCATCGTTGCCGCGAGCGGCGATCAGGTAGCCGAAATTACCCTCCGCCACCAGCCGCGCGCCCTTTCGCAACGCGCACAGTTGACGGGTGAGGATGCCCCCCAGGGCGTAGCTGAAAAAGCCGACAAGGAGGATCTCGATTCCCGCGATCCCCAGCATCCAGCGCGTGGCATCCGCCAGGGTGACGTCCAGCGATTCAGTGGAGATGCCCAGTTCGACGCGGCCGAAGTTTGTACCTCCGACGTCGATAGCATGGGCGATATCGACCCTTTGATCCGACCGGGCGGCGGCGATTCCGCCGTCTTCGACGAAGGGAGCCGCGAGGATGTCAGGATCGCCGTTTTCAACTAGTACGTTTCCGCTTCGGTTACGGATGCGAAGATAAGCAACGTCTGGATTGTTCGAAGTCTGTTGCACCAGGACGTCCAAAGTGGCGAGGTCGAGGGCGACTACAGCGTCGCTTGTCATGGCAGCGAAAAGGCGTGCGGTGGTTTGGGCGCGTGTGAATAGCTGTTGCTCGTTCGTCACTCGCAGGTAATTCAGGCCACTGACGACCAGTATGGACAGCAGAAGGATTTCTATCCCTGCAATGCCGAGGATGGTCTTCAGTCGGAACGACATGTCACGCCTCCCTCGGCAGAGATGTCGGTCTGCTTGCGAGTCAGGCCGAGGGCCCGGATGTCGTCCCAATCCGCATCCACAGCGCGTTCGAAACCGGACATGCCGAGCGGCGTCAACAGCGCAGGCTCGGCGGTCGCAATACGCAGCATAGCCTCCGCCACGAGTTCGACCGCGCGGTGATCCATCGAGCTGTGTGCGGCGAAGGCGTGCGAGGTGTAGGCTTTGGTGGTGTAGATGATGCGTAACTGCACGCGGATGTCGTCCGGGATGCTGTTCAGGGTTCGCCTCACACCGCCCCCGGCAGCGAAGATGCCTGACGCCACTGCCCGGTATACGCTGTCGTGGGATTTCACGTACTTAGCTTGAAACTGAATGCCCTGGCGGGCCATTTCAGCGCGCGGCAGGACACTGGCGCCAAAAGCAGCGGGTGAGGGAAAAGCGATGTCTTGGCCGTCCAGATCGGCCAGGGAATTGGCGGCGCTTTCCTGGCGCACGACCAGGATGCCTTGCAGACGCTTGTTTGCCTGGCGCGCGAAGGCCTGATATCCGGCGATGTCGTTGAATACCGTGTAGTGATAGGGGTTCATATAGGCCAGTTCGTAGGCACCCTTGGCAAGGCAACGCTCGAAGCTGGGAATGTCCTTGGTCGTGGCAAAACGGATCGTCAAGCCCGTCTCCTTCGACAGCCGCTCGATGATCGGCACCCAAATCCTGGCCAGGCGTGTCGCGGATTGCTGCGGCACGATACCAAGGAGAAGCGTCTTGGCCGGCTCGGAGGCGCTGACAGATTGGGCCGCAGGAGGAGCCAGAAGACTGCAGAATGCCAACGTGGTGAGGAACTTATTGGTAAGCATCATTTCCTTGGGTCCAAATTTGAATATGTATCGGACCCGGAATAACAGCCGGATTACATGGGCTGTATCCCCATATGAGGGGGGGAAGATGAAACGAATTCCACCGACATGCCGGTACGGGTAGACTGCCGCGCGGGAGAAGAGGATACCTTTCGCAAAAGCGAGGTCGCCCTTAAATGCAGAAAATGAGAATCCTGTTCGTCGATGATGACCGTCCGGTGCTGGAGGCGCTGAGGCGTAGCTTGTTTCGGCAGGCTGAGGCCTGGGATATGACTTTCTTTACAGATCCGGCGGCGGCGGCGGCGGCCTTCGCCGAAGCTCCGTTCGACGTCGTCGTCACGGACCTTCAGATGCCCGGCATGAATGGCTTGGAACTGGCCCAGGTAGTTAAAATGCACGACCCGGCCGCGCAGATCATCGTATTGACGGGAACAGCCGACCTTGTCCAAGCGATCGATGCCATCAACGAGGCCGGCGCATTCCGCTTCTACACCAAGCCTTGTCCGACGGGGCGTATAGCTGAGGGTATCTCGGCCGCGCTCAGCGAGCGCGAACGCCGGGCGGGTGGTGCTGCGGCGATTGGCGAGGCGGCGCTCAATCGACTACCGGTCGGCGTCATTGTTGTCGATGCGGCCACCCAAGTGATTTTCATGAATCCTCCGGGTGCTCGGATCGTGGCCGCTGGTGACGGCCTGAGATTGGACCGGCAGCGGGTGTTGCGCGCAGATGGTCTCGACGATACGGCTGCCCTGCATCATGCCGTCGCCGTGCTGTCGCGGTCTCAGGTGTCGCTGGCGGCGCAGGTGCTGGTCATCGAGCGTCCCTCTCTTGCCCGGCCCTTCACGCTGCGCGCGGAGGCGATGACGGGCACTGGAGAAGACGGGAAGGCTCTGGTTCTGCTGTTCGTGACCGACCCAGAACGCCCACCTGAGGTATCCGCGCCAGTACTCTCCGAAATCTTTGGCCTGACCGAGCAGGAGTCCCGTCTTGCCGCGGCGCTCGCGCGCGGCGCCACGACGGAGCAGGCGGCGGCAGAGTTGAATGTCACCATCAGCACCGCGCGTACCTACCTGAAGCAAATCTACTTGAAGACCGAAACCAGCCGTCAGGCCGGGCTTGTCAAATTGATCTTGACGTCGGCTGCTGCTCTCTGACATGGGGCGTCATCGGCTCAAGGCCCCGGGCGAGAAGCGGTGTGGCTCGAAATTTGCTCGTCCTGCTCTTGCCCCGGTCCGTCCGGGCGAGACGCAATTGAAAACGGGGAATCAAGCCATGCCTATAGCTTTACCACAAAGAACACGTGTGCTCATCGTCGATGACGAACCTGCGGTCCTTGACGGCCTAAGGCGGGAATTCAGGCAGGCGGCGCCAGGCTGGGACATTTCCTACGTGTTGAATGCTTCCGAGGCACTGATGACTGCCGAGATGCAGGTTCACGACGTGATTATCAGCGATATTCGCATGCCCGGCATGCACGGTGCCGAATTGCTGACCCGGTTTGCGGTGCTTCACCCGACCATTCTGCGGATCGCATTTTCAGACAAGTACGATGCGCTGACCACCAATGCCGTGACCGACTGTCCGCACCATTACATCGCCAAACCATGCAAGGCCGAGGCGCTTTATTCCTCGGTGGACACTTGGCTGCGGCGACATCGCAGGACCTTAGGGCGCTCCCACGACAAGTTTTTGGGATAGCGTTGTCCTGGTCGGTTGTACGCGGCCGGAGTTGAGTTTACCGCCAGGGGCCGGCAAGGTCCTTGAAGAGCGCCGTAAGGTTATCGATCGTGACTTCGGGCCGGACACCCCGAGGTGGTACGTTAGGGTGTTTCCGTCAGTGGATCCGGTCCAAGGCCTTCCCACCAAAGAGCATGTCCATGGTTTAAGTCATTTTGTGACGGCATGGCCAACGCGAACAAAAACACCGCATCTCTCCCCCTCCCCAAATGGGGATAGCCGGAAGCACTGTGTCCAGCCATCACACTTAAGGTAAGCGCAGACGCTGATTGTTGCGGCATGAAAGATCTTGCCGGCGCGCAATTACGGAAGAGCGAGCACTTAAGGGGTGGCCACAAACCGGTTTGTTCCCGGCACGGACGACAAAGGTGCTGAACCGCAGGATTGGAGCGGCGCCGATTCATTCGTCCTTGATGCAGCGGGCACTGAGCAGGTCCACGTGCCTGACGGCGGCTGGATTCTTCAGGCCCAGTTCGTGCGCCAGGGGCCGGATCTGCTGCTGGTCGGCAAGGACGGCTCCAAGGTTCTCATCAAAAGCTTCTTCAAGTTCGCCGATCCCCCGGATCTGGTGACCCCCGACGGGGCCGTCATCAACGGCCCCCTTGCGGTCAAACTGGCCGGTCCCGCCGCCCCCGGCATGGAAGCCCAGGCGGGCCCCGCGGGTGCGGCCGAGCCGATCGGCAAGATCGTCACGGTCGCGGGCAAGGTCGAGGCGACCCACGCGGACGGTACCAAGGCCGTCCTCAAGGTCGGCGACCCGGTCTATCAGGGCGACGTCATCGAAACCGGCCCGCTGGGCGCGGTCGGCATGGAATTCGCCGACGAATCGACGTTCTCCCTCGCCGACAACGGCCGCATGGTCCTGGACGAAATGGTCTACGACCCGCAGGCCCAGTCCGGCACCTTCGGGGCGTCGATCGTCCAGGGGGCGTTCTCCTTCATCTCGGGCCAGATCGCCAAGACCGGTCCGGACAACATGCTCATCAACACGCCGACGGCGACCATCGGGATTCGCGGCACGGCGCTGGCCGGCAAGGCCGCGCCGGAAGGCGAGCAGAGCAACTTCACGATCCTGCCGGAAGGCCAGTTCGTCGGCGAGGTCGTGATCTCCAACAACGCCGGCACGGTCGTCCTCAACCAGGTCGGCGCCACGGTCTCCATCGCCTCGTTCAACACGGCCCCGCCGCCGCCCATCGTCATCTCGGCGGCGGAAATCCAGGCCCGGTACGCCGATGTCCTGCGCTCCCTGCCCCAGCCTCCGGGCAGTTCCGGCGACAATGCCGTCCCCGGACAGCCGGGCACGCAGGAAGGCGACGGCCCGGGACCGGGCGACGAAACGGCGGCGAAGCTCGACCGATTGCAGCAGTCGATCAATCAGGGCGCGATCGACGCCATCAAGTTCAATATCCAGCTTCAGAACGCCAAGGCGACGATCGAAGGGATATTCGAGAACCTGCAGCAGCAGTTCGGAGAAGGGTCGTTCGTCCTTGATCCTGTCAGCGGTCTTACGGCGGCCGAATTTCGGGGCATTGCCGGGCAGCTTCGCGGCCTGACGGCCGACCCGGCGGGCGGGTTCACCCTGCAAACCCTGCAGCAGCAGTTGAGCCCCCAGGAAATCACCGCCCTCCAAAATCTGATCGGGGTCGGCAACTTCAACACAATCGTATTCAACTCGGCGGGCTTCGATTCTGTCAATCAGGCGCTGGCGCTTCTCAATGCCGCCGCGACCGCCGCGGCCAACGCGGAAACCCTCGCCTCGTCAGCGGTCAGTTCGCTCAGCGGCTCGCTCTCCGTCCTCGGCCCCAACGCCGGTCTGTCCGCGACGGACACGGACAGCCTGATCGAGGTCGTGGTCGCGCCGCTGGAAGCCCTGAACGCCGCGCGCGCCCTGTCCGAAGCCCTGGTCACCATGATCCAGTCGGCGCAGGCGATGCTGTCCGTCGCCGCATCGGGCGGCGAAATCGACGCCGAGACCCTGGCGGCCTTGCGCGAAGCGGTCGGCCTGGACGGCGCGACCGGGGGAAACCTGGTCACCGCCGCCACCGAAATGTCCGCCGTGGTGAACGCCGCCATCGCCGCCGCGACGACGGCAAAGACCGACGCCATCGCCGCCGCCGGCGGCGGTGTCGCCGCCGCGCGCGCCGCCGCCGCCACGTCGTTCAGCACCAACATCAACGGTCAGTTGGTCGCCGCCGGGGCGACGACCGCCGACATCAACAACCTGCAGAACGTCGTCGACATCGTGACCACCAAGGTCACGGCGATCCGCGACATCGTCTTATCCAAACCCGACCTGCCGCCCGAGCTGCTGTCGGTGCTGAACTTGGCGGTGCAGGCCGCCGACGCCGCCGACCAGGCGGCGACCGCCGCCCAGGGCACCCTGAACACCACCGATCCGGCGGTCATGCTGACGGCCAAGGCCGGCGCCGTCACCGCAGCCCAAACCGTCAACGGCCTGAAGGCGCAGGCGATCACCGCCCTGGACGCCTTCGTGGCGACCCGCACCGCCGATCCGGCGGTCATCGCGCAGTTCCAACAGGCGGTCCAGGATTCCAACACCGCCGAGTCCGCCGCCGATACGGCGACCGCCGCGATCGAAGGCGCATCCCAGGCCCGCGAGGCCGCCCAGGCCTTCAAGGACGGCACGGCGCAGGCCGACCTGACCGCCAAGCAGGCCGCCACGACCGCCGCGCAGACAACCGCGACCGCGGAAAAGGCCGAGGCCGTCACCGCCGCCAACGACGTGCTGGCCGCCCGCGCCGACCTGTTGACCAAGCTGATCGACGAGGCCGTCGATAAGGCGACCTTCGATGCCTTCGAGGACGCGGCGAAAAGCGCCGAAGCGATCCAGAAGGGTGCCAGCGACGGCGACAAGGGCGATGTGGTCGCCGGAGCCGACGGCGGGCTGACCTACGCCGTCGATGCGGGCAATGCGACCATCGCCGCCCTGAACCCGGGCGACAGCACGACCGACAGATTCAAGATCGCCATCGAGAACGAAAGCGGCGGTTTCGATCTGCAAATCATCACCGTCACCATTACCAATGTCGGCGGCACGATCACCGTGTCCGACGATGTCACCGTGACCTCCGGGTCCGGCGACACGCTGACCACCGCTTCCGGCACCCTGTCCGGGTTGACCGCCGACGGCGTGCAGCAAAACCTGGACGCGGCCGAAGTCACCCTGGCGGCCGCAACCACGGCGTTGAACGAAGCGACGGCGGCGGGATCGAGCACCCCGGCACTTGCGGCGGCCCTGGCCCTGGCGACACAGAACAAGTCCAATGCCGAGGCGGCCGTCGAGTTTCAGGAAGAAGTCTTCAGCCTGTTCCAGAACGCGGCGCAGACGGCCCAGGCTCGCGCGCGCGGCATCGGCGACGGCGATAAGGGCGAGGTTACCTTCGACGCCGACGGCAACGTCGTCTACACGCCCGACGCCGACGCCTATGCCGATCTGGCCATTGGCGCCAGCGCGACGGACAGCTTCCTGATCGCGGCGCAGAACAGTTCCGGCGGCTACGACATCTCCACGGTCCAGGTCACCGTCACCAACAACGCCGGCACCCTGGCCGTCGGCAATTCGACGACCGTCACCGCCCCCGACAGTTCCACGGCGACGATCAACCTGGACGCCCTCGACGACGTGACGGCGGGCAATCCGGGCTATATCAACGGCGCCGATCAGGTCGCCGATGCCTCGACGGCAGTGGCCGACTCGGCCCGCGCCAACGTCTCCACCCTGGAAACGGTGGCGCAGGCCGAGTTGACCGAATCGCTCGCCGCCATCGACGCCCTGGCGACGGCGCAGTCCGCCGAGGCCCAGGCCGAAGGGTATCTGGCGGTCGCCCAGGCCGCCACCGAGGCCCAGGCGGACGCGGCGCTGGAAATCGCCGTCGACGACATCGCAACCGTCACCAATCAATTGTCGCTGCTGGCCGGCGCGGTCAACGCCTACGCCGACGCAGCGCAGGCCAACGCCATCGTCGGCACCGCCGACAAGGTGGCCGCCAACGCCGCCGCCAGTTCGGCGCTCGACGCGCTGCTCAACGCCGCCGTCAACATCGCCGGGTTCGACGCCGCCACGTTCCTGGCCTCCGACACCGCCGGCGGCAACGCCGACCTGCAGGCGCGCGCCGATATCCTGGACTTCCCGGCGGCCGCAACCAGCGATTCGGCGCTGCGCACCCAGGTCGCCACGGCCGAAGCCGAAGTCCGCGACGCCCTGATCGCGTCGCTCGACAGCTACATCGCCACCCTCAAGACCGCGGTCACCAACGCCGCCAACCTGAGCTACGCCAGCCAGAATGCGGAAGCCGTGGCCGCGCGCGCCGCCGCCCTGGCCTCGGCCACCGCGCAGACGGACCGGGCGGAACAGCTGATCGATCTGGCCAAGGCCAAGTCGGTTCTCGCCTCCGCCGCCGCGGACCTGGCCGACTTCATCAATCCGGAACCGGATAGCCCCGAGGCCGCGTTCGCCGCCCTGGCGGTGTCCGCAAAACAGGAAACCGTCGCCGACGAGGGCTTGGTGTCGGCAACGGCCGGCCCGACCGCCGATACCATCGTCATCACCGGCAACGTCCCGGACCAGACGTTCACGGTTAACGTCTCCGCATCAAACGGCGGCGCCACGGACGACAACGGCGGCGCGGCCGTTCTGACCACCGCCACCACGGAAACCGGCGGCCAGGTGACCACGGTAACGATTCTCGGCACGCCGGAAATCGGCGACGCCTACACCATCACCGTTTCCGCGGACCTCGACCCGGACGTCACTGCCGCCGTCGCGGTCAGCAGCACCATCACAATCACCGTCGATGCCGACTTGACGACCGTCGCCGCCCTGCGCGCGGCGCTGGTTCAGGCCATCAACTTCGACGAAGCCCTTGGCAGCGCCCAGGGACAAGCCGAAGCTGCCGCCGCCGCCGAAGCCGCTGCGGCTACCGCCGCCGCCGCGAAAGCCGCCGCCGACCTTGCCGCCTACAACGAAGCCCTGGGCTTCGCCGACGCTGCCGCCGCCGATGCCGCCACCGCCCAGCAACAGGCGGCGATCGCCGCCGAACTGGCCCTGACGGCACAGCAGGCCGCCCAGGACGCCGCCACCGCCGAAGCCGCCAATAACGCCGCCGCCGCCGAAGCGGCCGCCGTCATCGCGGAAACCGCCGCCGCCGCGGCCGCGATCGCCGAACAGGCCGCCGCCGCCGCCGCCGTGTCCGCCGAACTCAACGGCAACCGTGCGATCCTGGCCGCAAGCGGCGCCGGCAGCATCATCTTGAACGGTCAGGCGACCTCAGCCTCGGCACAGGCGAACCGGGCTTCTCAGGCTGCTTCCAACGCCGCCGCCGCCGCCGGTGCCGCCCTGCAGTCGCTCGACAATGCCGAAGCCTCGGCCAGTGACGCCCGCAGCGATGCCGACCTGCAGTCTGCCGAGGACCGCGCCGCGGAACTGGCGGAAACGGCCGCCGCCGACGCCCTGGCCGCCGCCGAACAGGCCGCCGCCGATGCTCAGGCCGCCGCCGATCAGGCCGCCGCCCAGCGCGCCGCCGAACGGGCCGTGGCCGCCGAAGAAGCCGGCCGCCTTGCCGACGAGGCGGAAGCCCAGGCATCCGACGACGATCCGGCAACCCAGGACGCCGCCCAGGCCGCCGCCACGGCGCAATCGCTGGCGACGTCCAACATTCCGGGTGCCGCCGAGCTTGCCGCCGATGCCGCCGAAGCCGCGCGCAACGCCGCCAATCAGGCGCAAACCGCCGCCGATGCGGCGCAGACAGCCGCCCTCGGCAAGGGATCTGCTGCCCAGGCCGAAGCCGACCGCGCCCAGGCCGCCGCGACCGCCGCTGCGGTCAGCGCCGGCGAGGCCGAGGCCGCCGCCGTGGTCGCCGCCAACGCCGACGCCGCCGTGACCGCCTGGACATCGGGGGATGCCTCCGACGACCGCGCCGCCACCGCCCTTGCCGCCCGCGATGCCG
>JAVJVP010000010.1:0-16254 GCA_040221095.1 Rhodospirillales bacterium
GGAAATGGTCATGCCGGGTGACAACATCTCGATGGTCGTCAATCTGATCGCGCCGATCGCCATGGACGAAGGCCTGCGCTTCGCCATCCGCGAAGGCGGCCGCACCGTCGGTGCCGGCGTCGTTTCCAAGATCATCGAATAAAGGAACGTGGCCGACTATATAAAGCAAGGTCACCTGGCCGGCGCCCGGACCCGTTGTCCGGGCCGCCGGATGACCGAAGCGGCTTTAGGGGTATAGCTCAGTTGGTAGAGCGGCGGTCTCCAAAACCGCAGGTCCCGGGTTCGAACCCTGGTGCCCCTGCCACTTTCGAGGGGGCTGTTTCGGCGGATGTTGCAGACGGCCCCGTCGGCGTACGAACAAGGCGAAGAAGCCTTACTTAAAAGAAGTCGGATAAACATTTATGGCAAAAACCAACCCGGCCCAGTTCATCCAGGAAGTCCGCCAAGAGGCGGCGAAGGTGACCTGGCCGTCGCGCAAGGAGACGGGCGTTTCCACCGCCATGGTCTTCGTCATGGTGATCATCGCCGCGCTGTTCTTCCTGGTCGTCGACCAGATTTTGCAGTTCGGCATTCGCCTTGTCTTCGGACTGGGGGGCTGATCCATGGCACTGCGCTGGTACGTCGTTCACGTTTATTCGGGCTTCGAAAAGAAGGTTGCCCAGTCGATCGAGGAACAGGCCCGTCAGGCCGGGATGGAGGCACATATCCCCCAGGTCCTGGTGCCGACGGAAGCCGTCGTTGAAATGCGCCGGGGATCGAAGATCAACGCCGAACGCAAGTTCTTCCCGGGCTACATCCTGGTGGAAATGGACCTCACGGACGAAACCTGGCACCTGGTCAAGAACACGCCCAAGGTCACCGATTTCCTGGGCGGCAAGGGCCGGCCCGTGCCGATCTCCGAGGCCGAGGCCCAGCGCATCCTGTATCAGGTCAAGGAAGGCGTCGACCGGCCCAAGCCGAGCGTCACCTTCGAAGTGGGCGAGCAGGTCCGGGTGTGCGACGGGCCGTTCAACTCGTTCAACGGCATGGTCGAGGAAGTCGACGAGGAGCGTTCGCGGGTCAAGGTCGCGGTCAGCATCTTCGGACGCGCCACGCCCGTCGAATTGGAATACAGCCAGGTCGAGAAAGTATAGACCCGGCAACGGTTTAACCGCGTGGGAGGCCCGCCATTGGCCGCACCACGCTCTTCAGGCCCTCATGGTGAGGGCGTAACCCGGCCAAGGGAGCAGTGCTCCGGACGGCCATTTGAAAGACTGAGGATAGAGAAATGGCGAAGAAGATCGCGGGGCTGATCAAGCTCCAAATTCCGGCGGGGCAGGCCAACCCGTCGCCGCCCGTCGGGCCGGCGCTGGGCCAGGCTGGTCTCAACATCATGGAATTCTGCAAGGCGTTCAACGCGCAGACGCAGAACCTGGAACCCGGCATGCCGATTCCGGTGGTCATCACGGCCTACGGCGACCGCACGTTTTCGTTCGTCACGAAGACGCCGCCGGCCAGCTTCCTGTTGATGAAGGCTGCCAAGCTGCAGAAGGGCGTCAACAAGCCGGGCCATGAAAGCAAGGGCCGTGTGACCATGGCGCAGCTGCGCGAAATCGCCGCCGTCAAGATGGTCGACCTCAATACCACGGACGTGGAAGCCGCCTGCCGCATGCTGGCCGGCTCTGCCCGCTCCATGGGCATGGAAGTGGTGGAGTAGGAACGATGGCACGTACATTCGGAAAGCGCCTGCGCGCCGCTGCTGAGGGCATCAACCGGGACGAGGCTCTCGACCTGGGTGCCGCCGTGAAGATGGTCAAAGCCAACGCCACGGCCAAATTCGATGAAACCATCGAACTGGCCATCAACCTGGGCGTCGACCCGCGCCACGCCGACCAGATGGTCCGCGGCATGGTCGAACTGCCGCACGGCACGGGCAAAAGCGTGCGCGTCGCCGTGTTCGCCAAGGACGCCAAGGCCGAGGAAGCCCGCAAGGCCGGTGCCGACGTGGTCGGCGCCGAGGACCTGATGGAAGCGATTCAGAACGGCCAGATGGATTTCGAACGCGTCATCGCGACCCCGGACATGATGGCCATCGTCGGCCGTCTGGGTAAGGTTTTGGGCCCGCGCGGCCTGATGCCGAACCCCAAGCTGGGCACGGTGACTCCGGACGTCGCCACCGCCGTCAAGGCGGCGAAGGCCGGTCAGATCGAATTCCGCGTCGAAAAGGCGGGCATCATCCATGCCGGCGTCGGCAAGGCGAGCTTCTCCGAGGACCAGATCCGCGAGAACATCGCCGCCTTCGTCAACGCCATCAACCGGGCCAAGCCGTCGGGCGCCAAGGGCACGTACATGCAGCGTGTCAGCCTGTCGTCGACCATGGGCCCGGGCGTGAAGATCAACGTGGCCAGCTTCGCCCTCTAGGGCAGGCGGCCGCGATTTAAGAGTTTCCGCCAGCCGGAAGTGATTCCGGGGACGCGGAAAGGGAAGGGACCCAGAGCCTTGAAGGTTCGCCGGTCCCGACCCACCTGTCCCAGACAGTAGGCGCTCCCTTGATTTGGAGGGGGCTTAATGGGGAAACCCGCCTGCCGAGACAGTGGTGAAACCGTTTTCCTGCCGGGTGCTCCATGTGGGTCCGGCAGTTGAGCGGCTTGAACGACTGCACTGGACAGGCGAGCTGGTCTTTGTTTTGGACCGCCCGCCGGGCGGCCGCAAGGCAAAGGCCTTAGGTGCAACGGTTCGGCCTGTGGCCTTTTGGCGGCAGTCCGGATCAACTACTGGAGACGATCCGTGGACCGATCAGAAAAAGAACAATTGGTTGCGTCCCTCAAGGATGCGTTCAACGAGACGAATCTCGTCGTTGTCACCCACTACTCGGGGATGACCGTGGCCGAGATGGGCGATCTCCGCGACCGCATGCGCGAGGCCGGGGCCAAGTTCAAAGTGACGAAAAACCGGCTCACGCGTCTCGCCCTAGAAGGAACGCAGTTCCAGGGCATCAGCAATCTGTTCACCGGTCCGACCGCGATGGCGTATTCGCAGGACCCGGTGGCAGCCGCCAAAGCGGCGGTCGAGTTCTCCAAAAAGAACGAGAAGCTGGTGCTTGTCGGTGGTGCGCTTGGCGAAAAGGCCCTTGCTGTCGAAGACATCAAGGCCCTGGCCACGCTGCCGTCGCTGGATGAACTGCGCGCCAAGCTCGTCGGTATGCTGAACACTCCGGCAACCCGTATCGCCGGTGTGCTTCAGGCCCCGGCGGGTCAGGTTGCCCGGGTCATTTCGGCCTATGGGCAAAAGCAGGGCGAGGCGGCCTAACCGAGCCTCCTGATCTATACCGATTACAACCGTTCAAGCCGTAGGAGATTTTACAATGGCAAACCTCGAACAACTCGTTGAAGACCTGTCCGGCCTGACCGTCCTTGAGGCGGCCGAGCTTTCCAAGATGCTGGAAGACAAGTGGGGCGTTTCCGCCGCTGCTCCGGTCGCCGTCGCCGCTGCCGCGCCGGGTGCCGGTGCCGCCGCCGAAGTGGCCGAAGAAAAGGATGAATTCGATGTCATCCTGGCCGCCGCCGGCGAAAAGAAGATCAACGTGATCAAGGAAGTCCGCACCATCACTGGCCTGGGCCTGAAGGAAGCCAAGGACCTGGTCGAAGGCGCGCCGAAGTCCGTTAAGGACGGCGTGAAGAAGGACGAAGCCGAAGCGATCAAGAAGAAACTGGAAGAAGCCGGCGCCACCGTCGAGCTGAAGTAGTTTCTTTTGCTGAACACCGGACGCCGCTCTAGCGCCCGGTGACGAGTTCGGACCGCGGCGGGGCATCAATACCCCGCCGCGGTCCACCCGACTAAACCTTGTCCGCCCGTATCAGGTCTTGCCGAGACCGGGAAAGTGGATAGGGGGCCTCGCCGGGCCATCGGTCATGTGGTTGTCTCCCCGACACCTGACCGCGTCCGGATCAAGAGCAGGGCCAAGGCAATCGGTCACGGCGGCCGAATGTCGAGGGGCGACCCCGTCGGAGATCCGGCCGGGGACACATATTTGTACGTCGTGAGGTCATTCAATGCCCAATACGTTTACCGGTCGCAAGCGCATTCGGAAGGATTTCGGTCGCCTGCAGTGCGTCGCCGAGATGCCGAATCTGATCGAAGTCCAGAAGACGTCCTATGAACAGTTTCTGCAGCGTGAAACCAAGCCCGAGGACCGGACCAACACCGGCCTTCAGGAGGTTTTCCGCTCCGTCTTCCCGATTCAGGATTTCTCAGAGCGCGGCACCCTGGAATTCGTCCGCTACGAGTTCGAGGAACCGAAGTACGACGTCGAGGAATGCCAGCAGCGCGGCATGAACTTCGCGGCGCCCCTGAAGGTGACCCTGCGGCTTGTGGTCTGGGACGTCGACGAGGAAACCGGCGCCCGCTCCATCCGCGACGTCAAGGAACAGGACGTCTACATGGGCGACATGCCGCTCATGACCGCCAACGGCACGTTCGTCATCAACGGCACGGAACGCGTGATCGTGTCGCAGATGCACCGCTCGCCGGGCGTGTTCTTCGACCACGACAAGGGCAAGACCCATTCGTCGGGCAAATACCTGTTCGCCGCCCGCGTCATCCCTTACCGCGGCTCTTGGCTGGACTTTGAGTTCGATGCCAAGGATCTGATCTACGTGCGCATCGACCGCCGGCGCAAGCTGCCGGTGACGACGCTTCTGATGGCGCTCGACAACGATGCCACGGAACTGCTGCGCGAAAAGCGGGCCGAGGAGGGCAAGGCCCTCGACGCGCAGGAAATCTTCGGCATGTCGGCCGAAGACATCCTGGCCTACTTCTACGACAAGGTCGTGTTCGAGCAGGTCAAGGACGGCTGGAAGACGCCGCTCAACGCCGAACGCATGAAGGGTCAGAAGTTGACCAGCGATCTGGTCAACGCCAAGACCGGCAAGGTGGTGCTGGAAATCGGCACGAAGATGACGGCGCGGACCATCGCCAAGCTGGAATCCTCCAACGTCGAGGACATCCTGGTGCCGGCGGAAGACCTGATCGGCCGTTACATCGCGGAAGACCTCATCAACGAGGAAACCGGCGAGGTCTATATCGAGTCCGGTGAGGAAATCACCGAGGAAGTCCTGGCCTCCTTCGCGGAAGCCAAGATCACCAAGGTTCCGACCCTGTCGATCGACCATATCAACGTCGGCCCCTACATGCGCAACACGCTCGCCGTGGACAAGAACTCGTCCCGCGAGGAAGCGCTGATCGACATCTACCGGGTCATGCGCCCGGGCGAGCCGCCGACGCTGGATACCGCCGAAGCCCTGTTCAAGGGGCTGTTCTTCGATTCCGAACGCTACGATCTGTCGGCCGTCGGCCGCGTCAAGATGAACGCGCGTCTGGGCTTCGAGACCGAGGATACGGTCCGTGTCCTGCGCCGTCAGGACATCCTTGATGTCGTGCGCACCCTGCACGAACTGAAGGATGGCCGCGGCGAAATCGACGACATCGATCACCTGGGCAACCGCCGGGTGCGGTCCGTCGGCGAATTGATGGAGAACCAGTACCGCATCGGCCTGCTGCGCATGGAGCGCGCGATCCGTGAGCGCATGTCGTCCGTCGATATCGACACCGTCATGCCGCACGATCTGATCAACGCCAAGCCGGCCGCCGCCGCCGTGCGCGAGTTCTTCGGCTCGTCGCAGCTGTCGCAGTTCATGGATCAGACCAACCCGCTGTCGGAAGTCACCCACAAGCGGCGCCTGTCGGCCCTCGGGCCGGGCGGTCTGACCCGCGAACGCGCCGGCTTCGAAGTGCGCGACGTTCACCCCACGCACTACGGCCGCATCTGCCCGATCGAAACGCCGGAAGGCCCGAACATCGGTCTGATCAACTCCCTGGCCACCTATGCCCGGGTCAACAAGTACGGCTTCATCGAAACGCCCTATCGGAAAGTCGACGGCGGCAAGGTCGCCGGCGACGTCGTGTACATGTCGGCCATGGAAGAAGGGCGTTACGTGATCGCCCAGGCCAACGCCGACCTGGACAAGAACGGCAAGTTCGTCGACGACCTGGTCAGCTGCCGCAAGGGCGGGGACTTCGTCATGGTCCGCCCGGAAGACATCGATTACATCGACGTCTCGCCGAAGCAGCTTGTCTCGGTCGCCTCGGCGCTGATTCCGTTCCTGGAAAACGATGATGCCAACCGGGCGCTCATGGGCTCGAACATGCAGCGCCAGGCCGTGCCGCTGATCAAGGCCGAAGCGCCCCTGGTCGGTACCGGCATGGAAGCACCGGTTGCCCGTGATTCAGGCGCCACCATCGTGGCCCGGCGCGGCGGCACCGTCGATCAGATCGACGCGACCCGCATCGTCGTCCACGCGGACGAATCGGAAAGCACCAGCGCCGACACCGGCGTCGACATCTACTACCTGAACAAGTTCCAGCGTTCGAACCAGAACACCTATCTGCACCAGAAGCCTCTGGTGAAGGTCGGTGACCGGGTGGAAAAGGGCGATACCATCGCCGACGGTCCCTCCACGGACCTGGGCGATCTGGCCCTCGGCCGCAACGTGCTCGTCGCGTTCATGCCGTGGAACGGCTACAACTTCGAAGACTCGATCCTGATCTCTGAGCGCATCGTGAAAGACGATGTGTTCACCTCGATCCACATCGAGGAATTCGAAGTCATGGCCCGCGACACCAAGCTGGGTCAGGAAGAAATCACCCGCGACATTCCGAACGTCGGTGAAGAAGCCCTCAAGAACCTGGACGAAGCCGGCATCGTGTACATCGGCGCCGAGGTCGAGCCGGGCGACATCCTGATCGGCAAGGTGACGCCGAAGGGTGAAAGCCCGATGACGCCGGAAGAAAAGCTTCTGCGCGCCATCTTCGGCGAAAAGGCATCGGACGTGCGCGACACCAGCTTGCGCCTGCCGCCGGGCGTCAACGGCACGATCGTCGAGGTCCGCGTGTTCTCGCGCCGTGGCGTCGATAAGGACGAACGTGCGCTGTCCATCGAACGCTCGGAAATCGAACGTCTGGCCAAGGACCGCGACGACGAACGCCGCATCCTGGAGCGCTCCTTCGAAGCGCGCCTGACGGCGCTTCTAGTCAACCGTAAGGCCGCCGGCGGCCCGAAGGGCCTGAAGGCCGGCACCAAGCTGACCGACAACGTGCTGTCACAGTACACGGTCGGCCAGTTGGCCCAGATCGTTGTCGAGAACGACAAGATCATGAAGGACGTCGAGGCCCTCAAGACCCAGTTCGAGGAAGACATCGCCCGTCTGCAGGAACGCTTCGACAACAAGGTCGACAAGCTGCAGCGCGGCGACGACCTGAGCCCGGGCGTCATGAAGATGGTTAAGGTGTTCGTTGCCGTGAAGCGCAAGCTTCAGCCGGGTGACAAGATGGCCGGCCGTCACGGCAACAAGGGTGTGATTTCCAAGATCGTTCCGATCGAGGACATGCCGCACCTGGAAGACGGCACCCCCGTCGACATCGTGCTCAACCCCCTCGGCGTGCCGTCGCGCATGAACGTGGGACAGATCCTGGAAACCCATCTGGGCTGGGCCTGTGCCGGCCTGGGCCGCCAGATCGGCGGTCTGATGGAGGAAATGCACGCGACCAACGGCGACAACAAGAAGCTGAAGGCGCTGCTCAAGGACATCTACGGCAACGACGTCTACAAGTCCGACATCGCCGACCTGACCGACGAAGAGATCGCCGAGCTGGGCACCAACCTGACCTTCGGCGTGCCGATCGCGACGCCGGTGTTCGACGGCGCCCGGGAATCCGACATCGTTGAAATGCTTGAGAAGGCGGGGCTCGACTCCTCCGGCCAGATGGTTCTGACCGACGGCCGCACGGGCGAAACCTTCGAACGCAAGGTCACGGTGGGCTACATCTACATGCTGAAGCTCCACCACCTGGTCGACGACAAGATCCACGCCCGTTCCATCGGCCCGTACTCGCTGGTCACCCAGCAGCCGCTGGGTGGCAAGGCGCAGTTCGGCGGACAGCGGTTCGGCGAAATGGAAGTCTGGGCGCTCGAAGCCTACGGCGCCGCTTATACGCTGCAGGAAATGCTGACCGTGAAGTCGGATGACGTGTCCGGCCGCACCAAGGTCTACGAGGCCATCGTCCGAGGCGACGATACCTTCGAAGCCGGGGTGCCGGAATCCTTCAACGTGTTGGTGAAGGAACTGCAGTCGCTCGGCCTGAACGTGGAAATGAACTAAGCGCACTGACGCGCACTCATAAGAGATCAAGCGTCATTTAGCGCTTTGAAGGAGAAGTAGACATGAACGAACTGATGCGCATCTTCGGGACGCCCGCGGCGACCCAGCAGTTCGACGAACTTAAGATCTCCATCGCTTCGCCGGAACGTATCCGGTCGTGGTCTTTCGGCGAAATCAAGAAGCCGGAAACCATCAACTACCGCACGTTCAAGCCGGAACGGGATGGCCTGTTCTGCGCCCGCATCTTCGGTCCGATCAAGGATTACGAATGCCTGTGCGGCAAGTACAAGCGGATGAAGTACAAGGGCATCATCTGCGAAAAATGCGGCGTGGAAGTCACCCTGCAGAAGGTCCGGCGCGAGCGCATGGGCCATATCGAACTGGCCTCGCCGGTCGCCCACATCTGGTTCCTCAAGTCGCTGCCGTCGCGCATCGGCCTGCTGGTCGACATGACCCTGAAGGATCTGGAGCGGGTTCTGTACTTCGAGAACTACGTGGTCGTCGAACCCGGCCTGACGCCGCTCAAGCTGCACGAGATGCTGACCGAAGAGCAGTATCAGAATGCCGTTGACGAGTACGGCGAGGATTCCTTCACCGCCGGCATCGGCGCCGAGGCGATCCGCGACATGCTGTCGTCGATCGACCTTGAGGAAGAGCTGACCAACCTGACCATGGACCTGGAGGAAACCGGGTCCGAGGCCAAGCGCAAGAAGCTGGTCAAGCGCCTGAAGCTGATCGAGGCCTTCATCGCCTCCGAAGCGCGTCCGGAATGGATGATCCTGGAAGTCGTGCCGGTCATCCCGCCCGAACTGCGCCCGCTGGTGCCGCTCGACGGCGGCCGCTTCGCGACGTCGGACCTCAACGATCTCTACCGCCGCGTCATCAACCGCAACAACCGTCTGAAGCGGCTGATCGAACTGCGCGCCCCCGAGATCATCATCCGCAACGAAAAGCGCATGCTGCAGGAATCCGTTGACGCCCTGTTCGACAACGGCCGCCGTGGCCGCGCCATCACGGGCGCCAACAAGCGCCCGCTGAAGTCGCTGTCCGACATGCTGAAGGGCAAGCAGGGCCGGTTCCGCCAGAACCTGCTGGGCAAGCGCGTCGACTATTCCGGCCGTTCGGTCATCGTCGTCGGCCCGGAACTGCTGCTCCATCAATGCGGTCTGCCGAAGAAGATGGCGCTCGAACTGTTCAAGCCGTTCATCTATTCCAAGCTCGAACTCTACGGCATGGCGACCACCATCAAGGCGGCCAAGCGCATGCTGGAAAAGGAACGTCCCGAAGTCTGGGACATCCTTGAAGAAGTCATCCGCGAACATCCGGTCATGTTGAACCGCGCGCCGACCCTGCACCGTCTGGGCATCCAGGCGTTTGAGCCGGTGCTGATCGAAGGCAAGGCCATTCAGCTGCACCCGCTGGTCTGCGCCGCCTTCAACGCCGACTTCGACGGCGACCAGATGGCCGTGCACGTGCCGCTGTCGCTCGACGCGCAGTTGGAAGCCCGGGTGCTGATGATGTCGACCAACAACATCCTCAGCCCGGCCAACGGCAAGCCGATCATCGTGCCGTCGCAGGACATCGTTCTGGGTCTCTACTACATGACCATGATGCGCGAAGGCGAGAAGGGCGAGGGCATGCTGTTCGGCGATGCCGGCGAAATCCAGCAGGCGCTGGACGCCGGCGTGATCAGCCTGCACGCCAAGATCACGGCGCGTTTCCGCACCGTGGACGACAACGGCGATCCCGTTGTTCAGCGTGTGGAAACCACGACCGGCCGCCTCATGCTGTCGGAAATCCTGCCGCGCAATCCGAAGATCAAGTTCGATCTCATCAACAAGGTGCTGACCAAAAAGGACATCACCACCCTGATCGACGAGGTCTACCGCTTCTGTGGTCAGAAGGAGACGGTGATCTTCTGCGACCGCATGATGACGCTGGGCTTCGGCTATGCCTGCCGCGCCGGCATCTCGTTCGGCAAGGACGATCTGGTGATTCCGAAGGAAAAGGAAAAGCTGGTCGCCGAGACCGAAACCCGGGTCAAGGAATTCGAAAAGCAGTACATGGACGGCCTGATCACCCAGGGCGAAAAGTACAATAAGGTTGTCGACGCCTGGGCCCAGTGCACGGACCGGGTCGCCGACGCCATGATGAAGGACATCTCGACGGAGCGCCCGGGCGAGCCCGTGAACTCGGTCTACATGATGGCCCACTCCGGCGCCCGTGGTTCGGCCGCCCAGATGAAGCAGCTTGCCGGCATGCGTGGCCTGATGGCCAAGCCGTCCGGTGAAATCATCGAAACGCCGATCATTTCCAACTTCAAGGAAGGCCTGACCGTGCTGGAATACTTCAATTCCACCCACGGCGCCCGTAAGGGTCTGGCCGACACCGCCTTGAAGACGGCGAACTCGGGTTACCTGACCCGCCGTCTGGTCGACGTCGCCCAGGACTGCATCATCGTCGATCACGACTGCGGCACCGACGGCGGCCTGACAATCAGCGCCATCGTCGAAGGCGGCGAAGTGATCTCGCCGTTGTCGGAACGGATCCTCGGCCGCACCGCGGCCGACGACATCCTGCACCCGACGACGGGCGACGTGATCGTGGCCAAGAACGAAATGGTCGTCGAGGAGCATTGTGCGGCGATCGAGGAAGCGGACGTGGAAACCGTGCGCATCCGTTCGGTCCTGACCTGCGAGCAGAAGGACGGTGTCTGCGGCAAGTGCTACGGCCGTGACCTGGCCCGCGGCACGACCGTGAACATCGGCGAAGCCGTCGGCGTCATCGCGGCCCAGTCCATCGGCGAGCCGGGCACCCAGCTGACCATGCGGACCTTCCACATCGGCGGCGCCGCCCAGCGCGGCACCGAGCAGTCGGCCATCGAAGCCTCGGCGGACGCCAAGGTCGAGCTGCGCAACTGCACCACGGTCAAGAACTCGGCCGGGGTCGAGGTCATCATGGCGCGTAACGCCGAACTGCTGTTGATCGACAACAAGAAGCGCGAACGGGCCCGTCACCGCATTCCGTACGGCGCCCGCCTGCTGGTCAAGGACAAGGCCAAGGTCGAACGCGGCGACAAGATGGCGGAATGGGATCCGTTCACCCTGCCGATCCTCACGGAGAAGGAAGGGACCGCCAACTACGTCGACCTGGTCGAAGGCCTGTCCATCACCGAGCGCATGGACGAAGCCACCGGCATCGCGTCCAAGGTGGTCATCGACTGGAAGCAGCAGCCGCGGGGCAACGATCTGAAGCCGCGCATCACCCTGCGCGACGACAAGGGCGAGGTCATCACCCTGGATAACGGCATCGAAGCCCGTTACTTCCTGTCGGTCGACGCCATCCTGTCCGTGGAAAACGGCCAGCGCGTCTATGCCGGCGACGTGATCGCCCGCATCCCGCGTGAATCGGCCAAAACCCGCGACATCACGGGTGGTCTGCCGCGCGTCGCGGAACTGTTCGAAGCCCGCAAGCCCAAGGATCACGCGATCATCGCCGAAAACGAAGGCCGCGTGGAATTCGGCAAGGACTACAAGAACAAGCGCCGCATCCTGGTCGTGCCGTCCGAGGACGGGGAAGAGCCCGTGGAATACCTGATTCCCAAGGGCAAGCACATCTCGGTCCAGGAAGGCGACTATGTGCGGGTCGGTGACGCGCTCATGGACGGCAACCCGGTGCCGCACGACATCCTGCGCGTGCTGGGCGTTCCCGCCCTGGCGGAATACCTGATCAACGAGATCCAGGACGTCTACCGCCTGCAGGGCGTGAAGATCGATGACAAGCACATCGAAGTCATCGTTCGCCAGATGCTGCAGAAGGTCGAAATCACCGAAGCGGGGGATACCACGCTTCTGGTCGGTGAGCAGATCGACCGGGTCGAAATGGACGAAGCCAACGCCCAGGCGGCGACGCGCGGCGGCAAGCCGGCCTTTGGGGAGCCCGTGCTTCAGGGCATCACCAAGGCCAGCCTGCAGACGCGGTCCTTCATCTCGGCGGCGTCGTTCCAGGAAACCACCCGGGTGCTGACCGAGGCGGCGGTTTCCGGCAAGGTCGATCATCTGATCGGGCTGAAGGAAAACGTCATCGTCGGGCGTCCGATTCCCGCCGGTACGGGTGCGATCATGAAGAAATTCCGCGCCATTGCCACGGAACGGGACGACGATGCGGCCGCAATCGATGCGGAAAACAAGGAATCGGCCGCCCTGGCGGCCAGCGAAGCCGCGCAAACGGTCGACGCGGACTGATAACGGGATTCGGTGCCTCCCCAAATTCCCCGGAATTGGGGCGGGGAGGCACCGCCGTTACCCTTGTTGCCGGCGGATAACCCCAGGGTTTCCGCCGTTTTTTGCCGGTCAATATAATGCCGGTTTCCGCTTGACGGCGGGGGGGCGCGTCCATATAGTGCGCTCCACTTCGCAGGGGCCGGTGGTGGCGCCCAAAAAGCCCAGGAATTCCGGGACTTTTTAGGCGCTAAACGCGGCCCTCGATGCGGCAAGTGTAGGGATGTTTTTTCCGAACGGCTCCTCAGGGGCGTCTCAGTTGAGGCCTTGAGGTTGTCGTTTTTGCCCTTTAAAGGGCAGCGCGCGGCGCCAGGGTGATCCCCACCCGAACAAAGACAGGGGATCTGCTTCTGAGCGTCGTTTCCGTTGAAAAGACGTCTTTCGCGCCCCGTTGGCGCAATGAGAATTAAGCCGCGCCG
Source organism: Rhodospirillales bacterium (assembly GCA_040221095.1). Lineage (GTDB taxonomy): Bacteria > Pseudomonadota > Alphaproteobacteria > Rhodospirillales > Casp-alpha2 > UBA1479. The sequence continues at coordinate 12,895 of JAVJVP010000010.1, forward strand.
CTAGGCGCGCTTGGGACATAACGAAGGTTTGGCCGGGCCATAAGGTCCGGCGCGGCAAGGAATTGAGAAACGCATGCCGACGATTAACCAATTGATCCGCAAGCCGCGGAAGGCGCCCTCGACCTCCAACAAGGTTCCGGCGCTGAAGGCCTGCCCGCAAAAGCGCGGTGTCTGCACCCGTGTCTACACGACGACCCCGAAGAAGCCGAACTCGGCCCTTCGTAAGGTTGCCCGTGTGCGTCTGACCAACGGGTTCGAAGTCACCAGCTACATCCCGGGCGAGGGCCACAACCTGCAGGAACACTCGGTCGTGCTGATCCGCGGCGGTCGCGTCAAGGATTTGCCCGGTGTGCGTTACCACATCCTGCGTGGCGTTCTGGATACCCAGGGCGTTTCCGACCGCCGCCAGCGCCGTTCGAAATACGGCGCCAAGCGCCCGAAGTAAGGAGTTCGACTCATGTCCCGTCGCCATCGCGCAGAAAAACGTGAGATTCTTCCGGACCCCAAGTTCGGGGATCTGGTTCTGTCCAAGTTCACCAACAGCCTGATGTACCACGGCAAAAAGTCGGCCGCGGAACAGATCGTCTACGGTGCCATGGATCTGATTGAGAAGAAGACGAGCGGCGATCCGCTCAAGGTCTTTCATGAGGCGCTGGACAACGTGAAGCCGTCCATCGAAGTGCGTTCCCGCCGCGTCGGTGGTGCCACCTACCAGGTGCCCGTCGAGGTCCGTACCGACCGCCGTCAGGCGCTCGCCATCCGCTGGCTGATCGATCACGCGCGCAAGCGTTCCGAAAACACCATGACCGAACGGCTGTCGGGCGAGCTTCTGGATGCCGCCAACAACCGCGGCGCCGCGGTGAAAAAGCGTGAGGACACGCACCGGATGGCGGAGGCCAACAAGGCCTTCTCCCACTACCGGTGGTAACCCAAGGCTTTATGGATTAAATACATGTCACGCCAAACCCCCCTCGATCGTTACCGCAATATCGGCATCATGGCTCACATCGATGCCGGCAAAACGACCACGACCGAACGCATCCTTTACTACACCGGCAAGTCCTACAAGATCGGCGAAGTCCACGACGGCAACGCCACCATGGACTGGATGGAGCAGGAGCAGGAGCGCGGCATCACCATTACGTCCGCCGCGACCACGACTTTCTGGCGTGACCATCGTGTGAACATCATCGACACCCCGGGCCACGTCGACTTCACCATCGAAGTCGAACGCTCGCTGCGCGTGCTCGACGGCGCCGTCGCCGTGTTCGACTCGGTCGCCGGCGTCGAGCCGCAGTCCGAAACCGTGTGGCGCCAGGCCGACAAGTACGGCGTGCCGCGCATGTGCTTCATCAACAAGATGGACCGCACCGGTGCCGACTTCTATCGCTGTGTCGATATGATCATCGACCGTCTGGGTGCCACGCCGATGGTGCTGCAGCTGCCGATCGGCTCCGAGGACAAGTTCCTGGGTGTCGTCGATCTGGTGAAGAACCGGGCCATCGTCTGGAAGGACGAAAGCCTGGGCGCCGAATTTGAATACAAGGACATCCCCGCCGATCTCGCCGAGCAGGCCGCCGAATACCGTGAAAAGCTCATCGAGCTGGCCGTCGATCAGGACGACGCGGCGATGGAGGCCTATCTGGAAGGCAACGAGCCGAGCGCCGAGACCCTGATGAAGTGCATCCGCAAGGGTACGCTGGCCGGCGACTTCGTTCCGGTTCTCACCGGTTCCGCCTTTAAAAACAAGGGTGTGCAGCCGCTTCTTGATGCGGTGGTCGACTTCATGCCGGCGCCGACCGACGTCGCCGCCATCAAGGGTGTGGATGCCGACGATCCGGAAAAGGAAATCGAGCGCAACAACTCCGACAGCGAGCCTTTCTCCGCGCTGGCGTTCAAGATCATGAACGATCCGTTCGTCGGTAACCTGGGCTTCGTGCGCATTTATTCGGGCAAGCTCGAAGCGGGTTCCTCGGTCATGAACACGGTCAAGGGCAAGCGCGAGCGCGTTGGCCGCATGCTGCTCATGCATTCCAACAACCGTGAAGAAATCAAGGAAGCCTTCGCCGGCGACATCGTCGCCCTGGTCGGTCTCAAAGACACCACGACCGGCGATACGCTGTCCGATCCGGCCAACCAGGTCATCCTGGAGCGTATGGAGTTCCCCGATCCGGTCATCGAAGTGGCCGTCGAGCCGAAGACCAAGGCCGACCAGGAAAAGATGGGCGTCGCCCTCAACCGCCTGGCCGCCGAAGATCCGTCTTTCCGCGTGACCACGGACCAGGAAAGCGGTCAGACAGTCATCAAGGGCATGGGTGAACTTCACCTGGAAATCCTGGTTGACCGCATGCGCCGCGAATTCAAGGTCGACGCCAACGTCGGTCAGCCGCAGGTCGCGTACCGCGAGACCATCAGCCGCGCGGCCGACGTGGACTATACCCACAAGAAGCAGACCGGTGGTTCGGGTCAGTTCGCGCGGGTCAAGATCAAGTTCGAGCCGATCCCCGAGGGCTTTGAATTCGAAAACACCGTCGTCGGTGGCAACGTGCCCCGGGAATACATCCCGGGCGTCGAAAAGGGCCTCAAGTCCTCCATGGACTCGGGTGTTCTGACCGGCTTCCCAGTGACCGGCATCAAGGCCACGCTGTATGACGGCAACTATCACGACGTCGACTCCAGCGTTATGGCCTTCGAAATCGCCGCCCGTGCGGCGTTCCGCGAAGGCTGCCGCCAGGCCGGTCCGCAGTTGCTCGAGCCGATGATGAATGTCGAAGTCGTCACCCCGGAAGAGTACATGGGCGACATCATCGGCGACCTCAACTCGCGCCGCGGGCAGGTCAACGCCATGGATCAGCGCGGCAACGCGCGCGTCATCGACGCCCATGTGCCGCTGGCCAACATGTTCGGTTACGTGAACACGCTGCGTTCACTGAGCCAGGGCCGTGCCCAGTTCACCATGCAGTTTGACCACTACGAAGTGGTTCCGTCCCAAGTTTCAGAGGAAATCCAGACCCGTCTGGCCGGTTAAGGCCGAGGCGCCGAAGGGAGTATCAAGAGATGGCGAAAGAGAAGTTTGAACGTAATAAGCCGCACTGCAACATCGGCACGATTGGCCATGTTGACCACGGCAAGACGTCGTTGACGGCGGCGATCACGAAGGTTCTGGCGGAGACGGGCGGCGCGACGTATTCGGCGTACGACCAGATCGACAAGGCGCCTGAAGAGAAGGCGCGCGGGATCACGATTTCGACGGCGCACGTCGAGTACGAGACGGAAGCGCGTCACTATGCGCACGTCGACTGCCCGGGCCACGCGGATTATGTGAAGAACATGATCACGGGCGCTGCGCAGATGGACGGC
>JAVJVP010000011.1:0-40694 GCA_040221095.1 Rhodospirillales bacterium
CGCTCGGCACTCTCGCGGTTGCGCTCCTCGAGCGCCGTCATGAAACGGTTTTCCGTGTTGCGGTCGAGCGAGTTGAAGATGTCGGCCATCAGTTCGTGGCTGTCGCGCCGCGCCGTGCGCGCCAGGTTGGTCATGAATTCGTTGCGCAGGGTGCGCTCGACGTGGTCGACGATGTCCTTCTGCACGGCCTCCATGCGCAGCAGGCGCATGATCACTTCCATGGCGAAGTTTTCCGGCAGCAGGGAAAGCACCCGCGACGCATGGTCCGGGCGGATGCGCGACAGGATGACGGCGACGGTCTGCGGATATTCGTTCTTCAGGTAGTTTGCGAGCACCGCTTCGTTCACGTTGCCCATCTTGTCCCACATGGTGCGGCCGGCCGGGCCGCGCATTTCTTCCATGATGTTATCGACGCGCTCGCCCGACAGGGCGGCCTTCAACAAACGTTCGGCGGCGTCGATGGAGCCGACCAGGCCGCCGGCCGACGACAGCTTGTCGGCGAATTCGACGAACAGCCGTTCGATGACCGAGGAATGGACATTGCCGAGGGACGACATGGCGGCGGACAGTTCGCGGATTTCCTCGTCGTCCATGCGCTCGAACAGCATGGCCGCCTGATCCTGGTGCAGGGACAGCAGGAAGATCGCGGCTTTTTCCGTGCCGGATAGGGCGCGATAGTCATCCTTGATGCGGGCCATTTTCACTCCGGTAAGGGATTATAAGAGCCAGACCAACAAGAGCGGCGTGAGCTTACGCCCGGATCACCGAAAAATCAGCCAGATTTGCCTGTCGTCCCCCATTCTTTACGCCCTTATTGGTTAACAGCTCATTTACCCGAATATCGTAGGCTTTAGGGAGTTGCAGTACGTATTTTCGGAGACGTTACATGTTTCGCATGACGCCCTTGTCACGCATCCGCCCGGCCGCCGCCGCGATTCTGGTCGCGTCCCTGGCCGCGCCGCTCGCCGCGGGCGCTGTCCAGGCCAACGACGCCGGACGCATCACCGGACCGGACATCAACCGGCCTGGCGTGGCCCTGCCGCTCGATCATCGGACCGGCGGCGGCTCGGTGGTGCGTCAGGCGCCGCCGGCCCCCGGCAACGGAGCCAACGGCAACGGGGGCGAACAGTCCCAGGTCCAGATCACCAAGGAACCGAGCCTGTTTATCCATCCGGCGCGCGGGTTCTCCCTGCCGCTGCCGGCGGGTGTCGCCGTGTCCCATCGGGGCAAGGAAATGCATGTCGCCGTGCGCTCGCCCAAGGGCTATGTCATGAATTTGCAGACGGGCGACAGCAACGTTCTGGTGCCGCTGCCGGGCATGCTGGGGCGTCTGGAATCCCACTACCTCGGCGAACGGGGGCCCTGGCTGCGCAAGCTGTCGGACGGCACCGTCGTCGTCGCAGGCCTGACCGGGATCGACGCGACCTATCAAGGCCACCGCACGAAAACCCGGGTCGTCATCGCGCGCGGCACACGAACGGACTTCGTGTTCACCTTTACGGCCCCGCTTGATCTGTATGACGAGCACATTCAAATTTTCAACTGGGTGCTGGGCAACTTCGTGCCGGGCGAGGGCGAACGCCCGGCCCAGGCGCCGGTCGCCGACGCCGCGGGCACCAAGGCGCCGAAGGCGCCGGTCGACGTGCCTGTGCGGGCCGGTGATCACGTCGCGTCCCTGGCCGCCGGCCGTCCCGATCCGGGGCCCTCGGCGGCGCCGCCGCCCGACATGAAACGGTTCGTGGAACCGGGCTACGGGTTCCTCATGGATTATCCCAAGCAATGGACGGTATCCAAGCCGACGGCATTCACGGCGACCTTCAGCGGCCCGGAAGGGGCGGCGTCCCACGATGCCGTCGTTTCCGTGCAGAACGTCAATCCGGCGGGGGCGCGCACGGGCGACGAGTCGGCGGTGATGGCGACGGCGGATCTGTTGAAGGCGCTGGAAACGGGGACCCGCGGCATGACCGTTCTGGGCGAGGGCAAGCTGGCCGAGTCTCCCGGCTCGCAGTTCATCGCCCGCTATGAATATTCCGGCAAGGCCTACCGCAAATGGGCCGTCGTCGTGCCCCGGCCCGAGGGCACCATCGCCCATATCTGGTCGTTCACGGCGCCGGAAGGATCGTTCGACAGCTATCGGCCGGTCGCCGAATCGATGCTTCGGTCCTGGACCCTGACGCAGTAGACTGCGCCCTTGCGGCCAGTTTCGGCCGTCCCCGGGATGACCGAGACGAACGGCATGCGCCAGTTCTTGCAACTCATTGAAAAAATGATGTTTTCCTACCGCCGCGTCGCCCGTTTTCCGGCGCTGGTTCTGGCTGTTGCCGTCTGCCTTGCCGGTGGTGTCGCCAACGTCCGCGCCGACGGCGCCCTGCCGCCGGTCGACGATCTTGTGAAGGCGTTCGAGATCATCGCCTTCGGATCGGAAACCAAGTCGTTGGCCGCGCGCACGACCCTGCTGCGCTGGGACACGGATGAGATCGCCGTCAACATGACCCAGTTCATGAGCGAGGGCGACCGCGAACTGAAGCCCGTGCCGGCCCAGGACTTCTGGGCCAAGTTCGCGTGGAACCATCTGCGCACGCTGGAAAACCTGACGGGCCTGACCTTTGTCGATTCCATCGCCGCCAAGAAGCGCCCGCGCCTGACCATCGTGTTCACGCCCCGCGACCTGTTGGTCAAGGTGCCGATCCCCGGCGTCGACGCCAAGCTGCAGCGGGAATTGTCGGCGCCGGGCGGATGCTATTTCCTGTCCTTCGCCGGGGGGCGCATGGGGGCCCTGGACCGGTCCTTCATCGTCGTCAACACGGACCGCGACGGTTTCCTGATCGACCACTGCCTGCTCGAGGAACTGACCCAGTCCCTGGGCCTGCCCAACGACACGGATGTCCTGCGCCCGTCAATCTTTTCTGACCATGACACCCTGCGCAAACTGAGCCCGACGGACGAAATCCTGGTCCGCACCCTCTACCACAAGCGCATGTTCGCCGGCATGACGCGCAAGGCGGCCGTGACCATGGCCCGCCTGCTGATCGCCCAACAGTTGGCGTCGAAGCGGTAAAAGCGTACATTTTCAAGGGCTCAGGCCATTTTTGGGTAGCGGATTGTTAACCCCTGACGGGTAGGTTGGGGGCACGTTCCGGCCCATCTGCGGCCTGGCCGGGCAAACTGGGGTGACATGATTCCACGGGCAGAGACCTTCGGTGCGGTCTTCGGTCCTGCGTCCGTTCGCGGCGCGGGGTGGGAACTTGCGGCCGCGGGCGTGGTCCGCGCGGTGCTTTGGCTCGCCCTTCCCATGCTGATGTTGCAGGTTTTCGACCGCGCCCTTCCGGCGGCGCGGGCGGATGATCTGATCGTTCTCGCGGCGGCGGTTGCCGCAGCACTCGCGGTGCGGGCCGTGCTTGACCTGGCGGCCGCGGCGCTGGTGGAAACCACGGCTCAGGCGCAGGGCCGCGCCGGCGGTTGGACGGCCATCGACGGCCTGTTTTCGGGGGCGTCTTCCGATGTACCGGCGAATGACGTGGCGGCCCCGGCGCCGCACATGCTGATTTTGACCGGGCTGCCGGTTCTCGCAGTGGTGCTGGTCTATCTCGCGGGCGCGATTGCCGTGCCGGCGATCTTCCTGGCCGTGGCCGCGGCGGGGGCGGGCCATGTGATCCACCGCGGCGGGATGCGTACGGCCCCCGCCGACGGCATCGCGGAACGCATTTTGGACGTCCTTTGGACCGTCAAGGCCATGGGGGCTGAGAACCTTGTCCTGCGCCGGGCAGAGGGGGCGGCCCGCGACGCCGCCGCCACGGACCGCAGCCGGGTACGTCCTCTGTTCGCCGCCGGGCGGGCGATGACCCTGTTCGACCGCGTTACCCTGGTTCTGGTCATCCTCACGGGGACCGTGCTCTGCCTGAACGGGTTGATCACGGTGGGGCAACTGGCGGCGGGCGTGCTGATTTCCCAGACCCTGGTGCGCGACGCCTTCCGGGGCACAGCGGCCTGGACCTTGATGCGGGCGGGGCGGGATACCAAGGATGCCGCGGCGCCGACGGATGGGCCCCAGGAACCGCTGCCCCGGGTCACCGGCAACCTGATGGTCAACCGGGTCAGCCTGGACCAACCCGCCGACGGCCTGCGCGCCGTGGCGCGCAGCCTGTTCGACCGTGTGCGCATCGAGGCCGAAGTTGGCGAGATGATCCTGATCACCGGCGGCGATGCCCAGATGCAGTCGGCGCTGCTGCGCCTGATGGCGGGGCTGGAACGCCCGCAGTCGGGAACGGTAACCGTCGACGGCTACGACCTCGCCGCCTATCGGCCCGACAGCATCCGCCGCCAGGTCGCCTATGTGCCCAACCTGGGCAACATCCTGCCGGGCAGTCTGCTGGAAAACCTCACGGGTTTCGATGCCGGCCGCGCCGCCGACGCCCTGGGCGCCGCCCGCCTGACGGGCCTGGACGCCCGCGCCGCCTGTCTGGCCGACGGGTTCGACACGCGCCTGCAGGGCGGGGCGGCAGGCTTCCCCGCCGGGTTCCGTCAGCATGTCGCAGTAACCCGGGCGCTTGCCTTCAAGCCCAAGATCCTGCTGCTCGACCGCGCCACGGAAAATCTCGACAGCCGCGACCTGCGCACGTTCTCAGAGGTGCTGGAGCGTCTTAAGGGCCGGGTCACCATCGTCTTCGCCTCGACCCAGGCGGGCCTGCGCGCCATGGCCGACCGCGAGATCGACCTGGACAGCCTGAAGCCGGCCCCGGAAATCGGTGCCGCCGGTGACGAGGACGATGCGGGCGCCGCTCCCTTCCCGAACCCGGACGGGGAGGGCTGAGCCCGTGCGCCGCGTCCCCCATTTCGAGGCAACGGAAGCCCTGTTCACCCGCGCCCTGTCGGCGGGGTTGGACGGTGCGGCGGATGCGGAAGCCGTCCGTCCCGCCGGCCCGTGGCGCGCGTTGCGCCTCAACCGGCTGGAAGGACTCGATCCCCACGCCCAAGTTCCACCGCCGCTGTTGGCCCTGTCGCCTGACGCCGCCGTCGACGTCGCCGAGCCGGAGCCCGAGGACGTACCGCCCAGTCCGCAGGATCTGGAAGTGGCGCTGTCGGAAGCCGTCGATCTACCCGACGACTGGACCATGGCGGCGGCGCTGGCGGGCGGCACCAACGTCGCCCATTGCCTGCGCGAGCTGCTGCGGGCGCTCGACTGGAACGGTCAGCCGCGTCAGGTGGCCGAGGTTCTGCCGGCCCTTAACACGCCGCTGGACGCCGGTGGTGCTGCGACGGTTCTGGCCCGCCTCGGTTTCCGCTGCCGGTCGTTCCGTGCCCGGCTCAACGAACTGGGGCCGCAGGACTTTCCGGCACTGTTCATCACCAAGGCCGGCGACGCCCTGGTCCTTGAGCGGTTCGGCCAGAATTCCCTGCCCGGGTTCGACGGGGCGACGCGCACCCGCCGGCCCATCGCCCGCGACCGCCGCGCCGGGCGGGTGTATGTGTTCAGCGCCGCCGAACCGATGGCCGATCCCGCGCCGCCGGCGGCGCCAATGGCCTTCCTCCGCACGCTGCTGCGGGGCCGGCTGCGGGCCATGGGCGCCGTGGCGCTGGTCCAGGGAGCCCTGGCCCTGGCCGGACCGTTGCTGCTGCTGGTGGCGCTCGACCACGCCCTGCCGTCGGCGGCCCTGCCCATGATCCTGTTCTTCACCGGGGCGGCGGCTCTCGCCGTGCTTGCCGAACTGCCGTTCCGCGCCTGGCGGGACCGCCTGGCGGCGCCCATGGCGACGGCGGCGGAAGGCCTCGCCCTGGGCGCCCTGACGCGGACCCTGTTCCTGCCGCCGGAAACCCTGAAGGGCACCACGCCGGGGGCGCGGCGCAGCCGGCTGGATGATTTTCACGCGGGCGGCGCCATGCCGCCGGTGCGTCTGGTACAGGCCGTCCTCGGTCTGCCGGCGGCGCTGATCGCCCTTGCCGCCGTGGCGGTCCTTACGGGTCCGTTGATCATCGTCCCCGTTCTGGGCGTCCTGGCCCTGGCGGTGACCGGCTGGGCGCTCACAGGCGGGCTGCGCGCCGCGACGGCGCGGGCCGTGGGTGCCGCCGGGGCGTTCGCCCAGCATTGGTTTGATACGGCGCGCGTTCGCGCCGACGTCGTCACGGGCGGCTGCGAGGACGCCGTCGCCCGGCGCATTGAGCGCGCCGCCGCCGAGGCCGCCCGGACCCGGCGCGAGGCCGCCGGTCAGGCCCGCCGTGTTGCCGTATGTGGCCGCTGGATCGCCGCCGCGACTGTCGCCGTGACGGCGGCGGCCGGGGCCCATCTGAGCCTTTCCGGCGGCCTGACCCCGGGCGCCCTGGCGGCGTCGGTTCTGCTGGTCTGGACGGCCCTGCGGGCCGCCGCCCGCATCACGGACGAGGCCGGCAGCGCCGCGCGCCTGTGGTGTGGTCTGATGCAGGCGGGGTGCTTGCATGCGATCCGGACCGAGCGCAGCCCGGCGCGGCCGTCCCTACCGCCGCGCACCCTGGCCGGACATGTCGACGTCAGCGGCCTGTCCACGGCGTCCGCGGGGGGCATCGAAATGCCCCTCGACGATGTGTCGCTTTATGCCGACCCCGGCGAGGTCGTTGCCGTGGTCGGCGATTATCAATCGGGCAAGTCGGCGCTGCTGCGGGTCCTGGCGGGGCTGGAGCCCGCCGCCGCCGGGCATGCCCGCCTGGACGGCGTGGAAACGGGCCTGTTCGATCCCATGCAGCTGCGTCAGTCCGTCGCCTATGTGCCGGAGACGCCGGAATTCCTGCCGCTCACCATCGAGGACAACCTGCGCCTGATGAACCCGGTCGCCTCCGACGCGGAGATTCAGGCCGCCTGCACCCTTGCCGGCGTGATGGAGGACATCCGTGTCCTGGAAACGGGCGTCGGCGGCAATCGGCGGTTCGGCCTGACCGTCGACATGGGGCTGATCGACCACGATCCGCAGCCGGGCTTTTTGAAACGGGTGGCGTTGGCCCGCGGCTATCTTCGCCACAGCGGCCTGCTGCTGCTTGACGGGCCGGAACGCCATTTGGATCCGGACGGTGAGCAGTCCCTGTTGCGCGCCATCGAGGAACTGCGCGGCACCACGACGGTCATCGTCGCCACGGACCGGCCGCAGATCATCCGTCTGGCCGACCGGGTGATCTGGCTTGAAGGCGGGCGTACCCGCGCCGACGGATCGTCGTCGGCGGTCCTTGAACAGCTTTACGCGGAAGGGCGGGTCGGACAGACTCTGGCCGAACGATGACCCAGCCCGGCACAACTCCGTCCTATACCGCCGAGACCCAGGCGCCCGCCCAGGGCCAGCCGGCGCGCGCCGTGCTGGAAGACGGCACGGCGTCCGCCGCCGAGGGCCGCCGCCGTCTGTGGTCGCGGGGCATGATCGTCGGATTGATTTTGATTGCCGCCGCCGTCGGCGTTTGGGCGGCCTTCGCCGAGGTTCAGGAAACGGTCGAGGCCGAGGGCGCCGTCGTGCCGGCCGGCCAGGTCCGCGCGGTCCAGCATCTTGAGGGCGGCGTGGTGGTCGAGGTCCTGGCCAAGGAAGGCCAGCTGGTCGATCAGGGCGCGGTGCTGCTGCGTCTCGATCCGGCGCAGATCAAGGCGCGGTACGAGCAGGCGCGCATCGAGGAAGCGGCGCTTGCTCTCAAGGCTGAACGCCTGCGCGCCATCGGCGACGGGCGGGAGCCCAATTTCGGTTTCGCCGATCCCCGGTTCCAGTCCCTTGTGCAGGACCAATGGGCTGTCTACAACGGCTATCAACGGGCCCAGGAAAACCGCCGCATCATCCTGGAATCACGCATCCAGCAACGCCAGTCGGACCTCGACCGCCTCAAGGGCGAGGACGCAACCCTGACCCAAAAGGCGCAGATTCTGGCCGAGGAATTGGCCATGCGCGAGGAACTGTTCCGCAAGGGGCTGAGCCCCAAGATCCTGTTGCTCAACGTGCGCCGTCAGGTCGCCGACGTGCGCGGCGACATGGCCACGGTGATCTCCCGCCGGGAGAAACTGACCAAGGCGGTCGAGGAGGCGAAGTCGGAACTGGATGTTCTGGAAAGCCAGAGCCGCGAGGAAGCCCTCGCCGAATTCGGGCTGGTCACCGCCAAACTGGCCCAGGCCTCGGAAGAGGTGAAGCAGTTGTCGGCGCGGGTCGCCGCCTTCGACATCACCGCCCCCGTGAAAGGCTTCGTCAAAGGCATCGGCGGCTATGCCAAGGACCGCATCGTGCCCGCGGGGGCGACGGTCATGGAAATCGTGCCCGTCGATGACGACCTGATCGCCGAGATCCGTCTGGCCCCCCGCGACATCGGCCGCGTCACCGTGGGCCAGCCCGTCGCCGTGCAGATCACGGGGGCAGGGTCGGGGCGCGCCGGGCAGATCGGCGGCGAACTGCGCGACGTGTCCGCCGGCACCTTCACGGATGCGGCGGGCAAGCCCTATTACCGCGCCACGGTCGTGCTGGACCAGGCCTTCATCGGTGATGACCCCAACGCCAACAGGATCCTGCCGGGCATGGAGGTCAGCGTGCGCGTGCGCACGGGGCGGCGGACCTTGCTGGACTATCTGTTCCGCCCGGCGTCCGCACCCCGGCGGCTTTTATAGAATCTGGAATCCCGAAACCGTCAGTCCGGCGGCGGCAGGGCCTCGGTCATTTCCGCCGCCAGTTCGATGATGCGCCGGGTCTCCGTCCACAGCGGCAGGCCGGGCACATCGGCCAGCGGCATCCACAGCGCATCGGCGGCGTCGCCGGCGGCTTGGGGGTCGCCCGCGACCCAGCGGCAGACTACGTCGATCAGGGTGTAGTGGAATTGCAGGCGGCCGTCGTCGTCCCGGGTCATGCTGTCGACCACGTCGATCAGGCCCAGAACCTCGGCCTCGATCCCCGTTTCCTCCATGACCTCGCGCAAGGCCCCCTCGTTCACGGTTTCGCCGACGCGCTGGGCGCCGCCGGGCAGGGACAGGCTGCCGATGCGCGGCGGTTTGCCGCGGCGGATCAACAGCACCTGGTCGTCCTTGAGGACGACGGCGCCGATGCCGACGATGGGGCGTTCGGGATATTCGCGGCTCATGCGGGATGGTTGGGCATTTGAAAATAGACTCCCCTTGGCGGGTGGAGCGGGTACACTACCGCCAACGGCGCGTGCCTGGAAACGGGAAACGAATAACGGCGCCGGACGGGTTATGAGCGGCCGCGCATCGGCCGGATGCGGTCAGAAAACGAGGGTTCGGACATGTCGGCCACGGGCGTGCTTGAACGGAAAATGTATCAGGCGGGCGATCGCATCTTCAAAGAGGGCGATGAAGGCCTGTTCGCTTATCTGGTGCAGAGCGGATCGGTTGAAATCTATCGCGAGGTTTCGGGCGAAGTTCTCAGCACCATCGGTTCCGGCGGCATTTTCGGCGAGATGGCGCTGATCGACGGCAAGCCGCGGGCGGCGTCGGCCCGCGCGGCCGGGGGCTGTACCGTGGTCGTCATCAACCGCGCCAATTTCCAGCACCGCATGAAAAAATCGGACCCCTTCGTTCAAGGACTGTTGAAGATCCTGGCCGAGACGGTCCGGCGGATGAGCAAGTGATCCCAGCGCACGGGGAGCAGGGGATCGCTTGATGTTCGACGGCTTTCAACAGGAGTGTCGGGACATCGGCGGCGTCACCGTCAACTTCCGCATGGGCGGCGAGGGCCCGCCGGTTCTGCTGCTGCACGGCTATCCGCAGACCCATGCCATGTGGCATAGGCTGGCGCCCCTGATGGCGCGGCATTACACCCTGGTCATGCCGGACCTGCGCGGCTATGGCGACAGCGGCAAGCCGCCGACGGACGCCGACCACGCGCCCTATTCCAAGCGCGCCATGGCGGGTGATCTGGCGGGCCTGATGACGGATCTGGGATTTGCGCGCTTCGCCGTGGTCGGTCACGACCGGGGCGGGCGGGTCGCCCATCGCCTGACCGCCGACAACCCGGACAGGGTGGTGCGGCTGGCCGTGCTCGACATCGCGCCGACGGAACATATGTACCGCCTGACGGACATGGAATTCGCCACGGGCTATTATCATTGGTTCTTCCTGATCCAGCCGGCCGACCTGCCGGAGCGCATGATCGGCGCCGATCCCGAATTCTTCCTGCGCCGCAAGATGGGGCAGTGGAGCGGCAAGGACGCCCTGTTCGACGACGCGGCCATGGCCGAATACATCCGCTGTTTTTCCATGCCGGAAACCATTCATGCATCCTGCGAGGACTACCGCGCGGCGGCGACCATCGATATCATCCACGACAGGGATGACATGGCGGCGGGGCGGAAGCTGACTTGTCCGCTGCTGGCGCTGTGGGGGGCGAAGGGGCTGGTCGCGCGCAAGTTCGACGTGCTGGCTGCCTGGCGCGAGCGGGCCGAGGACGTGACCGGCGGCACCCTTGATTGCGGTCATTTCCTTGCCGAAGAGTTGCCGGACGCCACATTCGTCCGGCTCCGCGATTTCCTCGGCGATGGGCCGTGGGGTTGAGCATTTCCACATTTGAACCGGGAAACAGAAGGCTACACTTTACATGAGTGACGAGACGCAACAGGGCGACCAGACCCCCGCATCCGACGCCAAATCGGCGGTGTCGACCGGGTTTTTCCCACGCATGCGGGCCTATTTCTTCGCCGGTATTCTGGTCACCGCACCCGTTACCTTTACCTTCTATCTGGCCTGGCTGTTGATCCATTTCGTGGACAACACCGTCCGGCCCCTGATCCCGGTCAAGTACAACCCGGAAACCTATCTGCCCTTCGCCCTGCCGGGCCTGGGCCTGTTCGTGCTGATCGTCAGCATGACGCTGATCGGCGCCTTGACCGCGGGCTTCATGGGCCGCTTCTTCATCAAGTTGAGCGAACGCATCCTCAACCGCATGCCGGTGATCCGTAGCGTTTACAACGCGACCAAGCAGATTTTGGAAACGGTGCTGGCGCAGCAGTCCAATGCGTTCCGCGAGGCCGTTCTGGTCGAATACCCCCGGCGCGGCATGTGGGCCATCGCCTTCATCACCGGCACCACGACGGGCGAGGTGCAGAACGTGACGCAGGAGGAATGCATCAACATCTTCATCCCGACGACGCCGAACCCGACCTCGGGATTTTTGCTGTTCGTGCCCAAGGAGGATTTGGTCAGTCTGGACATGTCCGTCGAGGAAGCGATCAAGATGGTGATTTCCGGCGGCATCGTCACGCCGCCCGACCGCCGGCCGCCGGCCTTGAAGAACCAGCCCGTGACCTCGGCCCGTGTTTTTGAGGACCTGGAGGTTCTTCGTGAAAACGAGAACGTGCCCGTGGTCCTGGCTGCCAAGCGTCCCGCCGAAATCCAGAAAGACTTGCAGGCGGCCTTGCCGGCACATGAACGCGGGCGGACCAAGAAGCCGAAAAACGGCGAGAAATCCTAACCGGCCAGCCTAACCAGACCGCAGGGTGCGCGCCGCCGCGTCCCGTTCGAACAGGTAGAGCAGAACGCGGAGCGCCGTGCCCCGGTCCGACTTCAGCTCCGCGTCCCGGTTGAGGATCAACGCCGCGTCGTCCCGCGCCATGGCCAGCAGGTCGCCATGGTGGGCGATGTCGGCCAGACGAAAGGTCGGCAGGCCGCTTTGCCGCGTTCCCAGAAGTTCCCCGGCACCGCGCAGTTTCAAATCCTCCTCGGCGATGCGGAAGCCGTCGTCGGTTTCGCGCAGGATTTTCAGGCGCGCCCGCGCGGTCTCCGACAACGGCGGCGCGTAGAGCAGCAGGCAGGTACCCGGCTTGTCGCCGCGCCCGATGCGCCCGCGCAACTGGTGCAGTTGGGCCAGGCCGAAGCGTTCCGCATGCTCGATGACCATGACCGTGGCGTCGGGCACGTCGACGCCGACCTCGATCACCGTGGTCGCGACCAGGATCTGCACGGGGCCGTTTGCGAAGGCGTCCATGACCGCGTCCTTTTCCGCCGCCTTCAGACGCCCGTGGATCAGGCCGACGCGGTCGCCGAACACCTGCTTCAAATGGGCGTAGCGGTCTTCCGCCGCCGCGGCGTCGGTCTTTTCCGATTCCTCGACCAGCGGACAGACCCAATAGGCCTTGGCCCCGGTCGCCAGCGCCCGCGTCAGGCCGTCGACGACCTCGGCTAGGCGGTCGGCGGGAAGGGCGCGGGTATCGACGGGCGCCCGGCCCGGCGGTTTTTCCGTCAGGCGGGAGGATTCCATATCGCCATAGGCCGTCAGCATCAGGGTGCGCGGGATCGGCGTCGCCGTCATCACCAGAACGTCGCACTTGCGGCCTTTGGCGGTGATGGCCAGGCGCTGATGCACGCCGAAGCGGTGCTGTTCGTCGACCACGGCGAGGGCCAGATCCTTGAACGCGACGTCTTCGGTGAACAGGGCATGGGTGCCGACGGCAAGGTCCGTCGTGCCCTCCGCAAGGCTCGCCAGGATCGCGTCCCGGGTCTTGCCTTTCTCCCGCCCGGTCAGAAGGGCGATGGTGAGGCCGGCGACCTGGGCGAGCGGCGCCAGGGTCGCGAAATGCTGGCGGGCGAGAATTTCCGTGGGCGCCATGAGCGCCGCCTGGGCCCCGGACTCGACCGCCCGCGCCATGGCCAGCAGCGCCACCAGGGTCTTGCCCGATCCCACGTCGCCCTGCAGCAGGCGCAGCATGCGTTCGGGTGCTGCCATGTCGCCGGTGACCTCGGCCACGGCCATGACCTGCGACGGTGTCAGTTTGAAGGGCAGGGCGGCCGTGATCCGGTCCATGATCCTGCCGTCGCCGGTCACCGCGCGGCCCGCGACCTTGCGCATGTCGCGGCGCACCAAGGCGAGGGCGAGTTGGTTGGCCAACAGTTCATCATAGGCGGCGCGGCGTCGGGCCGGGGCGTCGGGGTCCGCGTCGGCCTGTGTTCCCGGATGGTGCAGGGCGTCCATCGCCGGCCGCCAGGCGGGCCAGCCTTCCCGCGCCGTGACGGCGGGGTCGAGCCAGTCGGGCAGCTCGGGTGTGGTTTCGATTGCGGCCAGCACCGCGCGCCCGAAGGTCTTGGGCGACAGGCCCGCCGTCATGGGATAGACGGGCTCGGCCTTCAGAATATGGTCGCGTTCCGCCACCGGCACGATGTGGTCCGGGTGGGTGATTTGCAGATTGTCGCCGTAGCGTTCGATCACGCCCGACACGATGCGGGTTTCGCCCTCGGGCAGGACCTTGGCCAGATAGTCGTCCCGGGCGTGAAAGAACACCAGGGTCAACAGGCCCGAATCGTCGGAAACCTGAACCTTGTAGGGCTGACGGCGGTTGTGGGGCTTGGCGTGGGGGCCGACGGTGACGGTCAGGGTGGCGACGCGCCCGGCCTCGGCCTCGGCGATCTTGGGGGCATAGCGGCGGTCGACGATTCCCGTCGGAAGATGGAACAGAAGGTCGAGCAGCCGCCCGCCGCCGCACAGCTTTTCGATCACCCCACCCACGCGCGGGCCGACGCCGGGCAGCGTCGTCACGGGTTTGAACAGCGGGAACAGGATTTCCGGGCGCATTTGGGGCAGGGCCTTTTCGACGGCTGACAAGGCGGGTTGAAGCGACTATATCCTACGTCCCCCGACGCGATCTTTCGATAGGAACCGGCCCCCCGATGGACGCCCGCCGCAAACGCATCCTTTTCCGCGCCCAGCATTGCGGCATGAAGGAGAACGACATCATCCTGGGCGGATTCGCCGAGGCGCGGATCGAGGCCCTGTCGGAGGCCGACCTGGATGCCTTCGAGGCACTGCTCAAGCAGCCCGACAATGACGTCTACACCTGGGTGTCGGGGCGCGAAGCGCCGCCCGGCAAATTCGCAACCAATCTGATGCGCCAAATTCTCGCCTTCAATGATCCCTAAACACAAGAACCCGTGACCGGCATGGAAAAACATTGGTATTCACCCGGCCTGCGCCGCGTGTTCGGCGTGCCCGGCGGGGCCGAGGCCCTGGTGCTGGCCGATGCGGCGCGGACGGGCCAGGCCGTGCTGTTCATCGCCCGCGACGACGTGCATATGGATCAGGCGGCCGAAGCGCTCGCCTTCATGGCGCCGGACTTGAAGGTCCTGACCTTTCCCGCCTGGGATTGCCTGCCCTATGACCGGGTGTCGCCCAAGACGGACATCGTCGCCCGCCGGGTCGGTACCCTGACCGACCTGCGCCACGGCGACGCCAAGAGAAACCCGCCGGTGGTGCTGACCACCGTATCGGCGGCTTTGCAGCGGGTGCCGCCCCGCGCCTATTTCGACGACGCGGGGATCAGCCTCAAGGTCGGCGACCGCACGGGGCCGGAAAAGGTTCTGGAAAGCCTGGCCCATGCCTCCTACCAGCGGGTCGAAACGGTGTACGAGCCGGGCGAATACGCCGTGCGCGGCGGCATCATCGACGTCTATCCGGCGGGGGCGGCGAACCCCGTGCGCCTGGATTTCTTCGGTGACGAATTGGAACAGGTGCGGACCTTCGATCCCACGTCCCAGCGCTCCGACGCCAAGCTCGACGGTTTCTCTATCCGCCGCGCGTTGGAAGCCCCCCTGGATGCGGAGGCCGTCTCGCGCTTCCGCACTGGGTATCGTGTCGCCTTCGGCACGGGCGGTGACGACGATCCCCTGTACGAAAGCGTGTCCGCCGGGCGCGCCCATCCGGGCATGGAACACTGGTTGCCCCTGTTTCACGACGGCATGGAGACCCTGTTCGATTTCCTGCCCGACGACGTGATCGTGGCGCTGGAACCCCAGGCGGGCGAGGCGGCGGAAGGCCGCCTTGCCATGATCGCCGACTACCATCAGGCGCGGGTGGAAATGGCGAATACGCCCCAGGGCGCGATGACCGGCGTGCCCTACCGGCCGCTGCCGCCGGAACAATTGTACCTGGCGCCCGACGAATGGCGGCAGATCGAAGGCGGCCTGAACGTGCGCGAACTGTCGGCCTTCGACGCCGCCGGCGACTGGCCCGACGCCGTCGACCTGGGCGGGCGGCCGGGCCGTGAATTCGGCGACGTGCGCGCCCGGCCCGACGCCGACGTGTTCCAGGAGACGGCGGCGCATTTGAAGGCGCTGCTGGCCGACGGCCACACCGTCGTGGTCGATACCTATTCCGAAGGGGCGCGTACGCGCCTGATCACCGTGCTGGCCGAACGCGGGGTGACGCTGACGCCCGCCGCTGATTGGCAATCGGCATTGGCGGGGCCGGGGGCCACGGCGATCGTTCTGGGCCTGCCGCGCGGCTTCGTGCTGCCGGGCCGGGTCACCGTCGTCTCGGAACAGGACATCCTGGGCGAGCGCGTGGTGCGCCGCCACCGGGTCAAGGTGCGCCCGGAAAACCTGATCGCCAGCGTGTCCGATATCAACGAGGGCGATCTGGTCGTCCATGCGGAACACGGCATCGGGCGCTATGAAGGTTTGCAGACCCTCGATGTCGGCGGCGCGGCCCATGACTGCCTGATGCTGGTCTATGCCGGCGACGACAAATTGTTCATTCCGGTCGAGAACATCGAGGTCGTCACGCGCTACGGCTCCGAAGGCGGGCCGGGGCAGTTGGACCGCCTGGGCGGGGCCGCCTGGCAGGCGCGCAAGGCCAAGATGAAGGCGCGCATCCGCGACATGGCGGAAAAGCTCATGCAGGTCGCGGCGGAACGCCTGATGAAGGACGCGCCGCGCCTGGAAGGGCATCCGGGGGCTTACGACGAATTCTGCGCGCGCTTCCCCTACGACGAAACGGAAGACCAGCTGCGCGCCATCTCCGACACCCTGGAAGACCTGGCCAAGGGCTTGCCGACGGACCGGCTGGTCTGCGGCGATGTCGGTTTCGGCAAGACCGAGGTCGCGCTGCGCGCCGCCTTCACCGCCGCCCTGACCGGCAAGCAGGTCGCCGTCGTGGTGCCGACCACGCTGCTGGCCCGCCAGCACTTCAAGACCTTCCAGGAGCGCTTCGCCGGCTTTCCCGTGAAAATCGGGCAGCTGTCGCGTCTGGTCACCGCCAAGGACGCCGCCAAGGTCAAGGACGGCATGGCCAAGGGCGATATCGACATCGTCGTCGGCACCCACGCGCTGCTGGCCAAGGATATACGCTTCCGCGACCTGGGCCTGCTGATCATCGACGAGGAACAGCACTTCGGCGTCGCCCATAAGGAACAGTTGAAGCAGCTGAAGACCAACGTTCACGTCCTGGTGCTGACCGCGACGCCGATCCCGCGCACCCTGCAGATGGCCCTGTCGGGCCTGCGCGAGATGAGCCTGATCGCCACCCCGCCCGTGGACCGGCTGGCCGTGCGCACCTTCGTGCTGCCGTTCGATCCGGTCATCATCCGCGAGGCCATGGTCCGCGAACTGCACCGGGGCGGGCAGGTCTATTACGTCTGCCCGCGCGTGTCAGATTTGGACGGCGTCGCCAACCAGATCACGGAAATGATGCCCGACGCGCGCATCGCCCTGGCCCATGGGCAGATGAAGCCGCGCGACCTGGAAGACGTGTTCCAGGCCTTCGCCGATGGTGCCTATGACGTGCTGGTGTCGACCAACATCATCGAATCCGGCCTCGACCTGCCGCGCGTCAACACCATCATCATGCACCGCGCCGACCGCTTCGGCCTGGGCCAGCTCTATCAGCTGCGCGGCCGGGTCGGGCGGTCGAAGATCAGAGCCTATGCCTATCTGACCGTTCCGGCGCGCGGCAAGCTGACGCCGACGGCGGAAAAGCGGCTGGAGGTCATGCAGACCCTCGACACCCTGGGCGCGGGCTTCACCCTGGCCAGCCACGACATGGACATCCGCGGTGCCGGCAACCTGCTGGGCGAGGAACAGTCCGGCCATATCCGCGAGGTCGGGGTCGAGCTCTATCAGCGCATGCTGGAAGAAGCCGTGGCCGAGGCCAAGAGCGGCGGCGGCGAGAGTGCTGTGGACGAGGACTGGAGCCCGCAAATCTCCCTCGGCACCGAGGTGTTGATCCCGGAACGCTACGTCGCCGACCTGAGCCTGCGCCTGGAGCTCTACCGCCGGATTTCGCGCCTGTCCGGCGACGACGAGATGGAGGACCTGGCGGTCGAACTGATCGACCGTTTCGGGCCGATGCCGGACAGCGTGCAGAACCTGTTGGACCTGGTGAAGCTCAAGGGATCGTGCCGCCGCGCCGGGGTCGCCAAGGTCGACGCCGGGCCGCGCGGCGCCACGGTGCAGTTCCGCGGCGACGATTTCGCCGACCCGGCGGGCCTCGTGCAATGGATCACCCAGCAGAAGGGCAAGGCCAAGCTGCGCCCCGACCATCGGCTGATCTACGTCAGCGACTGGCCCGACAAGCAGGCGCGGACCAAGGGTGTGCGCTTCCTGGTGTCTCAATTGGCGGCCATCGCGGGCAAGGCGGCGGCGTAAGGGGTTTCTACTAGTAGGAAATCAGTGAATGACCTTCGTATCCGCCTGCGGGGCGGCGACGGGTTCGCCCACGGTCAGCGCCAATCCCCACTCCGCCTTCTGCACCGTGGTCGCCACCATGTGGCAGAACCCGTGCAGCAGTTTCTTATCCAGCGTCACGGTGACGTTCATGTCGTTGGAGGTCTGAAACCCCAGCACCAGTTTCTTGCCGTCCCAGGGTTTGACCTTGGCGCCGGTCACGATCATCGGGCCCGTGTTGGCGGTCAGATCGACCGTGTCCTCATCGTGTTTGCGCGAGAAATCGGACTCCTGCACGGCGGCCTGATGCTCCATGCCCAGGACCGCGTCGCGCACCTTGGTCGGTACGGCAGGTGGCGGGGGCGGGGCCTCGGAGGCGCCGGCGGGGGGCTCTGAAGTCGTGGATTGCGGGCGCAGGCCGCTGAGGTCCGCCGTCTGCGCCAATTGGCCGCCCAGCGCCGGCCACAGCGTCGCGACGAAGCGGCGGGTCAGCCACAGGCGGTATTCGGTCTTTTCGCTGGTCGCGATGCGCAACATCATGCGGTCTTCGGTGGGCACGTAGGTGACCGTCATCTGATGCAGGCGCTTTGTCACGGTGGGATCGTGCCTCCGGCTCAGGCGGCCGAGGCGGCGGCGTCGAGCATGCGCGCCAGGATCTGCGGTTCCTGGGCGCCGGAAATCACCATGGGCCCGCTGAATACGAAGGACGGCACGCCGTTGACGCCGAGGCGGTGGGCGCGGGCATTGTCCTGGGTCACGGCGTCCAGGTCCATGTCGCCGGCCAGATAGGCCCGCAGATCGTCGTGGTCGAGGCCGTGGCGGTCGCCGATGTCGAGCAGCACCTGTTCCTCGCCGATGTCGAGGCCATGGACGAAATAGGCGACGAACAGGGCTTCGACCACGGCGTCGGCGGCACCGCCGTGGCGGGCGACGTATTTGACCAGGCGGTGGGAATCGATGGAATTGGGCGTCTTCTGGATGCGGTCGAAGGCGAAATCGATCTCGACCGACTGGCCGGCCTCGCCGATGGCGCCGTAGATGCGCCGCACCCGCGTTTCCGATCCGAACTTCTTGACCAGATAGGCCGTGCGGTCGACGCCGTCGGGCGGCAGCTCGGGGTTCAACAGGAACGGCCGCCAATGGGTGGTGACGTTGAGGTTCGGACGCATGGCCAGGGCCTGGTCCAGCCGGCGCTTGCCGATGTAGCACCAGGGACAAACCGTATCGTAGATGATTTCGATGTCCACGCGGCGGCCCTTAATCCCAAATCAGGGCAAAGTATAAGGGGGCGGCACGGACGTGCACACCCCCTTGATACCTGGCTGCCGGCGGGGCCGGCCGGCCCGTCGCTCAATGGCTGAAGCGGGGCCGGGGCTGATAGAGCGCCCGGTTGAAGGCCGCCCAT
Source organism: Rhodospirillales bacterium (assembly GCA_040221095.1). Classification (GTDB taxonomy): domain Bacteria; phylum Pseudomonadota; class Alphaproteobacteria; order Rhodospirillales; family Casp-alpha2; genus UBA1479. The sequence continues at coordinate 18,768 of JAVJVP010000011.1, forward strand.
TCCGGCGGGGAATAGGGATAGGCCGTGGCGGCCGGGGTTTTCTTGGGCCGGTTGAAGATGAAGCCGCGAAACAGAATGATGTGCGAGAGCATGTCGTGGTCTCCTTTCATGACGGAGAATCGCTAGACATGATTATACGCACATTGTGCGGAAAAATCCATTAAATGCACGCACAATGTGCGGTTAAGGGGCGTGGAAGGTAAAAGGTCTATACATTTTTCCCGGCATGTTTTGCTTTAACGCAAGCACTTAGGCGCGCCGGGGTGATCCGGAAAAAAACTTTTGTCTATATGATCTTAGTCATGCACCGGAACGGGGCGGGTGCGCCGGAAATCAGCGTCGCGCGTCCGGCACCCGCAGGATCAGGATGAAGCCCACGGCGAAGAAGGCGAGGACCGTCGCCATGCCGTGGCGCTGGCTGTCGGCCATGGCCGTGGCCCAGGCGACGGCGGCGGGGCCGACGAAGGCCGTCGCCTTGCCGGCCAGGGCCATGAAGCCGAACATCTCCGTGCGCAGATGGTCGGGGGCGAGATGGGCCATCAGGGACCGTCCCGCCGCCTGGCCCGGGCCGACGAACAGGCCGATGCCGAGGGCGAAGACCCAGAACAGGGTCTTGTCGGTGACCGAGACGATGGCGAATCCGAAGACCAGCAGGCCGACCAGGGAGATCAGGATCGTGCGCTTGGGCCCGATCCAGTCGTCGACCCAGGCCATGGCGAAGGCGCCGATCCCGGCGGTGACGCTCATGCCGATGCCAAGCTGGATGACCTCGGCCTGTTCCATGCCGAAGGTGCCGGCGGCGTAGATGCCGCCGAAGGTGAACATGGTGCCGAGCCCGTCCATGTAGATCATGTAGCCGATCAGAAAGACGATGATGCCGTCGTAGTCCCGCGCGCGCTTCAGCGTGCCGCGCAGGGTGGCGATGCCCTCGCGCACGGCGGTCAGGGCCGGCAGACCGCGGGACGGCGTGTCGGGCGTGAACAGGAACAGGGGCAGGGAGAACAGGGCCAGCCAGATCGCGACGAAGGGCCCGGAAATCCGCACATGTTCGGCCGCCCCCTTGTCGAGGCCGAGCCACGGCACCTCGGGCTGCACGAAGCCGACCAGCAGGATGACCAGACAGACGATGCCGCCGGCATAGCCGAAGCCCCAGGCCCAGCCCGACAGCCGCCCGATGCGGTCGCGTCCGGCGACGTCGGGCAGCATGGCGTTGTAGAACACGGCCGCCGTCTCGAAGGTGAAGTTGGCGGCGGCGGCCAGGACGAGGGCCAGCACGACCGATGACGGAGAGGGTTCTACATACCACATCAGCGCCGTGGCGATGACGAGGCCCAGGGTGAACACGAAGATCCACGGCTTGCGCCGCCCGCCCCGGTCGGCGATGGCGCCCAGGACCGGGGCCGAAATGGCGACGCAGAACGACGAGGCCGAAATGGCGTAGCCCCACATTTCCGTGCCGGCGATGGGGTCGGCGGCGACGGCCTTGGTGAAATAGGTGCTGAACACGAAGGTCGAGATGACCGCCGCATAGGCTGAATTGGCCCAGTCGTACATGGCCCAGGCAAGGGCACCCAGGAACGATGCGGGTTTGCCCGGCGCCGCGTGCTGCGGTTGGTCTGTCATCGGTGCGGGAACATGTTGGGGGCGTCCGGATGCGGTTCGTTCACGATATCGAACCTAGGCCGGATCGTCGGCGGCAGGCAAGGCGGTTGCGGGACGATCCTGGGGGGCTGCGGCCGCCGCCGCGTCAAAAGGAAGGATTCGCCATATCGCGGCCATGATTGCGGGACACAAAGCCCTGGATTGACGAACTTCCGCAACAACATGGTTACCGAATTTCACGCATGCAATACGACCCCAAGGAAATCGCACAGGGCCTGATCGAAGAGCACGGATTGGACGGGGCCCTCTCTGTCGCCATCGAAGGCGCCATGGATGCACAACGCGCCGGCGACAACTATGTCCTAAGCGTCTGGCGGGAGATCAAGGCGGTTATCCGCAAGCAGATCGCCGACCGCGCGGCATAGGTCCGGGCCCGCAACCAACATGACGCCTGGGGCCGGGATGCCAATCCCCGCGAGGTTTCCGGTGTTCAATTCGACGGGGTTTCTTGGGGGGCTTGACCCGCCAAGGGGGTGGTGCCGCTCAAGTGGACGCGGAAGAAGCTGACGCCGTCCCGGCCTCCGTTGAACTCGACGGTCAGATCGCCGCCCATTGCCCGCATGATGGCGCGGCTGATCGGCAGGCCCAACCCGGCACCGGCGCCGCGTTCCGATTTGTCGCCGCGGGAGAATTTCTCGAAGATCATGGCCGCGTCATCCCGGGAAACACCGCTTCCGTTGTCGGATATATCGATCAGGACATGGCCGCCATTCCGATGGGTGGTGATCTGAATTTCCGGATTGTGCGCATCGTTGTATTTGACCGCGTTGGACAGGATATTCAGCAGCACCTGATGCAGGCGGTCGCCATTGGCCTGCACCCAAACGGGGGCGGGGGCCTGCGGGGTGTCGTCGTCGACCGAAACCTTGATGTTCCGTGTCATGCTCGACATGGCGTCGAGAGCCTGTTCGATGGCGCGCTTGGAATCGATCTGCATCAGGAGGAGTTCGACGGTGCCGGATTCGAGCCGGCTGATATCCAGCAATTCATCCAAAAGCCGGGTCAGCCGCCGGCTTTCCTCGTGAATGATGGCGACGAAGCGGTCCCGGTCCTTGCCGCCGATGTCGTCCGTTGTGCTCAAGGTCTCGGAGAACGATTGGATCGCCGTCATCGGCGTGCGGAGCTCGTGGCTGATCTGGCTCAGGAATTCGTCCTTCTGGGCATCAAGGGCGCGCAGGCGTTCATTGACCTCGCGCAACTGCTGGGCGGTCTGCTCCAACTGCGCGGATTTGTCCGACAATTGGCGGGATGTTTCGATCAGCTGCTGGGTCTCGTCGGCGATGTCGATCAGGTCGGTCATGCCGACGGTCTCGCGGCCCGCGATCCGCGACACCATGGCGTGGGCCGATGCGGCGCCGATGGAGCCCGCCAGTTCCCGTTCCAGGCGCGCAATGACCGCGTCGCTGACAAGCGGCAGGCCGACGGTTCCCTGTTCGACGGCCATTTCATCGAACAGTTTTCGTGCCGGGTCGCTGCCGAGAATGCGCTGCGCCAGGATGAACAGGTCTTCGGTGTCGGCGGTGCCGGTGGCGACGGTCGACGGCGAGCCGCCGGACGCGCGGAACACGTTGACGAACATCGCCGCCTGGAACTTTTCCAGCGCCGAGGCTTCCGTCAGCACCGAGACGATCAGGAAGATCAGGGCATTGCTGCCGACGCTCCAGATGACGGCGTGAACCAGCGGATCGGTGTCGGTAAAGCCGAGCAGCGCCTGGGGGCGCAGGAACGCAATGCCCCATGGACCGTAATTCAGGGTATCGCTGCTGAGCAGCAGGTCACCGCCGAAGCTCGGCAGGAACAGGGTGTATGCCCATAGGGCGAAGCCGACGGCCAGACCCGACAGTGCCCCGGCGCAGGTCGCGCCGCGCCAGAAGATGCCGCCCAGCAGGGAGGGAAGAAATTGCGCGACGCCGACAAAGGCGATCAGGCCGATCGCCGCCAGGGCGTCCGATCCGCCGCTTGCCTGGAAATAGAGAAACCCGAGACACAGAATGATGCCGATGCTGATCCGCCGGGAGATCAGGAGGAGAGTGCGCACGTCGCCCACGACCGCATGAGTGCCGTGAAGCAGGCGCAGCGCCACGGGCATCACGATATGGTTCGAGACCATGGTTGAAACCGCGATGGCGGCGACGATCACCATGGAGGTCGCCGACGAGAACCCGCCCAGAAACGCGAACAGCGCCAGTTCGTACCGTTCCTGGGCCAGGGGAATGGACAGGACGTAAAGGTCGGGGTTGGAATCGGCCGGCATCACCTGAAGACCGACCAGGGCGATGGGCATGATGAAGATCGTCATACCGAACAGGTAAAGGGGGAACAGCCAGGACGCCGTCGCCAGATGGCGTTCCTCGACGTTCTCGACAACGGTCACCTGAAACTGCCGGGGCAGACAGATGATCGCGGTTGCGGACAGGAAGGTCAGGGTGATCCAGCGGGGGCCGAAGATGTCGCTGGAGCCGCGCACGACGTCCGGATGCACGTTCTCGAAGATATCCGCGAGGCCGTCCGAAATGCCGTAGGTGACGAAAATGCCGACCGCGATCAGGGCCAGCAGCTTGACGATGGCCTCGAGCGCGATGGCGGCGACGACCCCGTGGTGGCGTTCGTTGGCGTCGAGATTTCGCGTTCCGAACAGGATGGTGAACAGGGCCATGCCGGCGGCGACCCAGAACGCCGTCGTGATGGCGTCCGCGTCGCTGGCAATGACCTGATAACTGCGCGTCACGGATTGCAGCTGCAGCGCGATATAGGGCGTAACCGCGATGACCGCGATCAGGGTGATGAGGACGGCCAGGCTCGAGCTTTTGCCGTAACGCGAGGAAATAAGGTCGGCGATGGAGGTGATGCGGTGCGCGCGGCCGATCCGGACCAGCTTGCGCAACAGCCACCACCACCCGATGAAAACCAATGTGGGGCCGAGATAGATGGTGACGAATTCCAGCCCGTTCCGGGCGGCGGAGCCGACCGCCCCGTAAAATGTCCAGGACGTGCAGTAGACGGAAATGGACAGCGTGTAGACCACGGGGGATTGCAGCCAGCCGGCCGGCCGGCGTTCGCTTCGGCGGTCGACGAAGAAGGCGACCGCGAACAGCAGGATCACGTATCCGATGCAGGCCGTCAGCAGGACATTGACGGATAACATCAGGTCACCGGCGGCATGTCTTGTGCACCGGGGCGCTTGCCGTCAGGGGCTTCCGGAAAAGGGGGCAGGGGTTCCTTCAAGGCGCGGGCATTCATGACCGCGCAGACGATCAGTCCGGCCCAGACCACAAAGATGTAAAGCAACGGAAGCGGCAGGCCGAACACCCGTTCTTCCATCAGGACGGCCGGTGCGAGGGGCGGCATGAGCAGGGCGGTGCCGATGAGCAGGATCACCATGGACCTGTCGCGTGCCTTGCGGCCCGGCTGTTGGGAGGGGACGTGATCGGCCAAGTGACGTATTCCAATGAGGGCCTAGGCTGTGCCGACGCCGGCAAGCGAATTGACTGCGGCAATGAGATCGGAGTTGACGAACGGTTTGGTGACGAACATGTCTGCCCCGCAGGAGATCGCGGTTTCCCGGTCTTCGCGCTGGCCCTTGGCCGTGAGCATCAGAATGGGCAGCGTCTTTGTTCGCGGGTCCGCCCGCAGTTGCCGCAACACCTCGTAGCCGTCCATTTCGGGCAGCATCACGTCGAGGATCAGAATGTCCGGCGTCTTCGTCTGCGCTTCGACAAGCGCCTGGCGCCCGGTGGTCGTCACACCGACTGCGAACCCCGCCCGCTCCAGAATGAAGGTCAGGGACTCGACGATGTTCGGCTCGTCCTCGGCTATCAACACACGTTTTGTCATGATGCGGCGAAACCTCCCATGCATCCCTGTTTGTTTATTTTTTCGCCTTGTCCGGAATTAGAACCCAGATGACACATGCCTGCAATGTTCATGCGGGACGTCCCGCTTCAGCCCGTCAGGGGATCCTCCACCCGGTGGGCGCAGGATCGCCGTTCGCACAGCCGGCACCCGGGGCCGACTTCTTCGATCACTGATTGCGGATCGGGGGCGTAGACGGTCATTTCCGAATGGGCTTCCGTCATCACCAGCATGTCCGTCACGTAGTGGCGCGGTTTGCCGAAACCGGTCATGCCAGTGTTGCGCGCGCGCGCGATAAAGACGAAGCGGTCACCCGAGGGAAACAGGGCCCGCTGTCGAATCACGGACTCCGGGGATTGTTGCGCGCGAAACAGCACCCACAGCGGGCAGGCGGCCGCGTAGCGCGGGATGATCAGCTTTTCAAAGCCCAGTTTCTCGATGATGACGCCTGAGGCGTTGGCTTTCAGATACCCGAACCGCGGAAGGCCGCCTGTCCGAGGTAAAGAGATCAGCCGGTGGCATACGGTGTCGACTTCGGCGGAAAACGTATCGGCCAGGGCTTCGATGTCATATCGCAACCGTTTGGCCTGTTCACCGAACGCCGCCATCGGCATCAGGACGGCGCCGACGGCATAGCTGGCGAGCATCCTGCGGGCGCGGTCCGCCGCCGCCGATGTTTCGATGTGCGGGCTGTTGGCGATGATCTGTTCGATCCGGCTGCTCAGGTGTTCCGCGACCAAACCCTGGGCCTTGGCCTTGCGGGGAACCGGCTGTGTATCGTCAAGCAGGTGGGCGATTTCACGGGCACTTTCTTCGATGCCGTCGAACCGTCCCTCGCCGACATCGAACAACGCCTCCACCTCGTCGATGGGGGTCAGGTAGCGTTCTGAATGCGCGACTTTGTCCAGGTAGTTGGCCAGGGCCTCGCCGTTGTCGGACAGGACCCGGATTTCCTCGTTGATGATGTGGATGAAGCGGTCGCGGCGTTCGGTCGTCAGATCGGTGTAATCGACCAGGATATCCGACGCCGACCGGATCACGGCCATCCGGTTCAGCATCTTGTGAATCTCCTCACCCAGGAACGGGTCGTTCGACAGGCGATCGGACAGCACCTGGGCGCGGATCGTCGCCTCGCGCTCGGCGCGCGCCAATGCCGCCACGCCGCGCGCCCAGCCCGGGAATCTGCCGATCATTTCGCTCGACCGGTCGGTCTCGGCGCCGGCGCTTTCGAGGTCGGGAAGATGGGAGATTTCGACCAATTCCGCGCGCAACCGTTCCTCGGCCATGCTGCCCAGATCATCGAGGGTCACATCCAGGGCCTCGGCGATCTTCCGCAGCAAGGTTCCGGCGATCGGCCGCTTGTTCCATTCGATCAGGTTCAGGTAGCTCGGGGATATGCCGACGGTGCGGGCGAGGGCGGCCTGGGTCATGCCGGCTTCGCGGCGGTATTGGCGGATACGGGTGCCGGGGATTGCGCTATCCATCTGAAACGTAAGCCTTTTCTAACTAAAAGCGGGCATGAACAGTCAATAATTGACTGTGCAGGAGCAAAATTTTTTGAATTATTTACAAAAATATCAAGAAAAATCAATGAGGTATTGATTACTTAACATCAATGCGGCCAACTTGCGGCGGGATGGATCCTTCCATCGTAGGCTAGGTGCGCAATCTGCTGCCTGTTCATATCGGGCCTACATCAAAAATTTCGTATTGGGAGACTTCAAGAGATGAGTGAGTTCAAGATTACGCGCCGTGGGTTGCTGCAAAGCACCGCCGCGGCGGGCGTCGCTTTGGCGGCCCCGACCATTTTTTCCTCCAAGGCGTTTGCCGCCGGCTACCTGAACGAGCCCAAGGGCAAGACCGTCACGTTCGGCTTCAACGTGCCGCAGACGGGTGCCTACGCCGATGAGGGTGCGGACGAACTGCGCGCCTATCAGCTGGCGGTCGAGCACATCAACGGCGAAGGCGACGGCGGCATGCTGAACACCTTCTCCTCGAAAGCGCTCAAGGGCAACGGCGTCAACGGCAAGAAGGTCGTGTTCGTCACAGGCGACACGCAGACCAAGTCCGACGCGGCCCGCGCCAGCGCCAAGCGCATGATCGAAAAAGACGGCGCCATCATGATCACCGGCGGTTCGTCCTCCGGCGTCGCCATCGCCGTCCAAGGTCTGTGCCAGGACGCCGGCGTCATCTTCATGGCCGGCCTGACCCATTCCAACGACACCACCGGCAAGGACAAGCGCGCCAACGGTTTCCGTCACTTCTTCAACACGGAAATGACCGGCTCCGCCCTGGCCCCGGTGCTGAAAAAGAACTTCGGCGCCGACCGCACGGCCTACCACCTGACCGCCGACTACACCTGGGGCTGGTCGCAGGAAGGCTCGATCAAGAAGTACACCGAAGAACTCGGCTGGAATACGGCCGCCGCCGTTCGCACGCCGCTTGGTGCCGGCGACTTCTCGCAGTACATCACGCCGGTGCTCAACTCGGGCGCCGACGTGCTGGTGCTCAACCACTACGGCCGCGACATGGTCAACTCGCTGACCCAGGCGGTGCAGTTCGGTCTGCGCGACAAGCAGGTCAACGGCAAGGACTTCGCCATCGTCGTTCCGCTCTACAGCCGTCTGATGGCTCAGGGCGCCGGCGAAAACGTCAAGGGCATCTTCGGGTCCACCAACTGGCATTGGTCCCTGCAGGACGAGGGCTCCAAGGCTTTCGTCAAGTCGTTCGGCCAGAAGTACGGCTTCCCGCCGTCGCAGGCGGCGCATACCACCTACTGCCAGGCGATCCTCTATGCGGATGCCTGCCAGCGCGCCGGCACCTTCCGTCCCTCCGGCGTCGGCAAGGCCCTCGAAGGCTTCAAGTTCGACGGCCTGGGCAACGGCCCGACGGAATACCGCGCCGAGGATCACCAGTGCTTCAAGGACGTCCTGGTCGTGAAGGGTAAGGAAAACCCGACCTCCAAGTTTGACGTTCTCGAGGTCGTCGAAGTCACGCCCCGTGCGCAGGTCGAATACCCGGCCAGCCTGCTGGGCGGTGAACTGGGCCCGTACAACGACGGCAAATAATCAGTCCTCCCTGACTGGCCTAACGGTCGCTCCCGGGTTTTACCCCCGGGAGCGGCCAACTATTTCCGTAGGGGTGACAATCCATGGATGCAATATTTCTCCAGGTTCTAAATGGCCTTGATAAGGGTGGTGCCTACGCCCTGATCGCGCTTGGCCTGACGATCATTTTCGGCACACTCGGCGTGGTGAATTTCGCGCACGGTGCCTTGTTCATGCTGGGCGCGTTCTGCGCGGTGGCGGTCAAGGCGGTTCTGAACATTCAGAAGGTGACGATCGACCCGACGCAAACGACCCCATGGGGCGCGCCCATGGAAATCAGGCAGCCTTTTGTCGAGGTCTGGTTCGGCGATTTCGGCACCACGGTCCTCGACTATTCCGTGCCGGTTTCAATTCTCATTGCCATCCCCATCATGCTGATGATCGGGATCGCCATGGAACGGGGCCTGATCCGCTATTTCTACAAGCGGCCCCATGCGGAACAAATTCTCGTGACGTTCGGCCTCGCCATCGTGTTGCAGGAAATCGTCAAAAGCTATTTCGGCGCCAATCCCATTCCCCAGCCCGCGCCCGACATCGCCAACGGCATGATGGACTTCGGCGTCCTGCTCGGCTTCGATGCCGGGAACGTGGTCTACCCGGCCTGGCGCTTCATCTATTTCCTGTTTTCCACCGTCATCATCGCAGCCGTGTTCGCGTTCCTTCAGTTCACCACCTTCGGCATGGTGGTGCGGGCCGGCATGGCCGACCGCGAAACGGTGGGCCTTTTGGGCATCGACATCGACCGCAGGTTCACCATCGTGTTCGGCATGGCGGCGGTCGTCGCCGGCCTTGCGGGCACCATGTACACGCCGATTCTGAGCCCCGATTACCACATGGGCATGGACTTCCTGGTCCTCAGCTTCGTGGTCGTGGTCGTCGGCGGCATGGGGTCGTTGGGCGGTGCGGTCGCGGCGGGCTTCCTGTTGGGAATCCTGCAAAGCTTTGCATCGATGAACGAGGTAAAGGCCATTCTGCCCGGCATTGACCAGATCATCATCTATCTCATCGCGGTCGTGGTCCTGTTGGTCCGTCCGCGCGGCCTGATGGGCCGCAAAGGCGTGATGGAGCACTGAGCCATGCATCCGACTTCAATTACCAAGAAAGATCTGCTTCTGCTTGCCGTGTTTACGGCGGCCGTATTGGCGGGACCTGTCATCCTGCAACCGATCGGCGCCGGTTATCCCGACCTGCTGCAGAAGTTCGCGATCTACGGCATCTTCGCCCTCGGCTTCAACATCCTGTTCGGCCTGACCGGGTATCTCTCGTTCGGCCATGCCGCCTTCCTGGGCGTGGGCTCTTACACGGCGGTCTGGACGTTCAAGCTGCTAAGCATGAACCCGGTGCCGGCGATCATCTTCGCGACGGTAATGGGGGGGCTGTTCTCGGCGCTGATCGGGTTCATCTCGTTGCGCCGTTCGGGCATCTACTTTTCCATCCTGACGCTGGCCTTCGCGCAGATGTGTTACAAGCTCGCCTATTCGGTCCTGACGCCGATCACCAACGGTGAAACGGGGCTGCAGTTGGCGCAGTCCGACCCCCGCGCCCTGGACGTCGCCTTCGGTCGGGATTACGGCGCCGTGCTGCCCTCGTCCGACCTGTTCGGTTTGGAGATGACGGGCTATCCGGGCTTCTATTTCTGCGCGGTCCTGCTGATCATCTGTTTCTACATTACGCTCCGGATTTTCCGGTCGCCGTTCGGGATGATGCTGCGCGCCGTCAAATCGAACCAGAACCGCCTGAACTACACCGGCATCAACACTCGGCCTTATGCCCTGGCGGCGTTCGTCATTTCCGGTATGTATGCGGGGCTGGCGGGCGGATTGCTGGCCGTCACCGACCCGCTGGCCGGGGCCGAGCGCATGCAGTGGACCGCCTCTGGCGAGGTCGTCCTGATGACCATCCTTGGCGGCGCCGGAACGCTTCTCGGGCCGGTCATCGGCGCCGGTGCGATCAAGTATTTCGAAAACATCTTCTCGGCCTTCAACAAAGGCATCCTGAACAATATCTTCGATTTCCTGCCCGATGTGCTGCAGCAGGCCGCGGTATCGGTCAGTTCGATGTTCGTCGGGGAAGGCTGGCATCTCACCTTGGGCGCCCTGTTCATGGTGATCGTCATCTTCCTTCCGGGCGGGCTGATGGAAGGGGTTTCCCGCGTGGGCAACCTTATATCGAAGCGGCCGCCCGACGGCGGAACCGGCGGCACGCCGCATCCCGAACCGGCTGAATGAGCGGAGACCGGACATGAGCACTTTATCCGTAAGAAACGTGAATAAGCGGTTCGGCGGCCTCAAGGCCCTGGACGACGTGAACCTGGAGATCGAGGCCGGCACGGTCCACGCCATCATCGGGCCCAACGGGGCGGGCAAGTCGACCTTGCTGAACTGCTTCATCGGGCGTCTGGAGCCGGATTCCGGCACCGTCACCTTCGATGGGCGGTCGCTGCTCGGCATTTCGCCGCACGAGATCAACCAGGCCGGCGTAAGCCGCGTGTTCCAGACACCGGAAATCTTCGGCGAAATGACGTTGCTTGAGAACGTCCTCATTCCCGCCTTCGCGCGGCGGGACGGCGCCTTCCGGATCAACGCCTTCGAAACCGTGGGCCGTGAACAGGCGCTGTGCGACAAGGCGATGGGCATGCTTGAAGACGTCGGTCTGGCCGAAAAGGCGGGCGAGGTCGCCGGGCATCTGTCCCGCGGCGACAAGCGGCGCCTGGAACTCGCCATGTGTCTGGTGCAGGACCCGAAGCTGCTGTTGCTGGATGAGCCGACCGCCGGCATGGCGCGGGCGGACACCAACAATACGATCGAACTGATGAAACGGATCGCCCAACGCGGCGTGACCATGGTCGTTATTGAGCACGACATGCATGTGGTGTTTTCCCTGGCCGAGAAAATCTCCGTTCTGGCCCAGGGGACGGTCATCGCCGAGGATACGCCGCAGAACATCAAGGGGAACCCCAAGGTTCAGGAAGCCTATCTTGGGGGAGCGCATCTATGAACCAGATAGACGAACGGGAGTCTCGTATGGACAAGGGCGCTGAGGAACAGACGCTGCTCGAAAACGCCGGGCCCGGAAACCAGACGGCACCGGGGGTGGCGCCGGTCACGGGCAAGGGGGGGCAGCCCGCCTATTTCTCGTGTTGGGATATCCATGCCTATTACGGGGAAAGCTACATCGTCCAGGGCGTCTCTTTCGATATTCGCGAGGGCGAGATCGTGGCGCTGCTGGGCCGCAACGGCGCGGGCAAGACATCGACGCTTCGGGCCATCGCGCGGCTCGACGATCCGGCGCTCAAGCATGGGGAAATCTGGCTTGATCACAAGCCCCTGCACAGCATGCGGGCGCACGAGGCATCGCGCAACGGGATCGGTCTGGTGCCCGAGGACAGGCGAATCATCCAAGGCCTGACGGTGGAGGAAAACCTGACCCTGGCGCAGATCGCGCCGCCGATCGGCTGGTCCATCGAACGCATTTACGAACTGTTCCCCCGACTGGGTGAGCGCCGCAACCAGGAAGGCACCACGCTGTCCGGTGGCGAGCAGCAGATGCTCGCCATCAGCCGCGCCCTGGCGCGGGACGTGAAGCTGCTTCTTCTGGACGAACCCTACGAAGGCTTGGCGCCGGTGATCGTGCAGGAAATCGAGCGCACTCTGGAGGAGATCAAGTCGCACGGCATGACGACGATCATCGTCGAACAGAACGCCATCGCCGCCCTGCATCTGGCGGATCGCGCGATCATCTTGGATATGGGCCAGGTCGTGTTTGATGGCGTTGCGCAAGACGTGCTCGATAACGCCGATTTGCGTCAGCAATATCTGGCGATTTGACGGCCGCTCCTTAGGGCGGGGTTGGCCAGTGAATAACAAAAGAAAAGTCTAAGGCAGGGGGTGTTTGGAATTTGAACCGTGAGTGAAGCCCGCGATTAAAGACGGGCAGGGGGAGGGGCTTGGCTGCAATCCTCCTGTGCTCACGCACAGCGCGAAGGGGGGAGACCATGACCGTTCAACGAAGGGCGTTTCAGGGGGTTAAGGGCAGGCTGTTCATCGCGTTCGGCACGGTGACCTTATTAACCATTGCTGCCGGGGGGACGGCGCTTTTTGCATTCAACAGCACGGAACGGCATTTCCACGCGGTTCTTGACCGCGCGGTTCCGACGATGGAGACCGCGCTCGAACTGGCCCGCAACAGCGCCTCGCTGTCCGCCAGCGCGCCGGCCCTGGCAAGAGCCCAGAACGCGGCGCAGAGCGCCGATATTCTTGAGGCCCTTCAGGGGCGCTTGTCGCAAATCGGCGGCCTGATCGGCAGGCTGGAGACCTCCGGGCCGCAAGAGGCGACGGTGCGGATCAAGCCCCTGGTGGCGCAATTCCAGCAGAATATCGAGAACCTGAACCTGGAAGTGGCGGGCGGTCTTGCCGCCAGGGCAGACCTTCAGGGCGTTGCCCAGAAGGTCATCGATACCCATGAAACCATCCTAAATAACCTGGCCCCGATCCTTGGCGCGGCCGAAGGCGAAGTCGGGAAGGGGTCCGCGTCGTTAAGCATAGGGGGAGTCCAGGCGGTCAACGCCCTGATGAACAAGGACCTGCCAAAGCTGCTTCAGCTTCATCGATTGGAAGCGCTGACCCACAAGGCGGCCTTGTTGGCGACGCTGCCGCGAAAGGCCGCCGCCGGCATGACGGCGGGGGACGCCCCCACGAAGGTCATGGCGGAAGTATCGGAGCGGCTGGCGAAGAAGCACGGCCTGCCGGAAGTCCAGCAGGCGGTGGTGGCGTATCTGGCCGCCACCGGCGCCAAGAAGCCGGACGGGATTCTGTCGGCGCACAAGAAATTGCTGGCGATGTTGGGCGAACAGGCAGAGTCCGCGCGGAGCAGTCTGGCCACCGCCATGCAGAAGTTCATGATCGACAATTCCGTGCGCGGGTCGACCCTGGTCAACAAGACCATGAAGACCGTCAGCACGCTGCTGCGCATAGAGGCCAAGGTTAACCGCACCGCCGGCCTGATGGCGACCGCGGCACAGGCCAATGACATTGACCTGATCTCGCGCCTTCACGAGGCCACCCTGGAGGCCGTCCGCCAGACCAACTTCGAAATCGGCGAACTCCAGGACAAGGAGATGGCTGGTACCCTGAAGGAGGCCGCCGCGTGGTTTACGACGGCATCGGAAGGCGAGGGCAGCATCAGCGAATTGCGGAAAAAGGTCATCGGCGCGACCGAGCGCGCGCTGACGATTCTGGAGGATACGCAGAAGATATCGGAGAATCTGTCGGCGGAGGTCAGCGCCATCGTCGACAGGTCCCGTGTGGAAGTACGGCGCGGGTCAGAGGATATCGTATCGGACTTTTCCAAGGGCAAGCGGTTGCTGGGCGTCATCGTCGGCTTGGCGGTCGCGATCGCGCTGTTGATCCTATGGCTTTACGTTGTCAGGAATCTGGGCAGGCGTTTGACGATTTTGACGCAGGCGACGACGGCGGTTGCCGAGGGCAACCTCGACGCGGAAATCAACATCGCCGGAACGGACGAGATCGCCGATATCGCGTCGGCGCTTCAGGTGTTCAAGGACGGTCTGGCGAAAGCGCAGGCCAGCGACCAGCGGGCCGAACAAGAGCGAATCCAGGCGGCGGCGGCGCGCAAGGCCGAGATGGCCCGGCTCGCGGACGGCTTCGATGCGGATGTCGGGGGCGTTTCCCGTGCGGTCGCAACCGCGGCCAACGACCTGAAGGCGGCATCCGAACTGATGGCGCGGCTGGCGGAAAAGACCAGCTCACGGTCCGTCGTCGTCGCCCGGGCCTCGGAAGACGCTTCGTCGAACGTGCAGACCGTCAGTGCGTCGGCGGAACAATTGTCCGTGTCCATTCAGGAAATCAGCCGGCAGGTGACGCAGTCCTCGGAAATCGCCGCCAAGGGCGTGCGCGACGCCGAACTGACCAACCAAAAGGTCCAGGGGCTGGCGCAGGCGGCCGAAAAAGTGGGCGAAGTCATCAATCTGATCACCGACATCGCCGAGCAGACCAATCTTCTGGCGCTGAATGCGACGATCGAAGCGGCCCGTGCCGGCGACGCCGGCAAGGGCTTCGCCGTCGTGGCAAGCGAGGTCAAGAACCTGGCGTCCCAGACCGCCAGGGCGACCGAGGAAATCGGGCGGCACATCGACGGCATTCAGTCCGCGACCCAGGAATCCGTCGATGCGATCCGGGGAATAAGCCGGGTCATCGACGATATCAGCGAGATCGGGTCCGTGATCGCGGCGGCGGTGGAACAGCAAGGTGCGGCCACGCGCGAAATCGCCCGGAGCGTGCAAGACGCCGCGTCCGGAACGTCGCAGGTCAGCGACAACATCGGCGACGTCACCCAGGCGGCCGGCGAAGCGGGGAGCGCCGCCGAACAGATTCAGAAATCCGCATTAAGCCTGACCGAGCAGGCGGAGATTTTGCGGGGCGGGGTCGACAGTTTCCTGGGGCAGGTGCGGGCCGGCTGAACGCCGTTCAAGGCCACCAGACACCCCGGGAGGGGGGCCGTATATCCCGGCCATATTGGAAAGGGCGGATGGGGCAGGATTCGACCCCACGAAGGGTGTTATTGGCCGGACATGGACGTATTTCCGTGATTTGGATGCCAGTCGTTCGGACTGTTGATTGACAAGTTCCGGTAGATGATAAGAATACGGAACTCCCTGCAAAGGGCGCGCAAGCCTGAAAGGCCGTCGGGATATTCCATGACAGACACGTCGCAAGCTCAAATCATCGATCAGGAGACCACCTTGGTCGTGAAATGCCCGGATGAATTTGATTCCGTTGCCGTTTCCGGCATTCGGTCTGAGCTTACCAAAGCCGTCGGCGTTGCCGATAAAGACCTTGTTTTCGATTTCTCCGGCACGGAATTCATCGATTCCAGCGGCATCGGCCTGTGTGTTTTCTGTTTTAAGAAACTGTCGGCAAAAGGCCATGACGTGGGAATCGCCGGCCTGAAGGGGCAGCCGAAATCGGTCATCGAGCTCAGCCAGATCGACAAAACCGTGCCGCTGTTCGCCTCCGTTGACGAATTCCTGTCGCGGAACGGCTGATTTTCCCCGCGCCGACCGTCAATATTTAAGAACGATGACCGTCGTGTCGTCGTTGGGCTCGCCGCCGGTGATGTCATCGTATTCGCCGAGAATTTGATCGGCGATCTCGCCCGCCGTCATCGATTGTTCGAGCGCCGAAAACCCGGCGGCGCAAATCCGCTGCTCGGCCGCGTTTTGCGCCGCCGCCGACGGATCGATTTCAAACAGGCCGTCGGTCATGAGAACCAGGGCCATTCCGGGCACCAGGGTGAATTCGGTTTCACCGTAAGTCTGGTTTTGGGTCAGTCCCAACAGGGGGCCGCCGACCTCCACATATCCGAAACCGGTCAGGCCCAGGCGAATCGGCATCGGATGGCCGGCCGATGATATTTTCAGTTTGCCGTCGGGAGCGATTCGGACCAGGGCGGCGGTGACGATCACGGCGTCCAGGGAATCGTCAGCGCAGATGGCGTCCGATATGCCGCTCATGAGGCTGCCGGGGGTCCATTCGCTGCCCATTTGCAGGATCTGGCTGCGGGCATAGGCGGACACCGCATGGGCGACCATCTTCGCCCCCAACCCATGGCCCATCACGTCGGCGAGAAAGATGCCGTCCTCACCGATCGGGATGACCAGGTCGCCGCCGCCGGCACTCGGCACCCGCCGCGCGACCGCGCATTGGATGACCCCGATGTGTTCGGGCAGGTCGGAGGTCAGGGTTTCCGTCAGTTCGCGGCTTAACTGGGCCATGACCTTTTCCAGGATCGAATTTCGCCGGTTCAGCAAGCGCCGGACGGTGGATTTCAGACGCGGAGGGTCGATGGGTTTCAGGATGTAATCATCGATCGCCAATTCGTCCGCCTGGCGGGAGACGTCGTCATCCGTATCGCTGGTCAGGAAGACGAAGGGAATTAGGTCGTCGCCACGGTCGACCAAGGCCTGGCGAAAGCTGAGACCGTCCATTACCGGCATGTTGATGTCCGAGATGACCAGATCGACCGGCGACTCGTGGAATTTCTCAAGGGCCAGGGTGGCATCCGGGTAGGAAGAAATCTGATATTCGTCCTGCAACACGATCCGCAGAAACGACCGGGTGAACTCGTCGTCATCGACCAGTAGAATGCGCGGCCGGTTGATGATCGACCGGCGGGCCGGATAGCGGACGCTGAATGCATTGCAGACATCCGCGCGTTCGGCGGATGTTTCATACCAATTGTCGGGCAGCATCCGCGAAATCAACGCCAGTCCGATGCCGCTTTCCTGGAACCCCTTATTTGAATTCCATTTCTCATAGCTCATGGCCAGCTGCGCTTCAAAGCCCTCGAAGGTCGGGCCGTTGTCCAGAATCCGGCAAACCCAGGCGCCGGCCGTTGTCACAAGTTCCAAGACGATCTGGCTCGGCGGGACGCGCGTATGCTCGATCAGATTGGTAACCGTCTCACTGACGAAGAAGGAAAAGGCCTCCCGCGTTTCCACTGGCAAGGCCTCGATGTCGGCTGATTCGAGGCCACGGCGCAGGGTGCGGACGGCGCTCAACTCCGGGTCTTCGACGGTTTGCCGGAAGATTACGATCCCTTGTCCTAAATCGTCAGCCATATGGCTACGTCCGTACCCTCATATAGCGCGGGCAGGCGCCCCCGAAGCGACAGCAGGGTACGCAGTTGCATGCGCATAAGTCTAGATCGTCGTCAGCTCGGGAGTATCGGAAATCGCGGGATCGGAAGACAACCCACTGTCCGATGTGGTGGGATCGGATAGGGCCGTTTCAGTTGCATCCTCATCTGCCAACGTGGACAGCGTCTCGGTTTCCGTCGCCGTCAGCCAATCCGTGGCCGGATCCGTGGTTTCCGCCAGCGCCGGGTCCGACAAGGCCGCCAAGGCCGGATCACTGGTCGCCGTGCCGCCATCGGCAAACAGGTCGGTGGCCAGGGGGTCGTTCAAGGTGACGCCCAGATCCGCCGTCTGGCTGACCAGGCCGGTGTCGTCCATGACGGTGATGGAAATGGTCCGCGTGCCCTCAATCAGTTCCGGCGACAGGCTGTTGAAGGTCAGGCTGTTGATCACCGATTGGTAGGCCTCAAGGCTGTCCGCGCCCTGCAGGGTCAGGGCGTTGGAGGTCAGGTCGAACCCGCCGCCGACAACCTCGATATTGGTGCCGGAAATCATCGTCTTGCCGGTCAGGTCGTCGAGGATGGTATTGCCTTCCACCGACAGGATGTCGCCCAGGTGGTAGCCGTCGCTGATGGAAACGACGGCCTGGGAGATGTCCGAGCCGTCCATGTCGTTCAGCACGGCATCGGCGGCGAACGAGACCGGCTGGATCGGGAAGTCCTGGATAAACTCTGTCGTGCCCAGGGACACCTCCGGCGCGTTCTGGGGGCCGTCGGCTGTGATCAACGTACCCACCGATGCCGTCGCCGTCGCCTTTGACCCATCCTGTTCTGTGGCCGTAGCGGAAATGTCCAACTGAAATGGTTCCGCCATGTCACCCGGCACGGTGAAGTGCAGCCCCGGAAGGTCGTCTGGCTGTAGGCTCCAACTCCCATCGCCGTTATCCGTTCCGGCCGACAACACAGCGCCGCCCGGAACACCGCTGATGGAGATGGCGATAAATTCGGATCCATCCGTATCCACCAACGTGGAGTCGATCGTCAACGAGTACGAAAATCCTTCAGGTTCACCGCTGCCGCCAACGGGGCTGAATCGGCCAAGGGTATCGCCGAACTTAAGCTCCAAATTGGCCTTTGCCGAGACCGGCAAGTCCGCCTCGGTCATTCCCTCGGCAACGAATACCAACTCCCCTTCACCCGGCCCATAACCCTTGGTCTTATTGTTGCCGGCCTTCACCGTCATTCCAACCAGTTGTGATTCCGCATAGGCCTCGGCCATGAAGGCATCAATACCCAGGTCGTTCACATCTCTGATTTGTGCGCCACGAAAACTCTGGATCTTGACCTTAGTAATCAGACCGCCCGTTTCGACATACAAGACGATATTGGACACATCGTGGGAGAACGCGTCGATATCCGGCAGGACGGAAGCACCGCCTCCCACCGGCACCGGATCACCAAGGGAAACGGAAAGAAGAGGTCTATCGGCGACCGGGGATACCTCGATGTTCAGCGTCCCAGTCACGGTTGATGTGTCGTCGCCCTCGGCCGAGATTGCGCTCACGTCAAGCGCGATGGTGCCTGAGAAGTTGGCCGGCGGCGTCAATGATAATCCTTCCAATTGCTCCGGCGTCAGTTCGGCACTGCCGCCCGCAACAGGCACCACAGTGCCGTCCGCCAGGGCAAGCACTGCGCCGTCCGGAATGCCGGAGACGGAAACGGACAGGTTTTCCGAACCGTCCGTGTCGGTCAGCGCCGCCTGGATGTCCAGGGTGATGGCGGTATCCTCGCTGCCCAGGGCATCTGAAACGCCCAAGGTCGGCGCATCCGCCACGCCATCCATGATCGGTTCCGTCACGTCGATGCTGACCTGGGTGCTTATGCTGGCGCTGTCGCCGTTGGCTTCGGTGGCCGTGGAGGTTACGGAAAGCAAGATGTTTCCGGTCCCGGCGGGCGCGGTCAGGGCCAGGCCGTCGAGCTCGTCGGCGGTCAGGGACACGCTGCCGTCGGCGTTAACAGTGCCCGCCGACAAGACCGCGCCATCGGGCAGGCCGGACACCGTGACTGAAAGATGTTCCGATCCGTCCGTATCCGTCAGGCCCGTGGCGATGGTCAGCGGATAATCGATGATTTCGTAGCTTCCGGGCGCTGTCTGAAAATCGACCTGGTTGATCAGGTAGTCATGATCATGGCCCGGCGAGGAAAAGACGATGGAATCGAACGTCCCACCATCGGCGGCCGAAATGGCGACCGGCGCATCAATACGGTCCGTCACGCCCTGGATCGTGCCTTCGCCGACCTTCTCGCCGTCGCGGTAGACTTCGTAATGGGCCTGTTCGGCGTTGTGGGCCCAAGCCAATGAGACATCCGCCCCCGTGACCGCGCTGTCGAAGGCAATCGTCAGTTCCTCCGATGTACCGGTTGCCGTATTGAACCCCAGTTCATTGTCGGCGCCCGAGGCGCTGCCCTTGACGCCGAACCCCGCCGGGCTGCTGTTCATGCTTATGTTGTCGCTCGACGGTTCGCTCAGGCTCCCGTCCGAATTGAGGGTCCGCGCGGTCACGGTAAAGCCATTGTCCGACGTGGTGACGTTGTCTTGGCCGATGGTGATCGATTGAGACGGAATCTCCACCGCGGAAACGGTTCCGGCGCCGACGGTGACGACCAGGGGCGGCGTATCGGCAACGCCCTGAACCGCGACATGAACCGATGCCGAGGTCATCGCCGTGCTGGTCCCGTCTTGTGATACCGTGGTCACGGACAGGTTGAAATCAGCGTCCGAATCGTGCGGCGGGGTGATCGTCAGACCGCCGAGTTGATCCGGCGTCAGAATGGCCATGCCGTTGGTCGTCGAAACAGGCGTTCCATCGTCCAATGAAAGTATGGCCCCTTGTGGGATGTTGGCGATGGTGACGGCGACGGTCTCCGAGCCGTCCGTATCCGCAACGGCCGCCTGGATATTCAGGGCGATGGCTTGGTCTTCCGATCCAGTGGCGTCCGTGACGTTGAGAATGGGCGCGTCTGCGACGGGCGACAGGGAGACGTTGAGGATCTCCGTGGTCGTCGCGGTATCCGTGCCGTCGGTCGAGGTCGCGGTGACCGAGAGGTCGATGAGGCCGGAGAAGTTGGCCGGCGGGGTCAGGACCAGGCCGGTCAGCTGATCGGGCGACAGGACCGCGACGCCGGCCTCGATGGGAATGACGGTGCCGTCGCCGGTGGCCAAAATGGCGCCGTCCGGGATGTCGCCGATGGAGATGGAGAGAACCTCGCCACCGTCGACCAGGGAGGAATCGATGTCAAGATTGAGGGCCTGATCCTCCGTGCCGGTGACGTCGGTGACGGAGAGGTTGGGCGCATCGGCGACGGCCGTCACCGAGACGTTCAGGGTGCCGCTGGTCGTCGCAGTATCCGTGCCGTCCGTGGAGGTGGCGGTGACGTCCAGGGCGATCTTGCCCGAGAAGTCGGCGGGCGGCGTCAAGTTGAGGCCGGCCAACTGCTCCGGCGTCAGGGTCGCCGCGCCGGCGGTAATCGGCACCACCGTGCCGTCGGCCAGGGTCAGGACCGATCCCTCGGGGATGTTGCCGATGGTGACGCTCAGCGTCTCGCCGGCATCAGTGAGCGCCGCGTCGATGTTGAGGGCGATGGCCTGATCTTCCAGGCCGGTGGCGTCTGTGACGTTCAGCACCGGCGCGTCTGCGACGGCGGTGACGCTGACGTTGAGCGTGCCGCTGGTGGTCGCGCTGTCCGTGCCGTCCGTGGAGGTGGCGGTCACATCGAGGGCGATCTTGCCCGAGAAGTCGGCGGGCGGCGTCAGGTTGAGGCCGGCCAGTTGGTCCGGGATCAGGGTCGCCGCGCCGTCGGTGACCGGCACCACCGTGCCGTCGACCAGGGTCAGGACCGCGCCGTCGGGGATGTTGGAGATCGAGACGCTCAGCGCCTCGCCGCTGTCGGTGAGGGCGGCGTCGATGTTCAAGGCGATGGTCTGGTCTTCCGAACCGGTGGCGTCCGTAAGCTCGAGGGTCGGGGCGTCGGCGACGGCGGTGACGCTGACATTAAGCGTGCCGCTGGTCGTCGCGGTGTCGGTTCCGTCCGTGGAGGTCGCGACGACTTCCAGGGCGATCTCGCCGGAGAAGTCGGCGGGCGGGGTGAGTTGCAAGCCGGCCAGCTGGTCCGGCGTTAGGGTCGCCGCGCCGGCGGTAACCGGCACAACCGTGCCGTCGGCCAAGGTGAGAACCGAGCCTTCCGGGATGTTGGAGATGGAGACGCTCAGCGTCTCACCGCTGTCGGTGAGCGCCGCGTCGATGTTCAAGGCGATCGACTGGTCTTCCAGGCCGGTGGCGTCTGTGACGTTCAGCACCGGCGCGTCTGCGACGGCGGTGACGCTGACGTTGAGGGTGCCGCTGGTGGTCGCCGTGTCCGTGCCGTCCGTGGAAGTTGCGGTCACATCGAGGGCGATCCCGCCGGCGAAGTCGGCGGGCGGCGTCAGGCTGAGGCCGGCCAGCTGGTCCGGCGTCAGGGTCGCCGTGCCGCCGGTGACCGGTACTACCGTGCCGTCGGACAGGGTCAGAACGGACCCTTCCGGGATGTTGCCGATGGTGACGCTGAGTGTCTCTCCGGCATCGGTCAGCGCCGCGTCGATGTTGAGGGCGATGGC
>JAVJVP010000012.1:0-5606 GCA_040221095.1 Rhodospirillales bacterium
CGCATTCACCTCGAGGACCTGGCACCGGACGTACTCGTCCGCCTTCACGGCAACACCGCGATCGCCGCCTTCCGCCAAAGGGTCTATTACGAAATGCAGTACGACCTGCGCCAGCTCGAGGACGGACTGAACGCGCTCGCCGCCGAGATCACGACGCGCATCGGCGGGGCAACCGCATCGGCCAGCTCTGGCGCCGGCGCGGGCAGCGGTGATGGCGGCCGCGGCCCGGCCCTCGCCGCCGCCCATGTCCAGATCAAGGACCTTCAGGCCAAGTTGGCCCCGCCCCAGCAACAGGCGCAACGCAAGCCCATCCAGCAGCAGCGTAGGTCGCGCGGCATGGAGATGTAATCGCGAACTGCGGGCGGGGGACAGAAGTCCGCCGCCCGCAGCCCCGCATATTGAGCAAAGTTAGGCTTGGGCTACAAGCCGCCGCCGCCGCCGTCGGCACCACCAAGCCCGCCACTACTGCTAGAACCCGCCGCTGCCGCCGCCCCCGCCACGCCGGACACGGCGCTGGTAACACCTGTCACGAGTGAGTTGATCGGATCATCCTCACGATGGCGGCGTTTCAGGCTCTTGTCGCCGCCGCCGAAGTAGATGCGGATGCCGCCGATCACATGATCGTAGCTGTCTGTTCCAATCGCGCCGTCCGCGAACAGGCTGACCCCGGCGAACCGGACCGGTGCTTTCCATTCCACGCCGATATGACCGACGCGGGCGCTTGAGATCGCCGAGGCGCCGATCTCGACCATCAGATCGTCGGTCGTGTACCAGCGGATATCGGCGGCGCCAAAGCCCGTTTCCAAACTGTCGCCGGATTGATAACCGGCGGTGCCAGCGAAGGTCAGGTTGTTCAGATAATATTCGCCTTCGGCGGCATAGCGATTGATGTCCGTGCCGCCGATGTCCGTATGGGACACGACGATGCCGACGAGGCCGATTTCCGGATCGCGCCAGAAACCATGCAGGCCGACGCCATAGGTGTCGGAAGCGCTGTAGTCGGCGAGAACCCCATCGACCTGGGCGCCGAACTGGCCGCTGATCGGCACGGCGGTGCTGCCGGCGGCGGCCCAAAGCTGGGAATCGTTCAACTCACCGCCGATGGCTTCGAACTTGCCGTTGATCGCGGACACGGCCGGTTTGTCGCTTGCCAGAACGGGCGCCGACATAAGGCCAACGGCAACGGCACCCAGTACGGCAACATTTTTGAAGCGCATGAACCTAAGCCCCCCTCAAGAAAAGCGGCCCGCATGGCGTTGCGCCGGGACCGCCTTGCGGATTGACCGCATTCGTCTGATTTCTGACTAACACAACCAGGGGGGGTATCAAGGCCTTGAATTTCAATGGATGGCGCGACGCCGGGCGGGCGCGGTCAGGTCCGCGTGGCGATCCGGCCGCATTCGGCCGCACGCGCCGCCATGCGTTCCGCCAACCGGTCGATGATGCCGTGGGCCAAACCTTCGTGGGCGATCTCGTCCCGCACCGCCGCTGCGGCATCGGGCAGTTGGCCGGCAAGGTCGCCGATGCGGTCCAGCACGCCGTCCGCCGGAAGCCCCAGACGGTCGGCGAGGCGGCTCCAATCCCGCGCGGCGATGTCGCGCAGGCGGTATTCGCCATCGACGCGCATGGCGAGCTTCAACCGCTTTTGATCCATGTCGTCGTAGGGAAGCGCGCTGGCGACATCGTAAAGCGGGGCCAGACGCGCCCGCCCGCCGGCACCGATGAGGAGGGAATAGTTCTTGGCATGCGCGTCCGTACCGGCGATTAGCCAGTTGAGAATCAGCGCGTCGATGAAGGTGGCGACATCCGCCTCGCGCGCACCGGAGACGGCGCGGAGCAGATCGACGATCTCCACCGCGCCGGGGCCGCCCTCGTTCTCGTACTTCCGCGTGGGCGGAACGGCCAGGGCCTGGCACATGTCTTCCTGATGGACGCGGAGGATCTCGCCGTCCTGGCGCCGACGGTCGTAACGCTCGACGACAATCGCCGTTTCGTTGCCGAACCGCGTCACCCGCGTTGATGCCGTGGGCAGGCCCAGACGCCGCGCCAGCTTCAAGCAAAAATGCTCGTTCTCCGCATGGCCGTCGAATTCACCCGTGGGCGGCTTCAGGATGTGCGTCGTCGGCGTGCGGCCCGAGGGAATGCCCCAGCGGCCATCGTCGAACAGCAGCGCCGTTTTGGGCTGCGCCCCGGCCAGGCTGAACTGCCCCGTGTCGCGGGGGGCCCGCCAAGCGGCATGATCCTCGCGCAGCGCCCTGAGACGGTCGGCCACCTCGCGGTCCGACAGCCAGGTCACGGGCTCCGGCGCGGCATTGGTACAGACATCGACGCGCGCCGGCGGCACGAACTGGACCGCGCCGGCGCAATCCTCCCCCACGTGGGACAGCAGCGCGAAGGCGTTCCGCGCCGAGACCTGGAACCAGCGCGCCCAGCGGTCGAGCACCCGGTCGTTGTCCGGCAACAGCCCCCAGAGGAAGGCCTCGATCACGTTGTGGCCGTGTTCTGCGGCGGCGAGCGGCATGGAAAGCGACAGGGGATAGGCGTTCTTTCCCTGCCGCCAGGGCTCATCATAAACGAAGGACAGCCGGCCCCGCTGGTTGCGGCGGACTTCGCCGATCCGTCGGCCGTTCATCAGGGCGACCAGTTCGGAGTCCATCAGCTTGCCCCCCGGGCGTCATCGACGATGGCGTCGATGTCGGTGGCGGCGCCGTCTTGGTCGTCGGACCCTGAAATCCCCCCGCCCAGGACCAGGGTGACACCCAGCGCATCCAGCGCGCGCAGGATCAGGCCGACCTCGGCCCGCGGCTTGCCCTTTTCCACCTCCACCACCCATTGGCGGCTGACGCCGATGCGGTCGGCCAGGGCCTGCTGCCCCAGGCCCAACCGCCACCGGTGGTCGCGGATCACAGCGCCCAGGTCGCGCGCGGTGCGTATCAACATCGGTTCACCCCTTCGAATGTCGTCATATGGCGACATAGTACAGATGAAAACGAACGCTGACAATAAGAAATGTCGCCGAACGGAGACATGACGCGGGAAATTGCGCTTGATTAGGCTATTGATTGGCTCGTCTTCCCGGTGGCGACGTTTAAGGGACTTGGACGGCCCACTGAAGTAGATGCGGAAGCCCGCAACCAGATGATCGTAGCTGTCCGTGCCGATGGCCCCGTCTGCAAACAGGGGGTATCAAGGCCTTGAGTTTCAATGGACGGCGAGCAACGGAAAGAATTACAGAGAGGTGCGTTAAGGCCTACCCACCCCTCCGCCCCATATGACAGCGGACTGCCGCCTCTATCGCTGCGAACTCCTCAGACGTCGCGGCCACGCTGCCCTCCCGTTCCGCGCGGTCGAGGGACCAATGGGTGATCTCTCCCGCGGCCGAGCGGGCGGGACCGAACCGAAGGGTCCAACGCGTCCCGTGCACATCGTCATACCGGTAGAAGTAGGCGTGACCGTTCAACACATCGCCGATCAGGTGGTCCAGGCAATTCCGCTGCAAGCGCGCCTCACGGATCATGGCTTTCGGCGTATTCAGGGGGAGCAAACTGTCCGTTGCCGGCTTAAATGGCGGTGGCGGGAACCGGAGTTCTTCGGCCCATGCGAGAAGTACGCTTTCCAGGCTTTCCCGTGCGCGGATATTCCGGAGAGCGCTGGCGAGCCTACGGACGTCTGCCGATGGTGAGAGGCGCGTGAGCCAGAGCGTTCTTCGCATGGGGCTCTCGGCCGCACTTGAATCTCCCTCGACCAACAGCCGCACAACGTTCGCGCGGCAGACGGCATCGGGAAGTTCCAGCAACGCCTTGACCTGAGCCCGATTGAGGATCTCCAGGTGGCGGACGGTCTTGCCCTTGTTCGCCGCCCGGATGACCTCGGACAGAGGGCCCAGGGTCGTATCGTCAGGCCAAGGGCCGGTCATTTCCGTGGTAAGCTTGTGGAGCGCCCGGATCTCGCCGCGCGTCACCACTGAGCCCGCGACATCCGACAGAATTTTCTCCCGGTCCCACGCCTGCAAATTCTCAAAGAAGGCCCACCATTGGGATGCTTGGCTCTGGAATGTGTCCAACGGCGGCGTTTTCTCGGACGTGAATACCGCCAGATCAGCACGGCCCTCTTCGAGCGCCTGCGCGGCCAGATGGAAACAGATCGCGAGAACGTAGCCGCGGCCTTCATCGACCTCCCGCATCAACCAAGCCTCAAACCCGGGGAACGCCTCGAGCGCGAAGCGGATCACGCAGTGCATGGGCTCGAACAACCGTGCCGTCGGCTCATCCGTCAGATCGTTGAGGAGGCCGCTTCCGCCGCCCAGGATTTGATTGGCCAAGCCGGCGGGACGGCGGGCGGACAGGAAAGAAAAGCTGCAATGTGTTCTGCTCGGCGGCCGCGGCTTCTGACGCTCGGACTTCCGCCGGGACAATCCCAGGTCGCCGACCGTCTGCAGGAAGCGTGGCAACGGCGCCCTTTCCTTCGGGGCGGGCGGTACCTTCACGATCCGCAGCATGCTCTCCACGATCTCGCGGTGGCATCCGATGTCGTATAGCCGGCTTGGCAGGCCCGATCGGGCCCAGGCCGAACTCCATTTCAAAAGAGTCCAGGCGAGCGCCGGATCGAAGGCCTCTTCGCGGCGGAGGACTGCGAGCTGTGCCGGCGACAGGAAACTGAGCACCGGAAGCAGGCGCACACGTTCCGACCATTGGGCGCGGGCCTTTTCGGCAAGCACCGCGAGCTCTTCGGCCCTTTTTCTATCGACGACCGGATAAACGCTGGACGGGATGTCTTCCCGATACCCGAAAAGAAGGTTGGTGACGATCAGGCACACCTCTTCCGGGGCCGCCATGAACACCTCCGGCGAGACCATGTGCCCGGCGGCGTCCATCATCTCGATCAGATGGCGCTGCCCGGCCATGCGGCAGGCGATATCCGGACGCTTCAGGCAGAACAGCATGGCGTGGAGTTGATGGGCCTGGCGGCCGACGATGCCGCCGATCTCCGGCGCGCATCGGCGCAGGCGAAGCCGCAGGGCTAGGTAAGCCGACCCGACACCCTTCCGCGTCCGCTTGCTCGCTGGCAACGGGGCGGTCAAATCCTGGCCCCAGAGCGCCTTGGCCGCGTCAAACGTCATGACGCGCGCCAATTCAGGGTCGTTCAGAGAGTCCGTGATCCAGTTTTGAAGAGGCGTGGACATTTTATCTCTTTTCACCGATCAATTGATGCTTAGCACTTATTTGACGGAACATATTTAAATGTCAACCAATTTGTTGCTAAGCACCCATTTTGTTGAGTAAAGTAAGGCCATGATGCCGCTCACCTCCACGGAGATCGCCGCCGCCCGGGCCCTGTTAGGCTGGGAACAGCGCAATCTGGCGTTCGCTGCGGGCATCGGAGTGGGCACCGTCCGCCGCATGGAAGAGGGCTCTACCGATTTCCGGACGATCATTCCTCGTAGAAATTTTCTCTCACCAAGCCGCCGCCAAGTGATCGGCGCCATTTCGGAAGCTCTCGAAAGTGCCGGCGTACGCTTCATGACGATGCGCGGCAATACGACGGAGATCGCGATCGGACTCGAACCTTGGGCTGGTCAGGATGAACTTCCATTCAAGATCCTGGTC
>JAVJVP010000013.1:0-361094 GCA_040221095.1 Rhodospirillales bacterium
ATTTCACCCCACATTTCTGAACGGGCATCTTCAAGGGTGGTTGCGAGACAGTTCCCCCGTGGCCCCCTTGGGTCCGTCTTTCATTGTCTTTGTGTCTACCCCTGTATCTGTCTTCGTTTGGTCACCCTGCCGGGGTTCTCAAGGGAGACCATAAGGTGGATTCACCTCTTGTCACCTTCATGCTACACAGGTTGCTACTGAACCCGCCTGGGGATCAGCAGGGGAGACCCTGGGGGAACTCAAGGTGGACCTAAGGGTTCGGCAGGGGAGAGTGGGTGCTTGATGCAATCCCTCTCCCTCCGCCAATTTCTTTCCTTAAATTATGTCCGCACCCTCTTCCGGCCCCGGGCCGGGATTGCAGAGAAGCCGTTATTTGATCGATAACGCGAGAACGCATTGATTTTGACCAAGGCGCATCTTCTTACTAAAAATGTGTAACGCTATCTCGACCACTATTTACAAGAGAGGCTCCAATGGCTGTCGCGTACGACCAACGCCCCCCCACATCCATTGACCAGACGTCTAGCGAGCTAGCTGAAAAAATACGAGATATGGATTATGTGGTTCTCGTAGGTCGAAACAACACAGGTAAGTCATTTCTACTTCGCGCACTCGCTGCAAATTGGGGTGAAAATTCGTCGTACCTTGGTCCGCAACGATACAACAATTTCAATACTCTCAACGCCTATTCCTATCAGGCCAACCGCAAGCGCGAGCGATACAATCAATACCTAAACAGGTTCCAAAACGAACAACAGAACTTCGATAACTCCCCGATCAACCTTCAAACTGCAATCGCCCAACTCACAGATGTTAAACGAGAATTTTTGTTCGAGATCATGAAGGAACTACTAGGGACTGATATGAAGATACTTGACACAGTCCAAAATAACTCGATGTCGCAAAAATATATTTCGTGCGATGGCCATAATCTATCGTTTACAAGTTCTGGCTTTCGGCTAATGGCGACGATTGTCACTTGTCTTTTGGACGACGACTACGACTCGTATCTGATTGACGAACCTGAACTTGGTATTAGCCCCGAAGCTCAGGGGTTACTCGCAGATATTCTATTCGATAGGCAGCGCAGGAAAAAATATTTCCCGCACATCAAGACCATTGTGTTCGCGACTCATTCGACCGTTTTTTTAGATCGCAATGTGATTTCGAATAATTTTAAAGTTACGAAGAACGGGAACGAGATAAAGCTTCATCAGGTTAAAACACAGCAAGATTTCAACAAGGTCCATTTCTTCTTATTGGGAAATCGCTTTGAGACGCTCTATCTGCCATCCCTAATAATTCTCGTGGAGGGGAAAACAGATCACGAGTTTATTGAGCGTGTATTCTCACTAAAATTTCCATCTGTGAGAGCGAGTATAATTCATGCGAACTCTGATAACCGAATTAAGGAGGTGTTGAATGTCGCAAAGGGATTACTTGGCGACTTGCAAAGAAGCCCCTACAGGGATCGAATTTTTGTAGTTTTAGACTCGACGCATACACCGTCACTGCCTGCTCAACTTCAGAGTATGGGAGTGCCCAATCTGAGCATAGTTGTCTGGTCAAAGAACGGTATTGAGTACTTTTACCCACCCTCCATCATGGATAAAATTTATGGACTAGGAGGTGACATCAGGATTGAAAGTGACCAGATTTCAAGGAACGGCCTGACGTATAGAAAGAATGAATTAGCACTAAAAGTTGCCGGCGATTTGACAGCAGACACTGTCATGCATCCGGAGTTCCAGGAAAAATTAATTGATCTATTTAAGCCACTAATTGCGTAAATTTAGGGTGCGTTGAGCATTTATTCAGACGCAAATTATTACTGCTGTAGTGCCTGTTTTAATGAGTGTGTTACATAGCAATGTCTGCGCATCCCGGCGGCCACGGGTTAGCAGAATCTAAGGCACATCAATGCTCTGCCCGAAAAGAAGATGCACAAGGCAGTCCCTCTCCCTCCGCCAATTTCTTTCCTTAAATTATGTCCGCACCCTCTTCCGGCCACCGGCCGGGATTGCTAGGCTCTGCGTCTTCATTTCTGCGCCCGCCCCCTTGTCGCAGGGGTCCGGCCGGGCGGCCATCCTCAGAGGACATCCACATGACCCAGATCGCATTCATCGGCGTCGGCAACATGGGCAATCCCATGGCGGGCAACCTGATCAAGGCCGGCCATGGGGTCGCCGCCTTCGATCTGTCGGCGGAGCTTTTGGCCAAGGCCGTGGCCGCCGGGGCGACCGCCGCCGCCAGCGCGGTGGAGGCGGCCCAGGGGGCCGAGGCCGTCATCACCATGCTGCCCGCCGGCAAGCATGTGAAAGATGTCTGCCTGGGCGGTCTGTTCGACGCCCTGCCCGCCGGCACCCTGGTGATCGACTGTTCGACCATCGACGTCGACACCGCGCGCGAAGTCCACGGCGCGGCGGCGGACCGGGGCCTGGCCATGGTCGATGCGCCCGTGTCCGGCGGCGTCGGCGGGGCCGAGGCCGCGACCCTGACCTTCATGGTCGGCGGCGCCGATGACGCCTTCGCCCGCGCCAAGCCGATCCTGGAAAAGATGGGCAAGACCATCGTCCATTGCGGCGGTCCCGGAAACGGCCAGGCGGCCAAGATCTGCAACAACATGATGCTGGGCATTCAGATGGCGTCCGTGGCCGAGGCCTTCGTGCTGGCGGAAAAACTGGGCCTGGACGCGCAGCGCCTGTTCGACGTGTCGTCCACGGCCTCCGGCCAGTGCTGGTCGCTGACCACCTATTGCCCGGTGCCGGGGCCGGTGCCGACCTCGCCCGCCAACCGGGACTATGCGCCCGGCTTCGCCGCGGCCCTGATGCTGAAGGACATGGGCCTCGCCATCGCCGCCGCGAACAGCACCGGCGCCGATGTGTCCGTCGCCGAAAAGGCGGCGTCCCTGTATCAGGATTACGCCGACGCGGGCCAGGCCGGGAAGGATTTTTCCGGCATCATCAACCTGATCCGCGACCGGGCCAAATAACACCAAAAGCAACACGACCAAGGAGCATCCGACCATGACCATCACCACCGGCGACCGCGTGCCCTCCGCCACCATCTTCAAAATGGGCGACGACGGCGGGCCCGAGGCGGTTTCCACCGACGACTATTTCAAGGGCCGCCGTGTTGTCGTGTTCGGCCTGCCCGGCGCCTTCACGCGCACCTGCTCGGCCAAGCACCTGCCGGGCTTCGTCGTTCAGGCCGAGGCCATCCTGGCCAAGGGCGTCGACGAGATCGCCTGCGTGTCCGTCAACGACGCCATGGTCATGACCGCCTGGGGCCTGGCCCATGAAGCGCCCGGCAAGGTCACCATGCTGTCCGACGGCAACTGCGCCCTGACCGAGGCCATGGGCCTGGCGTCGGACATGTCGGCCAAGGGTTACGGCAAGCGGTCCAAGCGCTATGCCATGATCGTCGAGGACGGCACGGTCTCCCATTTCGCGCTGGAGACGGAGCCCGGGCTCAACGTGTCCTCGGCGGAACAGATTCTCGCGGCCCTCGGCTGAACAACACACCATCAAGGAGAGGCCGATGACCGACGGCGGCAACACGCGCCCGTTGCAGTTCACCCATTTCGGGGCGGCGGGCTGGAAAATCACGGACGGCGAGACGGTGATCCTGCTCGATCCCTATCTGTCGCGGGTGCGCTTTCAGGGCCGGCGCTACGGCCCCCACGACGCCACCGAAATCCCCGATGATCCCCGCCCCGTGGTCAGGATGACCGAGCCCGCGCCCAGCGACGCGGCGACCATCGACCGCCATGTGCCCAAGGCCGATTTCATCATCCTGTCCCATTCCCATTTCAACCACGCCATGGACGTGCCCTACATCGCCAACAAGACGGGGGCGGTGGTGATCGGCACGGAAAGTACGTGCAACATCGCCGCCAATGGCGGCGTGCCGGACGACCAGATCCATGCCGTGCGGGGCGGCGAGGATTACGCTTACGATAAATTCTCCATCCGCGTGATCCCGAGCCTGCATTCCGCCCTGTCCTGCAAGCTGTACAAGGATTTCGGCACCATCCCGGTGCAGGACGCGCCGCTCTGCCTCGACGATTATGTCGAGGGCGGCACCCTTGCCTATCTGATCCGCATCGGCGGGTGCGAGGTGCTGCTGTTCGGCTCCATGAACTTCATCGAGCGCGAGATCGACGGTCTGCGCCCGGACGTCGCCTTCATCGCCGCCGCTCCGCCGCGCCTCGACATCCACGACTACACGGCGCGGCTGATGCGCTGCCTGGGCCGCCCGCCGCTGGTGGTCGCGACCCATTGGGACGACCAGGGCCTGCCCTTCGGCGCGCCCCAGGACAAGGCCCTGGCGCAGACCGACGCCTTCATCGCCGAGGTCAAGGCCGCGTCCCCGCAGACCGAGGTCTTCGTGCCCCACCATTTCCAGACCCTGGTGCTCGACGCCCAGGGGCGGATGCGCGCCGCCGATTGACCGCGCCGGAGCTGTACCGGCGCGCCGGCCCGCGTGCTAGGGTCGGCAAAACTTTCTTGGGAGGATACCGACATGACCACCATCAACACCCTTTTGCCGACCTCGCTGGTCGGCTCCTACGCCCAGCCCAACTGGCTGCTCGACCGCGCCAAGCTGGCCGGGCGCTTCCCGCCCCGCACGCGGGCCAAGGAGCTGTGGCGCGTCGATCCGGAATACCTGGAAGAAGCGCAGAACGACGCCACGATCCTGGCCATTCGCGACCAGGAACGGGCCGGGCTCGACATCATCACCGACGGCGAGATGCGCCGGGAAAGCTATTCCAACCGCTTCGCCACGGCCCTGTCCGGCGTCGACATCGACAATCCGGGCGAGGCGTTGGACCGCTCCGGCCATCCCAACCCGGTGCCGCGCATTACCGGCAAGATCACCCGCATGCACCCGGTCGAGGTCGAGGACGTGAAGTTCCTGCGCGCCAACACGGACCGCAAGATCAAGATCACCGTGCCCGGCCCCTTCACCATGTCGCAGCAGGCGCAGAACGATTTCTATGCGTCCGAGGCCGAGCTGGCCATGGACTATGCCGCCGCCGTGAACGAGGAAGTCCGCGACCTGTTCGCCGCCGGCGCCGACGTGGTGCAGCTGGACGAACCCTACATGCAGGCCCGCCCGGAAAAGGCCGGCGAGTTCGGCCTGGATGCCCTCAACCGCGCCCTCGACGGGATCGAGGGCGAAACGGCCGTGCACATCTGCTTCGGCTATGCCGCCATCATTCATGAGCGGCCCGAGGGCTATTCCTTCCTGCCGCAGCTGGCGGCCTGCTCGGTCTGCGACATCTCCATCGAGACGGCGCAGTCGCATCTGGATTGCGCCGTGCTGGAAACCCTGCCGGAAAAGAACATCATCCTGGGCGTGCTGGACCTGTCGACCCACGACATCGAAAGCCCGGAAACGGTGGCCGAACGCATCCGCAAGGGCCTCGCCCATCATCCGGCGGAAAAGATCATCGTCGCCCCCGACTGCGGCCTCAAGTACCTGCCCCGCGACGTCGCCTTCGGCAAGATGAAGGCCATGGCCGACGGTGCCACCATCGTCCGCGCGGAAATTTCATAAGGCACGCTTAATTCCTAATCAGGTCGACGGATTCCGTCCGCGCGCGCCGGCGGCGGGCAATTCGGGGCATATATATTAGATTATTTGCACTAATAATTATGTTGAATAATAATAGACAATACGATGCTTTGATTGAGCTCATGGCATCCGTGCGTGGCGTTCTTTGGGAGGTCAGGACGTGTTTATCAAATATGGGGCGATCGCCGTTTGTTTTGGGGTATTGGCCGGATGCACGACGTCGGTTCATTCCGTGCAGCTCTCCAAATGGAATTCCGTGGACGGCAGAAAAGACGCCAAGAAATACGAAGGGGTGATCTATCACCTGCCGATGACGGCGCTTGAAGTGAAGGCTTCCTACCGCCTCAAGAGCTGCCCTGAGCCGGTCATGAGGAAGAAGTTCAATAATCTGGACAAATCCCAAAATCTGACGGTTTCAGAATTGGTCCAATTGGTTGAAGGAACGGTCTCGGCTCAGGCCATGGCTGACCACGGCGCCGACGCCACGTTCGTGATCGATACGGAAAAACTAACGAACTGGTTCAAGACCGTCGATAAGGCGGAGCTTGTGCTGGAGAACGGCATGTTGAAAAGCGTTACCTACGATGCCGAGGACAAGACGGGAGAGACCCTCGTAAAGACGGCGGGACTGATCATGTCGTTCGCCGTATCGCCTGGTCTGCCGGCGACCCTACCGCTTGGCGCCATCGCGATGTCGGCGGGCGGGACGCCGGAGGATGTCCTATTTGACTGCAATGCGCAATCGAAGGCGGCGCTTAAGGAAGAGGCGGCCCTTAAGTCCGCGGTGAAAAAGCTCAAGGCGGAAATTGAAAAGCAGGAAGGCGCCGTCAATGATCCGAATGCCGCAAAGGATGCGGTTGCAAAAGCCAAGGCGGCTCTGAAGAAAGCGCAGGAACAACTGGCGGGGGCGACGGAGAAGCTGGCTGTGCTTGTCACGAAGGTTTTGACCTACAGTCATATGCGCGATCTTTCACCGGTGCCCAACGGGGAAGCGGGTGAGGTTCTGAATCCACAGGAGAACGAACGCTACGCCGCCCGTATCGATGTTCGAGACCAATTGGTCGCCAAATTTTTCGTCGGCGAACAGGCGAAGAATTTCCTGGCGACGCAACCCGTCGGCCTGAGGGTTTCGGTCCGGACGCAAGCCTTGCCTGAGGGTGAACCGCTGGGTGCGTACGATGGAATTTATTACCGTACGCCGCAGCCGGCGCGTCTGGTCCTGCAGCGGTTCGCGGAAACAAACCACATGGCCTTGGAGGCGATCGCCGACGCCCGCGCAGAAATGGCACAATTCGGACGACTCGCCAGAATCCCCCTGACGAACGGAGTTTTTCAAGACAACAAATATGCCGTCAAGTTCGACCAGAAAGGCTACCTGACGTCATTCGAATACTACGAGGACAAGGCCCGCGCGCTCGAAGCCGCGACCACGGCGTCGAGCATCAAGACCAATCTAGAGAATGAGGAAACGCGACAGCTCGAACTCGAGGAAAAACGGATCAAGGCTGAAACCAACCTGCTCAAGGCGCAGAAGGACCGGCTCAAGGCTCTTGAAGAACTTTCCAAGTGACGAGCCGACCTCCATCCCGAGGGCAGGCCCGTTCCAGGACGAGGTCGCTTACAGGCGGGGTACGTAGTCGAAAATTTGCGAGCCGCGTATCTCTTCGATGATGTCGGTTTCCTTGTCCAAGAACATGAAAACAAGCTCGTCGAAACCGCCGGTCAGGCATTTCATGCGGGTCAACATGCCCGCAGCAGGGTTGTTCTTCTTCTTGGCGAGAACGAACAGGTAATCGCCCTTTGGATGCCGTGCCAGCTTGACGATCGATTCGAAATCGATGTCGTCGAGCGTGCAGCGAAATGATTTTATCTGATTGAAATTCTTCAGCAGGCCATATCGTGTCACCCGGTGATTGGCGCCGGTATCGTCCACCGCGTCGTATTGCAGAATGTCGGCGGAAACGGCAAGTGCCTTGGCGGCGTTCAGGGTTCCGGACGAATAGGCCTTTTCAAAAAGGTCGGGGTTGAAATCCGCGGTGGCCTGGATACGGTTCTTGACCTGTATCGGCGTCGCAATCTGACGACGGGCGAGCAATGTCGCGGCGACAAAAGAGACGGTGGGTGCGGCGAAGGAGGTTCCGGATACATTGGCGGGACGGATGTTCAGGTCAGGCTTAGTCGCATCCAATTCATAGGTTCCCACCATGCAGCCGGGCGCGAGAATGTCGACGCTTTCCGGGCCGTAGTTGGAAAACTCCGCAAGTTCGTTTTTGGCGTCATGCGCGCCGACCGTGATGACAACCGCGGAGTTCCTGTGCGTATCGATCCGCATCCCGCCGAGTGATGCCGGCCAGACTCTGTTGCCGGTAAGATCGATATTGGTTCTATCGTTTCCGGCAGCGACGACCACGATCCGGTTCCGGCCATGCTCTTTGAGCATTTCCTCAAGGCCGGAGATCTGCTGCCTCGACCCCAGGCTGAGATTGATCACCCGAAAATCGTTTCCCGAAGAGGCGGCGTACTTCAGCGACGCGGTGATATGGCCCTGGTTAATAACCATATTCTCAGCCGGCGTGTTGTGGGGCACAAGATTGACGAAGCCGACCTTCACGGGAAGTCCCGCGACGCGCCGCAGGTGTTCCAGTCCGCGTCCGCCAAGCGCCAATGTCGTGACCGACAATCCGTGGCTGCGAAAGGCGTCCAAGACGGATGTCGCGGCGGATGCCGAACCTTTGATGCCGGACAGATTGACGCCCGCATGCTTATGGTTGTTTGGCACGCCGTCGTCGTTCAAATCGTCGCCACGGGGCCTGTCGCCAACCTCGTTCCATTCCTCCGTCCGATGCAGGTTGGGTTCCGGAAAGCGAAGGCGAATGTGCGGGGGCACGGAATCGTCGTTCGCCCCGGTGCCCGCAAAATCGAAGCCCGTATCTACGATCAATACACGCGTCACCGCGTCGGGGTTGCTGGGCCGAAATCCGGTAACGTGAAGGGCGCGCAAGAGTTCCGCGACATTCAGGGGCCATTCCGAGGAGATTTTTTCGGCGCCGTTCTTGCAGGCATCGGTATTGACGGTTTCGACCGCGGTGACGAACTTGACCGGAGATTCGATGTTGCGCAGACCAGCCGTCGTCGGTGCCGCAGGCGGTTGTTGCGCGGCCGGCGCCGCTTCCGTTTCAGGTGGTTCGGCGTTGGCCAAGGGGTCTGCTGCGGATGCCGTCGGCCGGGGCGGTGCCGGCGCATACGCGGTCGGGGCGGGCGACAGGGTCCCGGAATCCTTGAATACGGTTTCCCAGCTCAGGGCCAGATTGAAGCTTCCGGAACCAGGGTTGATCAAGGCCTCGTATTTGCCGGGATCGATCTCGATCCGTGCCACGGGGGGCTGTGCCGAATCGGGCCAGGCCGGGGCGGGGATGAAAATACTCCCGGTGACGAAATCGGCTGTGCGGATGGTTGAATTGCCGGCCACGATTTCAACGGCGTTGATACAAGCGAAGTAGGAAAGCACCGCTCTTTTATAGTCGGTCAGTGTGATGAAGTTGATCCGGCTTGGAGACCTGCATCTGGAAACCAGCCGCCGCAAGGTTTTGACTTCGGGGCCAGCTTGCCGAATAGGCAACTGTTCGGCGGCGGCGATTAAATCGAATCCGTTGCGTGCCCGAGAGATTGTATCGGTTAAAGTGAAAAGGGATCGGTAGTGCTGGATGTCGAACGGCACGTCTACCAGGGAGGTTGCGTGCGAAAGTCCGTGCGCGGCAGTGGATTTTCCGGCGCTGTCGGCGAAGGGAACGCAGGCCGGCAGAGTAACAGGCCCGGACAGGGGCAAATGGCTCAGATCGTTGCCGCGAAGGTTCGGGTTGTACTGTAAGACCAAGTCTACATATGCGGGATGGACGAGGACCGTCTGCGATGGTTGACCGCACTTCTTTGCGATATAGGCCGCAAGATTGTCGCCTTCGGCAAAGGGGCTGATCTCCGGCTTGCCCAAGTAGGCCGCGGCGAACATGATTTCGATGTCGCCTTGCCGGGGGCGAGCGAAGGCACCAAGCACGGGATCCGGTCCCGCGTCCGAAGCCTTGCCCGCGGCCAGCGACGGTTGTGAAGACGCGCCAGCCAAAAGCGTCGATAGAATCGCCCCGAAACCATACCCTAGGCAAACCATGAAGGCTTTGCAGCGCACCGAGTTATCCTCCCATGCAATTATTTGCCGATGCATTCAGACCGCAGATAGCCACTTTTTCATCGGTTTCCCATCGCCTGATCCAGTCAAGAATATGGTCATCCCGCAGATCCACGATGAAGGTGCTGGACGTCAGATTGCCTCGCGACACCAGGCCCAGGATTGTCCGTCCGCCGGCCTTGTCGGTGAACACCGCGCCGCCGCTGTCGCCGTCACAGGAAATGCCTGGCCCCATGGCCTTGACGTATTCTTCCAGGGCTTTATAGCGGTCGACGGAGGACGCCCCGGGTGATGATACCTGTACGACCGTCGCGTTACCGAACTGCAGGTCGCTGCTGATGGGACCTCCTGCGATCGTGCAGCCGAATCCCAACAGGACGATTTTGTCCGCAAGCTGAATCCGCGCACCGTTCATCTTGATGCTTTCGAACTTGCCGGCCGACCGAGGAAACGCGGCTTCGCCGACGGGCCGGCACATGGCAACATCCGCCGTGCAGCCGACAATGTCCTGGGGGAGGCTCGCTGTGTTGCAGTTCGCCTGCGTTCTGTAGCCTGGGTGAAGCTTGCAGACGACCTCGATCAAGGTGTTCGCGACGACCACACGAGCGCGGTTGGTGCCGGACAGACAATGCGCCGCCGAAAGCAGGGCCTTGTCGCCGATAATGGTCGAGGTGCAATTCTTCCCTCCAGCCGTGAAATGTAGAGATGAAGGCCAGTCTTGGTGCTTGGCCTGTTCGCCGCCGATGATCAGCGGCCGAACGCCAGCATTGTCGGGAATAGGGGACATGAGAATTTTGTCGTCAGCCGTCACCGCTCCACCGAGGAGAGCCATGGCAACGAATGTCGACACCCAAGGTATTTTACGGCGGCTCATCTTCGCGGGTCCCCGACCGGAAGGCATAATTAGGTTTATCTAATGCTATCATTAAGAAGACAATCACACAATTTTCCACTCAAGAAGGTTTGGCGACGGAGAGGGTCAAGCGGATTGGAAATGACAGGAACGCGGCGTTAACACGGCCGTTTGCGACGTGTTAGATTGCGGACCCAGTCAGGAGACGCCCGTGATCAAAACCAATACCCGCGTTCTGTTCAACTCCACACCCGAAGGCCTGCCCTTGCCGGACAACTTCCGCCTGGACGAAACCCCCGTGCCCGAACCGGGGGCCGGACAGTTCCTGCTGCGCAACCTGTATCTCTCGCTCGATCCCTATCAGCGCATGCTGATGGGCGGCGGCTGGACCTACAGCCCCAACGTGCTGAAGCCGGGCGACCTGATGGTCGGGCGCGTTTTGGGCGAGGTGGTCCAGACCAACAATCCGGACTTTCCCGTCGGCACCCATGTGGTCGGGCGGCTCGGCTGGCAGACCCATGTGATCTCCGACGGATCGGACTTGGATTTCGTCATTGAGGCCAAGCCGGGGGTGCCGCTTTCGGCCTATCTCGGTGTCTGCGGGTCGACCGGCGTCACCGCCTGGGTCGGGCTCAAGATCACGGGTCAGCCCAAGGCGGGCGAGACGGTGGTGGTCTCCGCCGCCGCCGGATCGGTCGGCAGCTGCGTCGGCCAGTTGGCCCGGGACATGGGCTGCCGCGCCGTCGGCATCGCCGGCGGGCCGGACAAATGCAAACTGGTGACGCAGGAATTCGGCTTCGACGCCTGCATCGACTACAAGGCGCCGGACCTGGCGGGCCAGTTGACGGCGGCGGCGCCTGACGGCGTCGACGTCTATTTCGACAACGTCGGCGGCGAAATCCTGGAAACCGTGATGGGCCAGTGCAACCGCCTGGCCCGCATCCCCGTGTGCGGCGTGCTCGCGCGCTACAACGAAACCGGCCAAGCCCACGGCAACCGCAAGATGCACCTGTTCTTCGACAAGTCCTTGAAGATGGAGGGCTTCGTGCTCAACGCCCACAAGGCGATCTGGCCGCAGGCGCGGGCGGAATTGGAGGCCATGGTGGCGGACGGCCGCATGACCTACCGCGAGACCGTCGCCGACGGCATCGACGCCGCGCCCGAGGCCTTCATCGGCATGCTGCAGGGCAGGAACGTCGGCAAGCAGCTGGTCAAGCTGACCTGATCTCGCGCTTCTTTGTTTCGTGGTTTC
The DNA here is from genome assembly GCA_040221095.1 of Rhodospirillales bacterium. Classification (GTDB taxonomy): domain Bacteria; phylum Pseudomonadota; class Alphaproteobacteria; order Rhodospirillales; family Casp-alpha2; genus UBA1479. The sequence continues at coordinate 11,866 of JAVJVP010000013.1, forward strand.
AGAAGGTTTTGAATCACAGAGACGGTGAGACGATTGGACATTACCGTCATGCCCGTGCTCGACACGGGCATCCTCGGGCTCTCTTGAAAAGCCGGCAAGGCGTGGATGGCTGGGTCAAGCCCGGCCATGACAACTCTTTGCGGTCGCTTTTCTCACCGTCTCAGTGGTTTTCTTTTGAATCGCCGCGGCCACCCCCGGCTCACGCGCAGGTCGCCCCCCGAAGATGCGCCGTGCCGTCCGTGCCGAAGGTGCCCCGCGCCTTGCCCTCGCCGATCTGGGGGTGTGTGAACAGGCCCGTGACCTCGGCCCCCGCGATCTCCTCGCCGGTCACATAGGCCTGGCCCATGGGAGAATTCTCCAGGCGGTCGTCCAGGTCGATGGTGAAGACGAATTTGCGGCCGGCCTGGAAGTTGGTGAAATGCAGGATCAGTTCCTCCGCCCCGTCGGCGACCACGGGGGCCTTCATCAGGCCGACCTCGCCTTCCACCGTTTCGAACTGATGGGGTTCCGACGCCCCGGCGCCGCCGAAGTCCGTATCGAACACCACGCGCCCGGCGGACTGCGCGGCGTGGAATTCCAGGCTCAGCAGGGTCCAGGGCTCCAGACTCTTGTTTTCGATGATGAACAGGTCGGGGCTTGAATCGATGAAGCGGATGACGACCTCGGGGCCGCAGGCGCGCGCCACGGGGGCCAGGGTCAGACCGCAGATCAATGCCAATGTGCCGATGAACGCGCGCCGCATGACGCTGCCTCCCTTGTGGCCTTCCCGCACATGAAAGTGTGGCCGAAGTCTCAGGCGGCGGCAAGCAGATGGATTGAGAACAGGCCGTCCGCGTCGGTCCAATGCCGGTCCGCGTGCCAGCCGGCGTCGCCGGCCACGCGGTGGAAATCGCCGACCGCGTATTTGTAGGAATTTTCCGTATGAATGGTTTCGCCCGCCCGGAACGCGAAGGCATGGCCGTCGATGTGCACCGTCTGGTCGACCGTGCTTTCCAGATGCATCTCGACCCGGCCCTCGCCGTCGTCATAGCGCACGCGATGGGCGAAGCGCGCACGGTCGAAGCCGCCGCCCAGTTCCCGGTTGATGCGGTCGAGAAGGTTCAGGTTGAAGTCGGCGGTCACCCCCCGGGCGTCGTCATAGGCGGGCAGCAGCACGTCCAGGTCCTTCTTCAGGTCGACGCCGACCACCATATGGGCGCCGTCGCCCAGCATGCGCCGGGCGCGGGCCAGGAAACGAGCGGCCTGGGCCGGCTCGAAATTGCCGATGGTGGAACCCGGGAAGAAGCCGACCGTGGGGGCATCGTCGAGTGCGGACGGCAGGGAAAGCTCGGCCGTGAAATCGCCGACCACGGGAACGACTTCCAGATGCGGCAGGCGTTCGGCCAGGGCCCCGGCGGCGGCTTCCAGGTAATCACCGGCGACGTCGATGGGCACGTAGCCGCGTGGCGTGTTCAGGGCGTTGAGGAACAGGTCCGACTTGCGGCTCGACCCCGAGCCGAATTCCACGACCCAGGCCCGGGCGGGCAGGGCGGACCCCAGGTCGTCCGCGATGTCGGCCAGCAGGGCCAGCTCCGTGCGCGTCGGATAGTATTCGTCGAGCTGGGTGATCTCCTCGAACAATGCCGAGCCGCGCACATCGTAGAACCACTTGCAGGGCAGGGTCTTGGCGGCGGCGGATAGCCCGTCGATCACGTCGCGCAGGAAGGCTTCCCTGCCGTCGTCGTCCAATCCCGTGTCTTCAACGTCGGCAAAGGCGTCCATCGTCGTCTCACCCATCCTCGGCCAGGCGCAGGCCCGTGAACTGCCAGCGCTGATGCGGATAAAAGAAGTTGCGGTAGGTCGCGCGCGCGTGGCCGTCCGGCGTGGCGCAGGACCCGCCGCGCAATACGTTCTGTCCCGACATGAACTTGCCGTTGTATTCGCCGCCCGACCCGTCCGTGGCGGAAAATCCGGGATAGGGGGCATAGGCGCTGGCCGTCCATTCCCAGACGTCGCCGAACATCTGCTGCAGTCCGCCGCGACCTTGTGCCGGGGCCGGGCGCAGGCGGCCCGTATGGGCGAAGTTGCCGGTGACGGGCAGGTCCCGGGCCGCAACCTCCCATTCAAACTCGGTCGGCAGGCGCTTGCCCGACCAGCGGGCGAAGGCGTCGGCCTCGAACAGGCTGACGTGGGTCACCGGGGCGTCCGGGTCGACGGGCTGCGGGCCCTTCAGGGTCATGGTCCACCAGTCACCGTCGCGGTCGTCCCAATACAGCGGCGCCGACCAGCCCTCGGCCCGGACCGTGGCCCAGCCGTCGGACAGCCACAACAGAGGATCGCCGTAACCGCCGTCGGCCATGAAGTCCATCCACTCGCCGTTGGTCACCGGGCGGGACGCCAGGCGGAAGGGGCGGAGAAGGGCGTCGTGGCGCGGCGTTTCGCAGTCGAAAGCGAAGCCGCCGTCCGTGGCGTCGGCGCCGATGGGCAGGATGCCGCCGTCAAAGGCGATCCAGCCGAGGTCCGGGGCAGGCGGATCCGTGGCCAGCGGTTCGGCGGAGCGGTAGGCGGGTCTGAGCGGGTTTTGCGCGAACAGGTGCAGGATGTCGGTCAGCAGCAGTTCCTGATGCTGCTGTTCATGATGCAGGCCCAGTTCGATGGTTTGCAGCAGGCGGTCGTCCGCGCCGCCGTTGCCCATAAAGTCGGCCAGGCCCGCATCGACGTGGCGCCGGTAGGCGATCACCTCGGCCAGCGGCGGGCGGGTCAGCAGGCCGCGCTGGGGCCGCGGCTGGCGCGGGCCGACGCTGTCGTAATAGGAATTGAACAGATAGGCGAAGCGGTCGTCGAACAGGGCATAGCCGGCATGGCCGGGTTCCAGGACCAGGGCTTCGAAGAACCAGCTGGTATGGCCCAGGTGCCACTTGGCGGGACTGGCGTCTTCCATGGATTGGGCCGTGGCGTCGGCGTCGGACAGGCCCTCGGCCAGGGCAAGGGTTTCGGCGCGCACCGCCTGAAGCCGCCGCAAAAGGGCTTCTGATGCCTCGGCCGCCGATTCCTGTTGCAGTCCGGCGCGTCGGTTTTGGGATACCATGAAAACGCTGTTCGTGAATGCTTCCGCTTGGTCGGGTGCACGCGGCTGGTTCCGCGCGGCAGGGTTCGCCCAAACCTTAACGGACGGGCCCATGCCTGTGTGGATTATTTGTTCACAGTTGCGTTACGCCCCGATGACCGGGGGTTTCGGCGTCAGATCTGATCGTCGCGGAAGTATTCGTCCTCGCGGCCGCCGCCCTGTTTCTGCAACTCGAAGTCGCGCCAGTATTCCTCGACGTCGTCACCGGGCTGCGGGCCCGAGCCGATGCCGTAGCGCTCCCACTTCTCGCGGTCGCTCAGCTTGTCCATGTCGGGTTTCTTCGGTGACGTGACTTTCAGCAGCACGCCCGCAACGACCGTCGCGAAGATAAGAACCACGCCGATGGGCAGCCAGCCCAGTTGTTTGATCAATTCCACCGTGACCTCCTTTGCGTGGTCCCCGCATGCTTCCCCCGTCGCCGCCGTCGTTTCTTGGCGGCGCGGCGCGCCCGGCCCCGATTCCCGAAAATCGTCGCATAGGCGGAAAAGCTTATACCCCGAAATCCTGACAGACAACTGACACATTAGCAAAAATTGATTGTTTCCAAGGGCTTCCGATATCGCTGTTGCCAGGGCGGCGGGGGCCTTGCGGGGCCCGCCGCCGGGGACCTAAAAGGGATGCCACGATGCGGCATTCTGGGCACGGTTTCCGACGATGGGCGGCGCGGGTTGCGCCGCTTCTGCTGCTGCCGGCCATGCTGGCGGCGGCGGCACTGGCCATGCCCGCGCCGGGTCTGGCGGCCGAGGCGGCGGAAGTGACCGGCCTGCGTCTGGGCCGCCATGAGGGATTTCTCCGCCTTGTATTCGATCTGACGGCGCGCCCCGGCCATGACGCCCGGGCCACGGGCCGGCGGACCTTCGTTGTCAGCCTGCCGGACACGGCCCTGCCGCCCGAAGGCCATGCGGCGCTGGCAGGCGACCCGCTCGCCCCCGATCTGATCGTCCGTCCGGCCATGGGGGACGGGCCGCTCCGCTTTCAGGTGACCAGCCGGTTCGACGCCTACATCCGCCGCACCTTTGTCCTGGATCCGCCCGCGGGCGGTGTCGCGCCGGGCCGGTCGCCCTGGCGCCTGGTCCTCGACATCGTGCCGCGGCCGGGCCAGCGGGCCACGGCACAGGATGGTGGGGCGCGGGTGGCGGTGTTGCCGCCGCTGCACGGCCTTGTGCCCGGGGCATCCGATGACGGGGCGGTGCCCCGTCCGGCGCCGTTGACCGAGGCGCCGTCCGGCATTGTCTCCGCAACGGCCCCGGCCCCTGGCCCGGCGCAGATCGAAGTCTCCTGGGCCCGGGCCAGCCGCATCCTGCGCGAACTGCAGGAACACCAGGCCCCCGCCGCTGCCGAGCTGCCGCCGCAACTGGTCCTGGCGCCCAAATACCGCTTGCCCGTGGTGCCGCTGCGCTGACCCCGGCAGGACGGCCATCGCCGCATTCTGCGTCGCAGATCGAGAATTCCGCATAATTTTGTTGGGTGCCCCCCGTGACGGCCGCGCTGGCCAGACCGGGGGCGGGCGGCCTGTCAGGGGCGCGAAACGCGCGGAACGGCGCCATTTGGCGGGTCGGCGACCGTTCCGAATAAGCCAAGAATTTCAAAGGCTTTGTAAGCTTGTTGTCAGCTATGCGTCAGGCTGATGTCAGGGCGGTCTGGCATAAGACGTGCAACTTCGGTTGCGCCGTCTGGGGGCTTGGTGCTCTTGCCCCCCGGACGGTTTTCTTGATGGGAAGGCCTTGGGCCAACATCCGCATGAACGCAATGGTCGCACGGCGGGCCAAAACCGCCGGTGATTGATTGTCGCGGATTACCTAGAAACGAAGACGACTTTGCGGAGTGAATCTTGATGACCATCACCATGAAAAAAGTATCTGTGCTCGGCGCCGTCATGGCCGCCGCGTTGTATGCGGGCCAGGCGCAGGCCGCCAATTCCGTTTCTGCCGGCGCCAGCGTTGAAATCGCGGCCCCGGTCTCCATCGTGCAGGACGCGGCCCTGGCCTTCGGTAACGTCGGCCCCAGCGCCGCTTCCGGTACGGTGACCGTCTCGGTCGCCGGCGCCAAAAGCGTCACGGGCGGCGTCAGCGACCTGGGCGGCTCGCCCGCAGCCGGCGCCTTCACGGTGACGGGTGCCAGCGGCGCGACCTACAGCGTCACCATTCCGGGCACCGTCAGCCTGACCGGCCCGGGCTCGGCGATGACCGTGACCCTGACCGATCCCGGCGCCGGCACGCTTACGGGCGGCACCGATACGTTCAACGTGGGCGGCACGCTCGCGGTCGGCGCCAACCAGACCGCCGGCAGCTATTCGGGCACCTACACGGTCTCCGTCAACTATCAGTAACTCCGCAACGCATGGTCCGGCGCCAATCCGGGGCCGGACCATGCGCGCGCGATTACCGATTCCCGTTGATCCCGTGCCAGGTTGAAGGTCGTCATGACCAAGCCACGCACCTTTATAAGTCGGTTGCGCGCGGCCGTTCTTCTGGCCGCCGCGTTCATTCTGTCCGCCCCGCTGATCGACGGTCTGGCGGCGGGGATCGTTCCCGGCTGGGGTCAGGCCCAGGCTCAGTCCATTAACATCACGGAACGCCGCACCATGCTGTTCGGCAAGGTCGCGACGTCCAGCATCCCCGGCACGGTCGTGATCTCACCGTCGGGCAACAAGTCCGTCACGGGCGGCGTCATCGATCTGGGCAAGAACCACCGCGAGGCCGAGTTCCGCATCACCGGACCGGACAACGCGCTGGTCATCGTGACCCTGCCGACCACGGCGACGGTCACCGGCGGCGGCGGCAGCGGCACCCTCAGCAATTTCACCATGAACCTGACCAACCCCATCGACCTGGGGCGGCGCGGCCGCGTCGACATTTCCGTGGGCGCGACCCTCAGCCTGGGCACCAACCTGCCGGGTGCGGAGTACAGCGGCTCCTTCACCGTCTATGTGGACCCGCAGTGATGGGTGGGGGGATGCCGACGGTGTTTATGCTATGCTTCGCCGATGCGAGGCTTGGCTTGAATGGGCGTGACGACGTGATGAAGGCGCTACCGACCCGGTCGCCCAGCGCGCGATGGGCCTTCGCCCCGGTCCTTGGGGTCTTGGCCGCCGCCGCCCTGGTTCAATCGATGCCTGCCGGCGGGGCCATGGCGGGGCCGAAGGTGACGGCCAATGCAACGGTCCAGATCATCCGTCCCGCAGGGGTCATCGGGCTGCAGGAACTGTCGAACGCGCAAGGCTTTCTGGCCGCACCCGATGCCGCCGCCGCTGCTGCCGCCGACCCGCTGGCGCAGGCCGCCAGCCCGGCGCCGCGCGGTGCCGTGCGTCAGCCCTCCGGCGGCGCGCTGGCCGCGGCGATCGCCATTTCCGGCGCCCCCAACCAAAGCTTTTCCCTGACCTTGACGGATTCCCTGGTGGTGGTGACCGACACGGGCGAACTGGTGGTCACCAATTTCGCCCATGACGCCGGGGCCAACCCGACCATCGGCAGCGACGGCGCCGCGCAGATCGCCATCGGCGCGACCTCGCAGAGCGGCTCGCCGGCAACCCTGCAGCAGCTTACGACCAACGCGGGCGGCCCGGCCCCGGACGCCGGCGCCGCCGCCGATCCCAACATCGTCGCCGTGACCGTTCAGACCGCCGAGGGGCCGCAGGTCATCCAGATTCAACGTCCGGACAACTTCGGTCCGACCATTTTCGGGGAAAAGTTTTTCACCGTTATGGTTTCCTATAACTGAATGTTCGGATAAACCATGAACACACGCGACGCGTTAAACAAAACAAGGGTTTAGGGGAGTGTCGGAATGCGTCCAACCAGATTGACCGCGGGGATCGCCCTGCTGCTTATGATCGCCGGATTGGCGGGTCATGCCCGCCCCGCGGCGGCGCAGGGATTTGGCGACCTTGTCGTGTCGCCGACCCGTGTCGAACTCGAAGGCCGGAACCGGTCCGCCACGGTCACGCTGACCAACCGGGGATCCGAAACCGCGCTTTTCCGCATTTCCCTGATCGCCATGGAAATGGATGAAAAGGGCAGCCTCAAGGCCGTTGACCAACCGCCGGCCGGGATGAAGACGGCGGAGGAGCTGGTTCGGTATGCGCCGCGCCAGGTCGATATCCCGCCGGGCGGCACGCAGACGGTACGCCTGATCCTGCGCAAGCCGACGGATCTGGCTTCGGGCGAATACCGCTCGCACATGTTCTTCCGCGCCGTTCCGCCCGAAGACGCCGGACGCGCCATCGACGAGAAAAGCGGCCAGGGCGGGATTTCCGTGAAGCTGACGCCGATCTTCGGGATCACCATCCCGGTCATCGTCCGTCATGGGGATCTGGACCTCAAGGTGGCGATGTCGGATTTCGCCGTGGTCCCGGACAAGGACAAGAAGAAACTGACCTTCAAGCTGACGCGCGCGGGTGAAAAGTCCGCTTACGGCGACATCAAGGTCGAATACGTGCCGGCCGGCGGCGGCGCGCCGGTGGTCGTCGGCGAGGTCACCCGTCTTGCGGTGTTCACGCCGAACACGGACAGAACGGTGGAGGTGCCGATTGTCGTGCCTCCGGGAACCACCCTGGGCAAAGGGATGTTGAAGGTCCTCTATCGTCAAGTGGACGGAGACACGACACTGGCCTCGGGTGAAGTCACGTTGCCATAACCAAGACGACGGGCCCCCGCCGGGGGTGCCGCCAGGTCCCGGAAACGGGGCGGAACGGCACGATGGAACCGCCGCCGGATATTTTCCGCCCGGCGCCTCCGTTGCGGTTTGCGGCCTGCTGTCCCGACGCCGGGGAATCTGGGCGGCGTTTCTGTTCGTCTGGGCTGCGGTCTGCCTGACCGCCGGGGCGGCCTGGGCGCAAAGCGGCGACAACCGCCACCAGCTTAATCTGCGCGAACCCCTGATCCTCGAACTGCGTCTCGGCGGCCTGCGTCTCAGCGACGGGTTTCCGGCGTTCCTGTCCGGCTCGTCCCTGGAACTGCCTCTGGGCGATCTCGCCCGGGCCCTCGATTTTCCCATCACCGCCGATGCCCAGGCGGGGATCGCCGGCGGCTGGTTCCTTGCGGAAAACCGCCTGTTCTCCCTGTCCCTGGGCCGCCGGGAAGTGACCATCGAAGGCAAGTCGCGGACCTTCGATCCGGCCCTGGTGCATGCCGCCGACGGCGACATCTATGTCGACGTGCGCCTGTTGTCGCAGTGGTTCCCGATCGACATCGCCTTCGACCTGCCCAACCTGACCGCGACCCTGACCTCGCGCGAACCGCTGCCCATCGAATCCCGGCTGGCGCGGGAAGAGGCGCGTGACCGCGCCCTGCGTCAGCGCGGCCCGGACCGCGATTATCCCAGGGAAGAGCAGGCCCCCGGGCTGATCTCGGTGCCCCGCGCCGACCTTTACGTCCAGGGCCTGCGGGGCACCAACGGATCGCAGGCCAAGCGCTACGGCTATTCCTACAACCTGACCGGCGCAGCCGACGTCGCCGGCACCAGCGCCAGCGTGTTCGTCAGCGGCCAGAACGGTCAGGCCATATCCGACATCCGCACGGCCTTCGAGCGCACGGACCTGGACGGCCGCCTGGGTGAAAGCCTGCTGGGCGACCTGGGCGCCACGCAAATCAGGGGCGGCGACATCTACACCCCGCAGTTCGCCCTGACCACGCGCAGCCAGGTCGCCAACGGTGCTACGATCACCAATTTTCCCGTCGGCGGCACGCCCGACGAATTCGACCGCATCACCCTGACGGGCGATCTGCCGCTGGGCTGGGAGATGGAAATCTACCGCAACGAAACCCTGATCGACTTCGCCGAGGCGCGGTCCGACGGGCGTTATGAATTCACCGACGTGCCGCTGCTGTTCGGGGTCAACGTGGTGCGCCTGGTGTTCTACGGGCCGCAGGGCCAGGTCCGCGAGGAGAGCCGCCAGATCCGTGTCGGTCTGGACCAGATCAAGCCGGGCGAGGTCAAATACGAGATTTCCGCCGGCCTGCACGACGACCGCCTGATCGCCAACCAGCGGGTTTCGGGCACGGACAGCCGGCGCGACCAGGCGCGGGTGCTGGCGCGGGTGCAGACGGGGATCAGCAAGAACCTGTCGCTCGGCGGCAGCATCGTCGCCATCCCGCGCGACGACGGCGGCCGCGACACCTATGTCGGCACGACCCTGGCGACCTCGTTCGGCAACCTGTTCGGCAAGGTCGATCTGGTCAACCAGCAGGAAGGCGGCTGGGCCACGCGGATGATCGCGCAGACCTCGGTCCTCGGCTTTTCGACCATTCTGGAACACAACATCACCAAGAACTTCGTCAGCGAGCAGTTCACGGGCACGGGGGATGGAAAGCTCAATTCCTCGACCACGATGCGCATCGACGGCGCGATCGCGGTGTTCGACCTGCCGCAGATGCCGGTCAGCCTGACCCTGGATCACGACCGCTTCGTCAACGGCGACAAGACGACCACCCTGTCCAACCGGGTGACCGTGCCGATCGGCCGCCTGTCGGTGACCCATACCTTCGATTATTCGCGGACCAAGACATCGACGGGCGTGAGCAAGTCGGGGTCGGGCACCTTCCTTCTGGGTGGGCGGGTCGGCGACGTGCGCCTGCGCGGGACGGTCGGCTACAAGGTGCTGCCGGAAACGGATTACGGGACCATGACCGTGACGGCGGACAAGCGGATTTCCAAGGACCTGGAAATCAGTCTCGGGCTCGAACGCTCGGCCCCGCCGAACATCGTCAATTCCGTGTCCTTCGGGCTCAACAGGCTGACCGAATGGTCGGCCTGGGGTCTGGATCTGGAGTATTCCGACGACGCCGTGTTCCAGGCCCGGGTCAACATGGCCATGTCGTTCGGCGTCAATCCCGCGACGGGCCGGCCGCGGGTCTCCGCCGACCGTATCGCCACCCAGGGGGCATTGATGAGCCGCGTGTTCCTCGACCACAACGGCAACGGCGTGTTCGATGACGGCGATAAGCCCATGGAAGGCGTGCGGCTGGAAATCGACCGCGGCATTCAGCGCAACAAGACCGATGCCGAGGGCTTCATCTATATCCCCTCGGTCACGCCCAACCGTAATCTGGTGGTCAAGCTCGACCCCGACAGCCTGGGCGATCCGTTCCTCGTGCCGTCGAAAAAGGGGGTGTCGATCGTGGCCCATCCGGGCGGCACGGCGCGGGTCGACTTTCCCGTAGTCACGACGGGCGAAATCGACGGCACCGTGTTCAAGGTCGAGGGCACCAAGGTGTTTCCCGTGTCCGGGGCCGAGGTTCAGATGCTCGATGCCGAGGGTAACGTGGTGCGCGAACTGCGCTCCGCCTTCGACGGCTTCTACCTGATGGAATTCGTGCCTCCCGGCGCCTACAGCCTGCGCATCAACCCGGACCAGCTGGCCAAGCTGGGCCTGGTGACCGAGGGCGTGCGCCGGGCGACGATCGGCGGCGACGGCGCGGTGATCGGCGGCCAGGACTTCGTGCTGCGGCCCGCCGGCACCGATGCGCCCGCCCCCGCGCCTGCCCCCGATCCGGCGGACCATGCGCCGCCGCCGGCGGCGGTGCCGGTCGTTCCGGTCACGCCCGCGCCGCCGCAATAGCCCCGCCGGCCTGCTTCGGTCACATGGGGGGTTGGCAGGCTTCGCCCGCTGGGTTTAAGTGACGAGACACGCCGCCCGCAACGGGCGGCCTTCAAGAAACGACTAAACGGGAGCCCCTCCATGGCCATCCAACGCCACAACGTGACCTTCGACCGCCTGTCCGACGACGTGCTTGCCCAATGGCGCGCCATTCCGCCCGCCATCGTGTCCGACATGATGAACCGGACCCAATGCATGGCAGGGCGCATCAAGCCGGTGAAGAAGGGCATGACGGTCTGCGGCCAGGCGCGCACGGTGACCTGCATGGTCGGCGACAATTCGGCGGCCCATTACGCCATCGGCCTGCTCAACCCGGGCGAGATCCTGGTCATCGACGCCGGCGGCTACGCCGACGTGGCGGTCTGGGGCGGCATCATGACCCACGGCGCCGTCGCCAAAAAGGCGGGCGGCGTGGTCATCGACGGCGCCATGCGCGACGTCGCCGAAATCGCCGAGATGGGCCTGTCCGCGTTCTGCGCCGCCCATGTCCCCCAGGGCCCGCACAAGGGCTTCGGCGGCGTCATCGACGGTACCATTTCCTGCGGCGGGGCGGCGGTGTCGCCGGGCGACATCGTGATCGGCGACGACGACGGCGTGGCCGTGGTGCCGCTGGCCCGCGCCACGGAACTGCTCGCCGCCTCGATCCAGAAGATCGCCGACGAGGACGCGACCATCGCCCGCATCCAGGCCGGCGAGACCACGGCCCAGATGATGGGCCTGCCGGAACCGGAACTTCTGCCCTAATCCCTGACGCCCCCACTTCAAGGACGCCCGCCGCCATGACCGCTCCCGCCCCGCCGTCCGTCGATACCGTGCGGATCGGCAATGCCGAGTTCCCGCGCCGCCGGCTGATTTCCGGCACACCGCCGCTGGAACGGCTGGGCAACCTGTCCGGCCAGAACGGCCGGGCGCCGATCCTGGTCAAGCGTGACGACCTGACGGGCCTGGGGCTCGGCGGCAACAAGGTGCGCAAGCTGGAATTCTATACGGGCCAGGCCCTGGCCCAGGGCTGCGACACCCTGATCATCACCGGCGCCGTGCAATCCAACTACGTGCGGGTCACGGCGGCGGCGGCCTGCGCCGCCGGCCTGGATTGTCACATCCAATTGGAAGACCGCGTCGCCGGCATGGACGCGGGCTACCGCACGGGCGGCAACGTGCTGCTCGACCGCCTGTACGGCGCCACCCTGCACCACCTGCCGGCCGAGGCGACGGAGGTCGACGCCGACACGGGCCTCGACGCCATCGCCGACGGCCTGCGGGCGGAAGGCCGCAAGCCCTACGTCATTCATCTGGGGGCGGCGTTCGAGCCGCGGGGTGCGCTCGGCTACATCCTGGCGGCCCGGGAAATTCTCGACCAGATCGCCCAGGCCGGGGTCACGGTGACCCAGGTCGTCACCGCGTCGGGCAGCGGGCAGACCCATTCGGGGCTTCTGACCGGGTTGCGCCTGGCGGGCTCGACCCTGCCGGTGACCGGCGTCTGCGTGCGCCGCGACGCGGTGCAGCAGCAGGCCCGCATCACCCAGGTCTGCGCCAATCTGGGAAAACTGATCGGCCGCCCGGACCTGGTGGGGCCGGACGACATCGTCGTCACGGACCGCTTCCTCGGCCCCGGCTACGGCAAGAATTCCCCGGAAACCTGGGGCGCCTTCCTGGCCGCCGCGCGCCAGGAGGGCCTCCTGCTCGATCCCGTCTATACCTCGAAATCCTTCGCCGGCGCCCTGGCCCTGGCCGATGACCGTGACGCTACGGCGGGCGGTGCGGTACTCTATCTTCACACCGGCGGTCTGCCGGCCCTGTTCGCCTATGAGGCGGCCATCGACCAGGCCCTCGCCGCCGCCGGCCCGCAACCGCAACCAGGATAATGACCCCTTAGGGAAAGACCATGATGGACTGTTTCGCCAAGCCGGGGGCGGCCGCCGTCCCCGTTACCCCCGTCGCCGCCAAGGACTTCAAGGCCTGGCTCGCCAAGCAGGACGCCCCGACCCGGGCCTGGGTCACGGGCAACGGTTTCACGGCGGCCGCCGGCCGCCATCTCGTGATTCCCAACGCCAAGGGCGGCCTGGGTCGCGTCGTGCTGGGCCGGGGTGCTGCCGCCAGCATGTGGGATTTCGGCGACCTGCCGAAGAAGCTGCCGGCCGGGCGCTACGTGCTCGACGGCCTGAACGCCAAGAAGGACGCGGGCGCCGCCACGGCGGCGGCCCTGGCCTGGGCCCTCGGCAGTTATCATTTCGGGCGCTACAAGGCGGGCGGCAAGATCGCGGCCAAGCTGGTCTGGCCGGCGGCCTGCGACCGCGCCCGTGTCGAACGCGAAGCCAAGGGCACGATCCTGTGCCGCGACCTCATCAACACGCCGACCAACGACATGGGGCCGGGCGACCTGGCCGACGCGGCGCGGGCCTTGGGCCGCCTGTTCAAGGCCCGGGTGCGGGTGATCGAGGGCGACCAGCTGCTCAAGAAAAACTTCCCGGCCATCCACGCGGTCGGCCGTGCGTCGGACAGGGCGCCCCGCCTGATCGACCTGACCTGGGGTCCGGCCAATGCGCCCAAGGTGACCCTGGTCGGCAAGGGTGTGTGCTTCGATACGGGCGGCCTCGACATCAAGACCGCCGCCGGCATGAAGTTCATGAAAAAGGACATGGGGGGTGCGGCCCATGTGCTCGGTATCGCCAACGTGTTGATGGCGGCAGGGGCCAAGATCCGGCTGCGCGTGCTGATCCCGGCGGTGGAGAACTCGATCTCGGGCAACGCCATGCGGCCGCTCGACATCGTCGCGACCCGGCGCGGCACCACGGTCGAAATCGGCAACACGGACGCCGAGGGCCGGGTCATCCTGGCCGACGCCCTGTGGGAAGCGGTCGCCGAGGCGCCGGAAATGCTGATCGATTTCGCGACCCTGACGGGGGCGGCGCGGGTGGCGTTGGGCACCGACCTGCCGGCCCTGTTCTGCAACGACGACAAATTGGCCACCGACATCACGGCGGCCGGACAGGCGGTCGAAGATCCCCTGTGGCGCATGCCCCTGTGGGACGGCTACCGCACCATGGTCGAGGGCGCGCAGGCGGACCTGACCAATTCGCCCGAGGGCGGCTACGCCGGGGCGATCACGGCGGCTCTGTTCCTGGAGCATTTCGCGACTCCGGAAAAGGGCAAGCCGGTGCCCTGGGCCCATGTCGATCTGATGGCCTGGAACCCGAAGCCGCGGCCCGGCCGGCCCATGGGCGGCGAGGCCATGGGGCTGCGCGCCATGGCGGCGATGATCCTCAAACGGTTTGCCTAGGCGGCTTGTCAGGGCCGGACAAATGAATTAGAAGTTCCGACAGCGTAATGAAAGCCGGCGGGCCGGGCCGGGCGGCGGCGGGATGGCCCGGACAGGGGGAATAAGTTGATGGAATTAAACGAACTTCAGGCATTGGACATCTGGCGCCGGGCGATTGTTTCAAGCGTGCGCCTGGACGCGCCGGACCTGTCGGCGCGCCAGATGGCGCTGCTGCTGACCGTTTATCTGACGCCGCCGCCCCATACGGTGCGTGGCATGGCGGATATCCTCAAGGTGTCCAAGCCGGCGGTCACCCGCGCCGTCGATCGCCTGTCCGAACTGAACTTCGTGCGCCGCAAGGTCGATGAAAACGACCGCCGCAGCGTGCTGATCCAGCGCACGGTGCCGGGTTCCGTGTTTCTGCGTGAATTCGGTGAACTGATCACCGCCGCCGCCAAACTGGGCCTGGCGACGGACGACACGGGCCTGCCGCCGGGGTACTGAGCGGCAAGGTCCGTTTCGGGACGTTGCAGGATTCGGCCCGCATCGGGATCAAACCGAAAGCCTATCGAACCGCCATAACATCGAACGGAGCGAAGATCGAACCGGCTCAGGATTGATTCCGGCCGCTTGCGCCGTTCCGGCCCCGCGAAGAGGGCGGAATCAGGCGTTCTGCACGCCCTGCCAGGCATTGTTGCGGAACCGCATGAGATAGGTCGGCAGGACGGCCTCGGCCGCCCGGGGCGCGATGCCCAGGTTTTTCAGGGTCTTGGCCTTGTCGCCGACGACATTGTCCCGGCGCAGCAGCTGCACCTGATCCGGCGTCAGCGGCGGCACGGGCAGCAGGCCCAGGATCGCCGCCTGAATTTCCGCCGCCCAATAAGGCAGCGGCAGCAGGCAGCGTTTGCGCCCGGTCTGGGCCATCACCAACTGCATCAACTCGCGGAAGGAATAGACCGTCGGGCCGCCCAGTTCGAACAGCTGGCCGGGGGCCTTGGCGTCGCTCAGCGCCGCCATCACGGCGTCGGCCACGTCGCCGACATAGACCGGCTGAAACTTCGGCCCGCCGTCCTTGGCCGAGGTGGCGCCGATCACCGGCAGCACCGGCGACAGCCGCGCCATCGAGGCGAAGCGGTTGAAGAAATCGTCCTCCGGCCCGAACACGATGCTGGGGCGCAGGATCGTCGCCTTGGCGAAGGCGGCCTTCACGGCGGCTTCGCCGGCGGCCTTGCTGTGCGCGTATTTGGCCGGCGACGAGGCGTCGGCGCCCAGGGCCGAGACGTGGACCAGGCGCCCCACGCCGGCGGCGGCCGCCGCCTGGGCGACGTTGGCCGCACCTTCCGCATGGATCTTCTCGAAGGTCGCGCGGCCGCGTTCGTACAGGATGCCGACCAGGTTGACGACCACGTCCGCACCCTGCACGGCGCCGGCGACCGTGTCGGCCCGCGCGACGTCGGCGGGCCAGGGCACGACCTGGCCGACGTCGCCCATGGGCTTCAGGAACAATGCCGATTCCGGATCCCGTCCGGCGGCGCGGACCCCGTAGCCGGCGGCGGCCAGGCGGCGCACCACGTGGCGGCCGAGAAACCCGGAAGCGCCGAAAACGGTGGCGATGCGTCGATCCATGGAATGGTCCTCCTAAGGGGCGGCCCTCCCGAAGGCGGGCCCGGCCGGTTCCGGCGATTGTTTTTCAGGGAAAACATAGCAACGCCAAACGGATGTGTCGATTGCCTAAGCGGCCATGGGGGCGGGAAATCGGGCCTCGGGGGCGGCTTTGCTCCCGGCCCATGTGCATCCCCGGCGAGGCGACGCTTGACAAGACCCAGCCCTACCTTTAACGAAGGCCGCTCACGCCGGGGAATTGCTCCGGCGGGTCAAGTTCCAAGCCGTTTTTTCGGCGATCCCGGCCCTTCCCGATCGTTCTTCGGGGCTCAAGGCCGGGGCCCGTGCCCAGGTGGCGGAATTGGTAGACGCGCTGGCTTCAGGTGCCAGTTGCCGCAAGGCAGTGGAAGTTCGAGTCTTCTCCTGGGCACCATCTTTCCCCTCGCAATGAGGGGCGGCTTAAAGATTGATTGAACATAAGGGCGGCAGTGTCATGGACGCGCCAAGTCAATCCGGAACTCCCGTCATTCATCTGCATCAGGGCGACCTGCCCGACGGCGTGACCTTCACCGGATCGGTCGCCGTCGATTCCGAGACCCAGGGCCTGGACCTCGGCCGCGACCGGCTGTGCGTGGTGCAGCTTTCGGGCGGCGACGGGGTCTGCCATCTGGTGCAGATCGCGGCGGGCCAGGCGTCGGCGCCCAACCTGAAGGCGTTGATGGAAGATGCCACGGTGGTCAAGATCTTCCACTATGCCCGGTTCGACATCGCGGCCCTGAAACGCTGGCTCGCCATCGACTGCACGCCGGTCTATTGCACCAAGATCGCGTCCAAGCTGGTGCGCACCTACACCGACGGCCACGGCCTCAAGGACGTGGTCCGCGAACTGGTCGGCGTCGATCTGGACAAGCAGCAGCAGTCCTCGGACTGGGCGCGCGCCACCCTCAGCCCGGCCCAGCAAGGCTATGCCGCCAACGACGTGCTCTACCTGCATCGGGTCAAGGCCCAGCTCGACGCCATGATCGCCCGCGAGGGGCGCCAGGATCTGCTCCAGGCCTGCCTCGATTTCCTGCCCACGCGGGTCGACCTCGACCTCGCCGGTTGGGGTGCCGTCGACATCTTCCACCATTGACCGGCCGTCCATCGGACGGGCCGCCTTCGGTTGACGCTCGGAAATCGGCGGCGCATATTTAGACAACGTATTTTTTACGATTCGCCAGTATATTAGACATATTGGCATGAAGATTGCTGGCGCCCGAGGTCCCGCCTCCGGCCCGGCCCCGGTGAACACCGGCCGGCAGTAAACCGGCAACGAACAAGAACGGGTTATGAGCGCGGAACAAGCCAACAAGCACGCGACTGCAGGCGCCGACGATCTGGCCGTGGCGCGCCGCGTCCTGGCCGCCGAAAGCGACGGGCTGAAGGCCCTGTCGGCGAGCCTGGGCGACGCCTTCGTGCGCGCCCTGGACATCATGGCCGCCGCCCAGGGCCGCATCGTCGTCACCGGCATGGGCAAAAGCGGCCATGTCGGGCGCAAGATCGCGGCCACCCTGGCGTCCACGGGGACCCCGGCCATGTTCGTCCATCCGGCCGAGGCGTCGCACGGCGACCTCGGCATGATCGCGCCGGCCGACGTCATCTTCGCCCTGTCCAATTCGGGCGAGACGGCGGAGCTGGCGGACCTCATCGCCTATGCCAAGCGCTTCCAAATCCCGCTCGTCGCCGTCACCGGCAAGGGGCAAAGCTCGCTCGCCGACAACGCCGACGCGGCCCTGGTCTATCCCGATTCCCCGGAAGCCTGCCCCATGGGCCTGGCGCCGACGACCTCGACCACGGTGATGATGGGGCTGGGCGACGCGATCGCGGTGGCGCTGCTCGAGCGCAAGGGCTTTTCCTCCGACGATTTTCACGCCCTGCATCCGGGGGGCAAGCTGGGCCGTCGCCTGATGAAGGTCGCCGACATCATGCACGCGGGGGACGAACTGCCCGTGGTCGCCCCCGACATGCCCATGAGCGAGGCCCTTTTGGTGATGACCGCCAAGCGGTTCGGCTGCCTCGGCGTGGTCGATGCCGCCGGACGCCTGATGGGCGTCATCACCGACGGCGACCTGCGCCGCCACATGGCCGACAACGTGCTGGCGCGCACGGCGGGCGACACCATGACGTCGGGGGGCGCCACCATCGAGCCGGACCGCCTCGCCTCCGAAGCCCTGGGCATCATGAACGCCCGTGCGATCACCAACCTGTTCGTGGTCGAGGGCGAACGCCCGGTCGGCATCCTGCATATTCACGATTGTCTCCGAGCGGGGATCGCGTGACCACGATGGC
Organism: Rhodospirillales bacterium; assembly: GCA_040221095.1. Lineage (GTDB taxonomy): Bacteria > Pseudomonadota > Alphaproteobacteria > Rhodospirillales > Casp-alpha2 > UBA1479. The sequence goes on from JAVJVP010000013.1 coordinate 29,758, forward strand.
CATGGACTCCTATTCCGGGTTCGTCCAGGTCGCCAAGGTCATGTTGCCTGTCGCGGCGGTCGGGTTGATCGCCCTGGTCATCCTGTGGCCGCACCTGCGTACGGAAGACCTGCGGTTCCGCATCGGCTTCGCCGCCATCACGTCCAATGTGGAAGGCGATCCCAACCTTCTCAATCCGCGCTACGTCGGCACCGACAACGACAACCAGCCCTATGCGGTGACCGCCGACATCGCCAAGAAGCTCGACGGCGAGGGCATGGACATGCGCATCGGCCTGGAACTGCCGAAGGCCGACATCACGCTGAAGGACGGCACCTGGCTGGTGCTGACGGCGGAAAACGGCATCTATGCGCGGCGCGCCAAGACGCTCGATCTGGCCGGATCGGTCAACCTGTTCCACGATTCCGGATACGAATTCCGCACGGAAAAGGCCACCCTGGACCTGGCCGAAGGGCTGGCCCGGGGCGACCAGCCGGTCAAGGGCCAGGGCCCGTTCGGGACCCTGCAGGCGGAGGGATTCCGCCTGCTGAACAAGGGCCGCACGATCCTGTTCACGGGCAAGTCCAAGATGGTGCTGAAGCCCGGCGCCAAGGGGGCGAAATGACCGCCGCGCGCAATTTCGCCGCCGCCGCGGTGGCTGTCTGGATGCTCGCGGGTCTGTCCGCCGGCGCCACGGCGCAATCCCTCAACCTGGGGGCCGGCGACGAGACGCCGATCGAAATCTTCGCCGACAACGGCATCGAATGGCAGCAGGACAACCTGGTGTTCCTGGCCAAGGGCAACGCCAAGGCCGTGCGCGGCGACATCACCGTGCTGGCCGACCAGCTGACCGCGTTCTATACGGAGCGCCCCGGCGGCAACACGGAGATCTACCGTCTTGACGCCGACGGCGCGGTCAGGATCAAGTCGCCGAGCCAGACGGCGAGCGGCGAAAAGGCCGTCTACGACGTCGGCCGCGAGATCCTGGTGCTGTCCGGCGGCACGCCCCGGATGGAGACCTCCGACGCGGTGATCACGGCGCACCAGCAGCTTGAGTACTGGGAACAGCGCCAGATGGCGGTCGCCCGCGGCAAGGCCGAGGCGGTCAAGGACAAGCGGCGGGTGCGCGCCGACGTGCTGGCCGCCTTCTTCCGCAAGACCAAGGCGGGCGAAAACAAGGTCTATCGGGTCGATGCCTATGACAATGTGTCGGTGCTGACCGAACGCGACCGTGCCTACGGCGACCGCGGGGTCTACAACGTGGAAACGGGTATCGTGACCTTGACGGGATCGGTTAGGATCGAGCGTGGCAAGAACGAACTTCAAGGCTGCAAGGCCGAGGTCAACCTGAACACCGGGATCAGCCGGCTGTTCAGCTGTCCCGGCGGGCGGACCAAAGGCACCCTGTTACCGGGTGCCGCCGATAAAACGGGGAAATAACAACAAGATGCGTGAAACCGACAACCACCCCGCGCGCCCCGGCGCCAGCACCCCGCGCCTGATCGCGGACAACCAGGGCCTGGTCGCCAAGAACCTGGGCAAAAGTTTCAAGAAGCGGCCCGTGGTGCGCGGCGTCAGCGTCAGCATCCAGCGCGGCGAGGTGGTCGGCCTGCTTGGCCCCAACGGCGCCGGCAAGACGACCTGTTTCTACATGATCACCGGCCTGGTGCAGCCCGATTACGGCACCATCGTCCTTGATGGGCAGAACATCTCGGCGCTGCCCATGTACCGGCGCGCGCGTCTCGGCATCGGCTACCTGCCGCAGGAGGCGTCGATCTTCCGGGGCCTCACCGTGGAGCAGAACATCCGTGCGGCGCTTGAGGTGGTTGAGGTCAACCGCGACCGCCGCGAGGCGATCCTGGATGCGCTCCTGGCCGAATTTTCCATCACCCATCTGCGGCGCACGCCGGCCATCGCCCTTTCCGGCGGCGAGCGGCGGCGCGTCGAAATCGCCCGGGCCCTTGCGTCGAACCCGCATTTCGTGCTGCTCGACGAGCCCTTCGCCGGCATCGATCCGATCGCCGTGGGCGACATCCGCGATCTGGTGGCGCATCTGAAGGACCGCGGCATCGGGGTGCTGATCACCGACCACAACGTGCGCGAGACGCTGGACGTCATCGACCGCGCCTACATCATTCACGACGGCATGATGCTCATGGAGGGCCGGCCGTCGGACATCGTCGGCAACGAGGACGTGCGCCGTGTCTATCTGGGCGACCGATTCAGCCTTTAACTTGAAACCGCCGGTTCGCCAGCGGATGCGCGCGACGGTCGGGGAGGCCGCGCCATGGCGTTGACGCCGCGCCTCGATCAACGCCAGAGCCAGTCCCTGGTGATGACGCCGCAATTGCAGCAGGCGATCAAGCTGCTGCAACTGTCCAATCTTGAGTTGGCCGAATTCGTCGAGCAGGAGCTCGAGCAGAACCCCATGCTGGAGCGGGACGAGGCCGAGAACCGCACCGCCGAAACGGATGCCGCGGACGGCGGCGACGGCGGCGACGGGGCCCCGTCTGCCGATGCGGGGGCGGACGACGCCCCGTCCGGCGACGGCGGCGGGTCCGACGACGCGGGCCCCGCCGATGACGGCCCCGATGACGGCATGTCCATGGATTTCGGCGATGACGGCGACGGCGGACCGGCAGACGGCGACATGGATGTGGCGCTCGACGATCTGTACACCCAGGACGGCCAGCCGGACGCCGTGCAGGCGGCGCCCGACGCCGGGTACGAGCCGACCCTGCCGACCTCCGCCGCCGGCGGCTACGACGACGACCTGCCGGGCCTGGACCAGACCCTGTCGTCGGACCTCACGCTGCGTGATCATCTCATGGAACAGTTGGGCATGGACGTCAGCGATCTGGTCGACCGCATGATCGGCGCCTACCTGATCGACAGCCTGGACGACACCGGCTACCTGACCATCGACCTGGACGCCGTGGCCGAGGCGCTGGACTGTCCGGTCGCGCAGGTCGAGGCCGTGCTCAAACGCCTGCAGCAGTTCGATCCGCCCGGCATCTTCGCGCGCGACCTGAAGGAATGCCTGGCTCTGCAACTGGCCGACCGCGACCGCCTGGACCCGGCCATGGCGGCCTTCGTCGACAATCTGGACATGGTCGCCCGCCGCGAGTTCAAGGCGCTGGCCAAGACCTGCGGTGTCGACGCGGAAGACATCGCCGACATGCTGGCCGAGCTCAAATCGCTCGACCCCAAACCGGCCCTGGCGTTCGGCGGCGATGTCGCCCAGCCGGTGATCCCCGACGTGCTGATGCGCGCCCGGCCGTCCGGCGGCTGGCACATCGAGCTCAACCCCGACACCCTGCCCCGGGTTCTGGTCAACAACCAGTACTATGCCGAAATCAGCACCAAGAAGGCGTCCAAGACCGACCGCCAGTACATCACCGAACAGTACCAGTCGGCGAACTGGCTGGTGAAATCACTGCACCAGCGGGCGACGACGATCCTCAAGGTGGCCAAGGAAATCGTGCGTCAGCAGGACGCCTTCTTCCAGAAGGGTGTGCAGCACCTGCGGCCGCTGGTGCTGCGCGACATCGCCGACATCATCGACATGCACGAAAGCACGGTCAGCCGCGTCACCGCCAACAAGTACATCGCGTCGCCGCGCGGCATCTTCGAACTGAAGTATTTCTTCACCTCGTCGATCTCCAGGGCCGACGGCGGCGAGGCGTTTTCGGCCGAGGCCATCAAGGCCCGCATCCGCGCCATGATCGACGGCGAGCCCCCGGCCCAGGTCCTGTCCGACGACAAACTTGTCGATATCCTGCAGGCCGACGGCGTCGACATCGCCCGGCGCACGGTCGCCAAATACCGCGAGGCCCTGGGCATTCCGTCGTCCGTGCAGCGCCGTCGCCAGAAAAGCCTGAGCAATTAAGACCGGGCCGATTGGCGTGGGCGCCCGGCATCGGGCGACCTTAAGAAAATTAACATCTTAATAATTATTAACAAAACCAAGGGGATTCCCCCTACTGGCCGAATGGGGTGGTTGACAGCGGCGGGTGTCGGAACTAATTTCCGGGCCTTCGTCGAGGCAGGTCCGGGTCCAAAGACTGAACGGTCCCGCCGATGTCCTTTCGGCCACTAGGGGTGGCCATATGCGCGCCCGGGAAAGGGCCCGTCCGGCAAGGCGCCTAGAAGTGCATATTTCGCCGGCCGGAAAGGCACAGACCGAACGGCTTGACCATTGGAAAGAAGAAACGGCTAAGACCGGGACATGAATATCACCGTTAAGGGAAAGAACCTGGACGTGGGCGACGCGCTGCGGACCCATGCCGAGGACCAGATTGCGGATGCGGTCACCAAGTATTTCGACCGTGCGCTCGAGGCTAGTGTCGTGCTGTCCAAATCGGGGCACACGTTCAATGCCGAAATTTCGGTGCATCCCATGGGCGGCGTCGTCGTCCATGGACGGGGCGCCAACGACGACCCCTACGCGGCCTTCGATCAGGCGGCGGAACGCATCGCCAAGCAGCTGCGCCGCTATCACCGGCGTCTGACCAGCCATCACGAGAACAAGGTCGCCCAGGAAAGCTTCCGGGCCCAGCATTTCGTGGTGCAGGCGGAACCGGAACACGAGGAACTGCCCGAAGAGGGGCAGCCGACCATCATCGCCGAATTGCCCACGGACATCCCGACCCTGTCGGTCGGTGCCGCGGTTATGCGCATGGATCTGGCGGATACCCGGGTTCAGATGTTCCGTGACAGCAAATCGGGACGCCTGAACGTCGTCTACCGGCGCGAGGACGGCAACATCGGCTGGATCGATCCGGTCGACGGCCGCCCCGCCGACGCGTAAAGGTGCTTTGGGCGCCCCGTGGGCGCCCGCGAAAGGCAAAGGACTGGTTATGGAAATCCGCGACCTCCTCACCTCCGACAGCGTGATCGCCAATCTGCGTGTGACCAGCAAGAAACAGGCGCTGCAGGAACTGGCGGGCGCCGTCGCGCGCATCACGGACCTGGACGAACGCGCCGTGTTCGACGTGCTGATGGAACGGGAAAAGCTGGGCACCACCGGCGTCGGCAACGGCATCGCCATTCCCCACGGCAAGCTGCCCGGCCTGGACAAGCTCTACGGCATGTTCGCGCGCATGGAAAAGCCCATCGACTTCCAGGCCATCGACGAACAGCCGGTCGACCTGATCTTCCTGCTGCTGGCACCGGAATCGGCGGGGGCGGATCATCTGAAGGCGCTGGCCCGGGTATCCCGGCTGCTGCGTGACCGGGCGACCTGCGACAAGCTGCGCGGTACGGACAACGCGGAAGCGCTCTACGCGATCCTCAGCAATTCGGCGGACGTGCAGGCGGCCTGAGCCACTGCTGTCCGGTTTAATCGGGAAGACGGTCTTTTATCTGTCTCCGGTCCGTAAATTCACTCAATGAATGTCATGGCCGGGCCCAGATCCGGCCATCCAAGTGCTGATCAAGCCGCAAACCGAAAGAAGGTAAGGCGTGGATGCCCGTGTCAAGCACGGGCATGACGACCAAAAGGGTCGAATACGCCACCCAACCTTCTAACCGGGGCGGTAATGGGTCAGGTCCGGCAATGGGGGTGGGAAGAAGATTAGTGAAGCGACGCGACCGCGAAGTCGTTCTTGAACGCCGTCGCCTCGGCCAACTCGAAACTTTCCGCCCAGCCCAGTTCCTCGCCGGACGCCGAATAGACGCCGTAGGCCTTGCTGCCCGAGGCCGCGACCGGCTTCACGAAAACGATCTTGTCCGATCCCAGGGCGAGAAAATCCGTGCCCGACATGCGGCGCAGCGCCATGGCCTTGAAATTTGCGGCAGGCTTGCTGTTCGAATGAGTGTTGTCCGACATCAGTCGTTCTCCCGACCGGCGGTTCCCGTTTCCCCCGTATTCTGCGGGGCCCATGGTGGGCCTGACTGAAGCCCATTCTTGGGCCCGAGGGAAACCGCATCCATTCCCTATTCTCGGCAAAAACGGTTAACCGATCCTTTAACGGGCGGACAAAAACAGGCCTGCGGCAGGAATTTCGGGCGCCGGGCTCAGTGGACGGAAAACGGTTCCAGATCGTTCTGGCGCACGGTCACCTGGGCCACGGCCAGGGAGTCCGCATAGCCGAGCGGATGGCCGAAGGCGGAAAAGATGCCGTAGACGGGCTTGCCGTCGACCTCGATGGCCTTGACGAAGGCCGCGGTCTCGGCGCCGAGGGCCAGGAAATCCTCGGCCGTCAGGCCGCCGGGGGCCGGTGGGGCGTGGTTGTCGGGGGTATTGGCGTTCATCGCTTGAAACTCCTTCTGTTGCCGCGCCCCGTTATCCGGGCACGCGGTTTTAGGATTTCGTGATGCGCCGCCTGGGCATTGCGGCGGCATCCGGGCGGCGGGGGCGGATGCCGGATCGGGCGCGGGGCGGGTTTATTCCTCGGGCGCCACGTCGATGGTGCGGCCCGGTTTCTTCTTCACTCCGCCCTTTTCGATGGCGATGGTCTTTATTTCGGGTTCCGGGACGTGGCGTTCAAGGTCGATGTGCAGAAGCCCGTTGTCCAGATGCGCGCGCACGATCTCGATGCCCTCGGCCAGGACGAAGCTGCGCTGGAACTGGCGCGCCGCGATGCCGCGGTGCAGGTAGATGCGCTCCGCCCCGTCGTCCTGCTGACGGCCGCGGATGACCAACTGGTTCTCCTCGACCGTGACGGCCAGGTCGTCGTCGGTGAACCCGGCGACGGCCAGGGTGATGCGCAACAGGTTGTCGCCCACCTGTTCGATGTTATAGGGGGGATAGCCCTCGCCGGACGCCTTGGCGGCCTGGTCGAGCATGCGTTCGAAATGTTCGAAACCCAAGAGCAGGGGGCTGTTGAAGGCGCCGAGCCGAGACATGGGCGTTCTCCTCTGATGTCATGAGCGAAAACGGCCGAAAGGCCCGCAAACGGCAGCACCCTTCGTATCCCTTAATTTGGCAGGAAAAGCCCCCCTGTCAATGGCCGGGGCATACCGGGATCAGCCGACGACGCGGGCCAGGCGGACCGCCGTGGCCCCCCGGTTGAGGCGCCGCGACGGCATGATCAGCACGCAGTCGTCGTGCGGCGTGACCACGGGTTCGTCGCCGTCATAGCCCAGCACCGTGCCCGCCTTGGCGATGGTCTCGAGCCCGCGGTAATCCTCGGCGAAGCGGAAGCGGTCGGTCGTGATGGTGACCGGATGGGTGACCTCGACGATTTTCTGCTTGGGCGGCGTGGGACCCAGATGGGGGGTCGCGAAATCCATGTCCACGGCGCCCGTGTACAGCAGGAAGCGCAGCGCCGTTTCCTTGGCCATCGCTTCCGACGAGGCTTCCCAATGCTGGCCGCATTCGACCAGAAGCGCGTCCTTCGGCGAGGTCTCGTTGCGGAAATCCGCGTAATCGCGCATGCGCCGGCCGGCGGCGTGGCCTTCGTCCATGACCACCAGTTCCGGCACGCCGACGCCCTCGGCCAGCTTGCGCCCCTTGTCGAGCGGCCCGGCCAGCATCAGCGCCCCCGTGGCATGCTGCATGGAATGGATGTCCAAAAGCCGGTCGACCGTGTCGATGAAGGGGCGGACTTCCCGCGCGCGGGTCAATTCCGCCGACTGGCGCGGGCCGTCCAGGGTCGCCGCGTCCCACAGGCGGTTGAAATCCTCGTCGACGAAGCGGGACGCCAGGGGTTCCGCCGGATCGAACCGCCCATAGGCGGCGACGTTCATGAAGCCCAGCGACAGTCTGCCCCGTTTGGGCCGCACGCCCAGTTTCATCAGCCAGTCGAGGGCGATGGCGCCGCACAGCTCGTTGCCGTGCACGACCGCGGTGATCATCACATGGGGTCCCGGCTCGGCGGCCTCGAACGAGGTGATGTAATCGATGCCCGTGTTGCCCGCCTTGTAGGGGCGGATGTCCGGGGCTTGAAGCTGCACGGGGTATTCGGCGTCGGCGGGCGTCATGGCGGTCCTTATCGGCGAAAAAAGGGTTCATATCGAACGATCAAAGCCCCCCCAGGTCAAGTCCCGAACACGCCCTGGCGGCGATGCTTGTCGGCGGACCGTGATTGATGCAACATGATTTCCGGCACCGGGCGTCATGACCCGGATCAAGCAGGGAGCCTGAACGAAATGTATTTCCGTAAATCAATGTTTGCTGCGGCGGCGGGCCTGTGCCTGACCTTCGCCGCCGGCACGGCCGCCCAGGCCCAGACCATCACCATCGGCCTCGGCACGGAGCCGACCTCGATCGACCCGCACTACCACAACCTGGGCCCGAACAACCAGATCGCGCAGCACATCTTTTCCCGCCTCATGGAGCAGGACCACAAGCAGCGTCTGATGCCGGGCCTGGCCACGGAATGGAAACCGGTCGACGACACGACCTGGGAATTCAAGCTGCGGAAGGGCGTGAAATTCCACGACGGCTCGGAATTCAACGTCGACGACGTGATCTTTTCCATGGAGCGCGCGGCCGCGCACCCGAACGCCAAGTCGAGCTTCAAGGTCTTCACCCATGGCGGCGGCAAGACCTATGAGCGCGTCGACGACTATACGCTGCGGGTCAAGACGCCCGAGCCCTATCCCCTGATGGCGGTCGACCTGTCCAACGTGCACATCGTGTCGGACAAGTCCAAGGGCCATTGGGAAGGCGACTTCAACAACGGCAGCCAGGCCGCCGGCACGGGCCCCTACAAATTCGTCAAATGGACCAAGGGCGAAATTCTGGAATTCGCGCGCAACGAAGATTATTGGGGCAAGAAACCCCATTGGAAATCCGTCGTGATCAAGCCGATCAAGTCGTCGCCGTCGCGGCTGGCGGCGCTGTTGGCGGGCGATGTGGACTTCATCGACCAGGTGCCCACGGTCGATGTGGCGGGGCTCAAGAAAAACCCCAACATCACGCTCAGCCAAGGCATCTCCAACCGCGTGATCTATCTGCACCTGGACCAGCACCGCGACGTCACGCCGTTCGCCAAGGGCCCGGACGGCGAGGAGATCAAGAACCCGTTCAAGGACGTGCGCGTGCGCAAGGCGATTTCCAAGGCCATCAACCGCGACCTGATCATCGAACGGATCATGGAAGGCATCGCGGTGAAGGCGGGACAGCTTCTGCCCGACGGCTTCTTCGGTGTTTCGGACAAGCTGCAGCCCGATACCTATGACCCCAAGGGCGCCAAGAAGCTGCTGGCCGAGGCGGGTTATCCGAAGGGCTTCCAGACCACCCTGCACGGTCCCAACGACCGCTACATCAACGACGCCAAGATCGTCGAGGCGGTGGCCCAGATGCTGTCGCGCATCGGCATCATGACGACCCCGGACACCATGCCGAAAAGCGTGTTCTTCAAGCGCGGCAAGAACGGCGGGCCGGCCAAGCCGCCCGAGTTCTCGTTCCTGCTGGTCGGCTGGGGCTCGGGCACGGGCGAGGCGTCGTCGCCGCTGCGTTCCCTGCTCACCACCTATGACAAGGAAAAGGGCAACGGCTCGTCCAACCGCGGCCTGTATTCCAGCGCCAAGATGGAGGCTGTCCTGAACCAGGCCCTGGCCACGGTCGATGACACCAAGCGGGCGGCGCTGCTGGCCCAGGCCACGGAAATCGCCATCGGCGAGGACATGGGCCTGATCCCGCTGCACTACCAGGTCAACACCTGGGCCGCGAAGAAGGGCCTCAAGTACCTGGCGCGCACGGACGAGCGCACGGTCTCCTACGACATCCAGCCCGAATAGGGCGCCGCCGGAACACGGGGGGCGGCCGACGGTGCGCCGCCCTCCGCTTCCGGTTGGGGAGCAACCATGACCGTTTTCATCATCCGCCGGCTCATGCAGAGCTTCGCCGTCGTCCTGGTGATGTCGTTCATCGTGTTCGGCGGGGTCAACATCGTCGGCGACCCGGTCGAAATGATGGTGTCCGACGAGGCGACCCAGGAGGAGCGGGAGAAGGTCATCCGCTCCATGGGCCTGGACAAGCCCTGGTACGTGCAGTACGGGCGCTTCGTCGCCGGCGCGTTCGAGGGCAATCTGGGGAAATCCTTCATCTACGGCGAGCCGGCGCTGGGCATCATCGTGCAGCGTATCCCCGCGACCCTGGAACTGGCGCTGGCGGCCCTGCTGCTGGCGATCATCATCGGCATTCCCTTGGGCGTCTATGCGGGGCTGAAACCGGACAGCGTGGCGTCCAAGTCGATCATGGCGGGATCGATCCTGGGGTTCTCGCTGCCGACCTTTTGGGTCGGGCTGATGTTCATCATGGTGTTCGCGGTGATCCTCGGCTGGCTGCCCTCGACGGGGCGCGGCGACACGGTGCCGCTGCTCGGCATCGAGGTCAGCTTCCTGACCCTGGACGGCCTCGCGCATCTGTTCCTGCCGGCGCTCAATCTGGCGCTGTTCAAGATTTCCCTGGTCATCCGCCTGGCCCGCGCCGGCACCCGCGAGGTCGTCCATCAGGACTACATCAAGTTCGCCCGCGCCAAGGGCCTGAGCAACAGCCGCATCGTCCTGGTGCATCTGATGAAGAACATCATGATCCCGGTGGTCACGGTGCTGGGCCTTGAATTCGGCGGCCTGATCGCGTTTTCCGTGGTCACGGAATCGGTCTTCGCCTGGCCCGGCATGGGCAAGCTGATCATCGACTCAATCCAGTCCCTCGACCGTCCGGTGATCGTCGCCTACCTGATGATCATCGTGCTCATCTTCGTCGTCATCAACCTGGTGGTCGATGTGCTCTACTCGGTCCTGGACCCGCGGGTCCGCCTGTCGGAACTGAAATCATGAACGACGCCGCCGCCCCCCTGACGACAACCGTCCCCGCCGAGGCGGTCAAGGTGGAAACGCCGTTCCGCCGGTTCTGCCGCGACTATGCGGACAGCCGCGTCGCCACGGCGGCGCTGGCCGTGCTGGCGGCGATCATCCTGATCGCCCTGTTCGCCCCCTGGATCGCGCCGACCGATCCCTACGACCTGGCCAGCGTCAGCATCCTCGACGGCAAGTTGAAGCCGGGCAGCCAGTCCATGGACGGGCTGACCTATTGGCTGGGCACGGACGGCGCCGGGCGCGATCTCGTCTCGGCGATCATCTACGGCCTGCGCATCTCGCTCGGCGTCGGCGTCATGTCGGGGGCGTTCGCGCTGTGCATCGGCACGGCGGTCGGCCTGACGGCGGCCTATTTCGGCGGCCGCGTCGACGCCTTCATCATGCGCGTGGTCGACATTCAATTGTCGTTCCCGGCGATCCTCATCGCGCTGATCCTGCTCGCCATCCTGGGCAAGGGGGTGGACAAGATCACCATCGCCCTGGTCATCGCGCAATGGGCCTATTACGCGCGCACCGTGCGCGGCTCGGCCCTGGTCGAACGCAACAAGGAATACATCGAGGCGGCGCAATGCCTGGCCCTCGGCCACAACCGCATCGTGTTCCGCCATCTGTTCCCCAACTGCCTGCCGCCCCTGATCGTGGTCGGCACGATCCAGACGGCGCATGCCATATCGCTCGAGGCGACGCTCAGCTTTCTCGGCGTGGGATTGCCGATCTCGGAGCCGTCCCTGGGCCTGCTGATCTCCAACGGCTTCGACTTCATGCTGTCGGGCTACTACTGGATCAGCTTCTTCCCGGGCGTGGCCCTGCTCATCACTATCGTCGCGATCAATCTGGTCGGGGACCAGCTGCGCGACGTGCTCAACCCGCGTTTGCAGAAATAGGGACGCCGGAGCAGATCATGAACGCCGCCGCGCCCACCCTGCAGGTCGACAACCTGGAAACCCATTTCTTCACCAAGGACGGCGTGGCCAAGGCCGTCGACGGGGTCAGCTTTTCGGTCGGCCGGGGCGAGATCATGGGCCTGGTCGGCGAGTCCGGATCGGGCAAGTCCGTGACCGGATTTTCGGTTCTGGGTCTGGTCGATCCGCCGGGCCGGGTGGTCGGCGGCCGGGTCCTGTTCCAGGGCCGGGATCTTTTGACCCTGGACGCGGAAAGCCTGCGCAGCCTGCGCGGCAACCGCATCGCCATGATCTTCCAGGACCCGATGATGACCCTCAATCCGGTCCTGCGCGTCGACACGCAAATGATCGAGACCGTGCGTGCCCATGACGCCTCGGTCTCGAAGGACGCGGCCCGGGCCCGGGCCCGCGATGCCCTGGGCCAGGTCGGCATCCCCAGCCCGGACGAGCGGCTGCGCGCCTACCCGCATCAGTTTTCCGGCGGCATGCGCCAGCGCGTGGCGATCGCCATCGCGCTTTTGAACAAGCCCGACCTGATCATCGCCGACGAGCCGACCACGGCGCTCGACGTCACCATCCAGGGACAGATTTTGTACGAGGCGCAGAAACTGTGCCGCGAAACCGGCACGGCGCTGATCTGGATCACCCACGACCTTGCGGTGATCGCCGGCCTGGCCGACCAGATCAGCGTCATGTACGCCGGGCGCATCGTCGAACAGGGCGCCTTGAGCGACGTGCTCGACCGGCCGGTCCATCCCTATACGCAGGGGCTTTTGGGCTCCGTGCCCGGGCACAACACGCGGGGCACGCGGCTTTACCAGATTCCCGGCATGACGCCGTCATTGCTGAAGCTGCCCCGGGGCTGCGCCTTCAAGGACCGCTGCCCCCATGGCGATGGGGCGTGCGACGTGACGCCGGACATCAGCACCCCGCTGCCGGGCCGGGCCGTTCGCTGCGCCCATCCGCAGCTGGATGCCGGGGGGCGCGCGCCATGACCGCGATCCTCGAACTGACGGACGTCACCAAGAACTTCGTCAAGCATCTGGACGCGGCGGCCAAGCTGGCGCGCTATCTCGGCGCCAACGTCAGGGAAGAGATCGTGCACGCCGTCGACGGCGTGTCGCTTCGGATCATGAAGGGCGAGGTCGTCGGCCTGGTCGGCGAGTCGGGCTGCGGCAAGTCGACGCTCGGGCGCATGGTCGCCGGCATCCTGGAGCCGACGGCGGGCGCCATCCACTACAAGGGCGACCTGGTCTCGGCCATGGACAAGGACGCGGGGCACAAAACGGCGCTGGCCATTCAGATGATCTTTCAGGATCCCTTCGCCAGCCTCAACCCGCGCATGCGGGTGCAGGACATCATCGGCGAGGCCCCCGTGCGCCACGGCATCGTCGCCAAGGCCGACATCGGCGATTACGTGGCCGAGGTCATGCAGCGGGTCGGGCTCGCGCCCGAATACCGCAAACGCTATCCGCACCAGTTTTCCGGCGGCCAGCGCCAGCGCATCGGCATCGCCCGCGCCCTTGCCGTGAACCCGGAATTCCTGGTCTGCGACGAGGCCATCGCGGCGCTGGATGTTTCCATCCAGGCCCAGGTCATCAACCTGTTCATGGACCTGCGCGAGGATCTGGACCTGACCTATCTGTTCATCAGCCACGACCTGTCCGTGGTCGAACATATTTCCGACCGGGTCGTCATCATGTACCTGGGCCGGGTGGTCGAGACGGCGTCGACGGAAGACATCTTCGCCAGCCCCAACCATCCCTATACCCAGGCGCTGCTCAACGAGGTGCCGCGCCTCGACATCCGCGGGCTCGACTATCAGCCGATCTCGGGGGAAATTCCGTCGCCCCTCGACCCGCCGCCGGGCTGTCACTTCCATCCGCGCTGCCCGCATGCCACGGCGCGCTGCCGCGAGGAGCGGCCCCAACTCCGCGAGATCGCACCCGGGCGCATCGCCGCCTGCCATCTCAACGACGGCCCATGACGGGCATCGCCGACCTGGAGATTCCGGGCGTGCTGCGTCTGCGCGCGGCGGTCGAGCCCGCCGTGCCGCTGGTGTTCGATTCCCCGCACAGCGGCAACGTCTATCCCGACGATTTCGGCGCCGCGGCGCCGGTGGCCGATCTGCGGCCGGCCGAGGACGCCTTCATCGACGATCTCTACGCCGCGGCCCCTGAATTGGGGGCCTCCCTCCTGACGGCCCTGTTCCCCCGGCTGTATATCGACCCCAACCGGATGGAAACGGACATGGACCCGGCCGAGATCGCGGGGGAGTGGGACGGCCCGCCGCTGGCGCCCGGAGACAAGGCCCGGCTCGGCCAGGGGGTCGTCTGGACCCGCCGCCCGCCGGACCTGCCGGTCTATGCGGGCAAGCTTCCGGCGGCGGCGCTCAAGGCGCGCATCGAGGGCTATCACCGGCCCTATCATCAGGCGCTTGGCCGGGTGCTGGATGCGGCGGCGGCGCGGTTCGGCGGCTATTACCACATCGATTGCCATTCCATGCCCTCGGTCGCCACGGACATGTCGCCGGAACCGACGGGCACCCTGCGCCCGGATTTCACGCTGGGATCCCGCGACGGCACGTCCTGTGCGCCGGACCTGACCGCCTGCGTGCGGGACTATCTGGCGAGCCGGGGCTTCGATGTGCGGGTCGATCATTGGTACAAGGGGGTCGAGATCGTGCGCCGCTACGGCAACCCGGCGGCCGGCCGCCATAGCCTGCAGATCGAGATCAGCCGGAGGCTCTACATGGACGAGGCCCGGATCGCGAAGACAACCGACTATCCGGCGGTCAAGGCCGTGTTCACAGGGCTGATCGCGGAATTGCGGCGGTTTTCGGCCGCATTTCCTCCTGGACCAAAGTAAGCGATGAAAAATACCGGCGGGGCTGTAAAATCGGCGCGGACGATCCGGGAGCGCCCATGACATCGAATACATCGATTCGGCCCATGGCCACCGTTGGCGCGGCATGAAGGCACCGACACGCCATGTGCTGGCGGCCACGGTCCTTGGGCTTGCCCTGGGGGCGGTTCTGGTTTTCGCCTCGCACGTCGTCTATCAGCGCAACGTGGAACAGACCCGTGAAACGACAGCCCGGAAATCGCAACAGGCCGCATACCAGATCGACCTTCTGATCGGGGCGCGGCTCGGCGTCGGGCGCTACCTGCAGCAACTGTGGCGCGACGGCGATCTGTCGAGCCAACGCCAGTTCCGGCTGCATGCCCGGGCGCTTCTCGACACCTATTCGGGGATTCGTCACATCGCGTGGCTCGACGCCGATGGGCGGTTCACCTGGATCGAGCCGGAAACCGATGGCGCCGATCTGCTCGGCCGAAAGCTGCGCGACGACCCGAGGGCACGCGAAACCTTCGAAGAGGTCTCGAACAAGGGCGTCGCGGCGTTCATCCCGCCGCACGATTTTCCGGGCGGCGCCAACGGTTTCGTGAATCTGTCCCCGCTCGACCGGGATGGCCGCCGGGCCGGCTATCTCAATGTGGCGTTCCATACGGCGCCGATCATCGAACGCGCCCTGGGCGAGGGCATCACGACGCGCTACCAGGTCGAGGTCCGATACGGCGACCGCCTGATCCATGCCTCGGGGATCTCCGCCGACAAGGTAAGCACCGATGTCTTCGCCGCAACGGACGTCCGCGTGCTGGGCCGGAAGTGGACGGTGACCTTGCGGCCGTCGGTGGCGGTGCTGGTAGCGCAGATCGGCAATGCCCACATCGCCGTGCTGTCGGTCGGCCTGCCGACGGCCTTCCTGATATCGCTGCTGGCGGGCATGTTCCTGTTGCGTCACGAAGCGATGCGCGCCAGCGAGGCCATGGCGGCGGCGCTCATCGACAACGTGCCGTCGTCCCTTAACATCAAGGACCTGTCGGGGCGTTATCTGCGGGTCAACCGGAAGTTCTGCGAATGGGCGCAGAAACCGATATCCGAGATCATCGGCAAGACCGAGAACGAGGTCCATGGCGACCGCGACGGCACGTCGGACTTTGTCCGCGACCAGGACGCGGCGACGATCGACCAGGGGGCACCGGTCTATCGGGAACGTCATGGCCCGTTCCGCGACGGCGTCATGCGTCATGTGCTGGTCGCCAAGTTTCCCATCACCGACGGCGCCGGCCAGATGGTGGCGCTCGGCACGGCGGTGACCGACATCTCGAAGCAGAAAGAGGCCGAGGCCATCCTGCGCCGGTCCCACGAGGAACTGGAGAAACTGATCGCCGACCGGACCCGCGAACTGCGCAGCGAGATCCGCGTGCGTGAAATCGCCGAGACCTCGTGGCGGGAAAGCGAGGAGCGCTTGCGCGACATCGCGGAATCGGCCTCGGACTGGTTCTGGGAAATGGATCAGGACCTGCGCTTCACCTATATCTCCGACCGGTTTTTTCAGATCACCGGCCTGGACCGCAGCGACGTCCTGGGCAAGACCCGCTGGGAATTCGCCGGAAACATGGACGCCGAGGAGCACGCGCGTTTCGTTGACCATCGCGCCGACATGGAAGCCCACCGCCCGTTCCGCAATTTCGAATACACCCTGTCCAGCAAGACCGGGGCCGAGATCGCCGTGCGTCTCAGCGGCCGCGCCGTGTTCGACGTGACGGGGGCCTTCATCGGTTACCGCGGTGCCGGCACCGACATCACGGCGACCCGGGCGGCCGAGCGCGCCCTGGTGCGCGCCAAGGAGGACCTGGAACGCCGGGTCGACGAGCGCACCAAGGAACTGCGCCAGGAGGTTGCCGTGCGGCGCCGGGCCCAGGAACTGGCGGATCAGGCCAGCCGCGCCAAGACCGACTTCCTGGCCAACGTGAGCCACGAGTTCCGCACGCCGCTCAACGGCATCATCGGGTTTTCGGAAATCCTGTCGGCCGAGGTGTTCGGCCCCCTCGGAGCACCCCGTTACCGGGAATACGCCGACGACATCATCCGTTCGGGCCGCTATCTGCTGGCGCTCATCAACGACGTGCTCGACGTGTCGCGCATCGAGGCCGGGGCCATGGCCCTGCACGAGGAGCCGGTCAATCTGTCCCGTGCCGTCGAGGAATGCGTGGCCATGGTCGAACAGCGGGCCGAGGCCAAGGAGATCGCCCTGGTCAAGGACGTGCAGGACGGCCTGCCGGCGATGATGGCGGACGTCACGCGGATCAAGCAGATCCTGCTGAACCTGGTGACCAACGCCGTGAAGTTCACGGAGCAGGGCGGCCAAGTGCGGGTCGAGGCCATCTGGTCGGCGGACGCCGGCCACGCCCTTGTGGTGACCGACACCGGCATCGGCATCGATCCCAAGGACATCCCCAAGGTGCTGATGCCCTTCGGTCAGGCCCACCGCGCCTTCACCCGCGCCCACGAAGGCTTCGGGCTGGGCCTGTCGCTGGTCCATTCCCTGACCGAGGAACACGGCGGCACGTTGGAGATCGACAGCGCCCCCGGCAAGGGCACGGCGGTGACCGTGCGCTTTCCCAAGGAGCGCACGGTCAGCGGGGCCGACGCGGCGCAGTAGGCCGCCTGCGCCGTCGCACCCTACATCCTTACATATAGTGGTGGATGATCTTCTCGCCGAAGAAGCGCGTGCCCTCCATGGGCGGCATGGGCTGGAACACGATGTGATTGACGCCGGCGTCGATCCATTGGTCGATGCGGTCGCGGACCTGGGCGACGTCGCCGATCAGGTTCGATTCCATCACGTCGTCGACCGTGGGCGGGATGGGGAAGCGGTGCTTGCGCTCCTCCGCGTACATCTCGGCCCACTTGCGGGTTTCCTCGGGCCCCTTGTCGGCCAGGCCGACGGCGGAGATCGCGACCTCGAAAGGCCGCTCGGTCAGCTCTGCCTTCATGCCGTCGACCAGACCCTTCACCACGGCGGGGGCCTTGGAATACATGAACCACACGTCGCCGTGCTTTTTCATCAATTCCTGGGTTGGCGGTGAATCGCCGGCGATCCAGATCGGCGGATAGGGCTTCTGCGGCGGCTTGGGATGACAGAACGCGTCCTTCAATTGATAGAACCGGCCGTCGTAGCTGAACCCCGCCGGGTCTTCGCATTCGATCAGGCCGCGGTAGATGGCCAGGCCTTCGTCCAGGCGCGCGATGCGCTCCAGCCCGTCGTCGGACCATTCGTCGAAGCCGTAGGACTTGGCCTCGGCGGCGAACCAGCCGGACCCGGGGGCCAGGATCACCCGCCCGCCGGTGATGTGGTCCAGGGTGCAGGCGATCTTGGTCGTCAGGCCCGGATGACGGAAGGTGTTGTTGATGGAATGGCCGCCCAGGCGCACGCGCTTGGTCAGGGCGCCGATGGCGGTCATCACGGTCCAGTATTCCAGGATCGGCTTGGACCGGTCGAGATGCGCGTTCTCCACATGGTCGGGGATCCAGACGGAATCGAAGCCTAGATCCTCGGCCACGCGGGCCATTTCCAATGCGTATTCAAACCCGGACGACGTCGCGCCCATTTCGCCCTGCACGGTCAGGCGAATGCCGAATTTAACCTTGTCGGTCATTTAGTGTCCTCCCAATCGGCCCGCCGTTGCGGCCCCGGCAGGGGTTCGCCCCGGCCGGTTCGGCGGCCCATGCTGCCGCCCCCCTTGATGGACGACGATAGGGAGCATGTGCCGACCAATCAAGGCGCAAGGGTCTATTGGGTGTCGATCTGGCGGAAACGTGATGATGGGGCACGGGCCGCCGACGCGTTCAGGCGCCAGGTGCGACAGGTTGGGTTGAGGCTGTCCGACTTGCATTATCTGCCGATTGCAGGGGTCGGTCGGACACATTATGTCTTGTGCATGTTAAGACGATTGCTTCTCGCCGGGGTGACCGCGGCCGTGCTCGGCGCGCCGGCCGCCCGTGCGGAACCCGCCGCTGCCGCCATCGCCGCCGCCGCCCGGGCCTGGCAGCAGGCCATGGGCGACACGGCGCCGTCGGCGACCTTCGCCTTCACGGACGATGAACGCTTCGATTGGGCCTATACGCCGGGATTCCGCAAGGGCGTTCCCTTCCGCGACATGACACCGGCCCAGCGCGCCGCCGCCACGGCCCTGATGCGCAGCACCCTGTCGGCGCCGGGTGCGGCCAAGGCCGAGGCGATCATGGCGCTCGAGGCCGTGCTGGCCGAGGTCGAAGGCTCGTCCCTCGACTACCGCGATCCGGAAAAGTATTTCGTGTCGGTGTTCGGCGCGCCGGGCCGCCATCCCTGGGGCTGGCGCCTGGAAGGCCACCACCTGTCGCTCAACGTCACCGTCGCCGCACCCGGCGCGGTGTCGCTGACGCCGGTCTTCCTCGGCACCAACCCGGCCCGCATCCCGACGGGCCCAAGACAGGGGGAACGCGTGCAACACGACGAATACGCCCTGGCGCTGCGGCTCGCGGAAAGCCTCGACGCGGAGCAGCGCAGCCAGGCCCTGTTGCAAGACGGCTCCCTCGGCAACGTGGTCGCCGGCCCCGGCCGGGGCGACGCCCTGGCGGCGCCCGAAGGCCTGCCGGTCACGTCCTTGAACGCCCACCAGCAGATCATCCTGGTCGATTTGATCCGAACCTACGTGGGCCTCGCCCGCGACGAGATCGGCCGCCCCTACATGGACCTGGTACGGGCCGGCTGGGCCGACACCCGCGTTGCCTGGGCCGGGGCCATGGCGGAAGGCCGGGCCTTCTACTACCGCATCCACGGCCCCCGGCTGCTGATCGAATTCGACAATTCCCAGAACGGCGCCAACCACATCCACAGCCTGTGGCGCGACCCGGCCAACGATTTCGGCCGCGACGACCTGCATCGACACTACCGTGGCGCGCCGGAAGCGCATGGGCACCGACCCTAGGGGCGGCACGGACAAACAAAAACCCGCCGGTTTAATGACGGGTTTCGGTCGATCTTCATTGTGAAGAAGAAATGGTGGAGCCGGACGGAATCGAACCGACGACCTCTACAATGCCATTGTAGCGCTCTCCCAACTGAGCTACGGCCCCACGGGGTCCCGCCGGCGGCTGCCTTGGCGGGAAAAATTGGGAACACCGGCGAACCGGGACCCGGAAAATACGTCTGCCGGGCACCCCGGTCAACCGGGACGCGGAACATAAAGACGGTTGGGATCGGATGGCAAGGGGAAAATGACGCGGCGCCCGCTTTATGGCGCCGCATCCTTTTCGTTATCCCCGTCCGGCCCGTGTCCCGGCCTTATTCCTTGACCGGATCCTCCGTCTCGATGTGCTCACGAACCTCGTCCAGGTCGTCGTCGTCCTCGCCCAGGTCGGCGGTGTCCTCGATGAGGTCGTCGTCCTCGTCGTCGTCGAGCACGTCTTCCACGTCGTCATCGTCAATATCGTCGTCGTCGTCGACATCGGGCAGGACCGCGTCCAACTCGTCGTCGTCCTCGTCGGGAAGAACCTTCGCCGCCTTGGGCTTGGCTTCCTTCTGAACAACCGGTTTCGCCACGGCGCCGCGCTTCGGGCGGAACGCCTGCAGCGGGTCGTTGGTGGCACCGCACGACGGGCACGTCGCGGGTTCGCGTCTCATGTCGTAAAACTTATTGCTGCAACTGGCGCAGGTGACCTTGCGGCCCCATTCGGGTTTCGCCACGGGCTGCCTCCCGCTGTCTGGAGTTGTGCCTGATTCCCCCCAAGGGAATGCCGTTTCTTAATCCGTTTCTTGCCGTGCCCAATGCCATGAACGCCGCGCCCTGTCAAAAGCAAAATGCCGCCGATTTCACATTCCGTGGGTGATTGGCGGCGGGCCGCCCGATATGCTAGAGACCGGCAGCGGCAAAGTGCCGTCCCGCGCCCTTCTTTTTCAAGGGGAGACCCCGTTTCCGTGAACGATTCAAACAGCACCAAGACGCCGCTTCGGGCGGGTCTTTCGGGCCCCCTGGCGGGAACGGTACGGGTCCCCGGCGACAAGTCGATTTCCCACCGCTCGCTGATGCTGGGGGCACTCTGCGTCGGCGAGACCAAGGTCACCGGATTGCTCGAGGGCGAGGACGTGCTGGCCACGGCGGCGGCGGTCAACGCCATGGGCGCGCGAGCCGAGCGCACGGGCGAGGGCGCCTGGCGCGTCATCGGCTGCGGCGTCGGCGGCCTGTCCGAGCCGGAGAACGTGATCGACATGGGCAACGCCGGCACGGGCGTGCGCCTGATGATGGGCGTGGTCGCCGGCCACGACATGACGGCGACCTTCACGGGCGACGCGTCGCTGTGCCGCCGGCCCATGGGCCGGGTCACGGCGCCGCTGGAAAAAATGGGCGCCAAGTTCACCGGCCGCGAGGGCGGTCTTTTGCCCATGACGGTCAAGGGGGCGGCGGAACCGCTGCCCATCGAATATGCCCTGCCCATGGCCTCGGCCCAGGTCAAGTCGGCGGTGCTGCTGGCGGGTCTCAACGCGCCCGGCGTGACCACGGTGGTCGAAGCGCAGCCGACCCGCGACCATACGGAAAACATGCTGCGCTGGTTCGGCGCCGAGGTCGCTGTGCAGGACACGCCGCGCGGCCGCCGGGTGTCGCTGATCGGGCGGCCCGAACTGGTCGCCCGCGACGTCGCCGTGCCGGCCGATATTTCCTCCGCCGCCTTTCCCCTGGTGGCCGCCCTGCTGGTGCCGGGATCGGACGTGACGTTGAAGGACGTCGGCCTCAACCCGCTGCGCGCCGGCATTCTGGAAACCCTGCGCGGGATGGGGGCCGAGATCGAGGTCGTCAATGCGCGCGAGGAGGCGGGCGAGCCCGTCGCCGACCTGCGCGTCACGGCCGGGCCGCTCACGGGCATTACCGTGCCGGCGGACCGCGCACCCTCGATGATTGACGAATATCCCATCCTCGCCGTCGCCGCGGCCCTGGCCGAGGGCGAAACGCGCATGGAGGGGCTGGAGGAACTGCGGGTCAAGGAAAGCGACCGGCTCACCGCCGTGGCGCGCGGCCTTGCCGCCGCCGGGGTCGAGGTCGAGGAAGGCCCCGACTATCTGGTGGTCAAGGGCTCGGGCGGCAGGCCGCCCAAGGGCGGCTGCACGGTGATGGTCGATCTCGACCACCGCATCGCCATGGCCTTCCTGGTTTTGGGCATGGTCACGGAACAGCCGGTCGCCATCGACGACGGCGACGCCATGGCCACCAGCTTTCCCGGTTTCGCCGCGATGATGCAGGGTCTCGGCGCGGATATTCAATAAAAGGAGTGGGGGCATGATCATCGCCATCGACGGGCCCGCCGCGGCGGGCAAGGGCACCCTGGCCAGGCGCATCGCCCGCGACCTGGGCTTCGCCTATCTGGATACGGGCCTGCTGTACCGGGCCACGGGCAAGCGCGTGCTGGAGGCCGGGGCCGATCCGGAAGATGCCGCCGCTGCCGAACAACAGGCCCGGGCGCTGGAGCCCCGGGACCTGGAGCGCCCCGACCTGCGCACCGACGCGGTCGCCCAGGCGGCGTCCAAGGTATCGGCCGTGCCCGGCGTGCGGGCGGCCCTGCTGGACTTTCAGCGCAGCTTCGCGGCCCAGCCGCCGGGGGGTGCGAAAGGGGCCGTTCTCGACGGCCGCGACATCGGCACGGTGGTCTGCCCCGGCGCCGACGTGAAACTGTTCGTCACGGCGTCCGACGAGGTCCGCGCCCGGCGCCGATTCAAAGAGTTGCAGGAAAACGACCCCGACGTTATATATGCGCGCGTTCTCGAAGAGATGCGCGAGCGGGACGCCCGGGATAGATCCAGGGCCGTCGCGCCGCTGGAGCCGGCCGAAGACGCGATCCTGCTTGATACAAGCGACCTGAATGCCGACGAGGTGTTCGCCAAGGCCCTTGATATCATTCAGAAATAACAGGATCCCTGGGCCCGGCCGGCCCCGTCCCATATCTGTTCGAAACGAGACGCCCGCGCGTCACCGCCGTCAAAAGGCGGGATGTGGCGGGCATTTTGCAACCCCAGACCGCCGGAACCAACCGGCCGGCCAGATAAAATCGAAAGGTTTGAAACCAATGGCCACGAACGATGCCGCCACGGCGGCCCCAACCTCCAACGAAGATTTTGAAGCCCTGTTGAACGAGTCCTTCGGCGATGACGAAGGTTTCGAAGGCCGCGTGCTGCGTGGCGTGATCGTCAACGTCGACGGCGATTTCGCCGTGATCGACGTCGGACTCAAGTCCGAAGGCCGCGTGCCGCTCAAGGAATTCATGAGCCCCGGTTCCGACGAGGTTCTCAAGGCTGGTGACGAAGTCGACGTCTATGTCGAACGCTACGAAGACCGTGACGGCCTGGTCCGTCTCTCGCGCGAGAAAGCCCGCCGCGAGGAAGCCTGGGTCGGCCTGGAAAAGGCCTTCGAAAAGGGCGAGCGCGTCAACGGCGTGATCTTCGGCCGCGTCAAGGGCGGCTTCATCGTCGATCTCGACGGCGCCGTGGCGTTTTTGCCCGGCTCCCAGGTCGACATCCGCCCCGTGCGCGACGTGTCCCCCCTGATGGGCATGCCGCAGCCGTTCCAGATCCTGAAGATGGACCCCCAGCGCAACAACATCGTGGTCTCGCGCCGCGCCGTGCTGGAGGAAACCCGCACCGAAGCCCGCTCCGAGCTGATCTCCTCCCTGCAGGAAGGCCAGGTTCTCGACGGCGTCGTCAAGAACATCACCGATTACGGCGCCTTCGTCGATCTGGGTGGCGTCGACGGCCTGCTGCACGTCACCGACATCGCCTGGAAGCGCATCAACCATCCGTCCGAAGCCCTGTCCATCGGCGAGACCGTGAAGGTCCAGATCATCCGCTTCAACGCCGAAACGCAGCGCATCTCGCTGGGCATGAAGCAGCTTGAGGCCGATCCCTGGGACGGCGTCGCCGCCAAGTACCCGGTCGGCACCAAGTTCACGGGCCGCGTCACCAACATCACCGACTATGGCGCCTTCGTGGAGCTGGAGCCGGGCGTCGAAGGCCTGGTGCACGTTTCCGAAATGTCCTGGACCAAGAAGAACGTCCATCCGGGCAAGATCGTCTCCACCTCGCAGGAAGTGGACGTCATGGTGCTCGACGTGGATCCGGACAAGCGCCGCATCTCCCTCGGCCTGAAGCAGTGCAACGCCAATCCGTGGGAAGACTTCGTGGTCAAGTTCCCGGTCGGCGCCGAAGTCGAAGGCGAGGTCAAGAACATCACCGAATTCGGTCTGTTCATCGGCCTCGACGGCGAAATCGACGGCATGGCTCATCTGTCGGACCTGTCCTGGGACAAGTCGGGCGAGGAAGCCCTCGCCGACTACACCAAGGGCGACATGGTCAAGGCCAAGGTGCTGGACGTCGACGTCGACAAGGAACGCGTCTCGCTCGGCATCAAGCAGCTGTCCGGCGACCCGACCGAAGGGGCGATGGAAGGCCTGAAGAAGGGCTCCGTCGTGACCTGCACGGTGACCCAGACCAACGACGGCGGTGTCGAAGTCATGGTCAATGACGCCGTGCTCGGCTTCATCCGCAAGTCCGACCTGTCGCGTGATCGTTCCGAACAGCGCCCCGACCGCTTCGCCGCCGGCGAAAAGGTCGATGCCAAGATCACCCAGATCGACAAGTCCGGCCGCAAGCTGTCGCTGTCCATCAAGGCCCTTGAGGTCGAGGAAGAGAAGAAGGCCATGCAGGAATACGGCTCGTCCGATTCCGGTGCCTCCTTGGGCGACATCCTGGGCGCTGCCCTGAAGGAAAAGCAGGCGCAGGCCGCCGCCGAAGGCGACGACGAAAAGCCGAAGAAGGCCGCCGCCAAGAAAAAGGCCGCCAAGAAGGACGAAACCGAAGAAGCGGAGGAAGGCGCGGAATAACCCGCCTTTCCCGTTGCCCTGCCTTAGGGCGGGCGTGATACATTCGCCGGGAGCTCTCGCAAGGGGGCTCCCGGTTTTCTTTTGCCCGGCCTCCTGCAACCCAAAGGGATGTTCGCCCCGCCATGAGCCTCGACGCCGACATGATCTTCGACCGCCGCCGCCTGAAACGGGCCCTGACCTTCTGGCGGCTGGTGGCGCTGGCCGCCTTCGCGGCCCTGGTCGTGGTCGGCGCCGGCCGTTTCGGGGGGGCTGATTTCTTCGCCCGCGATCATGTCGCGCGTCTCACCATCGACGGCATCATCTTCGACGACGACGAGCGCAGCCGGGCGATCAAGGGCCTGGCCGACCGCGACGACGTCAAGGCGGTGGTGATCCGCATCGATTCCCCGGGCGGCACCTTCGTCGGCGGCGAGGCCCTGTTCACGGCGCTGCGCCGGGTCGCCGAGAGCAAGCCGATCGTCGCCGTCATGGGCGGCACCGCGACCTCGGCCGGCTACATGGTGGCGATCGCGGCGGATCATGTCATCGCCCGGCGCGGCACGCTGACCGGCTCGATCGGCGTGATCCTGCAGACCGCGGACGTGACGCAGCTTTTGGACAAGCTGGGAATCAAGCCGGAAGTGTTCAAAAGCGGGCCCATGAAGGCCCAGCCCAATCCCTTCGAGCGCCTGAGCGACCCCGCCCGCGAGGCGACCCAGGCCATGCTGATGGAACTGTACGGGCAGTTCGTCGACATGGTGGCGGAGCGCCGCAAGCTGCCGCGCGACAAGGTCGTGGCGCTGGCCGACGGGCGCGTCTACTCGGGCCGGACGGCCAAGGACAACGGCCTGGTCGACGCCGTCGGCGACGAGGAACTGGCCCGGGATTGGCTGCTCTCGGCCCACGGCATTGCCCGCGACCTGCCCCTGCGCGACCTCAAGCTGACGGACGAGCCCCTGCCGTGGCGCGACGCCCTGACTTCGCATCTGCAAAAAGCATTGTTTTCAGAACGGCTTAGACTTGACGGCGTGTTCTCCCTTTGGCACCCTTCCCTGTAGATTTTCACCTGTGAGGGAAAGGTCCCCGGCCGGCCGCGTTGTCGCGGCGCCGCCTGGGATTGGCAGCATGACCAAATCCGAACTCATCGCCCGTTTGGCGGCGGACAATCCGCATCTCTACCAGCGTGACGTGGAACGTATCGTTTCCACCATTTTCGACGAGATCACCGGCGCACTGGCCCAGGGCGACCGGGTCGAACTGCGCGGCTTCGGCGCCTTTTCCGTGAAGCAGCGGGGCTCGCGCACGGGCCGCAATCCGCGCACGGGGGCGACGGTCGAGGTGGATTCCAAACACATCCCCTATTTCAAGACCGGCAAGCAGCTGCGCGAAAAACTGAACGGCAGCTGATCCCGGCCGGGGCCGCGATGCCGGTTCCGGAACCTCCAACCGTCGGGTGTCGCGCGTGGGCAAACTCCTTTCCTGGATCGTTCTTACCCCCCTCGTCCTGGGGCTGATCCTGTTCGCCGCCTCCAACCGCGCGGACGTCGTGCTGCGCCTGTGGCCCTTCGATTACGAACTGACGACCCCGGTCGCCCTGGTCGGCGTCGGCGGCCTGTTCCTCGGCTTTCTCTGGGGGGCGGTGATGGTATGGATTTCCGGCGGCGTCGCCCGCGGCCGCGCCCGGCGCGAAGCCCACCGCGCCGACGGGGCGGAAAAGGAAGTCCTGCGCCTCAAGACCGACGTGGAAATGCTGGAAGAAAAGCTCCGCGCCGCCGACGCCAAGGCCGCGTCGCTGCCGGCCACGGTCCCGGACGGGCAGGGGGCCGGTTCGCGCCACATTCTCTAGCCCGCGTCACCCGGGTGCCCTGCGCGCCTCCCTGGTTTTGAGGATGGCGGCCCGTGCCCGGGACCGGTATAAACGACGATACGGCCAATTCTGGGACCAGTTCTATGACGACTTCGACCCCCGCGCCGGGCATCAAACGCCCCGCCGACCGCATTCTGGTCGCCCTCGACACCACCGACGCGGCGGGTGCCCTGGCGCTCGCCCAGGGGGTCAAGGGCGCCGTGGGCGGGGTCAAACTGGGCAAGGAATTCTTCACGGCCCAGGGGCCGGAGGGCGTGCGCCGGGTCTCAGCCGCGGGCCTGCCGGTGTTTCTGGACCTGAAATTCCACGACATTCCCAACACGGTCGCGGGTGCCGTGCGCGCCGCGGCACCACTTGCCCCCTTCATGCTCAACGTCCATGCCTCGGGCGGGCGCGCCATGATGGAAGCCGCCGCCAAGGCCGCCACGGACGCCGCAAACGGGGGGCACCGTCCCCTCGTCCTCGCCGTCACCGTGCTGACCAGCCTGTCGGACGAAGACCTGATCGAGGTCGGCATCAATAGTGAAACCAAGGCCCAGGTCGCCAAGCTGGCCAAGCTGGCCCAGGACGCGGGCATGGACGGGGTCGTCTGTTCGGCCCACGAGATCAAGGTCATCCGCTCCGTCTGCGGCCCCGATTTCACCCTGGTGGTGCCGGGCATCCGCCCCGAATGGTCCGTGAAGGGCGACCAGAAGCGCGTGGTCACGCCGCGCGACGCGGTCTCCCTCGGCGCCGACTACCTGGTCATCGGCCGGCCGATCACCCAGGCCGAGGATCCCATCGCGTCGGCCCGGCGCATCGCGGACGAACTGAGCGCCTGACATGGTTCAGGTCAAGATCTGCGGGCTGAAGACGGCGGAGGCCGTGGACGCCGCCGTCAACGCCGGCGCCGATATGGTCGGCTTCGTGTTCTTCAAGAAAACGCCGCGCTATGTCACGCCCGCTGTCGCCGGCGGTCTGGCGATGCGCGTTCCCGTCGGCGTGCTCAAGGTCGGGTTGACCGTGGACGCGACGAACGACGAACTGGCCGCCATCACCGGCAACGGCGCGGTGGATATTCTTCAACTGCATGGATCGGAGACGCCGGAGCGGGCCGCCGAGGTCCGGCGCAAGTTCGGCCTGCCGGTGATGAAGGCCCTGCCCATCGCCGGGCCGGGGGATGTCGAGGCCGCCCGCGCCTATGAAGGTGTCGCCGACCGCCTGCTGTTCGACGCCAAGCCGCCATCGGGGGCGGAGCGGCCCGGCGGCAACGCGCTGGCCTTCGACTGGGGGCTTCTGGCCGGCACGCGGTGGAATGTGCCCTGGCTGCTGGCGGGCGGATTGTCGGCGGACAACGTGCAGGCGGCGATCCGGGTTTCGGGTGCCCCCGGTGTCGACGTGTCGTCCGGCGTCGAGACGGCGCCCGGGGTTAAGGACGCGGGTTTGATCGCGGCCTTCATCAAGGCGGCCAAGGCGGGTTGATCGCCTTTCCCCTCACCCTGTCCCTTTCCCCAAAGGGGCGAGGGAACGCCCGCCGCAATCATCTCCCTCTCCCCCGCTGGGGGGAGAGGGCCGGGGCGAGGGGGCGGGCGTCGTTTTCCAGGGGTTTCTGCTTGGGTTCCCCGGGACCTTGTGCTTTATTTGCGCCGCCCTTGGGCCCCCGTGCCGTTAACCATAAAACGGCATAAACCCAAGGCAATATGAGGATTGGTTCATGTCGAAGCTCAATACCTACCGCGAAGGCCCGGACGAAACGGGACATTTCGACATCTACGGCGGCCGCTATGTGGCCGAAACGTTGATGCCGTTGATCCTGCAGGTTCAGGAAGCCTGGGAAAAGGCAAAGAACGACGCGGCTTTCTGGGACGAGTTCAACCGTTACATGAAGCATTACGTGGGCCGGCCCAGCCCCCTGTACCTGGCCGAGCGCCTGACCGAAGAGTTCGGCGGGGCCAAGGTCTACTTCAAGCGCGACGAGCTGAACCACACGGGTGCCCATAAGATCAACAACACCATCGGCCAGATCCTGCTGGCCCGGCGCATGGGCAAGAAGCGCATCATCGCCGAGACCGGCGCCGGACAGCATGGTGTCGCGACCGCCACGGTCTGCGCCCTGTTCGGCCTGCCCTGCGTCGTCTACATGGGCGAGACCGACGTCAAGCGCCAGCGCCCCAACGTGGTGCGCATGAAGATGCTGGGCGCGGAGATCGTCCCCGTCACCGCCGGCACGGGCACGCTCAAGGACGCCATGAACGAGGCGCTGCGCGATTGGGTGTCCAACGTCGAGGACACCTTCTACATCATCGGCACCGTCGCCGGCCCGCACCCCTATCCGGCCATGGTGCGCGATTTCCAATGCGTGATCGGCAACGAGGTGCGCGAGCAGATGATGGAGGCGGAAGGCCGCCTGCCCGATACCTGCATCGCCGCCATCGGCGGCGGGTCCAACGCCATGGGCCTGTTCCATCCGTTCCTGGATGACGAAACGGTCAAGCTGATCGGGGTCGAGGCCGCCGGCCACGGCATCGAGACGGGCGAGCATTGCGCGTCCCTCAACGGCGGCCGCCCGGGCGTGCTGCACGGCAACCGCACCTATCTGCTGCAGACCGAGGACGGCCAGATCATCGACGGTCATTCGATCTCGGCGGGCCTGGATTATCCCGGCATCGGGCCGGAACATTCCTGGCTGCGCGACACGGGCCGGGTCGAATACGTCTCGGCCACGGACAAGGAAGCCCTGGCCGCGTTCCAGCTGTGCACGCGCAAGGAAGGCATCATCCCGGCGCTGGAGCCGAGCCACGCGCTCGCTTATGTGGCCAAGATCGCGGGCGGCCTGCCCAAGGACCACCTGCTGGTCATGAACATGTGCGGGCGCGGCGACAAGGACGTCGACGCCGTCGCCGGCTATCTGGGGATGGACTGAGCATATGACCACGCAGACCGGGCCTGAGACCCGCATAACCCGCAAGTTTGCCCAATTGAAGGCCGAAGGCCGCGCCGGCCTGGTGACGTTCCTCACCGCCGGCGATCCGACGCCGGAAATGTCGGAGGAGATCATTCTGGAGATCGCGGCGGCGGGGGCCGACCTGATCGAGATCGGCATGCCGTTCTCCGACCCCATGGCCGACGGCCCGGCGATCCAGGCCTCCAGCCTGCGCGCCCTCAAGGCCGGCATGACCTTGCCGAAAACCCTGGATATCGTGCGCTCGTTCCGCAAGCGGGACGATAATACGCCCATCGTCCTCATGGGCTATTTCAACCCCATCTACATCTACGGGGTCGACCGTTTTCTGGCCGACGCGAAAGAGGCCGGGATCGACGGCCTGATCGTCGTCGACCTGCCGCCCGAGGAAGAGGGCGAGCTCTGCCTGCCCGCCCTCAAGGCCGGGATCAACTTCATCTATCTGACGGCGCCGACCACGGACGACGCGCGCCTGCCGCGCGTCGTGCAGCATGCCTCGGGCTTCGTCTATTACGTCTCGATCACCGGCATCACGGGCACCAAGTCCGCCGACGCGGGCGACGTGGCGGCCAGCGTCGCACGCATCCGCAAGTACACGGACCTGCCCGTCGCCGTCGGCTTCGGCATCAAGACGCCGGATCAGGCCGCGGCCATCGCGCGGGTGTCCGACGCCGCCGTCGTCGGCTCGGCCCTGGTCGGGATCATCGCCGACAACCGCGATCCGTCCGGCGCCCCCCTACCCGGCACCAAGGACAAGGTGCTAGACTTGGTGCGCGCGTTGGCGGCCGGTGTGCGCGGCGCAAGAAATTGATTC
Organism: Rhodospirillales bacterium; assembly: GCA_040221095.1. Taxonomy (GTDB): domain Bacteria; phylum Pseudomonadota; class Alphaproteobacteria; order Rhodospirillales; family Casp-alpha2; genus UBA1479. Next base: position 59,766 of record JAVJVP010000013.1, read on the forward strand.
GTCTGCCTGCGAGGGAATTGATCACATGAACTGGTTGCGCGAATTCGTCCGGCCCAAGCTGAAGCGTCTGGTCGGTGCCGGCAAGGAAATGCCCGACAACCTGTGGCACAAATGCCCGGGCTGCAGCCAGATGATCTTCCACCGCGACCTGGAAAAGCATCTCCACGTCTGCCAGCACTGCGGCCATCACCTGCGTATCAACGCCCATCAGCGCCTGGCCATGCTGTTCGACGAGGGGGCGTTCGAAAAGATCACCTGGGACGTGGCCAAGCCGGATCCCCTGAAGTTCAAGGACACGGAAACCTACGCCTCGCGCCTCAAGGCGGCGCGGTCCAAGACCGGCGACCAGGACGCCCTGATCGCCGGCGTCGGGCGCATGAACGGCCTGCCCGTGGTCGTGGCGGCCCTGAACTTCGCCTTCATGGGCGGCTCCATGGGCCAGGCCATGGGGGCCGGGCTGTTGGCCGCCGCGCGCAAGGCGGTGGACGAAAAGGCCGCCTTCGTCGTCATCCCGTCCTCCGGCGGGGCGCGCATGCAGGAAGGGATTCTGTCCCTCATGCAGATGGCGCGCACGACCATCGCCGTGGAAGAGGTCAAGGAAGCGGGCCTGCCCTATATCGTGGTGCTGACCGACCCGACAACGGGCGGGGTCTCCGCCTCCTACGCCATGCTGGGCGACATTCATATCGCCGAACCCGGGGCTGTGATCGGCTTCGCCGGTCAGCGGGTGATCGAACAGACCATCCGCGAAACCCTGCCGGAAGGCTTTCAGCGCGCCGAATACCTGCTGGAGCACGGCATGGTCGACATGGTGGTGCCGCGCGGTGAGCTGCGCGACACCCTGGCCCGGGTCATCGACATGCTGCTGAACCCGGAGCCGGGCCGCCGGGTCGAGGGCACGGACCAGGACCTGGACATTCTCGAAGGCGAAATCCTGCCGCCGGCCCGCAGCCACCGCCCGGGCGCCGCCCCCGTTCCCGGCGACGACTGACCCTTCCCTGACCTTGGCGGACCGCCCGTCCATGACTGATCCCCTCGGCGCGGATACGCCGGCACCCCATCCCTGCGACGCCATCCTCGCGCGGCTATTGACCCTGCATCCCAAGGTCATCGACCTGTCCTTGGAGCGCGTCCATCGCCTGCTTGAACGCCTCGACCATCCGGAACGCTGCCTGCCGCCCGTGGTCCATGTCGCCGGCACCAACGCCAAGGGCTCGGTCATCGCCATCCTGCGCGCCCTGTTGGAAACCACGGGCCGGCGCGTCCATGTCCATATCTCGCCCCATCTGGTGCATTTCAACGAACGCATCCGCCTGGCGGGCGACCTGATCCCCGATCAGGATTTGCAGGCCCTGCTGGAGGAATGCGAGGACGCCAACGGTGGTGCTCCCATCACCTTCTTCGAGATCACCACGGGGGCGGCGCTGCTTGCCTTCGCGCGCACCCCGGCCGACGTGCTGATCCTGGAAACGGGCCTGGGCGGGCGGCTCGACGCGACCAACGTGGTCGATGCGCCCCTGGTCACGGCGATCACGCCGATCTCCCTCGACCACCAGCAGTTTCTCGGCAATTCCCTGGAAGAAATCGCGGCGGAAAAGGCGGGCATCCTCAAGCCGGGGGTGCCCTGCGTGATCGGCCCGCAGCTGCCCAACGTTCTCAAGGTGCTGGACGACCGGGCCAGGGCTCTGGGGGCCCCCGTGCTGGCCCATGGCCGCGATTGGTTCGTGCATGAGGCCGCCGACGGCCGGTCCTTCGACCTGACCCTGGGCGGGGCGACGGAAACCTATCCGGCGCCGTCCCTGGCCGGCCGCCATCAGCTGCTCAACGCGGCCCAGGCCATCGTCTGCATGAAGGCCATGGCCGGGTTCACGGCCACGGCGGACCAGATCGTCCGGGGCCTCGGCGCCGCCGAATGGCCCGCCCGCCTGCAACGCCTGAGCAAGGGGCCCCTGGTCGGCAATCTGGCGCCCGGCTGGTCGCTGTGGCTCGACGGCGGCCATAACGCCGCCGCCGGCGCCGCCATCGCGGCCCATGCCAAGGACGTTTGGGGGGAAAAGCCCCTGCACCTGATCTGCGGCATGATCAATTCCAAGGACCCGGGGACGTTCCTGGCCGCCCTCGCCCCCGTCGCGGCGTCGCTGACCGGCGTCGCCATCCCGGGCGAGATCAATACCCTGTCCGCCGACGCCATTGCCGGGGCAGGCGCGGCTGTGGGCCTGCCGTCACGCAGCGCGCCCTCGGTGCAGGCCGCGCTCTGGGGACTTCTGGAGCGCGAACAGGCGCCGGCCCGGGTGCTGATCTGCGGCTCCCTCTACCTCGCCGGCACGGTGTTGCGGGACAACACTTGAACATCTGAACATTTGTTCATATGTTTGGTTCATGACCACGGACAGCAAACAGGCTAAACCGCCCGCCGCCGCCCCGGCCGCCCTGCCGGAAGGGGCGCTCGACCGCGACCGGGCCGAGGAAATCGCCTCCATCTTCCATCTGCTGGGCGAGCCCAATCGCCTGGGGATCCTGGCCGCCTGCATGGCCGGGCCGCGCTCCGTCAACGATCTGGCGGCGCTCACGGGCATGTCGCCGTCCCTGACCAGCCACCATCTGCGCCTGCTCAAGGCGGCGCGCCTGGTGCGCGCCCGGCGCCGGGGCAAGTACGTGCATTACGCGGTGCACGACCACCACGTGACCTCGGTCCTGCTGGACATGATGGAACACGTGGCGGAACCGGAACACAGTCACGACGAGGAGGGTTGAGCCATGTCCGCCTGCTGCGACCACGGCCATGACAACGGCCCCTTCACCGACGCCGCCGCATCCCAGGCCTACCGCCGGGTGCTGTGGTTCGCGCTGATCGTCAACGGTGGCATGTTCTTCGGCGAATTGGCCGGGGCCTATCTGTCGAAATCGATCGCCTTGCAGGCCGACGCCCTGGACTTCCTGGGCGACGCCGCCAACTACGGCATTTCCCTCGCCGTGGTCGGCATGCATCTGGCATGGCGGGCGCGGGCGGCCCTGATCAAGGGCCTGTCCATGGGACTGTTCGGTCTGTGGGTGATCGGCACCACGGTCTGGCGCATCGCCGAGGGCGGGGTGCCCGAGGCCCATATCATCACCGGCGTCGGGGTTCTGGCCCTCATCGCCAACGTGGTGGTGGCCCTGGCCCTGTTCAAATACCGCGACGGCGACGCCAACATGCGCTCCGTCTGGCTGTGTTCGCGCAACGACGCCATCGCCAACGTCGCCGTCATCGCGGCGGGGGGCGGGGTCTGGCTATCGGGAACCTTCTGGCCGGACGTGGCCGTGGGCGGGATCATCGCGGGGCTGGCGCTGTTCGCCTCGGCCGAGGTCATCCGCCGCGCGCGCGGCGAACTGCGCCAGGCGCGCGAATTGCTGCCCGCCGCCGGCGACTGATCAGGGCGATGTCTTGGGGTTAGCCGACGGGGTGGAAATCGTGTTCGCCGATCCCCTGGACCAGCATGAACTTGCAGCCGGCTCCATCCTTGCCATGCACTTCATGGGCCGTTTTCACGGGCACGGTCAGGCGGTCGCCCGGCATCAGTTCATGGGTTTGGCGCGGGGCGCGGGTTTCCACGATCATCGGCCCCTCCATACAGACGAAGGTGTCGTCGACCACGGAATGCCAATGCCAGGGCACGCATTCGCCGGGACCCAGTTCCATGATCTGCACGCGCAGGCCGTTGACCTCGCCGATAAGCTCCCGGTCCTGGATGGTATAGGGCAGGTCTTCCGGCTTGGTCATGGCGGGCGGCCTAGAAGTTGTCCTTGAGCCTGCGGGTTTCGGCGAAGACCTCGACGTAATCCCGGCCGGCCAGGCCGATGGTCTTCTGCAGGTCCGGGCTGTCGGCGCGCAGGAAGGGGTTGGTCTTCAACTCGATGCCGATGGTCGACGGCACGGTCGGAATGTTCTTGGCCCGGGCCGCGTCCACGTCCCGCATGCGCTGGACCAGGGCGGCGTTGTCCGGTTCCACCGACAGGGCGAAGCGACCGTTGGACTGGGTGTACTCATGGGCGCAGAACACCCGGGTTTCCGGGGGCAGAACCTTGAACTTATCAAGCGATGTGACCATCTGCCGGGGCGTGCCCTCGAACAGGCGGCCGCAGCCCATGGCGAACAGGGTGTCGCCGCAGAACAGGGCGTCCGATCCCTCGAACCAATAGGCGATATGGCCGCGGGTGTGGCCGGGCACGTCGTAGACCCGGGCCTCGGCGTTGCCCAGCTTGTAGGTGTCGCCGTCGCCGACCTCGACGTCGATGCCGGGAATGCGGTCGCGGTCGGCGCGCGGGCCGACGATGGTGCAGCCCGTGGCCGCCTTGATTTCCTGGTTGCCGCCCGTGTGGTCGCCGTGGTGATGGGTGTTCAGGATATGGCTGATGGTCCAGCCCTTGGCCCGGGCCGCGTCCAGCACGGGCCCGGTCACGGCGGGATCGACCACGGCGGTCGCTCCCGTCTCCGGGCAATGGGCCAGATAGACGTAATTGTCGTTCAGGACCGGGATCTGGTGGACGTCCAGCCGGCTCATGATGCGCACCTCATTGTTTTAAGCTTACGTTCGCGCACATACGTCGCTGCGGGCGCCGTTATCGGCGCCCGCTCGGGATTTGCGACGTTAGATGTTCTGCTCCAGCCATTCCTGCAGCTTGCTTTTCGGCAGGGCGCCGATCTTGGTCGCCGCGACCTCGCCGTTCTTGAACAGCATGAGGGTCGGAATGCCGCGCACGCCGTACTTGCCGGGGGTCGAGGGGTTGTCGTCGATGTTCAGCTTGGCCACCGTGACCTTGCCTTGCAGCTCACTGGCCAATTCCTCAAGCGCCGGGGCGATCTGCTTGCACGGGCCGCACCATTCGGCCCAGAAATCGACCAGGACGGGCTCGCTCGATCCAAGAACGTCGGTTTCGAAGGAGTCGTCGGTTATCTTTTTCGGCATATCGCTCACCTTGGGATCTGTGTCGGGGTACAGTTTTTTTTGAAGTTTCAATTTCTGGGACATGCCGCCCGGGTTCTCTTGCGGCCCAGGGCGGATAACCTTCGGTTCCCTGCCCTGTCCTTGAATCTAGGGTCGCGCCCCGGCCCCGTCAAGCCGCCCGGACCGGTGCAAAAATTCCCCTTGCTTTCTCCGGGACTTAGGGACCGGCTTTGTCCAAAAGGGCGTCCGGCAGGGCCATCAGGCGGGCCCCCATCGTCCAGATCAGGGCGCAGCGCACAGGCCGGTCCGGGTACAGATCCATCAATGCCCGGCGGTATCCGGCCATCTGCGCGAGATAGCCGGGATGGACGTCCTCGAGGCGCTCCGGCGGTGGCCGGTTGGTTTTGAAATCGACGATCAGGACCTCGATTTCCGTGACCAGCAGGCGGTCGATGCGGGCGGAAATCACCCGCCCGCCGGCCTGGGCGACCAGGGGCACCTCGGCCCGGCTGCCGGGGCCGAACAGGGGGGCCAGGGCGGGATCGCCCAGCAGGGCCAGGGTTTCGCTGAGAATCTCCGCCTGTTCGGCCGGGCTCAGGTCATGGCCCGGGCGGGCCAGATAGCGTTCGGCCGCCGGCGTACGGTCTTCCGGCGCCAGGTCCGGCAGGCTTTCCAGCAGTTTGTGCACGATCAGCCCGCGCTTGAACCGCGCCCCGTCGTCCGTGCCCAGGGGCGAGGCGGCGGGCGGGCCGTCCTCGGGCCTGGAGGGGGCCAGCGGTTTGGGCGGGTTCGGCTCGTCCGCCGGCGGGCGGGCGATCCAGTCCGGAACCGGCAGGGCGGCCGGCGCGGCGGCGGCGTCCCTGGCCCGGACCTCGGCGGTCTGCGGCGTTTCCAGGCGGCGGCCCCGGCCGCCCGGCACATCGACTTCCGCCGCGCCGGCGCGGTCCAGCCCGGCTTCGATCAGGTCGTACCAGCAGCCCTCGGCGCGGCCGCTTTTGGTTTCCCAGCCGGTCACGTACAGCCGGTCGCGGGCCCGGGTCATGGCGACGTACAGCAGCCGCCGTTCCTCGTTCTCCTGCGCCGCCTGGACCTGGGCGCGCAGCGCCGCGGTCAGATCGCAGTCGTCGTCCTTGCGCCCGGGCCAGTAGACGGCGCCGCCGTCCCCGTCCCGGTCCCACAGCAGACTGATCGGCTTGCCCCGGCCCGTGGCGGCGCAGGTATCGGGCAGGAACACCACGGGGGCTTCCAGGCCCTTGGCCCCGTGCACGGTCATCACCCGGACCTTGTCGCCGGCCTGGTCCATGTCGCGCTTGACCACCGTTTCGCCGGCCCCGATCCAGTGCAGGAAGCCTTCCAGAGACGGCGCGTGTTCGCGCTCGAACTGCAGGGCCAGGCCGAGGAATTCCTCGATGGGGTCGAGGGCGTCCTGCCCCAGATGGCGGTGGAGGGCCGCCCGCCCGCCGCCGGGACCCAACAGGTCGGCGTAGAATTCGAAGGGCGGGGCCTGATCGGCGGCGGCCAGCAGAGCCGAAAGGCGATCCGCCGCCGCCCGCCAACGGGGATGGTCGTCGGCGCGGCCGCGCAGCTCCGCCCACAAGGTTCCCCGCCGGGGCGCGCATAGCGGCGTCAGGTCGTCGTCGTCCGTGAAATTGAACAGGGGGCCTTTCAGCACCGTCGCCAGGGTCAGGTCATCGTCGGGCAGCAGCGCGAAGCGGCCGAGCGCGATCAGGTCCATGACCGCCATCTGTTCGGTCAGGATCATGCGGTCCGTGCCCGCGACCCGAATGCCGCGCAGCTTCAGCTGACGCACCATTTCCTCCATGAAACGCCCGCGCCGGCGCACCAGGATCAGGATGTCCCCGGCCGTCAGGGCGCGGCCCTGGGACGCCAGCTGTTCGCCCCCGCCGAGCCAGCCGCCGATGGTCTCGGCGATGGTTTCCGCGACCTGGACCAGGGGCGCCCTCGGCCCCGGCCGGTCCACGGGGGCGTCCCAGGCGTCGTCCTCGTCCTCGTCCTCCGGCGTCACCGTGGGCCACAGTTCGACCCGCCCGGCGTCGCCGTCGCGGTCGACCAGATGGCGGATCGCCCGGTCCGTGGAGGTCAGGGACGCCCGCAGGTCTTCGGGCTGGAAGGTCTTGTCGACGGCGTCCAGCACCGGCCAGGTCGAGCGGAACGAGACCGCCATTTCCAGCGACCGTTCCAGGGCCGTTTCCATGCCGGCTTCACGCGCCTTGGCGGCGAACTTGGCGCGGGTCTCCTCGAAGCGCGTCGGCTCCGCCCCCTGGAAGCTGTAGATGGATTGCTTTTCGTCACCCACGGCGAACACCGTGCGGGGCCCCCGGGCGTCGCCGTCCCAGGCCCCTTCGCCGGAAAAGAATTCTTCCGTAAGTTTCTCCAGGATGTCCCATTGCGCCGGGGCCGTGTCCTGGGCCTCGTCGACCAGGACATGGGCGATGCCGCCGTCGAGTTTATAGTGGACCCAGTCGACCGCCCCGTCGGAGGTGCGCAGCAGGGCGCGGGTCTTCAGGATCAGGTCGTCGTAATCCATCAGCGCACGAGTCTCTTTCAGGGCCGCGTATTCCCGCGCCATGACTTCGGCCAGGTCCATGAGGGCGGCGGTGTTCCGGGCGATGGCGAGGGCGCGCAGCTTTTCATTGACCGCCCGCACGCGGTCCTGTTCCGTCTCCAGAGCGTCGCGCACGCCCGGATTGTCCTCGGCCACCTTCTTGGTCACCAGGTCCTTGCGGGGGGTATGGGTCTGGGTGAGAAAGGCCAGGGCGTAGCTGTCGAAGCCGTCCACGCGTCTCGCGTCGTCCGCGGCCAGCCAGGGGGCGATGATCTCCGCATATCCCTTGTCCCGCTTGGAGCCGCCGGACAGCGCCTCGGCGGCCAGGACCAGGCCAGGGGCGTCGGGCGGGGCCGTGCCCAGGATCACCGACGCCCGGTCGTCCCCCGGGGCCAGGCCCAGGTTGCGCCGTGTCGCGGCGGCCAGGCCCCGTGCCCCGCCGTGGCGGGCGAACAGGGCCGCCAGCTTGCCGCGCGCGAAATCCAGTTCGGTCACCAGGTCGTCGAATCCGGTTTCGCCCAGGACTCCGGCCAGATGGTCCATGGCGCGGGCGGCCGGGCTTTCCGGGTCGGCTGCGGCCTGGGCCAGCAGGCGGTCGCGCGCCGCCGTGCGCAGTTCCGCCGCCGTGCGCTCGTCCATCACCTTGAAATGGGGGGCGACGCCGGCTTCCAGGGGAAAACGGCCCAACAGGGATTCACAGAACGAATGGATGGTGCGGATGTTGGGGCCGTCCGTGGTATCGGCGACTTCGGCGAACAATCGGCGCACGCGGGCAAGGTCGTCACGGTCCAGCGGCACGCCCGTCTGGTCGCGGTAGCTGTCCATCAGGGCCGCGTCGTCCATCACCGCCCATTTGCCCAAAAGCGCGCCCAGACGGTTGGCCATCTCCGTCGCCGCCGCCTTGGTATAGGTCAGGCAAAGAATGGTGCGCGGCTGCACGCCGCTCATCAACAGGCGCACGATGCGGTTGGTCAGCACATGGGTCTTGCCCGTGCCGGCGTTGGCCGACACCCAATGGGAATCCCCGGGCCGCCCGGCGGTCTGCTGGACCTCCGTCGCCCGTCGCCGGGTCTCGGTCATGGGGCCGCTCATGATCCGCCCCCCTCGCCACCGCTACCGCCGTCGTCGCCGCCGACCGTGGTCCAGGCGCGCACGCGGGCCAGGTGGTCGTAATCGCCCCGGTCCGCGTCCATCATCGGTTTGACGCGGGGGGCGTAGGGGGTGTTCGGATTGGCGAACAAGGCGACCCGGCGGGCCAGGCCCGTCGCCGCCGCCTCGGTCAGGGGCTCGACGTCCTTCAGCGCCGCCAGCTTGCCCGCCTCGCGCCCGCCCGACATCTTCCAATAGGCGAGGCCCGCCACGTCCTCAGGCGCGACCTGGGCGAAGCCGCCCGCCTTCAGCATCATGGCTTCCAGGGGCAATTGCGGGGAAAAGCCGCTTTCCACCTGTTTCTGGCTCGGCGTGCGGCCGGTCTTGTAGTCGATGATCTCGATGCCCAAGGCCGGGTCGCGGTCGATGCGGTCGGCGATGCCGCGCAGGCGGAACGGCCCGGCGGCGGTCGGCAGATGGTATTCGCCCTCGGCCTCCCAGGCGAGCGGCCGGCAGCCCCGCGCCCGGCGCGCCGATTCCACCTCGACGAACCAGCGGGCGACGCGCAGGAACCGCGGCCACCAGAAGGCGCGCACGGCGGGGCGGTCGGCATGTTCGGCGAATACCTCGTCGCCGAAGGCGATCAGCCGCGCGTCCGCATCGGCCGGCAGGTCGCGGGGAAAGGCCGCGACGAATTTCTCCAGGGCCTTGTGGATCAGGTCGCCCCGGTCGCCGGCGCCGGGGTCGGCGTCAATGGGCTCCAGCGGTTTGAGTTTCAGGATGTGGCGGGCATAGACCGCATAGGGATCGCGCACCCATTTCTCGACCTGGGTCACGGACAGGCCCGTCGGCCGCAGGTCCACGGGCGGGCGCGGCAGGGGGCGTTGGGGCGGGATCATCTCGCCCGGGTCGTCCAGGGCATCGACCCAGGCGCGCATTCCGTCCCGCCGCTTCAGCACCGCCGCAGCCGGCGTGTCGGCGATCAGGTTGCCCAGGCGCGACAGCCAGCGCGCGGGCACGGTGGGGGCTCCTTCCGCCCGCTCGGCCCGGGTCAGAACGACCTCCGCCGCCATGGCCGCCTGGACGAAATCATGGGCGGTCAGGCCGATCCGCCGTTCCGGCTGCGGCAGGCCGAAATCGGCCAGCATGGGGCGGCTCATCCAGGGGCTGGGTTTCGGCTCGGGCGGCCAACTGCCTTCGTTCAGCCCCGACAGGATCATCAGATCGGCGTGCTGCAGCCGGGCCTCAAGCAAACCCCAGACATGCAGGCGCGGATGCGCCCCCCAGGCCGGGCGCACGGCGCGGCCCGCCATCAGGGTGTCGAGCAGGGCCGGGTAATGGCGGCCGGCGACCGGGCCCAGGGCCGGCCCGGCGTCCAGCACCTCGGCCATGAAGGCGGCCGCCGCCTCGCCGTCCTCGCCGTCCCAAAGCCGCGCCGCGCCGTCCCGGTCGTCGCTTCGGGCCATGGCTTCGGCAAGGCGCAGATGGGCCGCGGCCAAATCCTTCAGGGAGGTTTCCGCGGTTTCCAGCAGCGCGCAGAAGGGGGCGGCGGCGTCTTCCAGCCGGGCCGCGAGATCAAGCAGCGCCGCCGCCCCGTCAAGATGGGACAGGGCCGCGCGCAGGCCGGCGATGCCGGGGGCCGGGCGGATGCCGCGCAGGATCTTCGCCGTCTCCAACCGCCGGGCCAGGGCGCGGAGATCCCTTGGCGCCTGGCCCAGGGCCGCCAGGGGATGTTTGAGGACGGCGAGCAGGGCCACGGGGGCGAAGCCGTCCGCCGCCATGGCGGCCGTCAGGCGCAGAAAGGTACCGGCCGGGGTCTCCGCCAGGGGCGTGCCCGCCGAGGCGTCGACGGCGATGTCCCAGCGCCGCAGTTCCGCCTTGACCCGCCGGGCCAGGCCCTGGTCGGGGGTCACCAGGGCGGCGGTCCGGCCCGGGGTTTCCAAAGCTTCCCGAAGCAGCAGCGCCACCACCGCGGCCTCTTCCGCCGGGCCGGGGCAATCGATGCGGGTGATGCCTGAAAGGGCTTCCGTCTCGTCGTTATCGCCGCCCGGCGCCGCGCCGGTGACGGCGGCGGGACGGAGCGCCCGGGACAGCAGGCGGAACCGCGCGGCGCGCCCGGGCCCGCCGCCGATGTCCGTTTCCGGCGACCAGTCGGCGACGTCCCGGCGCGCGATGCCGAGAACCTGCAACAGATGCTTGAGCCCGTATTGCGGATGGTGCGGCTCCAGCGCCGTCCAGGCGTCGTCGGCCATGTCGCGGTCCAGGCCGGGCAGGATCACGGATCCTTGGGGCAGGCCGGCGATGACGGCGAGCAGCTCCGCCGTCGCCGGGACCGAGCCCGTGGACCCGGCGGCGATCACCGGGGTCGCGGGCGGGGTGCGGCGCCAGTGGTCGGCCTGGGCATCGAGGGCCCGATTACGGCGGTCGGCGGTGTCGATGCAGCCTGTGTCCGCCAATATTTTCGGCCAGGCCGGCAGCACGATTTCCAGGAATTCAAGCGTCACCCGCCAATGGTCGGCGAGATCCCCCTTCTTGGGCACCAGTTCGGCCAGACGGTCCGCGTCGAGCCGTTCCGTTTCGATCTGGTCCATCAGGCGGGCCAGTTCCTGGGCCAGGCGCAGCGCCTGGTCCGGCGTGTCGTCGCGGTCGTGGCGGGCCAGGATCAGGCGGGCCAGAAGGGCCTGCCGCCGCAGGCCGGCAAGTGCGGGCGGCAGGTCGAGACCGCCCATGGCGTCATCTTCGCCGCCGAGCGCCAGGTCGTCGCCGTCGAGATCGCCCAAGGGGGTCAGGCGCGGCAGCAGCACCGTGCGCCCGCCGGCGCGGCGCAGGAAGGCCTCGGTCAGGGCGCGTCCGGCGCGCCGTGTCGGCAGCAGGATCTGATAATCGGCCAGCCGTTCGGGAGCCCCCCCCGTTGCCGCCAGCAGGCTTTCCGCCAGCACGTCGACGAAGGGCCGACCCGGGTGGATCGTGAAGACCTTGGGAGTGCCTGAGCCCCCCGGGGGGGTCATCGATAGGTCCGCCCGGCGAAGCGTTCGGACATGTAGTCCTCGGCCTCGGCCAGGCCGTCGGGGGTGCCGACGTGGAACCATTCGCCGTCGTGCATGACGCCGTAAAGCCGCCCGGCCTCTATCGCCTTGTCGTACAGGACGTTGAGGGAGAACGCGCCGTCCGGCGCATCCTCGAACAGGCGCGGATGCAGAATCTGCACGCCCGTGAACAGCCAGGGGGCGACCTCCATCTCGGGCCGGCGGGTCAGCTGGCCGTCCGGCTCGGCGCAGAAGTCGCCGCGGCCTTCGTAGCCGAAGGCCTCGACCGTGGAATGCAGCAGCAGCAGCCCGTCCATCTTGTCGTCGTCCCAGCAGGACACCAGGCGCGGCAGGATGGGGTGCGGGCCGTTGAGCAGCAGCGCGTCCGAATTGGCGACATAGAAGGGGTCGTCGCCGAACAGGTGGAGCGCGTTCTTCACCCCGCCGCCGGTTTCCAGGCGTTCCGGCTCGTGGACGAGGGTGATGCGCGGCGAGGCCCGCCTGGCGAGATGGCGTTCCAGTTGTTCGGCCAGGTGGAACACGTTGACCACGGCGTCCGTCACCCCGGCTTCTTCCAGGCGGTCGAGCATGTGGTCGATCAGCGCCCGGCCGTCGACGGCGATCAGCGGTTTCGGCGTGTTGTCGGTCAGCGGGCGCATGCGGGTGCCGAGCCCCGCGGCCAGGACCATGGCCTTGGTCGGCCCCGGCGCCGACGTCGGGGCGTCCGGGGTCTTGCTCACGCCGCGGCCTCGGGCTGGGACGGCGACGGGACGGTGCGGCTGTCCTCGGGGATCGCCGCGTCGATCCAGGCCTTGACCTCGGCCAGGGCCGGATGGGCCAGGGAGCGTTCCAGCATGCGCCAGACATGGGGGATATGGGACAGATACCTGGACTTGCCGTCGCGGTGGCTGAGCCGCGTGAAGATGCCGATCACCTTGGCGTGGCGCTGGGCGCCCAGGATGGCGTAGCTGGCCCCCAGGGCCTCGTGGTCCATGTCCGGGAAGGCGGCGAGATAGCGCGCCAGCATGTGCGCGGTCAGCACGGGATCGACCTCGCGGCGGGCGTCCTCCAGCAGCGACATCAGGTCATAGACCGGGGATCCCGCGACCGCGTCCTGGAAATCCAGCAGGCCACAGCGCTGGATGCCGCTGCGGTCCTTGAGCCAGATCAGATTGTCGACGTGGAAATCGCGCAGCACCAGGGTCTTGGGCTGGGCCAGGACCTGGCGAAAGGCGGGACGCCAGGCTTCCTGATAGGCCTCGCGGGCGTCGTCGTCGATTTCGGCCCCGGTGACCGCCGGCAGATACCAGTCGGTCAAGAGGCTCGCCTCCTCCATCAACTTGCGTTCGTCATAGGGCGGCAAGGCGCGGGGGATGGCGGCTTCGGGGGCGCGGTCGTGGATATGGATCAGCACGTCGACGGCACAGGCGTAAAGCGCCTCGGCGTCGGCGCCGTCGGCCAGCATGCGGGTATAGGTGTCGTCGCCCAGGTCTTCCAGCAGCAGAAGGCCCGCGGCCGCGTCCTCGGCATAGACCTCGGGCGCGCTCAGGCCAAGCTTGAGCAGGTGGCGGGCGACGGAAACGAAGGGGCGCACGTCTTCCTTGGGCGGCGGCGCATCCATCAGCACGGCGCGGCGGCCGCCGCCGGCAAGGCGGTAATAGCCGCGGAACGACGCGTCGGCGGCAAGCACGCTGCGCTCGGCACTGCCCCAGCCGTGGTGATCCAGGAAACCGGCAATCAGGTCGTCACGTTCAGTCATGGAGCTCCGCTCGTTTCAATCGTTCAGTCCAGTCGCCGCCGCCGCGAAGGTCGATGCGCCGTTCGTTCTCGCCGCCGCCCGGCGACAGCCGCAGGTCGAGCCGCCCGCCCGGCAGGTATGGTCCCAGGCGTTCCGGCCATTCGATCAGGGACACACCCTCGGCGAAGGCGTCCTCGATATCCAGCTCGAAGGCTTCCTCGGGATCGTTCAGGCGGTAGAGGTCGAAATGGTACAGGGTGAAGTCCGGCCCGTCATAGGGCTGAACCAGGGTGAAGGTCGGGCTCGGCACCTCTTCGTCGGGGCCCAGAAGGGCCCGCACGACGCCGCGGGCGATCACGGTCTTGCCCATGCCCAATCCGCCCCACAGGGCGATCACGTCGCCGGGCCGGCAGACCGCCGCCAGACGCGCGCCAAGAGACAGGGCCGCGTCCTCCCCCGCCAGGGTCAGGACGAAACCGGCCGGTTCCTCGCTTGCATGCGCCATCGCAACCATCGCCGCCCTTTTAACGAAAATACCCTTGCGGGGACAAGGCTTGACCTGACCCGCGCGGCCCGCCATGTAAGGAATCCCGGATAACAGCCCCGAAAAGACCGAAGGAGCAGGCGCAGGTGTCCCAGACGCCGGAACGGACGGATGTGGTGATCATCGGCGCGGGCCCCGTGGGCCTGTTCGCGGTGTTCGAATGCGGCATGCTGGGCCTGAACTGTCACGTGGTCGACGCCCTGGAAATGCCGGGCGGGCAGTTGACCGCACTCTACCCGGAAAAACCCATTTACGATATCCCGGGATATCCCCGGATCGGCGCCCAGGATCTGGTCGATCGCCTGACCGAACAGGCCGCTCCCTTCAATCCCGTCTACCATCTGGGCAGCCCGGTCACGGGGCTGACGCAGCAGGCCGGCATGTGGCATGTCGAGACCGCCCGGGGCGCGGCGATCACCGCGCCCACGGTCATCATCTGCGCCGGGATCGGCGCCTTCGGGCCCAACCGCCCGCCCTTGGACGGCATCGAGGCCTATGAGGATCAGGGCCCCGGCCTGGGCGTCAAATACATGGTCGGGCGGATCGAGGATTTCCGGGGCCGCCGCGTGGTCATCGCCGGCGGCGGCGACAGCGCCGTCGACTGGGCGCTCAGCCTTGCCGAAGTCGCGCAAAGTGTCGCCGTGGTCCACCGCCGCGCCAAATTCCGCGCCGCCCCCGACAACGTGCGCAAGCTCGAAGACCTGGCGGCGGCGGGCAAGGTCGATCTGGTCATTCCCTATCAGCTGGGCGGACTTGAAGGTACGGGCGGGCGGCTCGACGCCGTCATCGCCCGCGACCTCGACGGCAACGTGCGGCGGCTTCCCGCCGACGCCCTGCTGCCCTTCTTCGGCATGCTGCAGCAACTGGGGCCGATCGCCGACTGGCAACTGGATATCAGGGACAACCATATCGCCGTCGACCCGGCGACCATGGTGACGGACCGCCCGGGCCTGTTCGCGGCCGGCGACATCGTCACCTATCCGGGAAAATTGAAATTGATCCTGACCGGCTTCGCCGAAGCCGCCGCCGCCGCCCACGGCGCCCATGCGGTGGCGCGGCCGGGCGAGATCCTGCATTTCGAATATTCCACGACCAAGGGCGTGCCCGGCCTGGGGGACGACTAGGCCATGGCGGCGGACCCCAAGGTCGCCGTCGTCACGGGGGCGGCGCGCGGCATCGGTCTGGCCACGGCCAAGGCGTTCCTGGACGCCGGCTGGCGGGTCGCGCTGTTGGACATCGACGGGGCGGAACTGGACGGCGCGGCGGTGGTCCTGGGACCCAGCAACGCGGTTCTCGCCATCCGGGCCGACGTCGCCGACCCGGATCAGGTGCAGGCGGCGGCGGATCGGGTCCGGGACGCCTTCGGGCGCGCCGACGCGCTCGTCAACAATGCCGGCATCGCCGTGTTCAAGCCGATCCTGGAGACGACCTACGACGAATGGCGCCGGGTGCTCGACGTCAACCTGACCGGTCCGTTCCTGATGACCCAGGCGATGGCGCCCCTGATGATCGCGGGCGGCGGCGGGGCCGTCGTCAACATCGGGTCGATTTCGGGCCTGCGCGCCTCGACCCTGCGCGTCGCCTACGGCACATCCAAGGCGGGCCTGGCCCATCTGACCAAGCAGCAGGCGGCGGAACTGGGCGAGGTCAATATCCGCGTCAATCTGGTCGCCCCCGGCCCCGTCGACACGGCCATGGCCAAGGCGGTGCACACGCCGGACATCCGCGCCGGCTATCACGACGCCATTCCCTTGAACCGCTATGGCCTGGAAGAGGAAATCGCCGCCGCCGTGCTGTTCCTTGCGGGCGATCAGGCGCGCTACATCACCGGCCAGACGCTCGCCGTCGACGGCGGGTTCGACGCCACGGGCATCGGCCTGCCCAGTCTGCGGGAATAGGCGCTGGCGCGGCGGGCGGTTGTCCGCCGGGCGGGCCTCAGTTCATGGGGTGGCGGTAGATCAGGCGGCCGTCGTCGTCGACCGTGAAATAATCCGGCAGGTCCGGATGGTCGATCAGCTCGTCGGACTCTTCCAATTCCAGGTTCTGCTCCGACACGTAGGCCACATAGGGCGACTTGTCGTGGTTTTCCGCCAGCAGGTGATAGAACGGCTGGTCCTTGCGCGGACGCACGTCGGCGGGAATGCTGTCGTACCATTCCTCTGAATTGTTGAATTCGGGATCGATATCGAACACCACGCCGCGGAACCCATAGACGCGGTGGCGGACGAACTCGCCGAGTGGGAATTTCGCGAATGATCTACTCATGACCTTGTGGTCCTTTTATTGCCTTCTTCCGAGGACGGCTGTTCGCAGGCGCACCCTCAATATAGTGCGTCGATGCGCGGAGTCAAAGTCAGCCGAAAGTCAGGGGTGATGGGTCAGGAATCGGGGACCCCACCCGCGCGGGTTTCCGCATAGGCGATCAGCACGCCGCCGTCGGGCAGGGGCGTGTTGACGAATTCCAGCCGCCGGCCGTCGGCGCATTCGATGGCGTCGCGGGTGACCTCGCGCCGGGTCATGGCTGACAGAATCTGCGCCTTCTTGGTGTCCCAATCGCCGCCGGGCGCGGCCCGCGGGCGGGTCGCCTCGACGAAGTCGCTGACGTGGGTGCCGGCGCTCAACCCGTCGTCGCCCAGATCCCACAGCCGGGCGAAGGCCGGGTTCCAGAACTTGAGCCGCCCGTCCGATCCGAACACGGCGATCGCCTCGCTGAGGTTTTCCAGGCTGGCGCGGTAGACGGCGTCGCGCGCGTTATTGGTGCTTTCCAGGTCGAGCTGGTCGGTCACGTCGTCGTAGCCGAAGGCGAGCCCCCCCGACGGCATGGGGTAGGCGACGGCGCGCAGGGTGCGCCCGTCGGGCAGATGCATGAGGTCGCCCATGGGGTCGCCCGCTTCGTCGAACAGGGCCAGCTGTTCCATCTTGTAGGCGCGGAAGTCGGGAACCTCGGGCAGACGCCGTTCGGCGCGCAGGTGTTCGAGGATTTCCGAAAAGTCGCGGCCCGCGTCCAGCCATTCGGCGTCGAGCCGCCACATGTCGCGGTAGGCTTCGTTGAAGAACGCCAGCTTGGCCGAACGGTCGAAAATGGCGATGCCGGTGCCGAGGCCCTTGAGCACGGCCTCGGCCATCTGCGCCCAGGGCGGCAGGGCGGCGGGCTCGGCGGCCGGCGGCGGGGCCGGGTTCTCGCCCGAGCCATGGGGGAAGGCATATCCGATCAGGCCGCTGACGGCGGTTTCCGGCGCATCCTCCCCGTCGCCGCCGCCGTCGGTGGCGAGCGGACATTCGGTGACGTCGAAGGACCGGGTCTCGCCGGCGTTTTCCAGGTCCTGGACGCGGGTCACCGCGCGGGCCTCGTCGCGCGCCGTTTCCGCCTGCCCGTCGTCGGGGCCGGCGACGCGCTGGTTGAGCGCCGCCTGATTGGTGAACACGACGCGCAGGTCGCCGTCGCGCAGCCAGATCGGGAACGGCAGGGCGTCGAGCAGGCCGCGCAGGTGCAGGTCGCGGGCTTCCGGCAGGTCGCCCTCGCCGGTCAGGTCGATCAGCAGCTTGGCGGCGGCGGAAATGTCGCGCATCCACACCATGTCGGCGAGCGCCTTGCCGTCCTTGGCGCTGGCGCGGGCGCCCACGGCCTGAACCATGCGCCGGCCGCCCGAATCGGCGGTGGTCAGCACGATTTCGAAGCGCCGGCCCTCTTCATGCAGGAAAGTGACGGAGGCTTTCAGGCGTTTCGCCGAATCGCCGTCAAAACAGGCGATCACGTCCTCGAACTTGGCGTTGGTGCCGTCGGCCAGGGACAGCAGCGACGCCAGCTTGCGCGAACAGGTAATGCTGTTCGATCCGCGGTCCCACAGGAACAGGCCGTCGGGCGATCCGGCCAGGATTTCCCGGGCCTTGACGGCCACGGCCTCGATCCGCCGGCGCTCGTGTTCGGCCTCGCCCGCGCGGCGCCGGAACATCCAGGCGACGATCAGCAGAAGCCCGGCCCCGATGAACAGGCCGGTGCTGAATGCACTGATGGGGGTGATATCGCTTAGCACGGGGGGATGTTAATCATTCAACCCCTTGGCCACAAAGGAAAAGGCGGTGCCGAAGCACCGCCTCTTAACCTTTTTTGCCCTGCCGGGGCGCCTAGTAACGGTAGGCGTCCGTCTTGAACGGGCCCTTGACCTCGACGCCGATGTACTCGGCCTGGTCCTTGCGCAGGGTCGACAGCTGCGCCCCCAGCTTTTCCAGGTGCAGCATGGCGACCTTTTCGTCCAGGTGCTTGGGCAGCACGTAGACCTCGTTCTTGTACTTGTCGCCGCGGGTCCACAGCTCGATCTGGGCCAGCGTCTGGTTGGTGAAGCTGGCGGACATCACGAAGCTGGGGTGGCCGGTGGCGCAGCCCAGGTTGACCAGACGGCCTTCGGCGAGAAGGATGATGCGCTTGCCGCCGGGGAACTCGATCTCGTCGACCTGCGGCTTGATGTTGTTCCACTTGAAGTTCTTCAACTTGGCGACTTCGATTTCGTTATCGAAATGGCCGATGTTGCAGACGATGGCCCGGTCCTTCATGTCGCGCATGTGGTCGACGGTGATGACGTCGATGTTGCCCGTGGTGGTGACGAAGATGTCGCCGCGGGGGGCGGCGGCTTCCATGGTCACGACCTCGTAGCCTTCCATGCAGGCCTGCAGGGCGCAGATCGGATCGACCTCGGTGACCAGCACGCGGCAGCCGGCGCTGCTCAGGGATTCGGCCGAACCCTTGCCGACATCGCCGTAACCGGCGACCACGGCGACCTTGCCGGCCATCATCACGTCGGTGGCGCGGCGGATGCTGTCGACCAGGCTTTCACGGCAGCCGTACTTGTTGTCGAACTTGGACTTGGTGACCGAATCGTTCACGTTGATGGCGGGGAACATCAGGGTTCCCTTCTTCTGCATGTCGTACAGACGGTGCACGCCGGTCGTGGTTTCCTCGGTCACGCCCTTGATGGCCTCGCCCTGGCGGGCGTACCAGCCGGCATCCTCGGCCAGCTTCTTCTTGATCGAGGCGAACATGTATTCGGCCTCTTCCGAGCCCGGCTTGTCGAGGATCGACGGATCCTTCGCCGCCTGGATGCCCAGGTGGATCAGCAGCGTCGCGTCGCCGCCGTCGTCCAGGATCATGTTGGCGGTGCCTTCCGGGAAGTCGAAGATGCGGTGACAGTAGTCCCAGTATTCCTCCAGGTTCTCGCCCTTGTGGGCGAACACCGGCGTGCCGCCGTCGGCGATGGCGGCGGCGGCGTGATCCTGGGTCGAGAAGATGTTGCAGGACGCCCAGCGCACGTCGGCGCCCAGGTCCTTCAGGGTTTCGATCAGCACGGCGGTCTGGATCGTCATGTGCAGGGAGCCTGCGATGCGCGCACCCTTCAACGGCTGCTGGGCGCGGTATTCATCGCGCGTCGACATCAGGCCCGGCATCTCCGTTTCCGCCATGCTGATTTCCTTGCGGCCCCAATCCGCAAGCGACATGTCGGCAACCTTGTAATCGTCGAAGGGCATGTAGAACTCCTGTTTGTTCAATCCGTACGGCGCAAACCCCGAACGGTTATGTCCGAAGTTGCTGCACTGTGAAATAATTTCGCCGGGCGGGGTCCCGCCCGGTCCGGCGTGGTGTCGGGGATGTAGCAGCCTCGCGGCCAATCTTCAAGGGGTGGCCCCGGGCCGGCGCCGGACCTGGGCCAGGGCAGGCATGGAGAAAATCTCCTGTGCCGGGCGAGAATTTCGCGATTTTCCAGGACCTTGGCCCAAGCCATACTGCGCGCCGCTCAACAACTGGCTATCTGAAAGGGACGTTCCCACATGACCGATCCGGACATTCTCAAGCGCGAAATCAAAATTCTGGTGTTCGACCAGTACGGCACCGTCGTCGACATGCAGAAGGGCCTGACGGAAATCGCCACGCCGTTCCTGAAAGAAAAGGGCTGGGACGGCAATCCCCACAGCTTCGTCACTTGGTGGCGGCGCACCCATTTCGAAAATTCCATGATCGATGCTTTATGTGACAGGGGCCATACGCCCTATCGGCAGATCGGCCACCGCGCCGTGTCCGTGGTCATGGACCGGGCCGGCATCGACTACACCCAGGCCGAGGTCGAATGGCTGGTCTCCGAGATCGAAAAGCTGAAGCCCTTCCCCGACGTGATCGAGGCGCTGGGCCGTCTGCGCGACGCGGGCTACGAGCTCGCCATCCTGTCCAACGGCGATCCGGACATGCTGGAAAACGCCGGCCCGCATATCGGTTTCGAATTCGACCATGTCATCTCCGTCGCCGAAGCCGGTTACTTCAAGCCTCATTGGGCGACCTATGCCACGGCCTGCGAGATCACGGGCTACGACCGCACCTCCTGCCTGTTCGTCGCCAACCATGAATTCGACGTGGTGGGGGCGAAAAGCTTCGGCATGCGCACGGCCTTCATCGACCGGCGCAAGCGGCCGTTCGGCGCCTGGCCGGACCAGCCCGACCTGATCATTGAAAACTTCAAGGAGATGGCCGATACACTGACTTAATGTCAGCACCCGCCCGCCATTTCATTCTCTGCCCCGGCTTCATGACCGACCGCGCCCTGTGGTCGCGCATGGAGCCCGGGTTGGCGGCCCTCGGCACCTGCACCTTCGCCGACCTCAGCCGCACCGACGATATCGAGGCGACGGCCAATGCGCTTCTCGACGCCGCCCCCGACCGCTTCATCCTGATCGGCTTCTCGCTCGGCGGTTTCGTCGCGCGGGAGATCGTGCGCCTTGCCCCCGACCGCGTATCGGGCCTGGTGCTGATGAATTCCTCGGCCCGCCCGCCCCGGCCTGAAATCGCCAAGCGCAACGCCTTCCTGATCGGCCATACGAAGGAGCGCGGCTTCCGCGGCCTGTCCGCCGACGCCGTGAAAAAGGCCTTTCATCCGGACCGGCGCGACGACGCAGCCCTGATCCAAGAGGTCAAGGACATGGCGCTGCGCATGGGGGCGGATGCCTTCATCAAGCAGCTGTCGATTGCCCGCCGCGACGGCCGCCCGGACCTCGCCGCCATCGCCTGCCCGACCCTGGTCATCTGGGCGCGGCAGGACGAGCTTCGCTCGATGAACGAATCGAAAGAGATGGCGGAGGCCATTCCGGGCGCGGAATTCCGGATCATCGAGGATTGTGGCCATATGACGCCAATGGAAGCACCGGCCGTGGTCCTGGACGTCATCGCAAGCTGGCTCGCCGGCGCCGGGGTTTAAGACAGCCCGTTGAAATCGTCCAGCAGCGCCGCGATGCGGCCCGGGTCGACCTGGCCCATGATGGCGTCGGCGCGGCGCGTGGCGGCGGCGATGTCGAGGGCGCGGATGCGCTGTTTCACGATCGGGATATTGGCCGGCACCATGGACAGCTCGCGCAGGCCTAAACCCAATAACAGCGGCGCGTAGCGGGGATCGCCCGCGATCTCGCCGCATAGCGAGATGGGAATGCGCGCACGCAGCGCCGCACTGGTCGCGAACTGGATCAGGCGCAGCACCGCCGGATGCAGCGGATCGAACAGATGCGCCACATGCTCGTTGGTGCGGTCAGTGGCCAGCGTGTACATGGTCAGGTCGTTGGAGCCGATGGCGAAGAAGTCGGACACCTGGGCCAGGGCGTCGGCGGCCAGGGCCGCCGCCGGCACCTCGATCATCACGCCCAAGGGCGGCAGGGGGTTGGGCACCTTCTGCTTGCGGCGCTTCAGTTTCTGCGCCGCCTTGTTGAGGGCGTCGCGCGTCTGGCGCACTTCCGACACGGTCGAGACCATGGGCAAAAGGATGCGCACGGGCCCGTGGCAGGCGGCGCGCAGGATCGCGGTCAGCTGGGCGTCCATGGTCTTCTTGTGCTTGAGAGACAGGCGGATGCCGCGCAGGCCGAGGGCCGAGGCCGCCGCCTCGCCGAGATCGCCCAACAGTCCCCGGGCCGGTTTTTCGCCGCCCACGTCCAGGGTGCGGATGGTCACCGTCTTGCCGTCCATGGCGTCGACGATTTCCTTGAGGGCGGCGTATTGTTCGTCTTCCGTCGGCGTGTCGTCGCGGCTCATGTACAGGAATTCCGTGCGCAGCAGGCCGATCCCGGCGGCCCCGTTGCGCTTGACCATCTCAAGCTCGATGGGCAGTTCCAGGTTGGCGGCGAGCGATACGGTCACGTTGTCGCGGGTGACGGCGGGCACGGTGCGCATGTGGCCCAGGCGCTCGGCCTCTTTCCGGGCGTCGGTTTTAAGCTGTTCGTAGACGCCCAGCGTGCGCACCGTCGGATTGACGATCACCGTGCCGCGGCTGCCGTCGACGATCACCTTGGCGCCGGTCGCCACCGCGTCGGCCAAATCGGGCACGCCGAGCACGAGGGGAATGCCGAGGGCGCGGGCCATGATCGCCGCATGCCCCTCGGCCCCGCCCAGCGCCGTCGCCGCCCCCGCGATGCGGGCGGGGTCCAGCTGCGCCGTGTCGGCGGGCGACAGCTGGTCGGCGATGATGATCGACCCGGCGGCGGCCTGGCTGAACGGTTTCAGGGGTTCGCGCATGAGATTGCGGATGATGCGGTTGCCGACGTCGCGCACGTCCTCGACCCGGGCCGCGATATAGGCATTGTCCATGGCCTGGAAGGCATGGACGATGCCGGTCAGGGTTTTCTGCACCGCCGCCTCGGCGTTCAGGCCCTTGGCGCGGATCAGATCCTGGGCGCCCCGCACCAGGCGCGAATCCTCCAGCATCTGCAGATAGGCGTCGAACAGGAAATGCATTTCCTGGGTCACGGCGTCCTTCTCGGCCTGGGCCTTGAGGCGTTTGATCTGGCGGCGGGCCAGGATGACGGCGGCGGTCAGGCGCTTTTCCTCGGCCGCCAGGCCCTTCTTGGGCACCCGCCGTTCGGGGACTTCGAGCGTGCCGGCTTCGCGCACATGGGCCGGGCCCACGGCGATCCCGGGCGACACCCCCATTCCCTCGAAACGTTTTTCCATGTCCCCCCTCATGTCACGGGTCTCATCCGCCCGGCGCCGGGGTGTCCGACAGTTCCTCGTCGAAGCCGTCCTCGACCAGGGCCGCCAGGGCGTCCAGCGCGGCCCCGCAACCGTCGCCGGCGCAGGCGATCTCGATCTCCGTGCCCGGGGCGGCGGCCAGCATCATCAGGCCCATGATCGAGCGTCCGCCCACGGTCTGGCCGTCCTTGGAGACCAGGACCTCGGCCTCGAACTCGCCCGCCAGTTTGGCGAACTTGGCGGCGGCCCGGGCGTGCAGGCCGCGCATGTTGACGATGGTGACGGTACGCGACGGCATAAAAATCCCCAGCGCCTGGCGCTAGCGCGCTTCCTGGGTCAGCAGGCGGGACGCAATGTTGATGTACTTGCGGCCCGCTTCCTGGGCCGCCTCGACGGCCTTGGCCAAAGGCTCAGTCTTGCGCACGCTGGCCAGCTTGACCAGCATGGGCAGATTGATCCCGGCGATGACCTCGACATTGGCGCGGTCGAGGATGGAAATCGCCAGATTCGACGGCGTGCCGCCGAACATGTCGGTCAGCACCACCACCCCTTCGCCCGAATCGACCTGCTCGACCCGCTCCATGATCTCGGCGCGGCGTTCTTCCATGTCGTCCTCGGGTCCGATGCACACGGCGGCCACGTCGGGCTGCGGCCCGACCACGTGTTCCAGGGCGGCGATCATCTCCGTCGCCAGGTTGCCGTGGGTTACGACGACCAATCCGATCATGACAGGCATTCCATCATTCGCATGTGTCCCTCAAGAAGTAGCGGCTTCCCGGCCGGCGGCTTATTCGGTCCGCTTCGGTATCTTTCCGGAAAGGGATATTGGTACGAATCCTATCGTTTGTCCAAGTCGCGATGGCGCACCCGCGCCTTTTCTCCCTGTCCGCCCAGCCAGGCGCCCAGGCGCTCGGCGACATAGACCGAGCGATGGCGCCCGCCGGTGCAGCCGACGGCGATGGTCAGATAGCTTTTTCCTTCCGCCGCATAGCGCGGCAGCAGCGGGCCCAGCAGGGCCGTCAGATGGCCGAAAAACTCGTCGAACCCTGGGTCGCCCGCGACATGCAGGCCGACCTTTTCATCCAGGCCGGTCAGGGGCCTGAGATCCAGGTCGTAATGGGGGTTTTTCAGGAAGCGCACGTCGAACACCAGGTCGGCGTCGCGCGGCACGCCGTTCTTGTAGGAAAACGAGACCACGAACACGGGCAGGCCGGGATCGCCGTGGACGGCGAAATGATCTTCCATGGCCGCCTTCTGCGCGCCCAGGGACATGTCGGAGGTGTCCATCACCACGTCGGCCTGTTCGCGCAGGGGGGCCAGCAGGGTGCGTTCCTGGCGGATGCCGTCGGCCACGGGCCGGTCGATGGCGAGCGGATGGCGGCGCCGGGTTTCCGCATAGCGGCGGGTCAGCACCTGATCATCGCAGTCCATGAACAGGACCTTCACGTCGACATCGGCGCGGGCGCGCAGCTCCGCGATCTGTTCCAAAAACGCCTCGGCCCCGAATTCGCGGGTGCGGATGTCGACGCCGGCGGCGATGGGATGGGGAAAGCCGCCGGGGGCGACCAGCCGGCCCATCAGCGACAGCGGCAGGTTGTCGACGGCCTCGAACCCCATGTCCTCAAGCGCCTTGAGGGCCGAGCTCTTGCCCGCCCCCGATACCCCGGTGACCAGCACCAGGGGCAGCTTATCGCCGCCGGCCGTCATGGCTGTTCCCCGATGCGTCCGGGCGCGGGCAGGTCGCCGCCGTCGACGGCCTCCCAGGGCAGGCGGCGCAGGGCCAGGCGGATCTTGGCGGGGGCCGAGGCCTCGAACGGGGCCAGGCGGATGAACGGCAGGTCCAGGTCCAGAACCGGGGCCGTCACGATCTCGGGCAGGCGCTCGACCAGGGGCGGGGCGACCAGATCGCAGACCAGGGCGACGGGCGCTTCGTCCAGGGCCTTCATGGGCATGATGCCGACGCCGCGCACTTCCAACAGGCCCTTCAGCGGCTCGGGCGCCCGCGCCCAGACGCGGCCGGCCCGCAGGCTGAGATCGACCCGGTCGTCGGCGACCAGACGCGGGCCGTCGGCGCCGCCGCCGTCGATCAGGCGCAGCGCCAAATCCGACTTGCCGGCCCCCGACGGGCCGCGCAGCAGCACGCCCGCGCCGCCGATGGCGACGCAGGTGGCATGGACTTGTTCGTGGACCATCCGCATAAGCCGGGAGGGTGGAATGGCTGACCGATCCTGTCCAGCCAATTTTTGAGGGATGTTGGTCGAGGCGCCGCGACCGGGTCAGGGCTGCCAGACACCGTCGATCAGGTTGTGGGCACGGGCCTGCGCCAAGGTCAGGGGTGTAAACTCGCGGCTGCTCAGTAGGCGCAGCGAGGCCTCGGGTACGCCGTAGTCGCGGAATCGACGGAAATACTCGCGTTCCTGCATGGCCAGGGCTTTGTCGGCGCCGGGCGACATGATCTCGGCGAGGGGGGCCGGTCGGTGAAACAGAAGCTGTGTTCCCGGTTGGGCATAACGTTCGTGCGCCGCCGCCAACACCAAAAGGCAGGCCGAGGCGCAGTTGGTTTGCGCGACGACCTGGATTTGGCGTTTTTGCACGACGTCAGCCAGATCAAAGGCATTGTCCAGCAGGCCACCTTCGCTGGTGATGAAGATGATCCGCCGTTGGGGCTCGGCGTCGAGGGCATCAATCACCTTGTTGACCGATGTAGGGTTCAGGAAGCCGGAGAATTCCAGGCCGTCATCGCCGGCCTTGCGCAGATCGTAACGCGCTTCCATGGCCGGCTTCATGGCGGATATGAAGCTGTTGGCGTCGATCGCCACGAGGGCGATCACCAGGACGGTGTAGGCCACGCTCAAGGTAACCACAACCTGCGCCGCATAGGCCCATAATCGACCACTGCGCGCCCCCCCGGGGGCGGCCGGGATCCGTTCCGCGTGCCGCGCGGACCGCCAGATACCGACCCAGCACCAAACGGATGCGGTGATCGAAAAGACAAAGATGGCCAACAGCAGGGGCCATAGGACGAAGAAATCCATGTCTTTAGGCAGCATCTCGGCGAGGATAAAGCTGGCCACGGTCAACAGAACACCGTTGACCCAAAACGCCCGCGCTAGGGAATGGCGCCCCCGCCAATGATCCTTGATATACCCCAACATGCCTGGTGCCCCCCGATCGGTTGCGGTAACGCCTATATAAAATTAGTTTATTATTTCATATTTTTTCAATCAAAAGAATATACCGCTGAATGATGCAGCATTTTTTTGTCCCGGTTTTTTACAAACCGTTCGCGGGCGGGGAAAATTCACCGCACCCCCCGTGGACGGGTCGATTCCGCTGCGCCATGCTGGGCGCAAGCGGGGGCTTCGTAGAACCTCATGGGAGGGTTGACCACATGGATTTCCAATTGAAGGGCAAGACCGCCTTCGTCACCGGCGGCTCGCGCGGCATCGGCCGCGCCATCGCGCTGACCCTGGCGGCACAAGGGGCCAACATCGCGCTGTGCGGGCGCACGGCGGACAGTCTGGAGGCGACGGCGGCGGACATCCGGGCACTCGGCGTCGAAGCCTGGCCGTTTCAGGCCGACGTGTCGAAGCTGGAGGACGTGGAGCGCTTCGCCGATCAGGCCCTGGCGGCGGCCGGCGGCATCGACATCCTGGTCAACAACGCCGTGACCTCGACCGCCGCCCCCTTCGACGAGCAGACGGACGAGCTGTTCCGCTACCACATCGACGTCAAGCTGATGGCCTATATCCGCCTGGCGCGCATCCTGCTGCCGCGCATGGAGGCGAAGGGCTGGGGCCGCATCGTCAACATCGGCGGCATGACGGCGCGCATCGTCGCCCCCCTGCGGGTGACCAACGGCGTGGTCAACGCGGGTGTGGCCAACTTCACCAAGCAACTGGCGACCCGCGCCGCCAAGGGCGGGGTCACCATCAACTGCGTGCATCCCGGCTTCACCGCGACGGAGCGGGTCATGCAGATCTTCCAGCGCGAGGCCGATGACGCCGGCATCCCCCTGAAGGAGGCCATGGCCAAGCGCGAACAGGAAATCCCCATGGGCCGGCTGGTCGCACCCGAGGACATGGCGGGCGCGGTGCTGTTCTTCTGCTCGCCCCTGGCGGGGATGGTCACGGGGCAATGCATCGCCGTCGACGGCGGGTCCGGCGAATCGGTTAATTACTGATCCGCCGTCTGGGGGTATAAGGGCGGCCATGACCGCCCGCTGCCCCGTCTGTTCCGGCCCCGGCGCCGTGATCCGCCGCCTCGGCGCGGACGAGATCGCGCGCGGGCTCGAATCCGTGTTCGGGCAAAGCCCGCCCGCGGGTGCGGTGCCCGGCGACTACCACATCGCGCGCTGCGCCGACTGCGCCCTGGTCTACGCCGACCCCATGCGGGCCGGGGGGGCGGCGTTCTACGACTGGCTTACGTCCTTTCCCAAGTACCACGCCCAGGGGCGATGGGAATGGGCGCGCGTCAAGGGCTTGCTGGCGGCGGAGGCGCGGCCGCTGCGCCTGTTGGAGCTGGGCGCCGGGCAGGGCGATTTCCTGGAAACCCTGAAGGACCTGCCCCGGGTCACGGCCCAGGGCATCGACCTGTCGGAAAGCTCGGTGAAAAAGGCCCAGGCGCGGGGGCTCGACGTGCGCCGCGAATCGCTTGAACAGGTGATCGTCGAGGCCGCCGGGACCTACGACGCCGTGGTTCTCAGCCATGTCCTGGAACATGTCGCGACGCCGGGGGCGCTCATGGGCGCCGTGAAGAACCTGTTGGCGCCGCGCGGACGCATCCTGTTTTCCGTGCCCTATTCACCGATGAGCCGCGAATACCTGCACGACGACGTCATGAACCTGCCGCCCCATCACATGACGCGGTGGAACATTTCGGCGCTCGAAGGGTTGGCGCGGGTCACCGGGCTTGACCTGGAAACCTGGATGCCCAAGGCCAAGGCGCCCTGGAAACGGGCGCTCAAGCATACCTGCGACAAGGTGGTCGGCGAGAGCCGGGTCAGCGGCCTTGCCCGCCTGCCGGTGGTGCTGGCCAACTGGGGCGACTTCCGCCGCATCCTGGCCGACCACTGGAACCGCGAACGGGTCGGCGGGCAGATGGCGGCCGACACCATCCTGGTCAGCCTTTTACGAAAAGACTGATTTCTTCTCTGTGCGCTTCCTGCGTTCTCTGTGATCTCTGTGTCCCATTAATACGCCGTTCCCGGAAAGGGTCGTGCCGGGTGGCGGCCAGGTAATTGGACACAGAGACCACAGAGATTCCACAGAGGACACAGAGAAGGGTTATTCAGGCTCTCGCCTGATTCACGCGGCGGGCAGGGTGACCGTGAACCGCGCACCCAGGATTTTGCCGTCGGCGCCCAGGCGGTTGGAGGCGCGGATGGTGCCGTCGTGGGCGTCGATGATCTGCTGCGAGATCGACAGGCCCAGGCCCGAATGGGTGCCGAACTTCTCACCCTGCGGGCGCTCCGTATAGAAGCGCTGGAAGATCGCCTCTTCCTTGCCGGGCGGGATGCCGGGTCCATCGTCGTCGATGGTGACGGTCACGGACTTTCGCTCGCGCGATGCGGCGATCCGCAGCGAACCGTCCGGTGGGCTGAAGGTCACCGCATTGGCGATCAGGTTGCGGAACACTTGGACCAGGCGTCCCTCCATGCCCTGCACCTTGAGCTTCTCGCCGTCCATGACCTCGAGCGCGAGTTTCGGTCCGCCGTCGGCTACGGTGGTCGCGTGAACGTCCGCGAGCGTCGACAGCATGCCCGCGAGATCGACCGGCTCCCGGTGCGAGCGCGACAGTTCCGCGTCCAGCCGCGAGGCGTCGGAGATGTCGGAAATCAATCTGTCCAGGCGGCCGACGTCGTCCTGGATGATCGACATCAGCTTGCGTTGCTGGTCCGCGTCCTTGACCCGGGCTGCCGTTTCGACCGCGCTGCGCAAGGACGTCAGGGGGTTCTTGATCTCGTGCGCCACGTCGGCGGCGAACCGCTCGATCGCATCCATGCGGGTCCAGAGCGCCGCCGTCATGGCGCGCAAGGCATGGGACAGGTCGCCGATTTCGTCGTTGCGGTTGGTGAAGTCGGGGATGCGTTCCTCGCGCCCGTGGTCGCGGCGCACGCGGTCGGCGGCGGCGGCCAGGCGCTTCACGGGCCGGGCGATGGTGCGGGCCAGATAGATCGACAGGAAGGTGGTGATGGCAATGGCGACGCCGAAGATCTTCAGGATGTCGAGGCGCACCTCCAACAGGGCGTTGTCGATGGAGGCCGAGGGCTTGGTCAGCATCAGCGCCCCCAGGATGCGCTTGTAGCGCTGCACGGGCACGGCGACGGACAGCATCATGCTGTCCTGGGAATAGGCGCGGACGATCTTGCTGTCGTCGCCCATGAGCGCGGACATGACCTCGGGGTAGTCGGCGGCCGAGGGATCGGGAATTTCCCGGTAATGGCTGAGCGGCAGGGTTCCCGGCAGCCAGCGGGTGAGGCGGTCGTAGATGTCGAACATGGCGTCGGCGGTGCCGCCTCTTTCCGTTCCGGGCGGCGGCAGTTGTTCGACCTCCACCGCCTGGCGGGTCTTGCCGAAATAGCGCGAGTCGGCCGACAGCTCACCCGCCCGGTTGAACAGGCGGGCACGGGTGCCCGTGGCCTCGACCAGCCGGCGCAGCATCTGGTTGCGGATGTTGGTCGCGACCTGCTGTTCCGAGGATTGGTCCAGGTGCATGGCGCCTTCGGCGAGCGCCACGGCGAACAGCTGCGCCTGGGTGCGCAGGGCCGATAGTTCGGCGCGGATCAGGCTTTGCCGGTAGTCGCCGAGGTACAGCACGCCGGCCACAAGGATCGACAGGGCCAGCATGTTGATGGCCAGGATATGGACGGAAATCGGCGAGATCAGACGCCGCTTGCGCTGACGCTCGCCCGTGCGCTGGGCGTCTTCCGCCGGCGCGGCGGCCGACGTGGAGCCGCCGCCAGCCGGGGCCGCCGGCGCGTCCTGATTGTCTTCAGGATATGTTCCGTCCTTGGCCATGGGCCCCCAAATGCCCCGGAACAGGGCGGCAATCGCGGCGACCGGTGCTGCGGGCAAGTTATTCAGCCTTGTAGCGATAGCCGATGCCGTACAGTGTCTCGATCTCCGAAAACGCGTCGTCGACGGCGCGGAACTTGCGGCGCAGCCGCTTGATGTGGCTGTCGATGGTGCGGTCGTCGACATAGATATTCTCGCCGTAGGCGGCGTCAATCAACTGATCGCGGTTTTTCACGTGGCCGGGGCGGCGGGCCAGGGCCTCGACGATCAGGAATTCGGTGACCGTCAGGTTGACCTCCTTGCCCTGCCAGGTGCAGAGATGACGGCCCGGGTCGAGCACCAGTTCGCCGCGGCGCACGACGTCCTTGGAATCGGGCTCCTTGCCCTCCAGTTCGCGGCGGCGCAGCACGGCGCGGATGCGCTCGATCAGAAGGCGCTGGGAAAACGGTTTCTTGATGTAGTCGTCGGCGCCCATGCGCAGGCCGACGACCTCATCGACCTCGTCGTCCTTGGAGGTCAGGAAAATCACCGGCAGGTTGTCGCGTTCTCGGATGCGGGTCAGCAGCTCCATCCCGTCCATGCGCGGCATCTTGATGTCGAGCACGGCCAGATCCACGGGCGCCTTGCCCAGGCCTTCCAATGCCTCGGCCCCATCGGAATAGGTGGTGACGTTGTAGCCTTCGGCCTCCAACGCCATGGACACGGATGTCAGGATGTTTTGATCGTCGTCGACCAGGGCGATGGAACTGGGCATGGAAATCTCCTTGCGAGACGCGGTTGGAACTTCTGGCGCCGGATTTTCCATAAGGCCTGTCCGGCGGAAGGCCACTCTCGTCCGCCTTTATGGCAGAATTTTAACGCGAATGGGGCGTGTTTGGCTAATCCCCGGGGGGAAATAAGGCAAACCGCCGGGATCATGGCCGCATTCCGTTGACCGCCACCCTCCCCGTTCCTTATAGTCCGGTCAGGTGGTTCCCCGATCAAGGGCATGAGGCCTCGGGGCTAAGAGGGAACACGGAACGGAGCAGACCCAATTCGGGGGCTCCCGTGCCGTGGCTGCCCCCGCAACTGTGAGTGGTGAGTACCGTTCACCGTCGCGCCACTGGACGCCGGACCCTTCCGCGAGGAAGGGCGGGGCGCCCGGGAAGGCCGGACGGTACGACGACCCGCAAGCCAGGAGACCTGCCACCTGTCACCGCGATACCCAAGGGACGGGGGTCCTGTCGGGGCGGTATGCCGCAGCGGTGAAACCTTAACGTGATGTTTTTTGAAATCGGAGGTTTCACGCAATGACCACTCAAACTCACTCGACCGCCGTCACGACGGTCGCCGAACGGGCGATGCCCGCTGCCCTGGCCCTTCTGTTCGGGGTTTTCCTGCTGTTCGGGACGGGCTTCGCCCATCCGGAAGCGGTGCACAACGCGGCCCACGATACGCGCCACGCCTTCTCCTTCCCCTGCCACTAGGGGAGCCATCATGACAGGACGTATTTTTGCGGTCGCGCTGCTGGCCGGGCTGGCGGCTGGGCTGGTCGTATCCGTGGTGCAGCACTTCACGACCACGCCGATCATTCTTCACGCCGAGGAATTCGAAAACAAACCGACGGCCTCCCTGGGCGGGCATGCCCGCGTCGATCTGGACGCCCGCGGCCTGGCCGGGGCCCGGCTGTACCTGGCCCATGGCACGGAAAGCCACGGGCCGGGTGCCAAGGCCGAAGCCTGGGGACCCGAGGACGGGTTGGAGCGCACCCTGTTCACCGCCCTGACCAACGTGCTGACGGCGATCGGCTTCGCTTTGGTGCTGACGGCGGCGATCTTCATGCGCGGCCGGCCCGTGGATGGCCGGCGGGGTGTGGCCTGGGGCATCGCCGGGTTCGCGGCCGTCTCCCTGGCCCCGGCCCTGGGCCTGCCGCCCGAGGTTCCCGGCGCCATGGCCGCCGAGCTGACCGGCCGCCAGGGCTGGTGGGTGCTCTGCGCCGCCCTGACGGCGGGGGGATTGGGTCTCATGTTCCTGGGTGTCCAGCGCTGGATGCCCTGGGCCGGTGTCGGGCTGCTTGTGCTGCCCCATGTTCTGGGGGCACCCCAGGCCGAGGCCATGGGCGGGCCGGTGCCGCCGGAACTGGCGGCCCATTTCGTCGCGGCCTCCCTGGTCACGGCGGCGGCCTTCTGGGCCTTTCTCGGCTGGGCCACGGGCACCCTAGCCAAACGCTTCCAGCTGACTTGATCGGAGGCAGGGCCTTCGGGCAGTCTTGAACATCGGGCGGCGGAATTCCTCCGCCGCCCTTCGTTCAGGAAGGTCCCGCAGCCATGGCCCGGCCCCCGTCCGTTCCCCGCGATGTTCTGATCTCCGAGGCCCGCGGCCTGCTTCTGGGGGGGCGCGCGGGCGTGCTGTCGACGACCTTTCGGGGGCGGGAACGCTGGCCCTACGGCTCGCTCGTGACCTATGCGCCGGACACGGACGGATCGCCGATCTTCCTGTTCTCGGGCCTGTCGGACCATACGGCCAACCTGGCCAAGGACGCCCGGGCGTCGCTTCTGGTCGAACGCGCCCTCAGGCGCAAGAACCCGCAGCAGGGGCCACGCATCTCGGTCCTCGGCACGGTCGCGCCGACCACGGAAAAACGCCACCGGGCGCGGTTTCTCGCCCGCCATCCGGGGGCCGCGCGCTATGCGGATTTCGGCGACTTCGGGTTCTACCGCATGGTCATCGACCGGGTGCATCTGGTCGGCGGCTTCGCCCGCGCGCAATGGCTGAAGGCGGGCGAGATCGCGCCGCCCCCGGCCGCGGTCCGCGCCGTCGCCAAAGCCGAAGCGGGCGTCATCGCGCATATGAACGCGGACCACGGGGCCGCCCTCGACCTTTACGCCAACAGGCTGCTGCGGCGAAAGGGCCAGGGATGGCGGGCCGTGGCCTGCGATCCCTGGGGTTTGGATATGATGCGGGACGACGCCCCGGCGCGCCTGCAATTCGATGACATGGCCGCCGACGCGGGCGATCTGCGCGCCCGGCTGGTCACGCTGGCGGCCCGCGCCCGGTCGCGGAATTAAGCACGTTTCCGGCTTGCGGGCGGCGATTTGTGGTCGATCCGTGACCGGTGGTTTTTCCGTGACAAGTGTGAAAGGAATGTTGCCCCTTGGGGTCGGGAAGGTTAAGTTCCGCCGGAAACCTTGATTAACAGGGCGTAGGGAAACACCAGGGACATTGACCGTGACGATCCGCCGGGAGCGGTCGTCGGCGGTCATTCATCTCATTCACCGAATCGGTACGATCAATGGAACCGACCGCATCGCCGCGGTCGCAGGCGCGATCATTATCCTCAGGGAGTTTATTGTGGAGAACGCAGGACACTTCATTTCCAGCTTCGGATTGGACAACCACGGTTTGGCGGGGGTCAAGCGGGCCTTCTGGAACCTCGATGCCCATCATCTGTTCGAAGAGGCGGTTCGCCGCGGCGAAGGCCGGGTGTCGGCCGGCGGCGCCATCGTCACCGAAACGGGCCAGCACACGGGCCGCTCGCCCAACGACCGGTTCATCGTCGAGGAAGACGCCACCAAGGGCGAAATCTGGTGGGGTAACGTCAACCGCCCGATTTCCGAGGCCCATTTCGACGGCCTGCTCGCCAAGATGCAGAAGCACTATCAAGGCAAGGACGCCTTCGTGCAGGACTGCTATGCCGGCGCCCATTCCGATTACCGCCTCAAGGTCCGGGTGGTGACCGAGGAAGCCTGGCACAACCTGTTCGCGCGCAACATGTTCATTCAGCCGCCGCGCGATGATCTGGCCGGGTTCGAGCCAGAATTCACCGTGATCCAGGCGCCGTCGCTGGAAGCCGATCCGGCCCAGGACGGCACCACGTCCGGCACCTTCATCGTCGTGCACCTGTCCCGCCGCATGATCATCATCGGCGGCTCGCAGTATGCGGGCGAGATCAAGAAATCCATCTTCTCGATCATGAACTTCCTGATGCCGGCCCGCGACGTGCTGCCCATGCACTGCTCGGCCAACCAGGGCGCCGACGGCTCCACGGCCATCTTCTTCGGCCTGTCGGGCACCGGCAAGACGACCCTGTCGGCGGATTCCTCGCGGGTTCTGATCGGCGACGACGAACACGGCTGGGGCGATGTCGGCGTCTTCAATTTCGAAGGCGGCTGCTACGCCAAGACCATCAACCTGACCCACGAGGCGGAGCCGGAAATCTTCGACCTCTGCCACACCTTCGGCTCGATCATCGAGAACGTGGTGATGGACCCGGTCACGGGCGAACTGGATTTCTTCGATCCGTCGCTCACGGAAAACGGCCGCGTCAGCTACGACATCTCCAAGGTCCACAACGCGTCGGCCACCGGTTGCGGCGGCCAGCCCAAGGACATCGTCATGCTGACCTGCGATGCCTTCGGCGTCCTGCCGCCGATCAGCCAGCTGACCCCGGATCAGGCCATGTACCACTTCCTGTCCGGCTACACCGCCAAGGTCGCCGGCACGGAACGGGGCTTGAAGGAGCCGCAGGCGACGTTCTCGACCTGCTTCGGCGCCCCCTTCATGCCGCGCCATCCCACGGTCTACGCCAAGCTGCTGGGCGAGAAGATGGCCAAGCACAACGCCAAATGCTGGCTCGTCAACACGGGCTGGTCCGGCGGCGGCTATGGCGAGGGCGAACGCATGAAGATCGCCTATACCCGCGCCATGCTGCACGCGGCGCTGGACGGCAAGCTCGACGCCGCCGGCTTCACCCCCGATCCCAACTTCGGGGTGCTGGTGCCCAACGCCTGCCCGAACGTGCCGACGGAGGTGCTCAATCCCAAGAACACCTGGGCCAATGCCGTGGCTTACGACGCCCAGGCGCGTGACCTGACCCAGCGCTTCGAAGGCAATTTCGAACAGTTCGAAAGCCATGTCGGCGACAGCGTGAAGGCCGCTGCGATCCGCGCCGCCGCCTGATCCCGATAATCATTTCGACCGGAAAGCCGGCGTCCCCCTGGGGCGCCGGTTTTTCTTTGGCCAGGTAGGTTGTTCGGGCAGACTGGTCGCGAAAGCAAACAAATCAACCAAGGGAGAGAATCATGAGGGTGCTGGCAATTCTTCTGTTCGTGGCGGCGGCCGTGACGGCCGTTTCCGCAACGGCGCGGGCGCAGTCGACGACGCAGCAGCAGGTCACGGATATCGTCTTTTCGGAAATCGAGAAACGGATTCTCAAGGAAGTCCTGGGGGATGGACACTACGAGGCGAATAGCGACGGCACCTACAGCAAGACCGGACGCGGCGGTAAATACGACGATCTGGAACAGGGCCGCGACGGCAAATTCTACGGCAAGAAAAAGGACAAGGGCGACCAAGGGCGCGGCAAGGGCCTGCCGCCCGGCCTGGCGAAGAAAGGCAAACTTCCGCCCGGCCTGCAGAAGCAGTTGGAGCGCAAGGGTCACCTGCCGCCGGGACTGGCCGCCAATCCGTTGCCCTACGAAGCGGTGGTCAATCTGCCGCCGCCCGCGAACGGCACGGAGCGGGCCATCGTCGACACGTCTGTCGTGCTTTTGGAAAAGGGCACGGGCCTGATCCTCGACGTCCTGAAGGACGTGTTGACCCGCCCCTGACGGATATTCCGTGCCGGATTGATCGGCCGCCGGTCTTGCCCTGCCGGACCGGATCGTCTTTTCTCTTGACTTGCAAATGCGAATGATTTGCAATTGCGAAGGTTGATTGAGAACAGGCAGCATCGGAACGGCATTGATGGGACATATGGGATATCGCGGCGGTACGGGACGGGGCGCGCAATCAGGCGGCGGGGCAGACAAGCACGCCGGTGGCCGCTCTGGCGCCGCGGCTCCCGTGGCCGATCAAGGCCCCTGTCCCGACGCGGCCGGGGGCCTGCGTCAGGCATCCGCCGCCTGCGGTGCCGCCGATCAGGCGACGGAACGGCCCCGGCGGCTCGATTTTTCCGACCTCGACCTGCCCGAATGCCTGTTGATCAAGCCGATCCGCCTGTGGCTGCACGGGCCGGAAAACTGGACCCTGGTCGGCATGCAGTACCGCGCCCATTTCGGCGACCTGCGCACCACCCGGGCCATGGTGGCACTGCGCGGGGTGATCGAGACCCTCAACGCGGGCGGGCGCCGCATGATGCATTTTCACAAAGCCTGGAAGCGCACGACCACCGGGGATGAGCGCGCCCTGGTCGCGCTTGCCGCCGCCGTGCAGGCGGCGGACGGGGACCGCGCCCGGGCCATGGCGCTGCGTCTGGTCGGGCTTGATTGGCAGCAGCCGCTGCTTGACGACATGGCGGCGCTGACCGGGGTCTTCGCGGCCCGGGGCCATCGTTTCGTGCATCTGCCGCCCAGGGGGCCGAGGCAGGTGCGCAGCACCGCACCGATCAGGATCGCGCGCGCAACGCCGCCACGGCAAGCGCCAGCCAGCCGGCAATAAGCGCCATCCCGCCCCAGGGGGCGAGGAAGGTGAGCGACCACAGGCCGAGCGCCGTCGCGGCGTAGAGCGCGCCGGAAAACAGCAACATGCCGACCGCGAACAGGGCCGCCGCCCCAGCGGCCCACGGCCCGGCCCTGGTCCCCACCCGATCCTGGACCAGGGCCGCGCCGGCCAGGGCCAGGGTATGCCACATGTGATAGCGGTTGGCGGTATCGAACTGGCCCCGGAGCACCGCATCACCTTCCAGCCCGTGGGCGCCGTAGGCCCCCAGCGCCACGCACAGCGCCCCCGACACCCCGGCCAGGACGATCCACCAGCGCCCGGTCATGACGGTTTTCCCGGACCCGGGCGGCCCGGTTCCAGATCCAGCGGCTCAAGCGCGCGCAGTTCGTCGAGCAGGGCCGTCTCGAACGCCCCGGCGCCGCCGTCCAGGGCGTCCAGATAGGCCTTCACGTCCTTTTCGATGATGCCGATGGTGTTGCCCGGGTCATACCCCTGGCGCGACCAGTCGATGGCGTCGATGTTGTCGCCGTACCAGGTCGATCCCGACGACATGCGCATCACGTCCAAAAGCCGCCACTGGTCGAGGCCCAGGGTCTGGGCCGATGCCAGGGCCTTGCGCACGGCGACCACGCCGACCACGCCGACGAAATTGTTCAACACCTTGCAGGTCATGCCCGCCCCCACGGGGCCCAGGTGATGGATGCCGTCGCCCATGGCCTGGAACAGGGGCATCAGGCGCTCCACCGTCGCCTGGGCGCCGCCGACCATGAAGGTCAGGGTGCCACGGGCCGCGCGGTAGGGGGCGCCCGACATGGGCGCGTCGGCGAAATCCACGCCGTCCGGCATGCGCGCGGCCAGATCCGTCACGGCGCGCGGCGACAGGGTCGAGCAGGTCACGAACAGGGCCGGCCGGCCGTCCCGCCGCAGGATGCCCTGATCGCCGAAACACAGGTCTTCCGTCTGCTGCCGGTCGCGGACCACGGACAGCACGATGTCGCAGCGCGCCGCGAAATCGCCCGCATCCATGACCATGCGCGGGACGAAGGCGCCGAATTCGTCAATATTCCTGACGTCGTGGCCCCATACGTCATATCCCGCCGCCAGCAGGCATTCCGCCATGGGCAGGCCCATGGTGCCGCAGCCGGCGACGCCGATGGCGGTCTTGCCGGACGGCGGGGGGGTCACCGCGCCGCCTCGACCAAGGCTCGGAACAGGGCCTGGTTGGGGTCGCGCTTGTCGAGAAAGAATTCCGGATGCCACTGCACGCCCAGGCAGAACGTGCTGTCGGGGCGCTCCGCCCCCTCGATCACCCCGTCCGGGGCGACGGCGTTGACGGTCAGGCTCGGCGGCAGACTGCGGGGCGCTTCGTTATGGGCGGTGTTGACCATGATCTCGTCGCGCCCGACGATCTTGTGCAGCAGGGTCCCCGGCGTGACGGCTACCGCATGGGCGGTCTCCTCCGCCGGTTTTTCGTTGAGATGATCGATGGGCCCGGCGATTTCCGCCTTCAGGTCGCGGATCAGGCTGGCCCCCTCGATCGCCGCCAGCACCTGCAGCCCGGCGCAGATGCCCAACAGGGGGACATCCCGGTCGATGGCGGCCTGAACCAGGGGCACCTCGGCGGCATGGCGGGGGTGGGGCGGTTCGGCGACCACGACCTCGCCGCCGTAATAGACTTCAGGGAAGGGGTAGAAGCCGCCCGGCACGATGACGCCGCCGACCGCGCCCAGATAATCGTCCCATCCCTCTGCGATATAGGGCAGGCCCATGGGCAATCCGCCCGCCCGCCAGACGGCGTCGAAATAGGCGCAGCGCAGGGCATGATGGGGGCGTTTGGAAAAACTACCCGCTTCCTGATAGTCGAGCAGGATGCCGATGACGGGGCGCATCGTCATGGCCGGGCGGTCCCGGTGGTGGGAAATTTTGCGAGCAACGGTTGATCTCCGGTCCGATAGAGGCCTAACCTTTACGGGGATTTATACCCGAAGGGGGGGGAATGGTCGAACAGAAGCCGCGGACGGAAGCACTTTCCGTCAATCCCCAGGTCATGGAAACACGGCTGACGGCGCTGTTCGAATACTGGACCGGCCTTGCCGATCCTCCCGCATTGCCCCGCTGGGGCGGCGCCGTGGGCGAAGGATTCCGGCTGATCGACCTGGATCCGGACATTCTCATGATTCTGACCGTTGTCGACGCCGGCCCGGCCCCGGCCGATTATGTATACCGGTTCTGGGGGTCGGGGCGGTTCCTGTTTCTCGGCAATCGCCCGGACCCCACGGGCAAGCCGGTGATCGACGGGCTCAGTCAATTGAACGCGGCGGATGTGCTCGCGCAATATCAGTCCGTCTACGACTCGCGCCAACCCGTTCTGTTGCAGAACACCTGGGCTCTCGACAATGGGCTGAACGCAGAATGCCAGACCCTGCGGCTGCCGCTCGCCGCCGATGACGGGCCGGGCGTCGGCAAGATCGTCGCGGCGACCAAATTCATTCGTCATGCGGATGAGGTCCGACGGTTGTTGAACGACGACGGCTAGGTTGCGCTGATCGCCGGGCCGAGGAGTACTCCTTTAGGCTACATGGCCAAGCCGGTCGGTAGTGTCTACCATGCAGGTGGAGATTTTGATGACCGTAATGCCGTCTGCCACCAATACCGTCACGTCCAGCATGGGTTACCTGGAGTACACGCTGCTTCCGGCCGATTCTGCCCTCATGCCGGGTGATATGGCCAAGGTATTTGAATACTGGAATACCGTGCGCGGCGCCGATTGGGCGCCCGCGTGGACCGATTTCAAGCTGCATGAATTGCCGCCGTCGGTCGTTCCCATGACCGTCGTCGTCGATGTCGACGGCGAAACGCCCGATGTGGCGCGTTTCGTTTACCGGTTCTGGGGAACCCGCCGGGCGGAGCTCTACGGGCGGGAAAACAAGGGGCGTGAGGTGCGGGACGCCCTGCCGGACAAATCCGGGCCGATCATCGCCGAACAATGCAGATTGGTGATGACGGAGCGGGCCCCGATCCTGTTCCGCAACGTCTATCCGTACAAGCCGGCGGAAGCGGCGGTGTGCATCACCCTCCGCCTGCCGATCGCATCCGAAGACGGCCGGCGTCTGGACAAGATCGCGACCACGGCGATCATCGTCGATAATCCGGAATCCTACGCGGAATTCGTGTCTTTGCCGGCCGCGTCGCTGGCGGCGGAACTTTAGATCCGCCGGTCAGCGCGGCAGGTCGCTCGCCCCCATCAGAAATTCGTCGATCGCCTTGGCGCACTGGCGTCCTTCGCGGATCGCCCAGACGACCAGGGACTGGCCGCGGCGCATGTCGCCGGCGGCATAGACCTTGGGCAGGGACGTCGCGTACTTGTCCGTGTCGGCCTTGATGTTGCCGCGCGGGTCCAGATCGACGCCCATGGCTTTGATCATGCCCTCGTGGATCGGATGCACGAAGCCCATGGCGAGCAGCACCAGGTCGGCCTTCAGGGTGAATTCGCTGCCTGGCACCTCGACCATGTCCATGCCGCCCTTGTCGTTGGGCTGCCATTCCAGGCGCACGCAATTCAGCGCGCTGACCCGGCCGTCGGGGCCGGCGCTGAACGACTTGGTCATTACCGCGAAGTCGCGTTCGACGCCTTCCTGGTGGGACGATGAAGTGCGCAGCTTGAGCGGCCAATCGGGCCAGGTCAGGGCCTTGTTTTCCTTGGCCGGAGGCTCAGGCATCAGTTCCAGCTGCGTGACCGAGGCGGCGCCGTGGCGGTTCGAGGTGCCGACGCAGTCCGATCCCGTATCGCCGCCGCCGATGACGATGACATGTTTGTCCGTGGCCATGATCTCCGCACCCTTGGGGGTGTTGGACCCGGCGACCCGGCGGTTCTGCTGGGTGAGAAATTCCATCGCGAAATGCACGCCCGGCAATTCGCGGCCCGGCACGGGCAGGTCGCGGGGGCTTTCCGAGCCGCCGCACAATGCGACCGCGTCGAAATCCTTCATCAGGTCCGCTGCGTCCACGTTGACGCCGACATGGCTGTTGGGACGGAATTCGACGCCTTCGGTCTGCATCTGCGCGATGCGCCGGTCGATCAGGTGCTTTTCCATCTTGAAGTCGGGAATGCCGAAGCGCAGCAGGCCGCCGATGCGCTCGTTCTTTTCAAACACCACGACCTTGTGTCCGGCGCGGGCCAGCTGCTGGGCGCAGGCCAGGCCCGCCGGGCCCGAGCCGACGACGGCGACGCGCTTGTCCGTGTGATGGGCCGGGATCTGCGGCTTGATCCAGCCCTTGGACCAGCCCCGGTCGACCAGCGAACATTCGATGGTCTTGATGGTCACCGGCTCGTCCTGCAGGTTCAGGGTGCACGACGCCTCGCAGGGGGCGGGACAGACGCGGCCCGTGAACTCGGGGAAGTTGTTGGTCGAGTGCAGAAGCTCCAGGCCCTCGCGCCACTTGTTGCGGTAGACCAGATCATTCCAGTCGGGAATGATGTTGTTCACCGGGCAGCCCTGGTGACAGTAGGGAATGCCGCAGTCCATGCAGCGCGCCCCCTGCTCCGAGACTTCCGTGTCGGTCAGCGGCTCGACGAATTCCTGCCAATGCTTCAGGCGTTCTTCAACCGGGCGGTACGAGCGATCGTGACGCTCGATCTCCAAAAATCCAGTGGGTTTTCCCATTATTTATTCCCCGGCCAATGCGGCCGTTTCTGCGCCGGCGGCGCGCTCCTGCATCTCGCGAAGCGCACGGCGGTAATCCACCGGCATGATCTTGACGAACTTGGGCAGGTAGGCGTCCCAGTTGTCCAGGATGTGTTTGGCCCGCGAGCTGCCCGTATAGCGCAGATGGTTCTCGATCAGGCCCTTGAGACGACGCGCATCATAGCGCATCGGGTCGGATCCGACGTCGGCGGTGCCGTCGTCGGCTTCGTTGGCGTCGATGGGCTCCAGTTCGACCATGCCCTGGTTGCACAGGGTGTCGAAGTTGCCCGCCTCGTCCAGGATATAGGCGATGCCGCCCGACATGCCGGCGGCGAAGTTGCGGCCCGTCTCACCCAGGATGACGACGGTGCCCCCGGTCATGTACTCGCAGCCGTGATCGCCGCAGCCTTCGACCACGGCGGACGCACCCGAGTTGCGCACGGCGAAACGCTCGCCGGCGATGCCCCGGAAATAACATTCCCCGGCGATGGCGCCGTACAGAACGGTGTTGCCGACGATGATGTTTTCTTCCGGCACGATCGGGCTGTTGGGCGACGGATAGACGGCGATGCGCCCGCCCGAAAGCCCCTTGCCAACATAGTCGTTGGCGTCCCCCACCAGCTCGAAGGACACGCCGCGCGACAGCCAGGCGC
The DNA here is from genome assembly GCA_040221095.1 of Rhodospirillales bacterium. Lineage (GTDB taxonomy): Bacteria > Pseudomonadota > Alphaproteobacteria > Rhodospirillales > Casp-alpha2 > UBA1479. Next base: position 101,417 of record JAVJVP010000013.1, read on the forward strand.
CGAAGCTCTGCCCGGCGTTGCCGGTGAACTTGACGTGAATGCTGTCGTCGGCCAGGCCCGCGTGGCCGTGCTTGAGGGCGATCTCGCCCGACATCATGGCGCCGACGGTGCGGTTGATGTTCTTGATCGGGTATTCAAGGCTGACCGGGGCACCGCCGTCGATGGCGCCCTGGGCGTCCTTGATCATCCGATGGTCGAGCGCCTTGTCGAGCCCGTGGTCTTGGGTTTCGCAGTTGTAGACGGCGACGCCTTCCGCCGGCTTGACCGGGGCGAGCAGCCGCGTCACGTCGACGCCATGGGCCTTCCAGTGGTCGACCGCCGCGCGCACGTCCAGCGCCTCGCGCCGGCCGATCATCTCGTTGATCGTGCGGAAGCCGAGGGAGGCCATGATCTCGCGCACTTCCTCGGCCATGAAGGTGAAGAAGTTGACGACGTGTTCCGGCTCGCCGGTAAACCGCTTGCGCAGTTCCGGATCCTGGGTCGCGACGCCGACCGGGCAGGTGTTCAGGTGACACTTGCGCATCATGATGCAGCCCTCGGCGATCAGGGCCGAGGTCGCGAAGCCGAATTCGTCGGCGCCCAGAAGGGCCCCGATCACGACATCACGTCCCGTGCGCACGCCGCCGTCGACCTGCACGGCGATGCGCCCGCGCAGCGCGTTCATGACCAGGGTCTGATGGGTTTCCGCCAGGCCCAGTTCCCACGGGCCGCCGGCGTTGAGGATCGAGGTCAGCGGGCTCGCCCCCGTGCCGCCGTCATGGCCGGAAATGGTGACATGGTCCGCATAGGCCTTGGACACCCCGGCGGCGACGGTGCCGACGCCCACTTCGGACACCAGCTTGACGGAAATCCGCGCCTTCGGGTTGACGTTCTTCAGGTCGTGGATCAGCTGCGCCAGATCCTCGATGGAATAGATGTCGTGGTGCGGCGGCGGCGAGATCAGGCCCACACCCGGCGTCGAATGGCGCACGCGGGCGATCCATTCATCGACCTTGTGGCCCGGCAGCTGGCCGCCCTCGCCGGGCTTGGCGCCCTGGGCCATCTTGATCTGCAGGTCGTCGGCGTTGACCAGGTATTCCGTGGTCACGCCGAACCGGCCCGACGCCACCTGCTTGATGCGCGACTTCATCGAATCGCCGTTGGGCAGGGGCTTGTAGCGGATTTCGTCCTCGCCGCCCTCGCCCGTGTTGGAACGGCCGCCGATGCGGTTCATGGCGATGGCGAGGGTGGTATGCGCTTCCCAGGAAATGGAGCCGAAGGACATGGCCCCCGTGGCGAAGCGCTTGACGATTTCCGATGCGGGCTCAACCTCGTCCAGCGGCACCGGCTTGCCGACCGGCTTGAGGTCGAACAGACCGCGCAGGTTCTTCAGCTTGGCGACCTGGTTGTCGACCTTGGCCGTATAGGCCTTGAACTGCTTGTAGTTGGCCGAGCGCACGGCGTGCTGCAGGGTGCCGATGGTTTCCGGCGTCCAGACGTGTTCCTCGCCGCGGATGCGGAAGGCCAGGTCGCCGCCGACGTCCAGTTCCGAACGGTAGATCGGCGCGTCGCCGAAGGCCAGGGCGTGGCGCCGTTCGGTTTCTTCCGCGATCTCGGTGATGCCGGCCCCTTCGACCTTGGTCGCCGTGCCCGTGAAATAGGCGCCGATGAAATCGGTCGACAGGCCGACGGCGTCGAATATCTGCGCGCCGCAATAGGACTGGTAGGTCGAGATGCCCATCTTGGACATGACCTTCATGATGCCCTTGCCGACCGCCTTGATGTAATAGGCATGGGCCTTGGCTTCGGACAGGCCGTTGGCCTTTTCCTGCACGATGTTGGAAATCGTGTCGAAGGCGAGATAGGGGTTCATGGCCTCGGCGCCGTAGCCGGCGAGCAGGCAGAAGTCGTGCACGCGGCGCGCCTCGCCCGTTTCCACGACCAGGCCGACCTCGGTGCGCAGGCCCTCGCGGATCAGGTGATGGTGCACGGCCCCCGTCGCCAGCAGCGCCGGAATGGCGATGTTGTCGGCGTCCAGGCCGCGGTCGGACAGGATGATGATGTTGTAGCCCTGTTCGCGCACGACCTTTTCTGCCTTTTGGCAGATGCGGTCGATGGCCTGGGCCATGGTCTGGCGGTTCGGGCCCGTGTTCTGGTAGCAGATGTCCAGGGTATAGGTCTTGAACGAGCCGTCGACGTGGTTCTCGATGCGGCGGATGCGCTCCAGGTCCGTGTTGGACAGGATCGGCTGGTCGACCTCAAGCCGCTTGTGCGTGCCGCCCGACCCCAGGTCGAGCAGGTCCGGGCGCGGGCCGATGAAGCTGACCAGCGACATCACCAGTTCCTCGCGGATCGGGTCGATGGGCGGGTTGGTGACCTGCGCGAAGTTCTGGAAGAAATAGTCGTAGAGCATGCGCGGCTTGTCGGACAGCATGGCCAGCGGAATGTCGCGGCCCATGGAGCCGACCGGGTCCTCGCCCTTCTCGGCCATGGGGTCGAGGAAGAACTTGAGGTCCTCGCGGTTGTAGCCGAAGGCCTGCTGCTGATCCAAAAGGGTCTTGGAATCCGGCGTCATGGGGCCGATTTCCGGCGGCAGGTCGGCGAGGTGGATCTGCGTCGCGTCGAGCCATTCCTGATAGGGATATTCGGCGGCCAGTTCCGACTTCAATTCCTCGTCGGAAATGATGCGGTGCTGTTCCAGGTCGACCAGCAGCATCTTGCCCGGCTGCAGGCGCCATTTCTGGACGATCTTTTCTTCCGGAATCGGCAGCACGCCGACTTCCGACGCCATCACCACCAGGCCGTCGTCGGTGACGATGTAGCGCGCCGGGCGCAGGCCGTTGCGGTCCAGGGTCGCGGCGATCTGCCGGCCGTTGGTGAAGGCCATGGCGGCGGGGCCGTCCCAGGGTTCCATCAGGGCCGAGAAGTATTCATAGAAGGCGCGCCGTTCGGGCGCCATCTGCGGGTTGTTGTTCCAGGCTTCCGGAATCATCAGCATCATGGCGTGGCTGAGGGAATAGCCGCCCATGACCAGAAGCTCGAGCGCGTTGTCGAAGGTCGACGAATCGGACGAGCCGTCGCCGATCAGCGGCCACAGCTTTTCCAGGTCGTCGCCGAGAATCTTCGACGACATGTTGTGGCGGCGCGCGTTCATCCAGTTGAGGTTGCCGCGCAGGGTGTTGATCTCGCCGTTGTGGCAGAGGAAGCGGAACGGCTGCGCCAGGCGCCAGCTTGGGAAGGTGTTGGTCGAAAACCGCTGGTGGAACAGGGCGATCGCCGTGGCGAAATCGGTGTCCTGGAAATCCACGTAGTACTTGGACAGGTTGGGCGCCAGCACCATGCCTTTGTAGACGATGGTGGCCGACGACAGGGACGGGAAATAGAAGTCCTGCCACGAGCCCTCGTCCTTGTCCCACAGCGCGTGATGGGCCTGCTTGCGGATGACGTAGAGCTTGCGTTCAAACGCCGCGTTGTCGGCCGTGTCCGGGCCGCGCTGGATCAGCACCTGGCGGATCACCGGCTCGTTCGGCTTGACGCTTTCGCCGAGCACGCTGTTGTCCGTCGGCACGTCGCGCCAGCCCAGCAGGATCTGGCCCTCGGCGGCGGTGGTCTTTTCGATGGCCTTGATGGCAAGGTCGCGCAGCTTGTGGTCGCGCGGCAGGAACACCATGCCGAGCGCGTAATCGCCCTTGGCCGGCACCTCGACGCCCTGCTTGGCGAACACCTTGCGGATGAACGCGTCAGGCAGCTGAATCAGAATCCCCGCACCGTCGCCGGCCATGGGATCGGCGCCGATGGCGCCCCGGTGATCCATGTGGTGGACGATTTCCAGGGCCTGATGCACGATCTCATGGCGCGGCTGATTGTGAATGTCGGCGATGAAGCCGAATCCACAAGCGTCGTGCTCGTTCAAGGGGTCGTACATCCCCTCTTCAACGGGCAGTCCATAACCGTTGCGCCGTGAGGTCTGGCTCATGCGTTAACTTCCTATTCGCGGGTTCTTGAGAGACCATTTAGATAGCAATCCGAGACCCGGACGCCAAACAAAAACCTCCCTCAAGTGTCATAAAAATCACAGGAAATTGGCCCGTTTCGGCCCTTATGAGCAGGTGCACAATAACCTCCCCTGCCCGCACGGCCTCTTGGCAGGGCCCCGGGGATCGGCTAGAAGACCCAAAAGTCGTAGGAGCACGCCTTGCCTACACTACATCTTGCGATTTTGGCGCTGATTCAGGGGATCACGGAGTTTCTCCCGATCTCCTCCTCGGCCCATCTCGCGGTCACGCCCCAGCTTCTGGGCTGGCCCGACCAGGGATTGGTGATCGACGTCGCCGTTCATGTCGGCACCCTGGGCGCCGTGGTGCTCTACGTCCACCGCGACATCTGGGACATGCTGGCGGGCCTGGGCCGTGCACTCAAGGGGCGGCGCGACCGGGGGGCCAAGCTGGCGGGGCTGGTGATTCTGGCGACCCTGCCGGTGATCGGCGCCGGCTACGCCCTCAACCATTATTATCCGGGCGGCCTGCGGTCCCTCGAAATCATCGCCTGGGCGACCCTGGGTTTCGGCATTCTTCTTTATGTCGTCGACCATATCGGCATGACGCTCCGGCGCATCGAACATCTGGAAATCTCCGATGCCCTGGTGATCGGCATCGCCCAATGCCTGGCGCTGGTCCCGGGCACCTCGCGCGCCGGCATCACCATGACGGCGGCGCGGTTGCTGGGCATGGAGCGCACGGACGCCGCCCGCTTTTCCATGCTGCTGTCGATCCCGGCGATCCTGGGGGCCGGCGCCCTGAAGGGGTATGAGCTGTGGCGCGCGGGCGACGCGACGCTGACGGCCGACGCCTTCACGGCGGCGGGCCTTGCCTTCGTCACGGCGCTGGTCGCCATCGCCGTGATGATGGCCTGGCTCCGGCGCGCCAACTTCACGCCCTTCGTGATCTACCGCATCGTGCTCGGGATTTTCCTGCTCGCCGTGGCCTACGGCTACGTCGGCCCGTTCAACTAACTGGCGGGCTTCCCTCTTTCGCCATTGCCGGGCTTGACCCGGCAATCCACGGTCGGCGCCAGGACGGCCCCCGGGTCAAGCCCGGGGATGACGGATGGGGCGGCGGTTCAATACCGCGTGCCGCGATCGACCGTGTTGAGCGGCGGCTCCCCCGCTTCCATGCGCTGGATGTTCTTCACATACCACTCGGTCGAGGAGTGCGGCACGGTCAGGCTCGCCATATGCGGGGTCACGGTGACCTTGGGATGGCTCCAGTAGGGATGATCTTCGGGCAGGGGTTCCGTGTGGAACACGTCCAAGGTCGCCCCCGCGATATGTCCTGAATCGAGGGCGGCGATCAGGTCGTCGTCCACGACATGGCCGCCGCGGGCACAGTTGATCAGGCAGGCGCCCTCGGGCAGGGCCGCCAGGGTGTCCTTGTTGACAATGCCCTGGGTGTCCGGGGTCAGCGGCAGCAGGCAGATGAGGATGTCCGTGCGGTTGAGGAAGGGGATCAACTGATCCGGGCCATGGAAGCATTCGACGCCGGGAATGTCCTTTTTCGAGCGCGCCCAGCCGGCGACCTGATAGTGCAGGGGCACCAGCTTTTTCGCCGCGTCGCTGCCCAGCTCGCCCAGGCCAAGTATGCCGACCCGGCGCTGTTCGGCGTCGGCCTGGCGCAGGCGCTTCCATTTGTGTTCGGCGGCCCAGCCGGCATAGACGCCCATCTTGCGGTGATGATGGATCGTCCAGTAGACGGCGTATTCGCTCATCCCCTGGGTCAGGCAGCGGTCGACCAGGCGCACCAGGGGCACGCTGTCCGGCAGGTCCGGATCGTTCCACAGATGGTCGACCCCGGCCCCCATGGAAAAGATCGCCTTCAGGTTGGGCAGGGTCTTGAGGAACCCCGGTTTGGGCTTCCACACGATGGCGTAGTCGATGTCGGCGGTGTCGCCGGTTTCATCCTTGGCCGGGTCGTCGGACCACACGCGGAAATCGGCTTCGGGCATCTGCGCAAGAAAGGCGTCCCGCCAGGGATCGGGTTTGTCCCCGGGGGCCATGTAGAGAACGGTAACCATTATGTTGAAACGACTCCGGTTTCGTCGGCCTTCAACTCGAAGGCGGCGGCCATCAAGGCCTTGGTGTAGGGATCCTTGGGATCGTCGATGATCTGCTGGGCGGACCCGTATTCGACGACGCGGCCGTGGCGCATGACGGCAATCTCGTGACTGACGGCGCGCACGACCTTCAGATCGTGGGAAATGAACAGGTAGGCCAGATCGTGCTTCTTTTGCAAGTCGCGCAGCAGGTCGACGATCTGCGCCTGCACGGACATGTCCAGCGCCGAGGTCGGCTCGTCCAGCACCATGAACTTTGGCTTGAGGACAAGCGCCCGGGCGATGGAGATGCGCTGGCGCTGGCCGCCGGAAAATTCGTGGGGATAGCGGTCCTGCATCTCGGGCGTCAGGCCGACCTCGTGCAGGGCCTCGGCGACCAGCTGGCGGCGCGCGGCGGCGTCGCCGCCGAGATCATGGACGACCAAGCCTTCCTCGATGATCTGGCCGACGGACAGGCGCGGGCTCAGACTGCCGAAGGGGTCCTGGAACACGATCTGCATTTCCCGGCGCAGCGGCCGCATCTGCTTGAACTGCCAGCCCTGGATGTTGGCGCCCTCGAACAGAATGTCGCCCTGGGAGCGTTCCAGGCGCAGCAAGGCCCGGCCCAACGTGCTTTTGCCCGATCCGGATTCGCCGACGATGCCCAGCGTATGGCCGCGTTTCACTTCTAACGAAATGCCGTCGACGGCCTTGATATGCCCCACCGTGCGGCGCAGCAGCCCGCGTTTCACGGGGAACCAGACCTTCATGTCGGCGCCCTTGAGAAGTTCCGGCGCCGACGGATCGGCGGGCTCGGGCCGGCCCTTGGGTTCGGCCGCCAGCAGGTGGCGGGTGTAGTCATGCTGCGGGTTGGTGAACAGGGTCTCGGTCGCGCTCTGTTCGACGACCCGCCCGTCGTTCATGACCGATACCGTGTCGGCCATGCGGCGCACGATGCCGAGATCATGGGTGATCAGCAGGAGGGCCATGCCGAGCTTGGCCTGAATCTCCTTCATCAGCTTCAGGACCTGGGCCTGGATGGTCACGTCCAAGGCCGTGGTCGGCTCGTCCGCGATCAACAGGTCCGGATTGTTGGCCAGCGCCATGGCGATCATGATGCGCTGCTGCTGGCCGCCGGAAAATTCATGGGGCAGGGACTGCAGGCGCGATGCCGCCTCGCCCAGGCCGACCAGGTCGAGCAGTTCCAGCACCCGGGCCCGCGCCTGCTTGGCCGTCATGTGCTGATGCAGGAACAGGACCTCGGCGATCTGCTTTTCGATGGCATGCAGGGGGTTGAGGCTGGTCAGCGGTTCCTGAAAGATCATCGCGATCTGGTTGCCGCGGATGGCGCGCATGACCCCGCCGGGTGCCCCCACCAGTTCCTCGCCGTTGAACTTGATCGATCCCCGGGGATGATGGGCCAAGGGATAGGGCAGCAGCTGCATGACCGACAACGCGGTCACCGACTTGCCCGATCCCGATTCCCCGACCAGGGCATGGGTCTCGCCTTTTTCGATCGTCAGGCCCGCCCCCTGCACGGCGGTGACGGCCCCCGGGCCCTGGCCGAAGGTGACGTGCAGATCGTTGATTTCCAGAAGCTTGGTCATTCCTTGAACACCTTGCGGGGGTCGAAGGCGTCGCGCACGGCCTCGCCGACGAAGACCAGCAGCGACAGCATGATGGCGAGGGAGAAGAACGCCGTGAAGCCCAGCCAGGGCGCCTGGATGTTATTCTTGCCCTGGTTCAGCAACTCACCCAGGGACGGCGACCCGGCGGGCAGGCCGAAGCCGAGGAAGTCGAGAGAGGTCAGCGTGGTGATCGCGCCCGAGAGAATGAAGGGCAGGAAGGTCAGGGTCGCGACCATGGCGTTGGGCAGGACATGCTTGAACATGATGACCCGGTCCGACACGCCGAGGGCGCGGGCCGCCCGCACGTAATCGAAATTGCGCGCGCGCAGGAACTCGGCGCGCACCACGCCGACGAAGGCCATCCAGGAAAACAGCAGCATCAGGCCCAGAATCCACCAGAAGCTGGGGGTCACCACGCTGGCCAGGATGATCAGCAGGTAGAGAGTCGGCAGGCCCGACCATATCTCCATGAAGCGCTGGGCCAGCAGGTCGATCCAGCCGCCGAAGTATCCCTGCACCGCCCCGGCGGCGATGCCGACCACGGCGCTGATCGCCGTCAGCGTCAGGCCGAACAGGACGGAAATGCGGAAGCCGTAGATCATCCGCGCCATCACGTCGCGGCCCTGATCGTCGGTGCCCAGCCAGTTGTCCAGCGTCGGCGGCGAGGGGGCCGGGCCGGGCAGGTCCTTGATCACCGTGTCGTAGGCATAGGGGATGGGCGGCCAGAGCATCCAGCCCTTGGCGTTGATCAGGTCCTTGACGAAGGGGTCGCGGTAATCGGCCTCGGTCGCGAACTCGCCGCCGAAGGTGGTTTCCGCGTATTCCTCGGCGAAGGGGATGTAGAACCCGCCGTTGTAATAGACCAGGAACGGCTTGTCGTTGGCGATCAGCTCGGCGCCCAGCGACAGCACGAACAGGATGATGAAGATCCATAGCGACCAGTAGCCCCGGCGGTTGCGCCGGAAATTGGCGAGCCGGCGGTCGGTCAGCGGCGTGATGCGCAGGCCGCACACCCGCCGCCCGGGCAGGGGCGGGGCGGTCGTGGCGGTATCGGCGGCGGCGGTCGTATCCGGGCTCATGACATCAGACCTCGTGCGCCTCGAAATCGATGCGCGGATCGATGATGTGGTACATGACGTCGCCGATGATGCCCATGAGCAGGCCCAGCAGGGTGAAGAAGTACAGCGTCGCGAACATCACCGGGTAATCGCGGGTGAGCGCCGCATCGAAGCCCAGCAGGCCGAGCCCGTCGAGGGAGAAGATGACCTCGGTCAAGAGTGCTCCCGTGAACAGGATGCCGATGAAGGCCGAGGGAAAGCCCGCGATGACGATCAGCATGGCGTTGCGGAACACATGACCGTACAGCACCTGACTTTCCGTCAGGCCCTTGGAGCGGGCGGTCACCACGTATTGCTGGTTGATCTGTTCCAGGAACGAATTCTTGGTCAGCATGGTCAGCCCGGCGAAGCCGCCGATCACCATGGACAGGATGGGCAGGGTCAGGTGCCAGAAATAATCCTTCACCTGGCCCCAGGTCGTAAGGTCGGCGAAGTTTTCCGAGACCAGCCCGCGCAGGGGGAAGACATCCCAGAACCGCCCGCCGGCGAACAGCACGATCAGCAGGATCGCGAACAGGAATCCCGGCACGGCATTGCCGAAGATCACCAGGCCCGAGGTCCAGACGTCGAATTTCGATCCGTCGCGCACGGCCTTGGCGACGCCGAGCGGGATCGAGATCAGATAGACCAGCAGCGTCGTCCACAGGCCGAGGGAGATCGACACGGGCATCTTGTCGAGCACCAGCTGCGTCACCGACTGGTCGCGGAAATAGCTGTTGCCGAAATCGAAGGTCACGTAGCGCTTCATCATCAGCCAGAAGCGCTCATGGGCCGGCTTGTCCAGGCCGAACTGGCGTTCCAGGTCCTTGATGAATTCCGGCGGCAGACCCTGGGCGCCCCGGTACTTGCTGGTCACCGTCGAGTCGCCGCCCGATCCCCGGGCCGGGGGCTTGGCGGACATGACCTCGGAGCCGCCGTCGCCGGATACCCGGGCCGTCGACGACACGTCTTCGCCCGAAATCTGGGCGATCAACTGTTCGATCGGCCCGCCGGGCAGAATCTGCACCACGGCGAAGTTGATGATCATGATGCCGAGCAGCGTCGGCGGGATCAGCAGCAGTCGGCGGAGGATATATGCGAACATGGCGGCGATGATAGGGCTTGGCGGCCTTGACGGCTACCGTTCCCGTGGACCCGGCTCACAACCCCTTCTTGCGGTCGGCCAGCGACTTGGCCTTGGCCGGATCGACCCACCAGGCGAACAGCTGGTTGCCGCGCGTCGGCGTCACCTTGGGCCGGGCGAATTTGTCCCAATAGGCGATGCGGTCGTAGGGCGCGTGCCAGTTGGGGATCATGTAATGCCCCCATTGCAGGACGCGGTCGAGCGCCCGGCAGGCCGTCACCAGGTCTTTCCGCGAGGGGGCGGCGATCAGTTTCTCGACGATGGCGTCGACGGCCTTGGACTTGATGCCCATGATGTTGCGCGAGCCTTCCTGGTCGGCGGCGGCCGTCGACCAGAATTCGCGCTGCTCGTTCCCCGGCGACAGGGATTGGCCGAACCCGCCGACCACCATGTCGAAATCGAAGGTATCCAGGCGGCGGCGGTACTGGGCCGTGTCGATGGTGCGCACGGTCATGGCGATGCCCAGTTTTTCCAGGTTCTTGGCGAAGGGCAGGGCGATGCGCTCGAACAAGGGGCTGACCAGCAGCATTTCGAAAGCAAAGGGCGCGCCGGTCTTGGCGTTGATCCGCTTGCCGTTCTTGATCACCCAGCCGGCGTCGGTCAGCAGCTTGGACGCCGTTCGCAGGTTGGAGCGGATGTTGCCGCCCTCGTCGCCTTTTGGCGGGCTGTATTCCTTGGTGAAGACTTCCGGCGGCAGGTCGTCCTTGAACGGTTCCAGCAGCTTCATCTCGTCCGGCCCCGGCAGGCCGGTGGCCGCCATGTCCGAATTCTGGAAATAGCTGCGGGTGCGTTCGTACTGGCCGTAGAACAGGGCCTTGTTCGACCATTCGAAGTTGAAGGCATAGGCCAGGGCGTGGCGCACCTGGGGGTCGTTGAACAGTTCGCGCCGGGTGTTGAAGGCGAAACCCTGCATGCCGGCCGGGCGGTCGTGGTGGATCTGTTCCTTGACCAGGACGCCCCTCTTCACGGCAGGCGTCTCATAGGCCGTGGCCCAGGCCTTGGACGAATTCTCCGACTTGTAGTCGTAACGCCCGGCCAGGAAGGCCTCCAGCGCCACGTTGGAATCGCGGTAGTAGTCGAAGATGACCTCGTCGAAATTGTTGTAGCCCGTCATCACCGGGATGTCCTTGCCCCAGTAGTCCTTGACGCGGGTCAGCTTGACGAAGCGTCCGGCCTCGAACTCGGTGATCTTGTAGGGCCCTGAGCCCAGCGGCGGCTCCAGGGTCGTCTTGTTGAATTCCTTGTCCTTCCAGTAGTGCTTGGGCAGGACCGTCAGCTGGCCCAGGATCAGCGGCAGTTCCCGGTTCTCGCCCGGCTTGAAGATGAATTTCACGGACCGCTCGCCGGTCTGCGCGATCTCGGCCACGTTGCCGTAATAGAATCGGTAGAAGGGCGCGCCCTCCTTGACCAGGGTGTTGAAGGAAAAGATCACGTCCTCGACCGTCACCGGCATGCCGTCGTGCCAGCGGGCTTCCTTGCGCAGGGTGAATTCGACCCAGGACCGGTCGTCGGGCATGGTCACGGTCTCGGCCAGGCGGCCGTACTGGCTGAACGGCTCGTCCGCCGCGTCGTCCATCAGGGTGTCGTAGACGAAGCCCGCCGCCCCCGCCGCCGTGCCCTTGATGATGAAGGGATTGAAGCTGTCGAAGCTGCCGGTGGCGCCCAGGCGCACGGTGCCGCCCTTGGGGGCGTTCGGATTGACATAGTCGAAATGCTTGAAATCCGGGCCGTACTTCAGGTCGCCGTGCATGGCGAGCCCGTGCACCGGCTTGGGTGCATCGGCGGCGCCGGCGGGCAGGGACAGGCAGGTGAGGACGAGAAGGGCGCTCAGAAATCGCATCTTTGTTTCCCCCGAAATGCGGTGTTCGCTGCGTCGGAATACGGAGATTAGCCGGTTCTGGTCAAGAAGTGGCTCGCCTTTGTGGCAAGCCTGTGACGGACTTCAGCCGCCGAGGACGGCCACGGCCTGTGCGTGCAGCGCCGCGTCGCCCGCGGCGATCACCGTGCCGTCGCCCGCCAGGCCCAGGGTGCCGCCGGACCAGTCGGTCATGCGCCCGCCGGCCCCCTCGACGATGGGCACCAGGGCGGCATAGTCATAGGGCTGCATGCTGGAATCGCAGACAAGGTCCGTGCGGCCGCGGGCGACCAGGCCGTAGCTGTAGCAGTCGCCGCCGTACAGGCCGTGGCGGCAGCGGTGGCGCAGGTCTTCGAAGCGGCCGAAGTCGAGTCCCTGATGCATCTGCGGCGAGGTGGTGTACAGCCAGGCCCGGGCCAGATCGGGGCAGGGCCGGCAGCGCACGGCCGCGCCGTTGCGCGTGGCGCCCAGGCCTGGGGCGCCGGCCCAGACTTCGTCCAGGGCCGGGTTGTCCATGACGCCGAGCCAGGGCGCGCCGCCCTTCATCAGGCCAATCAGGGTGCCGAACAGGGGCTTGCCGGTGACGAAGGCCTTGGTGCCGTCGATGGGGTCGAGCACCCAGACGAATTCGGCATCCGCGTTCTCGGCGCCGAATTCCTCGCCGAAAATACCGTGATGGGGGAATTTGCCGGCGATCATCTCGCGCAGGGCCGCCTCGCATTCCCGGTCGGCCTTGGTCACGGGACTTTGGTCGGCCTTGTCCTCGACGTCGGGGGCGGTGCCGTAAAAGCCCAGCACGATTGTTCGCGCGCGGGCCGCCATGTCCATGGCCAGGGCCATGCACTGGTCGGTCAGGGCGTCCGTGGTCGATTGCGTCACGGCGCCGTCCTCCGGTCGAATGAAAGCCGTGAAAGCCTTACTTCAGGGATTGCAGGTAGACCAGCAGGGCCGCGCGATCGGCATTCTTGGGAACGCCGCGGAAGGTCATCTTGTTGCCCGGCGCGTATTCCTTGGGATTGTTGAGGAACTTGTTCAGCTCCTCGAGGGTCCACTTGCCGCCCAGGCCGGCCAGGGTGCTGGAATAATTGAAGCCCTCGGCCTTGCCCTGGTCGTGGCCGACGATGCCCCACAGGTTGGGGCCGATCTTGTGCTTGGCGCCCGCTTCGGCGGTATGGCAGGCCGTGCATTTCTTGAACACCTTGGCGCCCGCGTCGGCGGAGGCCGTGGCGATCAGTTCCATCACCGGCTTCTCGACTTCGACCGGCGCCGCGTCCTTGGCGTCGCCCTGGTCGGCGACGGCGACCTCGAAGCCCATCTTTTCGGGCTCGTTCGCATGGACCAGCGTATCGCCGATCTTGTTGGTGCCCCACACGACCCAGGCCGTCACAAGAACGCCGAAACCGAGTTTTTCCATCCGGGAGAACTGCATGGTGTTATCCTTTGCCGATTGTTGCGGGGAATTTAACCGCCCATGCCGCCATGTTCAAGCGGCATGAGACGCCTTTCGGTGATCCGGTCCACGCCCCGCGTTGACAGGCTCCCGCTCGCCAACGATACTCCGCAAGTTTTTGAAAAGGCCCGTGATCTCTGGGCCATACCCTCCCGGACCCAAGACCGCTCAATCATGGCCTCATCCGATACCACGATCGCCTTCCAGGGCATGCCCGGCGCCTATTCCCATCTTTCCTGCCGTGAGGCGCACCCGGAGATGGACCCGCTGCCCTGCCGCACCTTCGAAGACGCCTTCGCCGCCGTGCATGACGGCCGGGCCCGGCTGGCCATGATTCCCATCGAAAATTCCGTCGCCGGGCGGGTCGCCGACATCCATCACCTGCTGCCCGATTCCGGCCTGCACATCATCGGCGAGCATTTTCATCGGGTGAACCACCATCTTCTTGCCGTGCCGGGCAGTAAAATCAGCGAACTGACCGATGTTCACAGCCATGTCCATGCCCTCAACCAGTGCCGCGATCTGATCCGCGAGCTGGGTGTGACCCCCGTGGTGCATGTCGACACGGCGGGTGCCGCCAAGGACATCGCGGCCCAGGGCGACAAGTCCCAGGCGGCCATCGCGTCGAGCCTGGCCGGGGAAATCTACGGCCTCGAATCGCTCAAGCAGAACATCGAGGATGCGGAGCACAACACCACCCGCTTCGTCGTCATGACCCGCGAGGCCCAGGCGTCGGTCCATGCGGACGGCGTCGATTACATCACCAGCTTCACGTTCCGGGTGCGGAACGTTCCCGCGGCGCTGTATAAGGCCATGGGCGGCTTCGCGACCAACGGCGTCAACATGACCAAGCTGGAAAGCTATGTCGGCCCGGATTTCGTCGCGGCCCAGTTCTTCGCCGAGGTCGACGGCCATCTCGACGCGCCCGCGGTCAAACTGGCGTTCGAGGACCTGACCCACTATTCCGAATGGATCAAGGTGCTGGGCACCTATCCGGCCCATCCCTTCCGCAAAGCCGCCCAAGGAGGCTGATCCCCGTGACCTTCGAAGACATCCGGCCCCATCTGGGCCTTGCCATCCTGCGCGGCCTTGCCCGGCGCTGCCCCAGCTGCGGCATCGGCCACAGCTTCAAGGGCTATCTGAAGGTCGTGGACTGCCCCCATTGCGGGGAGGAGCTGGGGCATATCCGGGCCGATGACTTTCCGCCCTACCTGACCATGGCCATCGTCGGTCATATGGTGGTGCCGATGCTGCTGATGAGCGAACAGCTGATGTCGCCGCCGACCTGGATGCTGCTTGGTGTCGCCGTGCCGGTGACGTTGGGGCTTACGCTGGCGCTGCTGCCGCGGGTCAAGGGCGGCATTCTGGGCCTGATGTGGCACCTGGGCCTGCGCGGCGACGAAACGCAGTAGTCCCGCCCGGGAGGGAGATCATCCAACATGACCGATGAAAAGCCGCCTGCCGTCCGGGCATTGGACGTCGCCCCCCGGGCCAAGCCCTCGACCTATCCGGAACCCTTTTTCAGCCGCATGGCCGGACGGGAAAAGCGCCAGTTGGGCGACCTGTTCGGGCTCGCCAATTTCGGCGTCAACCTGACACGGTTGGCGCCGGGCGGCGAATCGGCCCTGCTCCACCGCCACACCCGCCAGGACGAGTTCATCTATATCCTTGAGGGGGCGCCCACCCTGGTCACGGAAGATGGCGAAACCGAGCTTTCGCCCGGCATGTGCGCGGGCTTTCCCGCCGGCGGTTCGGCCCATCATCTGGTCAACCGGACGGCGGCCGACGTGCTGTATCTGGAAGTCGGCGACCGCACGCCGGGCGACGCGGCCAGTTATCCCCGTGACGATATCCAGGCCCGCATGGGGGATGACGGCAAATGGCAGTTCAGCCGCAAGGACGGCAGTCCTTACTGACCCGGGCGGCTACTTTTCCTCAAACTTGACCACGAACGGGTAGAACGCGATGTGCCCGGCCATGGCCTCCAGCCCCGTCGGCGGGGTTTCGTAGGCCCAGGCGCTGTTTTCCGCCGTGCGGCCGCCGGCGTTGATGGTCCAGTAGCTGGCCGTGCCCTTGTGCGGGCACAGGGTGGATTTGTCCGAGGCCGCCAGGGCGTCCATGCGGACATCCGCCTTGGGAAAATAGTACATCGGGGCGTAGGCGCCTTCCTTCAGGATCTGCGCCTTGGTGCTTTCGGCGATGATTTCGCCGTTTACGGTGGCGGTGATGGTCCTAGCGGCGGGGGACAGGGAAAGGTCGGTCATGGGCCGGGCTCCTTGCAAAAGGTGATCAGAATTGCGGTCTATATCCGCCGGCGCGGCGCCGATTGCCACGCACATCCGTTCACATTTTGGTGGGGTCTCCCGGCGTGCCAGGACCTGTCGCGAACTTCGGGACAGGGTCATCCCGGATCAACCAATCTGCATATTTGTTTATGACATCCAGGTGGTTTCAATGTTGTGCGAAATGGTATATTTTTCAATCTGAATACAATGAGAATAATGCGGCTCGTTCACGGGCCGCGCCAGGCTCTTGTCGGAACGTCAGGTCAACACGAAGATGACCGAGACCTTTGCGGAAAGCGTATTTGTCGCCGGCCTCGTTTTTCTGATTTTCTATATTTTCCATGTCGGAAGGGCAAAGGCGCTGAACAAACGTCCGGGCTGGACATGGGTTCTGGCCGGGCTTTGCGTTCTGCTGCTTGCCTCCGCGATATATCTTTGGCGCCATCTGGACGGCGCGGCGCCGCCCGACAGCCCGGCCGGGGCCTGGATTTATCCGATCGCGCAATACGTCGTCGGGTTCCTGGGCGGCATGGTTCTGCTGACGGTCGGCCTGTTGCGGGTCGTTGCCGACGGCCGGCACGATGAGCGGCAGACGGATGATATCCTGACGGCGGCGATCGAAGGCATTTCCGAAGGGCTGATCTATTTCGACGCGGATGACAGGCTGGTCCTGGTCAACGGCAAGATCGCCGAGATGTATCCCTTGGCGGGCGACGTTTTCGTGCCCGGCGTGTCCTATGAAACCTGCCTGCGGGCGGGCGTCGAAACGGGGCAGTGGGGCCCCGAGGAGGGAGACGACGTGGAACCCTGGATTCGCCGCCGGCTCGACCATCACTTCAATCCCAAGGGCCCTATCGAATTCAACATGCCCGACGGCCGGATCATCCGCGTCGAGGAACGGAAAACCCGCGACGGCGGCATTGTCGGCATACGCGCCGATATCACCGATCTTCGCCAGGCCCGGCAGGAAATAGAGGCGCAGCGGGACGAGCTGGAAAAACTGAATGCCCAGAAGGACCGCTTTTTCGCGATCATCGCTCATGACCTGAAAAGCCCGTTCGCGGGTCTGCTGCAGTTCTCGGAAATTCTCGCGACCCAGGCATCAACGATGAATGCCGGCAACGTTGCCGAATACGGGGCGATGGTTCACCGCGCGGCGGAACAGGCCTACGAACTGCTGGAAGATCTCTTGGACTGGTCGCGCCTGCAGCTGGACCGTATGGAATTCGAGCCCGCCCCCATGGACGCGTCGCAGGCGATCACAACGAGCCTTAACCGGTTCGGCCCCCTGGCGTCGGCCAAGCAGATCACGTTCAAAAATGACGCCGATCTGAAGAATCGGGTGCATGCCGACGCCCGCATGGTCGACACGGTCCTGCGCAACCTGATCGACAACGCCATCAAGTTCACCCCGGACAACGGTGTAATAACCATCAGGTCCGGTGAAACGGACGGTTTCGGGTTCATCGAGATCGTCGATACGGGGATCGGCATGACCCGCAAGAAACTGGAAAATTTGTTCCACCTGGATCAGAAGCAATCGACGCGGGGGACCAGGGGGGAAACGGGGACCGGGTTCGGCCTGCTCTTGTGCAAGGAACTTGTCGAGAAACTGGGGGGGCAGCTTCATGTGGAAAGCGCCGAAGGCCAGGGCTCGTCGATCCGGTTTACCCTACCCATCCATCAGAGCTGACGGGAAATTTCCCGTGTCGCGCCGGCCGAGCGCGGATCAATCGCCCTCGTCGATCCAGTCGTTGATCAGCCGCCGCGAGATACTGTCCGTGCGCGGCAGGCGCGGACGGTTGGGGTCCGTTTCGCCGTAGAATTCGCCGAACTGGGCCAGATCGGCGCGGGAAAACCATTTGGCCTCGCGGATTTCCGTGGGATCGACGGTGATGTCGGCGTTCAGCCCCCGGGCCCGGAAGCCCAGCATCAGCGAGGCCGGAAACGGCCAGGGCTGCGACCCCCGGTAGGTCACGTCGTCGACGCGGATGCCCGATTCCTCCAGCACCTCGCGGGCCACGGCTTCCTCCAGGCTTTCGCCCGGCTCCACAAACCCGGCCAGGGTCGAATACATGGGAAATTCCCAGCGCGTCGACCAGCCCAGCAGACAACGGTCGACGCCGTCGGTCCCGACGTGGGTCACCAGCATGATGACCGCCGGGTCCGTGCGCGGGAAATGGCTGCGTCCGCAATCCGCATTGGTGCAGGCCTGGACATGGCCGCTGTCGCGGGCCTCCGTCGGGCTGCCGCAGTCGCTGCAGTATTTCTGCCGCCGGTGCCAATGGGTCATGCCCCGGGCATAGGCCAGGATCGTCGCCTCGTCGGCGGCGAGCAGGCGTCCGACCTGGCGCAGGTCCTCGAAGGTGGCGCCGTTGACCAGCGTCGGCAGCACGTCCTCGTCATGGTGGGACAGGTCGACGGCGAAATAGGGCGCGTCGTTCCATAACCCCAGGAATACCTGCACGCTGGACTGCGTCGTCACGGTCACCGCCGCGGCGCCGGTCAGCCAGCCAGCCCGCGGGCTTTCCCCCGGCTCCACCAGGTTGCGGTCGCGCCACACGGGGGCGACCCGCGCCTGGGGATGGTTGAGAAGTTCCGCGATCCCGGCGCTATCGCGCCGCCGGTCGCCGGCCCGGTCCAGGGGACCGCCCGTATACATCAATCTTTTCGGCATCCGGGAAAATTGGCACAGGCACCGGCCCTTGGCAACGGCCCAGACGGCCCCGGCGATTTATCCCCAGCAGGGATGTGTGCCGTGCTTGTGGAAACCCCGCCAAGAGTTGCTATATTAAGGCCAGGAGACTGGCCCGGACGGGCTTCCTCGCGAACCCGGTCAGGTCCGGAAGGAAGCAGCCGTAACGAGTTTCGGCCCGGGTCGGTGCCAGTCTCCGCTTAATTTCCCAGGTGCGCGGCCCCAGGGGGTGCCGCCGCCGCCCGAAGCCGGGCCCCCCAGCCCCTCCCGCCACGGACGGCCCATGGACGATATGGACGCAACCCGGGACCATCCCGCACCCGCCGCTTCCGGCGGGGGTGACGCCGCCCCCGATCAGGCGGCCTATCAGGTTCTCGCGCGCAAGTACCGGCCGACCGACTTCACCAGCCTGATCGGCCAGGAGGCGATGGTCCGCACCCTGACCAACGCCATCGCCGCCGGCCGCCTCGCCCATGCCTTCGTGCTGACCGGCGTGCGCGGTGTCGGCAAGACCACGACGGCGCGCATCATCGCCCGCGCGCTCAACTGCATAGGCGCCGACGGCACCGGCGGCCCCACGGTCGATCCCTGCGGCGTCTGCGCCAACTGCAAGGCCATCGCTCAGGACCGCCACGTCGATGTGATGGAAATGGATGCGGCGTCGCGCACCGGCGTCGACGACATCCGCGAAATCATCGACGGCGTGCGCTACCGCCCGACCTCGGCCCGGTTCAAGATCTACATCATCGACGAAGTCCACATGCTGTCGAAGAACGCCTTCAACGCGCTTCTGAAGACGCTGGAGGAACCGCCGGAGCATGTGAAGTTCATCTTCGCGACCACGGAAATCCGCAAGGTGCCGGTGACGGTCCTCTCTCGCTGTCAGCGGTTCGATCTGCGCCGCATCGAGGTGCAGCGCCTGGCCGACCACTTCAAGGGCATCTGCGCCAAGGAAGGGGCGGAGATTTCCGAGGCCGCCCTGCACCTGATCGCCCGCGCCGCCGACGGCTCCGTGCGCGACGGCCTGTCGATCCTGGATCAGGCCATCGCCATGACCGAAGGCGCCATCGGCGAAGACCTGGTGCGCGACATGCTGGGCCTGGCCGACCGTTCGCAGGGCTTCGACCTTCTGGAAAAGACGCTCCAGGGCGACACGCCGGGGGCGCTCAACCAACTGGCCGCCATGTATCAGGACGGCGCCGATCCGGCGGCGGTGCTCAACGACCTTCTGGAAATCGTCCATTTCCTGACCCGCGCCAAGCTGGTGCCGGAAACCCTGACCGATCCCGCCGTGCCCGAGATCGAGCGCGTGCGCGGCAAGGACCTTGCCGAGCGCCTGGGTATGGGCGCCCTGGCCCGCGCCTGGCAGATGCTGCTGAAGGGTGTGGGCGAGGTGCAGCACGCGCCGAACGCCATCCAGGCCACGGAAATGGTCATCGTGCGCCTGGCCCATGCCGCCAACATGCCGACCCCGGAAGAGGCGATCCGCCGCCTGACCGACGACGCCGCCACGGCGCCGGCCCCCGCCGCGCCGCAGGCTCCGGCCCCGCAGGCGCCGCAGGCCGCCGCACCGCAGGCCCCCGCACCGTCACCGGCGCCCGCGTCCCCGCCGTCGTCCGGCGGCGGCGCCGCCCGCGCTTTGGCCCAGCCCGAACCCGATTACGACGACGTCCCCGATTACGACGGGGAACCGGATTACGACCCGGCCCCCACGGCCCAGGCGGACACCGCCCCCCTGCAGGCGCGCCTCGACACCTTCGCCGACCTGGTGGCCCTGGCCGGGCAACTGAAAGAAGGCATCCTGCAATCCCACATGATGGCCCAGGTGCATTTGGTGACCTTCGAGCCGGGCCGCATGGAATTCCGCCCGGGCCCGGGCGCCCCCGACAATCTGGCGGGCGACCTCGGCAAGTTCCTGAAATCCGTCACCGGCGAACGCTGGATGGTCACCGTGTCCAACGAGGCGGGCCAGCCGACCCTGGCCGAACAGCAGGCCAAGGCCCAGGCGGCGGAAAAGGACGAGGTCGCCGAGCATCCGCTGGTCAAGGCGGTGATGGAGACTTTCCCGGGGGCGGCGATTTCCAAGGTCCGGCATCCGGACGACGACAGTTAAGCCGCCGAAGAACGCCTTGTCGTCATTCCCGCGAAGGCGGGAATCCAGCGTTCGGCATTCTGGACCCCCGCTTTCGCGGGGGTGACGGAAGGCGATTAATCCATCAGGAACTTGTTGCCCGACGCCTCGCCCCAGGCCTCGATGAATTGCCTGAGGTGCGGGCGGGCCTCGCCCTCGGCGTCGACCAGGGAGATCACGTCGGCCAATGCTTTGTTCAAAGCTTCCGTCGTCAGCACGCCGCGATGATGCTGCCAGCGCAGATAGACCAGATAGGTGTTGAGGACGTCCGTTTCGCAGTAGTCGCGGATTTCGGCGACGCGGCCGTCGTCGAACATGGGGGCGACCTGCGACCCGTCGACGCCGAACTTGCCGGGCAATCCTAAGATCGCGCAGACCTCGTTCAGCTTGATCCGCGCCGAGGCGCCGAAATCCGACAGAGCCTCGATCAGATCGCAATGCCAGTCGAGGGCGTAGCGCGCAGTGTAGTTTTCCCACTTGTTGGATGTGTCGTGCAGCAGCGCCGCTTGCACGCCATGGGCCATGGCCCGGTATTTCAGCACCGGCAGATCGAAGCCCCGGCCGTTGAAGCTGACCAGGCGCGGGCGGATGCGCTCGAAATAGCCGAAGAAGCCCTGCAGCAGTTTCTTTTCGCCGAAGCTGGCCTCGCCGCCGGAACGCAGTTCCTTCAGATGGTAGATCTCGCCGCCGCTCGGCGTGTGTTCGATCTCGGCCTCCAAAAAGCTGATGGCGACCACGCGGTGGAAGGGCTGGCGGTGGAAATCGTTGCGCCCGTCGGTGATTTCCAGGTGATAGCGCGACAACTCGTCGCGCCGGGCCTGGATGTCCGGATCGTCGAAGCCGGTCAGCGCCGGCACGGCATCCGTGTCGGGCACGGTTTCGATGTCGAAGACGAAGAGGTTTCTATGCTGCATGGCGACTGTTATACACTGGCCAACCCCTCCCCGGCACCCATTGAGAAGCGGACGCGACCCATGAAGAACCTCGGCAAGATGATGCAGCAGGCCCAGGAAATCCAGGCCAAGATGGCCAATATGCAGGAAGAGCTGGCCGAACTTGAGGTCACGGGCGCGTCCGGCGCCGGCATGGTCGAGGTCACCCTGAACGGCAAGGGCGAGGCCCGGGGCGTGAAAATCGACCCGTCCCTGTTGTCCGGCGCGGACACGGACGTCGAGGTCCTGGAAGACCTCATCACCGCCGCCATCAACGACGCCAAGGGCAAGGCCGAGCGCGAAATGCAGGCCCGCATGCAGGACCTGACCGGCGGCCTCGGCCTGCCGCCCGGCTTCAAGCTGCCGTTCTGATTATCTGAATTCCCGGCATGGTCACCTCCGACATCGATCGCCTGATCACGCTACTGGCCAAGCTGCCGGGCCTGGGTCCGCGCTCGGCCCGCCGCGCCGTGCTGCACCTGATGAAGCGGTCGGACAGCCTGATGGAGCCCATGGCCCGGGCCTTGGATGCGGCGGCGGCCAACATCAAGACCTGTGCCGTCTGCGGCAACCTGGACACCCGTGACCCCTGCGAAATCTGCACGGACGACCGCCGCGACGCGGCCCAGATCTGCGTGGTCGAGGATGTCGCCGACCTTTGGGCGCTGGAACGCACGGCCGGGTTCAAGGGCCATTACCACGTGCTGGGCGGCACCCTGTCGGCGCTGGACGGCGTCACGCCCGAGGACCTGCGCATTCCGGGCCTGTGTTCGCGCATCCAGGCGGGCGGGGTGAAAGAGGTCATCCTGGCGACCAACGCCACCGTCGACGGCCAGACCACGGCCCATTACATCGCCGACCGCGTCGCCGGATTGGGCAAGGACGTCGTGGTCTCGGGCCTGGCCCATGGCGTGCCCGTGGGCGGAGAACTGGATTACCTGGACGACGGCACCCTCACCGCCGCCATGAAGGCGCGGCGGCCGCTTTAACCGCAGGAGATCAGTCGTCGCGGCCGAGCACCCGCAGGTTGGGGGCCTGGGCCGGCGGCAGGTCTTCCGCCGGGGTTTCGTCGGCCAGTTGCAGGTCCTCGATCTTTTCGCCCCGCTTGGTGATCTTGTCGGTCGAGACGCGGATGTCACGGATGTCCTTGGTCGCCTGATCGAAATGGGTCTGCAACTTGCCGACCCGGTCGTCGAGGCGGCCCACGTCCTCCATCATCTTCTGGACCTCGGCCTGGATCACATGAGCCTGCTCGCGCATGCGGGAATCCTTCAGGATCGCCCGCACGGTGTTGAGCGTCGCCATCAGCGTGGTCGGCGAGACGATCCACACCCGCCGGCGGTAGCTTTCCTCGACCACGTTGACGAAGTTGGCGTGCAGTTCCGCATAGACCGCTTCCGACGGCAGGAACATGAGGGCCGATTCCGCCGTCTCTCCGGGCACAATGTATTTTTCCGAAATCGCCACCACATGGGCCTTCACGTCCTGGGCGAAGCGGCGGCCGGCGGCGATGCGCGCCGCCTCGTCCGTGCCGGCGTCGCGCAGGGCCTGATAGCTTTCCAGCGGAAACTTGGCGTCGATCACGATGGAGCCCGGCGGGTTGGGCAGCTTGAGCAGGCAGTCCGCCCGCTTGCCGTTGTTCAGGGTGACCTGGAATTCATAGGCCGAGGGCGGCAGGGTTGCGGTGACCAGATCGTTCAGCTGAATTTCCCCGAAGGCGCCGCGTGCCTGCTTGTTGGAAAGAATATCCTGCAACCCCACCATCTGCTGCGACAGGTCGGTCAGGTTCTTCTGCGCGTGGTCGATGACGGCGAGGCGTTCGTACAGCGTCTTGAGCGACTGCCCCGTGCGTTCCGACTGCTGATGCAGGCTGTCGCCGAGCCGCTTGCCGAGGCCGTCCAGGCGCTCGTTCACGGTCATCTGCGATTGCTGCAATGCACCGGACAGTTCCGCCTGCTGGCGCGACAGGGCGTCGGCCATTTCCGTGATGCGCGCCATCTGCTCCAGGTTTTCCCGCCGCGCGCGCTGGGTCACTGCATAGACCCCGGCGACCAGCGCCGCCAGCAGGCCGAGACCGATGCCGAGCACGGCGCCCGTATTGTCGAGAAGGTTCACATCCATGACCTGTCGCTGCCTTGTTTCCGGCGAAATTAGAGGCCAAGCTTGACGCAACCGGGACAGGAAAACAAATAGTGAACCTGTGCCCCGCCCAATCCCAAGGAGACCGCCATGTCCCGCCCGACCCGCCGCCCCCTCGTCCTGGCTGCCGCCGCCCTGGCTTTGCCCGTCCTGGTTTTTCCGATTCGCGGCCACGCGCAGGCGGCGACGGCGGAGCCGGAACGCGCGGCCGAGCGCGTGGTCACCGTGTTCATGGGCGGCTTCGGCCAGGTTTGGGAGCGCCGCGCCCTGACGCCCCAGGCCGGGGTGCGCGACGTGGTGCTCGACGGCATCAGCCAGCGCACGCTGGCGGAAAGTCTGCGCCTTGCCGGCGACGGCGGCGACATCGCGGTGCAGTCCCTGTCGCTTGCCCGCAACCTGCTGACCCCCCGCAGCCTGCTGGAACGCTTCCTCGGCAAGGAGGTCGGCGTGATCAAGGTGCATCCGACCACGGGGGAGGAGCGGGTCGAGAAGGCGACGGTGCTGTCCATTCAGAACGGCGTCGTGCTGCGCATGGGCGGGCGCATCGAAACGGGCATGCCGGGCCGGCTGGTGTTCCCCGACGACGTCGGCGGCCTGGCGGCCCGGCCCGGACTGACGGCGCGGATCAATGCGGGTGCGGGCGTGCGCGGCCTGACCCTGACCTACATCACCGAGGGCCTGTCCTGGTCCACGGATTACACGGCGGTCGTGGCGCCGGACGGCGGGCGGATCAGCCTGTCCGGCTGGGCGTCGGTGCAGAACGACACGGGCGTCGCCATGGACGCGGCCCGCCTGCGCCTGGTCGCGGGCGAGGTCAACCGCGCCCTGGGCGGCCCGCAGCCCATGGCCAAGGCGCCCCGCACGATGATGATGGCCGAAGCCCGCGGCGCCGCCGCCGACGCGGCCCTGCCCGTGCGCGAGGCCCAGGGGGCGGTCCATGTCTATACCCTGCCGGGCGCCCAGACCCTGGCCCCCGGCGAGCGCAAGCAGGTGGCGCTGCTCGGCCCGGTCGAGGTGCCGGTGTCGGAAACGCTCCTGAGCCTGGGCAACCCGCAGCTGTTCGGCCCGGCCCCGGGCGACCAGGCCCCGGACCATCCCCAGGTGCGTCTCAGCTTCGACAACAAATCCCTGGTTGCGGGCGGCCTGCCCCTGCCGGGCGGCGTGGTCCGCGCCTACCGCTCAGGCGCCGACGGCCAGCCCCTGTTCGCCGGGTCCGACCGCATCGCCGACACGCCCGATGGCGGGCGGGTGGTCGTCACCCTGGGCCGCGCCTTCGACGTCACGGTCAAGCGCGAGCAGACGGCCTTCAAGCGCCTGGACGCCCAGGGCCGCAACGTCGAGGCAGCCTTCAAGATCACGGTCGTCAACGGCCGCGCCAAGCCCGCGCGGGTGCGGATCGCCGAGGTTCTGCCCGGCGACTGGACCGTTACCGAAAACTCCCTGGCCCACGAGCGGTCCGGCGACCGGGCGCGCTGGCTGGTCGAGGTACCGGGCAAGGGTGAGCTGGTTCTGACCTACAAGGTAAGAGTTTTGCGTTAGCCGAGAACCCCGGCCATGGCCCCGGTCAGGCAGGTCGCGAGGGTGCCGGACACCATGGTCATGGGGGCGAGGCGGACGATCTCGCCCCGCCGCTCCGGCGCCATGGCGACCAGGCCGCCGATCATGATGCCGAGGGACCCGAAATTGGCGAAGCCGGACAGGGCGTAGGCCATGATCATGCGCGTGCGGTCGGACAGAACCTCCGGCCCCATCTTGGCCATTTCCAGATAGGCGAGAAACTCGTTCAGCACGGTCTTGATGCCCATCAGGCCGCCCGCTGCCGGGGCCTCGGCCCAGGGCACGCCCATCAGCCAGACCACCGGCGCCATGACCCAGCCGAGCAGGCGTTGCAGGGTGAGGGGGGCCGCGCCCAGGTCGGGAAACAGGCCGAGCGCCAGATTGACCAGGCTGACCAGGGCGACCAGAACGATGATCATGGCGGTGATGTTGATGAGCAGCTGCACGCCCTCGCCGGTGCCGCGGGTGATCGCCTCCATCACGCCCCGGTCGGGCGAGGGGTCGAGGGGGGCGGCGGTATCGGCGGCGCCCTCGGGGGCCGGCATCATCAGCCGCGCGATCACCACGGCGGCCG
The DNA here is from genome assembly GCA_040221095.1 of Rhodospirillales bacterium. Classification (GTDB taxonomy): domain Bacteria; phylum Pseudomonadota; class Alphaproteobacteria; order Rhodospirillales; family Casp-alpha2; genus UBA1479. The sequence goes on from JAVJVP010000013.1 coordinate 126,970, forward strand.
AGGCGTTCATCAATGACGCGGTCAGCAGGTGGCCTGCCGGGTCGGGCAGCACGTCCTTCAGGATGGTGGCGTAAAGCACCAGCACCGTGCCGGCGATGGTCGCCATGCCCGCGGTCATGACCAGGAACAGATCGGCCGGAGCCAGCCGCTTGAGATAGGGGCGGATCAGCAAGGGGGCCTCGACCATGCCGACGAACACGTTGGCCGCCGTCGCCACGCCGGCCGCACCGCTCAGCCCCAGGGTGCGGTTCAAGGCCCAGGCGAAGCCCCGCACCACGGCGGGCAGAATTCGCCAATAGAACAGCAGGGCCGACAGCGCGCTGATCACCAGCACCAGGGGCAGGGCCTGGAACGCCAGGATGAAGCTGGCGCCCGGAAAGCTTTCCGTGAACGGCAGGTCGCCGCCGCCGACGTAGCCGAACACCACCTTGGTGCCGTCGAGCGTCGCGTCATGCAGCGCCAGCACGGCCCGGTTGGCGGCCAGGAACAGGGCCTGGGCGGGCGGGAAGTTGAGCAGCACCAGGGCGATCGCCGCCTGCAGGGCGAGCCCGGCCAGGACGACGCGCAGCGGGAAGGCCCGCTTGAAGCCCCCCTGCCACAGTCCCCCAAGTCCCCAGGCCAGGCCGACGAAGCCGGCCAGGCCGATGATGCTCTGCCAAATCATTGCGGGGGTGAGACTAACCCCATCGCCGGATAGGGCAAGCGGGAATGGCGCTAACCCTTGACCCTCGGCGCGGAAGGCCATATCTGGGGGGAATTCCCCGCTCCAGAGACTTGGGTTAAGCTGCCGTCATGTCCGTGCTTGAAATCATCGTCGCCCCCGATCCGCGCCTGAAGCGCCGGGCCGAACCCGTCGCGAAGGTCGACGACGCGGTGCGCAAGATCATGGACGATATGCTCGACACCATGTATGCCGCCAACGGCATCGGTCTGGCCGGGCCGCAGGTCGGCATTCTGAAACGCATCATCGTGGTCGACGTGGCGCGCGACGGCGACGGCCGCCAGCCCATGCAGATGGCCAACCCGGAAGTGATTTGGGAAAGCGACGACGAACGCCATTACGAGGAAGGCTGCCTGTCCCTGCCCGACCATTTCGCCGAGGTGGTGCGGCCCGAGGCGGTCAAGGTCCGCTATCTCGACCGCGACAACGAAATCCGCACCATCGACGCCGACGACATCCTGGCGACCTGCATCCAGCACGAGATCGACCACCTGGACGGCGTGCTGTTCGTCGACCACATCTCGTCCCTCAAGCGCAACATGATCATCAAGAAGCTGCAGAAGCTGAAAAAGCAGCAGGCGGAAGAGGCCACGGCCTGAGTCCCTGCCGGGCCGCCCGGAAATTAATACGCTTTACGTATAACGCAAGGCGTTATATTTTGTTCAGGTGATCAAGACCCTCGCATGTCCGAAGACGGAAGCCTTCTATGTTCGGGGGGCGCCGTTTGCCATGATCCGGCGCATCGCCGACGTCGCCCGGCGCAAGCTCAGAATGCTGGATGCGGCGCACGAGGTTCTGGATTTACGGGCGCCGCCCGGCAATCGCCTGGAAAAGCTCAAGGGCGACCGGGCCGGCCAGTACAGCATTCGGATCAACGATCAATACCGCGTCTGCTTTATCTGGCGCGGCGGCCATGCCCATAACGTCGAAATAACCGATTACCACTAGGAGATGACCATGTCCGTCCACCCCGGTGAAATCCTGCGCGAGGAATTCCTTGTTCCGCTCGACATCAGCGCCAACAAGCTGGCCACGGCCATTCGCGTGCCGGCGACCAGGATCGGCGCCATCGTCAACGAACAGCGCGGGATCACCGGCGATACCGCCCTGCGGCTGGCCAAATTCTTCGACACCACGCCGCAATTCTGGATGAACCTGCAAAGCCTTTACGAGATCGAGATCGCCCGCGATCAGCATGGCGCGGAAATCGACCGTGACGTGCGGCGGCGAGCCTGATGGCTTCGTCCGCGCCGGGCCAGGCGGCCCTCGACCTCATCTTCATGGGTTCGCCCGATTTCTCGATCCCGGCGCTTCAGGCGCTGCTGGACGCGGGGCATCGTGTGAAGTGCGTCTATGCCCAGCCGCCGCGCCCGGCCAACCGGGGCCACAAGGAAACGCCCTGCCCGGTTCATGCCTTCGCGCTGGAAAAGGGCCTTGCCGTGCGCACGCCGAAAAGCCTGAAGTATCCGGCGGAACAGGCGGTCTTCGCGGCGCTCAAGGCCGATGCGGCCGTGGTCGTCGCCTATGGCCTGATTCTGCCCCAGGCGGTTCTGGAGGCACCCCGTCTGGGGTGCCTGAACATCCATGCCTCGTTGCTGCCGCGCTGGCGCGGGGCGGCACCGATCCAGCGGGCGATCCAGGCGGGCGATACGGAAACGGGCGTGACCATCATGCAGATGGACGCGGGCCTCGACACCGGCGCCATGCTGCTGACCGGCAAACTGCCGATCACCGAGACGACCACGGCGGGGGCGCTGCACGACGACCTTTCGGCGCTGGGGTCGAAGCTGATCGTGACGGCGCTGGAAGGATTGCAGGCGGGCAGGCTCGACGCGACGCCGCAGCCCGAAGCCGGGGTGACCTATGCGGCCAAGCTGGACAAGGCGGAAGGGCGGCTCGACTGGACCAAACCGGCGGCCGAACTCGCCCGCACCGTGCGCGCCTTCACCCCCTGGCCGGGGACCTGGTTCGAGGCGGGCAAGGAGCGCGTCAAGGTGCTGGCCGCGGAGGCCGTCGACGGCGTGGTAAGTGCGGCGCCGGGCACGGTGCTGGACGACCGGGCGACCATCCAATGCGGCGAGGGCGCCCTGCGTCCGACGCGGATGCAGCGCCCCGGCAAGGGAGCCATGGACGCCGGCGATTTTCTGCGCGGCTTCGATCTTCCCAAAGGTACGCGGGTCTAGCTAGGCCCGTTTCTGCGCCCCCGCGGCCTGGGCGAGCTGTTCCAGGCCTTCCAGGGGCTGGGCACCGACCAGTCCGTGCAGCTGGCCGTCGGGGCCGGCGACGACGAAGGTCGGTACGCCGGTGACGCCGTATTGGTGGGACTTGGCCCAGTCGGCGTCGACGGCGTCCTTGAAGGTCCGGTCTTCGATCACCTTGCGCGCTTCGTCCACGTTCATGCCGGCGGACTTGACGACGTCCAGAATCACCTCGACATCGCCGATGTTGCGCCGGTCGACGAAATAGGCCGCGAAGAACTTGTCGTGGATGGCGTCGCCGCCGTCCTGGGTTTCCGCCCATTTGCCGACTTCCTGGGCCAGACGCGAATTGTAGGTATGGCTGCGGTCGTTGAAGGGCAGTCCCTCGGCCTGCATCAGGCCCTGCATGCGGGCGTTCTTTTGCGCGATTTCCTCGGGCCCCGTGCCGAACATGTCCTGGAGCGTGCGGCCCTCGGCCGGGGTTTCCGGATGCAGGGGGAAATGCACCAACTTGATGGTGACCTCGTAGCTGTCCTTCAACTGCTTGACCCGGTTGTCGCCCAGGTAGCACCAGGGGCAGACGTAATCGGAGAAGACTTCCAGGGTGATCGGATCGGCCATCGGGGGTATTCCTTGTCCTGCGGATGTGACCTCAATTTAGGGCCCCCATGCCGGATTTCAAACCATGAACGGAGCAAAAGGCTGTTACGTCTACGTGCTGGGCGCCGGGGACGGCGGTACGGCCCGCACCTATGTCGGCTGGTCGACGGACGTGGCGGCCCGGCTTGCGGCTCATAATTCGGGCAAGGGGGCGAAGTCGACGCGGGGCCGCGCATGGCGGGTGTTGTATGTGGAGCGCTACCGCACGCGGGGCGAGGCGATGTCCCGGGAATGGCACCTGAAGCGCGACCGGAAATTCCGCCGCGCCTTGGTGGAGGGTGTGATCCCGGAATGACCGGGATCGCGGGGGCAGATTAAATCAGCCGGATATCGGCGCGGCCGCCGTAGCTGCCTTCGATCAGAAAAGTGGCGTGGCGCACCATGTCCGCACCCTCGTGGCGGCGGATAAGGAAGGCGTCGCGGCCCGGCACCGAGGCCGGGGCGGGGGAATGGCTGACGAAGTTGTGCAGGCCATAGGTGATGAGAAAGGTTTGTTCGGTCGTCATGAAAATTCCTAGTGGGGGATTGGCCGGGCGCGCTGCGCAGGGCGAAGGCCCCGGCGCGGGCCGGTGATGATTGGTCTTCGTATGGGGAGATGGACCCGCTGGGCGGCGCCGTGGGGCGGCCGCTCCCTGACGGAGTTATTCGGAGGATGTGGTTCCGAGCGGCGCGGAAGCAGCGGCCGGCTGGTCGGCATCATCAGATGTACCGCCCTTTGCGGCTTCTTTCGCGGCGGCGCGTTCGGCCTTCTTGGCGGCCTTCTGGCGTTCACGTTCTTTGCGTTCGAAATCGTAATTTGGCTTGCGGGCCATCTTTGTCTCTCCGGATGGAAACGGATCAGAATGCCCTTGCGGGCCGCCGACGAAACCAGGGCCGGGAAAGGGTCGGCCGAAGCGGACCCCTTCCCGTAACCCGGCGTCGTTCTGATTAGTCGGCGATCGACAAATTCTCAGCGGCAGTCTTGCCGTTCTGGCCGGCGGTCAGGTCGTAGGTGACCTTCTGGCCTTCCTTGAGGGTGCTCAGGCCGGCGCGCTCGACGGCGGAAATGTGCACGAAGGCATCCTTGGAACCGTCTTCCGGTTCGATGAAGCCATAGCCTTTGTCGGCGTTGAAAAACTTAACGGTACCTGTGGTCATTTTTAATGTCCTCTAACAGGAGTATGGGTGCCGTACGACGCCTCATGCGCCGAACAGCTGGGATAACGCTCGCATTGTCAGGGGATCACGAAGATGACCGGCGGACCGGTATTTCATATCACGAAAACAAAATGCAACTCGCTGGGTCGGAACCATAAGGGCATGGATACGCGAAGTCAAACAGTTAAAATAATCCGCCCGTTTGTTCGGATAAATTATTCAGGCATTTCAGATGCATGGTTCTGAAATAATAAAATAAAGATATGAAAAATAACTGGTGTTCGGAAATACAACCCGGACTTTTTCAGTCATTTTTTACCATGTTCCCCCGCGCCGCCTTGGCCAGCAGCTCATAGGAGCGCCGCCGGTCGGCCTGATGATAGGTCCAGGTCAGCACGACGACCTCGTCGATGCCATAGGCCTCGGCCCGCCCGGACAACTCGGCGAACACCTGGCCGCCGGTGCCGACGATGGACCGCGCCCGGTAATTGTCGAGCCAGGCCTTCTCCGGCCCGGAATAGTCGTATCCGGCCAGCGCCTCGGGCGATTCCATGGGCCCGCGCCGCCCCGTCTCGCGCATCAGCCGGGCATGGGCGCGCGAGGTGAACAGGCGCTCTGCCTCTTCCTCCGTGTCCGCCGCGAGGGCCCAGATGCACACGCTGGCCTGGGGCTCCGGATGGCGTTCCGACGGCTGGTAGCGTTCGCGGTAGATATCGAAGGCGCGCTCGACCCCATGACCGTCGGTGATGAAATGGGCGAAGCAATAGGGAATGCCGAAGTGGGCCGCCACCTGGGCGCCGTAGTCGGAAGTGCCGAGCATCCAGACTTCCGGCGATCCGGGAAACATGGGATGGGCCTCGACCCCGCGGAACGGATGGCTGTCGATCAGGTCCGTGCCCGACACCCAGGCCATCAGGTCGCGCACGTTGGCGGGAAAATGCTCGGCGTCCTCGCCCGCGTTGGGGTTGAGCGCCAGCGCCGTCTTGCCGTCGGACCCGGGGGCGCGGCCCAATCCCAGGTCGATGCGCCCGGGGGCGATGGCTTCCAGCACGCGGAACTGTTCGGCCACTTTCAGCGGCGCGTAATGGGGCAGCATGACCCCGGCCGAGCCGATGCGGATGCGGCCCGTCGACTGCGCGACGGCGGCCATGACGATTTCCGGCGCCGTGCCGACGATGGACGGATGGTCGTGATGTTCCGATACCCAGAACCGGGCATAGCCCAGGTACTCGCAGTGCTTGGCCAGCGCGATGGTGTCGCGGATCGCCTGATCCGCGGGCTGGCCCCGGACGGCGGTGGATTGATCGAGAACGGAAAGGGAGAGCATGAAGGCGCCTTGAAGACGTGAAGACCGGCGGAGCCGCCGGTCAGGGGATGAGGAACAGTCTTATGACGTAGGCGATCAGGCCCAGGGTTGCAACTCCCGCCGCCCAGAGGGCGGCGAACCACAGAAGGCGCCGGACGGCCGGTTTCAGTGATATCCCTCCGTCGGGTCGACCTTGCCGCGGAACACCCAATAGGCATAGGCCGTATAGCCCAGGATGATGGGCAGCAGCACGGCGGCCCCGACCAGCAGGAAGGCGAGGCTTTCATCCGGCGCGGCGGCGTCCCAGATGGTGATGCCGGGCGGCACCATGTAGGGGTAGAAGCTGATGCCGATGCCGATGTAGCACAGCACGAACAGACCGAGGGAGGCGAGGAACGGCAGCGCGTCCCTGCCGTCGCGCAGGCCCCGGAAAATCAGCCAGATGCAGATCATGACGAGAGACGGCACGATCAGGCTGAACGCCGCCGTCGGCCCGGTGAACCAGCGCTGCAGATAGACCGGGTTGAGATAGGGGGTCGCCAGACTGACACCGCCGATCAGCAGCAGGGTCACGATGGCGGCGCGCCCGGCCATGTCGCGGGCGCCGGCGCGCAGGCCACCCTCGGTCTTCATGACCAGCCAGGTCGCGCCGAGCAGCATGTACCCCACCACCAGGGCCAGCCCGGTGATGATGCTGAACGGCGTCAGCCAGTCCCACCAGCCGCCGGCATAGGCGCGGTCGACCACCTGGATGCCCTGGACCAGGGCGCCCAGGGTCACCCCCTGGGCGAAGGTCGCGAGCAGCGATCCACCGGCGAACCCCCAATCCCATAGGAACTTGCCGCGGGTCGTGCGCCAGCGGAATTCAAAGGACACGCCGCGGAAGATCAGGCCGATCAGCATGGCGATCAGGGGTGCGTAAAGGGCCGGCAGGATCGTCGCGTAGGCCAGCGGGAACACGGCGTAGAGCCCGCCGCCGCCCAGCACCAGCCAGGTTTCGTTGCCGTCCCACACGGGGGCGACGGAATTCATGGCCACGTCGCGGTCCTGTTCGCTGCGCAGCAGGGGAAACAGGATGCCGACGCCCAGGTCGAAGCCGTCCAGCACGACATAGGCCAGGATCGAGAAAGCGATCAGCCCGGCCCAGATGAATGCAAGATCAAGTTCCATGGCCTAATCCCCCTGTCCTTGCGGCTGGTCCTGGCCCTTCGCCTTGCGGATAAGGTCCCTGGTCGCGCGCACGGCGGCGGCCGGCGTGATGCCGGCGGCGCGGGTCGGGCCGATGTCGTCGTCGATGCCCGCGTCGGGCGCCTTCGACATCAGGCGCAGGATGTAGAACACCCCGGCCCCGAACACGGTGACGTAGACGATGACGAAGGCCAGAAGCGACGCCCCCACCGCCGCAGCACCGATGGGCGAGACGGAATCGGCCGTGCGCAGCAGGCCGTAGACGGTCCAGGGCTGGCGGCCGACCTCGGTGGTCACCCATCCGGCGATGACGGCGACGAACCCCGACGGCGCCATGGCCAAGGCGGCCCAATGCAGCAGTCGGGCCTGGAACAGGCGCCCCCGCAGGCGGCACCAACCGCTCCACAACCCGACGACGGCCATGGCCATGCCGATGGCGACCATGATCCGGAAGCTCCAGAAAATGATCGCGGCGGGCGGACGGTCTTCCTTGGGCCAGTCCTTCAGTCCCTTGATTTCACCGTCCCATTCGTGAGTCAGGATCAGGGAGCCGAGCTTGGGAATCTCGACCGCGAACCGTGTCTCCTCGGCGTCGTCGTCGGGCAGGCCGAACAGGATCAGGGGCGCGCCCTTCTGGGTTTCGTAATGGCCTTCCATGGCGGCGATCTTGGCCGGCTGGTGTTTCAGAGTGTTCAGCCCGTGGAAGTCGCCGGCGACGACCTGCAGGGGAGCGACGATCAACGCCATCCACATGGCCATGGAAAACATGATCCTGGCCCCCCGATCCTGGGCGTTACGCAGCAGGTGCCAGGCGCCGACGCCGCCGACCACGAAGGCGGTGGTCAGATAGGCGGCCAGCACCATATGGACCAGGCGGTAGGGGAAGGACGGGTTGAACACCACCGCCCACCAGTCGGCGGGGATGAACTGCCCCACGTCGTTGATGGCGTATCCCTGGGGCGTCTGCATCCAGGAGTTCACGGACAGAATCCAGAACGCCGAGAACAGGGTGCCCGCGGCGACCATCAGGGTCGCGAAGAAATGCAGCCGCCGGCCCACCCGCTCCATGCCGAACAGCATGACGCCGAGGAACCCGGCCTCGAGAAAGAACGCCGACATGACTTCGTAGCCCATCAGGGGGCCCAGCACGGGGCCGGTCTTGTCGGAAAACACGCTCCAGTTGGTGCCGAACTGGTAGCTCATGACGATGCCCGACACGACCCCCATGCCGAAGGTCACGGCGAAGATCACCTTCCAGTACTTGAACACCTTGAGATAGCTGTCGTCCCGGGTCCATAGCCACAGGCCTTCGAGCACGGCGAGATAGCTGGCCAATCCGATGGAAAACGCGGGAAAGACGATGTGCGCCGATACGGTGAAGGCGAACTGGATGCGGGCGAGAATCAAGGGGTCCAGGAGATCAGGCATTCCCGTATCCTTTCGTCGTGACGCCGGCCGCTTGTTACTCCAGGGCCGCCAGCATGGGGGCCGAATCCTCGATCGTCTGGATGCGGTCCATGCCCTGCTTCATTTCCGTCATGATGAAATCGGCGCGCCGGCCGGGGCCGCCGACCTCCATGTTCGGAAACAGGTTGGACCAGGCATCCATCTTCACCGACAACGCGCAAAGCACCCCGCCGATGGTGGTGTGGTAGCCGCGGATCACGGCCTCGACTCGGCGGAAGCGTTCGGCCGAAATGTTGTCCCACATGTGCTTGGTGCCGCGGTCGAAGTTTTCGAACCGGCCGGTGATGGCGGCCATCAGTTCGTTGATGGTGGTCGTCATCATGTCCATGGTCTGCATCAGCGACGGGTTGTTCTTCATGGCGAAGTTTTCCCGCAGCAGATCCATGGTATCGAGAAATTCGGTAAGTGTCGGTTCGATATCGTCCAGAATCTGCTTGTAGTAGCTGAGCGACATGAAGATGTCGGCGTAGTCCTCGAGGAACTTGGGCAGGTCTTCGATCTTGATGTTCAGTTTCTGCGCCATCAACCGGAGCTTCTCGAGCGCCTTTTTCTTGTCCGGCGAGCGGAACAGCCTGACCACGTCCTGGAAATTTTTCACGTCGAGATCGTCCCCGCCGTAGATCTGCGAGATCAGGGGGCCCGTGAATTCACGCATGTATTCGTTCAGCTCGGCCGTCTTGCTTTCCGACAGCTTGAGGTATTCGACATTGTTGACCTCGATGCCCAGGTCGCGGAGCGAGATGCGTAGGGAATAGACGTCGTAGCTGGGCAGGTCGCCCAGCTTCTTCATCAGGATCATGTCTGGATTGCGAAAGCCGTCGGCCCAGCCGAATTCCGCCGGCAGGCCGTCGATATCGACCTGGCCGGACCCGGTGTCCTTGTCCGAGAAAATTTCCACCATGCTTTCGAAGCGGGCGTTCTTGATCAGCCGTGCGCGGCGCAGGGGGGCCGTCTTGATCGGCAGCATCACCAGGGGCAGGGTGTGCAGCGAATCCCGGTCCTCGTCGTCGATCTCCCGCTCGAGATTGAGATCGCCGAAGGTAAATCCCTTATCCTGGCTCAATACCTGATCCTCACCCGGCGCCTATTTGGCCCACTCGACGGTTTCGATCTTGGGCGCGTTCGCTTGAATTTCGCGGACCTTTTCGATCCCCTGCTTCATTTCGGACATGATGAACTCGCCGCGCTTGATGGGCCCACCCACGGCCGGCGTCGGAAAACGCACGGCGAAGGCGTTCATCTTCACGGTCAGCGCACAGAGGCAGCCGCCGATCGTGGTGTGATATTCCTCGACGAACTTCTTCACGGTCTTGAAACGGTCGGCGGTCAGGTCGTCCCACATGCCGTTGGTGTAGCGGTCGAAGGTTTCAAACCGGCCCGAGATCGCGGCCATCAACTCGTTGATGGCACCCTCGATCTGGTCGCAGGTGTTCATCATGTTGATGTTGGTCTTGAGCTGAAAATTGTCGCGGATCTCGTCCATGGAACCCATGAATTCGTCGATGATCGGCTCCAGCGCGTCCAGGCACTGACGGAAATAGGACAGGGACAGGAACACGTCGCCGTAGTCCTCCAGGAACTTGGGCACGTCGCGCACCTTGATGCGCAGCTTCTGCGCCATCTGGTCCAGCTTCTTGCGCACCATTTCCACGTCGGGGCTTTCGAACAGTTTGACCATGTCGTCGAAGGTCTGAATGTTCAGGTCGTCCTTGCCGTAGATTTCCTGGATCAGCGGGCGGGTGAACTGGGTCATGTAGGACGTCAGTTCGGTGACCTTGCTGTCCGACAGTTTCAGATCCTCGATCGCGTTGACCTCGATCCCCTCCTGACGGAACAGCATGCGCAGGGAATAGACATCGTAGCTGGGCAGGGGCGCCAGCTTGCGCAGCATCACCAGATCCGGGTGGCGCTTGCGGCCCTTGCCGGACCAGCCGTAATCCTTGGCCAGTTCCTCGACGTCCATCTGGCCGGACCCGATGCCCTGGCCCTGGAACAGTTCGACGACGCTGTTGAGGCGCGCGTTCTTGATCAGCCGCGCGCGGTGCAGGGACGGCGTCTGAAACGGCAGAATGGACAGCGGCAGGATGTGCAGCGCGTCACGGTCCTCGTCACGCTGCGTCGACGGGACGCCCGTCGGCTCGGCGGGATCGGGAAAGTCTTGATCTGTCGCGGCGTCGGTCATGGATGCTTGCCCAGGTTTGGCCGGTTCGGCCTTTGACTTCTATTGTCTGTTAAAATACCTATTTTAAACAACTTTTATAGCATCATTTAGTCCGGTGGAGCCAATAGCCCTTGCCGGTTCGGCGGGGCGGGGCGGGGATCATGGCGCGGTATCGACTGAAAATTGAGTACGACGGACGCGGTTTCGTCGGCTGGCAGCGCCAGGACAACGGTTTGGGCGTGCAGGAAGCCGTCGAGGACGCCGTTCATGCCTTCACCGGCGAACGGACCCAGGTGTTCGCCGCCGGGCGCACGGACGCGGGCGTCCACGCCCTGGGCCAGGTCGCCCATGTCGATCTGGAAAAGGACTGGCCCGCCGATACGGTGCGCAACGCGCTCAACTTTCACCTCAAGGCCCATGCGGTCAGCATCCTGACGGCCGAAAACGCCGATGACGACTTTCACGCCCGGTTTTCCGCCGTTTCCCGCAGTTATCTCTACCGCGTGCTCAACCGCCGCTCGCCGCCGGCCCTGGACCAGGGGATGGTGTGGTGGGTACCGGTGCCCCTCGACATCGCCGCCATGGCGGCGGCGGCCCGGGTCCTGATCGGCCATCACGATTTCACCAGCTTCCGCGCCACCCATTGCCAGGCCAATTCGCCGGTCAAGACCCTGGATGTCCTTGACGTCAGCCAGGCCGGCGGGGAAATCCATTTCCGCGCCCATGCCCGCTCGTTCCTGCATCATCAGGTACGCAACATGGTCGGCAGCCTGAAATGGGTCGGCGAGGGCCGGTGGTCGGCCCATGACCTGCAAGCGGCACTCGACGCCCGCGACCGCGCCGCCGGCGGGCCGACGGCGCCGCCGGACGGCCTGTATCTGACGGATGTGGGCTATCCCGGCGACGGCGGGAAATGACGCCCGGCCATGGTGTGGGGCGGTGGATCGGGTTATATTAGGGGCATGGACAAGCAAATTCCCCTGTCCCTGAAGGCGTCGGAAGACGGCGCCGAGGGTGCCGCCGCCGCCGATCCGGCCCTGGCGCCCGACCTCAAGGACCAGCCGGTGATCGGCTATCTCGCCGTGATCTGCGGGGTGCTCGCCATTTTCGCCTGGGGCATCGTGTTCGTGCCCATGGGTCTGGCGTTTTCCGTGGCGGCCCTGATCGCCGGGCAGGGGGCCTGGGGCTTCGCCGGGATGGTGCTGTCGGTGATCGGGCTGATGGCGTCGCCGACGCTGCTGGCGCTGCTGGGTCTGGGGGCGGTCGCCGCCTTCTTCGGGCTCGGCTGACGGTTCTCCCGCCCTATTGGGCGAAATACCGCTTCAGAACCTCTTGATAGATGCGGGCCAGGTCGCGGATTTCCGCGACCAGGGCGTTCTCGTTCATCTTATGCGCCGTCTCGTTGATCAGGCCGAATTCGACGACCGGGGCATGGTCCTTGATGAAGCGGGCGTCCGAGGTGCCGCCGGTGGTGCTCAGTTCCGGGTCCTGGCCGGTCACGGCCTTCACGGCCCCCGCGACCACGCCGCTCAACAGCCCCGGCGGAGTCAGGAACGATTCCCCGGACACGGAAATGTCCAGGTCGTAGGACCCCTGCGTTTCCCCCGCCATGACGGCGGCGCAGCGCTCCTCGATCAGCTTGCTCAGGCTCGCACCCGAATGCATGTCGTTGAAGCGGATGTTGATGCGCGCGGTCGCCTGGGCCGGGATCAGGTTGGTGGTCGCGTTGCCGACGTCGACGGTGGTGATTTCCAGGTTGGTCGCCGGGAAATGGTCGTTGCCGTGATCGAGCGGCTGATCGCCCAGCGCCGACAGCATCTTCAGCAGCTTGGGCACCGGGTTGTCGGCGAGATGCGGATAGGCGACATGGCCCTGCGTTCCGGTCACGGTGATCGTGCAGTTGAGGGAGCCGCGCCGGCCGATCTTCACCATGTCGCCCAGGGCGGTCACGTTGGTCGGCTCGCCGACCAGGCAGGCGTCGATCTTCTCGCCCCGCTCCGCCAGCCAGCCCAGAACCTTCTTGGTGCCGTTGACGGAGGGGCCTTCCTCGTCGCCGGTGATCAGGAAGCTGATGGAGCCCTTGGGATATCCGTTCGATTTCAGGAACCCGTCCGTGCCCGCGACCATGGCGGCGATGGCGCACTTCATGTCAGACGCGCCCCGGCCATAGAGCCGCCCGTCGCGGATTTCCGGTTTGAACGGGTCCGACGCCCAGCCCGCCGCGTCGCCCGGCGGCACCACGTCCGTATGCCCGGCGAAGCAGAAATTGGGCGTATCCGTGCCCAGCCGCGCATAGAGGTTGTCCACGTCCGGCGTGCCGTCCTGGCTGAACGGCAGGCGATGGCAGGTGAAGCCCAGGGCTTCCAGCCGCGCCTGCAACAGGTCGAGCGCCCCGCCCTCCGTCGGCGTGACGGAGGGGCAGCGGATCAGGGCTTCGGACAGCTCAAGAACATCGGTCATGGCGGTCTTAGTCGCGCAGCAGCTCGTTGATGGAGGTCTTGGAGCGGGTCTTTTCGTCCACGGTCTTGAGGATCACGGCGCAGTACAGCGACGGCTGGCCTTCCTTGCCCGGCAGCGAGCCCGGTACCACCACCGAATAGGCCGGCACGCGGCCGTAATGCACCTTGCCCGTTTCGCGTTCGACGATCTTGGTCGACTGGCCGATGAACACGCCCATGGAAATGACCGAGCCCTCGCCGACGACGACGCCTTCGACCACTTCCGAACGGGCGCCGACGAAGCAGTTGTCCTCGATGATCACCGGGCCGGCCTGCAGGGGTTCCAGCACGCCGCCGATCCCGGCGCCGCCGGAAATATGGCAATGCTTGCCGATCTGGGCGCAGGACCCGACCGTGGCCCAGGTATCGACCATGGTGCCTTCATCCACATAAGCACCCAGGTTGACGAAGCTCGGCATCAGCACCACGCCCGGCGCGATATAGGCCGAGCGGCGCACGATGCAGTTCGGCACGGCGCGGAAGCCGGCGGCCTTGAAGTCGGCGGCGGACATGCCCTCGAACTTCGACGGCACCTTGTCCCACCAGGTCGAGCCGCCGGGGCCGCCGGAAATCGGCGCCATGTCGTTGAGGCGGAAGGACAGCAGCACGGCCTTTTTCAGCCACTGATGCACGACCCATTCGCCGCCGGTCTTGTCCGCGACGCGGGCCTGGCCCTTGTCCAGCAGGTCCAGCGCCGCTTCGATGGCGTCGCGGGTGGCGCCCTGGGTCTGGGGGGTGACGGCGTCGCGGCCGTCCCAGGCGGCCTCGATGGCGGCTTGCAGGTCTGTGGTCATGTCGAATTCCCGGTTTGCTGAGTGATCTTGGCGAAAATGGCCCCGGAAGATGAAACAGGGGACAGATCAAGTCAAGGCGGGCGGGGCGTTATCCCCCGGCGGCGACGCCTTCCAGCCAGTCGACCAGATCGTCCACGACGTGGTGGATATGGCCGTCGTCGGCCCCGTCATGGGCCCAGGTGACGCCGGACGTGCCTTCCGGGCGCACCCAGACGGTGGTCATGCCCATGGCGAAGGCGGGTGCCAGGTTGCGGGCCATGTCCTCGACCATCACCGCGCGGGCCGGGTCGATGCCGTGGGCTTCCGTCATCTTGACGTAGACATGGGGGGCGGGCTTGGGTTCGTAGTCGGAGGCGACGATGTCGAACACGGCCTCGAAATGATGGCGTACGCCCAGTTTGTCCATGACCCGCTCCGCATGGGGCACGTCGCCGTTGGTGAAGATGATCTTGCGCCCGGGAAGCCTGCCCAGGGCCGCGTCCAGGCGCGGCGACGGATCGACCGGGTCAAGATCGATGTCGTGCACCGCGTTCATGAAGGCCACGGGATCGACGCCGTGCAGGGTCATCAATCCCCGCATGGTCGTGCCGTGTTCGCGGAAATAGGTTTTCTGCAATGCCCGCGCCTGTTCCAGCGGCAGGTCGAACAGCCCGGCCACATAGCGGGTGATGTTCCAGTCGACCTGATCGAACAGGCGGCAGGACGCGGGGTAAAGCGTGTTGTCCAGGTCGAACACCCAGGTCTCGGCGGCGGCGAGGCCGTCGAGGGTCGATGTCGGGACATTGGGGGTTTGGTCTGTGGTCATGGCCCTTTATAGGATATCGGCGGCCCCGGCGCGCAATGGTCTTTTCACGGAAGTAGAGTGACGCTGGCCGCTTGGCTATCGGCGCCGGTCGGGTAATATTCCCCCGGAATGTCGGGCAGGGACCCGAGGAGGAGACAGCCTAAGTGACCACCCAATACGGCAAGGAAGCGGACCTGGCCAAGAACGGCAAGCTGGAAGAGCGCCGCCGCCTGGCCGCCTCCATGACCACCAAGCCGGAAATTCTCTATTACATGGCCAAGGACGGCGACCCGGACGTGCGCAAGGCGCTGGCCGGCAATCCGGCGACGCCGACCCCGGCCGATGCCCTGCTGGCCAAGGACGCCGACCCCGAGGTCCGCGCCACCCTGGGCCAGAAGATTTCCCAGATGATGCCGGAACTGACGGACAAGCAGAAGACCAAGGTCCGGCGCTGGGCGACGGACACGCTGGAGGACATGTCGCGCGATCAGGCGCTGCGCGTGCGCCACCTTTTGGCCGAGACGTTGAAGGAAATGACCTCGGCCCCGCCGGCGGTGATCCGCCAGCTGGCCCGCGACACCGACGCCATGGTCGCCAACCCGGTGATCGAATTCTCCCCCGTGCTGACCGACAAGGACCTGGCGACGATCATCGCCGAGGGCGCCAATACGGCCCGGCTCAAGGCCGTGGCCCGGCGCAAGCAGGTCTCCGAGGCCGTGTCCGACGCCATCGTCGAGACCGGCGACGTCGAGGCGACGGCGGAACTGTTGAAGAACCCGGGGGCGCAGATTTCCGAAGGCACCCTGGACAAGATCGCCGACCGCGCCGAGGCGACACCCGAACTGCACGAACCCCTGGTCGCCCGGCCGGGCCTGTCCGACAAGGCGGCCAAGCGGCTGGCCGAATACGTCGCCGACAGCCTGCTCGACACCCTGATGGCGCGCAAGGACCTGTCGCCGGAACTGGCCGAACAGGTGCGCGCCGTGGTCATGGCGCGGCTGGCCGCCGGCGACGGGCCGCCGCCCGACGCGGATGCGGGCGGTGCCAACGGCGGTGCGAACGGCGGAACCGGCGCCGGCGCGCTGGAGCCGGAACCGGAACGCCTGACCCGCGACGAGGCCCTGGAACTGGCCCGCGACATGAACAAGAAGGGCCAGCTGACCGAAGGCGTGATCTACGACGCCATCGGGCGCAAGGACCGCAACATGGCCATGGCGGCGCTGGCCGTGCTGTCCGACACCAAGATGGCGGCGGTGGTCAAGGCCTTCGCCACCAATTCGGCCAAGGGCATCGTCGCCCTGGTGTGGGAGGCGGGCTGCTCGCCCAAGCTGGCGGTCGACCTGCAGCAGGGCCTGGGCAACGTCGCCCCGGTCGAAATCATCCGCCCGTCGTCAAAGGCCGCCTACGGCCTGTCGGAAGCGGAAATGTCCTGGCAGTTGGAATTCCTGCGCGACATGGCGTGACGCAACACATGATTTTCAGGGGGGCCTGGACAATCACAACAACGATCGGGAGGACCCCATGGACGGACATCTGAAAACCCCCTACGACCCGCGCACCTTTCGCGCCCTGACATGGCATGACCATGCACAGGCCTTCGCCGACGGGTCGGACAGCCCGCGGGCGTATCTGGAACGCTGCCTGGAAACCATTGATGCGCGGGAGCCCGTGGTGAAGGCCTTCCCTTCCATCAACAAGGACGGTGCCCGCGCCGCGGCCGATGCCGCCACGGCGCGCTGGCGGGCGGAGGCGCCCCTGTCGCCCATCGACGGCCTGCCCATCGCCATCAAGGACCTTCTGGAAACCAGGGACATGCCGACCCAGATGGGGTCGGCGGCGTTCACGGGGGCCTTTCCCAAACGCGACAACGCGGCGGTCTGGGCCCTGCGCAAGGCCGGTGCCGTGGTTCTGGCCAAGACAGTGACGGCGGAACTGGGCGGCACCCACCCGGGGCCGACGACCAATCCCTTCGATCCGGCGCGCACGCCGGGGGGGTCGTCCTCGGGCTCGGCGGCGGCGGTCGCGGCCCGCATGGTGCCGGCGGCGATCGGCACGCAGGTCGGCGGCTCGATCATCCGCCCGGCGGCCTACTGCGGCAACGTGGCCCTGAAGCCCAGCCAGGGTGCGATCAACCGGGGGGAGCGCATGTCGACCAGCATGTCGACCCACGGCCCCCATGCCGGCTGTATCGAGGACATGTGGCAGGTCGCCATCGAAATCGCCAAGCGGGCGGGCGGCGACCGTGATTACCGTGCGTTGAAGGGGCCGGACACGGCCCCCGAGGCGGCCAGGCCGGGGCGCCTGATGGTGCTGGAAACGGCGGGTTGGGAGCGCGTCGACGCCGCGACCAAGGCGGCCTTCGCGGACCTTCTCGGCCGCCTGAAGGCGTCGGGTGTCGAATTGGTCGACCGGCGCGGCGATGCCGGCGTCGAGGCCTTCGAGAAGGTCATCCTGGATGCCGAGGAAATCGCCACGGACGTCACCCTGTGGGAAAACCGCTGGGGCTGGCGCAACATGGTGGACGAACATGGCGACAAGATCAGCCATCGTCTGCGCAAGGGGCTGGAAAAGGCCGAGGCCATGGCGCCGGCGGACTATGAGGCCCTGCTTGACCGCCGGGCGGCGGCCCAGGCGGCGCATCAAAGTGCCGCGATACTGGCCGATTGCGCGATCACGCTGTCCTGTCCGGGGCCGGCGCCGCTGTGGGATGCATCCGCGGCCGATGCGGACGCGGTCCGCCGCCCCACGGGGGATGCGATCTTCAATTACCCGTCGTCCATGCTGTTCGCCCCCGTCGTGACCATCCCGATGATGGCCGTCGGCGGCATGCCCGTCGGCATGCAGCTCATGGGGCGGCCCGGCGACGACGCCAAGATCACGGGCTTGGCGCGCTGGATTCTGGAGAATGTGGCGCCGGCGGTCAGTGACTAGCCGGGCGGGACGCCCTGGTCCGGCAGAATGATCGTGCTGTCGGACATCAAGCTGGCGGTCGACCTGCAGCAGGGCTTCGGCAACGTCGCTCCGGCCGAGATCATCCGCCCGCCGTCAAAGGCCGCCGGCGGCCTGTCGGAAGCGGAAATGTCCCGGCAGCTGGAATTCCTGCGCGACAGGGCGTGGCGGGTTATTCCCGTCCGTAATGCTTGGTCAGGTAGTCGATCACCAGCTTGCGTTGGTTCGGCTCCATCGGCTCCATCTCCTGTTCGGCGACCATCCATCTCAGGACTTCGTCCCAGGATACCCGATCGAGCCCCTGCTGCTTGACGATGGCCAGGGAATGGCAGGCCTGACAGACATAGAAGACCTCTTCCCGGCCGGGTCCTTCGGGCAGGCCCTGCCATTCGTCCTCTTCCTGGGCGGCGGGCTGCTGCGCGGATTTCGGGGTGGGTTCGGCGGCCGGCGCGGGCGGGGAGAACGCTCCCCACCCGGCCAGCACGGCCGCGGCAAGCGCGGCCCGTAGGATCGTCATGATGCGCATGCGTCAGGAGGCGTAGACCGAAACCCGGTGCATGGCGTTGTTGCAGTATCCCTTGGGGTTCCAGGCGACGGCGAAGGGCTGGCTGCGGCCCTTGTCGTCCGTGGCTCTGGCCCAGACCTCGTAATAGCCTTCCTGGGGCAGGTTCACGGTTTGTGTAAAGCGCTGCCAGGCGAAGGGGTTGGCCGGATCGGCCAGCCTGGTCTTGATCCAGGTCGCGCCGAAGTCGATGGACACCTCGACCGAGGACACCTTGCCTTCGCCGACCCAGGCATGGCCGCGAATTTGGACAGAGCGTTCGCCCTGGGGCAACTTGACGCCGGTTTCCGGAAAGGTGATCAGCGATTTCACGGGCATCGCTTCGATAAACACCATCTTCTTCTTGTCGACCTTGTCGCCGGGGGCGACGGGATGCGGCGGCAGGCGGTAGGCGTCACCGGTCATCTTGGGACCGTCATGGACTACGTCGCGCAGTTCCAGGCGGTTAAACCACTTGTGTGATACCGATCCCGGCCAGCCTGGAATGATCAGACGCAGCGGCGCGCCGTTCATGGGATGGATGGTCTCGCCGTTCATGGCCCAGGCGATCATGTTGTTTTCGTCCATGGCCTTGGCAATGGGCACCCCGCGCGAGATGGGCAATTTTCCTTCCTTGCCGGACAGATGCAGGTCGGCGCCGTAATGGGCGGTGTAGACGGCCTCTTTCTTGACGCCGGCGGCCTTCAGCACGTCGATCAGGCGCACGCCCGTCCATTCGGCACAGCCGACGGCACCCAGGGACCACTGGTTCCCCTTGGCCTTGGGATCGAAGAAGGCGCGGCCGTTGCCGCCGCATTCAAGCCATATCTTGCGGGTGACTGCCGGGAACTTGGCTTTCAGTTCGGCGATGGTGAGCTTCAACGGCGTATCGACGAAGCCGTCGATGGTCAGGGTCCAGTTGTCCGGGCTCATGTCGTCCGGCAGCAGGCCGTTGTTGCGGATGAAGTGGCGGGCGGTCGGCGTGACCTCGTCATCCAGCAGGTGCGCGGGCGTTTCCGCATTGACCGGACGGTCATTGAGAATGGTCAGACCGTCCTTGCCGTCGATCTTGACCGGGGTGGAGGCCAGGGCTTCGGGAATGAAGCCCGCCGGCATGTTGCGGTGGAACGGGATGGCGGCGCCGATCAGCGCCCCCATGGTGGCGAGGCCGGCCCCTTTCAGGAAACCGCGGCGGTCGCCGTGCGCGACCCGGCCGAACACGATGTCGTCGGCCTTGTCCGGATTGTCGGCGTAAAGCTGGAACAGGTCTGTTTCCGACCCGCTGTCCGGCGGCAGGTCGTTCGGTGAATTGTCCTTTGGCATGATGCTTCCCCAATCTGTCGGTTCGTTGGCGGCCGGTTTTATGTGCTGCGGCCTCGACAGAAGGAAACGCGCGGGCGGCGCGGATTATTCCGGACGGGGGAAGTTTTTATGCCCGGCCGGCGGTGCGGCCGTGAATGAAAGCCGTCGCACCTAGGCGTTGCAGGGCGCGCTGCGGTCCCGGCTCTGCCGCAGGGCGGTCCGGGTCTTGGCGTCGAACGGCGCATGCCGGTGGCTGCCGGCCTGCACGCTTTGCGCCAGCAGGCCGAAGCGGCGGCTTTCCATGCCATCGGAAAGCAGCACGTAGTCGAGCCCGCCGGCCCGCCAGCCGTAGGCTTCCTGGCCGTCCCGGCGGAACGGCCGCAGCGCGTCGATCAGGCCGCCCTGGGACGGAAACGCCATGAGGCTGACCTTGCAGCCGCGCGACCCGCGATATCCGGCAAGCAGGGCCTGCGTCCCGTCGGCCAGGGGGCGGACCTCGGAATGGACCAGGGTCAGGCGCGACGCGGTCAGGTCGGGCACATAGGCCTCGGCCAGCGCCCCGGCGTGCCGCGCGGGCACAAGGGGGGTGTTCGCCGTTGCCTCGGCCGGCCAGGCATGGTGCGCCCGCCAAACATCGGAAAGCCAGGCGGCCTGCGTCTCCGGGCGGTTCGTGCCGGATAGGAACACGCCCCCGCCCAGGAGCAGAAGCAGAGCGATGGCGGCGGCGATTGCCGGGACGCGGCGGCGGCCCCGATGCGGTTGCGGCAGGGCGATGTCCGGCGTCTCCATGCCGTCCGCCACGGCCAGGCGCAGGCGGCTGAGCGCCGCGACCTCGCGCGCCAGCGCCGGGTCGTCGGCGACGGCGCGCGCGACCTCGGCTGCCCGGGCGGCGTCAAGTTCGCCGTCCACATAGGCGTTCAGAAGTTCGAAGGTTATCGGCTGGTCGCGCATCGCGGTCCTTTGTTGTTGATTTGCTTTTCGTAGATCATGGGGGACCGCGTCAATTGTTGTTGCGTTTCCGGCCGACCGGCAGTTCGTGGATGTTGCTGTCACCGACGGCGTCAAGCAGCGCCCGCCGGGCCCGGCTGATGCGGCTCATCACCGTGCCCACGGGAACGCCCAGCAGGTCCGCCGTTTCGGCGTAACTCAGCCCGACCATGTCGATCAGGGCGATGATCTCGCGCTGCGGGCGCGGCAGTTTCGTCATCTCCATTTTTACGGTCAAGGCAGTGATGAAACGCTCGTCCCCTTGCCAAAATTCCGTGCCCGGCGGATTTTTCTCGTCTTCGGCCTCGGCATGGGCATCGCGCGTGCGCCGGCGGCGGATCTGGTCGAAAAAGGCATTGCGTAGTATGCGGAAAAGCCAGGCCCGAAATGCGGCCTCGTCCGTGGGCACGTTGCGTGCCGAAAGCGCGCGCAGGGCACAGTCCTGCACCAAGTCCTCCGCCTGATGGCGGTCGCGGGTCAAGCTCAACGCATAGCCGAACAGCCGGGGCAGATAATTGGATATGCGTGTCGGCACCGTCGCGGTCCCTCCCAAGACAGGAAAGCATCGCGCAAAGCGGCACGGGGGGCAAGGGGGCCTGCGCCGGGACGGTTCAGTCCGGCGGGACGCCCTAGTCCGGCAGGATGATCGTGCCGGCGCCGTGTTCCGTGAACAGTTCGACCAGCACGGCATGCGCCACCCGGCCGTCGGAGATGACGGCGCCGCCGACCCCGGCCAGGACCGCGTCGATACAGGTTTCGACCTTGGGGATCATGCCGCCGGAAATGGTGCCGTCGGCGATCGCCTTGCGCGCGTCGGACACCTTCAGTTCGGGGATCAGGGCGCCGTTGCCGTCGAGCACGCCGGACACGTCGGTCAGCATGATCAGGCGCTTGGCGTGGGTCGCGCCGGCGATGGCGCCGGCCGCCGTGTCGGCGTTGATGTTCAGGGTCTCGCCCTTGGGGCCGACGCCGATGGGCGCGATGACCGGGGTGATGTCCGATTCCTCGAAGGCTTCCAGGACGTGGGGGTTGATTTCCCGGGGCTCGCCGACCAGGCCCAGGTCCAGGATCCGCTCGATGTTGGATTCCGGGTCCTTCTTGGTGCGGCGCAGCTTGTCGGCCAGGATCAGGTTGCCGTCCTTGCCGCACAGGCCCACGGCCATGCCGCCGGCGGCGTTGATGCGGGTGACGATTTCCTTGTTGATGGACCCGGCCAGGACCATTTCGACCACCTTCACCGTGTCCTCGTCGGTCACCCGCAGGCCGTCGACGAACTTGCTTTCGATGGCCAGCCTTTCCAGCATGGCGCCGATCTGCGGCCCGCCGCCGTGGACCACAACCGGGTTACTGCCGCATTGCCGCAGCAGCACCACGTCGCGCGCGAACACGTTGGCCATTTCCTCGTCGCCCATGGCATGGCCGCCGTACTTGATGACCACGGTCTGCCCCGAATAGCGGCGCATGTAGGGCAGCGCTTCGGACAGCACGTTGGCCTGGTTCAGCCATTTGTCGGCGATGGAGCGTTTCTTGTCGTCGGTCATGGGGCGGGAACCTAATTCATTCTGCCGGTTATTTGAAGCATCCGTAACGGTTTAGACCGCTTCGGCGGGCAATGCCAGCGCCGCCAGTTCGGCGCGCAATTCCTCGATGCCGCGGCTTTTGAAGGAACTGGTGCGCATGATCACCGGATGGGCCGCCGTGTGCTTGGCCGTCTCCTTGGCGATGCGCTCGACCAGCTTATCCAGGTCGTCGGCCTTCACCTTGTCGCATTTGGTCAGGATGATCTGATAGACCTGGGCGGCGGCGTCGAGCATGGCCATGACCTCGCGGTCGGTTTCCTTGAGCCCGTGGCGGGCGTCGACCAGCACGCAGGTCCGGCGCAGTTCCTGGCGGCCCTTGAGGTAGGAATTGACCAGCTTGGTCCAGTTCATGACGTGGCCCTTGGGCGCCTTGGCATAGCCGTAGCCGGGCAGGTCGGCCAGCATCAGGCGCTTGCCGAGATCGAAGAAGTTGATCTGCTGCGTGCGGCCCGGCGTGTTCGACGTGCGGGCCAGGTCCTTGCGCCCGGTCAGGGCGTTGATCAGCGACGACTTGCCGACGTTGGACCGCCCGGCGAAGGCGATTTCCGGCAGCGGGCTGTCCGGCACCTGGGCGAGGCTCGCCGCGCCCAGCAGGAACGTCGCTTCCTTGGCGAACAGAAGCCGCCCGTTCTCCAACAGGGTCGCCTCGGCCTCGGCCCCGGAATCGACGCCGGGCGTAATGTCTCCCGGCTCGGTCATGGGTCGGTGCTCCTAACGTTGGGGGATCAGGCCTTGACGCCCATCTTGCGCATGATGACCCATTGCTGGGCGATGGACAGCAGGTTGTTCCAGGTCCAGTAGATCACCAGGCCCGCGGGGAAGGTGGCCAGCAGGAAGGTGAACACCACGGGCAGGAACATCATGATCCTGGCCTGGATCGGGTCCGTCGGCTGGGGGTTCAACTTCTGCTGCAGGAACATGGAAATACCCATGAGCAGCGGCCATACGCCGATCATCAGGAAGTCGGGCGGGCCCCAGGGGATCAGACCGAACAGGTTGAACAGGGACGTCGGGTCCGCCGCCGACAAGTCGTGAATCCAGCCGTAGAACGGCGCGTGGCGCATTTCGATGCTGACGAACAGCACCTTGTAGAGCGCGAAGAACACGGGAATCTGCAACAGGATCGGCAGGCAGCCCGAGGCCGGATTGGCGCCCTCGCGCTTGTAGAGCGCCATCATTTGCTCGTTCAGCTTCATCTTGTCGTCGCCGTAGCGCTCGCGCAGCTTGAGCATCTCAGGCTGCAGCTTCTTCATCTTGCTCATGCTCTCGTAGGACTTGTTGGCAAGCGGGAAGAAGGCGATCTTGATCACCACGGTCAGCAGCAGGATGGCGAGGCCCAGGTTGCCCACGTGCACGTCGATCCACAGCAGGGCATAGAAGATCGGCCGGGTCAGGAAGTAGAACCAGCCCCAGTCGATGGCCAGGTCGAACCGTTCGATGCCCAGGCTTTCCTCGTAGCCGTCCAGGACCTTGACCTGCTTGGCGCCCGCGAACAGCCGGTTTTCGGCATTGCCGGAGGCCCCGGGCGCGACCGATACGCCGGTCCCCAGGAAGTCGACCTGATAGGTGTCGATCACGCCGGCCTTGCGGTAGACGTAGCGCTTGGTGATCTCGGCGTCCTTGTTGGGGACCAGGGCGGCCAGCCAGTACTTGTCGGTGATGCCGATCCAGCCGCCGGTGCCCGTGCTGCTTACCAGCTTCTGGTCCTGAAGTTCGTCGTAGTCGACTTCCTTCAGTTCGCCGCCGTTCACGCCGAGCAGGCCTTCGTGCAGGATGTAGAAGCCGGAGGTTTCGGGCGTGCCCTGGCGCGACACGAGGCCGTAGGGAAACAGTTCGACCGGGGTCGTCCCCTTGTTGGCGACCGCCTGGGAGATCTTGAACATGAAATTCTTGTCGATCTCGTAGGTGCGCGTGAACACCAGCCCCTGGCCGTTGTCCCAGCTCAGGGTGACCGGCGTTTCCGGCGTCAGCGTGGTCGCCGAGGCCGTCCATACCGTCTCCGCGTCCGGCACCTTGGGCGCTGTGCCGCCGTTCTTGGCGGCGGACGCGATCCAGCCGAATTCGGCGAAATAGGCCCGGCCCGCGCCGCGCGGGGTGAACAGGGTGATGGCCGGGCTGCTCTTGTCCAGGGTCTCGCGGTAGTCGGCCAGGATCAGGTCGTCGATGCGCCCGCCCTTGAGCGAGATCGACCCGGTCAGGCGCGGTGTCGAGATGGCCACGCGGGGGCTGGCGGCCAGGACCTCGGCGCGGCTTGCCTGCGGGGCCATTTGCGGGGCCTGGGTTCCGCCCGGCACCTGCGGCAGGACGGCGGCGGCGTCGCCGGGCGTGCCCGCGGAGCGCGCGGGCGCCTGGTCCGGCGCCGTGCCCTCGGTCGTTTGCGCGACCTGCGGCGTCGGCCGCGTGTCCTTGAAATACAGCTCGAAACCCAACAACACGGCCACAGAAAGGACCACGGCGAGGATCAGGTTCTTGTTGTCGATCATTGTTCTTTAGGACCCGTGCGGTTGGGGGGAATGGGGGCGTTCACGGCCGTGTTCATGGTCGTGCGCATGACAGGCGGGGGGTGCTGGATCGACGCCGCCCCGGTTCCAGGGATTACAGCGCAGGATGCGCCGGACGGAAAGCCCCAGCCCGCGGACGAAGCCATGGGCCGCCAGCGCGTCCCGGGCGTATTCGGAACAACTGGGATAAAAGCGGCAGGATGCGGGTGCCAGGGGCGACAGGAAAAGCTGATAGCCCCGGATCAGGGCGCGGGCGAGGCGGGCCGGAAGGGCGGCAATCGTCGGCGCCATCATCTCAAATCTCCGCTTTCCCCCGGCGGTCGCGGCCGCTGCGGCCGTTTCCGCCCCCGTTCTTGCGCGTCCCGACCCGCTCCAGGGCCGTGCGCAGGTCGCCGATCAGGGCCGGAAAGGCCCGGTCCAGGGTTCCCTGGCGCCCGATCAGGACATAGTCATGCCCCGCCTTGGCGCCGTCGGGCAAGACCTGTTCGGCGGCGGCCTTGAGGCGCCGGCGCGCGCGGTTGCGCACGACGGCGTTGCCGACCTTGCGGGTGACCGTGAACCCGGCCCGGAAATCCGGTCCGGCGGCCTCTCCGTCACCGGTGCGGTCGAAGGCCTGCAGCACCAGTCCCGGCGCCGCCCACTTATGTCCTTTTCGCGCCACCTTAAGAAAGTCGGCGCGGCGTTTCAGCCTCGGCACCGTGGGTGACATGGCGGCTCGCTTCCGACCGGGTTGCGGGAACAGGCGCTGTTAAGCGGACAGGCGCTTGCGGCCCTTGGCACGCCGCGCCGCCAGCACACGCCGGCCGCCCGGGGTCGCCATGCGGCTACGGAAACCGTGGCGGCGCTTGCGAATAAGCCTGCTCGGCTGATAGGTCCGTTTCACGCGACGTCTCCTTAGAAAAATGAGTGCGCTTTTTAAGGCCTTGGTTCCATGAAGTCAACGGGCCTGGGAGGTTTGCCCGTAATTGCGAAAAACCCCAGGGTTTCCGGGCCCTTCACTTGACGTTCACGGTCTATTGACCCGCGCGTGAGGCACATTCCCTTGTGCCCTTCGCCGCCCAGGGGATAGAAACCGGGAACCTGCGGCCCTTCGCGGCCCCCTTCCGGAACAAGGCTCAAGCCATGGGCAAGGCGCTCGATCATGACCGACAGGACGCCGCCGATGCGGCCGCCGATCCAGAATCCGGCCCTGAAACAGGGCGGTTTCCCGTGAAACGGCTGGTTCCCGTCCTGGTCCTGGCCCTGGCGACAGTGCTGTTCTTCGTGTTCGACCTGCACAGCTATGTGTCGCTCGACGCGCTGAAGACCCACCGCGCGGCCGTGCTCGACTATTACGCGGCCCATCAGGTGCTGACGGTGCTGCTGTTCGGCGCCGGCTATACGGTGGTGGTCGCCCTGTCGATCCCGGGCGCCATCTGGATGACCCTGCTGGCCGGTTTCGTGTTTGGCACGGCCCTGGGGGCGGCGGTCGTCGTCGTCGCGGCGACCCTGGGCTCGCTCATCGTCTTCCTCGCCGCGCGCTACGCCATCGGCGACCTTCTGTATAAGAAGGCCGGGCCCTTCGTGCGGCGCATGGAGGACGGCTTCCGCAAGAACGCCTTTTCCTACCTGATGTTCCTGCGCCTGGTGCCGGTGTTCCCGTTCTGGCTGGTCAATCTGGTGCCGGCTTTCCTCAACGTCGGCGCCGCCGCCTTCGTGGTCGCCACGGTCCTCGGCATCGCGCCGGCGACGGTGGTGTTCTCCAGCGTCGGCAGCGGCCTCGGCGCCGTGCTCGACCGGGGCGGCACGCCGGACCTTTCCATCGTGTTCGAACCGCACATCATGGGCCCGCTGTTGGGGCTCGCCGTCCTGGCGCTGATCCCGGTGCTGCTGCGCCGGATTAAGGAACGCCGCGGGGAACCGTCGTGAGCGATACGCCCCCGGCCCGCATCGATACGGACATCTGCGTCATCGGCGGCGGCTCGGGCGGCCTGTCCGTCGCCGCCGGGGCGTCGCAGATGGGGGCCCGGGTCGTGCTGATCGAAAAGGGCGAAATGGGCGGCGACTGCCTGAATTACGGCTGCGTGCCGTCCAAGGCCCTGCTCGCCGCCGGCCATGCGGCCCAGGCCGTGCGCGGCGCCGGGCGGTTCGGCGTCCGGGCGACGCTGGACGGGATCAATGGCAAGGCCGTCTACGATCATGTCGAAGGCGTGATCGACGCCATCCGGCCCATGGACAGCCAGGAACGCTTTGAAGGCCTGGGCGTCACCGTGATCCGCGACCATGCCCGCTTCACCGGCCCCGGTCAGGTGCAGGCGGGGGCCACGGAAATCCGCGCCAAACGCTTCGTCGTCGCCACCGGATCGTCGGCCGCAGTGCCGCCGATCCCGGGATTGGACGGGGTCGACTTCCTGACCAACGAATCCGTGTTCGGCCGGGACGCCCTGCCGGACCACCTGATCATCATCGGCGGCGGGCCCATCGGGGTCGAAATGGCCCAGGCCCATGCCCAGCTGGGCTGCAAGGTCACGGTGCTGGAAATGTTTTCCATCATGGCCAACGACGATGGGGAGCTGGTCGACGTGGTGCGCGGCAGCCTGGTCGCCGACGGCATCGACATCCGCGAAGGCATCAAGATCGCATCCGTGGAAAAGACCGCCACGGGCGTCGCCGTGACCATCGAGGACGGTGGGGAAACCCGGCGCATCGAAGGCAGCCATCTTTTGGTCGCCGCCGGACGGCGGGCCAATGTCGCGGGCCTGGACCTGGAAAAGGCCGGCATCGACTACACGCCCAAGGGCATCGCCGTCGATGCGCGCCTGCGCACCACCAACAAGAAGGTGTTCGCCATCGGCGACGTCGCGGGTGGGCTGCAGTTCACCCATGTCGCGGGATATCACGCGGGCGTGGTCATCAAGAACGCCCTGTTCCGCATCCCCGCCAAGGCCGACCATTCGACAGTGCCCTGGGTGACCTATACCGCGCCGGAACTGGCCCAAGTCGGATTGACGGAAAAAAAGGCGCGGGACGCGGGCATCGCATTCAACGTCCTGCGCTGGCCGTTCCATGACAACGACCGGGCCCAGGCGGAGCGCGAGACCGGGGGCCTGGTCAAGGCCATCGTCACGCCGAAGGGCAAGATCCTCGGCTGCGGCATCGCGGGCCCCCATGCCGGGGAGCATATCCATTTATGGGTTCTGGCCCTCGCCAAGGGCATGAAGGTGGGCGATCTGGCGACCGTCATCGCCCCCTATCCGACCCTGGGCGAGGTCTCGAAACGCGCCGCCGGCAGCTTCTTCACGCCCAAGCTGTTCTCGGGCCGCACCCGGGCCATTGTCCGGTTCCTCTTGAAGCTGTGCTGATTGGCCGCTTAACCTCAACACATGTCCGATCTCAACCCGCTTCCGCCCCGAGCCCACCAGAGCCTGTCCGCGCGCCTTCTCGTGCTGACGGTGGTGTTCGTCATGCTGGCCGAGTTGTTCATCTACACGCCGTCGGTGGCGCGGTTCCGCAAGAATTATCTTGAGGAACGCATCGTGCGCGCGCATCTGGCGACGCTGGCCATCGAAAACATGCCGGAACAGGCCGCCGACGACAAACTGGGCCGCACGCTTTTGAAGACCACGGACACCTATGCCATCGCCCTGCGCCAGCACGATCAGCGCATCCTGATCGCCGGCGGCGAAATGCCGCCGCGGGTCGACGCCGTCTACGACCTGCGCATGAACAGCTTTTTCGGCTGGATCGAAGACGCCTTCATGACCCTGACGCAGACCGAGAACCGCATTCTCCGCGTGATCGGCGAAACGCCCAAGCGGCCCGGCGTGCAGGTCGAAATCTACATGGACGAAGCGCCCATGCGCGAGGAAATCCTGGCCTTCTCGCACCGCATCTTCCAGCTGTCCCTGGCGATCTCGCTGTTCACGGCGGGGCTGCTCTACATCAGCCTGATGCTGATGTTCGTGCGGCCCATGCGGCGCATCACGGCGGGCATGGAAAGTTTCCGCCGCGCGCCCGAGGACGAAACCCGCATCTTCAAACCCTCCGACCGGCCCGATGAAATCGGCATCGCCCAGCGCGAACTGGCGGTTATGCAGCACGAATTGCGCCTGGCCCTGCGCCAGAAAGACCGTCTGGCCATGCTGGGGGCGGCGGTGACCAAGGTGAACCACGACCTGCGCAATTCCCTGGCCACGGCCATGCTGATCGGCGACCGCCTGGCGGCCAGCGACGATCCCGACGTGCAGCGCCTGGTGCCGCGCATGTTCCGCGCCATGGACCGGGCCGTGAACCTGTGCAGCCAGACCCTGGATTACGCTTCGGCGACCATGCCGACCCTGAACGCGAAGCGGAACCGCTTGACGGAAATCGTGCACATGGCGGGCGAAACCCTGATTCAGGAACATCCCGACGGCGGCGGACCGCCCTTCCAATGGCGCAACGAGGTGCCCGACAACATCCGTCTGATGGCCGATGCGGCGCAGATGCTGCGGGTGTTCGAAAACCTGGGGCGCAACGCGCGGGAGGCCGGGGCGTCCAGCGTGCGCGTTGCGGCCTTCGAGGAGGGGAAGGCGCTGATCGTCGAGGTCACCGACGACGGCCCCGGCATGCCCATGCAGGCGACCGAACATCTGTTTCAGCCCTTCGCCGGATCGGCGCGGGAGGGCGGCACGGGCCTGGGGCTGGTGATCGCGCGGGAAGTCATTCATGCCCATGGCGGCGAAATCCAACTGGCGCGCACGGGGGCCGAGGGCACCGTGTTCCGCCTGCGTCTGAAACCGGCGTGATCGCCGTTGCGCCGGGCGCGGCGCCTGTCTAAAGTCCCGGCCGGGGGCTGACATCGCAATCTGGTTATTCGTCTGAAGGATTTGCCGTCATGTCCGCTCCCAACAAGCAGCCCACCTGGAATCCCGGTCAGTACCTGAAGTTCGCGGGCCACCGCATGCGCCCGGCCCTCGACCTCATCAACCGCATCGCCCTCGACGATCCCGCCGTGGTCCATGACCTGGGCTGCGGGCCCGGCAACGTGACGCCGTTCCTCATGGGCCGCTGGCCGAATGCGCGGCATGTCGGCATCGATTCGTCGGAGGAAATGCTGACCAAGGCGCGGGCCGAACATCCGGACGGCGACTGGCAGCAGGCCGATGCCGCGTCCTGGGCGCCGGACGCCCCGGCGGACCTGATCTATTCCAACGCCGCCCTGCAATGGATCGACAACCACGCGGCCCTGTTTCCGCGCCTGATGGGGCAACTGGCGCCGGGCGGGGTGCTGGCCGTGCAAATGCCCCACAACCATGCGGCCCCGTCCCACATGGGCATGCGCCAGATCGTCGAGGACGGCCCCTGGCGGGCCCGGCTGGAGCCGGTGCTGCGCGAATTCCCCGTGCACGATCCCGACGTTTATTACGACTACCTCGCCCCCCATGCGTCCAGCCTGGACATCTGGGAAACGGTCTATGCCCAGGTCATGGACGGCGACAATCCGATCGCCGAATGGACCAAGGGCTCGGCCCTGAAGCCGCTGCTCGACGCGCTGACCGACCCGGACGAGAACGCGGAATTCTTCGCCGTCTATTCGAAGGCCATGCAGGCGGCCTATCCCAGGCGCGCCGACGGCAGGACCCTGTTCCATTTCCGCCGATTGTTCATCGTTGCGGTGAAATAGCGCACAGCCGGTTGGTCACCGGCCGCCGTCGCCCATGACCACGCCCTCGCGCCGCCGGTCGGCGCCACCGGTCAGGCCGTCCCGGGTGCGCAGAATGCCCTGCAGGCCGCTGATCATGCGACCGACCTCGACCTGATGGCCCATGGCCTTCAGGTCGGCGATGGCCGGGATCAATTTTTCCTCGACCTCCGTCGCCCCGCCCCGGTTCATGACATGGGGCAGGTCGACCGCGCCCTGCATGTCCAGGTTCCAGGCCAGCACGCCCAACACGGCCCGCGCCGTATAGCCGATGATGCGCGACCCGCCGGGCGAGCCGACGGCCATTTTGAACCGGCCGTCCCGGTCCAGGACAATGGTCGGCGACATACTGGACCGCGGCCGCTTGCCGGGGGCGACCCGGTTGGGTGCCGGCTTGCCCCGCCATTCCGGGCGGAAGGAAAAGTCCGTCAATTCGTTGTTCAACAGAAAACCCCGCACCATCAGGCGCGCGCCGAAGGCGCTTTCCACCGTGGTGGTGAAGGAGATCGCGTTTCCGAAGCGGTCGGCGATGCTCATATGCGCCGTCGACAGGCCTTTCAGGGGATCGTCCGGCCCTTGGTAGGCGGCCTCGGCCCCCGGCGGGTGACCCGGGTCGATCAGCCCGTCCATGGCCTTATGGGGATCGATCAGCTTGGCCCGTTCGGCGAGATAGCCCGGATCGACCATGCCCATTGTCGGGACCGCGACGAAATCACTGTCGCCCACATAGGCGGCGCGGTCGGCGAAGGCCAGGCGTTCGGCCTCGGCGATCAGGTGCAGCGCCCGGGCGCTCACCGGCCCCG
Organism: Rhodospirillales bacterium; assembly: GCA_040221095.1. GTDB lineage: Bacteria > Pseudomonadota > Alphaproteobacteria > Rhodospirillales > Casp-alpha2 > UBA1479. Next base: position 158,209 of record JAVJVP010000013.1, read on the forward strand.
TGGCGGCGAGGGGGAAATGATTAAGCAGGCCCAGGGTTTGGGCCACGGCCAGCCCGCCCGATGACGGCGGCCCCATGCCGCAGACTTTGTATTCGCCGTAGGGGGCGCAGACCGCGGGGCGTTTCTTGGCTTGGTAGGCCGATATGTCGGCCAGGGTCATGACCGCGGGATGAACGGGGGCGTTGGTCACGGCCTCGGCCATGGCGCGGGCAAGGTCGCCGGAATAGAAGGCGGCGGCGCCCTGTTCCGCAATGATGCTCAGCGTGTCGGCCAGGTCCGGGTTGTTCAGGATCGTGCCGGCGGGCTTGGGCGCCTCACCATCGAAGAAATAGGCCTTGGTCGCAGGCATCTTGCGCAGATGCCGGTCTCCCGCGATCTGCCGCGCCAGCCGCTCGGAAATGGGGAAGCCGTCCCGCGCCAGCCGGATCGCCGGCTGGAACAGCCGCGCCCAGGGCAGGCGGCCGTGGTCCTTGTGCGCCATTTCCAGCATGCGGACGACGCCCGGCACGCCCACGGCGCGGCCGCCCAGGATGGCGTCGCGGTAGGGGATGGGGCCGCCCCGGGTGTCCAGGAACATGTCCTGCCGGGCGGACGCCGGGGCCGTTTCCCGCCCGTCGTAGGTTTCGATGGTGTTCGTTCTGCCGTCGAAGCGGACCAGGAACCCGCCGCCGCCGATGCCCGACGACTGGGGTTCGACCAGGGTCATGACCATCTGCGCCGCGATGGCCGCATCCACGGCGCCGCCGCCGTCGTTGAGCATGTCGAGCGCCGCCCGGGCGGCCAGCGGATGGCTGACCGAAACGGCATGGCTGCGGTAGGTCTCCCCGATCCACGGGCGGGTCGGGTCGGGGGCCGTCGGCGGCGGGCCGGCGACGCAGCCGGCCAACAGGAACATCAGGGAAAATGCGGAAAAGCGGGGAAATCGCTGCATGACACCCTACATGTAGCCCACGGGCGCCGGGCGGTCCATCGCCGCTATTTGACCGGCTGCCCCGGTCTGTTACAGTCCCGCGCTCCTTCCCAAACAACCTTGCCGAGGCTGGCATGGCGCGCATCACCGTCGAAGATATCAAGTCCCGCAAAGTGGCCAAGGGCGCGGCTCCCATCGTGTCGCTGACCGCCTATACCCAACCCATGGCCAAGTTCCTGGACCCGCACTGCGATTTCCTGCTGGTCGGGGATTCCCTGGCCATGGTCGTCTACGGCCTGGAAACCACGCGCGGGGTGACCATCGAAATCATGTGCGCCCACGGCCGCGCCGTGACCCGGGGCGCGAAACAGGCCCTGGTCGTGGTCGACCTGCCCCAGGGCACCTATGAGGATTCTCCGGCCCAGGCCGTCGCCTCGGCCAAGCGGGTGATCGACGAGACCGAGGCCCAGGCGGTGAAGTTGGAAGGCGGCGTGGAGATGGCCGACACGGTGGCCGCCATCGTCGCCTCCGGCGTGCCCGTGCTGGGCCATGTCGGCCTGTTGCCGCAAAAGGCCGAACACCGGGGGGCGTTCAAGATTCAGGGCCGCGACGACGAGGGCGCCAAGAAGGTCATCGCCGACGCCCTGGCCATCGACGCCGCCGGCGCCTTCGCCATGGTCGTCGAGGGTACGGTCGAGCCCGTGGCCCGCGACCTGACGGAACAGGTATCGATCCCGACCATCGGCATCGGCGCCTCGCCTGTCTGCGATGGGCAGATTCTGGTGACCGAGGACATGCTGGGCCTGTTCGCCGACTTCACGCCCAAGTTCGTGCGCAAATACGCCAAGCTGGGTGACGCCATCGAGCTGGCGGTAAAGGAATACGCAAAGGACGTCCGCTCGGGCGCCTTCCCGGGCCTGGAGCACTGCTTCGGGGTTGAAAAGAAGTAGGCCATGGGCGCGGCATCCCGGCTCGACACCGTCCGCACCATCGCCGATTTGCGCGCCCGCGTCTCAACCTGGCGCGCCGAGGGCCAGCGCATCGGCCTGGTGCCGACCATGGGCGCGCTGCACGCGGGCCATGTGTCGCTGGTCGAGAATTCGGTCGCCCGCTGCGACAGGACGGTGGTGACCCTGTTCGTCAATCCGACCCAGTTCGGGCCCAAGGAGGATTTCTCCGTCTACCCCCGGGATGAGGCCCGCGACGCGGCCCTGGTCGCCGCCGAGGGCGCGGACCTTCTGTTCGCCCCAACCGTCGACGAGGTCTATCCCGGCGGGCATTCGACCAAGGTCCATGTCGGCGGGCTGGGCGACGTGCTGGAGGGCGAATGCCGCCCCGGCTTTTTCACCGGCGTCGCCACGGTGGTCACCAAGCTGTTGCTGCAGGCCCTGCCCGACGAGGCGTTTTTCGGGGAAAAGGATTACCAGCAGCTGCAGGTCATCAAGAAGCTGATCCGCGATCTCGACATTCCCGTCACCGCGACGGGGGTCCAGACCGTGCGCGAGACCGACGGCCTGGCCCTGTCGTCGCGCAACGCCTATCTGACTCCGGCCGAACGGGCAACGGCGCCGGTGCTGCATGGCACCCTCGCCCAGGTCGCCGAACAGGTCGGGCGCGGCGAGGACCCGCGCGTTCAGGAGAAATGGGCCAGGGGCCAATTGGAGCGCGCCGGTTTCTGGCAGGTCGATTATGTGACGGTGCGGGACGCCGTGACATTGGACGAGGTCCCGGACGCGTCGCGCCCGGCGCGGGTTCTGGCGGCGGCATGGCTTGGCAAGGCGCGGCTGATCGACAACGTCGCGGTGTGACGGCCGGCCGTCAGTCGAAATCGTCCGGCCAGATAAACCCGAAATGATAGGCGGAGATGATGTGCCGCACGCCGTCGCCGTCGCCCCATAGGGGCAGGTGGACCAGTTCGAACGGCAGGCTCTTCTGTTCCGGCATGGTGGCGATGAACCCACGCACCATTTCCGGCTTCGTGGTCTTGACCAGGCGGTTGTAACGATGCTGAACGGTGCGGCGCATCTGCGCCGGTTGATAGGCGGTGACGTGTTTGTAGGTCCCGTCGAATCCCAGGCCGTCGGTCACGGCCGTTCCCCAGAACCGATTGACGTAATCCTTGCCGCCGTCGACCACGTCCTTGACCACCAGATGGTGGGCGATCTTGTAGAGGTCCATCAGTTTGACACTGTCCCATCGGGGGTGGGCGCCGTCGCGGTCGGCGATATCCCGCCAGTACGCGATCAGCGCCAGGCAGACGGGAGAGCGGCAAAGCGCAATATCACCTTCGACCCGGACAACGGATAAATCGGCGTCCGCGGGGATGCGGTCGTCAGAAAACTCGATCATGCAATTACGATAGAGTTTTGGGGCTTAGGTCGGAAGATGGACCAATGGTCAGGTTGCAACCGCGTTTTATTCTCGGGTGCGGCGGTCACGGCAATAGGGAGGGCCTGCTATTGCCCGTATCTGGCGGCGGTCAGGCCGTCGATGGCAATCTCCGGCGGCCGGCCCAGCACCAGATCGGCGACCAGCCGTCCCGACCCGCAGGCCATGGTCCAGCCCAAGGTGCCGTGGCCCGAGTTGATGAACAGGTTGTCGTAGACCGTGGGTCCGATGACCGGCGTGCCGTCGGGGGTCATGGGGCGCAGGCCGGTCCAACCCTCCGCCCGCGACACGTCGCCGCCCTTGGGAAACAGGTCGGTCACGACATGGCGCACGGTATCGGTCGCATGCAACCCCAGATATTTGTCGTAGCCGATGATTTCCGCCTGCCCGGCGACCCGGATGCGGTCGCCCAGGCGGGTGATCGCGACCTTGTGGGTTTCGTCCATGATGGTCGAGCGGGGGGCGGCGTCCGGGTCGGTCACCGGCAGGGTGATGGAATAGCCCTTGATCGGATAGATCGGCACCTTGATGCCGACGGTGTTCAGAACCACGGGGGCATAGGGACCCAGGGCGCAGACATAGCGGTCGGCGGTCTCCCGCCCCTGCGTCGTATCCACGCCGACGATCCGCATGCGGTCACGGGCCAGGCCGTCGATCGTCACGCCGTAGCGGAAGTCGACGCCCAGTTTCCGGGCCTGTTCGGCCAGGGCAAGGGTGAACATGCGGCAATCGCCGGTGCGGTCGGCGGTCAGGCGCAGGCCGCCCACGAACTTGTCGGCGACATGGGCCAGGCCCGGTTCGGCGGCGATGCAGCCGTCGCGGTCGAGAACTTCGAACGGCGAATTGAATTCCGTGAGCACGTCGCGGTCCGCCGACGACGCCGCGACCTGCTTTTCCGTGCGGAACAGCTGCAGGGTGCCCATTTCCCGCTGGTCGAAGTTCAGAGGGAGATCCGCCATCAGCTCGGTCAGGGCGTCGCGGCTGTAGTTGGAGATGCGCACCATGCGGCTTTTGTTGATGCGGTAGTCGCGCGCGTTGCAGTTCATGATCAGGCGCGTGCACCATCCCCACATGGTCGGGCTGATCAAGGGGTGCAGGATCAGCGGCCGGTACTTCATCAGGATCCACTTGATGGCCTTGCGCGGCACGCCGGGGGCGGCCCAGGGCGAGGTCATGCCATAGGACAGTTCGCCCGCGTTGGCGAAACTGGTTTCCATGCCGGGGCCGGGCTGGCGGTCGAGCACCAGAACCTCGGCGCCCTGCTTGGCCAGGTAGTAGGCCGTGGTGACGCCGATGACGCCGGCGCCGAGGACGATGACCTTCATGGCGGAACCCTTGTCCTGCCTGTGCACCTGCGGATCATACGGCGTCTTGGCCGGGGGCCTGAATAGCCAACGTTGCTGGATTTGCGGCACCAGATCCGCTGTTGGGGCGGGGCTCAGGCGTAATGGGCGGCGATGGCGCGGCGCATGATCAGGCAGAGCGGCAGGGGCAGCAGGATGGTCGCCGCCATGGCCAGCATGGCCGTGGTCAGGCCGTAGGTGTCGCCGACGAGTCCGAAGACCATGGGGCCCAGGATCATCGCGGCCGTGGCGATGGAATAGATCACCGCGAACCCGCGCGCCTGGCGTTGCGGCTCGATCAGGTCGCCGACGGCGCCGTAGGTGATGGAGGAACTGCCCTGCAGCGCCATGCCCAGCACCGGCAGCAGGAAATAGGCCGGAAGCGTCGGCAGCAGCAGAACGGCGACGATGCCCAGGGCGGTCAAAATTTCGATCAGCACCAGGGAGCGGACGGCGCCCAGTTTTTCCGCCAGGAACCCGCAGCCGAACTTGCCGAAGGCGCCGCCGGCAAGGGTCAGCACCACGGCGAAGGCGCCGAGCGCCGTCGGAACCTCCTTTTCGATCATCAGGAAGGCGACGAAGGTCAGGAACCCGCCCTGCACCACCGTATCCAGCAGCACGATGGCGCATAGCGCCGCGAAGGCGCCCTTGTCGCGGATGCCCCAGCCGCCGATTGGGCCCTGGCCGCCGTCGCTTTCGGCGGGTTTCGGCCCCATGCCCGCGCCGGCGCGGCCAAGCACGGCGAAGATGATCAGCCCCGCCGCCATGGTGGCGGCGCCGAAGGCCAGCGTCATGTCCTGCCAGGCGACGCCCGCGCCGATCGACAGAGTGAACAGGCCGGCGAAGGTCAGCTTGCCCACGTCGCCGAAGGAATTGTAGGTGCCCAGCGCCGCGCGCCGGCCCTGGTTGCCGAACACGGTGCTGACCAGGGTGGAACACAATGTGTGCTGGAACCCGCCGCCGATCCCGGCGAACAGCAGGACGACGACCACGGCCGTGAAGCCGTCGGCCCCGGCCAGGGCGATGTAGCCAGCCCCCGCGGCCAGCAGGCCGAAGGCGATGGGGATGCGTTCGCCGATGCGCTCCGACAGCATGCCCGACGGCAATTCGAAGGCCGTCATGGCGGCGCGGTTGGCGGCGCGGATGATGCCGACCTGGGCATAGGTCATGCCGAAGGACTGCGCCAGCACGGGCAGCAGGACATACAGCAGGTCGGTCAGGCCGTCCTGCAGGCTGTGCGCCGCGCAGCAGGACGCCAGGGTCGCGCGGCGGCGGGTCTTTTCCCTATGCTCCACGGGGCGGAAGGTCCAGACGCGCGACGATGCCCTTGAGGTCGTCCGACGGCGCCGGATAACGGTCCATGACCCGGGGGTCGTGGCCGGGCACCACGTGGTCCGGGCTTTGCGCCAGACGCGCGACCTTTTTGTGCCCCTCCAGCATGTCGCCGATATGCACCACCGTGGGATAGGGGTTGCGGTCCAGCCAGTTGGCGTAGAGATGCATGGCATCCGACGCCAGCACCACCCAACCCCGTTCCGTCCAGGCCCGCACGAACATCATGCCCTGGGTATGGCCGCCGACATGGTGCAGGGTCAGGCCGGGGAACAGGTCTTCGTCGCCGTCATGGAACTCGACCCGGTCTTTGTACAGCTCGCGCACCAGGCCGCAGACGTCGTCGATGTCGTAGGAATGGCGCAGGGTCGGATAGCGCATGTAGCGGCCGGTGGCGAAGGCCATTTCCCGGTCCTGGATGTGGAAGGTCGCCTTGGGAAAGCGGTCCAGGTTGCCGCCGTGGTCGTAGTGCATATGGGTGATGACGACGTCCGTGACCTCGGCGGCGTCGACGCCGACCAGTTGCAGGCTGTCCACCGGGCAGCGGTGCCAGGTGCGGCCGCGGCTTTCGGCGGCCTCCTTGGTGAACCCCGTGTCGACGACCACGGTGTGGTTCTGCGACACGCAGGCCCAGACGTAATAGTCGATGGGATAGGGGGCGTCGTGGGGGTCGGGCACGTTCATGAAATTGCGCGCGGCGGTGCGGGCGTGGGTGCCGTACTTGATGGCGTAAAGTTTGTAGGTCTCGGTCATGGTCTGTCCCTTACGCCGGCGTCGGCTTCAGGGGCGGGACGTCGACCCGCACGACGATGCCGGCAAGGTCCTCCGAGGGGGCCGGATACATCTCCAGCACCTGGGGGTCGTGGCCGGGCACCACGTGGTCCGGGCTGTCGGCCAGGCGGGCGACCTTCCGGTGGCCTTCCAGCATGTCGCCGATATGCAGGACCGTGGGGAACGGGTTCTTGTGCCGCCAGTTGGCGAACAGATGCATGGCGTCGGACGCCAGCACGACCCAGCCCCGCTCGGTCCAGGCGCGCACGAACTGCATGCCCTGGGTATGGCCGCCGACATGGTGCAGGGTCAGGCCGGGAAACAGTTCCTCGTCGCCGTTATGGAACTCGACCCGGTCCCGGTAAAGCTCGCGCACCAGCTGACACACATCGTCCGGGTCGAAGGAATTGCGCAGCACCGGATAGCGCATGTAGCGCCCGGTGATATAGGACATTTCCAGGTCCTGGATGTGGAACGTCGCCTTGGGGAACTTGTCGAAGTTGCCGCCGTGGTCGTAGTGCATGTGGGTGACCACCACGTCCGTGACCTCGGCCGGGTCGACGCCGACCAGTTTCAAGCTTTCCACCGGACAGCGGAACATGGTGCGCCCGCGCCCGCAGCCGGATTTTTCGTTGAAGCCCGTGTCGATGACCACGGTGTGGTTCGCCGATTTACAGACCCAGACGAAGTAATCGATGGGATAGGGCGCATCGTGTGGGTCGGGCGGCTGCATGAAATTCTGGGATTGCGGGCGGGGATCGTGGGTGCCGTACTTGATGGCGTAAAGCTCGTAAGTTTCGCTGGGGTCGGTCATTTTTTGCTGTCTCCTCTTGGCGCAAAGCCTAGGACGGCCCCCGCAGCCCCGCAAGGGTCATCGGCGGGGCGGTAGGCGCGGGGCCGCAGGGGTGCTAGACTGCGGCCATGGACAGCCAGGAACTGCTTGCCGCCATCAACATGGCGCTCACCGATATGGAAGAGCAGCCGGAGGACATGCACGAGGTTCACCTGCGGCTTCTGGAGCTTCTCGACCGGCTGCGCGCCACGGGGGCGGAACTGCCGTCCGATCTGGTCGATCTGGAACGGCGCCTGGCCGAGGACGTCGAGGGCGTTAAGCCCAAAAAATGACGGCGGCCTAGTTCACGCCCTTATAGGTGATGCGGTAGACCGCGCCCCGGTGGTCGTCGGACACCAGCAGCGAGCCGTCCGCCAGTTCCTTCACGTCCACGGGCCGGCCCCAGCGCGCGCCGTCGGGGCGGAGGAAGCCGGTGGCGAAGGGCTCCCACGACAACGCCTTGCCCGTTTTCTTGTCGAACCGCACCCGCGCGACCCGGTAGCCGTCCGGGACCGTGCGGTTCCACGATCCGTGATGGGCGACGAAGGCATCGCCCCGGGCGTCGCTCGGGAACATCGCGCCGCGATAGAAGCTCATGCCCAGCGCCGCGACATGGGCGCCGAACGCCACCACGGGCGGAGTATGGGGCGCCGGCAGGGGCCGGCCGCGGAAATCATCCGTGCGGGCCTCGCCGCCGCCGAAGAAGGGAAAGCCGAACCACAGGCCCCGTTGCGGCGCGTGGTTGAATTCGTCGGGCGGCACGTCGTCGCCCATGTTGTCGGCGCCGTTGTCCGTGAAATAGAGATGCCCCGTGCCCGGCTGGAAATCGAAGCCGACGGAATTGCGCACGCCCCGGGCGAAGATTTCCGGGCTGCGAGGACCCGATCGGCCCGGCGGGGCCAGGCGGATGATCGTGCCTTCCATCCCGTTCAGGTCGCAGATGTTGCAGGGCGCGCCGACGGCGACATACAGCAGGCCGTCCGGGCCGATGCGGGCATAACGCCAGCCGTGCCAGGGGTCGTCCGGCAATTTGTCGAACAAGACTTCGGGTTCCGCCGCCGCCAGTTCGGTGAGCGAGCGCGCCCGCCAGCGGCTGATGCGGTGCTGTTCGGCGATGTAAAGCCAGCCGTCCCGCCAATCGATGCCGTTGGCGACGTTCAGGTCGTCGAAAATGCGCAGGACCTTTTCCGGGCGGCCGTCGTGGTCGGCGTCGACGATGGCATGGACCTGGGGCCCCCGCTGGCCGACGAAGATCACGCCCAGTTCCGGCACGGGCACCAGGCTGCGGGCCTTGGGCACCGTCGCGAACTGTTCGATGGCGTAGCCCGGCGGCACCTGGATGAACGGCGGCAGCCGGTCCGCCGCCCGCAGGGGGCCGGCGGTCAGGATGAGCGCGAACAGACAAAACGCGGCGGCGGGTCTCATGACGCCTCCCGCCCGGCCAGCGGCGGGGCGTAGACCTGACGGCCGTCCCGGTCTTCCGTGTCCCAGGGGAAATGCACCCAGGTGTCCTGCGCCACCTCGTGGATGAAGATGTCCGGCAGGTCGCGGGCCGCGGGCTTGGCGTACAGGGTGACGAACAGGGCTTCCGGCAACAGGTCGCGGGCCGCCCGCGCCGTCGCGCCCGTATCGACCAGGTCGTCGACCAGCAGCCAGCCGGCGCCCTTGTCGGCGGCGGCGGCCTCGGGCGCCTTGAGCAGGTGGACATGGCCCTGGCTTTTGACGTCGTAGCTGGCGATGGCCAGGGTGTCGATCAGGCGGATACCCATCTCGCGGGCCAGCACGGCGGCGGGCACCATGCCGCCCCGGGTGATGGCGACGATGCCTTTCCAGGGGGCGGCCCATGGACCGGGCGGCGGGGTGGTCAGCAGGCGGCCGGCGAGGGCGCGGGAATCCGCATGGACCTCGGCCCAGGTGACGATGCGTTCCGGCGGCGGGTGATCGCTCATGGGGGGAATATTATAGGCGGTCGGCGTGAACCCCAAGTCCGGAGGTTGCCAAACGCAGGGCCCCAGAAACGGAAAAACCGGCGCCCACGCTGACGCCGGTTATCCGGATTTGGAGTGAACCTTGCCGTTTAACGGACGTACAAGTGTACCTCGTTTGTTTTGGCTGCCGCCAGTGTCTTTGCAGACACGGCCACGCGGGTCGGCGGCAGGCCCATTTCCACCAGGGACCGCTTGACGTCCTCGGCATGGCGCTTGGCCTTGTTGGTGTTGATCGCGACGCGCGCGGCCCCACCGGCCGAGGGCGCCACCGCAACCAGGTCGAACACCGCGGCCGGATGGGTTTCCAGGGCGCGGCTAACGGCCGTGTACAGGGCCTGCTGATAGGGCACGTTCGGCCGGTCGAAGCGGATCACCACCAGGGGGCGGCGGCCCGCCGTGTCGGCGGGGGCGGCAACCTGATTGGCGCCCGGGCCGCGGCCGGTGACGGCGGCGTCGAGCAGCGACGAGCCGAGCGATTCGCCTTGGCGGATGCCGGCCGAAATCTGCACCAGATTGCGCTGTTCGGCGCCGATCCAGCTCGACTGGCGGCGCACGTCCTCGGTCACTTCGCGGTGCAGACGGTCGATCAGGACGACGGTCTGATCAACCTCGTCCTCAAGAATGGCAAGCTGGCGGTGGTCCTCGTCGACGGCGCCGGACACCTTGAAGGCGGCGCGCACGCTTTCCGTGAGGAACGACGCCAGGGTGGAGTCGCTGGCCACGCCGGTGGACAGCTTGTTCATTTCGCCGATGTCCTGGCTGAGCCGGTTCAGGTCCTGCTGCGCCGTATTGAACTGCTGCACGAGAACCGGGTTGCCGCGGGTCGTGCCGACCTGCAGGCGCGATTTAACGGCGGCGATGGTGCCGTGGTACTGCTGCGAGCTTTCGACGATGCGCGAGCGCACGGACTGAAGCTGTTCGTTATGTTGCAGGATCGAACTTTGCAGTTTCTGCAACTCGTCGCGCAGTTCCTGAACCTTCTTGCCGACGAAGGTTCCGGTCGCGTCGCCCGGCGTGACGCCGGTCGGGACGAACTTGGTCGAACCCAGGGCAGGCTGGTTGGCCGCCAAAGCAGGCGCCTGCTGTGCCGCGGCGTCTTGCGCACTCGCCGACTGCGGCGAGGCCGCTGCCGGTTGCGCGGTCTCGGTCGTTGTTTTGGCTGCAGGCTCCGATGCATTAAACGAGGGCCAAAGGTCCTCGTCGAATGAACATGCCCCCGTGAAGATCACGGCCCCCGCCAAAAGAACTCTCAGTTTCGGAAAACTCATCTCGTCCGCGAGCCCTTGGTTCTTCTCCGATCTAGACCGGAGTTGTTTATGAATCCCCTTGGGGTATGAACACAATCACACCCCGCCCCTCAGTTTCCGGGCGAGTGTACTCAATGGTCCGGAGCACCACAAGTTCCTATTTTAATACGAAGATTCGGCATTTGACGACCCTTTATCCGGGACGCCTCCTAGCGCTTGCAAACGGAGAAGTGCTGGAGTAGTGTCCGGCTCCTTCCTGACGGGGGCCCCTCGCGGCCCAGTCACAAGCGCCCGTAGCTCAACTGGATAGAGCGTCTGACTACGGATCAGGAGGTTGGGAGTTCGAATCTTCCCGGGCGCGCCATTTCCCCGTTTTTCCCCGATAATTGCCGACAAGTTCCCCGCAAAAGGTCCGCCCCCGGGCGGCCCCGCCTGTGGGTCATGGGGTCGGCACGTTGAGGAAGGTCAGCAGCACGAAGCGGTGGCCCCTGGTCACGGGCGTGACCTCGTGCAGCAGGGAGCCGGAGAATACGACGGCAGCACCTTTTTCCGGGCGGTACAGTTCCGGGCCGTATTCGGGAAAGCGCAAATCGCCGCCGTCGTAGTCGTCCGTGTTCAGGTTGAGGGTCACCGCGAACTTGCGATGCTTGGTCGCCGGGGTGGTGTCGTCGCGGTGGACGGTGAAGAAGCCGGCCTTCTCGGCCTTGTAGCAGCCGATCTTGAAGGTCTCGACCGTATAGCCCTCGAAATGGAAGGCCTTGGACACCTCGGGCACCAGGCGCGGCATCAGCCGGTTCAGCAGTTTCTGCTCCAGCGTCTTGTCGCGCATGTAATAGTCCTCGCGCCGCTTGGTCGTCGGCACCACCTGCACGCCGCCGCCGGCCGAGGCCCCCACGGCGACCGTGCCGTCGTCGCGCTCGCCGTTGTGCCACAGGCCGATCAGCCAGGCGCAGTCCTCGGGATCGAGCGCGCGGGGAATGAGCAGCGCCGGGGCCGCCCGCTGGACCACGGCCTGGTCGCGGCCGTGCGCCGCCTGGGCCAGCATCTCGGCAAGCCAGGCTTCCAGGCCCGCCGCCCCGCCGCCGAGCCCGCGCACGCCGGCCAGACGCTGATTGGGGTCGAGCACATAGACCGCCGGCGCGGCGACGCCGGACAGTCCGGCGAAGCCGTTGGTGATTTCGGATCCGGGATCGGCCATCACCCGGTAGGGCCAGCCCGACGTTTCCTTCTGCACCGCCGCCGCCGCCGTGTCGCCGGGCACCAGGGTTATGACCTGGGCGCCGCCGCCGGCCAGCACCGCCGGGTCGAGCCCCCCCGCCGCCATCTCCGCAAGCGGGCGCCCGCCGGTGAACAACAGAACCGTCGGGCCGCCGGTCACGGCGGAATAGAATTCGAAGGTCCGGCCTTCGGAATCGTGGCAGGCGAACAGGGGCGTGTGGTCGCCCCGGGCGTATTGCGGGCGGGCTGGCGGCTCGAACAGGGTGGGTGCGGCTTTGATGCGGAGATCCTCCTGGGGCGATGTCGGCGGCAATGATAGCGAAGAAATAATGTGCGACAACATCCGCTTGCGTGGCCGCCGGTTGCATCGTGCTTGCCGGATGGATACAAGTCGCGTGGGCAGGATCGGCCGCCCCGGACAGGCTCAGAAAATCACGGTGATCGACGTGCAAACCGTTTCGGCATATGCCCGCTTGTTGCACCAGGGCCGCGTCCAGTCGGTTCTTGCGCTTGCCGCCTGCCTGACCATCGCCCTGATCCAGACGTTGGTCCCCCCCTATACCCGTCCGGTCGCCGACGCCATGCAGTACGCCAACATGGCGGCGTCGCTGGCCGATGCCATGTTGACGGATTGGGGGCGGGTGAATGAAACCTTGGGGACGTTTTTCGGCCCGGTCTATACAATGTTTGCCGGCGTGCTGGCATTTTTCGACGCGGACCTCGCGCAGGCCCTTAAATGCGTTTCCCGGGACGGTGCGATCTGCGACCTAAGCGGATTGACGACGTTGTTCGTTGCTCAAGCGGTCCTCGCGGCGTTCACGTCGTTTTTCGTCTTCTTGGCCGCGCGTCAGCTTGTCGAGGATGCGCGTATCGCCTGGCTGACGCTGGTGATTGTGCTGGGGACCAAGTGTTTCACCCATTACGCTGGGCTGATCCAGACGGAAATTCCGGCCTTCTTCTTTGTCGGGTTGTTCACCTGGATGCTGGCCCGGATCTTGTCTGGCCCGGCCCCTGCGCGGCGCGACGCGGTTTTGGCCGGTGCGGCGCTCGCCGGTGCGGCGCTCACGCGGGCATCCTATGTATACCTTCTTTACTTCATGGTGCCGGTGATCGTTCTGTGGTGGCGTTTTGGGCGCGGCCGGGCATGGATTGACGCCGTCATCGCCGCCGCGTTGTTCGCCGCCGGCGCGGCCGTAATTCTGGCGCCTTGGTGGGTCAGGAATTATGTCGGCTTCGAGCTTGCCGGCATCAGCGGTGGATATGGAACGCGGGTGCTTATCGAACGCCTGCCGTACAATCTCATGACCTGGCGGGAATGGGCGATCAGCCTGATCTACTGGTTGCCTGATTTCGGGGACAGTCTGGCGACCGCGTTGTTTTCCGAAGAACAGGTCCGGCGGCTGTCCTGGTACCATCCGGACTCCTTCTACATGATGGGGCGCGGCCAGTTTTTTCTCGATGTGCGGGCCGTCTCCGGGGCACAGGACAATCCGCTCGGCTATCTGCTCAGAGAATACGTGTGGCGTGATCTGGGCAAGCATGTGGCGGTCACGATCTCGCTTGCCTTGCGCGGCCAATGGGTCGGCAACTACGCCAGCCTGGTTGGGTTCATCCTTTTGCCGGCCTGTATCTGGATACTTGCCCGCCGTGGTCGCGCGGGCCCGTTCCTGGTGTTTTGCCTGCCACCCTATTTTATGCTGGGGCTTTACGCGTTTGTGTCCGTCAACGTGGTTCGCTACAACGAGCCTCTCATCGCCGTGTTCGCGCTCAGCGGCGCCACAGTCATCGTGCACTTGGCTGCCAATGGTGCGGATCGCCTGCGCCGAAAAAGGAAACAACATTGATGGCCTATCTCAAACTCGCCGGTTTCCTGCTGATGATTGTCGCCGGACAGATCTGCTTCAAGAAGGCGGCACTTTCGGGCGCGGGACTGGACAGCATTTTCCAGTCATTCATGAACAAGTGGCTGCTCGGCGCTTTTGCGATTTATGGCGTCGCGACGTTCATCTGGGTAACACTGTTGCGCACAATGCCTTTGTCCACGGCCTATCCGTTCATTGCGCTGGGCTTCATCCTGGTGCCGCTTGCCGGCGTGTTCTTGTTCGGCGAGCATCTCTCCGTGACACAGTGGATCGGCACAGGAATGATCGTCGTGGGTATCATGTTGGCCGGCGGTGTTGGCAGCCCCTTTAACGGCTGAACCCCGCCCAGCGGCACAGGGCGGGCCTGGCCGCCCTCAAGGAGTGCTTGCGGACCGCCGTAGATACAAGGAAACGCAAGAAACGACATGGTTGCTATTCTGATCCCCGTCGCCGCCCTGTTTCTCAGCTTCGGCATTCTGCTGGCCGGGAACGGGCTTCAGGGCACCCTGCTGCCCGTGCGCGCCGGGATCGAGGACTTTTCCCCCTTCGCCATCGGCATCATGGGGGCGGCTTTCTATATGGGCTATATCCTGTCCTGTTTCTGGGCGCCCCGCGTCGTCGCGCGGGTCGGCCATATCCGCTCATTCACCGTGTTCGGCACGATCGCCTCGGCGGCGCAGCTCATGCATGTGGTCTGGGTCGATCCGATCCCCTGGTGGGGGCTGCGCTTTATCACCGGGGCCTGCCTGTGCGGGCTCTACATGGTCATGGAAAGCTGGATCAATGAACGCGCCGGCAAGGAACACCGCGGGCGCATCCTGTCCTTCTATCAGATCGTCAACCTGGGGGCTGTGACCGTCGGCCAGGTTCTGTTGAACCTGTACGACCCCGCCGGGTTCGAATTGTTCGTGGTGGCTTCCGTGCTGGTCTCCGTCGCCCTGGTGCCGGTGGCGCTGACGCGCACCACGGCGCCGCAGCCGTTGCAGCAGGTGCGTATCCGCATCCCCCGCGTCTACGCCATTTCACCCGTCGGCGTGATCGCCTGCCTGACCGTCGGGCTGGTCAACGGCGCGGTGTGGACCATCGTGCCCCTGTTCGCGCAAAGCGCCCTGACGTCGGTCGCCGAACTGTCCCTGTTCATGAGCCTGCTGATCATCGGCGGCGCGGTCTTCCAATGGCCGCTCGGGCGGTGGTCGGACCTGATCGACCGGCGCTGGGTGGTCATCGTGATCTGCGTCGGCGGCGGGTTCAGCGCCCTCGCCCTGATGACGTTCGGCGATCTCGCGCGCGTCGTGATGTACGCGCTCGCCTTCGTCTACGGCGGCTTTACCTTCGCGCTCTACGCCATCGCCATCGCCCATGCCAACGATCAGGCCGAACCCGAGGATTTCGTCGAAATCGCCTCGACCCTGATCCTGGTGTTCGCCATCGGCGCGGTTGTCGGGCCGATGCTGGCGTCCGTGGTGGTTGAATTGGCGGACCCCAATGCCTTCTTCGCCTATTCGGCGGCCATCCATTTCCTGACGGCGGCCTTCGCCTTCTACCGCATCCAGCGCCGCGCGGCGCCCCTGCCCGAGGACAAGGAGGATTTCGTTCATGTGCCCCGC
The DNA here is from genome assembly GCA_040221095.1 of Rhodospirillales bacterium. Lineage (GTDB taxonomy): Bacteria > Pseudomonadota > Alphaproteobacteria > Rhodospirillales > Casp-alpha2 > UBA1479. The sequence continues at coordinate 173,707 of JAVJVP010000013.1, forward strand.
GCCTCGCCCGAGGTCATCACCATCGATCCCCGCGGCGTGGACGAGGATCAGGAGAGCGACGGCGGAGAAGGTTCCTACAAGGGCGGTTGATGCCATGGCGGGGTTGCGCGGTGATTGACCTGAGCCCCGGAAATTCCGATAACGGCACATCTGAATTGTATACAAGGCCCGGGCACCAAAGAACCGGGCCACGCCGCCTTTGGAGAGGAAACACATGGTACATACCGCCGCGTCGACCGCGCTCGACCACATCAAGGTTCTCGACCTGACCCGCGTCCGTTCGGGACCCACCTGCGTCCGCCAGTTGGCGGACTGGGGCGCCGACGTGATCAAGGTCGAACTGCCCGAAAGCATCGAACCCGACGGCACCCTGGGCGCCAAGCGCCACACCGCCGATTTCCAGAACCTGCAGCGCAACAAGCGCTCCCTGACCCTGAACCTGAAGGAAGAGGAAGGCCGCAAGCTGTTCCTGCGCCTGGTCGAGGGTGCGGACGTGGTGATCGAGAACTTCCGCCCCGACGTGAAGGAAAAGCTGGGCATCGGCTACGAGGCGCTCAAGGCCGTCAATCCGCGCATCATTCTGGGCTCCATTTCCGGCTTCGGCCAGGACGGTCCCTATGACAAGCGTCCCGGGTTCGACCAGATCGCCCAGGGCATGGGCGGGCTGATGTCGATCACCGGCGAGCCGGGCCGCGGCCCCATGCGTGTCGGCATTCCCATCGCCGATCTGACCGGCGGCCTGTTCTGCGCCATGGGCGTGTTCATCGCCTTGATCGAGCGCGAAAAATCCGGCCAGGGGCAATGGGTCACGTCGTCCCTGCTGCAGGCCATGGCCTTCATGCTCGATTTCCAGGGCGCGCGCTATCTGATGGAGGGCGAGGTCCCCGGCCAGGCCGGCAACGACCATCCGACCTCGATTCCCACTGGCGTGTTCCCGACCAAGGACGGGCATATCAACATCGCGGCCGCCGGCGAGCGCATCTGGGCGCGCCTCTGCGACGTGCTGGGCACGCCGGAATGGACCGAGGACGAGCGCTTCAACGGTCCCGAGAAGCGATCCAAGAACCGCCACGCCTTGAACGCCCTGATCGCCGAGAAGACCAAGGACCGCACCAGCGCCGATTGGGTCGATTCCTTGAACGAGGCGGGCGTGCCGTCAGGGCCGATCTACGACATGGCCGGCATGTTCGCCGACGAACAGGTCAAGCACCTGGGCATCGCCGAGGAATGCGACACGGTCTGCTTCGGCAAGACCAAGATGATGTCGCAGCCGATCCGCATGAGCCGCACGGATTCCAAGCTGATCGTCCGCCCGCCGGAAAAGGGCGAGCATACGGACGCCATCCTGGGCGATCTGGGGCTCAGCGCCGACGAGATCGCCGACCTCAGGTCGCGCGAAATCATTTAAGAAGATATCGATCACCACTGAGACGGTGAGGCCATGAGAACAATAAAGAAGATAACGGTCTAAAGCCTTCTTCTCATTGTCTCGCCGTCTCTGTGGTTTTCTTGGTTTATTCCGCGGCCTCGGCCTCGCGCACCGGCGTGCGCATGGTCACCCATTCCTCGGCCGCCGTCGGATGGATGCCGATGGTGGCGTCGAAATGCGCCTTGGTCGCCCCGGCCTTGAGCGCGATGCCGAGCGCCTGGGTCATCTCGGCGGCGTCGAGCCCGACCATGTGGCAGCCCAGCACCCTGTCCGTCTTGGCGTCGACGATCATCTTCATCATGGTGTGCTCGTCGCGGCCCGACAGCGTGTATTTCATGGGCCGGAAGTGGGACTGGTAGATCACGACCTCGTGGTCGCGGCGCGCCTGTTCCTCGGTCAATCCGACCGTGCCCACGGGCGGGGTCGAGAACACGGCGGTCGGAATATCGGCATAATCGACCTTGGTCGGCCGGCTGCCGAACAGGGTATGGGCCACGGCCATGCCCTCGGCGAGGGCGACCGGCGTCAGCTGCACCCGGTCGATGACGTCGCCGAGGGCGTAGATGCTGTTGACGCTGGTCTTGAAATGGTCGTCGACGATGATGGCCCCTTTGGCGGTCAGCTCGACGCCGGCTTTGGCCAACCCAAGGCCTTTGGTATTGGGGGCCCGGCCGGTCGCGTACATGATGGCGCCGACCTCCAGGATGTCCTCGTCGTTGAGGCGCAGGGAATAGCCCGACGCTGTTTTCTCGATGGATTGGACCGTGGTCTCCTGGTGGATGGTCACGCCTTTCTTGACCATCTCGTCGTGCAGGGTGTCGCGGACCGCGGCGTCGAACCCGCGCAGGATGTTCTCGGCCCGGATGATGATGTGTGTTTCGGCGCCCAGGCCGTTGAAGATGCCCGCGAACTCCACGGCGATATAGCCGCCGCCGACGATCGCCACGCTTTTCGGCAGGTCCGTCAGGTCGAGCGCCTCGTTCGACGTGATGGCGTGTTCGATGCCGGGAATGTCCGGCAGAGACGGCCAGCCGCCGGTGGCGATCAGGATGTACCTGGCGGTGTAGGTCCGTGTCCCGTCGGGGCCGGCGACCTCGACCGTATGGGCGTCGACCACCCGGCCCGTGCCGGTCAGCTCGTCGACCCCGGCGTCGCGCAGCAGCCGATGATAGACGCCTTCCAGACGGTCGAGTTCCTTGTTCTTGTTGGCGATCAACCGCGGCCAGTCGAATGTCGGCGCCCCGACATCCCAGCCGTAGCCCGCTGCGTCCTCGAAATCCTCGGAAAAATGGGCGCCGTAGACCAGGAGCTTCTTGGGCACGCAGCCACGCATGACGCAGGTGCCGCCGATGCGCAGGTTTTCGACCACCGCCGTCTTCACGCCGTACTGGCCGGCGGCGAAGCGCGAGGCGCGGACACCACCCGAGCCTCCGCCGATGGTGATCATGTCATAATCATACTGCGGCATGGGAAGTCCTTTGGTTTGTGGGCGGGCCGGGGAAGTTCCCCCCATCTAATCATGTTCGCCGTTGTGTTCAACCGGGACGGCGGCGGGTGGAAAACGGGGGGCGCCGGGGCGATTCGCTTCTTTCGTGACAAACCCGTGGCATTTGCGCAACGGCGGTTATCCGCCGGGGGGTAAATGCCGGTCAACCTACGCTGAACCCCCTGATTTTCATCAAATCTCAGCAATGTGTGGCATTCGCGCAACACTGTTCCAAAAAATCTACACTTCCAAGTGATTTTGCTTTTGAAACAGGGGCGAGCCGCTACACTGCCTGCGTCTGGAACGGGGTTGCCAACGCGCGGCCCTATGGTGTTCCGAGGCAAAGTGGATTTGTAAGAGTGAATCTCATCTTAGGAGCAAACGAATGAACCTCAAAAAGACCCTTATGGTTGGTGCCGCCGGCTTTGCGCTGTTCGCGTTCGCCGCCCCGGTTGCCACCGCCGCCGAAGCCGGTTCGATCAAGAACGGTTCTGCAACCGATCTTACGATATACGGTCGAGTTTCCCGTCAGTTCATGATCTACAACGATGGCGAAGAATCTGGTTATCTAAACACCGATGGTTTCGTTGGAGACACCCGCTTTGGTTTCAAGGCCAAAGGTAAGATCAATGAAGCTGTTTCGGTTGAAGGTAGATTGGAGCTGGATTTTAAATCGAACGATCCTACTAGCGATATCAATCAAAACAATGAAGTTGAGGGGGATAAGTATGACATCCGGCATTCTTGGGTTTCCTTCAATCACAAGGCGTTTGGTAAGTTGACGTTGGGCCAACAGTCGACTGTTTCTGATGGCATGTCTGATGGCTTGGATCTTGGTTTTGCGGCTCTTGCATTTTCTGGTTTGGACCCGAGCCTAAGGTCAGGTGGTATTTTATTCCGGAACGATGATGCAACAGCAGCATTGTCCAGCACGTCAGTTCGCAGCGTGTTTACCACAATGGACCGTGGCCGTTCAGAAGCTTTGAATTACCAAACGCCCAACATTAATGGCGTCTCCGGCGAAGCAGCGTTGTATGACTCCGGAAACTGGGGCCTTGGCGTTAAATATGACGCTAAGCATGGTTCGCTTAAAGTACGTGGCCGCGCTTTCTATGAGAACCTCAGCAGCGAAGATGGAACAGGCGCTTCCGGGGATACCGGTGATCGGTGGCAAGTTGGTGCTTCTGTTAAACACGATAATGGTGTTTCCCTGACAGGGCTTTACGGCCAGCGAAACCGGGATGATCGTTCCGATAATGGGGTGTCATACGCCGCAACTTTGGGGTATACGGCCAATATGAATACTTTGGGTGCAACCGGTATTGGTGTCCATTATGCAGGAACTGAAGACATCGCTGCGGCAGGTGTCGAAGGTCAGGCAGTTGGGCTCGGTATTAGTCAGCAAATCAAAAATGCTGGCACCAACTTGTACAGCCAACTCATGTGGTGGGATGCCGACGTTTCGTCGCCCTCTACTCAACTTAAAAGCGTGGTGACATTCTTGGTGGGGGCGCAAGTCAAGTTCTAATCAGGTTTATGGCAGGGAGCTTAGGTTTCCCGTCGCTTGATTGAACTACAGTAAGAAAACGGTCGTCCTTCGGGGCGGCCGTTTTTCTTTGTCTTTAGGGCCTGGTCTCCCTCAGAATCAAGGCCAGCAAGTATGAGTGGACGATTTCGTCGTGCCGCTTAAAGCCGCGTAAGGTTTAACGGAACAAAGGTGTCAGGGACGGTGCGGCGCAGATCGAAGGGGCGGTTTATTCAACCGTGACGCTTTTCGCCAGATTGCGGGGCTGGTCCACGTCGGTGCCCTTGATGACGGCGACATGGTAGGCTAGCAGTTGCACCGGAATGGCGTACAGAATGGGGGCGACGAAGGGATCGACCGCCTGCAGAGCCACGGTCGCTTCCGCGCCTTCGGCCAGGGCTTTTGCGCCCGCCTCGTCGGAAATGACGATCACCCGTCCGCCCCGGGCCATGACCTCATGCACGTTCGACGCGGTTTTTTCGAACAACGGATCCGTCGGTGCGATCACGATGACCGGCACCTGATCGTCGATCAGGGCGATGGGGCCGTGCTTCATTTCGCCGGCGGCATAGCCCTCGGCGTGGATGTAGGAAATTTCCTTCAGCTTCAAAGCCCCCTCGAGGGCGATGGGATAGCTGGTGCCGCGCCCGAGATACAGCACGTCGCGGGCCTCGGCCATGCTTTGGGCGATGTCGCGCAGGCGTTCGTCGTGGTTGAGAATTTCCGCCGCCCGCCCGGGCACCTCGGTCAGGGCCGTGGTCAGGCGGGCCTCCGTCGCGGCATCGATGGCACCCCTGCCGCGGGCCACGGCGATGGCGAGGCAGGCCAGCACGGTTAGCTGCGTGGTGAACGCCTTGGTTGAGGCGACACCGATCTCGGGTCCCGCGTTGGTGTGCAGGACCATGTCGGATTCGCGGGCGATGGCGCTTTCCGGCTGATTGACGATCGACAGGATCGCCTGACCTTCGGCGCGCGCGTAGCGCAGGGCGGCCAGGGTATCCACCGTCTCGCCCGATTGGGAAATGAAGATCGCGGCGCCGTTCTCTGCCATGGGCGGCTCGCGGTAGCGGAATTCGGAGGCGATATCGACCTCGACCGGGATGCGGGCGAGCTGCTCGAACCAGTACTTGGCGGCCAGGCAGGCATAGTAGGAGGTGCCGCAGGCGACCAGGGTCAGGCGCTCCAGCGCCGCCGGGTCGAACGGCAGGCCGGGCATCGTCACCGTGCGCGAGGCCGGATTGATGAAGCTTTGCAGGGTGTCGCCGATGACCTGGGGTTGCTCGTAGATTTCCTTGAGCATGAAGTGCCGGTAGCCGCCCTTGCCGATGGCGGCCCCCGACAATTCGGTCAGGCGCACGGGCCGCTCCACCGGGACGAAGTCGCCGTCGAACACCTGGGCGCCCGAGGGGCTCAGCACGGCCCAGTCGCCGTCCTCCAGATACATGATGCGGTCGGTCAGCGGCGCCAGCGCTAGGGCGTCGGAGCCCAGGAACATCTCACCGTCGCCGAAGCCGACGGCCAGCGGGCTGCCGCGCCGGGCGCCGATCATCAGGTCGTGATGGCCGGAAAAGATGATGGCCAGCGCGAAGGCGCCGTCGAGCCGGCGCAGGACCGCGGCGGTCGCATCCGTCGGTGACTTGCCGTCGACCATTTCCTGGGTGATAAGATGGACGATGACCTCGGTGTCCGTGTCCGACGCCAGGTCGCAGCCCTTGGCGATCAGCTCGGCCCGCAGGTCCTTGTAGTTCTCGATGATGCCGTTGTGGACGATGGCGACCCGGTCCGTGGCGTGGGGGTGGGCATTGGCCTCGTTCGGCACGCCGTGGGTCGCCCAGCGGGTATGGCCGATGCCGACGGTGCCGGCGATGGGCATCTCGTCCAGGCGGGCGGCCAGGTTGGCAAGCTTGCCCTCGGCCCGCCGGCGCTCGATGGCGCCGTTGACCAGGGTCGCGATCCCCGCCGAATCATAGCCCCGGTATTCCAGCCGCTTGAGCCCTTCCAACAGGATAGGGGCGGCCTCGTTCCGGCCGAGAATTCCGATGATGCCGCACATCGCCCGCTAGCCCTCGTTCTTCCGGTCTTGCTTGTCCTTGCGCCGCTTGGCGTTGAAGCGGTCGGCCCAGCCCTTTACTTCCTTCTGCTCGGCCCGGGTCACGGCGAGGGCCCCCGCCGCGACGTTCTTGGAAATGGCGCTGCCGGCCCCCACGATGGCCCCGGCGCCCACGGTCACGGGGGCCACCAAGGCGGTGTTGGAGCCGATGAAGGCATGATCGCCGATCACGGTCTTGGATTTGACATGGCCGTCGTAGTTGCAGGTGATGGTGCCGGCGCCGATGTTCACGCCCGCGCCGACCTCGCTGTCGCCGACATAGGACAGATGGTTGGCCTTGCTGCCCGCACCCAGGGTCGCGGCCTTGATCTCGACGAAGTTGCCGATATGCACGCCTTCGGCCAGGTCCGCCCCGGGGCGCAGGCGGGCGAACGGCCCGATCACGGCGCCCGGTCCGACCGTGGCTCCTTCGATATGGCAGAACGCCCGGATCTCCACGTTGTCGGCGATGGACACGTCCGGGCCGAAGAAAACGTTGGGCCCGATCACCACGTCGCGGCCCAATTGCGTGTCCCACGACAGGTAGACCGTCTGTGGGTCCGTCAGGGTGGCGCCGCCCGCCATGGCGCGGGCGCGCAGGCGCCGCTGGGCGACGGCCTCGGCGTCGGCCAGGTCGGCGCGGCAATTGACGCCCATGACCTCGTCCGCGTCGCCGATGACCACGGCCGCCGCGGCGCCGTCGGCGCGGGCGATGGCGACGATGTCGGTCAGGTAGTATTCGCCCTTGGCGTTGGCGTTGCCGATACGGTCAAGCCAGTCCAGGGCGCGGGCGCCATCGATGACCATGACCCCGGAATTGCACAATGTGACGGCAAGCTGTTCCGGCGTCGCGTCCTTGGCCTCGACGATGGCGGTCAGGGCGCCGTCGCCGTCCTGGATCAGGCGGCCGTAGGGGGCGGGGTCGGCGGGCGTGAAGCCGAGGACGACCACGCCGGGACGGGCCGGGGACCGGCGCGCGGCCAGCATGGCGCGCAGCGTGTCGGCGGTGATCAGCGGCGTGTCGCCGTAGAGCACCACAAGATCGTCCGCCGGATGGGCCTGGATGAAATCGCGCGCGGCCAGCACGGCATGGGCGGTGCCCAGTCGGTCCCCCTGGATCGCCGTGGGATGGGGGCGGACCGCCTGGGACAGGCCGTCCATGCCCTCGCCGACGACCACGACCGCGTGATCCGCGCCGATCTCGCCCAGGGTCGCCAGCACGTGTCTGACCATGGGGCGGCCGGCGACCGGGTGCAGGACCTTGGGCAGGTCCGATTTCATGCGGGTGCCCAGTCCGGCGGCCAGAACCACCGCGGTTGTCGTCGATTTTCCGTCAGCTTGCATGAAGAATGCCGGGGCCTTTAGAAGTTCATGTGGGATCTGGGCGGCGCGGCCGAAAGATGTGGAGGGTCGGGCCGCAAGGTGCCACAGTATCTAGTGTCATCCAAGTCACAGTTTGTTACGGAATCTTGCAATGGAATTGTGCAATGCCCGGGGTTAAGGACCGCTTACCGTCGTCCGCCCTGCCCAAGGCCCCCCTTCCCAAGGCAATCGTCTTCGACCTGGACGGCACCCTGATCGACAGCGTGCCCGACATCCAGGCGGCGTTGAACTGGCTGATGGCCCGCAGCGGCCGCCGCGCGGTCGCCCGCGACGAGGTCGTCGGCATGGTCGGAGACGGCGTGCCCAAGCTGGTCGAACGCGGGTTCCTCGCCACCGGCGGTCTGCCCGACGGCGGCCTGGAGGACCCCACGGCGGACTTCACGCGTCATTACGAGGCCAACGCGGCGACCCTGACCCGGCCTTTCCCCGGCGCCGAAGGGGCCCTTGCCGCGCTGCGTGACGCCGGCTGTGCGCTCGGCGTCTGCACCAACAAGCCCGCGGGCGCGACGAGGGAAATCCTCGAGGCCCTGGCCCTCGCGCCGCTGTTTTCCGCCGTCGCCGGCGGCGACACGCTGCCCGGCGTGCGCAAGCCCGACCCGCGCCACCTGATGCATGTGCTGGACGCCCTGGGCGTGGCCGCGAAGGACGCGGTCATGGTCGGCGACAGCCACAACGACGTGAACGTCGCCAAGGCCGCCGGCGTGCCCACGGTGGCGGTGACCTTCGGCTACGCCCACGGCCCGGTGCACGATTTGGGCGCGGACGTGCTGATCGATCATTTCGACGATCTCGTCCCCGCGCTGTTGCGGATGGCGAGGTAGGGCCCGGCGTCAGCCCGCCGCCGGGCACAGGTCGAAGGCGATGGACACGCGCTTCTCGTCGCTCGAGGTGACGGGAATGGTCTGGTGCCCGAAATAGCTTGGGAACAGGATCATCATCCCTTCTTCCGGCCGCACCAGACGGACCGCCGGCGTGCCCCGGTCGCCGATCAGGTGAAAGGCGCGGCCGAACTCGATCCAGCCCTCGACATTGTTGGTGCGGCCCTTGGCGGCCTCTTTCATGGAGGCGGGCAGGGCCGGGTAGTACACGCCCGACAGCCACGCCGGCGGATGGTAATGCACCAACTGCCGGCCCTCGCGGTCGTAGACCGTGCCCCAGCAGCTGACGTCCAGCGCCTTCGGCCGGTTGGCCAGGAAGGGATGGTCCGGGTCCGCCGGGTGGTCCGCCATGTAGTCGCGGGCCATGGCCAGAATCATCTTCTTCAGTTCCAGCGCCGGGCCGTGTTCCGAGCCGTCGAACAGCTCCAACGTGCCGCGGCCGTGCTCGACGGACCGGTTGAGCTTCGAATAGGACAGGCTCGGGTGGTCGAGCAGATAGCGCACCAGATCCTTGTTGAACGAGGCCAGGGAATGATAGCCGGCGGGCGGCCTGTGCACGCGGGTCATCAGCAGGCGGTCGAAGTCGAGCAGCCTGGCGGCCTCGTCCGTGCGGCCCAGGTCGTTGAGCGCCGCCGACTTCATGGCCAGGGTCTGGGTCGGAAAGATGCCCGAGGCGAGGGCCCGGTCGGCGGCGGCGACGGCCTTCTCCGCCTCGCCCGCGCGCATCCAGGCGAAGGGAATCTGGTCGTGCAGGAAGATCGCCTCGGGATGCGCCGCCATGAAGCGCTCGGCCAGGCCGACGGCGTCCTCGGCCCGGCCCTCGACGCCATAGGCGTAGACCAGCTCGTTGACCGTGGTCGCGTCGTCGGGCTTGAGCGCCAGGGCGCGCTCCAGGGGCGCGATCGCCTTGCCGTACTCGGCCGAGCGGCCATGCACCAGGCCCATGTTGGCGAAGGCGCGCTGATGATTGGGGTTGAGCGCCGTGGCCCGCGCGAACATGGCCAGGGCCTCGGGCCACTTGCGGGCGTTCATATGGACGGTGCCCAGGTTGAAGAAGTCTTCCGAGTCGTTGCTGCCGAGCTCGATCGCCGTCTCGTAGGCGGCGCGGGCACTCTCGCCGTCGCCCATCAGCTGGTAGGCGATGCCCAGGCTGCCGTAGACCGGGGGGGCGTCGGGCGCCAGTTCCGCCGCGCGGCCCAGGTCCTCCGCCCCGGCCGCGGGATCGCCCAGGAGGATGCGCGTGCGGCCCAGCTCGAAGGCCAGGTTGGCGTCGCCGGGGGCTTGGGCCAGGGCGTCGCCCAGGACCCGGAGCGCGCCGTCGCCGTCGCCGGTCTCCAGCAGCATCTTCGACAAGGTCACGGCGCAGGGCGCGAAACCCGGATGGGCGGCCAAGGCCCGGCGCAGCAGGGCGACGGCCTGCACGGCCTTGCCCTGGTTGTGGCGCACCAGGCCCAGACAGTAGAGCGCTTCCGGATGCTCGGGCACGGCCTTCAAAACGTCCTCCGCGTCCTTGCCGGCGCGCGTCAGGTTGCCGGCGCGGAACGCCTGGCCGGCGCGCGTCATCAGGCGGGCGATGTCGTCTGCGGTCTTCGGTTTCACGCGGCTCTCCGGATGGGCGGATGAAACGGGGCGTCCCGGGCGGGGGCCCGGGGCGCGGCAAAGAGTGCCACAGCCCTCCCCCCGGCGTCCATGGCGGCCGGGCCCGGCCGCAAGATCGGCCCAGGCCTTGCTTGACACACTTGGGGGCCGCCCCTTATATGATCGCGCCTTGCCGCCGGGGACCGACCCGGCGATGCAGCAAGGGCGCGTAGCTCAGCGGGAGAGCACTGCCTTCACACGGCAGGGGTCGCTGGTTCAATCCCAGCCGCGCCCACCATTCCTTTCTGCTCAATGATGAATAATACCGACGGCATCATGTCGAACAGGGCTCAGATGGCAAGAAAATAGGAATATATTGACAATTTTTGTTGAAACGTGTAGTGTATTGAGGTCGCTGATTCTGGATCACCGGTTCCTTCCGGATGCTCAGAAGCGTCCCATAAAATAAGTTTCCCACGCGCCCGATCAGCGCTTCCGCCAAGCCCGGCATTGTTACCGGAGAACTCGGCCCGAAGCGCCACAACATCGGATAACGCCTTTGATCCCCCCGTAATGTGCCCGGTTGCCGGCGCGAGATTCCGCCGCCTGCAATCCGCTTCCCCTGTGTGTTCCGAGGAGCGCTTGCGCGCCCATGTCGTCTCCCCGGAGCACGCGGGCCTATTCGCAAGGAGATGGAACGTGAAGCCCCCCTTCAAACTGAACGCGACCTTGGGTCGCGCCTACAACACCGATCCGGATGATGTCCTGCGCACGAAGCAGGTGTTAAGCAAACTCGGTCATTTCGAAGCGCCTTCCTACGGCATGACGGAGTATCCCGACGAACCCCTGTTCCAAGGGATCGAGACATTTCAAGAAAGGCATGGTCTGCGCCGGGATGGCGTGATGAAGCGGGACGGAGAAACCGTCGCGAAGTTGGGTCAAGTCTTGGCTGAACAGAGCCTAGATGAAACCAAGGCCAGCCCCAATGTTCTCGGGCTTTCGGGAGAGATCGGCCTGGGCCGCGCCAACAAGCCCCATGATGTATTTGCCCTATCGCAGGCGCTTGCTTGGGCCGGGTTCCCGACACAACCGACCCGCGCCTCCGAGGCCAATCAAAGGGAGGCAGAGTTATCCGATGCGATCAAAGGATTTCAGAAGTCCGCCGGCCTGAAAGTCGATGGTTGGCTCCGGCCATACGGAGAAACGGAGGAAGCCCTTAACCGCACTCTCGCGCCAAAAGCCCAGGAGTTTCTATCCTCTCATGAAGGGGCCGACGCGCCGCCTGGAAAGGCTGGCCTCATGCCGGGTCATGGGGAACAACAGGCAATGGCGTTTGCTCTTATTCCCCCAATCGCTTATGCGGTCGCCGAGTTCTTCGGCATCTCCCTCCTTGCGGCCTGGGTGTGGTGGCAGTCCATGGACAGCGCCCAGCAAGAGCAGATCAAGAAACAGATGGCCGGCCACGATTCCGGTGACGATGACGGTGACCGCGAAGAACAATGTGAATATCTTCACTATGAAGTGGATAGGCCCATCTGCAATGAAATCAGCAGAAAACGAGGTAAACAGGCGGCACAAAGATGTTATCATTCAGCGAATGAAAGGTATGCGGCGTGCCTAAAAGGCGTTCCGCTGGATCAACTGCCGCCACTGGATGTATGGAATCACTGAATAGAACTCTATTAGTTTTCAACGCCTTTGCAAAAGGGGGCGAGGGTGTCGTTGCCCCCTTCTCTTTAAAAATTCTCTCTCCGATCAACACTGACGAAGGGGACAGTTATTGCGCTGTCATTTGTCCATATTTCAGAGAAAAACCCTTCGAAATATTTGGTGCTGACGGAGCGCAAGCCTGCGAACTGGCGATCGATTTCATTCGCCAGATGCTTGAGGGGCAAGCAGAGTTGGTGGATGCGGACGGAAAGTCCATGGAACTGCCGGAAATCAAATGGGATGAGCCCGTCTAAGACCGGATGTAGCCACGTTCTCCATTTCCTGCCCCGAAAAAAGCGCCCCTCGTGAGGGGCGCTTTTCGGTTATGGCGGGCTGAGTGAAGGTTGGGCCGATGATTACCGCCCGTAGAACCTCTTCACCGTGTCTTGGGCGACCTGTTGCAGGAACGCCGCCGTGTCCTTGTCGACCTTGCCGAAGTAGTCGTAGCCGTTGCCCACGGGCGACTGGCCGTAGACGCTGGCGAACACCACGCAGGCGGCGAGGTAGGTGCCGTCCAGGCTGGGGTGGGAGCCGTCATAGCTCTGGTGCAGCTTCATGTCCGGGCGCCGCTTGTAGGCTTCCTCGAAGGCGAGGCCGACGGGGATGACGAGCGCGCCGGCCGCGTTGCCCGTCTCCACATACAGTTTCTCGATCGCCCGGATCATCTCGGGGTCGTACTTCTTGTGCGGCTTCACATAGGCATGGGTCATGTAGAGTGCCGTCTCGCCGCCGGCGGCCGCGATCTTCTTGGCGAAGTCGGCGACGGTGGCCGTGAACTTGGGCGGGTGGTCCTTTTTCGTCGCGGCGGCGCTGAAGCCCTGCAGGACGACGACCTGGAACGGATCCTTGACCCGCAGCTTGCCCGGCTCCAGATAGCCGTCGATGTTGTGGTCGAACAGCATGGCGCCGCTGATGGTGGCGGATTTGTATTTCAGGGTCTTCATGTCCGACAGGCCCGAGGCCGCGACCATGCGCCGCACGTGGTTGTGCAGGCTGTCGTTGTAATAGAGGTAGCTGTTGCCGACGAACAGCACCCGTTCGGGCTTGGCGGTCTTCAGCGCCGTGACGGCCGGTTGCGGGGCCTCGGCGCGGGCGGGGTTGCCCAGGGCCGGCAGGGCCAGGGCCAGAACGAAAGCGGCGAGCAGGGGGATACGCAGGGCGCTGGTGAAGGAAAGCATCGGTGTCTCCTCAGTCTTGGATGTGTGTTCCTTGGGTGTGTGTTCCCATGGGGCCTTGGGCCCTTATGCGGCCACTGTGATCCTCTGCATCGATAAAAAAAAATCGAAATGAGATAACTATTCATCAGGAATTTGCATGATTCGAATGATCGGCCCATAGTTCCGGGCGGTTGAACGACGCTAACGGATCGGACGCCCGGCCATGAACTTCAAGTCGCTGCGCGCTTTTCGCCTGGTGGTGTCCCAGGGCTCCCTGGCCGCCGCCGCCGAGGCCATGAACCTGAGCCAGCCCGCCGTCAGCCGCCTGATCGCCCTGCTGGAGGGGGAAACCCGCCTCACCCTGTTCGACCGGTCGCGCCGCCGCCTGGCCCTGTCGGAGGCGGGGGAGGCCTTCCATCGGGAAACCCGCCATATCCTGGACGGCATCGACGAACTGCCGCATATCGCCGCCAACGTGCGCGCCGGGGCCAACCGGCCGTTCCGTCTGGTCACCGGGCCCCGCGTCGGCACCGCCCTGGTGGCGCCGGCCCTGGCCATGATGCGGCGGGAGAATCCCGGCCTGACATGCGTGGTCGACGTGCTGTCCCGGTTCGAGCTGGAAAACCGCTCCGGCATCGCGCGCTACGACCTGGGCATCGCCTCCCTGCCCGTGACCCACGCCCTGCTGCCCATCGAAAACCGGCCGATCTGCCGGGCCCGTATGGAGGCGGTGATGGCGGCAAGCCATCCGCTTGCCGGCAAGGCGGCGGTCACCGCGGGCGATCTGGCGGGCCAGCCGATCATCGGCATGCTGCCCGGCCTGTTCGGCCGCCAGCAGGCGGACGAGTTCTTTCGCGCCGCCGGCGCCGTGCCGTCCTATGCGGTGGAAACCACGTCGTCGCTGATGGCCTGCCAGATGGCGCGCGACGGGGCGGGCATCGCCCTTCTGGACCGGCTTTCGGTGAGGGCGATGGACCCGGCCGGCATGGCCGTGCGGCCGCTCGACCCGCCGCACTGGCTGTCCTACGGCTATATCCACCACAAGGGACAGGTGCTGAGCGCCGAGGCGCGGACGTTCCTGGACTGCATGGCCCGCTATATCGACGGGTTCCGGGCGGCGGACGACGCCGCCGCCGAGGCGGTCATCCCGCAATGGCACGGCAGCCTGACGACTTAGTCGGAAGAACGCGCCCAGGCCGGGAAGATGCCCAGCAGGTCGGCGACGGAGCGTTCGCGCCCCGTGTCGATCTTGGCCGTGGCGGTCATGCCGGCGCGCAGCGGCGGCGCGTCCGCATGGGGCAGCAGCCGCAGCCGCACCGGCAGGCGCTGCACCACCTTGACCCAGTTGCCGGACGCGTTCTGCGGCGGCAGGATCGCGAACTCCGCCCCCGTGGCCGGCGAGATGCTTTCGACCTCGGCCTGCCAGGTCTCGTCGGGATAGATGTCGAGCACCACCGTCGCCTTCTGCCCCGGGCGCACATGGGTCAATTCCGTTTCCTTGAAGTTGGCGTCGACCCAGGGCGGGGTGTCGGTGACGATGGCGAACAGGGGCTCGGACGCGGTGATCTGTTCGCCCGCGACCAGGGGCACGGTGACGACGACGCCGCTGGCGGGGGCGGTCACGGTCGTGCGCGCGAGGTCAAGATTGGCCTGATCGAGAGCCGCCTGCTTGGTCCGCACCAGGGGGTGGCCGTCGACGGGCTGGTCCGGGTCGCTGCCGAGCGACGCCTGTATGCGCTGGATCTTCTGGCGCGCCAGGACGACGCGGTCATCGGCGGCGTTGGCGTCGTTCTCCATTTCGTCGAACCGCGCGTGCGACGTCACGCCGCGTTTCACCAGTTGCCGTTCGCGCTCCAGCCGCTTGCGGAAATAGAGCGCGCGGTCCGTGGCGTCGCGCAGCTCGACCCGCGCTTCCTTCAGGGTCGCGGCCAGGGTTTCGACCTCGCGGCGGGCGGCGTCCAGCTCGGCCTGGGCCAGGGCCACGGCCAGCTTGAAGGGCTCGGGGTCGATGCGCACCAGCACGTCGCCCTGGGTGACCTGCATATGGGCCTTGGCGCGGACTTCGACGACGCGGCCGGAAATCTCGGTCGCCAGCTTGGCGATGTCGGTCTTCACATAGGCGTTTTCCGTCGCCACGTAGCGCGCCCCGTGTAGCCAGTAGCCGACGGCGGCGATGACGGCCAGCAACGGCACCACGCCCAGCAGCAGCAGGCGCTTGCGCTTCGCCGTTACCGCCTGTTTCAGGTCTTCATGCCCGTTCAGGGTGATGGGGGTCTGCTCATTCGGCATTTATTTTCTCAAGTTCCGTCGATTGGATGGTGTCGTTGTCGCTGGCCATTTCCTGCAGCCGCTGTTTCACGTTCAGCAAAAGGTCGGTCAGGGTCTCGCGTTCCTTGCGGCTCAGGCCGGACAGTTCCTCCTCGACCATGGCCTCGGCGATGGGGCTGACCTTGCCGTGGATGCGCCGGCCCAGGTCGGTCATGTAGATGCGCTTGATGCGCCGGTCCGTATCGTCGGGGCGGCGCTCCAGCCAGCCGAATTCCTCCAGCTTGTCGATCAGCCGCCCGGCCGAGGCCTTTTCGACCTCCAGCAGTTCGGCCAGTTCCGACTGGCTGACTCCCGGCTGGTCGCCGACCCGGCGCAGGGCCAGCCATTGCGTGCGGGTGAACCCCATCTTGCGCACCCGGCGGTCGAACACCGTGCGCTGCAGGCGCGCGGCCTCGACGATCAGGAAGGCAAGATAGCGGCCCTCGGACAGGGCGCCCTGCGTGTCGATCTTGGCCATGAAGGAATTTCCCTTGCGAAATTAGTAAGTATTCTTACTATTGCGGTCCTTACTGTCAACAGGATTACCAATTCCGTGCCCATCGACAACGCGGCCGGCGCCCTGCAATCCCGGCCGGAACTCACTCCGGCGCGGCGCTGGGTGATTCTCGGGGTCATCGTTTTAAGCGTGACCCTCTATTCGACCTCGATCCTCATCGTGGCGGCGGTCCTGCCGCAGCTTCAGGGCACCATGTCGGCGACGCCCGACGAAATCTCCTGGGCGATGACCTTCAACATCTTGGCCACGGCGGTGGCGACGCCGCTGACGGGCTGGCTGGCCGGCCGCTTCGGGCGGCGCAACCTGCTGGTCGCGAGCCTCGCCGTGTTCGGCATCGCCACCTATTTCTGCGGCGCGGCCAATTCCCTCGAGGCGCTGATCTTCTGGCGCATCGTTCAGGGCGCCGGCGGCGCCCCCATGTCGCCCATGGGCCAGACGGTGGTCCAGGACATCTTTCCCAAACACCAGCACGGCATGGTCATCGGCCTTTACGGCGTCGGCGTCGTCATGGGCGCCTTCATCGGGCCGATGATCGGCGGCGTGATGGCCGAGATCTACACCTGGCGCTATGCCTTCTACATTCTTGTGCCCGTGGCCATGGGGGCTTCAGTGGCCGTGTTCTTTGCCCTGCCGCGCATGCGACGGCAGGTGCAGATCAAACTGGAATGGACCGGCTTCATCCTGATCTCCCTCGCCATCGCCTGCATTCAATTGGCGCTGTCCCGCGGTCAGCGTCTTGACTGGTTCCAGTCCCCGGAAATCATCATCGAGGTCTTCGTCGCCGTCGTCGCCTTCTACATGTTCGTGACCCACAGCCTGACCCACGACAAACCGTTCCTTAATCTGCGTCTGCTGCTCAACCGCAACTACGCCATCGGCCTCGTGCTCGTCACCATTTACGGCATGTTGAACTTCACGCCCATGGTCGTCCTGCCGGGGCTGATGCGCGAACATATGGGGTTGCCGGACTCGCTGATCGGCTACGTCGTCGGCTCGCGCGGGATCGGCGCCATGGCCGGCTTTCTCATGGCCGGCTTCGTCGGCCAGCGGTTCCCCCGGCGCACGATCATTGCGGGCTTTCTCGCCCAGGTCGCCGTCGGGCTGTGGCTGATGTCCGCGTCCCTGGACACGACGCCCTTCGAATTCGCGCTCAACGGGATGCTGCAGGGGTTCGCCGGCGGCATCATCTGGGTGCCGTTGACGGTGGTGACGTTCTCGACCCTGGACCCCAAGGATCTGGATGAAACGACCTCGGTCTATCACCTGTTGCGCAACATCGGCTCCAGCTTCTTCATCTCCATGACCGTGACCGAGATCGTGCGCTCCAGCCAACGCAATTACGAATACCTGACCGAACACATCACGGAGTTCAATCCGGTGCTCAAACTGCCCTGGGTGATGGGCGGGTGGGAGATGGAGACGGTCGAGGGCCTGGCGCGCCTGTCCCGCGAAATGGGCCATCAGGCCGCCCTGATCAGCTACCTGAACGGGTTCGGCATGTTCGCGGTGGCCTCCGCCGCGGCGATCCCGCTGATCCTGCTGGCCAGCAACGTGGCGAAAAAGAAATCCTAGACGGCCCGATCCAGGGTCAGGAATTTCCCCTCAGCGAAAACAGCACCGGGACCACCACGTCGAGATAGCCGCCCTTCATGTCGTCCGTGAACTTGGGCAGGGGCTGGGCCCGCTGCAGCATGGCCTCCGCCTCGCCGTCGAGCAGGGCATGGCCCGATGACTTGCGGATTTCGTGACGCAGCACCCGGCCGTCGCGGGTGACCCGGAAATACAGGTTCACGACGCCCTGCTGGCGCAGGCGGCGGGCGTCCTTGGGGTAGGTCTTGTTGCGCTCCAGCCAGTAGCGCAGCAGGTTCACGTAATTGGGGGCGGGCGTGCCCACGGGGCCGCCGCCCTGGGCATCCCGGGTATCCGCCGACTGGCCCTTGCGGCCGTCGTCCCGTTTGCCCTGGCTTGCCGTGGCGGCGCGCGATGCCTCCCGGGCCTGCGGGGCGGGCACGGCCGAGGGCGCCGGTTTGGCGGGGATTGGTTTGGCAGGGGCCGGCGGTGACGGCTTGACGGGGGGCGTTTTGACAGGGGGTGGGGGGCGGCGTTCCGGCAGGGGAAGGGGGTCGGCCGGCGTAATGGCCACGGCCGCTTCGGCGGCGACCGGCGGTGGCTCGAAAGCCTGTATCGGTTGCGGCGGCACAGGTGCGGCGTCGGCGGGGGCGGCGGTGACGGCATAGGGCGGCACGATGTCCGCCGGGGGTGCTTCTTGCGGCGGTTCCGCCGCCTGATCGCGGGCGTCCGCTTCGGCACCCGCGCGGGCGGCGGTCAGGGTCAGGGCGACGGAAACCCCGCCCAGGCCCGGCGCCTCGGCGCCGTCCGGCGGCGCCGACAGAACGGCCGCCAGCACGCCCAGATGCAGGGCCAGCGCGACCAGTCCCGCCGCCGTCCACGGGCCGGGTCCGGGCAGGGTCATGTGCCGCGCCTCGGTCATGTCAGGGCACCGTCACCCGGCGTCGAAACCCTGGCGCACGGCGTCGGGCACGGAGTCTGGAAACTGATCGCGCCAGTCGAAGGTGATGTCCTCGCGCCAGGCGAAGCGTGTCAGATGATCCGACAGGATGTGCTGCATGACGGCGATGCCCCGGTCCTCGCCGGACCGGCAATAGAACGACAGGGTGGTGCCCTCGGCGGTCATCATGCAGCGGCCCGGGGGAAATTCGACGCGGGCCCGCGCGTTGTCATAATCGACATCGACCTTATGGGCGAAATGCTTGCACAGCTGCATGAGGTACTTGCTGGCGTTTTCCGTTTCGACGGCGGCGAAACAGGTCGGCATGGCGGGTCTCCTAACGGCCGGTGGGGGGGAGGGACGGTTGCGTGGGTTCGGTGACGACGAAGGGCAGGCCGCGCGAGCAGGTCTCGACCCGGCCCTGGATGCCATAGGCCTGGGACAGGGCGTCGGCGGTCACGGCCTCGGCCGGCGGGCCGAAGGCAAGCAGACGGCCATCGCCGAACAGGGCGATGAAATCGCAATGACGGATCGCCAGGTTGATGTCGTGCAGGGCCATCAGGCATTGGCCGCCGTGCCGGCCCAGGATCATGCGCACGGTGTCCAGCACGGTCAGCTGCCAGCGCAGGTCGAGGGCGCTGGTCGGCTCGTCCAGCAGCATGACCGACGGCCGGCGCACCATGACCTGGGCCAGGCCGACCATCTGGCGCTGGCCGCCCGACATCTTGTTGAGCGCCTGGAACGCCAGCGGGCGGATGCCCAGCACGTTGAACACGCGCTCCACCGCCGCGTCGATCCGGGCCTTGGGCAGGTCCGGGCGCACGGCGCGGCAGGCGCTGAGCACGGCCTCGTAGGCGACCAGGCTGGTTTCCTGGGGCAGGGCCTGGGGCAGATAGCCGACGCGCTGGGCGCGGCGGAAATGGGTCATGCCGTCGAGCGCCTCGCCGTCCAGCAATGCCGTGCCCGTATAGGGGCCGAGCCCGGCCAGGGCGCGCAGCAGTGTCGACTTGCCGACCCCGTTGGGGCCCAGCACGCCGACCAGCGATCCCGGCGGGATTTCCGGCAAGGTGACGCCGGTCAGGACCTGTTTCCCCGGGTAAGCGAGACTGACGTTCTCGATCTTCAGCGACGTCATGGCTAGCCCCGCCGCTTTTGCGAAATCAACAGGGCGAGGAACAGGGGAATGCCGATCAGCGCCGTGACGATGCCGTCGGGGATCAGCACGCCGGGGACCAGGGATTTTCCGATCAAGGACGCGCCGGACAGGATCACGGCCCCGGCCAGGGCGCTGCCCGGCAGGAAGAAGCGATGGTCCTCGCCCAGGGCCAGCCGCGCGATATGCGGGCCGACCAGGCCGACGAAACCGATCACCCCGGTGAAGGCGACGGCGACGGCGGTCATGGCGCTGACCCGCAGCAGCACGGTCAGGCGCAGCCGGTCGACGGCGACGCCGTAGCTGCGGGCGTAATCCTCACCACCGCGCAGCGCCGTCATGGCCCAGACCTGGCGGATCGAGGCGGGCAGGCAGAGCGCGAACACGGCGCCGACGATGGCGACCTTTTCCCAGGTCGCGCGGGTCAGGCTGCCCATGGTCCAGAACACGATCTGCTGCAGGCTGTCACTGTCGGCGACGAACTGGATCAACTGGATCAGCGCCTGCAGGGCGAACACCAGGGCGATGCCGAACAGGATCACCGTATCGACGGTGGCGCCGTAGACCCGGGACAGCAGCAGGATCACGGCGGCCGAGGCGATGGCGCCGGCAAAGGCGAACACTGGCACCACATAGGTTTCCGGCAGGCCCAAGGGGGCGGCCAGGTTGAACACGATGGCGAGCGACGCCCCCAGGGTGGCGGCGTACATGACGCCGAGGGTCTGCGGGCTGGCCAAGGGATTGTTCAGCACCGTCTGCATCTCCGCCCCGGCCAGCCCCAGGCAGGCGCCGACCACGATCGCCATCAGGGCGAAGGGCAGGCGGACCTCCCACAGGATGACGTAGGTGCCGGGGTCGAGCGTTTCCGGATGGCGCAGACCGTCGACGACCTGGGCGAGGCTGAGCCCCGCCGGCCCGGTCATCACGTTGACCACGGTGGTCGCGCAAAGGGCGACGGCCAGGGCGCAGAGCCAGACCGCGCGCCGGGTGACGAAGCGGCGGTAACCCGCGGTCAGCGCCGTCATGCCGTCCCGGTCCGTGGCGATGTCACTGGCCCGGCTCATTTCAGGGACACCCAATAGGCGCCGTCGAGGGGGACAGGCTGGAAGCGTGCGAACAGGGTCTCCAGGGTTTCTCGGGGATCAAGGTCGTGGAACCGGTCGGGATGGATCCATTTGGCCATGGCCTGCACCGCCGCCACGTTCAGGGGCGTGTTGTAGAAATGATGCCAGATGGCATGGGCACGCCCGGTCTTCACGGCGGTCAGGTCGGCGATGCCCCTTCGGGACGACGCCAGCGCCAACGACGTGCGGGCCTGATCCGCGCGGGCGCCCGGGCCCAACACGACGCGCCCGGGCTTGGGATATTCGACCCCGGCGGCGCCGATGGCCGTGGCCATGTAGACGTCCGGCTGGGTGACCAGCAGGTATTCCAGGCTGAGCAGCCCGTGCGCCCCCGGCACCTTGCCCTTGGCGATGTTGTCGCCGCCGGCCCAGTCGATGAAGCGGCCCATCATGCCCTCGCTCATGGTGGCGCAGCAGTCGTCGCGCCCGCCGACATGAATTTCGATGAACACCTTGGGCTTGTCCGTGACGCCCTTGAGACCGTCCGCGACCCGTTTCAATTGGGCCGCATAGAAATCGTTGAACGCCTTGGCTTGGGCTTCGCGGCCCAGAAGCCTGCCCAGAAGCGCGATGCTTTTCGGCGTGTTGACCAGGGGCTCCATGCGGAAATCGACGACGACCACGGGGACCCCGGCGGCGGCCAGACGGTCTAGGATCGCCTTGTGCCGCGCCCCCGGGCCGTGGCCCGACCCCAATCCGAAGATGGCGATGTCCGGCTTCACGCTGATGGATTTTTCCAGGGAAAAGGATTCGGCGCTGCCGTGGCCGATCTGGGGGATGTCCTTGATCCGGGGAAAGGCCTTCACGTACTGCGCGTATCCGGCGGGATCGAACCGTTCGAAGTCGGCCATCATGCCGACGACGCGGTCGGACGGGTCGCTGGGATCGAGGATGGCCAGGGTCGGGACGAAGCGTCCCTCGCCCAGGATCATGGTCTTGACCGGCACGCGGACCTCGACCGTGCGTCCGGCAATGTCGGTTACGCGGACGGTTTCGGCGGCCGCGGGCGGCGTCAGAAGTCCCGCCGCGAGAACCAGGACGGATGCCAGAAGCGCCCGCCGCGTCGTCTTGCCGTTCATTCGTTCAACTTTCGTGTTCATGATCCTCGTCCTTTGTCTCCGCGTTGGGCCCAACGCCCGAACGCGCGGAACGGGCGCCGCCCCGGACGATCCGAGGATCCTCCTTTGGGCGGGCCCGCCGCGCAGTAACAGATGCGTTCGGGTAAGGTCAGAAATCCATTTTTGCCGTCAGCAGGAACGTCCTCCCGGGTTCGTTGTAGGCCGTGGCGCTGTTGCTGTCGGTGCCCGACGTGGCGCGATCCACATAGCTGCGGTCGAACAGGTTCTTCACGTCCAGGCGCAGGGTCAGGCCCTCGATATTCATGTCGCCGATCGCCTCGGGCTCCCACTGGGCGTAGATATTGGTCGTCACATAGAAGTTCTTGTAGAAGGTCGGGTCGTCGTCCTGATGGAACGCGAGTTCGTTGGACGTGCCGATGCGAAGGCCCCAGGACGGGAAGCTATGGGCGGCGTCGAAGGTCATGGTCGACCCCATGTTGAAGCCGTGATAGCTGGCGGAACCGGTTTCCAGGACCTGGCCGTTGGCGCGCAGGTTCTGATAGGAATAGGTGGCGCGGACGAAGCCGTCCTCGTAGGTGTACTTGCCCGAGAGGTTGAGGCCCTTGGTCGTCAGGTTGTTGTTCGACTGACGGTCGTTGTCGCCGCGTTGATGCGCGTTCAGGACACGGGTGTAGAAAACATGCGCGTCGCCGGAAAACGGGCCTTGCTCGCCCTTGAAGCCGAACTTCCCGCTGAATGACCGGGACGGGTCCAGGTCGGTGTAATTCCAGACGGACGTGAAGTTGTAGATCAGCGATTCGCCAAGCGGCACGCCGCCGAAGCTGGTGCCGCCGCCGACGTAGCCGGTCAGGCCCTTTACGACATCGTATTCCGCGTTGGCGTTTCCGCTGGCGCCCTGGAAATCGTGCTTCGTGCCGTCCATCCCATGCAGGTCCTGCCGGTCATAACGGGCGCCGACCGAGGTGCGGAATTTTTCCGTCCAGTTCAGGCGTGTCTGAACGAATGCGCCGACGTTGAGCGAACGTTCGGTGTAGATCCCCTGGCGTCCGGAGCCGAACGGATGGGTGCCGAACACGTTCTGCCCTTCGTCGCGGTAGAAATCCACGCCGGCCGTGACGTTGCCGGTATTGGCGAGCCCCAGGCCCGTGGCGAAGGTGTTCGCCAGCTTTCCGCTGTAGCTGGTGGTTTTCGATTTGAGGTCGTGATTTCCTGCAAGCGCCAGGTTTTCAATCGAGTAACGGATTTCGTTGAAGCTGAGGACGACCTCGGGGTTGACCCATTCGCTGGGCGCCTCGTCCTTGTAGGTTACGCCCAGGGACCGGCGCTGATAGGACTGCGGAACCGGCACGGAGCCGTTGGACAGTTCGGCGAAGTTGATCCGGTTGGGGCGGACGGCTTCGTCCTGGAGATAGGAGCTGTTGAATTCGATGCGATGCCCGGTATTGCTCGTCCAGGCGCCTTTCGTCAGGAAGTTCTTGATGCGGGGGGCGCTTCCGATGACCTCATTGCCGCGCCCGTCCTCATAGTTCGTTCCGTTATCGTAGGATCCGTGAAACAGCCCTTCGAACCCTTGGGCCTGGGCGGCGTAGGTCACGGTCGGGCTGTGCAGGTTGGTGTTGGTGTCGTGCTGATACTTCAGCGACACCTTCTGCATCTTGCCCGGCTCGATGATGTCGCGGGCATCCTTGGTTTCATAGGCGATGGAGCCGCCCAGGGTCGCCGGGCCGACATCCGCCGGCGCGACGCCGGTCTCGATCCGCACGGATTTCAGCAGGTTCGGATCGATCACGGTCGTGCCCAGGTGGTGGAAGGTGGTGCCGACCTGGCGGGCGCCGTCGATCTTCACGTTGAGGTTCGAATCCTCGATGCCGTTGACGTAGGTCTTGCGGGCCAGGTCGGCGCCGCCGCCCACGTTGACCCCGGCCTCGCCCTGGAACACGTCCTTGATGGTGGTGGGGTTGGCGTGCTCGAGATACTCCGTGCCGATCTGGTATCCGCCGGGCGCCACTTCCGTCGCCGTCACGGAGATCGGCGCCAACACGGTCGCGTCCTGGGCCGCCGCCGGGCCGGCGGGGACCAACAGGGCCACGGCGGCGGTGCCGCAGAGAAGGGCAGGGAGCAGGACAGGACGGTGGGCGCCCCGGGATCGGGTAATTGACATGGTGGTCCTCGATTGGTCATTGCCGCTGATAATAAGAATGCTTCTCATTATCATTGTGTGGCGGCAGCAGCCATCATCGTGCCGTTTCAAAAAACACATTTTTTTTGTGAGAAATCGCAATTCGGCCCGATCCCCCTGGATTTCGCGGCACCGCCTGGGCGATCGGCGGCTGGCCCGCCTTCGGGGAAGGCGCAAGCGGCGCTTTACTATTTGCGAATAATTATTATTATTAATATGTATATGCAACGCCATTGGGTCGGGCGGCTGCCCGGCCCCGGTGGGGTCAACGGGAATTGAAGTTTAAAAAGATGGTGGATCGAACGACCGTGGAGGTCAGCCCCCGGCGGTTCCGGCCGGTGGACAGCGCGGTGACCAGCGCCGACCTTCAGGAAATGGCCGTCCATGCCGACGCCGAGACCTTCCACATCTCGGCGCCCGTGCTGGCGCGCAAGGATACGGCGATCCACGGGCGCATGAGCAACGTGCGCGGCCATTCGGGCCTGTTCGTCCATGCCACCGACACGGTCGAGGCCCATGACCTGCTTGCCGAATGGGACATGTCGCCGGCCTGCACGGTCGCCGTCATGCTGGAAGGCGATCTGGTGGTCAAACTGGACGGGTTCGCCGTGCGCCTGGGGCCGGGCGGCGGCGAAACCAGGGCGACCGGCCATATCTGGTCGCTGACCAAGACGTCGAAGATGGTCCGCCTGTCGCGCAAGGGGACGCGCGTGCGCAAGGTCATCGTCACCGTGCCCTGGGATTGGATCGACCGCATCCTGATCGACAAGAATCTGCCCAACTGCAATCTGGCGCGGTTCGCGGCGACCCACCGCGGCTACGCCACCTGGCGGCCGTCGGCCCATGCGGTGGCGCTCGCCGAACAGATCATCAATCCGTCGCGCTCTCCCGCGGCGCTGGCCCAGATGTCGGCGGAAAGCCGCGCCATCGAGATCCTGCGCGAGGCCCTGGAAAGCCTGATCGCGGACTCACCCGAGGAACCGCAGGGCGCGCCCGGAACCAAGGTTCAGGCCAAGGCCCGGACCGTACGCGCCTATCTGCGCGACCATCTGGCCGACAATCCGACCCTGAAGGCCATGGGCCGCGACCTGGGCATGAGCGTCGGCGCCATGCAGGGGGCGTTCAAGGCCGTCTACAGCCGCACCATCGCCGACTATTCCCGGGAACTGCGCCTGCAGCGCGCCCGCGAGGCGATCGAACGCGACGGCGTTTCCGTCGCCCAGGCGGCCTATGACGCGGGTTATTCCAACCCGGCCAACTTCTCGACCGCGTTCAAGCGCCTGTTCGGCCTGTCGCCGTCGGAAACCAAGACCTGACCGGGCCATCCCGCCGCCGCCCGGTCAGCGGCCCTGCGGCGTGTCCAGGTTGACGGTCACGTTCTTGCGCTGGGTGAAGCTTTCCAGCATGCCTTCCAGGGAGAACTCCCGGCCCAGGCCGCTCTGCTTGTAGCCGCCATAGGAATGGCCCGGCACCTGGCCGCCGCCCTGGTTGACCTGGACCCAGCCGCTCTCGATGGCATGGGCCGTGCGCAGGCCCTGGCCGATGTCGTGGGTCCAGACATAGGCCGCGAGGCCGTAATGGCTGTCGTTGGCCATGCGGACGACCTCGTCCGTGTCGGTCCAGCGGATCGCCACCAGGACCGGGCCGAAGATTTCCTCGCGCGCCAGGCGCCAGTCGTTGGAGGCGTCGGCGAACAGGGTCGGCACGGCGAAATACCCCTCGCTGAGCGGCCCCGTCTCCGGCGGCAGGCCGCCCATGACCAGGCGCGCGTCGTCGCGCTTCAAGCCTTCCTCGACATAGCCGCAGACCTTGCGGAATTGCTTTTCGTTGATGATCGTGCCGACGTCGGTTGCTTCGTCCAGCGGATCGCCCAGTTTCAGGGCCGAGGCCTTGGCGGCTAGCTTGTCGAGGAAGGAATCGAAGATGTCCGCATGCAGGAACAGGCGCGAGCCCGCCGTGCAGGACTGGCTCTGCCGGGTGAAGCGCATGGCGGCGATGATGCCGTCGACCACCCAGTCCTCGTCGGCGTCGGGGAACACGATGGACGGGCTCTTGCCGCCCAGTTCCAGGGACACGGGCACGATGCGTTCCGCCGCCGCGCGCATCATGATCTTGCCGACCTCGGTCGACCCCGTGAACGACAGCTTGGCGATGGCCGGATGATTGGCCAACGGCCCGCCGCATTCGGCGCCGTAACCCGTCAGCACGTTGAGCACGCCGTCCGGCAGGAATTCCTGACAGATGTCGGCCATCATCAACACGCCGAGCGGCGCGTCCTCGGCGGCCTTCAGCACCACGGTGTTGCCGGACACCAGCCCAGCCGCGATCTTCAACGCACCCAGCAGCACCGGCGCGTTCCACGGAATGACCGCGCCGACAACGCCCAGGGGCTCGCGCCGGGTGTAGCTCAGCACGTTTTCGCCCAAGGGGATGGTCTCGCCCTTCAACTCGCTGCCCAGGCCGCCGTAATAGCGGAAGATGTCGGCGGAGACCCGGGCCTCGGGCCGCGCCTGGGTGCGCAATGCATTGCCTGTCTCCAGCGCGATGGTGCGGGCCATTTCCTCGGCCCGGGCGTCCATGGCGTCGGCAATGCGCAGCAAGGCCCGGCCGCGCTCACGCGGATTGGTGCGGGCCCAGGCAGGGAACGCCTGGGCAGCGGCGGCCACGGCCCGGTCGACGTCTTCGGCGCCGCCCCGCGGCACCTCGGCGACCGTGGTGCGGTTGGCCGGGTTTTCCACGGCGATGGCCGCACCCGAGACGGCTTCGACCCAGCGGCCCCCGATCAGCATGCCTTTCGGCGCGTAGAAATCCTGGGCATTGGCGATGTTGTTCAAGGCGGTCGTCATGGTCGTCTCCTCTGCATGCAATGCGGCCGCGCGGGGCGGCCGGGTTTGGCAAACGGTATACCATAGGGCCGCCCTGCCGCCACCCGATTGCCCCCGGCTTGGGGTATAGTGTCCATTGCCGTCCGCATCCGGAGCCGCCTGTCCATGTCCATCGCCCCGCCCATCCTTGTCTGGTTCCGCCGTGACCTGCGCCTGGCCGACAACCCGGCCTTGGCCCGGGCGGCGGCATTGCGGCGGCCGGTGGTGCCGGTCTTCATCCTGGACGAAGGCATGCCCGGCCCGCGCCCGCCGGGCGGGGCGGCGCGCTGGTGGCTGCATCATTCCCTGGCGGCCCTGGCCGGTGATCTGGCGGCCCGGGGATCGCGCCTGATCCTGCGCCGGGGGCCGGCGGCGGTGGTGCTCGACGCCCTGATCGCCGAGACGGGGGCCGATACGGTCCTGTGGAACCGCTGTTACGACAAGGGCTCCGTCGCCCGTGACACGGAAATCAAGACGGCCCTGCGGGCGTGGGGGCTTCAGGCGGACAGTTTCAACGCCTCCCTGCTGACCGAACCCTGGGAAATCACCACCAAGGCCGGCGGCGGCTACAAGGTCTATACCCGGTTCTGGCAGGCCTGCCGCGCCGCCGGCGACCCGCCGCCGCCCGTCCCCGAACCGGACGCCATGGCCGCGCCGGAAACCTGGCCTCGCAGTGACAACCTGGCGGACTGGAGCCTGACGCCCCGGTCCCCCGATTGGGCCGCCGAATTCCGCGATCACTGGACGCCGGGCGCCGAAGGTGCGGGGGATCGCCTGGACCGCTTTCTCGACGGCGCCGTCGCGGATTATGCCGACCATCGGGATTTCCCGGCCCGGCCCGCGACCTCGGGCCTGTCCGCGCATCTGGCCTGGGGCGATATCGGCCCGCGCCAGGTCTGGGCCGCCGCCGTCAAGGACGCCCCGGCGGGCCGGGGGCGCGAGACGTTCCTCAAGGAACTGGTGTGGCGGGAATTCGCCCACCATGTCCTCCACCATTTCCCCGATCTGGCCGAGCGGCCCATGGACGCCAGGTTCGACGCCTTTCCCTGGATGCCCGACGACGGCCTGCTGGCCGCCTGGCGGCGCGGGCGGACCGGCTATCCCATCGTCGATGCGGGGATGCGCGAACTCTGGGCCACGGGCACCATGCACAACCGGGTGCGCATGGTCGCGGCCTCGTTCCTGGTCAAGCATCTGCTGCAGCCTTGGCAGGCGGGCGAGGCCTGGTTCTGGGACACGCTGGTCGATGCCGACCCCGCGTCCAACCCCTTCAACTGGCAATGGGTCGCCGGCTGTGGCGCCGATGCGGCCCCCTTTTTCCGCATCTTCAACCCCACCCTGCAGGGACAGAAGTTCGACAAGGACGAAAGCTACGTGCGCCGCTGGCTGCCGGAACTGGGGACGGACGCCTACCCCGCGCCCATCGTCGACCACAAAGGGGCGCGGGACCGGGCGCT
This sequence comes from Rhodospirillales bacterium, assembly GCA_040221095.1. GTDB lineage: Bacteria > Pseudomonadota > Alphaproteobacteria > Rhodospirillales > Casp-alpha2 > UBA1479. Next base: position 202,131 of record JAVJVP010000013.1, read on the forward strand.
GGCGGCGTTCAAGTCGCTGAAGCGCGGTTAACGGGGTTTCTGCATCACCAGGGTCCGCCAGCCGTTGATGGTCATATGGCGGACGAGGCGCAGGCCCTGGCGGCGGTGGGCGGTGATGACCAGTTGCGCGTCGCGCACCACCAGGCCCGACAGCACGCAGACCCCGCCGGGCGCCAGATGCCGCGCCAGATCGCGGGACAGCCGGCGGATCGGCCGGGCCAGGATGTTTTCCACGATCAGGCCATAAGGGGCGGCCTGGCGCACGATCGGCGCGTTGTAGCCGGGGGCGGTGACGGCGGTGACCAGATGGCCGACGCCGTTCTGCGCCGCGTTCAGGGCCGTGACCCGCGCGGCCTCGGCGTCGATGTCCGTGGCGACCACGGGCACGTTCCACAGCTTGGCGGCGGAGATGCCCAGAATCCCAGACCCGCAGCCCATGTCGAGCACGCGGCCCGGATGGTGTCTGCGCGCCAGATCGCCGATGCAGGCGAGGCAGCCGGCGGTCGATCCATGCTCGCCCGAACCGAAGGCCGTGCCGGCATCCAGCAGCAGGGGGATCAGGCCGCCCGGCACGGGGGCGTCGAAATGGGAGCCGTGGATGAAGAAGCGGCCCACGGTCAGCGGCGGGAATTCAAAGATGTTTTCCTTGATCCAGTCCCGGGGCGGGATCAGGTCGATGACCGGCGCGGGTGCTGCGCCGTCCGGGAAGGCGGCGTTCAGGGCCGCCTTGAGGCGGGCGCGGTCCGGTTCGTCCACGGCGATGCCCTCGACCCGCCAGGGGCCGCCGTCCTCGTCGCCGAAGGACGAGACGCTTTCGCACAAGGGCTCCAGACAGGCCTCCAGGAACGGGACCTCGGCCGCCGTCGTGCGGAACGCAATGGACCACAGGAAGCGCTGCGCGGACGTGGTCACGACACGCTTTCCACGAAACTGCCCATGACCTTCTTGCGGCCGGCCTTCTCGAACTCGATTTCCAGCTTGTCGCCGTCCTTGGCCTTGATGCGGCCATAGCCGAATTTCTGGTGGAACACGCGGGTGCCCACGGTCAGGCCGTCGTCGGCGCCGCCGCGGTCGGCCGCGCGCCAGGCGTCGCTGCCGCCCGCGTTGCCGCCGCCGGCGAAACGCGACGCCCGGGGGCCGCTGCGCCGCAGCGCGCCCGGAAAGGCCGTGCCGCCGTCATACCCGCCATTGCCCAGGCCGCCGTAGCCGGACCCGGTATACAGGCCCTGTTCCTGCTGGCGGCTGATGTTGCCGTTCGGCAGTTCGTCGACGAAACGCGACGGCAGGGCCGTCTGCCATTGGCCGTAGACCCGGCGGTTGGCGGCGAAGGATATGGCGGCGCGCTTGCGCGCCCGGGTCAGCCCGACATAGGCCAGCCGGCGTTCTTCCTCCAGCGCCGCCAGGCCGCCCTCGTCCAGGGCCCGCTGATGGGGGAACAGGCCTTCCTCCCAGCCGGGCAGGAACACGGTTTCGAACTCCAGGCCCTTGGCGCCGTGCAGGGTCATCAGCGAGACCTTGTCGTCGCTGGCGTTCTCCTCGTTCTCCATGACCAGGCTGACGTGTTCCAGGAATCCGGCCAGATTGTCGAAATCCTCCAGGGCCACGACCATTTCCTTGAGGTTTTCGAGCCGCCCCTGGGCCTCCGGCGCCTTCGATTCCCGCCACATGTCCGTATAGCCGCTTTCGTCGAGCACCGTTTTCACCACGTCGACATGGTCGGTTACGGAAACCAGCCCCCGCCAGCGGTCGAAATCGTCGAGCAGGCCGGTCAGGGTTTGGCGCGCCTTGGGCTTCAATTCGTCCGTGCCGCACAGGTCGCGGGCGGCGGCGGTCAGGGACAGGCCGCGGGCGCGGGCGTGCAAATGCATGGCCTGCAGGGTGGCGTCGCCGAGGCCGCGCTTGGGCAGGTTGACGATGCGCTCGAACGCCAGGTCGTCGGCGGGCTGGGCGATGACGCGCAGATAGGCGATGGCGTCGCGGATTTCCTGACGTTCGTAGAACCGTTGGCCGCCGACCACGCGGTAGGGCACGCCCAGGGTGATCAGGCGTTCCTCGAACTCGCGGGTCTGAAAGCCGGCGCGGACCAGCACGGCGATCTCGTTCAGCTTGTGGCCGCCGCCGTGCAGGCTTTCGATTTCGTCGCCGATCACCCGGGCTTCCTCGTCGCCGTCCCACACACCGCGCACCACCACCGGGTCGCCGTCGTTCTGTTCGGTCCACAGCGTCTTGCCGAGCCTGCCGTCGTTATGGGCGATCAGGCCCGAGGCGGCGGCCAGGATGTGCGAGGTCGAGCGGTAGTTGCGCTCCAGCCGCACCACGGTGGCGCCGGGAAAATCCTTTTCGAAGCGCAGGATGTTGCCGACCTCGGCCCCGCGCCAGGAATAGATCGACTGGTCGTCGTCGCCGACGCAGCAGATGTTCTTATGGGCCTGGGCCAACAGGCGCAGCCACAGGTACTGCGCCACGTTGGTATCCTGGTACTCGTCGACCATGATGTAGCGGAACTGGCGCTGATATTTGGCCAGGACCTCCGGCGCCGACTGAAACAGTTCCAGGCAGAGCAGCAGCAGATCGCCGAAATCGCAGGCGTTCAGCGCCTCCAGCCGGTCCTGATAGGCCTGATAGATTTCCAGCCCCTTACCGTCGCACAGGCTCTGCGCCTCTTCCTCGGGCAGTTTCGCCGGCGTCAGGCCGCGGTCCTTGAAGCGCTGAAGGGCGCCCGAGACGACGCGGGGCGGCCAGCGCTTCTGGTCGATCTCCATTGCGTCCAGGTGCTGTTTGACCAGACGCACCTGGTCGTCGGCGTCGAGGATGGTGAAATTGGGCTGGCGGCCCACCAGCTCGGCGTTGGCGCGCAGGATGCGGGCCCCCACGGCATGGAAGGTGCCGACCCACCAGCCCTCGACCGGGGCGCCGACCAGCTTGCCGACCCGCTCCTTCATCTCGCGCGCGGCCTTGTTGGTGAAGGTCACGGCCAGGACCTCCCAGGGCCGCGCCTTGCGCTGCATCAGGATATGGGCCAGCCGCGTGGTCAGCACCCGGGTCTTGCCCGTGCCGGCCCCGGCCAGGACCAGCACCGGGCCGTCCACGGCCGCCACGGCCTGGGCCTGGGTGTCGTTCAGGCCGGCAAGATAGGGCGCGGGTTGGGCGGGCGGCGCCGGCGGCGCGGGGGGGAATTGGGAGGGATCGGACATATCCGTCTTATAGCCCGGCGACGCCGGCGATGCTATCATGGGACCGGTGGTGAAACTGGTTTTCCCAAGGGGACATGCCATGACGGTTTCAGCCTGCGTCCGCGCCCTTTTCCTTGTCGTTACGGTCCTCCTCGCCGGGGTGCCGCTGTGTCCCGCAAGCGCGCTGGCCGCGCGGGCGGACGCGGAGCCGGCCCGGCCCGGGGCCAAGCCCGAAGCCGCGGCCCGGGCCGACCGCATTCTGGGCTCCATCGTCGGCGTCCGCGCCTATGTGCCCGGCCACGCGCGCACGGCGCCGTCGCTGGGCACGGAACGCCAGGGCACCGGCGTGGTCATCGACGACAAGGGCCTGGTCCTGACCATCGGCTATCTGATCCTGGAGGCGGAGAAGGCGGAACTGGTCCTGCAGGACGGCGACGTGCGCCCGGCGACCCTGGTCGCCTATGATCACGGCACCGGGTTCGGGCTGCTGCGCGCGGCCGGGCCGATCGACGTGCCGGCGGCGGAACTGGGTTCCTCCGCCGAACTGGCCGAAGGGGCCGGCGTGGTGTCCGTCGCCATGGGCGGGCCCCGCCCGATCACCCCGGCGCAGGTCGTCTCGCGCCGCGATTTCGCGGGCTATTGGGAATATCTCCTGGAAAACGCCATCTTCACGGCGCCGGCCAATCCGTTCTTCGGCGGCGCCGCGCTGTTCGATCTGTCCGGGCGGCTGGTCGGCGTTGGATCCCTGGTCGTCAACGACGCCGCCGGACCCGAACAGGAAATGACCGGCAACATGTTCATCCCCATCGACGTTCTGAAACCGGCCCTCGCCGCCATGGTCGCGACCGGGCGCGGGCCGGGGCCGCGCAATCCCTGGCTGGGCCTGTATCCACACGAGGCGCGCGGGCGTCTGTTCGTCATGCGCGTGGCCGAGGACGGCCCTGCCGCCAAGGCCGGGATCAAGCCCGGCGATATCATCCTGGGGGCGGGTGGCAAGCATGTATCCGGCATGGCCGATTTCTTCCGCCGGGTCTGGTCCCAGGGCGGGCCGGGGTCGGACATCGTGATCGACGTGCTGCCCAAGGGGGCGGCGGATCTGGAAATCCGCAAGGTGACGATCAGGGCGCTGGACCGTTACGACTGGCTGCGCATGACCCATTGAGGTCCGGCGCAAGGGGAGGCGGGGCTACTCGTGCCCCAGTTCTTCGCGGCGGCGTTCCATCAGCACGCGGTTGAATTCGGTCATCACGTCGTCATGGGTGACCGCGCCGATCAGGGTGCGGTCGCGCTCGCTTTCCGTCACCGGGATCACGCTTTCACCCGACGAGTCCATGAGCGCCACCGCCGTTTCGATGTCGTCGTGGCGGGTCAGCATGGGCGGATGGGTGCGGGCCACGTCGCCGGCGTTGACCAGTCCGTCCAGGTCATGGTCGAAGGCGAACTCGCTCAAATCCGGAAGGGTGATGGTGCCGTGCAGTCCGCCGTCGTCATGGACCACGAAAATCTCGCCCACGGTCGAATCCTGCAGCAGGTGGCGCAGAGTCTCCAGGTCCGTGCTCATGGAAACGGTGCTGAGGTTCCGGCGCATCACCGCGTTGACGGTGATGGTCTGCATGACTTCGGACTCGATGCCCTCCTTCAGGTCGATGCCGCGTTCGCGCAATTGGCGCACGAAGTAGGAGCGGTCGTAGAAATGATGGGAAACCTCCGACGACACCACGACCGCGATCATGACGGCCAGGGTCAGGGTGTAATCGGACGTCATCTCGAAGATGATTAAGGTGGTCGAAATCGGCGCCCCCAGGACGGAGGCGGCGACGGCGCCCATGCCGACCACCGTATAGGCGGGCACGCCCGACGACAGGTCCGGGAAAATGCCGGTGACGACGATGCCGTAGGCGCCGCCGGCGACGGCGCCGACGACCAGGGCCGGGGAAAACACGCCGCCGGAAAACCCGTATCCGTGACTGATCGCCGTGGCGAGGATCTTGGCTCCCAGAATGATCAGCAGCGTGCCGAAGCCGTAGATGTGCAGCATGGCGTCCTCGGTCACGCCGTAGCCGACGCCCAGCACCTGCGGCACCACGAGGGCCATGGCGCCGACCGCAAGGCCCGCCACCGCCGGCTTCAACCAGGACGGCAGGGGCGTGCGCTTGGAAAGGTCGGAGGCGACGACGATGGAATGCATCATCAGAATGGCGCAGGCGGCGCTGGCGATGCCCAGTCCGACGAAGGCGGGGAATTCCCAGAACGAGGTAAGCGGGTTGTCGACCAGGGCGAAGGCCGGAAAGTTGCCGAACCAGTGCCGGGATATGGCGGTGCCCGCGACCGAGGCGACGACGACAGGCGCGAAGGCCTTCAGGGCGTAATGGCCGATCACCACCTCGTTGGCGAACAGGGCGCCTGCGAGCGGCGCGTTGAACGACGCGGCGACGGCGGCGGCGACGCCGCAGCCCAGCAGCGTGCGGTTGAGCGAGCGGGTCAGCTGCAGGCGCCGCGCCAGCCAGGCCCCCAGCGATGCCCCCAGGTGCACGGCCGGGCCCTCGCGCCCGACCGACGCCCCGGCCCCGATCGACAGCGCGCTGGCGATGGCGGAGTACAGGCCGACCCGGGACGACATCCAGCCGCCGTGCAGCTGTTCCGCCTCGATCACGTCGGCGACCCCCTGGGGCTTCCGGTTGGGTAGAAAATGGTAGATGAACAGGCCGACGATGAGGCCGCCGACGGCGGGGGCCAGCAGCACATGCCACCAGGCCAGCCTGGTGACGTATTGCGACAGGCGTTCGTGGCCGCTGCCGTAGAACAAGGTCTGAAAAATCTCGATGGTTTCGCGGAAGGCGACGACCGCTGCCCCCGACGCGCAGCCGACAACCAGGGCCAGGACCATCAGGATCAGATGGTCGTTGCGGATGACCCGTCGGACCGCCAGCAGCAGCCGGGCATATTTGAATCGTGAAATAACCATAACCTTCCCGCCCACATGTTAGGGCGAGAAGGTTAATCAGGTCTCTACAACAATACGTTAGATGGCGGTCTCAAGGGCCTTAATCAGGCGAGGAATCAAGCGCGTAGCCGGCCGAACGGACGGTGCGGATGAGATCCTGGCGGCCTTCGGAATTGAGCGCCTTGCGCAGCCTTCGGATATGCACGTCGACGGTCCGGGATTCGACGTAGATGTCGCGGCCCCAGACCCGGTCGAGAAGCTGTTCCCGGGAGTACACACGGCCCGGCTTTTCCAGGAACACGCGGAGCAGGCGGAATTCCGTCGGGCCCAGGCGCACCAGCTCGTCGCCCCGGTATACCCTGTGTTCTTCCAGGTCCATGCTCAGGTCGGCGTAGGTCAGGACCTCGCTCGCCCGTTCCGGATTGGCGCGGCGCAGCACCGCCCGCACGCGGGCGATCAGCTCGCTCGGCGAAAACGGCTTGACCACATAATCGTCGGCGCCGGAATCGAGGCCGCGGATGCGGTCCGCCTCCTCGCCGCGGGCGGTCAGCATGATGATCGGCAGGCCCTTGTTCTCGGGCTTGCGGCGCAGCTGGCGGCAGACCTCGATGCCCGACAGATTGGGCAGCATCCAGTCGAGGATGACCAGCGAGGGGTCTTCCTCCTCCACCGCGACGACGGCCGTCTCGCCATCGCCGACGACGACCGCGTTGAAGCCTTCCTTGGTGAGGTTGTAGCGCACCAGTTCGGCCAACGAGGGGTCGTCCTCGACGATGAGAATGCTTTTGCTCATGAAGCCCGTTTCCTTAGGCTTAGTCGCCGTCGGGATCGACGACAGTGAAGCTTGATGCATCGCTTTTTTCGCGCTCGTCCGTAGGCGGCACGCCTTTCACAAGATAGTACACCAGTTCGGCGATGTTGGTCGCATGGTCGCCGATCCGTTCCAGGTTTTTGGAGACAAACAGAAGATGCGTGCAGGAGGTGATCGTGCGCGGGTCTTCCATCATGTAGGTCAGGATTTCGCGGAACAGGCTGGTGTGCAGCAGATCGGCATCGGCGTCGCGCGCGCGCACGGCCTCCGCCTTGTCCACGTCACGCGCCACATAGGCGTCCAGCACGTCCTTGGTCATGCCCTGCACCAGGGTCGCCATGCGGGCGATGCTTTTGGTCGGGCCGAGGGGCGGCGACTGGGCTAGCACCACGGACCGCTTGGCGATGTTCTTGGCGTAATCGCCGATGCGCTCGATCAGGCTCGCCGTGCGCAGGGCCGTGATGGTGACGCGCAGGTCGTCGGCCATGGGCTGGCGCAGGGCCAAGGTGTTGGTCGCCTGACCGTCCAATTCGGCTTCCAGGGCGTCGATCTTCTTGTCGCCGGCGATCACCCGGTCGGCCAGTTCGGTGTCGCGCTTGATCAGCGCTTCGACGGCGTCGGCCAACTGGACCTCGGCCAGGCCGCCCATTTCGGCGATGATGTTGTCCAGTTTCTTCAGGTCCTCGTCGAAGGACTTGACGATGTGTTCTGTGCTCATGTCTCGTGGTCTCCCGGTATGTCGCCCCGATGCCTCAGCCGAAGCGGCCGGTGATGTAACCCTGGGTCCGTTCGTCGGACGGGTTGGTGAACATTTTTTCCGTGTCGTCGACTTCGACCAGATAACCCAGGTGGAAGAAGGCCGTGCGCTGCGACACGCGGGCCGCCTGCTGCATGGAATGGGTGACGATCACGATCGTGAAGTTATCGCGCAGCTCGTCGATCAGTTCCTCGATCTTGGCCGTGGCGATGGGGTCGAGCGCCGAGCAGGGCTCGTCCATCAGGATCACCTCGGGCGACACGGCGACGGCACGGGCGATGCACAGGCGCTGCTGCTGGCCGCCGGACAACCCGGTGCCGGGTTGGTCAAGCCGGTCCTTGACCTCGTTCCACAGGCCGGCCTTTTCCAGGGACGTCTGAACGATGCCCTCCAGTTCGGAAGCGGAATTGGTCAGGCCGTGTATGCGCGGGCCGTAGGCGACGTTGTCGAAGATGGTCTTGGGAAAGGGATTGGGTTTCTGGAACACCATGCCGACGCGGGCGCGCAGGTGCACGACGTCGATCTTCTTGTCGTAGATGTCCTGTCCGTCGAGAGTGATCTCGCCGTCGACCCGGCAGATGTCGATGGTGTCGTTCATGCGGTTGAGAGAGCGCAGGAAGGTCGACTTGCCGCAGCCCGACGGGCCGATCAGCGACGTCACCTCGTTCGCCCGGATGTCCAGGTTGACGTCGAACAGGGCCTGTTTCTCGCCATAGAACACCTTGACGTCACGGGCCTTGATCTTGATCTCGGCGGCGGCTTGCGATTGCGTCACGGGGCTGTCTCCGGCCGTGTCCTGGGGAATGCTCTGATTCATGTCGGGGGTCATCCTTACCATTTCCTCTCGAAACGCTTGCGCAAAAACACCGCGCCGACGTTCATAATTACCAAGAAGGCCAGCAGCACGCAGATCGCGGCCGAGGTGCGTTCCACGAAGGCGCGTTCCGGCGAATCCGCCCATAGGTAGATCTGCACCGGCAGCACGGTGGCCGGGTCGAGCGCGCCGTGCGGTACGTCGACGATGAAGGCGACCATGCCGATCATCAGAAGCGGCGCCGTCTCGCCCAGGGCCTGGGCCATGCCGATGATGGTGCCGGTCAGGATGCCCGGCATGGCCAGCGGCAGCACGTGATGGGTGATGACCTGCAGCGGCGAAGCGCCCAGGCCATAGGCGGCCTCGCGGATCGACGGCGGCACCGATTTCAGGGCCGAGCGGGCGGCGATGATGATGGTCGGCAGGGTCATCAGCGCCAGCACCAGACCACCGACCATGGGGGCCGAGCGCGGCATGCCGAAGAAGTTGATGAACACGGCCAGTCCCAGAAGCCCGAACACGATGGACGGCACGGCGGCCAGGTTGTTGATGTTGACCTCGATGGTCTGGGTCCACTTGTTGACCGGGGCGAACTCCTCCAGATAGATGGCGGAGGCCACGGCCAGGGGGAAGGACACCAGCAGCGTCACCAGCATGGTGAACAGCGAGCCCATGGCGGCGCCGAAGATGCCGGCCAGTTCCGGTTCGCGGCTGTCGCCGGCGGTGAAGAAGGTGGTGTTGAACACGGTCTCGACCAGGCCGCGGTTTTCCAGCCGCTCGAACCAGGCGATCTGCTTGTCCTTGACGCGGCGTTCGGTCTCGGGGCTGTCCTTGCGGATCTGGCCCTTGTTCAACTGGTCGATGTCGTCGGACATGGGCATCTGCACGGTCACCCGCTCGCCGATCAGGTTCGGGTTGGCCATCACCATGTCGCGGATTTCGTACACGGCGCCGGGGCTGATCATGTCGAACAGTTCGCGGCGGTCGCGGCGGTTGGTGACGTCGGGAAACAGGTCGTAGTAGGCCTGGCGGATCACGTTCCGGTAGTTGGCCGTCGACAGGGTCTGCTGTTCCCGGGTGCCCTGGGGGTCGATGTCCTGGGGATAGAGCGTTATTTCCAGGTTGATCATGGTCTGCGTGAAGGCGGGGATCGCCTTGGATACGATGGTCGTGAACAGCAGGCCCAGCATGCCCATGGCGAAGGCGATCGCGAGAATGCCGTAGGCCTTGAACCGCCGCTCCGCCGCATAGCGGCGCTTCAGGCCTTTGCTGACGGCGTCGTTGGAACTGCGGGTCACAAGACCCCCACCCGCCGGGCCGTTCATGATTGGTGCCGCGTCAGTCATATTGCTCTCGATATTTGTTGACGATGGTGAGGGCGATGATGTTCAGCACCAGGGTGACGCAGAACAGGATCAGGCCGAGGGCGAAGGCGGCGAGGGTCTTGGCGCTGTCGAATTCCTGGTCGCCGACCAGCAGGGTGACGATCTGCACCGTGACCGTGGTCACCGCTTCGAAGGGGTTGGCCGTCAGGTTGGCGGCCAGGCCGGCGGCCATGACGACGATCATGGTTTCACCGATGGCGCGCGAGACGCCGAGCAAAATCGAGCCGACGATGCCCGGCAATGCCGCCGGCAGGATCACCTGCTTGATGGTTTCCGACTTGGTGGCGCCCAGGCCGTAGGAGCCTTCGCGCAGCGACTGCGGCACCGCCGACATCACGTCGTCGGACAGGGACGACACGAAGGGGATGATCATGATCCCCATCACGATGCCGGCCGCCAGCGCACTTTCCGACGAAATCGTCAGCCCGAAATCGAGCCCCCATTCGCGGAAGAACGGGGCCACCGTCAGGGCGGCGAAGAAGCCGTAGACCACGGTCGGGATGCCGGCCAGGATTTCCAGCAGCGGCTTGACCGTGCCGCGCACCTTGGTCGGCGCGTATTCGGACATGTAGATGGCGGCCATCAACCCGACCGGGGCGGCGACGCACATGGCGATGAGGGAAATCAGCATGGTGCCGGCCAGCAGCGGAACCGCACCGAACAGACCGGTCGCCCCGACCTGATCCTTGCGCAGCGCCGTCTGCGGGCTCCACTCCAGGCCGAACACGAAGTCCAGCGGATGGACTTTCTGGAAGAAGCGGAGCGATTCGAACAGCAGCGACAGGATGATGCCGAGCGTGGTCAGCACGGCGATGGTCGAGCAGATGATCATGATCACCATGACCGCGCGCTCGACGCTGTTGCGCGCCCGCAGGTCGGGCGAGATGCGGCCCCGGGCGACCAGGATGCCGCCGCAGGTCACGGCGACCAGAACCGCCGTCAGCAGCAGCTTCGACGTGGTCAGGAGTTGGGCGTAGAAGGCGGCGGCTTCTTTCAGGTCGAGGTCGATGACCTCGCGGCTGACGATGTCGCCGTTGGCCAGGTTCTTGACGTCGTTCAGCAGCAGGGACAGTTCGGCCTTGGGCAGGGTGCGCATGCTGTCCGGCAGGTTGGCGATCAGCATGCCGTCCATGATGGTGTTTTCCAGGGCCATCCAGCCGACCAGCAGCAGGAACCCGGGGGCCGCGCACCACAGGCCGATGTAGTAGCCGTAGTAGTCGGGCAGCGAATGCAGGTTGCGGATCTGACCACCGGCCGTGGACAGGGCGCGGGACCGGCCGAGGTAGTATCCGAAGATGGTCAGAAGGGCGAGGACGCCAAACAAAATGGGGAAGCTCATGACGCTTCTGGTCCTTGGTTGCGGCACCCGAAATACGGGCAGGAGAACATTATGAAGAAACGAATGACGGATCGGCGGGAGTGCCCGGAGCCGGGCAGCCCCCGGAAGGCCGAAGCCTTCCGGGGGTAAGCCGGATATGCTTAGAGGTCGATGTTGTTGCGCAGCGCAGCGCCGTCTTCACGGAACTTCTTGCGTTCCTTTTCGCCCATCGAAATCAGGCCCTTGTCGCCAAGGTAGCCGTCGGGGCCGACGGCCTTCTCGGAAGTGAACTCGGCGACATATTCCTTCATGCCGGGGATCGAGCCGACGTGCGCCTTCTTGACGTAGAAGTACAGCGGGCGCGACACCGGATAGGAGCCGTCGGAGATGGCGTCGAAGGTCGGCGCCTTGCCATCGACCAGGGAGCCCTGGATCTTGTCGGCGTTCTGGTCGAGGAAGCTGTAGCCGAACACGCCGAAGGCGTTCGGGTTGGCTTCAAGCTTACGCACGATCAGCACGTCGTTTTCGCCGGCTTCCACATAGGCGCCGTCTTCGCGGACCGAGTGGCAAACGGCCTTGTACTTCTTCTTGTCGGACTTCTTCAGGGCGGCGATGTCCTTGAATTTCTTGCAGCCGCCTTCCAGGCCCAGTTCGGCGAAGGCATCGCGGGTGCCCGACGTCGGGGGCGGGCCGAGAACCTCGATCTTGATATCCGGCAGGGACGCATCAACGTCCTTCCAGGTCTTGTTCGGGTTCGGGATCAACTTGCCGCCTTCGGCCGGGATGTCCTTGGCCAGGGCCAGGAACAGCTGCTGACGGGTGATCGACATCTGCTTGGAAGCCTTGGAGTTGGCGATGACGATGCCGTCATAGCCGACCTTGATTTCGACGACGTCGGTGACGCCGTTCTTGGCGCAACGCTCGACTTCGGATTTCTTGATCCGACGCGACGCGTTGGTCATGTCCGGGTGCTGGGCGCCGATGCCGGCACAGAACAGCTTCAGGCCGCCGCCGGAACCGGTGCTTTCGACGACCGGGGTTTTGAACTTGGTGGTTTTGCCGAACTGTTCGGCGACGGCGGTCGAGAACGGGAACACCGTCGACGAGCCGACGATCCGGATCTGATCGCGCGCTTCGGCGGCGTTGGCCATCGCGACGGCCATGCCGGCAACGGCGACGACTGCAAGTGACTTGCGAAACATGGGTAGCTCCTACGTGTCTTGAAGGGATACTGGGTTGTTCGTTACTTCGGAAAGCGCACGCCCCCGAATTTCATCGCCGCCCAAACTAAGACCGCCACACGTCGTATTTATGACATGGATGTTGCAGTTTTATGACATCCGCCGATAAAAAACGGCGGAAATTCAACGATTTTCACGATGCTGGAAAATGACAACCGATGCGGATGTCATACTAGATACGTCTAGGGCGGCGGCTCCGGGCGATCAGGAAAAGGCCCAGGCGAACATCTGGAACAGAGCCGCGCCCATCAGCGCCGCCGACGGCACGGTGATGATCCAGGCCGCCACGATGGTCATGAAGTGCTGGCGCCGCACCAGCTTGCGGCGGCGGGTCCGCTCCGTGTCGCTGCCGTTGGCGGCCACCGGTTCCGGGGCCTTGTCGACACGCCCGTGATTGATATGGCTCTTGCGGCCAGTCACCCATTCGCGGAAGAAGCCGACGCCGAACACGGCGCCGACGGCGATATGGGTCGACGACACGGGCAGGCCCAGGGCCGAGGCGATGATCACCGTGATCGCGGCGGCCAGGGCCACGCAATAGGCGCGCATGGGGTTCATCTTGGTGATTTCGGCGCCCACGGTGCGGATCAGCTTGGGCCCGAACAGCAGCAGCCCCATGGTGATGCCGGCGGCCCCCACGAACAGTACCCAGGTTGGAATGCCGACCTTGCCGTGGGTGTTGCCGGTGGTCGCCGTGTCGACGACGGCGGCAAGCGGGCCCACCGCGTTGGCCACGTCGTTGGCGCCATGGGCGAAGGACAACAGGGCGGCCGCGAAGATCAGCGGTAGGGTAAACAAGGTGCGCACGGACTTGTTGCGGTTTTCCATGCCCGCCGCCTTGCGGTGGACCAGAGGGCGGACCACGGCGTAGGTCAGGACACCGATGGCCAACCCGACGAGGGCCACGATTTCGGGACCCGGACGCCACAGGTTCTTCAAGCCCTTCATCAACAGATAAGCGGAAAACACGCCGGCCATGAGGGCAACCAGCACGGGCACCCAGCGCTTGGCGCCGGCGATCTTGTCCTTCTGGTAGATCACGTTGAACTTGATGAAGGCCAGGAACGCGGCGGCGATGATCCCGCCCAACAGCGGCGAGATCACCCAGCTTGCGGCGATCGCCCCCATCACGCTCCAATCGACGACCCCGAACCCGGCGGCGGAAATCCCGGCCCCCATGACGCCGCCGACGACGGCATGGGTGGTCGATACGGGCGCGCTCAGCCAGGTCGCCAGATTGACCCACAGCGCCGCCGCGAGCAGCGCCGACATCATGGCCCAGATGAAGATGTCGGGATCGTTGATCTGGTTCGGGTCGACGATGCCCTTGGAAATGGTTTTGACGACGTCGCCGCCGGCCAGGACGGCGCCGAGCGATTCGAACACCGCGGCGATGATCAGCGCCCCGAACATGGGCAGGGCGCGCGAGCCGACGGCCGGGCCGACGTTGTTGGCGACGTCGTTGGCGCCGATGTTGAGCGCCATATAGCCGCCGATTACCCCGGCGGCGACGATGAACAACTGGTGGTCCATGCCGACCGTGGCGATCATGGCGACGTTCGACGTGATCGCGAGAAACAGCAGCGCCCAGCCGATGCGTGAAAACCGGCGCGACAGGGCCTGGGTCGCGTGCTCGACGGCGGCCAGCTTGCCAAGGTCTTTGCTTAGGGTCTCTTTATACATAGGGAAACCGTCACTTTTGGCGATTGGGCCGGGCGGCGAATGAGCCGGCCGGCGGGATGGGGCGGGCGCGGGAACGCGATGGTCACGCGCCAGGGCCGCCAGGGACATAGGCCGGAACCGCAGGCGGGGCAATCAGAATGTTACGGATTTATGACACATCCGAGGACGGCATGGCTACCGCCTCGCCGCCCGGCAGCATTCCCTGGCGTGGCGGTTCCGCCGGCAGATAGACCGTGAAGGTCGATCCCTTGCCCAGGGTGCTTTCCACGGCGAGATGGCCGCGGTGGCGGTTGACGATATGTTTGACGATGGCAAGTCCCAGGCCCGTGCCGCCGACGCTTTTGGAGCGCGCCTTGTCGACCCGGTAGAAGCGTTCCGTCAGGCGCGGGATCGCTTCTTCGGGGATGCCTTCGCCGTGGTCGGTGACCTTGATGGCGACGCCGGAGCGTCCCGACCCGGGAATGCGCTGGGCCGCCTCGACCCGGACGTCGATGGCTTCGCCCTTGGCGCCGTAGCGGATGGCGTTCTCGATCAGATTGCGGAACACCTGGAACAACTGGTCACCCTCGCCATGGACCGTCGGCAGGTTGCTGCCGTAATTGACGCGGATCGGCACGTTGGCGACCTTGGCCTGGACGCTCAGCGCCTCGGTCACGTTCAACAGCACGCCGGCGATGTCGACCGGGGCCGTGGGCCGCACATGTTCGTTGATTTCGACCCTGGACAGGGACAGCAAGTCGTCGATCAACAGGGCCATGCGCTTGGCCTCGCGCAGCATGATGCCAAGAAACCGGATGCGGGTGTCCTCGTCGCCGCCGGCGGGGCCTTCCAGGGTTTCAATGAAGCCGAGCAGGGCGGCCAGGGGCGAGCGCAGTTCGTGCGACGCATTGGCGACGAAATCGGCGCGCATCTGTTCGGCGCGTCGCGCGGTCGTCAGGTCGCGCAGGACCAGCACCGCGCCGACCCCCTTGATGTCCGGGGCCGGCGGCACCCCGGCGACGTACATTTCGAAATTGCGGGTGGTGTTGCCCGGCAGGATGACCTCGACCGTGCGGGTCTCGCTCCGACCGAGCACCTGATCCACGGCGTCCAGCACCCGGGGATGGCGCAACGACATCGCCAAGTCCTGGCCGACGCGGGTGATGTCCAAAAGTTCGCGCGCGGCGCCGTTGGCGTAGATCACCGAACGCCGCCCGTCCAACAGGACCGTCGGATCGGGGAAATGGTCAAGAATACGGTCGGTCAAAGGGACCATCTGCCTGGTGCCCTGCCTGTTTCCAGTGCCTGCATCCCGCCCCATGCGGACGGTGTCCGCTTCGGGGCCGCGGGCCCTACCTGGGCCTGATGGCCTTCCCGGGGGGGATTTGTCAAGAAACGGTTTTACGACAGCCGGTCACGGGTTCCGGAGCAATTTACGGGCGGTCAGGGATGGGCCTGACGCGTGCCGCGCCCGCCCGGGGATGTCGTGAGCCCCATTTCGACCCGGTTGCGGCCGTTATGCTTGGCCAGGTACAGCGCCTCGTCGGCGCGTTCGATCAGGCTTTCCACGCTTTCGCCCGGCTGGAATTCCGCCGCCCCCACGGACACCGTGATGGTGCCCAGGCTCTTGCCCGTGGCGCGGTTGATGACGGCTTTCTTCGACACCTGGGTGCAGACGTGCTCGCCCACCTTGGCGCCGTTCTTCAGCGTTGTGTTGGGCAGCACGATGGAAAATTCCTCGCCGCCGTACCGCGCGGTCAGGTCCTCGCCGCGCACGCAGCTTTTCAGGATGCGGGCGACGAACCGCAGCACCTGGTCGCCGACCTGATGGCCGTGGGTGTCGTTGAAATTCTTGAAGTGGTCGATGTCGATCATCAGCAAGGTCAGGGGCTGGCCCCGGTCCATGGCCTCGGCGGCGCCGATGCGGATTTCCTCGTCGAACAGCTTGCGGTTGGCGACGCCGGTCAGGGCGTCGGTCATCGCCTCGTGGCGCAGGGATTCGACGTCCTCCTTCAGGCTGCGGATTTCGCCCGCGGATTCCTTCAGCCGCGTTTCCAGCGCCAGGTTGCGCTCCTCCATGGTGCGGGTCGCGGCGATCACATGTTCGAGGACGGCCCGGATGTCCTTGCGGCCGTCGTCCCGCGCCAACTCGCCCGACACCACGGACAGGGTGTCGCCGTAGGCTTGGGCGTCGGTGCCGGCCTCTTCCAGATAGGTCATCAGTTTCTTGAGTTCGGTTTCGACGCGCAGCGTGGCGTCGTTCAGGAAATCCTCGTCCAGGGTCACGCCCAGGAAACGGTCGTAGATTTCCGCGTTGCGCTCCTCCGTGAACGGCAGGCCGGCTTCCAGGATCACGTCCAGGGTGCGCGCCAGTTCCGGATAAGCGCCCGAGAAATACCGGTACCAAACAGCGAAGTTGTTCGGTTTCGGCGGAATCCCCTTTTTCTCCATCATTTGGAGTGCCGACTTGGCGTAGGCGCTGGGGGAACTCCGAAGTTCAGTTTCGTCGGACAACGGGCCTGCCTTCCTTCTCAAGGTTTTGGGGTCGCCGTTCTCACCTTCACAAGAACTGTTAGATGCCGGTCATTGGTCGCCGACAGATTAATAAGCATGATTTCTAACATAACCCGCTCGCGGGGTTCATACCTTTTTCTTCATGACGATGCGGCGTCCCGCCTGGGACGGTTCGGGCAGAGTGCCATGGGCCGCCTTCAGACGCTCCAGATGGGCCAGGACGGGCGGTGGAAACGGCGCCGTGCGGCGGCTCGCCAGGTCGACATGCAGGATCATCAACTCGTTGGTCGCCGCCAAGCGGTCGTCATCCCCGGCAAACATCTCATGAAACAGGTGCAGGCGCTTGCCGTCGACGCCCAGAACGCGGGTGCGCACCCGCATTTCCTCGCCCAAAGTGACCTCGTTGTCATAGGTCAGATGTGCCTCGACCACGAAGATCGACCCGCCCGTCTTCGCGCGGTAGGCGGCGTCCAGCCCGACGGTGTCCTGCAGGGCGTCCGTCGCGTGATCGAACACCAACACGTAATAGGCCAGATTCATGTGGCCGTTGTAGTCGATCCAGTCCGGCTGGACCGTTTCCCGGTGCAGGATGGGGATCGCTTCCGGCGCGTCGCCGGTCGGGGCACGGGTCATCGGCGCCTCCTTGGAGTGAAGTTATGAATATGGGCGCTTTCACGCCCCTGACGGTCAGCCTTGAGGGGATCAGGCGGGGAATGCAAGATATTTGACCTTTGACGGCACGGGTGCAATAAGCGGTCGCGCGTGCCGCGACGCCCCTTGGGCGGGCGGTACCGCGACGTTGGAAAAGCGCGAAGTTCCTTCATGACCGGCATATCTTCAGACACCGCTGCACCGGCCCTGGCCGTGGTCGTGCCCGTGCACAACGAGACCGACAACCTGGCGCCGTTGATCGATGAGATCCGGGCGGCCCTGGGCGGCGGTCCGGCGTACGAGATCGTCTACGTGGACGACGGCAGCACCGACGCGACCCTGGGCATGCTCAAGGATCTTGCCGGCAAGGTGCCGGAGTTGCGCGTGCTGCGCCACGTCGCCTGCTGCGGCCAGAGTGCGGCGATCTGGACCGGCGTGCGGGCGGCCCGGGCCCCCCTGATCGCGACCCTCGACGGCGATGGCCAGAATGATCCCGCCGATATCCCGGCTCTGGTTTCCAAGTACAATGAAGAAGGCGGCGGCGAGAGGCTGATGATCGCCGGCCTGCGTGCCAAGCGGCGGGACACCTATATCCGCCGCCTGTCGTCGCGTGTCGCCAACGGCATCCGCGCGGGCCTGTTGCAGGACGACACGCCGGATACGGGCTGCGGCCTCAAGGTCTTCCCGCGCCAGGCGTTTCTCGACTTTCCCCGGTTCGACCACATGCACCGCTTCATGCCGGCCCTGATGATCCGCCTGGGCGGGCGTGTCCTGTCCGTGCCGGTCAATCACCGGTCGCGCGAACGGGGAATCTCCAAATACGGGGTGTGGAACCGGCTGTGGGTCGGCATCGTCGATCTGTTCGGCGTCATGTGGCTGCAGCGCCGGGGCTCCAAACCCCAGGTCGTCGAGGAAACCGCCGGCCAGGGTGGAGCGGGCGGCGCGGCCCGATGAGCATGAAGCTCGCCCTGCGCGGCGGCACCCTGCTGTTGTCGCTGATCGCGGTCGTGATTTTGATCCGGATGAGCGGCCTGGACGCCCATCTCGATGAAACCTGGATCGACACCTACGTGCGCGGCAAGGGCATGGCCGGCATCCTGGTGTTCGTCGCCGCCGGCGGCCTGTGCACGGCGGTCGGCCTGCCGCGCCAATTGATCGCCTTTTTGGGCGGCTATGCGTTCGGCATCGTCGAGGGCACGGCGCTGGCGGTGCTGGCGACCCTGACCGGCTGCATCATCAGTTTTTATTACGCGCGCTTCCTGGGCCGTGATCTGATCGCCGGACGGTTCCCGGGCAAGGTTAAGCGCATTGACGGCTTCCTCGCGGAAAACCCGTTTTCCATGACGCTCCTGATCCGCTTTCTGCCGATCGGCTCGAACCTGCTGACCAATCTGGCGGCGGGGGTGACCAGCGTACCGGGCCTGCCCTATTTTGCCGGATCGGCCATCGGCTACGTGCCGCAGACGCTGATCTTCGCGCTCATCGGCGCGGGCATCAAGGTCGCGCCGACGACCAACATCGCGCTTGCCGCCGGCCTGTTCGCCCTGTCGGGCGTGCTTGGTGTCTATCTTTACCGTCGTCATCGCCACGGCAAGGTTCTGGACGAGGACCTGGAAGAGAACCTCGGCGCCGGGACGCCGACGGCGGAATAACGGGCGGTCGGCGGCCTTGAAGGGGCAGGGTATCTGACATGCACATTCTGCTTTTACCCTCCTGGTATTCGAACCCGCGCTCCCACGGCAGCGGTTCGTTCTTTCGCGATCAGGCATTGGCGCTGGCGGCGGCCGGGCACAAGGTCGGGCTGCTGATTCCCAAGGTCTGGGGTGTGCGCGACTACCGCGCCGGCCCGCTGCCCGAGATGAACCGCATCCGTGTCGAGGACGACGGCCCGCTGCGCGTGTGGCGGCTCGATGCCCTGCATCGCCTGCCGCGCGTTCCATTCCGCGACGCCATGACCTTTGCCGCCGTCGGCCGCCGGCTGTTCAACGCCTACGTAAAAACCGAGGGGCGGCCCGACATCCTGCATGCCCATGCCGCTCTCAACGGCGGCGTGCTGGCCCGCCGTCTGGCGTCGCGCCACGGCCTGCCCTTCGTGATGACGGAACATTCCACGGATTACGCCCAGGGCAAGCACCGTTGGTGGCAGAAGCGCCTGATCGCAGGCGTGCTCGGCGCCGCCGACGCCTGTCTGGCCGTCAGCCCGCAGCTGCGTGATATTCTGGCCGAACGGTACGGCGATCATGCCCGGGAGGTCGCCGTGGTGCCCAACCTTCTGACCCCGGCCTTCGAAACGGCCGCGCCCGAAGGCCGCCCTGCCGGGGGGCTGTTCGTGTTTCTTTGCGCCGCCCGCATATCGGCGGAAAAGAACCAGGAGGGCCTGATTCGCGCCTTCGCCCGGGCCTTTCCGCCGGGCGCGCCGGGCAGGGGGCCGGAACTGCATTTCGTCGGCTCCGGCGACGGCAGGCCCCTGGAGCGGTTGGCCGAAAACCTGGGGATCGGCGGACGGGTCAAGGTTGTCGGCCTGCTGCCGGCAGAGGATGTCCGCCGCGCCATGGCGGCGGCGGACGCGGTGGTCCTGCCCAGCTTCGTCGAAACCTTCGGCGTCGTGGTGATCGAGGCCCTGTCCCAGGGAACTCCCGTGGTCGCCACCATCTGCGGCGGGCCGGAAGGCATCCTGACCCCGCACAGCGGCATTCTGGTGCCGCCCGGCGACGATGCGGCCATGGCCCAGGCCCTGGTCGACATGCATGGCCGGGCGGGGACTTTCGACCGCGCGGCGCTTCGCCGCACCTGCCTTGATACCTACGGACACAAAGCCGTGGTCGGGCAACTGGAAAGTATCTACGCTCGCGTGCTCGGCAAACACGACACAGGCGGCGATAGGGCATGAGCAAGACATATTCCGCGTTCCTGGCCGGTCTGGTCAGGGGGTTGACCGCGCCGATGTCGCGCTGGCCGCGCTTCGCGACGCAGGCGCGCCTGGCTGATGCGGTGACGCCCAGGGTTCCCGTCGCGACGCCGCAGGGCCCCATCACCCTCTACACCCCCGGCAAGGACGCTCTGTATTTCGCTCGCCACGCCTTCGTGCGCGAGCCGGAAACGGTGGAATGGATCGACGGTTTCGCGCCCGGCGACATTTATTGGGATATCGGCGCCAGTGTCGGGCCTTATGCCGTCTATGCGGGCAAGCGCGGGATCGAGACCGTGGCGTTCGAGCCCAATCCCTTTTCCTTCCATTGCCTGGCCCGCAATCTGGTCGAAAACGGCGTCGGCGAGGCCGTGGCCGCCCATTGCCTCGGCCTCAGCGACCGGGACGGGCGCGGGCGGTTCTACATGCCGTCGTTCGAGGCCGGAACCTCGGGCTCGGCGTTGTATGACAGCGGCCTGTCGCGCCTGGGGTTCGCCAAGGCCGAGATCGCCGTCGATGCCTTTGCGCTCAGCGCCGACAGCCTGATCGAGCGTTACGGGTTCAGACCGCCCCAGCACATCAAGATCGACGTCGACAGCATCGAGCCGCAGATCCTCAAGGGCGCCATGGGCCTGCTGAAAAGCGGCCAAGTCAAATCGTTGCTTATCGAGATTGCTCCCGACGACGCGGAAATCCCGGCTTTGTTGGCCGATGCCGGTTTTGCCGAGGCCCGCCGCGGCCTTCAGCGGGCGGATACGGACGTGAACGTGATCTTCACCCGCGCGTCCTGACGGCTTCGACCCTTCCGCCACCCGCAAATCGGTGGGAAATCCCCCGGATTCGGCGCCAACACCCTTGACAGGAACGTGTCAGCGGACTACATGCTGGCACTCACTGGGGTTGAGTGCTAACAAACACAAAAAAACCCTTATGTTTCCATTATTTGACGGAGAGCAAACGATGAAGTTCAGGCCTCTGCATGACCGTGTGTTGGTCAAGCGCATCGAGCAGGATGAAAAGACCAAGGGCGGGATCATCATTCCCGACACGGCCAAGGAAAAGCCGATGGAAGGCAAGATCATCGCCGTCGGGTCCGGCGCCCGCAACGAAGACGGCTCGATCACGCCGCTCGACGTGAAAAAGGGCGACAAGGTCCTGTTCGGCAAATGGTCGGGCACCGAAGTGACGATCGACGGCGACGAGCTGATCATCATGAAGGAATCGGACCTGCTGGGCGTCATCGGCTAAGGCCGATCGACCGCCCGCAAGGCCCCCCGCAAAAGATCGAACCAAGAGGATAGATAAAGATGGCTGCTAAGGAAGTTAAGTTTTCATCCGACGCCCGCGACCGCATGCTGAAGGGTGTCGACACCCTCGCCAACGCGGTGAAGGTGACCCTCGGCCCGAAAGGCCGTAACGTCGTTATCGACAAGGCCTTCGGCGCCCCGCGCATCACCAAGGACGGCGTCACCGTCGCCAAGGAAATCGAGCTGACCGACAAGTTCGAGAACATGGGCGCGCAGATGGTCAAGGAAGTCGCTTCCCGGACCAATGACGAAGCCGGCGACGGCACCACCACCGCCACCGTTCTGGCCCAGGCCATCGTCCGCGAAGGCGTCAAGGCCGTGGCCGCCGGCATGAACCCGATGGACCTGAAGCGCGGCGTCGACATGGCCGTCGAAGCCGTGGTCAGCGACGTCAAGTCGGCCTCCAAGAAGGTCAAGACCTCCGACGAGATCGCCCAGGTCGGCACCATTTCCGCCAACGGCGACTCCGCCATCGGCAAGATGATCGCCGAAGCCATGCAGAAGGTCGGCAATGAAGGCGTCATCGAAGTCGAGGAAGCCAAGGGCCTGGACACGGACGTCACCGTCGTCGAAGGCATGCAGTTCGACCGGGGTTACACCTCGCCGTACTTCATCACCAACGCCGACAAGATGACCTGCGACATGGACAACCCCTACATTCTCATCCACGAGAAGAAGCTGTCCTCGCTGCAGCCGCTGCTGCCGGTTCTGGAAGCCGTCGTTCAGGCCTCCCGCCCGCTGATCATCATCGCCGAAGACATCGAAGGCGAAGCGCTGGCGACCCTGGTCGTCAACAAGCTGCGTGGTGGCCTGAAGGTCGCCGCCGTGAAGGCGCCGGGCTTCGGCGACCGCCGCAAGGCCATGCTGGAAGACATCGCCATCCTGACCAACGGCCAGGTGATTTCCGAAGACATCGGCATCAAGCTTGAAAACGTCGGCCTGGAAATGCTGGGCACGGCCAAGCGCGTCATCATCACCAAGGACGACACCACCGTCGTCGACGGCGCCGGCAAGAAGAAAGACATCGAAGCGCGTTGCGGCCAGATCCGGGCGCAGATCGAGGAAACCTCCTCGGACTACGACCGCGAGAAGCTGCAGGAACGTCTGGCCAAGCTGGCCGGCGGCGTGGCCGTCATCAACGTGGGCGGCGCCACCGAAACCGAGGTTAAGGAAAAGCGTGACCGCGTCGACGACGCCCTGCACGCCACCCGCGCCGCGGTCGAGGAAGGCGTGGTTCCGGGCGGCGGCACGGCCCTGCTCTATGCCACCAACGCTCTGAAGAAGCTGCAGCCGGAAAACAACGACCAGCAGGTCGGCATCAACATCGTGCTGCGTGCCCTGCAGGCTCCGCTCCGTCAGATCGCGGAAAACGCCGGGTTCGACGGCGCCGTGGTTGCCGGAAAGCTGCTTGAAGGCAAGGTCAAGACCCAGGGCTTCAACGCCCAGACCGGTCAGTATGTCGACATGCTGAAGGCCGGCATCATCGATCCGACCAAGGTCGTCCGTACGGCTCTGCAGGATGCGGCGTCCATCGCCGGTCTGCTGATCACCACGGAAGCCATGGTTGCCGAGAAGCCGGAGAAGAAAGAAGCCGGTGGCATGCCCGCCGGTGGCGGCATGCCCGACATGGGCGGCATGGGCTTCTAAACCCTTCCGTCAGACTTTCTGGAAAGGGCCGTGCCTTCGGGTGCGGCCCTTTTCTTATGCCCGGTTTGGATCAAGGCGGCCCAGGGCACCTGGGCTATAGGGCGGGGCGCGAAACTTTGCTAGGGTCCGGGGCGTTTCCGGCGGCGCCGGGAACGGCGACACCCTATCCGGCGAGTTCCCGCGCATGACCATCGAAAATGACGTGAAGCAACTGATCAAGGCCGGGCGCCTGGCCGACGCGGGGCAGGCCGCCTATCAGGCCGCCGTGACCGGCCGCGCCGGTGCCGGGGTTCTGAGCCTGGGCGCGGCGGCGGCCTATCAGGCGGGGGCCGACGACCTGGCCCTGGAACTGTTTTCCCGCCTCGACGCGGGGGGCGCCCTCGACGCCGGGCAATGGGCGATGATGGGCCATGCGGCAGAACGTCTGGGCATCAGCCGCATCGCCCTGCCGGCCTACCGCCGGTCGCTTGACCTGGCACCCGGTGACGCCGCCGTGCACTACAACCTGGGCTCGCTCCAACTGCGCCGCCATCAGTGGACCGAGGCGATCACGCACCTGCGGGCCGCCTGCGACGCCAGGCCCGACTGGCAGCCGGCCTGGGAAAACCTGGCCCAGGCCCTGGCCGGCACCGAACATTACGAGACGGTCGTGCCGTTCCTGGCCGACTGCATGGCGCGGTTCCCGGACAATCCCGTGTTCGCGTTCCAGCACGCGGCGGCCCTCCTGCACAAGGGCGACCGGCCCGGGGCCGAGGCGGCCTACCGTGACCTCACGGCCTGCCTGCCGGACAATGCCGCCGCCTGGGCCGGGCTGGCGGCGGCGGTCATCCAGGACGGACGCAAGGACGATGCCGCGGCCCTGATCGCGGATGCCGCGGCCAAGGGCGCGCGGTCCCATGACCTGGATGAAATGGCGGCGACCCTGAAGCTCGACGCCGGCGATGCGGCCGCCGCCATCACCGGCTACGAGGCGGTTTTGGCCGCCGATCCGGGCCATCGCCTGGCCCGGGTCAATCTGGTCGATGCCCTGCTGCAGGCGGGGGACCACAAACGCGCGCTCAAGGTCTGCGACGACCGCCTGGCCACGGCGCCGGGCGATCCGGAAATGCTCGCCTACCGGGCCATCGTGATGACCGACAGGGGCCAGGCGGCGGAGGCCGAGGCCTACCTGCCGCCCAACCTGATCATGGGCCACCGGCCCCTGGCGCCCGACGGCTTCGCCTCCATGGCC
This sequence comes from Rhodospirillales bacterium, assembly GCA_040221095.1. GTDB lineage: Bacteria > Pseudomonadota > Alphaproteobacteria > Rhodospirillales > Casp-alpha2 > UBA1479. Next base: position 226,494 of record JAVJVP010000013.1, read on the forward strand.
GACTTCAACAAGGCCATGGTCCGTCACATCCTGGACCATCCGTCCCTGGTGCCGTCGCCGCCCAGCCACGCCACCGTCGCCGGCCGCCACACGGGCAGTCTGGTGTGCGACCCCTGGGGGCCGATGACCCAGTTCAAGGACATGATCGCCGAGGCCGCCAGAGCTTACCGCCGCCGCCACCGGAACAGTACGCATCCCGTGTTCACCCGCTGGTCCGATGAATACTCCCTGACCCTCTGGGCCGTGGAAATGAACGCCGGCGGCCATCAGATGCCGCATATCCATCCGTCGGGCTTCCTGTCCGGGGTGTATTATCCGCAGCTGCCGGCCCAGGTCACGGACCCGGGCGACACCAGCGGCTTCATCGAGTTCTTCCAGGCGCCGGAGCAGTTCAAGCTGCGCCATCCGCCGCGCCTGCAGCTGTTCCCGCCCGGGGAAGGGGTCATGTACCTGTTCCCCTCGGCCTATTTCCACCGCACCATCCCGTTCACCGGCGAGGGCACGCGCATCAGCGTCGCCTTCGACCTGGTCGCCCTTTAAGGCAGGGGCCGTCGTGACCGCCCTCTTCGTCCTGGTCCACGGTGCCTATCACGGCGGCTGGTGCTGGGATCGGCTGATGCCGCTTCTGCGCACCCGGAGGGCGGAGGTCATCGCGCCCGACCTGCCGGGTCATGGGAGCGACCGGACATCGTCGGCGGACCTCACCCTGACCCTCTATGCCGACCATGTCGCCGACGTCGTGCGCCAGGCGGGCGGCCCGGTCACCCTGGTCGGCCATTCCATGGCCGGCGCGGTGATCGCCGAGGTCGCGGAACGCGTGCCGAACCTGCTGACGCGGCTGGTCTATCTGACGGCCTATATGCCGGGCCCGGGGGAAAGCATCATCGACTGGGCGCGCCAGGACGGGGAAACCCGGGCGCGGGCGGACAAGGTTACGTTCGAGGACGCGCCCTGCCTTGCGGTCGACCGGGCGACGACCCGGGATGCCTTCTATCAGGACGCGTCGGAGAAAGACCTCGACTGGGTCTTTCCCCGCCTGCGGCCCGAACCCGTGGCGATCTTCCGCCAGGCGCTTGCCCTGACGCCGGAGAATTTCGCGCGGGTGCCGCGCGACGTCATCTCCTGCCGCCGGGATTTCGCCATTACCGCCGGCCTTCAGGACGCCATGCGGGGCGCCCTGCCGGCGCGGCGGACCTGGAACCTGGACTGCGGCCATTCGCCCTTCGTGGTCTGCCCGGATGCCCTGGCGGACATCCTTCTGGACGGCGAAAGCTAGGCTTTCTATTTGCCGCAAAACGACCGTCGCGGCCATGCCGCTCGGGTTTTTCTAGAGTCCCAGTCCCGTCAGCCCGGGAAAATCGGCGGGCCGGGGAGTAGAGGTGCTTTCGGCGTCGGACCGTCCCTCGACCGACTCGGCCTAGCCGGTACAGCCCTGTCCGTTATGGCGGCTGTTCGGAATAGAGAGGAGGAAGACGGCGGGTCCCGAGGAGAGTGGCTGTCGATACCGACCCGCCGCCTTCCCTAAGTCCGTCCTTGGGAGGAGGTGGACTTAGAAATTCATGAAATTCAAATGCCTTGCGCCGTCATCCCTTGCAGAGCACCAGGCTTTCGGTGTCGATGATCTGTTCCGCGACGACCCGCATGGGTTGGGACCGCTTCATGGCCAGCTTCCTGATCTCGTGATAGGCCGTGTCTTCTTCCAGGCCCTTCAGTTTCATGACGATGCCCTTGGCCCGCTCGATGGTGATACGGTCGGCAAGCTTGTCTTCCTTTTCCTTCAGCCGCTTCTTCAACTCGCGCACGGTCAGGAACTGGGCCCGGGTCCACTCGGCCAGGGTCGGGAAGGACTTCAGCCCCGCGTCCACGGGCAGGTAGGCGTTGACCCCGGCGCGCGATGCCTGGGCCATGATCTCCGGCCGCTCGTCATCGGCCAGGAACATGACCGGCAAGGGCGCGGTCTCGCTCAGGCTCTGCAGTTCGGTGAAGGGGTATTCCTCGGGCTTGGCGACGCGCACCACGATCACGTCCGGAGACGTTTCGCGGGCCTTGTCGGCAAGGGGTTCATTGGGGGCGGCAAGGGCCACAACCTCGTGCACCGCGTCACCCGATCCCTGGACGTGGGCCATGATGGCCTCCAGCGCGTCGGGGATATCCGTTACCAGCATCACACGCATTGTCGTTTTTTTGGTTGCCGTTGTTGTTGTTTGTGTCAGGCGTCGGCGGGTCTTTTGGCCCGCACTTCGGATAAGCAAACAGCAAGTCCCGTGCCAGGTTCGTCACATGTTAAATCGTTCTTTTTCTACAGTGGGTTAAAGGTTTTTTGCGCCTGTGGATGTGTCCTGGGAACGAATAAAATGAACAAAAAATAAGCTAAAAAAATTAAATGATTAAATTATATGCATTGCGACAAGATCGATGACAGGCTGGGTGTTTGGTTGCCGGGCGGTGCTGTGACCGAAGGCGAATTTCGGCTAACGCCCAGGGCAAAAGTTGCGGCGGGTCCGCTGAAAGGCTTTGACGACGGCCATTTCAGCGACGGTGACATGCAACCCTAGTGCTTTTATGCGTCTGCCCTCGCGGGCCAGGTGACCTTCCAGCGGGCAACGAATGCATAAAAATGTATGTCTTATGGATAGATAGTATTTCCCATGACATTTGACTTTAATCGCCGGGGGAGGAAGAGGCCAATGTGTCCGTGGTGATGAGGGAGTTGATCCGGGTGAACAAACTATTTCGCCTATTGCCATACTTTACGACCACCAGTGGAATTTCATTTGTTTTTGTCGCTACAGTTTTATTGTTTTCCTACCGTGAACTCAGTGTTCGGCATATGGCGTCGGAAATCGAAGGCAGCAATCAGAGCATGGCCCGGGTTTTCGGCAATGTCATCTGGAGTAATTATGCCGATTATGTCTTACGTCAGGCGCCCGATACGGCAAGGGAACTTCGGCTGCGTCCGGAGACCAAGGCCCTCGACGCGGACTTGCGGCGACTGACCGATGGTCTCAACATCATCAAGGTCAAGATTTACCGGCTTGACGGTCTGACGGTCTATTCGTCGAACCAAGAGGACATCGGAAAGAGTAAAAGCAACAACCAGTCCTTCATTGCATCCGCCGTTCACGGCCGCCCCGCCAGCAAGGTGGGTTTCCGCGAGAGGTTTTCGGGATTGAACGGAAACCTAAATGACCGGCATGTCGTTGAATCCTATATGCCGCTGTACAGGACGGAGGGCCATGTCGAGGGGGTCATTGAACTCTATACAGACGCCACGGATCACGTCGTCCAAATTCATGCCGATTTGAAAGTGCTGGCCTTTGCGTTGATCGCCTCATTCGCTTTTCTGTACGTGATCTTGTTTCTGGTCGTGAAAAGGGCCGACAAAGTCATTCTGGAACAAGAGGAAGGATTGGTTTCTGCCGTCAATGCGGCCGAACGGGCAAACCGCCTGAAAAGTCAGTTTCTGGCCAATATCAGCCACGAGCTAAGAACGCCGCTCAATGCCATTATCGGTTTTTCAACCTTGATCAAAAGCCAGGCCTTCGGATCGATCAACCAGCCAAAGTATCTGGAGTATGCGGGCCACATTCAGGACAGCGGCCAGCATTTGCTAGACCTCCTGCGTGATCTCATCGACCTGTCGACCATGCAGACCGGCACCTCGAAATTGCACAACGATGAAATCGAAATAAAAGAGCTGGTTGAGCAATGTGCCAATCAGGTGGTTCTCAGCGCGAACGATAAAAAGGTTCGTTTGAAAGTCGAGATCGATAAAGACATCGGCGTTCTTCACGGAGACCGGCGGGCCTGTCGGCAGATTCTCCTGAACCTGCTGACCAATGCGATCAAATTTACGCCTGCCGGGGGGGTGGTGACGTTACGAGCAGACCGCGACGCCGATGCCGTAAGGTTTGAAGTTTCGGATACGGGTATCGGGATACCGAAAGATAAAGTTTCAGAAGTATTGGAGCCCTTCAATCGCGGCTCGGAAGATCCATACCGGACAACAGACGGATGGGGCTTGGGCCTGTCGATTGCAGATGCGTTGGTTAAACTTCAAAACGGCCGGTTTCTTCTGGAGAGCAATGTCGGCAAGGGAACCTGCGCTCAGGTTTACATCCCGGCAAGCCGTCAGGCCGCCCCGCTTCAGGGGCAGATGCAACCCGTGCCCGAAAAATTGTGTGTTAACACGGCAAAAGAACACGCCCATCCTTTGGAATGAGAGACGAACCAAAAAGTAACTCGACCATTGGCCATGTTCTTCGGTCTCTGGAAATAGTTTAACATGCACGCTTCATGTTTGCAGAATTCGCCAAAGCGGCGTCGTTGTTGCTGTCTCTCTGTCTGCTTTACGCCTTCATCGCGCAACGATGGCCTAATGAAGAACTGACCGGAAAAATCCTTTCCGGGCTGCTGTTCGGCGCGATCTGCGTGATCGGGATGGAGGCTCCCGTGACCATCGCGCCCGGTGTCATCTTCGATCCGCGCTCCGTCATCATCAGCCTGTCCGGGGTGTTCGGCGGTCCGATCTGCGGGGTCATCGCGGCGGTCATTGCCGGCGGCTACCGGGCCTATCTGGGCGGTGGCGGTGCTCCCGTCGGGGTCGCGGTCGTCGTGGCCTGCGTCGGTCTGGGCATCGGCTTTCGCGCGGGCTACAAGGCCGGGCGGTTCCCGCTTAACTGGCTGACGCTGTTGGCTTTCGGGCTGGTGGTCCATGTCGTCGTCATCGGCATCTTCACCCAGCTGCCGCCGCCGGTCGCCGAAAAGGTCATGCAGACCATCGCTCTGCCCTTTGCGGTTACGTTCACTCCGGCGACGATGGTCCTCGGCATGATCCTGGCCTATATCGACGGCCAGATCGACACCCGCAAGGCGCTGGCCGCAAGCGAGGCACGCCTTCAGTCCGTCATCGACAACGGACCCAACGCGATGACCCTCAAGGACAGGCACGGCAAGATTTTGCTGGCCAATCCAACCTATGCCGCCTGGGTCGGCTCAAGCCCCGCCAGCCTTGTCGGCAAGACCGTGTGGGACGTGTTCCCGGATAGCGATGCCCTTGCCATTACGGAAAAGGATAAAATCGTTCTGGCGTCGGGCGACATCAGCATCGGGGAAGTCTCGCGGACCTTTCCTGCCGCCGGGCTGAAGCATCTCAGGAACCACAAGATCCCGATTCTGATCGGCGACGGCAATGAACGCGCCTTGATCACCATCATGGTCGATATCACCAAGGAAAAGGCCGTTCAGCAGGAACTGCGCAAGGCCCTGGCCTTGGCCGAGGACGCCAACCTGGCCAAGACCCAGTTCCTCGCGACCATGAGCCACGAATTGCGCACGCCCTTGAACGCCATCATCGGGTTTTCGGAAATTCTCTATCGGCAGTATTTCGGCCCGCCCGGCGCGGGGAAGTACAAGGAATATGCCAAGGACATCCATTCCAGCGCCGCCTACCTGCTGTCCCTGGTCGAGGATCTGTTGGATATCTCGGCGATCGAGGCGGGATCGGGGCTGCACGATCTGACCGAGGTCTCGATTTCCGAGATCGCCAAGGAATGCGCCGACGCGGCCCGCGACCGGGCCTACGAAAAGGACATCGACATCGATATCGCCATGCCGGACGGGCTGCCGCCCGTGCTGGCCGACGACCGCGCGGTGAAGCAGGTGTTCCTCAACCTGCTGGTCAACGCCATCAAGTTCACGCCGCCGTCGGGCCGCATCACGGTATCGGCGAGCGTGGTGGACGATATGGTCGCGGTCACTGTCGCCGACACGGGGCCGGGGATCGACGCCGCCCTGATCGACCGGCTGCTGGAACCGTTCTCGACCCGCAACCAAAACCCCTTCACCACGGAAAAAGGCTGGGGCTTGGGGCTGTCCATCACGAAATCATTGGTCGAGCAGTTGGGCGGCGAAATCCGCATCGACAGCACCCTGGGTCAAGGCACCATGGTCACCTTCACCCTGCCGCTGGCAATCCGGCCCGAAGCGGCGGCCGCGGCGGTCTAGGGCATTCCCTTATTTCTCGTTCACCGGCCAGTCCGGGCGGATGGCGCGGATCAGGCCCGCGTGGTCCAGGTCGCCGTCGCCGGCGGCGATCACCCGGTCGTACAGATCGCGGGACAGCGCCGTCGCGGGCAACTCGATCCCCAGATGCTCGGCCAACTCCATGGCCTGATCCATGTCCTTGCGCTGGATCGGGCAGCGCGCCCCCGGCGTGAACCTGCCCTCGACCATGCGCAGCCCGTGAACCTCGAGAATCCGCGAATCGGCGAAGCCGCCGCCCAACGCTTCCCGGACCTTGCCCGGATCGACCCCCGCCGCCTGGGCCAGGGACAGGGCTTCCGCCACGGCGCCGATGTTCAGGCCGACGATGACCTGATTGGCGGCCTTGGCGACCTGCCCGGCCCCGGTCGGGCCGACATGGGTGATCTTGGCGCCCAGGACCTGCAGGACAGGCAGGGCGCGGGCGAAGGCGTCGTCCGTGCCGCCGGCCATGATGGTCAAATTACCGGCTTCGGCGCCCAGGGTGCCGCCGGACACCGGCGCGTCCAGGTAGTCGGCCCCCCGTTCCAGGGCCTGGGCCGCCAGCATGCGGGTGACCAGCAGCTTCGACGTGCCCATGTCGATCACCAGCTTGCCCTGCAGGGAGGCCGCGTTGAACACGCCGTCCTCGCCCAACAGCACCTTTTCCAGGGCCGGGGTGTCCGACAGCATGCAGATGACGACGTCGGCGGCCTCGGCCGCGGCGCGGGGCGTCGCCGCCGGGGTCATGCCTTCCTTGGAAAGCTCCTCGATGACGCCCTGCGAGCGGTTGTTGACGACCAGCTTGGCCCCGGTCTTGGCAAGGTTCCGCGCCATGGGCTTGCCCATCAGGCCCAGGCCGATGACGCCGATGGTCGTTCCCGCAAGATTGGTCATCCGTAACTCTCCCCTTTATAAATAAAGCCGCACCCGTTATGGGAGGGCCGCCGTTCGCCGGTCAAGCCCCCGCATCCTTTTCGGAGCCTTCATGGAACCCGTCCTCAACGTCGTCCTGCCCGTGTTCGCCATCATCCTGTCGGGATACCTGGCCGGCCGCGCGGGCGTCATGGGGCCGTCGTCGACGGATGCCTTGAACCGCTTCGTCTATTACGTGGCGTTGCCGGTGCTGCTCGGCCATTCCATGGCCCGGGTCGATGCCGCGACGATCTTCGACTGGCCCTTCATCCTGGCCTATCTGGGCGGCAACGGGGTGACCTTCGCGGGCGCCTATTTCCTGTCGCGGCTGGCCTTCAAGAACGACATGTCGCAGTCGTCCCTGTTCGCCATGGTCTCCGTGTTCGCCAACACGGGCTACATGGGCATTCCGCTGGCCATCGTCGCCTTCGGTCCCGATGCGGCCCTGCCGGCGGCCATCGCCACGGTGTTCCAGACCCTGGTGTTCATTACCGTGACCGAGGTTCTGATCGCCGCCGGCAAAAGCAAGGGCACGGGTCAGGCCTTGGCGAAAGTGTTCGTCGATTCCCTGTGGGGCCTGATCAAAAGCCCGCTGTTCATCGGCTGCGCCATCGGCATGGCCTGGTCCTTGGGCGGGCTCACGCTGCCCGTGCCGGTCGATACCTACGCCACGGTGCTGGGGGCGGCGGCCGGGCCGGGGGCCCTGTTCGCGCTGGGCCTGTTCCTGGTCGGCAAGCCGATTTCAGAAGGCATGGGCGAGGTTTCGGTCATGGTCGTGATCAAGCTTTTGATCCACCCGGTGGTGACCTGGGTGCTCGGCGCCTATGTGTTCGACGTGCGCCTGGACTGGCTGGTCGTGCTGGTCATGCTGGCGGCCCTGCCGACGGGGGCCAGCTGCTTCGTCCTGGCCCAGCAGCAGAACATCTATATCCGCCGCACCTCGGCGGCGACCCTGTTCTCGACCCTCATCGCGGTCGTCACCATCGGCGCGTTCTTCGCCCTGCCGCAGGTCGCGGACATTCTCCAGCCCTAGCCTTGGTCCTGATCCGGCGTTTCCGAAAGAAACGCCTTTACCTGCTGCACCGCCTCGCTCAACCCCAGGCGCTGAATTTCCACGTCACCGGGAAAGGCGGCGGCCAGGCGCGTCGGCAGGGCGCGGTCCAGCATCACGAACACGCCGCGGTCGCCGGCCCGGCGGATCAGCCGCCCGAACGCCTGCTTGAGCTTGAGCCGCGTCAGCGCCTCGTCGAAATCGCGTCCGCCGAAGGCGTTGCGCCGGGCCTTGTGCAGGATGTCCGGGCGCGGCCAGGGCACCCGGTCGAACACGATCAGGCGCAATGAGCGCCCCGGCACGTCGACCCCGTCGCGCACGGCGTCCGTGCCCAGCAGGCAGGCGTCCTGTTCGGCGCGGAAGATGTCGATCAGCGTGCCGGTGTCCAGCGGGTCGACATGCTGGGCGTAAAGGGGGATGTCCAGATCTTCCAGCGGCCCGGCGATGCGCTGATGCACGGCGCGCAGCCGGTTGATGGCCGTGAACAGGCCCAAGGCCCCGCCGCCGGACGCCGTGAACAGTTCCCGGTAGGCGGCCGAAACCTGATCGGCCGAATTGCGGTTGACGTCACCGACCACCAGCACTCGGGTCTGCTTGCCGTAATCGAAGGGCGAGGGCACGGTGACGTGCTGGGCCGGGCGGGTCATGTGCACGGCCCCCGTGCGCGCCGAGGCCTGCGGCCAGCCGTCGCCGTCCGGGTCGCGGTCGTCGTTGGTGATGTCGCGGAGCGTCGCCGAGGTCACCAGCACGCCGTGGGCTTCCGACGCCACGTCGCGGGCGAAGGGCAGGGTCGGGTCCACGTAATGGCGGTGGAAGCCGACGTCGATCTCGCGCCCGCCCGTGCGTTCCACGGCGAACCAGTCGACGAAGGTCTCCGGCGTTTCGTTTTTGAGCGCCTTCAGCATGTCGCGCCAGGCGGCGATCTGGGCCAGGCCCCGGCGTTCCAGGGACTTGGCGATGGCCTCGATGCGGTTGCGGGTCTGGGTGTCCAGGTTGTCGGCCTCGTCGTCCAGCTTCCCGGCTAGGCGTTCGATCAGCTCGCCCAAGGGCTTGCCCATCTTGGCCAGCGCCCCTTCCAGTTCCCCGGCGGCGGCGAGCAGACCATCGGTCGCCGGATGCGGCTCGCATTCCAGGGAATAGCCGGCGTCGGCGTCCTCGGCCCGGGCCAGAACCTGGGCCCGCAGGCGGGCCAGGAAATCCTCCGACGGGCCGCGCGGCCCGGCCTCGATGCGTTGACGCCAGCCGGGCCCGGGCAGGCAGCGGGCCGCCGCCAGCACGGCCTCAAGCGCGTCCTGGGCCTTGTCGTCGTCGGAGATCAGGTCCTCGATGCGCGCCCGGAGGCCGCGCGAGCGCGACCGCTGGCCTTCCTCCGCCCCGACCAGCCAGCGCCGGAGGTCCGCCGTCTCGTAGCCGGACAGATGGGCGGAAAAGGCGCCGTCGGCGGCGTTGAACAGGTGGTGGCCCTCGTCAAACACGTAGCGCAGGGGCAGGCCGCCGCCGTCGTCGGACCCGATGCCGCCCATGGCCGCCTGGATCATCACCAGGGCATGGTTGGCGACCACGATCTCCGCGTGCTTGGCCCGGCGCTGGGAGCGTTCGATGAAGCATTTTCCGTAATGCGCGCAGGCGGCATAGACGCATTCGCCCCGGGTGTCGGTCAAATCCGTGGTCAGGCCCGTGCCCAGAAGATCGGCCAGCCAGGCCGGGAAGTCGCCCCCCACCATGTCGCCGTCGCGGGTCGCCAGCGCCCAGCGCGCCAGCAACCCCAGCGCCACGGAGGCCGGTCCCGGCATCTGCAGGGATCGGCCCAGGGCTTCCTCGTAATTCAAGATACAGAAATAGTTTTCCCGCCCCTTGCGCACGACGACCTTCTGTTCTTTCTCCACCGCGTCGGGATAAAGCCGGTCGAGTTCCGCATCCAATTGCCGTTGCAGGTTGCGGGTGAAGGTCGAGATCCACACCGTGCCCTGGTTCTTTTTCGCCCAGACGCTGGCCGGCGCGATATAGCCCAGGGTCTTGCCCACGCCCGTCCCGGCCTCGGCCAGGACGAAACGCGGTTCCCCCGCCCGGTCGCGGGGCAGGAAGGCGGCGGTGGCGCCGGCGGCGTAATCGGCCTGCTGCGGGCGTTGCTCCGACCCCCGGCCCAGCAGGAGCGCCAATTGCGCCCGTGCCTCCGTCGCCGCCACGGGCTGGTTTCCGGTCGGCGGCGGCGGGGCCTCGTCCTCCCAGTCGGGCAGGCGCTGCCAGATCATCAGGCCCCGGCGGGTCGACGCCGAATGGGGTTCTTCCCCCGCCCCGAGCGCCGCCAGCACGGCGGATGTCCAGGGCCAGCCGCCCCGGCCCATGGACCAGGCGATGGCGGCGGTATCGCCCCGCCCTTCCTCGCGCAGTTCGGTGAGCAGGCGATGGGCGGCCAGGGTCAGCACCTCGGCCTCCGCCTCGTGGCTGGCGGGCAGGGCCAGGTTCAGGGCCTCGGCCAGGCCGCGCGGCGTCGGCAGGCAGAACTTGGCCGGGCGGCAGAACGCGAACAGTTCTAAAAGGTCGAGGGCGGGAATGCTTTGCAGGTTGAGCCGCCGCGCCGTCGCCTTGGCGTGGCAGACCATGATGCGGTCGGTCTTGCGCACCCGGCGGGATGCCTCGGCCGGGCTCAGGGTCTCGATCTCGCCCTCGGGCGTCAGCCAGGCCGCATGGCGTACGCCGACCACCAGGGCGGGCACGTCGCGAAGCTGCGGAAAGGGGCCGCCGGACGCGGTCACGGTCGAAGCACGCCTTGGGGGCGGGGCGGGGGGCTCATGGCGGGGCGAATCATCGCGCCATGATGCGCCACGCGCAGACGAAATCCAAGCGGCGGCGACGGCGAATTAGCGGTCGTAGACCAGGTTCGGCGCCAGCCAGCGTTCCGTGGTTTCCAGGTCCTGGTCCTTGCGCTTGGCGTAATCCTCGACCTGATCCTTGGAAATCCGCCCGAGGCCGAAATACTGGCTGTCCGGATGGGCGAAATAGAAGCCCGAGACGGCGGCCGTCGGCGTCATGGCGAAGCTTTCCGTCAGCTCGATCCCGGTGTTCTTTTCGGCCTGCAGCAGGTCGAACAGCTTGCGCTTTTCCGTATGGTCGGGGCAGGCGGGATAGCCGGGGGCCGGGCGGATGCCCTGGTATTTCTCGTGGATCAGCTCGTCGTTGCTAAGCTCTTCGCCGGGGGCGTAGGCCCAGAATTCCTTGCGCACGCGTTCGTGCATGCGCTCGGCGAAGGCTTCGGCCAGACGGTCGGCCAGCGCCTTCAGCAGGATGTCCGAATAGTCGTCGTGATTGGCCTTGAATTCCGCCAGCTTCGATTCGATGCCGATGCCCGCCGTGACGGCGAAGCCGCCGACATAATCGGCCTTGCCGCTGTCCTTGGGGGCGACGAAATCGGCGAGGCAGAAGTTGGGCCGCTTGGCGTCCTTCTGCATCTGTTGACGCAGGAAGTTGAGGGTCGTCACGGTCTTTCCGTCGTCGTCATAGACCTCGACGTCGTCGCCGACGCTGTTGGCCGGGAAGAAGCCGATCACCGCGCGGGCGGACAGCCATTTTTCGCCGACGATCTGCTGCAGCATGGCGTCGGCGTCCTTTTTCAGGTTGCGCGCGGCCTCGCCGACCTTGGGGTCGTCCATGATGGTCGGATAGGTGCCGGCCAGCTCCCAGGTGCGGAAGAAGGGTGTCCAGTCGATGCGTGACACCAGTTCGGCAAGGTCATAGTCCTCGAACACCTTAAGGCCGGTAAACGCCGGGGCCGCCGGATCATATGCCGCCCAGTCGGCCTTGAAGCCGTTGGCGCGGGCGGTCGCGATGGTCGCCTGATTGCCGGCCTTCTTGCGGTTGGCGTGCTTGTCGCGCAGCACCTCGTATTCGTCCGCGATCTGGGTGACGTAGCCGTCCTTCAGGCTGTCCGACAGCAGGTTGGAGGCCACGCCCACGGCGCGGGACGCGTCCAGCACATGAATGACTGGCCCGTCGTAATTGGGCGCGACCTTCACGGCGGTATGGACCTTGGACGTGGTGGCCCCGCCGATCAACAGCGGCAGGGTCAGCCCCTGGCGCTTCATCTCGCGGGCGACGGTGGTCATTTCCTCGAGCGACGGGGTGATCAGGCCGCTGAGGCCGATGATGTCCGCGTTCTCTTCCTTGGCCGTGTCCAGAATCTTCTGGTAGGGCACCATGACGCCCAGGTCGACGACGTCGTAGCTGTTGCACTGAAGCACCACGCCGACGATGTTCTTGCCGATGTCGTGGACGTCGCCCTTCACGGTCGCCATGACGATCTTGCCCTTGGCGCGGGTGTCGCCGGCGGCGGCCTTTTCCTTCTCAAGATAGGGCGTCAGATAGGCCACGGCCTTTTTCATGACGCGGGCCGACTTCACCACCTGGGGCAGGAACATCTGGCCCGAGCCGAACAGGTCGCCGACCACGTTCATGCCGTCCATCAGCGGTCCTTCGATGACCTCAAGCGGCTTGTCGAACAGCTGGCGGGCTTCCTCGGTGTCCTCGTCGATGTAGTCGGCGATGCCGTTGACGAGCGCATGGGTCATGCGCGCGGCCACGGGCTTTTCGCGCCACGACAGGTCTTCCTTCTTGGTCTTGGCCTGGCCCTTCACCTGATCGGCGATCTCGACCAATTCGTCCTGCGCTTCCTTGCGCCGGTTCAGGACCACGTCCTCGACCAGATTGCGCAGGTCCTCGGGAATGTCCGCATAGACCGTCAGCTGGCCCGCGTTGACGATGGCCATGTCCAGGCCGGCCTTGATCGCGTGATACAGGAACACGGAATGCATGGCCTCGCGCACGGCGTTGTTGCCGCGGAACGAGAACGACATGTTGGACAGCCCGCCGGACGTATGCGCGTGGGGCAGGGTTTCCTTGATGGTCTTCACCGCGGCGATGTAGTCCTTGGAGAAGTTGTCATGGGCATCGATCCCCGTGGCGATGGGGAAGATGTTGGCGTCGAAGATGATGTCCGCCGCCGGGAAGCCGACCTCTTCCGTCAGAATCTTGTAGCTGCGGGTGCAGATCTCGACCATGCGGTCATAGTTCTCGGCCTGGCCCGTCTCGTCGAAGGCCATGACGACCACGGCGGCGCCGAAGCGCATGATCTCGCGCGCCTGTTCGATGAACGGCTCGGGCCCTTCCTTGAGGCTGATGGAGTTCACCACCCCCTTGCCCTGCATGCAGCGCAGGCCCGCCTGCAGGATCGTCCATTTCGAGGAATCGACCATGATCGGCACGCGCGCGATGTCCGGTTCGGCGGCGATCAGGTTGAGGTACTTGGTCATCGCCTGCTCGCCTTCCAGCATGGCGTCGTCCATGTTGACGTCGATCACCTGGGCCCCGTTCAGGACCTGCTGGCGGGCGACTTCCAGGGCGTCGGCGAAATTGCCGTCGCGGATCAGCCCGGCGAATTTGGGCGAGCCGGCGACGTTGGTGCGCTCGCCCACGTTGACGAAGCCGGTGACGGCGTCGAAGGTCAGCGGCTCCAGGCCCGACAGGCGAAGCTGATTGTCGGGCACCTGCGGCTTGCGCGGGGTGATGCCCTGGACCGCCTCGGCGATGGCGCCGATATGGGCCGGCGTGGTGCCGCAGCAGCCGCCGACCACGTTGATCAGGCCCGAGCGCGCGAAATCGGCCAGGTGCTCGGCCATGTGTTCCGGGGTGTCGTCGTATTCGCCGAATTCGTTGGGCAGGCCCGCGTTGGGATAGACGCTGACATAGGTCGAGGCGGCGGTGGCGACGGCCTGCACGTGGGGGCGCAGTTCCTCGACGCCGAGCGCGCAGTTGAAGCCGATGGAAATCGGGTCGGCATGGGCGATGGAGGTATAGAACGCCTCCGCCGTCTGGCCCGATAGGGTGCGGCCCGAGGCGTCGGTGATGGTGCCCGAAATCATCAGCGGCCAGCGCCGTCCGGCGTCGTCGAAGAATTTCAGGATGGCGTAGATCGCCGCCTTGGCGTTCAGGGTGTCGAAGATGGTTTCCAGCAGCAGGATATCGGCGCCGCCGTCGGTCAGGCCGCGCACGGCCTCCGTATAGGTTTCGACCAGGGCGTCGAAGGTCACGTTGCGGTAACCGGGGTCGTTGACGTCGGGCGAGATCGAGGCCGTGCGGTTGGTCGGCCCAAGGGCACCTGCGACGAAACGCGGCCGGTCCGGCGTCTTGGCGGTCCAGGCATCGGCGGCGGCGCGGGCCAGACGCGCACCCTCGTAATTCAGCTCATACACCAGGGCTTCGGTGCCGTAGTCGGCCTGGGCGATGCGGGTCGCGTTGAAGGTATTGGTTTCCGTCACGTCGGCGCCGGCGGCCAGGAACTGGTCGTGGATCTCCGTCACCACGTCGGGACGCGACAGGATCAGCAGGTCGTTGTTGCCCTTCAGGTCGTGGCCGTGGTCCTTGAAGCGGTCGCCGCGGAAGTCTTCTTCCTCCAGCTTGTGCTGCTGGATCATGGTGCCCCAGGCGCCGTCCAGGACCAGGATGCGTTCGTTCAGGATATCGCGCAGCTCATCGCTGCGGTCCCCGGCCAGATGCCTGGGGAAACGGTCGGACATGTCGTTCATGGAATCAGCCTGCTTGTTTCTTGTTTGCTTGGTCACCGGCGTCGCTCCCCACCGGATGCTTGGGACGCACGCCCAGCATGTGGCAGATGGCGTAGGTCAGATCCGCCTGGTTCAGGGTATAGAAATGGAACTGCTTGTCGCCGAAGGCGTGCAGGGTGCGGCACTGTTCGGCGACCAGGGAGGCGGCGACCAGCTTGTGGGTGTCGGGGTCGTTCTCCAGCCCGTCGAACAGATCGCCCAGCCAGCGCGGGATCGTCGCCCCGCAGCGCTTGGAGAAGTTGGCGACCTTGGTGAAATTGTGGATCGGCATGATGCCGGGGATGATCGGCACCCAGATGCCGGCGGCCCGCGCCTGATCGACGAAACGCAGATAGACGTCGGTGTCGAAGAAATACTGGGTGATCGCCTGATCGGCGCCGGCGTCGATCTTGCGTTTCAGGTTGTCCATGTCGGCCTTGGCGCTGCGCGCCTCGGGATGGACTTCCGGATAGGCGCCGACGGAAATGTTGAAATCGCCGATCTGACGCAGGCCCGCGACCAGATCGCAGGCGAAGGAATAGCCGCCGGCGTGCGGCGTGTAATGGCCGGACGTGTCCTGGGGGTCGCCGCGCAGGGCCACGATATGGCGCACGCCCATGTCCCAGTAATCCTGGGCGACGGTGTCGATTTCCTGGGTCGTGGCGTCGACGCAGGTCAGATGCGCCGCCGGCAGCAGGTCGGTTTCACCGAGCAGGCGCTTGACCGTGGCATGGGTGCGCTCGCGGGTCGAGCCGCCGGCGCCGTAGGTCACGGAGACGTACTTGGGGTTCAGCGGCGCCAGGCGCTGGATGCTGTTCCACAGGTTGGCTTCGGCGCCTTCGCTCGACGGCGGAAAGAATTCGAACGAGACCTCGACGTCGTCGGGCAGGGCGGCGGCGACCTGGCCGCCGGCAACGGCGGCGCGCCCGAAGGCGGCGACCTGGCGCAGGCTATCGGTGGGCGGTGTGGGCATCAGACGGTGGTCTCCAAGGTGCGGCCGGCGGCGGGTTTGGCAAGAACCGGCGCGGCGTCGGTGTTGGCGGCGGGGGGTGTCTTGACCGCGGACCACAGGGTCACGGTCAGGGGATCGCCGGAAAGGTGGCGGATGGCGCGCGGCGTCAGGCCGGCGGCCTTGAGCCAGGTTTCGGCCTCGGCGTCGGAGAAACCCAGACGCCGGTGCTGATGGTCGCGGCGCAGGCTTTCTTCTTCGTGGGGGGCGAAATCGATGATCAGCAACGTCCCGCCGGGCCGCAGCATATGCGTGGCGGCGTCGATCGCGCGCACCGGGTCGGGCAGGTAATGCAGAACCTGATGCAAGGTCACCAGGTCGAAGGTCTCGCCCGGGAAGGGCAGCTGGGTGATATCCGCCTGCCGCACCTGGCAATGGCTCAACCCGGCGGCATCCAGGTTGGCGCGGGCCACGGCCAGCATTTCGCGTGACATGTCGATGCCCTGTCCCAGTTCCGTGCGCCCGGACAGCAGTTCGAGAATGCGGCCGGTGCCGGTGCCCAGGTCCAGGTGGCGTTCGATGGCGTCGGGGGCAAGGTCCAGGATGGCTTTTTCGACCACGGCGTCGTCGACGTGGAGCGAGCGCAGCCGGTCCCATTGCCTCGCGTTCTCGCGGAAATAGCGGGCGGCCTCTTCCGAGCGCTCGCGTTTGATCTGCATCAGACGCTGGCGGTCGCGGGCCAGCACTTCGTCGTCAAGCGGCGCCAGATCGACCAGACGCGCGGCCAGGTCGGTCTGCGGGCCGTCCTGGGCCAGCCGGTGAAACACCCAGCTGCCTTCCGGCACGCGGGCCAGCAGCCCGGCGGCGGTCAACACTTTCAGATGGCGGGAAATGCGCGGCTGGCTCTGATCCAGGATACGGACCAGTTCGGAAACCGTCAGGTCGCCGTCGGCGCAGAGCGCGAGAATCCGCAGGCGGGTGGGTTCCGCCGCCGCGCGCATACCGGCCATTGTGTCGTCCAAGGTTCTCATATCACCCATATACATATAAACATATCTTTATGTCTAGCAGAAAATAATACCTTCTGATCCGCCGGACACCGGAAAGCCCGGCGCGGTCCAGGGACCGATGAACGGGCGTCGTGCACTCGATGGTAGGCGGCGGACTCTTTAGTTTGGTATAGTTTCGGCGCGGTCGATGATTCAGGGGCGAAACCTTGGGCATTGCCTAATACAGCCGCGAACCGGTCTTGGGAGGCTCTGTTCTGGGAGGACAGCCATCACCATCGGACGATCGGCGGACGCCCGTTAACGGCGGGCCGTTGCGCATGCGCGGTGCCTGCACGTCGGGGGACGCGGGCGTCGTGTTCTGGGGTGACCAGACCTTTTGGTTAGGTATCAGAACCAGACCAGACCGGGTACAAAGAAAAAAACACCGAACAAAAACAAACGTGTCGGATACCCAGCACAGGGGGAAACATGAACAATCTGCGGATCAGCACGGCGAGCCGTATGCTGCTCATCGCCATCGTGGTGACGGGCGTCATCCAAGTCGTCAACGTGTTGCGGATAACAAATAACGTCGAAACCATCGATGACGCTTGGGTCGAGTTCCAGGAAGCGCAGAATGAAAAGGTTCGCCTGTTGGGCGATCTTCGCAGCGCCATGGGCTACGGCGGCCTGATCGAGAACTTCAAGGACTACATGCTGCGTCAGACGGACGAGTACCTGGAGAACATCAAGAAGTTCACCGACAAGTCCATGAGCATCATCAAGACCTATGAAGGCCTGGGGTTGAACGACACGGAGACGTCGGCGCTCAGCACGCTCGAGGAAATCGTTACCGTCTACGGTGCCCAGGCGGGCGAGATCGAGACCCTGACCTTCGATGCCGTGGCACCCGAGGAGATCGACGCCAAAATCCAGATCGACCCGGCCCCTGCGCTCGACGCCATGAAGGTCTTGGCCCAGTCAGCCGAGGGTATAAAGAAGAAGGGCACGAAAAAGACCAAGTCGCAGCTGCTCAATTCGATCCGCGCCCATCTGGGCTTCGGCGGCCTGATCCACAATTTCAAGAATCTGGTGATCCGCCGCGACGCGGCCATCGCCGACAAGCTTAAATCGGATGTCGCCGCCATCACCGCCGATGCCAAGGCCTACAAGGCCCTCGGTGTGTCGGAAAATGAAGGCAAGCTGCTGGACGATCTTCTTGGCGTCATCGCCGGCTACGGCAAGGCCGCCGAAACGGTGCTCGTCCAGGCCGGCGAAGGGGCTTCTGCGAAGGACATCGACGAGGCGTTGAGCATTGACGACAGCGCCTTGACCGCGGCTCTCGAGGGCCTGAAGGCCGAAATCAAGGACCAGCTCGACGCCAAGTCGCAGGCGGTCGAGGACACCCTTGAAGGGGTGCGTGGCCTGGTTCAGATCAGCGTGTGGATCACGGTGGTCATGCTGACCGTATTGGTCATCGGCAGTTATTGGCTTCTGAATTTCCGCGTGCGTGCGCCCATCATGGCGATCACCGCCGCCATGAACGATCTGGCCGGTGGCAATCTGGATGCGAAAATTCCCGGCCTCGGCGAAAAGACCGAAGTCGGGGAAATGGCCGGCGCCGTGCAGGTGTTCAAGGAGAACGCCCAGGAAGTGAACCGCATGACGGCGGAGCGCGAGACCGAGGAACGGCGCAACCGCCGCCGGTTGCGCGGCGAGGTTCTGGCGCTCAACTCGGCGCTGGAAGAAGAAGTCGCCAAGGCGGTCGATCTGGTCAAGGAACGGGTATCGACGGTCGAGAACTCGGCCCGGGCGGCGGCGGATCTGTCGCAGTCGGCCCATACCCAGGCGTCGACCGTGGCCTCGGCGGCGGAAGAGGCGACCATCAACGTGCAGACCGTGGCCTCGGCGGCCGAGGAACTGTCGTCCTCGATCAACGAGATCTCGTCGCAGGTCGGCCGGTCGTCGCAGATCGCGCGCCAGGCGACCGAGGAAGCCGACCGCACCAACGCCCAGATCCAGGGCCTTGCCCAGGCGGCGGAGAAGATCGGCGAGGTCGTCTCGCTGATCACCGACATCGCCGAGCAGACCAACCTTCTGGCCCTCAACGCGACCATCGAGGCGGCCCGGGCCGGCGACGCCGGCAAGGGCTTCGCCGTGGTGGCGAGCGAGGTCAAGAACCTGGCCAATCAGACCGCCAAGGCGACGGAGGAGATCGGCAAGCAGATCGGCGGCATCCAGTCGGCGACCCAGAACAGCGTGACGGCCATCGCTGGCATCACCAAGACGATCTCGGACATCAACGAGATTTCATCGTCGGTGGCGGCGGCGGTCGAACAGCAGGGCGTGGCGACGCAGGAAATCGCCCGCAACGTGGAACAGGCGGCGGCCGGCACCCAGGAGGTCTCGTCCAACATCGTTCAGGTGACGGACGTGGCGGGCCAGTCGGGCGAGGCCGCGTCGCAGCAGCTGGAGGCGGCGGAGCAGGTCAAGTCGGGCATCGATCACATGAACGACCGGTTGCTCGAGATCATCCGCGACAGTCAGGATCCGGAATGGTCGGACCGTCATCCCGTGGGCAACAAGGTCAAGGTGGTCGCCGGCGGCGTGGACAGGGAGACGACGCTGCACAGCCTGTCGAAGGGCGGCGGCATCGTGATCGACCGCGGGCTTCAGGTCGCCGAGGGCGAGATGTTCACCATCGAGCTTCCGGGCGTGGGCGCGGTCAAGGCCGCGATCGTCGCCAAGACCGATGACCGGACCCATGCGCGTCTCGAATTGGATGAGGATCAGACGGATACGTTCCGGATGTACGTTGACGGGCTGGCCTGATCGGTTTCGTCCTTGTGCCGGGCGCGGTTTGGCGCGATTGATACCGAGGGGCCGCGGTTAATCCATGCCGCGGTGACTTCTCGGAGGGTGCGTCATTTCTGATTCAGATTCCATGCCGTCGCCGCTGCGCATCGTGATGATGACCGCCTTGGCGATCACGGCTTTTGCGGCGAATTCGCTGATCTGCCGGGCGGCCCTGGGGCCCGCTTTGATCGATCCGGCGACGTTCACGACCGTGCGCCTGATTTCCGCGGCGGCGGTGCTTGCGGTGGTCGTGTTCGCCCGTCGGCGCCATCTGCCGCAGCTGTCGTTCGGCGACTGGCGCGCGGCGGGGGCGCTGTTCGCCTACGCCGTTTTCTTTTCCTTCGGTTACGTGATGCTGACCACGGGCACGGGTGCGCTGATCCTGTTCGGCTCGGTGCAGCTGACCATGTTCGCCTGGGCGTTTTACGAAGGTGAACGGTTCACCGCCTTCGCCTGGGGCGGACTGGCGCTGGCGGCCGGCGGGCTGGTGTGGCTGGTCCTGCCGGGGCTGGAAGCGCCCGATCCCCTGGGGGCATTGTTCCACACCATCTCGGGCGCGGCCTGGGGGGTGTTCTCGCTCTTGATCCGGGGCGCCAAGCGTCCCGTGGAATCCAACGCCGCCAACTTTCTCATCTGCGTGCCGCTGACCCTGGTGGTCAGTGCCCTGTTCTGGGCCGACATGAACGCGGGCGTGCCGGGGCTCGCCCTCGCCGTGTTGTCCGGCGGGCTCGCCTCGGGCTGCGGCTACGTCATCTGGTATTGGGTGCTGCGCTACCTGCCGGCGGCCCGCGCCTCGGCGACGCAGCTGTCGGCCCCGGCCATCGCGGCCTTGGGCGGCGTGGTGCTGCTGGGCGAGGACCTGACGATCCGCCTCATCGTCGCCTCGGCGGCCATGCTGGGCGGGGTGGCCGTGGTGCTGGCGCAGAAGGCAAGGTCAGCCCCGCCGGCGGAGTGACGTCGGGATACGGGGGGCTAACTATCGCGCAAAGCCGCTTTCGGCCATTAAGTTTAGCGACTACCGCGTCAGCGGCTTGTACTTGATGCGGTGGGGTTCCAAGGCGGCGTCGCCGAGGCGGCGCTTCTTGTCGTCCTCATAGGCCTGGTAGTTGCCTTCGAACCACACCACCTGGCTGTTGCCTTCGAAGGCGATGATGTGGGTGGCCAGGCGGTCGAGGAACCAGCGGTCGTGCGAGGTGATGAGCACGCAGCCGGCGAAATCGCCCAAGGATTCTTCCAGCGCCATCAGGGTATCGACGTCGAGATCGTTGGTCGGCTCATCGAGCAGCAGCACATTGGCGCCGGACAGCAGCATCTTGGCCAGGTGGACGCGGTTGCGCTCCCCGCCCGACAACTGGCCGACCTTCTTCTGCTGGTCGCCGCCCTTGAAGTTGAACTGCGCCACATAGGCGCGGGACTGCATGGCCTGCTTGCCGAGGGTGATCTCGTCGTTGCCGCCGGAAATTTCCTGCCACACGGTCTTGTCGGCGGCCAGGGTGTCGCGGCTCTGGTCGACATAGCCGAGCACCACCGTGTCGCCGACGCGAAGGTCGCCGCCGTCGGGCTTTTCCTGGTCGGTGATCATGCGGAACAGGGTGGTCTTGCCGGCGCCGTTGGCGCCGATGATGCCGACGATGGCGCCCGGCGGAATCTTAAATGACAGATCCTCGACCAGCATGCGGTTGCCGTAGCCTTTGCGCAGGTGGTCGGCCTGGACCACCAGGTCGCCCAGGCGCGGGGCCGGCGGGATGATGATCGACGCCGTGCCCATGGTCTTTTCCTCGGACTTGGCGACCAGGTCGTCATAGCGGGCGATACGGGCCTTGGACTTGTCCTGGCGGGCGCGGGGCGACTGGCGGATCCATTCCAGTTCCTGCTTCAGGGTGCGCTGGCGGGCCGATTCCTCGCGCTCTTCCTGGGCCAGGCGCTTCTGCTTCTGTTCCAGCCAGCTGGAATAGTTGCCTTCGTAGGGGATGCCCTGGCCGCGGTCGATTTCGAGAATCCAGCCGGTGACGTTGTCGAGGAAGTAGCGGTCGTGGGTGACGATCATCACCGTGCCGTCGTACTCGGCGAGGAAGCGTTCCAGCCAGGCCACGCTTTCGGCGTCCAGGTGGTTGGTCGGCTCATCCAGCAGCAGGATTTCCGGCTTCTGCAGTAGCAGGCGGCACAGCGCCACGCGGCGGCGCTCGCCGCCCGACAGCTTGGTCACGTCGGCGTCGCTGGGCGGGCAGCGCAGGGCGTCCATGGCGATCTCGATGGTGCGCTCCAGCTCCCAGCCGTTGCAGGCGTCGATCTTTTCCTGCAATTCGCCCTGTTCGGCGAGCAGGGTGTTCATCTCGTCGTCGTCCATGGGTTCGGCGAACTTGGCGGACAGTTCGTTGAAGCGGTCGACCAGATCCTTGACCTCGCCCAGGCCGGACATGACGTTTTCCTCGACCGTCAGCTTGGGGTCGAGCTCCGGCTCCTGCTCCAGATAACCCACGCGCGCACCCTCGGCGGCCCAGGCCTCGCCGGAATAATCCTTGTCCTTGCCGGCCATGATCTTCAACAGGGTCGATTTCCCGGCGCCGTTGGCGCCCAGCACGCCGATCTTGGCGGTCGGCAGGAACGACAGGGTCAGGCCCTTGAGAATTTCGCGCCCGCCGGGATAAACCTTGCGGACGTCTTTCATGACATAGGAATACTGATAGCTGGCCATTTTCGGGGACTTCCAAAGACGCGAGGGGGACGGTTCCGGCGCGCTGTTTAGCGGATCGCGCGGGGCCTGACAACAAGACTTGGGAAGCGCCTTGACGTAACGCAATCCCCATTCGGTCGCGCCGTGGTAAAGTTTTTTCCGCAACAGGGTTGGGAGGCTCCGTCCCCGTGGACCATTTCAAGTTTTTCCGCGCCATGAGCGTGCGGCGCGTGGCCGCCCTGGCCTTTGCGCTGCTGACCCTGGCGGCGCTCGGCGTGCTGGTCGTCACGGTCTGGCTGCTCAAGTCCGGGGCCTTCGCCGCCGCCCTGTGGGCCGCGGCGCCGGGGGCCGTCGCGCTGATCGTCATCGACACCCTGGTGTGGATTCAGGTCGACCGCCTGCTGTGCGCCCGGGCCTACAACAAGGGTGCCCTGCCGGCGCGGCCGGAGCTTTACGACTTCGACCGGCTGAATCCGCCCATGCATCTCGAGGAAATGGGCGGCAAGTGCCTGAAGGATCTGACTTTCGTGGTGTTCGACACGGAGACCACGGGCCTGCAGCCGTCGGGCGGCGACCTGATCATCCAGATCGCCGGGGTCAAGGTGCGGGACAATCAGCAATGCGGAGAAGCCCCCTTCGATCGCCTGGTCAATCCGGGCAAGCCGATCCCCAAGGAGTCCATCCGCTTCCACGGCATCACAGACGACATGGTCTCCGATCAGCCGGGCATCGGTCAGGTCCTGCCGGACTTCAGGGCCTTTGTGGGCGAGGCCGTTCTGGTCGCCCATAACGCGGCCTTCGACATGCGCTTCCTGCAGTTGCAAGAGGAGGCGACGGGCGTGCGGTTCGACAACCTGGTGTTGGACACCCTGCTGCTTTCGGTGTTCCTGGATGCCGAGAACCGCGACCATTCACTCGACGCCATCGCCCAGCGCCTGGGCATCGACATCGAGGGCCGCCACACGGCGCTCGGCGACAGCATCGCCACGGCCCGCGTGTTCCTGCGCATGCTCGACATGCTGGAGGCCCGCGGCATCACCACCCTGCGCCAGGCGATCGACGCCTCGGTCAAGATGGAACACGTCCGCCAGGTGCAGAAAAAGCTGTTCACCTGAAATACGGGGCGCTCGGGGATGGTTGGGCGCCCGACTTTGCGGGCCTTCTATAGGTTCTCCACATAGGACGCCATGCGGCCGCGGTCCTTGGCGCCGGGCATGGGGCCCCGTCCGGCGGCCATGTTCTCCCGCATGTGATCGACGCGCGAGGTCGCGGGGATGGCGCAGGTTACGGCCGGATGCGAAACGATGAATTTCAGTAATACCTGCGCCCAGTTCACGGCGCCGAATTCGGCGGCGAAAGGCGGCAGGGGGCGGCCCTGCAGGCGGTCGATCAGCGCCCCCCGCTGAAACGGCCGGTTGGCGATCACGGCGATGCCCTTTTCGGCGGCGAGCGGCAGCAGACGCCGTTCGGCCTCGCGGTCCTCGATATTGTAGGTCAGCTGCACGAAATCGATGGGCTGCGACGCCATGATGGTCTCGAGCTCTTCATGGCGACGGCCGTGGGAGGTGGTGATGCCGATATGGCGGACGCGGCCCTCGGCCTTCCAGGCCTTCAAGGTTTTCAGATGGTCCTCCCAGCCCAGCAGGTTGTGGACCTGCATCAGGTCAAAGCGCGGCACGCCCCACAGCCGTTCCGACTCCGTCATCTGGCGGATGCCGTGGTCCTTGCCGGGCGTCCAGACCTTGGTCGCCGAGAACAGGCCCTGCGGCCGGCCGAGGGCCTGCAGGCAATGCCCGATCACCGCCTCCGAACTTCCGTACATGGGCGAGGAATCGATCATGCCGCCGCCCAGGGCGAAGAATGCCTTCAGGACCTCGGCGCGCTGGGCGCGCGCGGGCGCATCGTCGCCGACATCGAAGGTGATCCAGCTGCCCATGCCGATGACGGGGACGGCCTCGCCGGTGCCCGGGATGTTCTTGGCCGTGGTGCGGGGGGCCGCGAAGGAGGGCGCGGCGAAGGGCAGGGCCGCCGCGGCGGCCCCGCCGGCGGCAAGGAAACTGCGGCGGGTCAGCATGTCCGGATCATAGCACGGTGCCGGTGAAATCGCCCCGGATGCGGACCTGGAAATTACGGATCGCCTCGAGGGAATCCTTCAGCACGTGGGCCTCGCGTCGGGTCAGGACGCCTGGATGCACGTAATTGGTGACCGGAAGGCCGGCCTTGAAGTCGGCGATCTGCTGACGCAGCAGAAGGTGCGAGATGTGGCGGTAGGCGCCGGTCAGTTCGTCGGCTTCGTCCGTGCTCAGGACGTCCGCCGCATGCAGGGCGGGAATGCGCTCCAGCGTGGGGTTCGCTTGGATGCCTTCGCGCAGGGTCAACAGGCGCACGCCTTCGACCAGGGGCATGGTCCCCGTGTGTTTCAGGTTCAGGTAGCCCTTGAACCCCGGGGCGTCCGCCTCGGACATGGTCTTGAAGCGGCGGAACCAGCCGAGGGCCGGCTCGTGATCCTGTTCGGACTGGAACATCTGGTTCAGCAGCAAGGCGTTGCCCTTGGCGATCTCGGTCACATGCGCGCGCAGGGCGCGGGCCTTTTCGGCGGGGCCCCAGGCGCCGCGGAAGTCGAAGAAGATGTCGCAATGGCGCAGGACGGTGGAACTCTTTTTCTTGCTCCATAATGAGATCTGGTTGCGCCATTGGCTCTGGGTCTTGCGCCACAGGGGATTGGTCGCCATCACGAAGCCCCTGCACAGGGGCAGGCCGATGCGGTCCAGGTCCACGACCATGCGCTCGGCCAGCTTGATGAACCAGCCGTCGATCTCGGTATGCCGGTCATCGGGATAGTCGTCGATGATGAATCCGTTGTCCTGATCCGGGAACAAAAAGCTTTCGCCGCGTCCGCCCGATCCCATGACGATGACCGTGAACTCGACCGGCGGCGGCCCCAGGCCGTCCGCCGCCATGGCCGCGATATTGCGGTCGACCACGCGGCGGTAGATGTCCAGGTTGAGGCCGCTGATCAGGGCCTGAATGTCCGTCGCGGGAATGTTGTCGCGGAACAACTGGTCCGCCAGACCGACCTGCGCGGCCTTGAGCCGGACCATGCCGTCGACGTCCGTGTCCTGGGTCAGGCTGTCGATCTGCTCCATCAGGGTGTGCGAAGCGAAGCCGAGAGCCGCGTGCAGGTCGAGCATCCCGACCAATGCGCCGCGGCTGTCGACCACCGGCATGTGGCGGAGGCCGGCGCGCCGCATCATGGCGATCGCGCGGTAGAGATATTCCCCCGCCTCGATCGACTTCACCGGCTGCGACATGACCTGCGCCGCCGGGGTGCCGCCCGGCAGGCGGAAGGCGGCGCGGGCGATGTCCCGTTCAGTGACGATGCCCACCGGCCGGCCGTCGTCGTCGATGAGAACCACGCTCGAGGTCTCGGCACCGTCCATCATGCGGGCGAGGGCTTCCAGACGATCCGACGTCCGCGCCGCCGCCGGAGCCGCCATCATGGCCTGTCCGACCCGCATGCGAAACACGGCGGTCCGCGGTTCGATCGCCCCGGCTTCCTGGGTGGGCCTTACGGTCTCCGGGGAAAGGGGCAGCGTGTCGGTCATTGTTTGCGGGCCTTTCCTGGGCCCCCGCGCTAGAGGGGCGTTGGTGAGCTCTCGGCCGTGCCGCCGAAAGGCGGGGGGCTGTCATGCGTTCGCCAATCGCGCACCACGGCGGGCGCGTCCAGGCGCTTCTGGAACTGCTGGCGGACGTTGGTCCAACGGAACCGGATCGAGTTCGTGACGATCTCGCGGTCGAGCGCCTTGAATTCATCGATCACCGGCGCGAATTCGACCAGGTCGGAAGCGCTTTGTTCGAACACCTCCAGGGAGGCGGCGACGTTAGGCCAAATGATCCGGTCGGTACGGTCGTGAAATTGCTGCAATGCACCATCCGGATGTTCTGCCGAATCGACCGACAGAAGCCCCCTTTCCAGGCCTTCGGCGAAGACCTGACGGGCAAAAATCGTCGCCTCTTCCGGGGTCAGATCGCCGTCTCTGGCAACATACGATGTTATGTATATTGTGAAATCCGAGAGACAGGATGTGAAAACCAGGATTGCGGACTTCCGGATCGCCTGTGAAAACACATCGTCCTCGAAAAGCGCCCTGTATCGCGTTCCCATCCGGGCCTTTAGATATCCGAACAAGGCGGTTTGCGCGATATAGGACGCACGGGAGTGTGTGAAGTCGATGGTCTTTTCAATGCTGTCGAGCGGTGATTTGTCGAGTCGAACGGCAAAAGATTTCACAATAGTTCGGAAAGGACCGGGCAACCATTCCGCCATTCCGGACAGCAGGGACTTCGCGTTGTTCTCCATAAAGCCTTTGGGCTCCTGTGTTTTCTTGATATAAGGAAATGCTTAATTCGCACAAATGTATCACCGATGCAGAAGCGTGTGCATTAAGTATGGCTGACATGCTTCGGCATGGCCGAGGGGTAAACTGATGGGAGGGTTTTATGTCAGAATTATCACCTGCAATGAAACGTCATTGGGAGAGGACGCGAAACACCAGTTTCGTCATCCTGATCCTGTGGTTCATCTTTGCTTTCGTAGTCCACTGGTTCGCGGTCGATCTTAACAAGATCACCTTCTTGGACTTCCCGTTGGGCTATTATTTCGCTGCCCAGGGCTCGCTGGCCATCTTCGTCGTCCTCATCTTCGTGCACAACAAGCTGCAGGATAAGATTGATGAAGAAGCCGGAGTCAGCGGCGCTGAACAAAGCTAGGGGGGACGACCATGTCAGGTAAAGGCGGTTTCATCGAAAACCTGCCCAAGATTTATGGGCTATACACCGGGGGCTTCGTCGCCTTCATCATCCTTATGGCAGTCTTTGAACAGTTCGGAATGGAGGCCGACACCATCGGCATCCTGTTCGTCGCGTTCACCATCGTCATCTACGCCGCCATCGGTTGGCTGTCGCGGACCATGGAAATCGGCGCCTACTATGTCGCCGGGCGCCAGGTTCCGCCGGTGTTCAACGGCATGGCCACGGCGGCGGACTGGATGTCCGGCGCCTCGTTCGTCGCCATGGCGGGGGGTATCTACTTCAACGGTCACGGTTACTTGGCCTTCGTCGTCGGCTGGACCGGCGGCTACGTGCTGGTCAACTCGCTGATGGCTCCGTACCTGCGCAAGTTCGGCTGCTACACGGTGCCCGACTTCATCGGCACCCGCTACGGCGGCAACGTGGCGCGGTTCTGTGCCGTGCTGGTTCTGGTGGTTGCGTCCTTCACCTATGTGACGGCGCAGATCAACGCCACCGGCACCATCGCCGCCCGCGCGCTTCAGATTCCCTTCGAAGTCGGGGTCTGGTTCGGGCTTCTTGGTATTCTGCTGTGCTCCATGCTCGGCGGTATGCGGGCGGTCACCTGGACCCAGGTGGCGCAGTACATCGTGCTGATCATCGCCTATCTGCTGCCGGTCATCTGGATGTCCAACAAGCAGAACTTCGGCCTTCTCCCGCAATTCGGCTACGGCGATGCGATCCAGCGGATCGCGGAACTCGAAAAGGTCGTGGGCGTGGGAACGGCGGCGGCGGAAAAGGTTGCCGGCGTCGCGGTGCTGACCAAGCTGCACAATGCTCCGGCCGACAGCGCCATCTACAGCTGGCAGTTCGTTACGCTCGCCTTCGCTATGATGGCCGGTACGGCGTCCCTGCCGCACATCCTCATGCGTTACTTCACCACACCATCCGTGCGTGACGCGCGCAAGTCCGTGGCCTGGTCGCTGTTCTTCATCTTCCTGCTGTACTTCACGGCGCCGGCTCTGGCCACGTTCACGAAGCTGCAGATTCTTGACCCCAACCTGGCGACCTCGATCATCGGCAAGTCCATCGCCGACGTGAACGCGCTCGAATGGATCCAGAAATGGAGCGCCATCGGTATGCTGGCCGTGAAGGACAGCAACGCCGACGGTATCCTTCAGATCAACGAGTTCTTCATGCGGGCGGACATCGTCGTCCTTGCGACGCCGGAAATTGCCGGTCTGCCCTACGTGATCTCGGGTCTGGTCGCCGCCGGCGGCATGGCTGCCGCCATGTCGACGGCCGACGGCCTGCTGCTCGCCATCGCCAACGCCCTCAGCCATGATCTGTACTACAAGATCATCGACCCGAAGGCGGAAACCAAGACGCGGCTTGTCGTTGCCCGTGTCTTGCTGGTGGTCATCGGTGCCGCCGGCGCCGCTGTGGCGAGCCTCAAGCTCACCGGGATCCTCGGGGCCGTGGCCTGGGCGTTCTGCTTCGCGATGTCGGGGCTGTTCGTTCCCTTGGTCCTCGGGATCTGGTGGAAGCGCGCCAACACGCCGGGTGCCATCGCCGGTATGGTGTGTGGTCTGGCCGCAGGGACGATCTACCTGGTCCATGTGTACAACGGCGGCGCGGAGCTGTTCGGGCTGAACCATCTGCGGTTCGGCATCGTCGGCATCGTCGTCAGCCTGGTTGCCATGGTGGTGGTGTCCCTGGCGACCGCACCGCCCAGTGAAGAGGTTCAGGATATGGTTGACGAGGTCCGCAATCCGTCGGGCCAGACCATTCTGTCCTCCGACCACTAGGCATCACGCCAACGCCTAAGCACGGGGGTGGAACCTGGTTCCACCCCCGTTTGCTTTTGCGGGGGCGTCTTACTATAAGATTTCACCGAATATCTGCTGCTCAGGGGGGCCCATCGTGGAGGCTATTCCGCTTACCATCACGATCATCGATTACATCGCCGGCATGGTCATGTGGACGCTCATCGGGCGGGCCGGCATGAACATTTTTCTGCCGACCGATTCCAAGTTCTTCTTCATGAAGGCCTTCGTCATGCTGACGGAACCCGTCATCCGCGTGTTCCGGCCAATCACGCCAGGCTTCCTGCTGGAGCCGATGGTGCCGCTGTACGTCGCCTGGTTCTTTTACATGTTCCGCTTCTACCTGATGCCCTGGCTGCTTGGGTATTCGGTCATGGGGATGCTGTCGTTCCCGCTGGAAAGCGATTTTTCCGCGTACCTGTACCGGCTGTTCGGGAACTAGGCGGGGCGCTGCGCCGGCGAATCACCGCGTATAATGCTGCCACAATTCGAGTACAGGGATCGTTCTCGCACCGCGACCAGCGCCTTGCCCCACCAGGCAGGTCTGGTCTGCGGCGAACCGCCCGTGCGGCGGTGATCCTTCGAAGACAGGAGCATGTCGACCATGTCCAGCCTCGTATCCAGGGGCCCCGTTTTGGTGATCTTGGCGGCCGTCGCCGTGGTGGCGGCCGGCCTCTGGACCTGTTGGCGCCTGGTGGTCGCCGTGCCGGAAGGCGATGTCCTGTACCGGCAGGGCGAGGTTCATCTGTCGAGCGGGGAATTCAACGAAGCGATCGAGGATTTCGACCGGGCCCTCGCCACGACGCCGGGACATGACGGCGCGCTTATGGGCAAGGCCCGTGCCCTGATCGGTCTGCAGCGGCCCGAGGAGGCCGAAGTGGTCCTGAACCGCGTGATCAGCCTCATGCGCGGGCAGGTGGAACGTGAGGGGCCGGCCGCGCGCAGGGGCCTCGCCACGGCCTATGGCCACCGCGGCATCATCCGCGACAGCCAGGGCCGCTACGAACAGGCGCTGAGCGATTATGTCGAAGCCATGAAGATCGATGCCTGGGCCGGCGGCAGGCCGGAGATCGAGGACCGCCTGTACCGCGCGACAGGGGCTCAGACAACCCTTCGCGACCGTGTCCAATATCTGTATCGGCAATTGCAGCTACCAGAGGAACAACGCCACCTCGGCACGGGAAAATAGGCCGTCAGCCGAACATTCCGAGCACGTTCTGCACCAGCACCAGGACGAAGAACACGGCCGCGGTCGCCGCGAAGATCAGCCGGACAGGGCTGCGGCCGCTGTCCGGATCGCGGCCGCGAAATCCCATTACGGCGATGGTGCCCATCACCACCAGAAAGGCGATGTTGACAAGCGGGACCAAATTCGGCGGCAATCCAAGATCGGCGAACATGCGGCGAAGGTAGCTTCGCCGCCGCAGCGAAACAAGCACCCCGGGCTTCCGCCGGAAGCCGCCATGACAGGAAGGCACGGCATATGTCCGAGTACCCCAATCCCTTCGACCTCTCCGGCCGCACCGCATTGGTGACGGGTGCGGGCCGTGGCCTGGGCCTGGAAATCGCCAAATCCCTGGGTCAGGGCGGGGCGCTGGTCTATCTCGGCGGGCGCGACCTGCCGGCCCTGGACGCCGCCTGCGACGCCGTCGCCGCCGTCGGCGGGCGGGCGCGGCCGCTGCCCTTCGACATCACCGACGAAAGCGCCGTGCTGGCCGCCGTCGACGACCTGGACGACGGCGACGGTCGCGGCCTCGACATTCTCGTCAACTGCGCCGGGGCCCGCGACCGGCGGCCCCTCGACGATCTGGACGCCCGGGCCGTGCGCGATTTGCTGGAGGTCAATCTGGTCGCAGGCTTCACCCTCACCCGCGCGGCCGCACCCCAGATGCGGGCCAAGGGACGCGGGCGGATCGTCCATGTCACCTCCATCGCGGGCCATGTCGCCCGCGCCGGCGACGCCGCCTATACGGCGTCCAAGGCCGGGCTGACCGGCCTGGTGCGGGCGTCGGCGGCCGAACTGGGGGCGGACGGGATCACCGTCAACGCCGTCGCCCCCGGCTATTTCGCGACGGCGGCCAATCAGGCCATGGCCGACGATCCCGAAGTCACCGGCTGGCTCGCCCAGCGCACGTCCCTGGGCCGCTGGGGCCAGCCGCAGGAGATCGCCGGCGCCGTGCGCTTTCTGGTGTCCGACGAAGCGGCCTATGTGACCGGCCAAGTGATCGCCGTCGACGGCGGGTTTCTGGCCCGGTTTTGATTTTCCCGGACCCTTAGGTGACGTCGCCGGGGGCCGTGTCGACCAGGGGGGCATCGGGCAGGTAGGGCACGTCCGGCGTGATCCGGCGGATCGGCTTGCCGTCCAGATAGGCCTGCAGGTTCTCGCAGCTCTGGCGGAAGAAGACCTCGTAATTTTCCTGCGTCACGAAGCCGATGTGCGGCGTCGCCAGCACGTTGGGCATGGTGCGGTATATATGTCCGGCCGGCAGGGGCTCCATGGTGAACACGTCCATCCCGGCGCCGGCGATGCGGTTCGCCTGAAGGGCCGCGACCAGGGCGTCCTCGTCGACCAGTTGCGGGCGCGAGGTATTGACCAGGAAGGCGGTCGGCTTCATGCGCCCGATATCCTCGGCCCCGATCACGCCGATGGTGCGGTCCGACAGCGGCATGTGGACCGTCACCGCGTCGGCGCGGCGGAACAGGTCTTCCTTGGAAACGGCCTCGACGCCGAAGGGGGCGGCCCGCTCCGCCGTCAGGTTGGGGCTCCAGGCGATGACGTTCATGCCGAAGGCCTGGGCGACCCGAGCCACGGGCTGGCCCATATGGCCCAGGCCGACGATGCCCAGGGTCTTGCCTTCCAGGCCCAGACCCAGGCCGTGCTGCCAGCCGCCGGCGCGCAGCGACGCGACTTCCCCGGTAAAGCCCCGGAACAGGGACAGCAGCAGCAGCCACACCACCTCGACCGTGGAATCATGATGGCGGATCGTCGTCGCGCAGACGGTGATGCCCTGATCTTCCGCCGCCTTGAGGTCGATGGAGCGGGCGTTGCGCATGCCCGTGGCCAGCAGAAGTTTCAGGCGCGGCAGGGCTTCCAGCACATGGCGGGGAAATTCCGTGCGTTCACGGATGCGCAGCACGGCGTCGAACTCGCTGAGGCGCGCAATCAGTTCGGCCTCCTCGAACACGTGGTCGCGGAAGGGCACGACGGTCACGCCCTTCACCTGTCCCCAGTCCACGAACCGGTCCCAGACCGATTGATAGTCGTCGATAATCGCCAGGCGCATTCTTGTGTCCTCCGGTTTCTTCTTGTGGTCGATGGTTATTAGCAGGCCGTCAGGTTGACGGCCAGGCCGCCCTCCGACGTTTCCTTGTACTTGGTCAGCATGTCCTCGCCGGTCTGGCGCATGGTCTCGATGGCGGCGTCCAGCGGTACGAAATGGGTGCCGTCGCCCTTGAGCGCCAGGGACGCGGCGTTGATCGCCTTCACCGCCCCCATGGCGTTGCGCTCGATGCAGGGCACCTGGACCAGCCCGCCCACGGGATCGCAGGTCATGCCCAGGTGGTGTTCCATGGCGATCTCGGCGGCGTTCTCGACCTGCGCGTTACTGCCGCCCAGGATGGCGGCCAGGCCCGCCGCCGCCATGGCGCTGGCCGATCCGACCTCGCCCTGACAGCCGACCTCGGCGCCCGAGATCGAAGCGTTGGATTTGATGATTCCGCCGATGGCGGCGGCGGTCAGCAGATAGTCGCGGATGCCGGTCATGGAGGCATCGGGGCAGAAATCCAGATAGTAACGGCCGACCGCGGGCACGATCCCGGCGGCGCCGTTGGTCGGCGCCGTGACGACGCGCCCGCCGCCGGCGTTTTCCTCGTTGACGGCGAGCGCATAGACGCTGATCCAGTCCATCACCGTGTGCTCCAGGCGGAAATTGCGCTTCTTGTCCGCCTGCAGGCCGTCCCAGATCGCCTTGGCCCGGCGCTTGACCTTGAGCCCGCCGGGCAGGATGCCTTCCTGGGTCACGCCGCGTTCGATGCAGGCGTTCATGGCGGCCCAGATGCGGTCCAGGCCCGCGTCCAGGGCCGCTTCGTCCATCCGCGTCAACTCGTTGGCCCGCTTCATGGCGGCGACGCTGAGCTTGGCCTGTTCGCCCATGGCCAGCATCTCGGCCGCCGTGGCGAAGGGATGGGGCACGGTGTCGGGTTCCGACCCGGCGACGTCGGCGGTTTCCGTCGCGGCCGCGAATTCGTCGTCCGTGGCGATGAAGCCGCCGCCGATGGAATAATAGGCGCGCTCCTTGTCCGGCGGGCGGTCGTCGTCCTGGCTGCTTTCGCCGCCGCCCATCCAGGCGGCCATGATCATGCCGTTGGCGTGGCCCGGCAGGGCGGGACCATAATCGAACACGACATCCCGATCCGGGTCGAAATCGATTTCCGGCCCGTGGCCCAGCTTCAGGCGCTTGGTCCGGTTGATTTGGGCGATCAGGCCGTCGACGGCGTCGGGATCGACGGCGTCGGGCGTTTCGCCCGTCAGGCCCAGGATCACCGCCCGGTCCGTGGCATGTCCTTTGCCGGTGAAGGCGAGGGAGCCGTACAATGTCACCCGCATGCGGGTCACGGTCATCAGGGTCTCCTGGCGCTCCATGCGGCGCACGAACCGCGCGGCGGCCAGCATGGGACCGACCGTATGGCTCGACGACGGGCCGATGCCGACCTTGAAGATATCAAAGACGCTGAGAAACATGGGTCACCCCGGCTGTGTCCGGTGATCCTGTCAGAAACCGCCGGGCTTGGGAACGCGCCGAACAAGGTTTTCCATTTTTGTACGGGGGTTCAGAAAATCGCCGACAGGGAGATCGAGCCGAACTGGCTCGGCACCCGTTGGCCCTCGAACTCGCGGGTCCGGTAGATCTGCGTGAACGACAGGCGGGCATAGCCCAGGGTGAATTCGATGCCGCCCTGGAAATCCAGAACGAAGTTGTTCTTGTCGACGCTGCGGCTGTCGCCGAAGGTGTTGCCGTCGAGGAAGATGTTGCGCGCCACGGCGCGGCCCTCAATACCCGCGAACAGGTTCCAGCCGAACTGTCCCTTGGACCGCACGATGGCGGCGGCGGGCAGGGACGGGCGGATGAACGGCGCACCGTAGGTCAGGCCCAGGTTCTGGCCCATGCGGACCGAGGCGCCGACCGATGCCTGGGTCAGCACGTTGCCCAGCGCCACCCCGGCCGTGGGTGTGACGTCCAGTTCCAGTAAATGTTGCGGGCCCAGGATTTCCTGACGCAGGCGCGCCTGATAGCTGAGCATCACCCCCGGTTCGTTATGCAGCTGCTTGCCCCAACCGCGCGGCAGGCCGACGCCGATCAGCGAATGCCAGCGGCGTTGGGTATAGCCGCCCAAGGACGCCGGGCCGACGATGCCGAGGTCGAGGGAGACGTTCTGCAGCAGGTTGGAATCGGGCTTTTCCACGATGGCGCCGACGGAGCCGAACAGCCAGCCCGCATAGGGCCGATCCGTGGCGTCCGGGTCGGGGCGGGTGGTGTCCTCGGGCGTGAACATCTGCTGGCCCAGGGCGACCACGAAGGTCGAATTGCCGTCCAGATTGACCCCCGGGATCATGCCCATGAGGTCCTTGAACCATTCCGGCTCCCACTTGTCCTTGGGCACGAAGGTGATCTGCACGCCCTGGGTGTAGTACTGGTCCGTGCCGGCGCCGAACAGGTCGTTTTCCACCTGAAGTACGAATGTGCCGGGGCGTTCGTCGTCGCCATCCGCCGCCCGGGCCGTTTCCGGCATGGCATGTGCCAGCACTGCCGCCAGCGCCGCCGAATATCCTGCTCGTGACCAGAACCCGCCCATCATGGGCGCCAGATTAGCAGAATACATATGGCAAACCGAAGGCAGGATTGCGAAGCCGCGACCAGGGTCTAGGATGGCGGCACGAATGCAAGGGAGAGACTTCGTGGTTGAAATCTATGTCGATGCGGACGCCTGTCCGGTGAAGGACGAGGTTCTGCGCGTGGCGGCCCGCCATGGCCTGAAGACCCGCATGGTGTCCGACGGCGGCATTCGTCCGTCCCGCGACCCCATGGTCGAAACCGTCATCGTGACCCAGGGGGCCGACGCCGCCGACGACTGGATCGCCGAACACATCGCCGCCCATGACATCTGCGTCACCAACGACATCCCGTTGGCCGCGCGCTGCCTGGAAAAGGGGGCGACGGCGGTCAAGCCGACGGGCGATGAATTCACCCCGGACGGCATCGGCATGGCCCTGGCCAACCGGGAACTGATGCAGACGTTGCGCGAGACGGGGGAGATCACCGGCGGCCCCCGTCCCTTCGCCAAGACCGACCGCTCGCGCTTTCTCGACCGCCTGGAGGTCATGGTCCAGGCGGCCAAGCGGCAAACCTGAGATCAGGCCGTCGCCCCTACCAGCGGGCGAGGGTGATACCGTCCCGTTCCTGTTCGATGCGGATCAGCTCGTTCAGCTTGAGGATGCGGCCGCCGCCGCGGATACCGGCCTTGATGCCGACCGTGCTCCAGGCCACGCCCAGATGGGCGATGGACACGTCGGCGGTTTCGCCCGAGCGGTTGGAGATGATCGGCAGGATGCCGTTGGCCCGCGCCAGATCGGCGGTCCGCCGCGCTCCCGTCACCGTGCCGACCTGGTTCGGCTTGAAGATCATCAGCCGCGCCGCGTCCTTGCCGATGCCGACCTGGGTGCGTTCGCAGTTGCTGGCGAACACGTCGTCGGCGGACACCAGACAGCGCGCCGGGGCGCGCCGGTTCAGTTCGGCGAAGGCGTCGTAATCGTTGCTGTCGAAGGCGTCTTCGACATAGATCAGGTCGAATCGCTCGATCAGGCCGCAGACGAAATCCAGCTGCTCCTCGCGGCTTCGGCTGACCCCTTCCCGGTCGTAGACATAGGCCTGCTTGGCCTTGTCCCACAGGCGGTCCGCCGCCAGATCCGTGCCCAGACGAAGCTCCACGCCTTCCGCGTCCTCGACGATCTTCTTCGCCTCCTCGACCACCTCGAAGGCCTCGAAGTCGGTCAGGTCGGCGGCCCAGGCGTCCTCGTCGTCCATGCCGCCGGCAAAGCCCCGGCCGCGCTTTTCCAGAATGCGGCCGGCCTCTGCATGGACCCGCAGGTTGACCTCGACGGCCTGGCGCAGGGTCGTGGCGCCGACGGGGATGACCAGGTGTTCCTGCATGTCCGGGGCCGGGCCCAGGCTGTGGGCGCCGCCGCCGACCACGTTGCCGAGCGGCAGGGGCAGGGTCCAGGCGTCGCCCGTGTGCAGGCGTTCGTACAGCGGAATGCCCAGGGCGTCGCTCGCCGCGTTGGCGGCGGCCAGGGACAGCACGGTCGAGGTATTGCCGCCGATGCGCTCGAAATTGGCGGTGCCGTCGATCTCCATCAGGGTTTCGTCGACGGTCTCCTGGTCGGCGGCGTCCAGTCCGATCAGGCGGGGGATGATTTCGGTTTCGAGCAGGCTGCGCGTCGCGGCAAGCCCAGCCGAGGCATAGGCCGGGGCCTCGAACTCGCTCCGGCTGCCGGGTGCCCCGAAGGGGGCGGCCATGCGGGAAAACCCGGCGGGCGTGTGCAGGTCGACTTCCAGGGTCTCGACCCCCCGGCTGTCGAACACGGTGCGGTGATGAATGGCGGTGATCGCCGTGTCGGG
Organism: Rhodospirillales bacterium; assembly: GCA_040221095.1. Taxonomy (GTDB): domain Bacteria; phylum Pseudomonadota; class Alphaproteobacteria; order Rhodospirillales; family Casp-alpha2; genus UBA1479. The sequence continues at coordinate 262,835 of JAVJVP010000013.1, forward strand.
CGTGGGCATGGATGGTCCTCCGTCGTCGGTTTCTTGTGGGCGGTTGTTTTTGTTGGCCATGCCCCCCGGCTGGCCCGGCAACTGAACAGGACCGGTGTGCCGGCTGTCAAGGCGGGCGCGGCCTACCGGTCACCCCGAATTGGCCCTGGGACAGCGCCTTTCCCGTTGCCATGATCCATGATGACGCCGGAAGATGCGGGGATGACAGGAGAATTGACCAACATGACGACGGATACGCTGGGCCAACGGCTATTCACCTATGCGGTGATCACCGACACGCACCTGAACCAGGGCGAGGAGGAATGCAATTCACCGTTCGAGGTCAACAAGCTGGCCAACGGCCGCATGCGCCATGTGGTGCGCGACCTGAACGCGCGCGACGTCGATTTCGTCCTGCACCTGGGCGATCTGCTGCACCCCGTCCCCCACATCCCGCATCTCTATGAGCAGGCGGCACAATGCTTCAAGGACCAGGTCAAGGACCTGCGCCACAAGCTCTACGTGGTGCCCGGCAACCACGACGTCGGCGACAAGCCCGTGGACTGGTGCCCGGCGGGCATGGTGCGCGACGAATTCCTGGCACTTTGGGAAGAACACTTCGGCCCCAATTATCAGGCCTTCGACCACGGCGGGGTCCGCTTCATCCTGCTGGACGCGCAGATCATCAATTCGGGCCTGGCGGCGGAAGCCGAACAGAAGGCCTGGGTCGAGGACGAACTGGCGGCGGCCAAGGCGGCGGGCCAGCGCGTGTTCCTCAACATCCACTATCCGCCCTATCTGACCTATGCGGACGAGGACGAGCATTACGACAACATCGGCGAGCCGGGCCGGTCCTGGCTGCTCGGCCTCATGGAAAAGCACCGGGTCGAGGCCCTGTTCGCGGGCCATGTCCATAACTTCTGGTATCACCGGCACGACGCGACTCAGTGCTGGCTGCTGCCGTCGACGGCCTTCGTGCGCCAGGACTATTCGGAAATGTACCGCGCCGCGCCGCCGCCCGAGTTCGAGGCCGGGCGCAACGACTGGAACAAGCTGGGCTATTTCATCGTCCATGTGCACGAGAACGGGCATCTGTGCGAGATCGTCCGCACCTACGGCACGGTGGTGGCGCCGGGGGCCCCCGTGGCGGCGGTGCCGGACACGGTGGCGCCGGTGCATCCGCTGCAAAGCCCGGTCACGCGGTTCGGCTTCGACATGCGCCAGAACTGGTTGGAGGTCATCGAGATCCCGCCCTCCGGCGGCCTCGACGAATTCGACCGCAAGCGCACGCGCAACGACTATGCCCTGATGGCGCTCATGGAAATGGGCGTGCGCCGCCTGCGCATTCCCGCCCGCGACCTGCTTGACCCCGGCCATCGGGCGCGGCTGGATGTGCTGTCGGACCTGGGCTTCCTGTTCACGCTGTTTTCCTTCGACGCGCCCGATGCGGAACTGGCGGCCGCGGTCAAAGGCGCCAAGGGCCTGATCGATATCTGGGAGGTCGCGCAGAACCTTGCCGACCTGCCCGACGTCGCCGCCGCAGCTTTGCCGGTGGCGGAGGCAGCAGACATCGACCTGTACCTCTCCAAGCTGCGCTCCAAGGACGAGATGGAACGGGGCGGCGAGAAGTACTTCCACATGATCAACCACGGCTTCACCCCGGACGAGGACGACCAGATCGCCCGCGCGGCGGCGATCCCGGGGGTCAAGGGCATCGTGTTCCGCGTCGCCGGGGAAACCCCGCCGGCGGAAGCCGTCGCGGCGGCGGTCCAGGCGGCGTCCCCCCACGGCCTCAAGGTCTCCCTGCACATCCGCATGTCCATCGGCAGCCCGGGGACGGCGCAGGCCGACGAGCCCTGGGTCGCGGCGCGCGCGGCCGAAGCCCTGGCTGCCGCCCATGCCAGCGCCGACGCCCATGTCTATTGCGACACCTTCTCCGACGTCGACCGCGGCTACTTCGCCCGCCAAGGCGTGGTCGACCGGCTGTACAATCCGCGCCCGGCCTTCCATGTCCTGCGCCATCTGACCGGCGCCCTGGCGGCGGCGGGCGGCGGCGTCTGGGCGGTCAAGGCCGGGACCGCGACGGTCACCGGCGGCGCGGCCGAGGGGGCGGGCACCCTCGTCGATCTGGCGACCGGCCAGGTGCGGCCCGGCGGGGCCGACGCCCTGGCCAAGGCGTCCGGGCCGGCGGCCTGGATCGCGGGTCAATGACCGGGGGCGCCCTGCCGCTTTCCGGCGTGCGCGTGCTCGACGCCAGCCACGTCCTGGCCGGGCCCTTCGCGACCTATCAGCTCTGCCTCATGGGGGCGGACGCGATCCGGGTGGAACGCATCGGCGGCGACGATTTCGTGCGCCGCCACGGCGGCTCGGCCGACCTGCGCGGGCAAGGCATGGGCGGCTCCTTCGCGGCCCAGAACGCGGGCAAGGCCTGCATCCTCATGGACCTCAAGGCGCCGGGCGGGCGGGACCTGTTCCTCAAGCTGGCGGCGACCTGCGACGTGGTCATGGAAAACTACCGCCCCGGCGTCATGGACCGCCTGGGCGTGGGCTATGACGACGTCCGGGCGGTGAAGCCCGACATCGTCTACTGCTCGCTCACCGGCTATGGCCCGGCGGGTCCGCTTTCCGGCGTGCCGGCCTACGATCATATCGTGCAGGGCATGTCGGGCCTGATGAGCATGACCGGCACGGAACAGTCGGGCCCGCAGCGGGTCGGACTGCCGATCACCGATTACATCGCGGGGCTGACGGCGGCCTTGGCGGTTTCCGGCGCGTTGCATCAATTGCGCCAGACCGGGCAGGGGCAGCACCTTTACGTGCCCATGCTGTCCTCGGTCCTGGCCATGATGGGCTCCTTCGCCATCGACGTGCAGACCGACGGCCGCGAACGGGGCCTGATGGGCAACACGCCGTTCAGCGGCAGCCCCTTCGCCGGGCGCTTCGACACGTCCGAGGGCTATCTGGTCGTCACCGCCAACACTTCAGCCCAGGCCGTGCGCATGGTCGCGGCCCTGGGCCTGGACGATCTGGCGCCGCTGGCCGGCAGCACGGCGCCCGACGCGCTCAACGACGCCGACCGGGCGCGGGTCGCCGATGCCCTGGATCGGGTGTTCCGCACACGCCCGGCGCAGGAATGGGAAACGGTGCTGGCCGCCGCCGCCGTGCCGGCGGGCAAGGTGCGGGGGCTCGGCGAAATTCTGGATCACCCGCAGACGGCGGCGTCGGGTTGTCTCGACGATCTGCCCCTGCCGGGCCTGGACGCGCCGGTCAAGGTGCCGGGCCTGGGCTTTACCTCGGACAGCTGGTCGCGCCGTCCCCTGACCCAGCCCGAGGGCGAGGGCGAAAGCACCCGCCGGGTGCTGGCGGGCCTGGGGCTTTCCGATACGGAGATCGATGGCCTGGCCCGCGCCGGCGCCGTCGCCGGGCCGGACCTGCCGGCCAAAGACGGTTAATCGAACAGGCCGCGTCGCGCGCGCAGGATGGTCATCACCGCCCGGTCGCGCCAGGCGGCGCGGGCGTCCTTCTGGTCCAGCGGCAGGGCGGCCCGCCGTTCGGCGGCGACCGTGGCGACCATCTCGTCGGTCCAGGGGTCGTTCTGGCCCCGCTCCGCCCCCAGCCGCGCATAGGACGGACCCATGCGCTTGGCATGGGCTTCGATCCCGCCCTGGGCGTTGAGGTCGGCGTTCTCGAACGGGCCGGTCACGGCCAGGCGGATGCCCATGCCGTCGCGCACGATGCGGTCGATGTCCGCGGCCGTGGTCACCCCGTCGCGGACCAGGCAATAGGCCTCGCGCAGCAGGGCCCCCTGCAGGCGGTTGAACACGAAACCCTCGACTTCCTTGTTCACGGCGATCGGCGCCATGGCGGCGCGGGTCAGCAGGGCGTTGCAGCGGGCGACCGCGTCGGGCGCCGTGAAGGGGGCGGGCACGACCTCGACCACGCGGATCAGGAACGGCGGGTTGCCCGGATGCAGCACCAGGCAGCGTTCGCGTCCCTGGACGTGGTCGAACAGGCGCGACGGTTCGATGAACGAGGTCGAACTGGCGATGGTGCAGTCTGCCGGAGCGGCCGCCGCCACGCGGGCCAGCAGGTCACGCTTCAGATCCAGGTCCTCGGGCGCGTTTTCCTGCACATGGCCGGCGCCGTCGAGTGCCGCGTCCAATTCCGCCGCCGGGGTGATGTTGGTCATGATGGCGTCCACGTCACCGTCGATCAGGCCGTGGGCGGCGAGGTCGCCAAGCCGCGCCCGCGCCATGTCCAGGGCGGCGGGCAGGCGGGATGCCTGGGCGTCGTGCAGGCGCACGGTCATGCCGGCGCTTGCGAACACCACGGCCCAGGCGGTGCCGATGGTGCCGGCGCCGATCAGGGCGATGGTGGTCGGGGGGGAGATATCTGTGGTCGTCATCTGTCACTCCGATATGATGGGCGTGGGCGGTACATCCGTATGCCACATGCCTGTTCTGCACTGCGAAAATCAAAGAATGCCCTTTGATTTGACGAATGGGTGCTGGGGCACTAACAATTCCGGTCGGTGCATTCTTCGGTCGATGCGCCCGATAAAAAACTCGGTATGCCTGGAAACATCCGGCCGAAGACATCTTTATCCTTTTGGGAGGACTCCAATGAAGAAGTTTGTGAAGGTTCTGTTGCTCGCGGCACCTCTGGTGATGGCGGGCCATGTTGCGGCCAAGGCCGATGAATTCGTCCGCATCGTTTCCGGCCCGTCCGGCGGCAGCTGGTATCCGCTGGGCGCCAAGATGGCGGAAATCTTCGGCAAGATCGGCGGCCTGTCCGTGTCCAACGGTCCGGGCGGCGGCGTCAGCAACGTGCTCGACGTCAACAAGAAGGAAGCGGAACTGGGCTGGACCTACGGCCATACCGCGTTCGACGGCCTCAAGGGCAACGCCCCGGTGTTCAAATCGAAGAACCCGAACATCCGCCATATCGCGACCCTCTATCCCGCCGGCGTGCAGACCGCCGTTCCGGCCAATTCCAAGATCATGTCCTATGCCGATCTGAAGGATAAGAACCTCAGCCCCGGCAAGCTGAAATGGTCCGGCTATGCCGCAGCCCAGTTGATCTTCGGCAAATACGGCTTCACCGTCGACGACGTGAAGAAGAACGGCGGCACGGTCCACCACGTCGGTTATTCCGATTCCGTCTCGCTGATGAAGGACGGCCACATCGACGCCTTCACGGCGGTGACCAGCGTGCCGCAAGCCTCGTTCCTCGATCTGGAATTCTCGCCGGGCATCCGCTTCATTGGCGTCGACGACAAGATCCTGGCCGACATCCTTTCGGAAAACCCGGGCTACATCAAAATCACCATGACCAAGGACCACTACAAGAGCATCGAAAAGCCGACCCCGATCCTGGGCGCGGTGACGATCATGGTGGCCAACAAGGACGTGTCGGAAGACACGGTCTACAAGATGACCAAGGCGTTGTGGGAACATCATGCCGATCTGGTTCAGGTCAAGAAGGTGTGGGAGTCCGTGAAGCTGGAAAACGCGCTTCTCGGCGCGGCGCTTCCGGTTCATCCGGGCGCCAAGAAGTACTACGACGAAAAAGGCGTCAAGTAGCGGCCCTTAGGGGGTAGCGGAATCATCGGCGCGGCGGACAGGCTGTCTGCCGCGCCGGCATCCGTCAACGCAGCGGGGCCGCCCATCTTCGGGTCCTGCCGCGTGATCTCACTCCCAAAGGTCCGTTCAGGCCCGGCACCCCATGACAGATAATCAAACCGCTTCGCCCGAACCCCTGCACTACGACGAGGTGCGGGAATTCTCCGTTCTTGAACACGCGCTGATGCGCCGTGGCTACGATCTGGTGACCTGGGTCGCCCTGACCGTGGCGACCGTCGCCATCGCGCTGGCCCTGTTCCATCTATACGTCGCCGTGTTCGGCACGCCGCAATCGCGGGCCTTCCGGTCAACGCATCTGACCGGAATGATGGTGCTGGCGGTGCTGCTGTTCCCGCTCGGTCGCAAGACCTGGCGCGACCGCCCGGCCACCCCCCTGCAATGGGGGGCGTTCGGGATCGACGCGCTGCTGGTTTTCGCGGTCCTCGCGGTACAGGTCTACACGCTGTGGGACCTGGACGCGTTTTCCCAACGCGAAGGGGAATTGATCGAATCCGATCTGTGGATGGGCTTTTTGCTGATCTTCCTGGTCATGGAAACGACGCGCCGCTCCGTCGGCCTACCCATGGTCATTGTGACCTCATTCTTCGTCGTTCATTCGCTCTACGCGGATAAGTTCGGCGGCTTCCTTTACGGCCCGCCGACGTCGGTCACCAAGTATATCGATATTCTGTTCATTCGTTCCGAAGGCATGTTCGGCATCCCGATATCCGTCGCCGCGACCTATATCGTGCTGTTCATCATTTTCGGCGCGATCCTGATCCGCACGGGTGCGGGGCGCATGCTCATCGACCTTGCCATCGCGCTGACCGGCCACCGCCGGGGCGGGCCGGCCAAGGCGTCGGTGGTGGCGAGTGCCTTCCTCGGCACCGTGTCCGGGTCCGCCGTCGCCAACGTGGTGACGACCGGGTCGTTCACCATCCCCCTGATGCGCAAGCTCGGCTACCGGCCCAAGTTCGCGGCCGCGGTCGAGGCCTGTGCGTCCTCGGGCGGGCAGATCACGCCGCCGATCATGGGGGCCGCCGCCTTCATCATCGCCGAGTTCATGCATGTCAGCTATCTCACGGTGATCATCGCCGCGATCATTCCGACGCTGCTGTATTTCGCGACCATCTATTTCATGGTCGATATCGAGGCCGAAAAGGACGGCATCAAACGCCTGGACAAGCGCACCCTGCCGCGCGCCATTAACGTGCTGAAGCACGGCTGGCATCAGTTGTTGACCCTCGGTGTCCTGGTCGGCCTGTTGGCCTGGGGCTATTCCCCCATGCTGTCGGCGTTCTGGGCCATCGTGACCCTGATCGTTCTCAGCTTCCGCGACCCGCTTACCCGGATGAGCCCCGTCGACCTGCTGTCGGCGCTGGAATCCGGCGTGCGCGCGGCGATGCCGGTGACCGTGGCCTGCGCTTGCGCCGGGATCATCATCGGCTCCATCTTCGTGTCGGGCCTGGGCCTCAAGTTCACCAACGAAGTGATCAACATGGCCGACGGCAGTCTGTTCGTTCTGCTGGCGTTGACCGGTGTTGCGGCCATCATCCTCGGCATGGGGATGACGACCACCGCCGTCTACATCACCGTAGCGGCGCTGATCGTGCCGTCACTGATTCATCTCAAGGTCGAACCCATGGCGGCGCATATGTTCGCCTTCTATTACGGCGTGGTGTCGACCATCACGCCGCCGGTGGCGCTGGCGTCCTTCGCGGCGGCGGCCATTGCCGGGTCCAGTCCCATGGGGACGGCCGTGGAATCGGCGCGCATCGGCATCGCCAAGTATCTGGTGCCGTTTGCGTTCGTCTATAACCCGGCCCTGCTGTTCGAAGGTCCTCTTTGGCTGACCTGCCTGTCGGCGGTATCCGCCTTCATCAGCCTATGGGGCCTGTCGGTGGTGCTCGAAGGTTGGTTCAAGGGCCCGGTCACCCCCGCCATGCGGGCGGTCATCGGGGTGCTGTCGATATTGGCCTTGCTGCCGCCGATGGAACCGCTGATCGATGGGGTGTCCAGCTTCATTCTGCCCGTGGCGGGTGCGCTTGGCATCGTTCTGTTCGCGGTCACGCGCCGCCGCCTTACTCCGGAGACCGCATAATGAAGATGTCCGATCTGTTCATCGGCCGGCCCGTCTATTGGGGGCTTGCCGCCGCCATTATCGGGGTCCTGGCGTTCTTGGGCCTGCGTCAGGAACACGTAAAGGATTTCGTGCCGTTCCAGTTCGCTGTCCTGGCGGTCGCCCTGGTCGCCGTCGTGGCCGTTATGGTGCTCTATCGCCCTGGTGAACGGGTGACCCGAGATCCGCTCGATTTCGACGACGCGTCCTAAGGCCGGGACATCATGGCGACCATATTTGTCGAAGGCCCCATGCATGCGCGGGGGATGGAACTGCTGTCCCTGCGCGACGGCCTGGACGTGCGGCTGGAACAGGGCCTGACGCCGGACGCTCTGGCCGTCGGCATCCGCGACGCCGACGCCGTGATCATGCGCCTAACACCCCTGAACGCCCAGGCCATCGCCGGGGCGGCCAACCTCAAGATCGTCTCGCGCCTGGGCGTCGGCTATGACCATATCGACGTGGCGGGGCTCAGCGGGCGGGGCATTCCGTTGGCCATCGTCGGCGATGCCCTGGCGGCCTCGGTCGCCGAGCATACGGTGCTGCTGATGCTGGGCCTCAGCCGTCAGATCGCGGTGATGGACCGCAACACCCGCACGGGCAAATACGCCGAACGGTTCAAGAGCCTGAGCCACGAAGTGCTGGACAAGACCGCCCTCATCATCGGTCTCGGCGGCATCGGCGGCGAGGCGGCCAAACGCTGCGCCGCCTTCGGCATGCGCGTCATCGCCTGCGGCCGCGAGGCGACGCGGAAAGAGGCCGAGCGTTTGGGCTACGGCTATGTCGCCGATTTCCGCGACGCCCTGGGCGAGGCCGATTTCGTCAGCCTGCACCTGCCGGCCAACGACGACGGCTCCGCCCTGCTGGGGGCAGCGGAATTCGCGGCCATGAAGCCGGGGGCCTATGTCATCAATACGGCGCGGGGATCGCTGATCGACGAGGATGCTTTGCACGCAGCCCTGACCACGGGCCATCTCGGCGGCGCCGGGCTGGACGTGACCCGGGACGAGCCGCCCAAGGACGACTGTCCCCTGCTGGCCCTCGACAACGTGCTGTTCACGCCCCACAACTCGGCCCTGACGGTCGAGACGGGACGCCGCGTCGCGGAAACCGCCGTGCGCAACGCCCTGGCCGGCCTGGACGGCGACCTCGACCCGGCCTTCGTCGTCAACAAGGAGGTTCTGTGAGCATGGGCGCGGATGCGGTGCGCATCGATGTCGATGCCCTGACGGCCTTTCTGGCCGAGGTGTTCCGCGCCGCCGGCTGCTCGCAGGCCGAGGGCCAGCGCGTCGCGGAAAACCTGGTCGGCGCCAACCTGTCCGGCCATGACAGTCACGGCGTGATCCGCACGCCGCGCTATCTCGGCTGGCTCAAGACCGGCAATCTGGTCGCCGACCGCGACGTCACCACGGTCAGCGACGCGGGTGCGCTGATGATCCTCGACGGTCAGTTCGGGTTCGGCCAGACCGTGGGGCCGCAGGCCGTGGCCCGCGGCATCGAGCGGGCCAAGGATCTGGGCGTCGCCGTGGTCGCCCTGCGTCATGCCGGGCATCTGGGGCGCATCGGCGCCTTCGCCGAGACGGCGGCGGCGGAAAACCAGGTTTCGGTGCATTTCGTCAACGTCGCGGGCAGCGTCCTGGTCGCGCCCTTCGGCGGGGCGGAGCGGCGCATGTCCACGGCGCCGGTTGCGATCGGCGTGCCGGGGGCGGGCGGTGCACCGGTGATCCTGGATTTCGCGACCTCCCTGGTTGCCGAGGGCAAGGTTCTGGTCGCCTCCAAGGGCGGCAAGCCTCTGCCGGAAGGCAGCCTGATCGGCCCCGACGGCCAGCCCAGCGCAGACCCGGCCATGTTGTACGGCCCCAGCGACCCGGCGGTGCAGCCCAATTCGCGCAACGGGGCGGGTGCGCTGGTCGCCATGGGCGGGCACAAGGGATCGGGTCTGGCCTTGATGTGCGAACTGCTGGCGGGCGCGCTCACGGGATCGGGGGCGACCGGACCGGGCTACGACAAGATCTACAACGGCATGTTGTCGATCTACATGTCCCGCGACCGCTTTGGGGCAGAGGACGATTACGCCCGCGAGCTACGCCGCTACGTCGATTACGTGAAAAGCGCCAAGCCCGTCGCGGGCGGCGGCGAGGTCCTGGTCCCCGGCGAGCCCGAGGCCCGCATGCGGGACGCGCGGCGCAAGGACGGCATTCCCCTGGCCCCCGACGCCTGGGCGGCCATATCGGGCGCCGGCCGCGACCTGGGTGTCACGCCCCCGGACCCGCTTTCCTAGAAGCACGAATCAGGACTCGGCGAGGTCTTCCAGCGTAACCGGCTTGCGGATCACGATCATGCGGCCACGGATCAGGATCACCTGATCCTTCTGCCAGCGGTCGAGGGTCGTGGTCACCCATTGCCGGGTCGAGCCGACGATGTCAGCCAATTGGTCGTGGGTCACCCGGCGGTCGATCAGCACGCCCTCGGCGTCGTCGCGGCCATGGACCTGGCCCATGATCTTCAACAACTGGGCCAGACGCTGCGCGACGGAGCGCGTGCCCAACATCTGCACCAGTTGGGAATAGCATTTTCCCTTGGCGACCAGGGCGTCGATCAGGCACAGCGCGAAGATCGGCATGCGTTCGATCAGGTCGCGGACCACGGCGCCCGACAGCGCCATGACCCGGGAATCCTCCATGGCCTCGCCGGACCACAGATGGACGCCGCCGCCGAACACCTCGGGTCCGCCGATGAAATGGCCGGGGGTCCAGTAGGCGAGCGTCAGTTCGCGCCCCGACGGCCCGGTGCAGAAGGTGCGCACGCGCCCGCTTTCGATCAGATAGATGCCTTCGTGGCGGTCGCCCTGATGAAAAATGCCTTCGCCGCGCTGTGCCTTGATGGTGGACCCGCGCGAGCGGATGAAGGTGACCTCCTCCATGCTCAGGCGGTCGAGAAAGGTCGATCCCTCGTTCAGGTCCGACATGCTTTCCGACAGGAACAGGGCGGAAAGGGGTTCGTCCGTGGTCATATCCTCGGTCTCGATCACGCGCAGCCGGGGCGGGATTTTGGTCGTCACGCCCCTGTCCTAGTTTCTCGGCACGGCGGCGAGGTAGCCGCCGACGGCCCGGATGTCCGCATCGCTCAGTTTCGCGGCGACCCCGGCCATGACGCCGCCGGGATCGTTGGCGCGGTCGCCCGCGCGGAAATCCGTCAGTTGTTTTATCACATAGTCGGCGTGTTGCGCCTCAAGCCTGGGGGCACCCGACGCCGCGACCTCGTCCCTGCCGTGGCAGGACGCGCAGGCGGGCAGGCCGCGCGTGGGGTCGCCCGTGTGATAGAGGGCCTGACCGGCGAGCCTCTCATCATCCTGCGGCGGGTTTGCGGGCGGCGGTGGCGGCAGGTCAGCGAAGTATCGGGCGACCACGGCAATGTCCTTCTCCGCGATCAGGCCGGCCATGCCCTGCATCTGCTCGCCGTCGTTGGTCCGCTTGGCGGCGCGGAAATCCCATATCTGCTTTTCGATATAGGCGGGAACCTGCCCCGCCAATTTGGGGAACTTGGCCATGCGCGAGACGCCGTCGAGGGAATGGCAAAGGGCGCAGTTCTCCCAGGGCTTCAGGCCGCTTTCGTCGATCATCCCGGCCCGCGCGGGGGCGGTGCTGAGTATCACGGCAAGGGCGGCGGCAAGGCCGAGAGAGAAAACGCGGATCACGCGGAAAGCCCCAATCTGCCGGTCACGATCCTTTGTGGCCGTGACCCATATGGTCATGGTTCATGGGGGCGGCGGCCCCCCGTTTGCGCACCTCGGCGGCGACCGCGACGGTCGTGCCGTCGTCCAGGGTCAGGACAAGCTCGACCGTACCGCCCGGGACCAGGAGTATTTTGGGTTCCATCAGCATGATGTGCAGGCCGTGGGGCTTGAACGTCACGGACGATCCTGCCGGCAGGTCGACCTGGGCCAGGTACTGCATGACGTTGACGCCGTCCTTGACCTGGCTGACGTGCATCGCCGCCGAGGCGTATTGCGGACTGCGCACCGCCGTCACCGCGCGCAGATCACCGCCGTGGTTCATCAGCACCAGATAGGCCGCATGGGCCTTCACCCCCGGGGGTGCGACGGGCACCCAGGCGTCCATGGCCATGACATGGCCCTGATGGGACGTGGGCTTGGCGTCCGCGGTCTGGGTCTTGAGGAAGGCATGAGCTTTGCAAGCTTGTGCCGCCTGTGCCGCGAGGGTCAGGGCGACCCCGGTCAGGCAGCCGAGGCAGGTTTTATAAACAGTTGAGTTCATTCAATTGTTCCTTTGCGCGCGGACATAGGCGATCTGCTTGCGGGCCAGGTATTCGGCGACCTCGCCGGGGTCGAGCGGCGGAGACAGCTTGGCATGGACGCGCCCGTCGGGCCCGGTGACGATGACGCTGGCGCTGTGCTGCACCTCGTAATCGCCGTCTTTCTTCGGCTTGCCGATGCGGTAGAACCCGTCGATCCCCTTGACCAGTTTGGCAAGCTCTGCATGGCTGCCGGTCACGCCGATGAAGTTCGGATCAAAATGGGCCACGTAATCGGCCATCACCGGCGCGTCGCGCTGAGGATCGACGCCGACGAACACGACCTGGGGCAGGTTGTCCGGGCGCACGCGGAGCGTCATCTGATTGACGACCTCGGCGATGTTGGACAGCACGAAGGGACAGACGTCGGGGCAGGCGGTGAAGCCGATGGCGGTCAGCGACCATTGGCCCTTGTAGCGCTCGGCGGTGAAGGGCTGTCCCTTGTGGTCGGACAGGGTGAAGGCCGGCAGCGCTTCCGGTTTGTCCGGTTCGACCACGCGGATTTCGGCGCGAACGGCCCCTCCGCCCAGACCGGCGGCCAGAAGGACAAGGAAAGCGGACAGGGCGAGGCGGCGGCGCATGGCCTGGGTCCTAATGGTTCTGCTGATCGAAGGCGCGCAGGCTCTCGCTGCGGATACGTTCCATGCAGCGGCGCTTCAGCGCGACAAAGGTTTCGTCCGTATAGATTTCCGGCGTGCGCGGGCGGGCGATGTCGACCTTGAAATCGTCGATGATGCGCCCGGGGGCGGCGCTCATGACGACCACCCGGTCGGCCAGGAACACGGCCTCGTCCACGTCGTGGGTCACGAACATGACCGTGGTGCCGAAATCTTCCCAGATGCGCAGAAGGTTTTCCTGCATCATCAGCCGGGTCTGCGCGTCCAGCGCGCCGAACGGCTCGTCCATCAACAGAACCGAGGGATAGTTGGCCAACGCCCGGGCAATGCCCACGCGCTGCTGCATGCCGCCTGACAGTTCCGACGGATAGTGCTTAGCGAAGCGCGACAGCCCGACCATGTTGAGGAAGGTATAAGCGATGGACTGGGCCTCGGAGCGGCTGTGCCCGGCCAGCAGCGGGCCGAAGGCGACGTTGTCGCGCACGGTCTTCCAGGGCATCAGGGAATACTGCTGAAACACCATGCCGCGGTCGGGGCCGGGCTGGGTCACCGCCTTGCCGTCGACCTTGACCACGCCGGCCGTCGGCTGCACGAAGCCTGCGACGGAATTCAGCAACGTCGACTTGCCGCAGCCCGACGGACCCAGGATGCACAGGAACTCGCCCGGCTGAACGTCGAGCGTCGTGCTTTCCACGGCCGTATGGGCGTCGGCGCCCGACCCGAACACCACGGCGACGTCGTCGATGGTGACATGCCCCTTGCCCTCGCTCGAGCGGCGGGCTTCGGCCTCCGTATCCTTGTCGCGGGTAAGATTGATGATGTTGGCGATCATCGGGGGGCTCCCATGGCTGATTGCGGGTAAGAGGACTGGCTGGTGTCCGATTGCTGTGCGGGGTTGCCGGACAGCCAGAACAGGGACGCGGCAAGGGATGCGAAACCTGCGTATTCGATCCACCAGCCGAACTGTTCCAGCCATAACGACGTCGAAACGCCGAGACCCAGGATGGCGAGGCCGACGACCCAGCTGGGCGTGGCACAGCAGACGACCCAGGCCAGGGTCACGTTGGTCATGGCGACCAGGACAGCACCCAGGCCGCCGGCGGCGCCGGCGCCGTTCAGGCGGGCCGCCGAACAATGGGCCCCGCGGGTGAGGATCAGGGCCGTGAGGGTGGCGATCAGGCCGCCCAGCAGGCAGACGACCAGGGCCTTGGCCGGGTTGATGTTGAGGCTCCATTCGGAAATGCCGTTGCCGAAGTCGTAGTTCATGCGCCCGATTTCGAGCAGCCATTCCTGGGCGATGATCGGGCCCATGTCGGTGACGGCGGGCGTGGCGCGGATGATCTCGGCCACGTTGCCCAACCAGTCATAGGTGACGGCATAGTTGGGCCAGGCTTGAAAGCGGATGACGAGCGCCGCGAACATCAGGGCGTAATAGGCGAGCGGAAACCCCAAGGCGATGCCGAGCCACAGGCGCGGGCGCGCCGCGGCGGCGTCCCGAATGCGTGCGGCCCTGGCGCCGAGGGTCATCGCGACCTCCGCTGCCAGCCGAGGAGCGGGCTGGTCGCCAGTCGCACCGCATAGGTCGACAGCGTGCCCAGGCCGCCGATCATCAGCATGCCGACGACGATGTCCGGATAGTTGATCAGAGAGTAGGCGTTCCAGGTGAAGTAGCCGATGCCGTACTGGCCCGAGATGATTTCCCCGGCCAGCAGCGAGAACCAGGACACGCCCATGCCGATGGCCAGGCCGGCCGTGATGGAGGGCAGGGCGGCGGGAATGACGACATGCCAGAAGATTTCCCGCCGGTTGGCGCCGAGCGACTTGGCGGCGCGGATCAGCACGTCGGGCGTCAGCTCGGCGCCATGGGCCGTGTTCAGGATGATGGGGAACAGGGCGCCCAGGAAGGTGATGTAGATGATCGAGCTTTCCTCGGTGGGCCACATCAGGATGGCGAGCGGAATCCAGGCCACCGCCGGGATCGGGCGCAGAATTTCGATATAGGGCGAGATCACGTCGCGGGCCAGACGCGAGCGGCCGATCACCAGGCCCAGAAAAATGCCGAGCCCGACGGCGCTCATGTAGCCGATGAAGATGCGCTGCATCGACACCGCGATGTGGATGTAGAACTCGGTTGAATGAACATGCGCGACGAAGGCGGCCCAGACCTTGACCGGCGAGGGCACGTTCTCGAAGTTGATGAAGTAATTGAATTTGGTTTCCGTCGCGAGATGCCAGACCAGAACGCCCAGGGCCAGCGCGATCAGGCGGATCGACCAGGACCTGGCGAAGGGCATGAGGGCCTTGGGCTTCAGCACGGCGGCGACCAGAACGCCGACCGCCTCCCTGGGTGTTACGGGCTGGCGGGCGTCACCATCGCCGGATGCGGCCTTTGCGGCGGCGGTGCCGGCCGGATCGTCGGACTGCGTATCGGGGATGGGAGCATTCATCGCGCCAGGGTCTCCGTGTTCTCGATTGTCTTGTCGTGGGCTTTGTTGGACTTCTGGAAAAAGTCGGCGGGACGGAGGCTTGGACCCTCCGCCCCGCCGGTCAGGCGTGTGATCAGCTCGACTTCATGCCGATCGCGTCTTCGAAGGTGATGACCTTGCCGTCGATGGTGCCGGCGTACTTCTCGGCTTCGCCGCGGCGCAGGAAGGTCGCGAATTCACCCTTCGGCGAGACAACCCAGAAGGCGGTCTTGCCGAACAGCTTCAATCCCGTTTCCTTGTCGTAGACATAGGTGGAGTTGATCTTCGCACCCGTGGCGCGGAACGAGGCGATGGCGCCCAGGAATTCAGGCAGGGTCGCGTATGCCTTGATCCCGTCGCGGGCGTGCCAGACCTCGTTGGGCAGACCGGCGTTCGCTTCGACCGGATTAACCACCGCGGCCTTGTCCTTGTCGTAATCCACGCCCAAGTCCTTGTAGGCGGCGCGGATGTACTTTTCGGTGATCCAGTCACCGAAATCGAGCGGCGGGATCGCCTTTTCCTTGACCAGAACCGTGTGGTCGAACTTCAGCGCTTCGGTCCAGGCGGGCTTGATGGTCGGATCGAGGGACAGGTGGCCGCCCTTCGAGAAGTAGATGTAGAGAACTTCCTTCTCCACACCGGTCCACTTCTCCATCAGGTCGGTGGCGCGGATGGGGTCTTCCTTGATCCACTTGCCGGCGTCATAGACGGCCTTGATGAAGGCCTGCACCACTTCCGGATAGTCGTCGGCCAGATCCTTGCGCACGACGACGCCGTGCAGATAGGGCACGCCGGCTTCCGAACCGTCGTAGATCTTGCGGCCGGTGCCGCGGAATTCCATGATTTCCGACCAGGGACAGAAGTCCGAATGGGCGTCGATCTTGCCCGCGGCGATGTTGGCCGCCCCCACGGCGGGGCTCTGGTTCTTCAACTGGAACTTGATGTTGTTGTCCTGGGCGGCCTTCAGCAGCATGCCCCAGGCGGCGGAGCCCACGGGCGTGGACACTTCCTTGCCCTCAAGGTCGCCGATCTTGTAAAGGTCCGACTTCACGGGCACCACGATGGCGTTGCCCGATCCCTTCAGGTTGTAGCCGGTGCCCGCGACGTAGTAGGTGCGCAGGCTGTCCGTGGCCTGGAACTTGGCGCCGTTGACGATCAGGGGATAGTCGCCCATCACGCCGATGTTCAGCTTGTTGGCCATCATCTGGTTGGTGATGGGGCCGCCGGACGAATAGTCGGCCCAGCTGATGTCGTAGTCGACGTCCTTGTACTTGCCGGTTTTCGGCAGGTGCTTTTCAAGGAGCTTCAGTTCCTTGACGACGATGCCCGCCGTATAGGTGTCGGTACACATGCTTTGGTGGCCGATGGCCACCTTGATCGTTTTCGCCTGGGCCGGCGCCACCGCTGCCACCGCCAACAAGGCTCCAAAAGCCAATCCCTGCGTTACGTGCCTGAGCATTGTTGAATTCTCCTTTGCTCTGCATCAAAGTTGTCTCGTTACGGCCTCTATAAGTGCAATTAGCTTGCCAGTTTTTGCATCCGCGAATAAAAATTAACTAATTGAAATTAAAGGATAAAATGTCGATATTGCGTCGCATTTGCCGCACTGCGGACAGGTTGTGGTTATTTTTTAATCTCCGCCATATTTTTGTATGAATTTTAATCACCTACGTCTCCGCCGAAATGATACAAGTTATTGGAATTCCGGCGTTTCGGGACCGCCTGGGGGACTTCGGAGAGACCGTCGATGGCGGCCGTTTCGAGAACCGTGTTTGGCGTGAATCCGCATCCCGAAAAGGGTCAGCGGACAGCGTTCGCGATCCGGTTTTCGAACCACTGAACAACCGGTCGCGCGGCCCATTCGCGGGCACCGACCGCCGCGTGGGTGACGGCGCCGTCGGGGCCGACCAGGAACGTCGCGGGCAGGGCCTGGACATGCCAGGCGCGGCCGACGGCGGATTGACGGTCCATGACAATGGTCAGTTCGCCCATATCCACCTGCTTCAGGAACCGCGCGACCGCGTCCGGCTTGTCGCCCAGGTTCACGGCGACAACGTCGAGCCCCCGCCCTGCCATCCGTTTTTTCAGCCGCGCCAGGGCCGGCATCTCGGTGCGGCAGGGCGCGCACCACAAGGCCCAGAAATTGACCAGCGTGAATTTGCCCTTGCGGTCGGTCAGGGAAAACGGCGTTCCGTCCAGGCGCGGCAGGTCGATCGCAGGTGCTGCGATGGGGGCCGGTGCCGGGGCCATGGGACCGGCGTCGCCGGCGATCGCCGGGCGCCCGAAAAGAAAGGCCGCCGCGAGGATCGCGGCGGCAAGTCGGTGGCTATGGTGGGGCGGAAGGAAGGGGGGGCGCATGGTGCCGAGAGTCACCAGCGGCCGATGCGGGTACGGTAGCGGAAGGCTTCGGCGACGGCGTGGCGGATGCAGAAATCGATGGCGACGCCGTTGACGTCGACGTTGATCTGTTCCGTGCGCACGACCGTGGCGCCCGGGTCGATCTCCAGATGCTGGGCCAGCTTGGGCGCGGCCTTGACCATGTCCATGACGACGTCGCCGAAGGCCATGGCCACGCCGCGCGACTGTTCCAAAAGGGTGCAGACGTCGCTTGATTCCAGATCGCGGTCGGAAAGCAGGCGGCCGACCTCGGGCAAAAGATAGCGTTCCTCGAAACAGATGGGGGCGGCGTTGGCCAGACGCAGGCGGCGGACCACGGTGACCAGGCTCGACGGCGGCAGGGCCAGGGCCTGGCGGACCTGGCTGTTGGCCTTGATTTCGGCCCGCTCCAGAAGTTGCGCCGTAGCCTGCAAGCCGTTGGGGCCAAGCGCTTCGCCCAGTCCGCGCAGCCGCCGCATGTCCAGTTCGGCCTTGATGCCGCGCACGAAATGCCCCTGACCCTGATGGCTTTCGACCATGCCCGATTTCTTGAGCGCGTCGAGGGCATGGCGCACGGTGACCCGCGACACGCCGAACTTTCGCACCAGGGAATGTTCCGATGGCAGCCGCGCCCCCGGCTGGATGTCGCCCGTGTTGATCCGCCGCGCCAGCCAATCACGGACCACCACGTATTTCGGAAGGGTCTCTGTTTCCTGGGTCACGATGTTCTGGGTCATGTGGTTCATAACGGGGAACGGGCCGGTTGCGGTTGACGGGGGCGGGCGGTGTCCTATTCGGCGCGGATCCTGCCGAGCGCCCAGCGGATGTTCTTGCGGACGTCGGGGTCGGGATCGTCGAGATGGGCTTCGAGGGCGGGCGCGGCCTTGGGGGAAGCGATTTCGCCCATCGCGGCAGCGGCTTCCTTGCGCAGGTTGGAAATGTCGTGATCAAGCGACGGCGCAATGTCGTCGATGGCTTCCGCCGCCCCCAGCTTGCCGAGGGAGCGGATCGCCTTCTGCCGGACCTGCCAGTAATCGTCGGCGAGCGCCTTGCGCAGGGCCGGAATGGCGCCCGGAGACTGCACCTTGCACAGCGTTTCCGCGGCGACCTCACGGACCTGCCAGTCGGCGTCGCTCAATGCCTGGGCCAGGGCATCGGCGGCGGCGGCGGTCACGGAAAAGCCCAAGGCCCCTGCCGCCGTGCGGCGCACGCCGGCGTCCGCGTCCTTGAGCATGGCCATCAGGGCGGGCAGGGCGTCCTCGGTTTTCAGATAGCCGACGACGCTGACCGCTTCGGACCGCACGCTGGCTTCCGGATCGCCCAGCGCATTCAGCGCCGGCTTCAGGCTTTCCGGGCGTTTCAGTTCGCGCAGGGCCCGCAAGGCACCGGCACGCACGAAGGCCGAGTCATGGGCGACGAAGGGCAGGATCGGGTCGGCGGCGGCGGGGTCCTTCAATTCCGCCATGCTGTCGGCGGCGGCCTGGGCGACGCCGCTGTCAGCATCGGTCAGGGCGATCAACAGCGCCTCGGCCGTCTCCGGACCGTCGAATTCACCCAGGGCCAGGGCGATCTGCAGCCGCACTTCGCGGGCGTCATCGGCCAGGGCCTTTTTCAGATGGGCGACGGCGGCGGGATCGGCTGAATCGGCCAGGTCCATGATGGCGACGCGGCGGGTACCCGGGTCGGGGTCTTCCAGGCGGTCGATGATGTCGTCGACTTCGTCGAATTTCTCAAAGGGCTCGAATGCGGACATGGGTCGGGCTCCTTGGGTCAGCGCAGCAGGAAGGGGATGTTGACGGTGACGGCGCCCGTCGGGCAGTCGGCCTCGCAAGGCATGCAGTACCAGCACTCGTCGTACTTCATGAAGGCCTTGCCGGTGGCGTCCGAGATGCGCAGCACGTCCAGCGGGCAGACATCGACGCAGACAGTGCAGCCCTTGTCGGCGATGCATTTGCCTTCGTCGACGACGACGGGGACGGATGAGGGTTGTTCAGCGAGGGGCATCGGATTTCTCCTTGGGTATGGTCGTGGTGCGGGTCCGGCGGGGATTAGGCCTGCGCCTTGATCCGCTGCTTGTCGTAGGCGTCTTTCTCTTCCTCATCGATGGGGATGATGTAGGGATCGACGTCCTTTTTCTTGATCGTCATCTGGCCGGCTTCGTCCTTGGACAGGATCGAGTGGCAGAACCAGTTTTCGTTGTCGCGCTCCGGATAGTCGGCGCGGTTGTGATACAGGCCCCAGCGGCTTTCCGTGCGGAACAGCGACGCGAAAGCGGCCATGTCGGCGCAATCCATGATCGACGAGACCTCGAGGGAGCGCATCAGCTCATGGGCGTTGCGCGCGACCATTTCGTTTTCCATGACCTCGCGGGTTTCGGCGAAGCGGTCCTGGGCCAGCTGCATCTTGCGCGTGACCTTGGGCGGCTGCAGGTAGTCGTTGACCAGGCGCCGGGTCTTGTACTCGACCTGGTTGGGCGGAATGCCGTCTTCGCGCGTGGTCGGGGCCAGCACGCGTTTCTTTTCGGCGGCGATGAAGTCTTCGTCGATGTCGGCGAAGTCGACCTCGTTGACGAAGTCGATGGCGTGCTCGCCGGCGACCGCACCGTTGGTGAAGGCGCCCAGCATGTAGTTGTGGGGCACGCTGGCCATGTCGCCGGCGGCGTACAGGCCCGGCACCGTGGTGCAGGCGTTGTCGTCGACATAGACGCCCGAGGCCGAATGGCCGGAACAGAAGCCGATTTCCGAGATATGCATCTCGATCATGCCGTTGCGGTAATCGTTGTTGCGGTTGACCTGGAAGCGGCCGCGGGTCGGGCGTTCGACCTCGTGCAAGATGGTTTCGATCTCGCCGATGGTCTCATCCGCCAGATGGTTGAGCTTGAGGAACACCGGCCCCTTGCCCGACTGCAGTTCGTTGTAGAACTCCTGCATCATCTGGCCCGACCAGTAATCGCATTCGATGAAGCGCATGCCTTCGTTGTTGGCGGTGTAGCCGCCGAAGGGCCCGGCCACATAGGCGCAGGCGGGGCCGTTGTAATCCTTGATCAAGGGATTGATCTGGAAGCACTCCAGGTTCGCGAGCCCGGCGCCGGCGTGATAGGCCATGGCGTAGCCGTCACCCGAATTGGCGGCGTTCTCGTAGGTGCCGAACAGATAGCCCGAGGTCGGCAGGCCCAAACGCCCGGCCGCCCCCATGCACAGGATCACGGCCTTGGCGCGGACCACCAGGAATTCGGCGGTGCGGGTGTTGACGGCGATGGCGCCGGCGATGCGGCCGTCCTTGCCGGTCAACAGCCGGGTCGCCATGTAGCGGTTGGAAATCAGCAGCCGCGCGCGCTTCAATTGGCGGTACAGCGCCTTCTTCACCGTGTCGCCATTGGGCATGGGCAGCACGTAGGTGCCGATGTGGTGCACCTTCTTGACGTCGAAGTCGCCGTTCTCGTCCTTCTGGAAACGGATGCCGAAGCCGTCCAGTTCCTGAATGATCTCGTAGCAGTTCTGCGCGTACTTATAGACGGCGGCCTGGTCGACGATGCCGTCGTTGGCGACGGTGATTTCCTTGACGTATTGCTCGGGCGTGGAATGGCCGGGAATGACGGCGTTGTTCAGGCCGTCCATGCCCATGGAGATCGCGCCCGACCGTTTCACGTTGGCCTTTTCCAGCAGGATGACCTTGGCGTTGGGGTTCTTTTTCTTGGCCCGGTAGGCGGCCATGGGGCCGGCCGTGCCGCCGCCGATGACCAGAATGTCGCAATCGACCTGCGATGTGCCTTCCGTGATTTCGTCCATGGGTCTGTCCTTTCGGTTTCGTTTGTTTTTGGTGCCGACGGGGCCGGTGGCGCGCCGGTCGGCGGGAAACTTGTCTGTAACAACCATGCTGCGCCGCAGCAGGGCGGTCTGTCTGTCAACTAATTGCCAAGGCCGGAAATCGTCTCGGCCTGGGTCGAACTCATGCCCTGAAAGGCCAGCGCCCCGATGGCGCCGCGCAGCATGTCCCAGGGGTAGATGCCCTTGGCGTAGCCGTCGGAAAACGTGATGTTGATGGCATAGACGCCGACCGCTTCGACCGCCGTGATGGTCAGGCCGCCGTCGGCGGGCACGTCCCATCCCTTCAGCCGCGCACTTTCCGTGCGGGCGGAGCGGCTCATCTGGCGCAGGCTGGGCGCGCTCAGGGTCTGACGCACGCCGTCGGGCCAAGTGATGGCCAGCGCGGTGCGGTCGGCGGCGACGGAAATTTCGGTTGGTTGCATGACGGGGCCTCCGGAAAAGGGACGGACCAGGTCCGCCCGAGGGGTGTCTGATCCAAGCCCGCGCCGCCCCGTTAAAAAAGCAATTCGTTGACCGAACCCCTTTTATTTCTTCCCGGCAATTAATTGACCGACCGGAATCCACGTCGGCGGGCATAGTCCGGCCACCGTCGCCGACCCCCGAACACGATCCGGCGCTGAACAAGGATTTCCGGCCATGCTCGACCAACCGATTGCCCCTGACCTGTCAGATGCCGCCGCGGCCCAAGGGCCCGCCGTGATCCGCTTCGCCGGCGATTCCGGCGACGGCATTCAGACCTTGGGCGCCGAATTCACCAAGTCCTCGGCCCTTTCCGGTCATGGCTTCATGACCTTCCCGGACTTTCCGGCGGAGATCCGCGCCCCCGCCGGCACCACCTTCGGCGTGTCGGCGTTTCAGATTCAGATCGGCGGCGACCGGGTGAAGACCCATGGCGATGCGGTCGACGTGCTGGTCGCCCTCAACCCGGCGGCGCTGAAGACCAATCTTGCGGCCCTGCGCCAGGGTGGCCTGCTAATCGCCGACCGGGACGCCTTCGCCAAGCGGGGGTTGGAGAAGGCCGGCTACGCCGCCAATCCGCTGGAGGACGGCAGCCTGGACGGCTATCGCCTGGAAGCCATCGAGATTTCCCGCCTGACCCGCGAGGCCGCCCTGCCGCAAGGCGTGACCAAGAAAGAGGCCGAGACGGCGCGCAATTTCTGGGCCTTGGGCCTGATCTATTGGATGTTCGCCCAGGACCGCGCCCCCACGGCGGCCTGGCTGAAATCGAAGTTCGCCAAGCGGCCGAAAATCGCCGCCGCCAACACGGCGGCCATGGACGCGGGCCATACCTATGGTGACGTCACCGACATGGCGCCGCCGCCCCGCCTGCGCGCGGTGACACCGTCGAGCCCCCGTCCCGGCACCTACCGCACCCTGACTGGCATCGACGGCATGGTGCTGGGCCTGGCCGCCGCCTCGGCCCTGTCCGGCCTGCGCCTGCATTATTGCTCCTATCCCATCACCCCGGCGTCGGCGATCCTGCACGGGCTGGCCAAGCTGGGCGGGGAGGGTGTCGCGACCTTCCAGGCGGAGGATGAGATTGCCGCCGCCACCGCCGCCATCGGGGCGTCCTTCGCGGGCGGCCTCGGCGTCACCGGAACCTCCGGCCCCGGCATGGCCCTGAAGGCAGAGGCTCTGGGTCTGGCCACGGCGGCGGAACTACCGCTGATCGTCATCGATGTGCAGCGTGCCGGGCCGTCCACCGGCATGCCGACCAAGGTCGAGCAGGCGGATTTGAACCTGGCCCTGCACGGCCGCCACGGCGAAGCCCCCCTGCCGGTGTTCGCCGCCTGCGGCCCCGGCGATTCGTTCGACACGGTGATCGAGGCGGCGCGCACGGCCGTCACCTACATGACGCCGGTGATCGTGCTGTCCGATGCCTATACGGCCAACGCGGCCGAACCCTGGCGTCTGCCGGACGTTGACGCCCTGGCCGACATCGCGGTCGACCGCGACATCGATCCGGACGGCTTCCACCCCTTCCGCCGCGATCCCGAATCGCTCGCCCGGCCCTGGGCCGTGCCGGGCATGACCGGGCTCGCCCATCGCCTCGGCGGGATCGAACGCTCCTCGGGCTCAGGCCATATTTCCTACGACCCCGACAACCATCAGGAAATGACCGACCTGCGGGCCGCCAAGCTGGAGCGTATCCGCGACGCCCTGCCACCGGCGAAAGTGTCCGCCGGCACGGATGCGGGCCGGGTGCTCGCCATCGGCTGGGGCTCGACCCAGGGGGCGCTGAAGACCGCGGTCGAGGATCTGGCCGCCGAGGGCCACGCCGTCGGCCATCTGCATTTGCGCCACCTGTCGCCGCTGCCCCGGGGGCTGGCCGAAATCTTCGCCCTCTACGATGAAGTCGTGGTGGCGGAACTGAATTCCGGGCAGCTGCGGACCCATCTGCAAGGCCTGTTCCCGCAAGTTTCCTTCCGCGGCCTGACCAAGGTCACCGGCCAGCCCTTCACGGTGGCCGAGATCGACGCCGCCCTCAGAGAGGACCTGTCATGAACGTGATGAACCCCGATCTCGCCGCGCCCGCGACGGACGCCGGCCCCCAACTGACCGCCCGCGACTTCACCACGGACCAAGAGGTGCGCTGGTGCCCCGGCTGCGGCGATTACGCCATTCTCAAGGCCGTGCGCGGCGTGTTGGCCGAGGCTGGCCGCCGTCCCGACGACGTGGTGTTCATTTCCGGCATCGGCTGCGCCGCGCGCTTTCCCTACTACCTGGCCAGCTACGGCTTCCACACCATCCACGGTCGCGCCCCCGCCGTCGCCACCGGCGTGAAGATGGCCAATCCGGATCTGGACGTCTGGGTCGTCGGCGGCGACGGGGATTTCCTGTCGATCGGCGGCAACCATCTGATGCACGCACTCCGCCGCAACGTGGATTTGAACCTGATCATGCCCAACAACGCCGTCTACGGCCTGACCAAGGGGCAGTATTCCCCGGCCTCGGCCACGGGCATGCGCTCACCCTCGTCGCCCGCGGGCTCGGTCGAAGCCCCCGTGAACGCGGCCCTTCTGGCCCTGGGGGCGGGGGCCAGGTTCATCGCGCGCTCCGCCGACACCCTGCAGGACCACCTGCCGGGGGTTCTGAAGGCGGCGCAGGCGCACCGGGGGGCCAGTTTCGTCGAGATCCTGCAGAATTGCGTGGTGTTCAACGACGGCGCCTTCGAGGCCGTGCGCGACAAGGGCCTGACCGCCGACCGCACCCTGCGGTTGGAGCACGGCCAGCCCATGATCTTCGGTAAGGACCGGGACAAGGGCATCGCCGTCGACTGGCAGACGGGCACAGCCCGCGTGGTGCCCGTGGGTGATGGCGGGCCGGTCTATGACGTTACCGTCCACGATCAGACCAATCTGGCGCTGGCCACCATCCTGGCGCGCATGGACGCCCCGGACCTGCCGCTTGCCTTGGGTGTGCTCTATCACGTTCCGGCCGACGACTTTACGGCCCAGCGCGCCGACGCGCCCGGACGCGTGATCGACCGGGCGACCCTCGCCGGTCTGGTTTCGGCGGGCAAGACCTGGACGGTTGGGGAACCGGACGCGGCCTAGAACAGGCGGGCCAGCACCGCGCGGTCGAAGAACCGGGCGGCTTCCGCCGTCAGGCCGCCGAGGTCGAGGACAGGCAGTCCGCCGTCGAGGCGAGCATAAACCCGGCCCCGGGGGTCGATCAGCGGCAACGTCCCGGCGCCCCCGGTATCCTCTGCGCGCAGAACCTGAAACGGTTCGCCAAGGGGGACAAGGGCCGCCCGCGCCCGTGCGCAGCCGCCGTCGGTGCGGCACAGCAGGGTCCAGCGGCCCATCAGGGGCGCGCCGTCCGGCAGGCCCAAACCAGCCGCAGGCTGTGGTACAGGCAAAATGACGCCGGCCAGAGAGGCCGGTACGGGAGGGCCGATATCGCGGCGGGCGAAGCCGGTCATCAGACAGAAGGCGACCGCGGCGGCCAACAGAATCATGCCGCCCGTCTGGATGGCCAGATCGCGCCGTGCGGGGTCGTGGAACACGGAATCGCCCCGCGCCGCCGCCGCCGGAGTCGTCCCGGGACCATGGGTGAGAGCTGCCATTTCGGTATCCTTTTCGGCATGTATTGCGCCGGTCAGAGAGGCTCCTGTCAAATAGTGCGAAGACCGTGCCAATTCTCGTTGTTGAAAATTCTAATGAAATCAATGGTGTGCGGGTATTTGTTTGAGAAAGAAGGGGTATGTTTGCATAATTATTAATCAAAACAAGATTTTGCTATATTTATGCGCAAATATTTCACCGATCCGCTTGATTGCCGGTCCGGCGGCGATTATGCTGCGCTGCAACAACACATCCGCAACGCTGGGGCTGTGTCATCATTCACCCTTCCCGTTAGGGGAGCCGCCGCGGCCCAATGTCGGACAGCAAGCTCAATATCGTCGTGATTGACGAAAACCCGGTGCGGGCCGCCATCCTCATGGACGGCCTCGCCGATGCCGGGCACACCGGCGTCGTCCATATCGACAATGTCGATAACCTTCTGAAAAAAATCTTCGCCATCGATCCGGACGTGATCTTGATCGACCTGGAAAACCCGTCCCGCGACACGCTGGAGCAGATGTTCCAGGTCTCGCGCGAGGTGCGCCGCCCGACCGCCGTGTTCGTCGACGAGACCGACCGCGCCATGACCGACGCGGCCATCGACGCGGGGGTCAGCGCCTATATCGTCGACGGGCTGAAAAAGGAGCGGGTCAACCAGGTCGTCGACCTGACGATTTCGCGCTTCAACGCCTTCTCTCGCCTGCAGTCGGAATTGTCCGAGGCCAAGACGGCGCTCAGCGAACGCAAGACCATCGAGCGCGCCAAGGGAATCCTCATGCAGGCCCGCGGTATGAGCGAGGAAGAGGCCTATGCGGCCCTTCGCAAGACCGCCATGAACGAGAAGAAGCGCATCGTCGACATCGCCAACAGTCTGGTGATGGCGGACCGGATCGCGTCGTGACGCGGGGGATGGAGACCAGCGTGCCGGATAGCCTTGAGTGCCTGGAGCGGGGCGGAACGGATGCGGGCGGCGCGCCGGAAGTATCGACCGTGCATGCCGGCATCATCCCGCTGCTGGATTGCGCCCCCCTGGTCATCGCCGCCGAATTCGGCTTCGCCGAGAAATACAATCTGCGCCTTGAAATTTCCCGCGAACAGTCCTGGGCCTCGATCCGCGACAAGGTGACCATCGGCCATCTGGATTGTGCCCATATGCTGGGCCCCATGGTCATCGCCTCGACTCTCGGCATCGGCCATGTGCGCACGCCGCTGATCGCGCCCATGGCGCTGGGCCTTAACGGCAACGCCATCACCCTGTCCAACGATCTGCACGGCCGCCTGACGGCGGCGGGGCTGGATGGCGGCGACGTACTGTCGGGTGCCAGGGCGCTGAAGGCGGTGATCGAGGCCGACCGCGCGGCGGGGCGTCCGCCGCTGACCTTCGGCGTGGTGTTCCCGTTCTCGTCCCATAATTACGAGCTGCGCGGCTGGCTCGCCGCCGCCGGCATCAACCCGGATTTCGACCTGCGCCTGGTGGTCATTCCGCCGCCCCTGATGGTCGCCAATCTGGACCAGGGGCTGATCGACGGGTTCTGTGTCGGCGCCCCCTGGAACGCGGTGGCGGTCGAGGCCGGCGTGGGTGAAATCGTCGCCACCAAGTCGCAGCTTTGGCATAACGGGCCGGAAAAGGTGCTGGGCGTGCGGGCGACCTGGGCGGCGGCCCATCCGCGCACCTTGAGCGCGCTGATCCGGGCCCTGGTCGAGGCCGCGCAATGGACGGAGCGGCCGGAAAACCGCCTGGCCGTGGCCGAGACCCTGGCCGCCCCCCAATACCTGGGAATATCCGCCCCCATCCTGGCGCAGGCCATGGCCGGCGACCTGCCGGGCCATGCGGTCAACGACCCCGACTTCATCACCTTCTTCCGCGACCATGCGACCTTCCCCTGGCGCTCCCACGCCGCCTGGTTCGCGGAACAGATGATCCGCTGGCGCCAGATCGACCAGGACACGGACGTCTGCGCCTTGGCCGAACAGGTCTACCGCCCGGACCTCTACCGGGATGCGGTCCGCCCCCTCGGTCTGGACCTGCCCGACGCGGACTGGAAATCGGAGGGCACCGGGCCGTCCCAAGGCCGGTTTTTCGGCGATGCGGTCTATGATCCGGAATGCAGCTGACGGTTTTCCGATTTATGATTAAAAAATAATCGTAGCAAATTTTCTGACTAAAATATAATCAAATATCGCATCCCGGCACGGCGCCTGTTGCCCTAAGTCCTTGAAATTCAATCCGATGATATTTGGCATGTCTTGTGCACTGCATCATTTCGGTGACGGGGCGCCGATGATCGCCGCCCCATCCGTTATCAGGCTCGCCGAAGAGTTCTCTTAACCAAAATAGATCGCGTCCGTTGATGGGCGCAGAGCGTCGTCGCTCAGACGGGATGTAGACGCATCCCGCAGCGGATTTCCTGTTTCTGCGCGAGGGCACGGCATGTTCGACACGATGCGGGCATTCACAAGGGCAAGAACCCCGGCGACGGCGGTGGACGACAGGTCCCCGGCGGATGCCGTGGCGCTGTCCGATGTTGCATCCGATGTCGCCCGGGCCTCCGACACGCCTCCCACCCTGGTGATCGGCGCCGGCCCGGCGGGGCTTCGCGTCGCCGAGGAGCTGTCCCGCGCCGCTGAGCCCGTCGTGCTGTTCAACGCCGAACGCTGGCATCCCTACAACCGCATCAAACTGACGCCCTTCCTGACCGGCGAGGTGCAGATCGGCCAGGTCTATCAGCCGGAAAACACCGCCACGGACACCCGCATCAGCCGCTACGACGGTCTGCGCATCCGCGAAATCGATCGCGAAAACCGCGTTGCCGTCGACGACTACGGCCGGGCCTGGCCGTTCGGCCGTCTGGTCATCGCCACCGGATCGCGCCCGCACGTGCCCGATATTCCGGGCTGCACGCTGGACGGTGTCTACACCTTCCGCGATTTCGATGACGTGGAGCGTCTGGTCGCGCGGGCCTTCCGGTCGACCCGCACGGTGGTGATCGGCGGCGGGCTGCTGGGGCTGGAGGCGGCCCGCGGCATGTCGTCAAAGGGCGTCGAGACCTGGGTTCTGGAACACGAAAGCCGCCTGTTGCCGCGCCAGTTGGATCAGGCGGCGGGCGATCTGGTGGCGGCCGGGATGGAGCGCCTCGGCATTACCGCCCGCACCCTGACCCGGGTTCAGGCGGTCGAAGGCAACGGCCGGGTGGAGCGGGTCGTGCTGTCGTCCGGCGAGGTCATTCCCTGCGACACCGTGATCGTCTGCGCCGGGGTGCGGGCCAACCTGGAGATCGCGCGCAACGCCGGCCTGGCCGTGGGCCGGGGTATCACCGTTGACGCCCATATGCGGACCGACGATCCGGACATCTACGCCGTCGGCGAATGCGCTGAATTCGACGGTCATTGCTACGGCCTGGTCGGGCCCGGCTTGGAACAGGCCCAGGTTTGCGTCGATCATATCCTGGGCCGTCCGGGTGCGGACTATGCCGGCAGCGTGCCGGCGACGCGGTTGAAGGTCGTCGGCATCGACGTGTTCTCCATGGGCGAGGTCGAACAGGTCGACGGCGACATGGGCCTGGAGACGGTCCACTGGTCGGACCCGGAGACCGGACTGTACCGCCGCGTCATCGTCCACCGGGGCCGGGTGATCGGTGCCATCGCCATTGGCAAGTGGGCGGAAATCAACCATCTGCAGCAGATGATCAAGGTCCGCGGGCGGATCTCCACCTGGCAGTTGCGCCGCCTGCGCACGACGGGCCTGATGCTGAAGGACGCGGCGCCGCAGTCGGTCCGCGACTGGGCCGACGCCGCGACCGTCTGCAACTGCACGGGCGTCACCCGGGGCATGCTGGGCCAGGCCATGGCCGCGGGCTGCACGACCTTGGGGGATATCAAACGCGCGACCTGCGCCTCCACCGTCTGCGGCACCTGCCAGCCGCTGCTCCAGGACCTGTTGGGGGCGGACACCAAGGCGGAGCCCGTAGGTTGGTCGTCATCGCTGCTCGTGTTCTCGGGTCTGGCCGCCGTCCTGGCCCTGGTCACGGTCTTCATGCCCGCCTGGCCCTATTCGGCGAGCGTTCAGGACAGGCTGCGCGTCGACCTGCTGTGGATCGATCCCCTGATCAAGCAGATCTCGGGCTTCACCCTGCTGGGCTTCATGGTGATTGCCGCCGTCATCGGCCTGCGCAAGCGCATCAAACTGTTCGCCAAATGGGGCGGCTACAACGGCTGGCGGCTGGTGCACGGCGTCGTCGGCGCACTCCTGGTCGCCGGACTGTTCGTGCACACGGGCTTTCATCTGGGCGACAACCTGAACGGCTGGCTGATGGGCGCCTTCCTGGCCCTGTCGGCGCTGGGCGCCTTGGCCGGCCTCGTCACCGCCGTGGAACACCGGCTGCTAAACGGGCCCTTGAAAGGGGCGAAGACGGCCCCGCGGGTGGTGCCGACCTGGGCTCATATTCTGCTGCTGTGGCCCATTCCCCTGCTTTTGGCGGCGCATGTTGCGACCGTTTATTTCTACTGAGGGGCCGCCGGGATCATGCGCAACAAGCTGCTCTGGCTGATCTGGATCACGGCGACCCTCACGGGCGGGGGGGCGATCGCCGCGACGATGCATTACGGCGGCGATTTCCGCTCCGTGTTCCTGATCGGCAAG
Source organism: Rhodospirillales bacterium (assembly GCA_040221095.1). Classification (GTDB taxonomy): domain Bacteria; phylum Pseudomonadota; class Alphaproteobacteria; order Rhodospirillales; family Casp-alpha2; genus UBA1479. Next base: position 292,859 of record JAVJVP010000013.1, read on the forward strand.
ACGACGTCGGGGCATCACCAGATCGAAATGGCCTGCGACGCCTGCCACACGGACATGTTCGGCGGCATAGATGCCCTGCAGAAGGGCTGTGTGACCTGTCATGGGGCCGAGCTGAAGGCGGCCAACGATTCCCATCCCGCGTCCAAGTTCAAGGACCCGCGCAACGCCGACCGGGTCGCCGTGCTGGACGCGCGCTACTGCGTGACCTGCCACCGGGAACACCAGCCCGGCATCACCAATGCCATGGCCGTGACCCTGCCCACGGATTACTGCGCGCTGTGCCATCAGGACATCGCCAAGAACCGGCCGAGCCACGAAGACCTTGCCTTCGACACCTGTGGAAATTCCGGCTGCCACAATTTTCATGACAACCGCGCGCTTTACGAGGACTTCCTGGAAAAGCGCCATGGCGAGCCCGACTACAAGGAAGTCCTGCTTGTCGCCCTGTCCAACTGGACCCCGCCGGCCGATCAGCCGAAGCCCGAGCGCAAGACCCTGGCGGCGCCCGACGCCGACGCTCCGGCCGACCGTCGCGGGGACCTCAAGCACACGGCCGACTGGGCCGCGTCCGGCCATGCGGCGGCGGCGGTCAACTGTTCCGGCTGCCATCAGCCGCGCAAGCGCACCCGGCCCGACGAATGGGTCGAGGCCCCGGGCGCCAAGGTCTGCGCCACCTGCCACACGGCCGAGGCCAAGACCTTCACCGAGGGCAAGCACGGCATGCGCCAGCGCGACGGGCTCTGGGTGTCGCGCAAGGACGATTTCCTCGGCCTGTTCGAGGACAAGGGGCTGCCGCCCATGACGCCGGCCCTGGCCCGCATTCCCATGAAGGATGACGCGCATGCGACCGCGCTGACCTGCAACACCTGCCACGGCGCCCATAAGTACGACGTGAAGACCGCGCGGGTCGACGCCTGCGAGAGCTGCCACGCCGACGACCACACCAAGGCGTTCCGCGCCTCGCCGCACAATTCCCTGGTCGACCGGGTCGCCGATGGCGACCTGCCCAAGGGGTCGGAGGTGACCTGCGCCACCTGCCACATGCCCAAGCATCTGGTGCGCGACGACTACGGCACCGAGAAGGTCTTCGTCACCCATAACCAGAACGACAACCTGCGGCCCAACGAAAAGATGATCCGCACGGTCTGCGCCGACTGCCACGGCCTGCGCTTCACGATCGATGCGTTGGCCGATCCGGCCCTCATCAAGAACAACTTCAAAGGCAAGCCCGCCCACCACGTCGAAAGCATCGACTGGGTGGAAAACAGGATGCGGGAACGGGCGCGCCGCCAGCAGCAGTAAATCCCGCGTTCATCGAGACAGGAAGACAACAAGGAGATGACCATGACCAAGAAACTGACCATCGCCGCCTCATGCACGGCGCTCGCCTGTGCGGGCGTGCTCGCCATGGGGCTCGGCACCCCGGCCAAGGCCGGCCTGTTCGGCAGCGACGACAAGAAAGGCGTGTCCTACGAAACCTTCACCGACATGCTGCACCTCGTCATGGCGTCGGACCGCGAAGTCTACACCAAAATGGTTGTCGGGCGTTTGGCTGCCAAGGAAAAGGTGATCAAGGCGTCCGAACATTTCGAGGACGAAAAGGCCCTGCCCCTACCGGCGCAGATGTTCCGCTTCGGCTCGGAGAAGGTGTCGAGCAAGACCGACAAGTTCACCTATCAGCTTTTGTCGCTCTGGCCGATCAACAAGCAGAACGCGCCGCGTACCGACATCGAGAAAAAGGGCCTCACCTTCATCGCCGAGAACAAGGGCGAAAAGCCGTTCTACGGCGAGGAAGAACTGGGCGGAAAGAAGTACTTCACCGCCGTCTATGCCGATGTCGGCGTGGCCGCCCCCTGCGTCGATTGCCACAACGCGCACAAGGATTCGCCCCGCACCGATTTCAAGCTGGGTGAGGTCATGGGCGGCGTCGTGATCCGCGTTCCCATGAACTAGTTCGGCCCGGCCCGGCGCCGTTTCGGCTGCCGGGCCGCAGTCGGACGCAAGACGTCACGAAAGGAAAAGACATGACACCCGAACAGATCAAACTGGTCCAGGACAGCTTCAAATCCGTCATCCCCATCGCCGATACGGCCGCCGACATCTTCTACGGCCGCCTGTTCGAGGTGGCGCCGCAGCTTCGTCCCATGTTCCCCCAGGACATGAGCGAGCAGAAGAAGAAGCTGATGCAGATGATCGGCGTCGCCGTCACCAACCTGCACCAGGTCGACACCATCGTCGCCCCGGTTCAGGATTTGGGGCGCCGCCACGTCGGCTACGGCGTCAGGGACGAGCATTACGACATCGTCGGCGGCGCCTTGCTGTGGACCCTGGGCAAGGGCCTGGGCGACGCCTTCACGCCCGAGGTCGAAAGCGCCTGGGCCGAGGCCTACGGCCTTCTCGCGTCCGTAATGAAGGACGCGGCGGCGGAGGCGGCGTAAAGCCATGACCGTGTTGTGCCGGACATCCGCGGCGCCGTCCCATCCGTTGGAATGGGGCCCGGGAGATGCGCATAAATTTTCATCATCGCCGACTGTGTTGATGGTGAAAAAATACGCATATCCGCGGCAGCCGTCGCGCGTGTCCGGCCGCAACGTGTTGAACAACAACAATATTACCAAATGGCACGGTTCGTGCTTTGTTACCTGCAAGCAACCCGGGAGCGCCAATGACCGCCGTTCCCCCGGTTCCAAGGTTCGCTGGAGAGCCGACTTTCACACCATAGGGCCCAGTACCGCGCCCCAGAAGCATGGCCGCTTCCTTGAACGCCCCCAATTGCCGGGGGCTCTGCAAGGGAACGCGATTGCATTGTTTTGTCACACCTTTCCCGAACGCCGGCCCGCCACTGGTCCAGGCATCCGAAGCGACGAAGGAACAACGAAATGAACACCAACACGATGAAAAGACGCCTGTTCGTGAAGACATTGACCGCCGCCGCGCTGGTCGCGGGCGCGCTTTGCTTCGGCCAGGGGCCGGCGTCGGCCAAGGCCCTCAAGGTCGAGAAGGAAGAGCTCAAGTTCGGCTTCATCAAGCTAACCGACATGGCGCCCTTGGCCATCGCCTACGAGAAAGGCTATTTCGAGGACGAAGGCCTGTTCGTGACCCTGGAGCCACAGGCCAACTGGAAGGTCCTGTTGGACCGGGTCATCGACGGTGAACTGGACGGCGCCCACATGCTGGCCGGCCAGCCGCTGGGCGCGACCATCGGTTTCGGTACCCAGGCCCATATCATCACGCCCTTTTCCATGGACCTGAACGGCAACGGCATCACCGTGTCGAACGAGGTCTGGGCCAAGATGAAGAAGCATGTGCCGCACAAGGACGGCAAGCCGGTCCATCCGATCAAGGCCGACTACCTGAAACCCGTGGTCGCCGAATACAAGGCCGCCGGAAAGCCCTTCAAGATGGGCATGGTATTCCCCGTCTCGACCCATAACTACGAGCTGCGCTATTGGCTGGCGGCCGGCGGGATTCATCCCGGCTTCTATTCCAAGACCGACATCTCGGGCCAGATCAAGGCCGACGCCCTGTTGTCCGTGACGCCGCCGCCGCAGATGCCCGCGACCATGGAGGCCGGCACCATCTTCGGCTACTGCGTGGGCGAGCCGTGGAACCAGCAGGCCGTGTTCAAGGGCATCGGCGTGCCGGTGATCACCGACTACGAAATCTGGAAGGACAATCCGGAAAAGGTGTTCGGCATCACCAAGGAGTTTTCCGAAAAATACCCCAACACCACCCTGGCCCTGACCAAGGCCCTGATCCGCGCCGCCATGTGGCTTGACGCGAACGACGACGCCAACCGCAAGGAGGCCGTGAAGATCCTGGCCAAAAGCGAATACGTCGGCGCCGACTACGAAGTCATCGCCAATTCCATGACCGGCACCTTCGAATACGAGAAGGGCGACAAGCGGCCGCTGAAGGACTTCAACGTGTTCTTCCGCTACTTCGCCACCTACCCCTATCAGTCCGACGCCGTCTGGTACCTGACGCAGATGCGCCGCTGGGGCCAGATTGCCGACGCCAAGCCGGACAGCTGGTACCACGATATCGCCAAGAAGGTGTACCGCCCGGACATCTACCTGAAGGCGGCCAGGATGCTGGTCGACGACGGCAAGGCGGCCAAGGCCGACTTCCCCTGGGACACGGACGGTTACCGTGCCCCGCAGTCCGAATTCATCGACGGGATCACCTTCGACGGCCGCAAGCCCAACGACTACCTCGCCAAGTTTCCCATCGGCCTGAAGAAGAACCAGGTCGTGGTCGGCGCCGACGTGCAGGGCTGACCCCGCCCGCGGGGACAGGACGGGACCGCCGCCGCCTCGGGCGGTTCCGTCCCCCCTCCGGCCTGAAGTGACAGTTTGAAAGAGACAGATAAATGACCGCAATCACCGCAAACCGGGTCAACAGCGTCCTGACCCTCATCGGCCTGACCTGGTTCACGCCGGTCATCCGGATGATCGCCGGCGAAAACCCGCGCCACGAGATGGTACAGTTGTGGCGTCTTCTCGGCGTGCCCATGCTGGCTTTCGCCGTGTTTCTGGGCCTGTGGTCGCAGATGGCGTCGCAGGTGGAAACCAGCCTGGGCAAGATTCCGGGGCCCGTCGCCGTCTACGAGGAAGCGGTCAGCCTGTGGGAAGACCACAAGATCCAGCGGGAGAAGCAGGCCGCTTTTTATGAGCGCCAGGATAAGCGCCATGCGGCCAAGCTGGCCGAGGACCCCAATGCCGAGCTGAAATGGCGCACCTACACGGGCAAGCCCAGCTACGTCGATCAGATCGTCACCAGCCTGAAGACCGTGTTCATGGGCTTCCTGATCGCGACCCTGTTCGCCGTGCCCATCGGCATCCTGTGCGGCCTGTCGCCTTTGTTCAATTCGGCCATGAACCCGCTGATCCAGATATTCAAGCCGGTGTCGCCCCTGGCCTGGCTGCCCATCGTCACCATGGTGGTCAGCGCCGTCTATGTGACCAACGATCCCATGTTCGACAAGTCGTTCCTGACCTCGGCGATCACGGTGACCCTGTGCTCGCTGTGGCCGACGCTCATCAACACCTCGGTCGGCGTCGCTTCGATCGACCGCGATCTGGTCAACGTCGGCCGCGTGCTGCAGCTCAACTGGTCGACCAAGGTCCTGAAGATGGTCCTGCCCTCGGCCCTGCCGCTGATCTTCACCGGCCTGCGCCTGTCCCTCGGCGTCGGCTGGATGGTGTTGATCGCCGCCGAAATGCTGGCCCAGAACCCGGGTCTCGGCAAGTTCGTGTGGGACGAGTTCCAGAACGGCTCCTCCCATTCCCTCGGCAAGATCATGGTCGCCGTGTTCACCATCGGCATCATCGGCTTCCTGCTCGACCGGGTCATGCAGACCCTGCAGGGCCTCCTGACCTTCTCCGACAAGCGCTGAGCAGAGGAGACGAAAGCCATGGCATTCCTGGAACTTCAAGGCGTCGCCAAGTCCTACGGTACGGCGGCGGCAAAGACCGAGGTCCTCAAGGACATCAACCTGTCCATCGACGCGGGCGAGTTCGTCGCCATCGTCGGCTTCTCCGGCTCGGGCAAGACGACCCTGATCTCGGCCATGGCCGGGCTGATCAAGCCCGACGCCGGGCGCATCGTCATGAAGGGCAAGGACATCGACGGCCCCGCGCCGGAGCGCGGCGTCGTGTTCCAGAATTATTCCCTCATGCCCTGGCTGTCCGTGGCGGGCAACATCGGCCTCGCCGTTGATGTCCTGTTCAAGGGCGAGACCAAGGCCCAGCGCCGGGCGCGGGTCGAGAAGTACGTTGACATGGTAGGCCTAAGCCACGCCATCACGCGCAAGCCGGCGGAACTTTCCGGCGGCATGCGCCAGCGCGTCGCCGTGGCCCGGGCCTTGGCCATGGAGCCGGAGGTGCTGCTGCTGGACGAGCCGCTCAGCGCCCTGGATGCCCTGACCCGCGCCAACCTGCAGGACGAGATCGAGGAAATCTGGAGCCGCGACAAGAAGACCGTGGTCCTCATCACCAACGACGTGGACGAGGCGATCCTGCTGGCCGACCGCATCATCCCGCTCAACCCGGGCCCCGGGGCCACCTTCGGGCCCGAGTTCAAGGTCAATATCCCGCGCCCCCGCGACCGCGCGGCCATGAACCACGACGCCGCGTTCAAGGCGCTCCGCCGCGACGTGACGCAGTACCTGATGTCCGTCGGCGTCGACCGCGGGTCCGAGGCCGAGGACGACCTGGTCCTGCCCAACGTGGTGCCCATCGACCTGCACACCAAGCTGCCGCAGGTCGCCATGGACGCGGCCCAGCCGCGCACCCCCCATGACGAGCGCTATTGCGATTTCGCCAATATCTCCAAGACCTATCCCACGCCCAAGGGGCCGCTGACCGTGGTCGAGGGCTTCGACCTCAGAATGCGGCGGGGCGAATTCATCTCGATCATCGGCCATTCCGGCTGCGGCAAGTCGACGGTGCTGTCCATGGCGGCGGGCCTCAACCCGATCTCCGAAGGCGGCATCATCCTCGACGGGCGCGAAGTGTCCGACGCCGGGCCGGACCGCGGCGTGGTGTTCCAGGCGCCGTCCCTGTTTCCCTGGCTAACGGCGCTGGAGAACGTGGCGCTCGGCGTCGACAAGGTCTACCCCCACGCGACCCAGCCGGAACGGGAAGCCATCGTGCGCTATTACCTTAACCGCGTCGGCTTGTCCGACGCCGCCGACAAGGCCGCCTGCGACCTATCCAACGGCATGAAGCAGCGCGTCGGCATCGCCCGCGCCTTCGCCCTGTCGCCCAAGCTGCTGCTGCTGGACGAGCCCTTCGGGATGCTCGACAGCCTGACGCGGTGGGAGTTGCAGGAAGTGCTGATGGAGGTCTGGACCCGGACCCAGGTCACGGCGGTCTGCGTCACCCATGACGTGGACGAAGCGATCCTGCTGGCCGACCGGGTCATCATGATGACCAACGGGCCGAACGCCCGGGTCGGCAAGATCATGGAGGTCGACCTGCCGCGTCCGCGCTCGCGCAAGCAGCTTCTCGAACATCCCAAGTACTACGAATACCGGGCCGAGCTTTTAGATTTCCTGGAGGAATACGAGCACGGCCATCAGGGCAAGAGCGGTTCGCCAACAACGGAGGAGGCAGCGTGATGAGCCAGACACCCCCCAAAAAACTCGTCGTCATCGGCAACGGCATGGCGCCGGGGCGGGTGCTCGACCATCTGTTCGACAAGGCCCCCGACGCCTATCAGGTGACGATCTTCAACGCCGAACCTCGCGTCAACTACGACCGCATCATGCTGTCGCCGGTGCTGTCCGGGGAAAAGGCCTATGAAGACATCATCATCCATGATGACGCCTGGTACGAACAACACGGCGTGACCCTGCTGAAGGGCAAGAAGGTCATGGAGATCGACCGCGCGGACCGCAAGGTCGTCGCCGACGACGGCACCTTGGCGGAATACGACAAGCTGCTGATCGCCACGGGCTCGTCGCCCTTCGTCATCCCCGTGCCGGGCAAGGACCTTTCGGGCGTCGTCACCTACCGTGACCTGGACGACGTCGACGCCATGCTGGACGCCGCCAAGTCGGGCGGCCACGCGGTGGTGATCGGCGGTGGCCTGCTCGGGCTCGAGGCCGCCTACGGCCTGAAGCGCCAGGGCATGGAGGTCACCGTCCTGCACCTGATGCCGACGCTGATGGAACGCCAGTTAGACCCCAGCGCCGGTTATTTGCTGGAAAAGGCCCTGGCCGACCGTGACATCAAGATCATCACCCGCGCCAACACCAAGGAAATCACCGGCCGCGACGGTAAGGTCGCGGGCGTGGTGCTGGAAGACGGCACGGAACTTCCCGCCGACATCGTGGTCATGGCCGTGGGCATCCGGCCCAGCGCGCAGTTGGCCGACGACGCGGGGCTCGAGGTCGGGCGCGGCATCTTGGTCGACGATCATCTGCGGACCAGCGATCCGGACATCCTGGCGGTCGGCGAATGCGTCGAACACCGGGGACAGTGTTACGGCCTGGTCGCCCCCCTCTACGACATGGCCAAGGTTATCGCCGCCAACCTGGCCGGGGACGAAGCGCCCGAATACACGGGCTCGGTCACCGCGACAAAGCTGAAGGTCACGGGCATCGACCTCTATTCCGCCGGCGACTTTGCCGAGGCCGAGGACCGCGAGGAGATCGTCCTGCGCGATGCCGCCGGCGGCGTCTACAAGCGCCTGGTGCTGAAGGACAACAGGATCATCGGCGCCGTGCTGTACGGCGACACGGCCGACGGGGCCTGGTTCTTCGACATGCTGAAGAAGGGCACGGATATTTCCGACCTGCGCGAAACCCTGATCTTCGGCCAGGCCTATGCGGGGGGCGCCCCGCTGGACCCTACGGCGGCCGTTGCAGCCTTACCGGATGACGCGGAGATCTGCGGCTGCAACGGCGTGTGCAAGGGGGCCATCGTTCAGGCCATCACGGAAAAGGGCCTGACCGGCGTTGACGGCGTGCGCGCCCATACCAAGGCGTCCGGCAGCTGCGGCACCTGCACGGGGCTGGTCGAACAGCTGTTGAAGGTCACCCTGGGCGATGCCTTCCAGCCCGACGCCGTTCAGCCCATGTGCGGCTGCACGGACCTGGGCCATGACGACGTGCGGCGGCTGATCGTCGCCCAGGAACTGAAATCCATTCCCGCCGTCGTGCAGGAACTGAACTGGAAGACCTCCTGCGGCTGCGCCAAGTGCCGCCCGGCCCTGAACTACTACCTGCTGGCGACCTGGCCCGGGGAATACGTGGACGACAAGCAGTCCCGCTTCATCAACGAACGGGTCCACGCCAACATCCAGAAGGACGGCACCTATTCCGTGGTGCCGCGCATGTGGGGCGGCATCACCACGCCGGACGAACTGCGCGCCATCGCCGATGTCGCCGACAAGTTCCAGATCCCGACCGTGAAGGTCACGGGCGGCCAGCGCATCGATCTTCTGGGCGTGAAGAAGGAAGACCTGCCTGCCGTCTGGGCAGACCTGAATGCCGCCGGCATGGTGTCCGGCCATGCCTACGGCAAGTCGCTACGCACGGTGAAGACCTGCGTCGGCACCGATTGGTGCCGCTTCGGAACCCAGGATTCCACGGGCCTGGGCATCAAGCTGGAACGCTTCCTGTGGGGATCGTGGACGCCGCACAAGGTCAAGCTGGCCGTGTCCGGCTGCCCGCGCAACTGCGCCGAGGCGACCTGCAAGGACATCGGCGTGGTCTGCGTCGACAGTGGCTATGAAATCCACTTCGCCGGGGCCGCCGGGATGCACGTCAAGGGGACGGAGCTTCTCTGCACCGTGGCGACGGAGGCGGAGGTCATGGAATACGTCGGCGCCCTGATGCAGCTCTACCGCGAGCAGGGCCGCTATCTGGAACGCATCTACAAATGGGCAGACCGGGTCGGCTTCGACGTCGCCCGCGATCAGGTGGTGGAGAACGCCCCACGGCGCAAGGAGCTGAACGCCCGCTTCGTCTACTCACAACAGTTCATGCAGAACGATCCCTGGGCCGAACGCGCCCAGGGCAAGGATGCGGAAGAATTCACCTCCTTCCGTCTCGGGCATTTGGGGAAAGTCGCGTGATGAACGACATGAGCATGAACGCGAAAACGCAGGTCTGGATCGAAATCTGCCGGCTGGAAGACATTCCGCCGCAGGGCGCGCGGGTGATCCGGGCGACGCTCGGCTGCGTCGCCCTGTTCCGCACGGCGGCGGACCAGGTCTTCGCGCTGGAGGACCGCTGCCCGCACAAGGGCGGGCCGCTCAGCCAGGGCATCGTGCACGAGACCGGCGTGACCTGCCCCTTGCATAACTGGGTCATCGACCTGGAAACAGGCCGCGCCAAGGCCCCGGACGAAGGGCGCGTGCGCACCTTCCCCGTCGAGGTGCGCGACGGCAAGGTCCTCATCGACCGGACCTTGTTGGCCTAAAGCGAGGAGCAGGGAGAATGGCCGCCGCAACGACGGAACCGGAAAACGCCTGCACCGCGACCACCTGCCCCTATTGCGGGGTCGGCTGCGGCGTCAAGGCCACCGTGGCCGCCGACGGTGCCGTCGCCATCTCGGGCGATCCCGACCATCCGGCCAATTTCGGCCGGCTGTGTTCCAAGGGCACCAACCTGGGGGAAACGCTCTCCCGCGACGACCGCTTGCTGCATCCGGAGATCGGGGGGCGGCAGGCATCCTGGGACGACGCCCTGGATCTTGTCGCCTCCCGGTTCCGCGAAGCGATCGACGAACACGGCTCCGATTCCGTCGCCTTCTACGTTTCCGGCCAGTTGCTGACCGAAGACTATTACGTCGCCAACAAGCTGATGAAGGGCTTCATCGGCTCGGGCAACATCGACACCAACTCGCGGCTCTGCATGGCGTCCTCGGTCGCCGGGCACAAGCGCGCCTTCGGCACGGATACGGTGCCGGGGCTTTACGAGGACCTGGAGCAGGCGGACCTTGTCGTCATGGTCGGCTCCAATCTGGCCTGGTGCCATCCCGTGTTGTACCAGCGCCTGCAGGCGGCCCGGAAAGCGCGCGGCACCCGCGTCGTCGTCATCGACCCCCGGCGCACGGCGACGGCGGAGACGGCGGACATGCATCTGGCCTTGCAGCCGGGGTCGGACGTCGCCCTGTTCAACGGGCTGCTGGCTTGGCTGGCACAAACCGGCGGGTTCGACGGCACCTTCATCGCCGACCATACGGCGGGGGTCACGGCGGCCCTGCGCACGGCCGAGACGGCGGACCCGGAATGGGTGGCGGCGCGCTGCGGCCTGCCGCTCGATCAGGTCATGGCCTTCTACAAGCTGTTCGTGCGCACGGAGCGCACGGTCACCGTTTACAGCCAGGGCGTCAACCAATCCTCGGCGGGCACGGACAAGGTCAACGCCATCATCAACTGCCACCTGGCGACGGGCCGTATCGGGCGGCCCGGCATGGGACCGTTTTCCGTGACCGGGCAGCCCAACGCCATGGGCGGGCGGGAGACGGGCGGGCTCGCCAACCAACTGGCCTGCCATCTGGAACTGGACGACCCGTCCCACCGCGACTTGGTGCAGGGGTTCTGGGCCAGCCCGGTCATCGCCGGGGCGGCGGGGCTCAAGGCCGTCGACATGTTCGACGCCGTGGCCGACGGCCGCATCAAGGCGCTATGGGTCATGGCGACCAACCCGGCGGTCAGCCTGCCCGACGCCGACCGGGTGCGCGACGCCATCCGCCAATGCCCCTTCGTCGCCGTGTCGGACGTGACGCGGGCGACGGACACGGCGGCGCTCGCCCATGTCCTGCTGCCGGCCCAGGCCTGGGGCGAGAAGGAGGGCACGGTGACCAATTCGGAACGCCGGATTTCCAGGCAGCGCGCGTTCCTGCCGATCCCCGAGGACGTGCGCGCCGACTGGTGGATGATTTCCCAGGTCGCGGCCCGTCTGGGGCACGGCGACGCCTTTGATTACGCCGGCCCCGCCGACATCTTCCGCGAATACGCGGCCCTGACCGTCCGCGCCAACGCGGCCCTGGCCCGTGATCTCGATCTCGGCGCCATGGCGGCGATCGACGATGGGGCCTATGACGCGCTGCCGCCGACCCTGTGGCCGCAACGGACCGAGGGGGCGTCCGAGGACCGGTTCTTCGCCGACGGCGGCTTCTTCACCGCCGACGGACGCGGACGCTTCATCGCCGTCACGGACCGAGCCCCGGCGACGGCGACGGACATCGCTTATCCGCTTGTCCTCAACACCGGGCGCATCCGCGACCAATGGCACACCATGACGCGCACGGGCCTGTCGCCGGCCCTGTCGCAGCATCTGGCCGAGCCGTTTCTGGAAATCGTGCCCGAGGATGCGGAACGCCTGGGCCTCGGCCCGGCCATGCTGGCCCGGGTGACGAGCCCCCAGGGCGAATGCCTGGTGCGCGCCCTGATCACCCGGCGGGTCAAACCCGGGCAGGTCTTCATGCCCATGCATTGGAACGATCAATGGTCGGGCAGAGCGCGGGCCGACGCCCTGGTCGCGTCCCACGTCGATCCCGTGTCGGGCCAGCCGGAAGCGAAATACACGCCGGTCTGCGTCACGCCCTTCGCCGCCGGGTTCTACGCCTTCGCCGTCGCAGCCCGGAGGCCCGATCCGGCGGGCGCCGATTACTGGGCCCTGGCTCGGGCCGAGGGCGGCTGGCGTCTGGAACTGGCGGGGGCCGCCGTGCCCGGGGACTGGGCCGCCTGGGCGGCGTCGGTCCTGGGGCTGGACGCGTCGGGCGACACCCTCCGCGTGATGGCGAGCGAGGATCGGGCCGCCGGCGGCTACCGCATGGCGGCTTTTCAGGGGGACCGATTGGCCGGGGCATTGTTCGCGTCGCGGGCGCCGGTCACCGCGGACCGCGCCTGGCTGGCCGGAAAGCTGGCCGACAGCGCCGCCACCCTGGCCGAACGGATCGCGATCCTGGCCGGGCGCCGCGCCGCCGACACGGCCGACCCCGGGGCCATCGTCTGCACCTGCATGTTCGTCGGCGCCAACGATATCCGCCGCGCCATCGTCGACCAGGGCTGTACCACGGTTGATGCGGTGGGGGCCTGCACGGGGGCGGGAATCACCTGCGGGTCGTGTCGCCCGGAAATCGAGGTGCTGATCGCCGATGCCGAATTGAGGGAAGCAAGCTGACATGTCCAGACGGCCTGAAGAACGCATACCGGGCGCCATGGCGGACCTTGCCGTGCTGCCCCTGTTCCACGACCTGACGGGCCGGCGGGTCGTGGTCTGGGGGGCGACGGACGCGGCGGGCTGGAAAGCGGACCTCATCACCGCCGCCGGGGCGGTGGTGACGCGGATCACCGACGGCCGTCCGTGGACTGCGGGTGATCTATCCGGATGCGCGCTGGCCGTGGCCGATGCAGCGGACGACGGCCAGGGGGCTGATCTTGCCGCCGCCGCGCGGGCGGCGGGGGTGCCGGTCAACATCATCGACCGCCCGGCCCATTGCGATTTTTCCTTCGGCGCCATCGTCAACCGCTCGCCGGTGGTGATCGGCATTTCCACCGCCGGGGCGGCCCCCGTGCTGGGCCAGGCGATCCGCCGCCGCATCGAAACCCTGCTGCCGCCGGGCATCGCCCGCTGGGCCGCGGCCGCACAGGGGCTGCGCGGACGGGTCCAGGCCCTGATGCCCGAGGCGGCACGCCGGCGCATCTTCTGGCGGGCCCAGGCGGAACGCGCCTTCGCCGCGCCGGACCATCCCGCGCCGGAAACCCTCATGGACCCGACGAACCTGACGGTCCGCGATGCAGGGGGAACAGGGCGGGTGACCCTGGTCGGCGCCGGGCCAGGGGACGCCCAACTTCTGACGCTCAAGGCCGTGCGGGCGCTTCAGGCCGCCGACGTGATCCTGTACGACGATTTGGTGTCCGACGACGTGCTGGAACTGGCGCGGCGCGAGGCCAAGCGCCTTTTGGTCGGCAAGCGGGGCAACCGGCCGTCCTGCCGCCAGGACGAGATCAACGGCCTGATGATCAAGCTGGCCGGACAGGGCAAACAGGTGGTGCGCCTGAAATCGGGCGACCCCATGATCTTCGGCCGCGCCGGAGAGGAGATTGCGGAACTGCGCGCCCGCGGCATCGCCGTCGACGTGGTGCCGGGGATCACGGCGGCGTTGGGGGCCGCGGCGGCGCTGGGCGTATCGCTGACCCACCGCGACCATGCGCGCTCCGTCCGCTTCGTTACGGGGCACGGCCGCGAGGGCGGGGTGCCGGAGGATATGGATTGGCGGGGGTTGGCCGATCCGGGCACGACGCTGATGGTCTACATGGCCGGACGCACGGCGGGCACGCTGGCCCGGCGGCTGATCGAACAGGGCCGCGCCCCTGGGACGCCCGCCATGATCGTCGCCAACGTCAGCCGCCCCGACGAAACCCGGGACATGCGGACATTGGGCTATCTGGCGGGCCAGACGCCCGATGCAGGCGAGGGACCGGTTCTGATCGGGGTCGGTGAAGTGTTCGCCGGTTTGCGTGAAGCGATGCCTGTTTCCGAGCCGGCGGTGGTGGCGGCACCTTCGATTCCCATGGTGCCGACAAACATCAAAGCCTGATCAGGGAAAAATCGACGAGACCACGGTCATGGCGCCCAGGCCGACGGTCAGGCAGCCGATCGCCGCCTGCAGGCCATTGTGGGCCCAGGTCAGGGACCGGGCACCCCGAAGCGGCAGGGAAATGGCCGCTGAGAACAGGGCCATCCCGGCCATCGACCCGACGCCGAACAGGGCGACATATCCCAGGGCCAGCCAGGGCGAGGCCGTGGTCTGCGCGGTCATGACGGCAAGTGCCGCCGACCCGGCCATGCCGTGCATCAGGCCGACGACGAAAAAGCGCAGGGGAAAGCCCTGGCGGTGGTCGTGATCGTGCAGGTGCGGGTGGACCGCCTGTTTGGGATCGTGTTTGTGGGAATGGGCGTGGAAATGGGTTGCCCCGCCCTCGTGGCGGTGGGCGTGGAAATGGATGCGGTCGCGGATCATGCGGCGGATCACCTCAACCCCCAGGCCGACCAGCAGCACGCCGACCACGGCCTCCATCATGCGGGCGGCGACGTCGGAAATCGCCGTTTCCATGTAGATCACGGCACCGCAGACCAGGAACAGGGTGGTGGTATGGCCCAGGCCCCAGACGGCGCCTTGGCGCAGGGTCTGGCGCAGCGACGTCCTGCCCGTCGCCATGGCGGTCACGGCGGCCAGGTGATCGGGCTCGAATGCATGACGAATCCCGATCAGAAAGCCGAGAATCAGGATCGAGGTCATGCGGGTACTCCTTGGTGTGAGGAATTGCGGCGGACACGCCACACCCGTCTTTGTGACCGATTACGGAGGGCGGTTCCAGCGATGTTTCGCAGGCGTGACGGTGCCCGTTACTGCGCGCCGCCGACGGTCAGTCCGCCGCAGACGAAGAGTGTCTGGCCGGTGACGAAGCCGCTTTCCTTCTTCAGAAAGAACATCACGGCGTTGGCGATGTCTTCCGGTTCGCCCAGGCGCTTGACCGGCACGCCGTCGATGATCTTCTGGGTTCTGGGGGCGCCCGGGGGGTTTACCTCCTTGAACAGGGGCGTCGCGATGGGGCCGGGGGCGATGGTGTTGACGGTGATGCCGTCGGCCGCCAGTTCAAGGGCCCAGACCTTGGCCATGGCGGCGATGCCGCCCTTGGTCGCCGCATAGGTGGTGCGCAGTTCCTTGCCCAGGATGACGCGGCTGGACATGTTGACGATGCGGCCCCAACCGACGCGTTTCATGGCCTCGGCCGCGTATTTGGCGCAGAGCGCCGGGGCGACCATGTTGAGGGGGACCACCTTGTCGAAATCCCCGGGTTCGGTCTCGGCCAGGGTTTTGGCCAGCGACATGCCGGCGTTGTTAACCAGGCCGACGATGTCGAAGGTCTGGGCGATGCTGGCGAACACGTCGCGGATCTTGCCGTGATCATAGAGGTCGATCTCAATGAAGGTTTCGCCCGGAATGAGTTCGGCCGGGTTGCGGTCCAGGTTGACGACCTTGGTGCCCGACGCGGCCACGGCTTCGACGCAGGCGCGCCCGATGCCGCTGCTGCCGCCGGTCACGACGACACATTGTTCCCCCATGGATGGATCTCCTGATTGCGGTTTGTTCTAAGGACCGTCACCATTTAGCGGATTTGCACCGCCCTGAACAGGCCAGGCCGGGGTAGAGTAAGGCCTTTCATTCTCTCGAAAAAGCATCAGAAGTTAAGATTGATCGGGTCAGTTCTAGTGCATGGGTATTCGTCGGATAGATCGCGGCGCCTTCCACATGACATACCTTGAGAATCACCAAATTCTGGCGTCCAAGGACCAGCATGAAATGCGGGATATCCTGACGCGCCTGACGAACACCGATGAAATCGACGTCATCGGCAAGGGCCATGAAATCGACGCCTCGCTCAGATGCGCCGACTTGGGCGGTCTGAGCATCATGCATGTTACCTACGGTGACGTGCCGACCCGCGTGCATGCCTACGAACACGATGAGGACACGTTGCTGCTATTCATCCTGACCGGCGGCGCGGCCGGGGTCAGGCATTGCGGGGATGATTTCGAAATTTCAACACATACGGGCCTGATGCGGGACAAGCGTCAGCCCCTGACGGCCCTGGATGCCGTAGGAATTCACTGCTTCGGCGGCGGGGCGCGCGCTATGCCGGGTCGGCCGTCCGGTCGATTGCCGCGAGTTGCCGTTTCAGGTTCGCCGCCGCCATGGCGTAGCCGCCGTCGCCGCCGTCGATGAAGTGCACGTGCTTGCTGTCCGGGAGGCTGAACAGCAGGCAGGTCATCAGGGCGCTGTCCGCCTGATGGGTGCCGTAGGCGATCATATTCTGCCGGTGCAGGCCGTCGAGGCAGGCTTCGACCTGCCGCACTTCCTCGACCGTGCAGTCCAGGACCATCCGCAATGTGTCGTCGAACCGGCGGTAGTCGGAATTCGCCCGCAGCTCCCGGCGATATTCCGGCGCGTTGTAGCCGCCGCCGCTGAGATCGAAGGTTTCCAGCAGAAACTGCAGAAAGCTCTGCCAATAGAGAAACATCAGATGCCTGAAATAGGGACGGCCGCCGCGTGACATGATCGCTTCCGCGCGCAGCCCGCGGGGCGGCCAGCGGAACCGCATGTTTTTCTCGGTGACCGGGCGGCTGTTCTGGAAGTTCGGGCCGAGAATTTTGACGAGCTCCGCCAAAACCGTCCGATAGGCACGCGATTGGTCTTCGGCCCGGGCGCTCAGGGATTGCACGAGAATGGTCAACATGCGCCCGCGCTGCGCCGACAACGGTTCCCACCGGCAGGACAAGCCCTCCAGATCGGGCGGCTCATCGGGAATCTCGTCGTCAATCCGATAGCCTTGGCTGCCGTCGTCAGCCTTGATCAGTTTATCGGCAAGGGCCAGGCCGCCACCGTCGAACATCGCCAGATAGTTGCCTGCGCTCAGGCGGTATTTGGCGACCCTGACATCGGCGCCCATGGCGCGCAGGGCGGCAATGGGGACGGCGCCGACGCGAAGTTCCATGCCGAAGCCGCCCGCGGCCAGATTGCGGGTTTTCAGCAGGGCTTCGCGCACCCTGGGCAGGGTTTCCTGGGGGGCGACGAATGTCGCGCCGTCACCGCCGAATGAAAACGGCACTTCGTTGACGCGAGTCACGTTCAGGACCGCCGAAATCGACGCGGCGCCGACCATGTTGACGTCCTTGTAGCGGCCTTCGGTGATGGCCTTGGTCGATCCCTTGATGTCGGTGATGATGATGGCCCAGCCGTCGGGGATGGGGGTGTAGTTCGCTTCCTCGAAAACGGCCATGAAGTCGTCAAAGCTGGGCAGTGTTCCGAAGAACGGCTGTGCTCTGTCTCCTGCTGCGGTTGCATCGGCCATGACGGGCATGTTCCCGGGTGATTGTGAGGGGCGGCGAAAAGGCACCCCCATGATGGGGGATGCGGCGCTGTGCGCCAACAGATGTCGTGATCGCTGCCCGGACTGTCCCTGAGGGCCAATCTGAATAATCACGGAAGGTTCAAAGGAAATGGTGGGCCAGGCAGGGCGAAGCTGCGAACTGGGTGATCGTCATAGCTTTCGGACAAGTGAGCGTCCGCTTCTAGCCATCAGAGGACATCCCATATTCAGCGCCCTGCTCCACAATTATCCGATAAAGCCATGGCAGGGTTGTGCGCGTCTTTGTCGATGATGAGGATGTCGTGATCAGCTGTTGTCTGTGTTTCGGAATTGCAGCCCGATATCGATCTGCTGAAGCATTGCAGCAACTGTTTCCCCGAGTTCAGAAACTGGCCGTTCAGAGAATGCGACGGTCCGTAGCAGAGTTTCGGCCGCCGTCTGCTTGCGTTTGGAAGTCAAATAGAAGTAGATCGCAAGACCAGTGAAACCCGTTATCGCGGTTTGCGTTACAGCCTCAGATAAAACCGTTCCAATGAGCATCTCAGATACAGCGAGAACGGGCCAAACCAAGATGGCTAGGCTTCCAACCAATGCTGCGACGAAAGCGGTCTTGTTTAGAATCGCGTAACTGCGGGACTTGATGTAAATATCGAACGCAATGTTTCGCCTACGATCATCATCCATCTTCTCGATGATCGATAACAAAAATCGGGCGGATGTCTGATTTGTAATCTTCTTGCTAGGCATTCCCACCAACTTAGGCATACCGAGTTGCTCGGAATAATACTCGTGATTTTCTATGTGAAGGTATAACAAATTACCGGGCGATCAATGAACACGCCGTCGATGGGGGCGGCCATTTGCATGGCATACGAGATGCTTACACAAATTTCGGAGCAATTACGAAACCAGCTACCGAATGGTAAATGAGCGCTTTGGATCAAAAGTGAATTTTGAGATGCCAAGTTTTGTGCTTGTTGGTGTGCAATAATTTCTCGAAATATCAATAGATTATATGTGGTGGTGGGCCAGGCAGGACTCGAACCTGCAACCAGACGGTTATGAGCCGTCGGCTCTAACCAGTTGAGCTACTGGCCCTTTATTCGGTTTTCCTCCGTCCCCATGGCGGAACGGAAAAGGCCGGAAGCGGTGTCGCTCCCGGCCTGTCGTTTGGTCCGCTTGCCCTGGCGTTTAGTAGTCCAGGAAGCTTCTGAGTTTCCGCGACCGGGACGGATGTTTCAGCTTCCTGAGCGCCTTGGCTTCGATTTGACGTATTCGCTCGCGGGTGACCGAGAACTGCTGGCCGACTTCTTCCAGCGTGTGGTCCGTGTTCATGCCGATGCCGAAGCGCATGCGCAGCACGCGCTCTTCTCGGGCCGTCAGGCTGGCCAGCACCCGCGTGGTGGTTTCGCGCAGGTTGCCCTGAATGGCGGCGTCGAGCGGCTGCACCGCGTTCTTGTCCTCGATGAAGTCGCCGAGATGCGAGTCTTCCTCGTCGCCGATGGGCGTTTCGAGCGAGATCGGCTCCTTCGCGATCTTCAGCACCTTGCGCACCTTTTCCAGCGGCATGGAGAGACGCGCCGCCAGTTCCTCCGGCGTCGGCTCGCGGCCGATTTCGTGCAGCATCTGGCGCGAGGTGCGGACCAGTTTGTTGATCGTCTCGATCATGTGCACGGGGATGCGGATGGTGCGCGCCTGGTCGGCGATGGACCGCGTGATGGCCTGCCGGATCCACCAGGTGGCGTAGGTCGAGAACTTGTAGCCGCGACGGTATTCGAACTTGTCGACCGCCTTCATCAGGCCGATGTTGCCTTCCTGGATCAGGTCGAGGAACTGCAGACCGCGGTTGGTGTACTTCTTGGCGATGGAGATGACGAGCCGCAGGTTGGCCTCGATCATTTCCTTCTTGGCCTTGGCGGCCTCGCGCTCGCCCTTCTGCACGGTGCCGACGATGCGGCGGAATTCCAGGATCGGCAGGCCCGCCGTCTGGGACACCTCGGCGACCTGGCCGCGCATTTCCGCGATGTCGTCCTTGAAGCGGGTGGCGAACCGCTGCCAACCCTTGGCGGGCAGCTTTTCGACCCGCTTCAGCCAGCCCGGATCAAGCTCGTGGCCCTGGTAGGCTTCCAGGAACTCGTCGCGGTTGATGCGCGCCGTGGTGGCGAGACGCAGGATCTTGCCCTCCAGCCCGACCAGCCGGCGGTTGAGGCCGTACAGCTGGTCCAGCAGCTGCTCGACCCGGTTGTTGTTCAGGTGGACGTCCTCCATCCACTCGATCAGCTCCTTGCGCAGCTTCTGAAACCGCTTTTCCTGGCTGGGCTTTGGCTGCTCACCCGAGGTCAGGGCCTCAAGGCGCTGCATCTGCACCCGGTGCAGCTTCTTGTAGGTCTTGGCGATGTTCTCGAAGGTCTCGATGACCTCGGGCTTCAGCTTGGCTTCGAGGGCGGCAAGCGACAGGTTGTTTTCACCGTCGTCCTCGTCATCGTCGTCATCATCGCCGCTGCTCTTGCTCTCGCCGTCCTCGCTCGAGGTTTCGGTCGAGTCGTCATCCGACGGGGCGGCCTTCTTGGCGTCCTTGGCGGTCTCGGCAGCGCCTTCCTTGGCGCCTTCCGCGGGCGCGGCTTCGGCCGTGTCGCCGTCGCCGTCTTCCTCGCCGCCGTTGGTGTTGGCGGGAACGGCGCCCGGCTGGCCCGGGCCGCCGCCGTGGGTGGCTTCCAGGTCGATGATGTCGCGCAGCAGCATGTCTTCGGCGATCAGCGCGTCATGCCATACGGTGATGGCCTTGATGGTCAGCGGGCTTTCCATCAGGCCGCCGATCATCATCTCGCGGCCCGCTTCGATGCGCTTGGCGATGGCGATTTCGCCCTCGCGGGACAGCAGCTCGACCGAGCCCATCTCGCGCAGGTACATGCGCACAGGGTCGTCCGTGCGGCCCAGGTCGTTTTCATCGACGTTGCCGGCGGTCGAGGTGGTCTTTTCCTCGCCGTCGCCGTCGCCGTCACCGTCGCTGTCGCTCTCGGCCGGGGTCTCGTCGGTCTCTTCGTTCTCGACCACGTTGATGCCCATTTCGGACAGCATCGCCATGGTGTCTTCGATCTGTTCCGAGGACACCTTTTCCGGGGGCAGGGCGCCGTTCAGGTCGTCATAGGTGACGTACCCGCGCTCCTTGCCCTTGGCGACCATCTTCTTGACGGCCGCTCCCAGGGTATCGAGAAGGGGGCTGTCGCCGCCTTCTTCCTGGGTGTCGCCGCCGTCTTGATCTTTCGCTTGTGCTTTTGCCACGCTCGACCTCTAAATCCGTTGTCCGGGGAACCCCGCCCCCTCCGGTCCTTGCCGCCCTTGGCGTCCGGTCCGGCTCAAATCCCTATGGGGTCCCGATGCCTTGTCTCAGTCTGAAGATTCGTCCCGTCAAACCGCCTGCTGGTTCAACCACTTGCCGCCGCGCCGCCCCTTAGTCAAAGGCCGCTTCCGGCTGTTCGCTTTCGTCCATCATCCGCCGAACCCGAACAACCCAGTTCATGTTTGCTTCCGACGGATCCCGCCGGACAGCATCCTGGGCTGCTTGGAGTTCGGACTCCAGGTCCTCTCCGCGCAAGTGGCTAATGGTCGCTTCCCAACCCTGTCTGGCCTCTGCATATCCCGCATTGGGTCGGGCGAATCTAGCGTGGTCGTAGGTTCGCGCACTTAATAGCTGGCTCAGCGCCTGGGAATAACCCTGCTCTGACAAGTGGTTTACAAGCCCCCTTGTGTCAAGGGGTAAACCACCCGCGTGGGTGATTAATATCGCCTGACGCAGATTGTCAAGGTTCTGGTCGTTGATGGCGACATGGCCCAGCTCTTCCTCGACCTCGGCCAGCAGCTCCGGATGGTTGATCGCCGTGGCCAAAAGGATGGCCCAGCGCAGGCGCGCACTCTCCACCGGCCGGGTGTCGGCGGTGTCGGCGCGCAGGCGTTCGGATGGCCCGGTCCAGGCGTTGGCGACCCATTTCCCGCCGCCGAACCCGCGCCCCTGGCGTTGGCCGCCGCGCCCGCCCTGCCGGCCGGGGCCGTCGGGCCACAGGCGGCTTTTGAAGAAGTCCTGGAAATAGCGCCGCACGGTGGGATCGGGAATGTCGCGGATGCGCTGGTCGAGGCGCTTGTTCAAATCCGCCCGGCCTTCCGGCGTCGGCGGCAGGCGGCCGCCCGATTCAACCCGCCAGATCAGTTCGGACAGGGCCGTGGCGCCGGCCAGAAGTTCGTCGAAGGCCTGGCGGCCCTGGCCCTGGACCAGACTGTCCGGATCCTCGCCCGCCGGCAGCAGGGCGAAACGCAGCCCGAACCCGGCCTTGAGCAGCGGCAGGGCCCGCTCCGCCGCCCGCGCGGCGGCGCGCTGGCCGGCCGCGTCGCCGTCGAAGCACAGCACCGGCTCCGGCGCCAGCCGCCACAACAGGGCGATCTGCTCTTCCGTCAGGGCCGTGCCCAAGGGCGCAACGGCCTGGCCGATCCCGGCCTGGGCCAGGGCGATGACGTCCGTATAGCCTTCGCAGACGATGACCGTGCCGGCGCTTCGGATCGCATCCTTGGCCTGGGCCAGGCCGTACAGGTTGCGGCCCTTGTGGAACAGGGGCGTTTCCGGCGAATTCAGGTACTTCGGCCCGTCCCCCGCCAGCAAGCGCGCGCCGAAGGCGATGACCTGGCCCTGGCGGTCAGTGATCGGGAACATGACGCGGCCGCGGAACCGGTCGTAGGGCTCGCGCCCCGCGTCCTCGGGCTGAACCAGCAGCCCGGCGGCAACCATCAGGCCCTCTTCGACGCCCTCCGCCGCCAGCATGGATTTCAGCTTGCCGCGCCCGTCCGGGGAGAATCCTAAGCGGAACCGGCGGATCGTCTCGTCCGTCAGGCCGCGCCCGCGCAGGTAGTCCAGGGCCGGGCGGCCCTCGGGCATGCGCAGGCATTTCTCGAAGAACGCCGCCGCCATCTCCACGACCTCGGCCAGGGTGCGGTTGCGGGCCCGGCGCTCGCGGTCCTCCGGCGTTTCCTCGGGCATGGGCAGCCCGGCCTCGCCGGCCAGACGCTGCACCGCCTCGCGGAATTCCAGGCCCTCGCTTTCCATGACGAAATCGATGACCGAACCATGGGCGCCGCAGCCGAAGCAGTGGTAATGGTCGTCGTAGACGTGGAAGCTCGGCGTCTTTTCCTTATGGAAGGGGCAGCAGCCCTTGGTGTCGCGGCCCGAGCGGATGAGCTTCACCCGCCGTCCCACGACCTCCGTCGCGGGCAGCCGCGCCTTCAGTTCTTCCAGGAATTCCGGGGGGATCGCCATCTGCGATGGGCCGCCTGTCTTCGGTTTCGGGGCAGGATTGCAACCTGCGACCATACTCATAATAGGGGTGTCGGCGCAGCAAGGGAGTCACGGGGCTTATCCCCGTGATTCTTAAGTCATCCACAGTCTGTACGTATGGATTTTGCTAAGGAAACGCCGCGCGAATCGGATAGCGGGCCCGGACTAGCAGAGCTTGTCCTTGACCAGGGCGCTGGCCTTGGAAAAGTCCATGCGGCCGGCGTACTTCTGCTTCAGGGCGGCCATGCACTTGCCCATGTCCTTGATGCAGTCGGCGCCGGTGTCCTTGATCGCGCCGTCCACGGCCTCGGCGACCTCGTCCGCCGACATCTGAGCCGGCAGGAAGCCCTCGATGACGGTGATTTCCTCACGCTCGCGGTCGGCCAGTTCCTGGCGCCCGCCCTTCTCGTAGATGTCGGCGCTTTCGACGCGCTGCTTGATCATGGACTGCAGCAGGCTCAGGATTTCCTCGTCGGAAATGCCGTCCTGGTTGCCCTTGTCGCGGGCGGCGATGTCGCGGTCCTTGATGGCCGCGCTGATCAGGCGCAGGGTCGCCGTGGCGCAGGCTTCCTTGGACTTGATGGAGGTCTTCAGCGCAGCCGAAATCTGCTCACGTAGCATGGGTATGTCCCGGTTGTGGCGGAAGATGCGGACCCTAGCCCAAATCGCCCCCCAAGGCAAACGTGTTCCGATTCTTTAATTGATTGAAATATAAGGATATTTTTTCTGAAACGAGTCTTGACCTGATGCGGGGACACGCGTAGAAGCTTGTTTCCAACGCATGCAGGGTCGCCGCCGTCGGCGAGGCCCGGGCGCCTTGGTCCAACCCCAGCCCGAAAAAAGTCATATGTCCGAAGCCTCCAAGCCCGCGACCACGACCGTGGCCGCCCAACCGCCGAACGCAAACGCGGCCCTGGTGCTGGCGTCCAGCGAGGTTTTCTGGGGCCGCGGCGCGGGAGCCCCCGGCGCCTCCGTGGGCGAGGTCTGTTTCAACACCTCGATCACCGGCTATCAGGAAATCCTCACCGATCCGTCCTATGCCGGCCAGGTCATCACCTTCACCTTCCCGCACATCGGCAACGTCGGCGCCAATCCGGAAGACATGGAAACCATCACCCCGGCGGCCCGGGGGGCGGTCATGCGCGCCGACATCACCGATCCGGCCAGCTGGCGCGCGGCCCAGCATTTGGACGCCTGGCTGAAATCCCACGGCCTGACGGCGGTCACCGGGGTCGATACCCGGCGCCTGACCCGCCTGATCCGCGACGGCGGGGCGCCCAATGGCGTCGTCGCCTATAAGGACGACGGCCCCCTCGACATTCCGGCCCTCATCAAAATGGCCCAGGGCTTTCCCGGGCTCGAGGGCCTGGACCTGGCCAAGGACGTGTCCTGCGCCCAGACCTATTCCTGGGACACCACGATGTGGAAACTGGGCGAAGGCTACGGCACCCAGACGGCGCCCAAGCATCACGTCGTCGCCGTCGATTTCGGCGCCAAGCAGAACATCCTGCGCTGCCTCGCCGCCGAGGGCTGCAAGGTCACCGTGGTGCCGGCGACGGCCACCGCCGAAGACATCCTGGCCCATCGCCCCGATGGGCTTTTTCTTAGCAACGGCCCCGGCGACCCGGCGGCGACCGGCGCATACGCCGTGCCCATGGTCCAGGACGTGATGGCCACGGGCCTGCCCGTGTTCGGCATCTGCCTGGGCCACCAGATCCTGGCCCTGGCCCTGGGGGCCAAGACGTCGAAGATGCACCTGGGCCACCGCGGCGCCAACCAGCCGGTGAAGGATCTGGAGACCGGCAAGGTCGAAATCACCTCGCAGAACCACGGCTTCGTGGTCGAACGCGACAGCCTGCCCGCCGGCGTGATCGAAACCCACCGCTCCCTGTTCGACGGCGCCCTCGAAGGTATCCGGGTCGACGGCAAGCCCGTGTTCTCCGTGCAGTACCACCCGGAAGCCTCGCCGGGGCCGCAGGACTCGCACTACCTGTTCAAGCGGTTCGTCGCGCTGATGGATGAGCAAGACTAGCCGAATACGTGGTTTGCGCCCGGGAAGGGCGAGGACCGGTTGACCTGAGTAATAAGACACAGAGAGCACAGAGGAGACACGGAGATCGCAGAGAAGAACGAGATGCCGATCCGGTCGAGGCCGCTCCGTGTCCTCCGTGGAATCTCTGTGGGCTCTGTGTCTGATTAATAAATTATCCCGGCCTGAGGCCGTTGTGAGCGACGCGACATGGCGAAAGACCAACTCACGGACAAAGTGATCGGCTTGGCCATCGAGGTTCACAAGACGCTCGGTCCGGGGTTGCTGGAAAGCGTGTACGAGGATTGTCTGTGCCAGGAACTGGCGAATGCCCATATCGACTTTCAGCGGCAATTGCCGGTGTCGGTGGCTTACAAGGGCACGAAGCTGGAAAGCGGGTTTCGCGCGGACATTGTCGTCGAGAAGGATTTGTTGCTGGAGATCAAGAGCGTCGAAAGGCTGACGCCCGTTCACGAGGCCCAGGTGTTGACCTACCTGCGGTTCGGCGGGTTTTCGACGGGGCTGTTGATCAACTTCAATTCGAAGCTGCTGAAGGACGGATTGAAGCGCTTCGTGCTGTGATGAGAGAAAACCATGCCTAAAAGAACAGACATCTCCTCGATACTCATCATCGGCGCCGGGCCTATCGTCATCGGCCAGGCCTGTGAGTTCGATTATTCCGGCGCGCAAGCCTGCAAGGCCCTGCGCGAGGAAGGCTACCGGGTCATCCTGGTCAATTCGAACCCGGCCACCATCATGACCGACCCGAGCATGGCCGACGCGACCTATATCGAGCCGATCACGCCCGAATTCGTGGAAAAGATCATCGCCAAGGAACGGCCCGACGCGCTGCTGCCGACCATGGGCGGGCAGACGGGCCTGAACACGGGCATCGCGCTCGCCGAAAACGGCGTGCTGGAGAAATACGGGGTCGAGATGATCGGCGCCGACGCCGAGGTCATCGCCAAGGCCGAGGACCGCCAGAAGTTCCGCGACGCCATGGAGAAGATTGGCCTGGAAAGCCCGAAATCGCGGGTCGTCAATTCCATGGCCGACGCCTACGAAGCCCTGGGCGAGGTCGGCCTGCCGGCCATCATCCGCCCGTCCTTCACCATGGGCGGCATCGGCGGCGGCATCGCCTACACCCGGCCCGAGTTCGAAAAGATCGTCGCCGGCGGCCTGGCCGCCAGCCCGGTCACGGAAGTTCTGGTCGAGGAAAGCGTTCTCGGCTGGAAGGAATACGAGATGGAGGTCGTGCGCGACAGCGCCGACAACTGCATCATCATCTGTTCCATCGAAAACATCGATCCCATGGGCGTGCATACGGGCGACAGCATCACCGTGGCGCCGGCGCTGACCCTGACGGACAAGGAATACCAGATCATGCGCAACGCCTCGATCGCGGTGCTGCGCGAGATCGGGGTCGATACGGGCGGGTCCAACGTGCAGTTCGCCGTCAACCCGGCGGACGGCCGCCTGGTGGTCATCGAAATGAACCCCCGGGTGTCGCGGTCGTCGGCCCTGGCGTCCAAGGCGACGGGCTTTCCCATCGCCAAGATCGCGGCCAAGCTGGCCTGCGGCTATACCCTGGACGAGTTGGACAACGACATCACCGGCGTCACGCCGGCAAGCTTCGAGCCGACCATCGATTACGTGGTCACCAAGATCCCGCGCTTCACCTTCGAGAAATTCCCGGGGGCGGAGCCGCTTTTGACCACCGCCATGAAATCCGTGGGCGAGGCCATGGCCATCGGCCGCTGTTTCGCGGAAAGCCTGCAGAAGGGCCTGCGTTCCATGGAAACGGGCCTGACGGGCCTGAACGACGTGGAGATCGAGGGCCTGGATCCGGACGCCGGGTTCGAGGCCAACCGCGACGTGCTGCGCGCCGCCATTTCGCGGCCCACGCCCGACCGCATCCTGGCCATCGCCGAGGCCTTGCGCCAGGGCATGCCCGTGGACGAAGCCGCCGCCATCAGCAAGTACGATCCCTGGTTCCTCGACCAGTTGAAGGCCATCATCGATGCCGAGGCGCGGGTCAAGAGCGAGGGCCTGCCGACGGACGCGGCCGGCTGGCTCGCGTTGAAGAAAATGGGCTTCTGCGACGCGCGCCTGGCGGAACTGACGGGCGGAACCGCCCTTGACGCCTCGGAAGCCCGCCGCGCCCAGGGCATCACCCCGGTCTACAAGCGGGTCGATACCTGCGCCGCCGAATTCCCGGCCAAGACGTCCTACATGTATTCCTGTTACGAAGGCGACGGATCGCGCGAACCCGAGAACGAGGCCGAGCCGACGGACCGCAAGAAGGTCGCGATCCTGGGCGGCGGGCCCAACCGCATCGGCCAGGGCATCGAATTCGATTACTGCTGCGTCCATGCCGCCTATGCGCTGAAGGAAACCGGGTACGAGGCCATCATGGTCAACTGCAACCCGGAAACGGTGTCGACCGATTACGACACCTCGGACCGCCTGTTCTTCGAACCCCTGACCGCCGAGGACGTGATCGAATTGATCCGGGGCGAGCAGTCCAAGGGTGAGTTCAAGGGCGTCATCGTGCAGCTGGGCGGACAGACGCCCTTGAAGCTGTCCCTGGCCCTGGAAAGTGCCGGCATTCCCATTCTCGGCACCTCGCCCGACGCCATCGACCTGGCCGAGGACCGCGAGCGGTTCCAGAAGCTTTTGACCGATCTCAACCTGCGTCAGCCGGCCAACGGTCTGGCCCGCTCCCAGGCCGAGGCCGAAGCCGTGGCCGAACGCATTTGCTATCCCCTGGTCATCCGGCCGGCCTACGTTCTGGGCGGCCGCGCCATGGAAATCGTTCACGACCTGACGGCGCTGCGCCGCTACATGACCGATGCGGTCAAGGTGTCCGGGGACAGCCCGGTGCTGCTCGACAGCTATCTGCAGGACGCCATCGAGGTCGATGTCGACGCGCTCGCCGACGGCACCGACGTGTTCGTCGCCGGCATCATGCAGCACATCGAGGAAGCGGGCATTCATTCCGGCGACAGCGCCTGTTCGCTGCCGCCGTTCTCGCTCGGCCCCGACACCATCGCCGAACTGGAACGCCAGTCCCACGCCCTGGCCAAGGGTCTTGGCGTGGTCGGCCTGATGAACGTGCAGTTCGCGGTCAAGGACGGCGACATCTACATCCTGGAGGTCAATCCCCGGGCGTCGCGCACCGTGCCCTTCGTCGCCAAGGCCACGGGCATCCCGGTGGCCAAGATCGCGACCCGCCTGATGTGCGGCGAAAAGCTGGCCGACATGGACCTGACCTCGCGCGCCGTCGGCGGCCATGTCGCGGTCAAGGAAGCGGTGTTCCCGTTCTCGCGCTTCCCCGGCGTCGATACGGTGCTGGGCCCGGAAATGAAATCGACGGGTGAGGTCATGGGCCTGGACCGCGACTTCCCCCGCGCCTTCGCCAAATCGCAGCTGGCGGCGGGCATGAGCCTGCCGACCTCGGGCACGGTGTTCATCTCGGTCAAGGACCGGGACAAGACCGGCATGGCGGCCCTGGCCCGGCGTCTCGCGGCGATCGGCTTCCAGCTGGTGGCCACGGGCGGCACGCAGCGTTTCCTGGCCGACCAGGGCCTGGACGTGGCGCGCATCAACAAGGTTCTCGAAGGCCGCCCCCATTGCGAGGACGCCATCGTCAACGGCGACATCCATCTGGTCATCAATACGACCGAGGGCGCGCAGGCGATCGAGGACTCGCGGTCGATCCGCCGCGCGGCGCTTGAACAGGGTGTGCCCCACTACACCACCCTGACCGCCGCCGCCGCCGCCGTCGCGGCCATGGAGGCGATGGCCCACGGGACCCTTGAAGTGGCGCCGCTACAAGATTATTTTTCTAAGACGTACTAGACCAATCCAGCATGATCCGGTGATAGACGGGCCCTTGCTTGTAGGGGCCGGCACCACGGTTTTGTGTTTTGACGCGCCCGGATCGGCGCAGGAGAGCGGTGAGATGGACAAACTTCCGATGACGCGCGAGGGCCTTCAGGCCCTCGAGGACGAACTCAAGCGCCTGAAGGCGGTGGACCGCCCGGCCGTGATCCAGGCGATCGCCGAGGCGCGGGCCCATGGCGACCTGTCGGAAAACGCCGAATACGACGCCGCGCGCGACAAGCAGGGCTTCATCGAAGGCCGCATCGCCGAACTGGAGGCCGCCATCAGCCTGGCCGAGGTCATCGACACCTCGGGCATGGCTGGCGACACGGTGCGGTTCGGGGCCTGGGTATTGCTTGCTGACGAGGATACGGGCAAGGAAGTCACCTACCGCATCGTCGGTCAGCACGAGGCCGACCTGGAAAAGGGCAAGATTTCCGTGACCTCGCCCCTGGCCCGGGCCCTGATCGGCAAGTCGGCCGAGGATTCGGTCGAGGTCGCCGCCCCCGGCGGCTCCAAAGCCTACGAAATCTGCGAAATCCGCTACAAGTAAGCGCGTCCGCCGTCAGGCGACTTTCCCGACGCGCGGTTTCGGCAAGGTCCAGGTGATCGGTTCGAACGCCAGCGCCTGTCCGGTCTCGGCCGCTTCCGCCGTCGGCAGAACGTCCAGGTTGGGCCACAGGCCGTCTTTCAGGGCCAGGCGGTAGGCGTCGGGCAGGGCTTCCTGGGCCATGCGGGCCCGCGCCCCCTCGAAATCGTAATCCAACGCCAGGTGACGGATGGTGATCCCGTCCGGGCCGGGGGCCAGCACGGAATACCAGACCCGGGGCGTGCCGTCGTTGGCGGGCACGCCGATGACGCCCGGGTTGTGCCACAGGCGTCCGTCGGGAAGCACATCGGTGAACGGCAGGCCGGAATGGCCGGCGATTACGGCGTCGACGGCAAGATCGTCGAGGGCGACGCGCTTTTCCGCCTCGGGCGTCGAGGCGAACACCCATTCGGAAATATCCCGGGAATGGCCGTGGACCACGGCGAATTTCGCACCCCCCGTCTCGAACGTGATGGGATGGGGCAGGCCAGCCATCCAGGCCTTGTGGGACGGCGTCACGCGGCTGCTGGCATGGGCGAACCAGCGCACGGACAGAAGGTCGCATTGCGATCCTTTCTCGAAGCCGCAGCGGCAGTCATCGCCGCCTTCGCCCAGTGCTTCCTCGCAATTGCCCATGGCGACATGGCAGCCCCAGTCGATGATCTCGTCGAGAGTGCCGTCCGGGTCACCGCAATAGGCGACCACGTCGCCCGTGCAGATCACCCGGTCCGTCGGGATGTTCATCCGCGTGGCTTCGGCGCGCAGCGCCCGGGTCGACTGCAGGTTGGAATAGGGACCGCCGAACAGCAGGACCGGGCCGTCGAGGCGGCCGAGGTCGAGGGCGGGACGTCGGGTCGCAGCCATGGCTTTAATCGCCTCCGGAACAGTTGGCGCCGCCGAGCACGCAGAAGGTGGCGCAATGGGGATGATTCAGGTGCACGGGGCCCCCGGCGTCGGCCAGGGTCGGGCCCATTTCGAATTGCACGTCATAGGGCAGCAGGGTGCAGGGCAGGACGACGGGCGCGCCCGCCCCCTTGCGCTTCACCACCATGCGGGCGGTGGCGCACATCAGGCTGGCCGGGTCGACGCCCAGAATGCCCCAGCAGGCGGTGGTGATTTCCGGCACGTCGCGGGCCGCGTCCATGTCGGGAAACACGACCAGATCGCGGGGCGAGCGGGCGTCCAGGGCGATGCCCTCGGCGGTGAACAGGTGGGCGAAGCCGGCGCGGGTTTCCTCCTCCGTCTCGCCGACCGGCTGGCGCGCGGCGACGGACAGGGTGACGCCCAGATCCGCCAGCCATTTCAGGCCGCGCATCATGGGCGCCCAACTGTTCGCCCCCCGGACCACCTCGTGGCCGGCCGGGGTGAAATGGTCGATGGACACGCGCAGCGCCAGGGCCTTGCCGTGGCGCCGGGCAAGCTCGGCGACGGCAGCCCGCTTCTGCCACAGGGGGGCCATGGCGTTGGTCAGGATCAGCACGCGGAAATCCCGCGCCAAGGCATCCCCGGCCATGGCGGGCAGATCCCGGTTCATGAAGGGCTCGCCGCCCGTGAATCCGATTTCCCGGGTGCCCAGGCCGTCCCGCGCGATCTCGTCGAGAAAGACCGAAACCTCGTCCCGGGTGATATAGGCCAAGCGGTCGTTCCTCGGCCCGCTTTCGATGTAGCAGCCGGCGCATTCGATGTTGCAGAGCGACCCCGTGTTGATCCACAGGGCGTCGAGGCCGGCCAGGGCCACGGTGGCGCGGGCCTCGCCCTTGGCCGTGATCTCCGGGTTCTGGAACTTCTTCGCATCAAGGGCCGGCCGTTCGGCCAGCATCGCCTGAACCATGTTGATTTTCCTGACGGTCCCGGGGACCGTAATGTCCCTGCGGACGCGGATCCGGGACGGTTTTGGAACAGAAACAATTGAAAGCTGTAGCCGAACCGCCGGGGGCACAGCCATAAACATTTTTGTGAGCGCGCCGTGTGCGCGGCCCCAATTCGGCGCCCCCCGGGCCGGCTTGCGTCCAATCTGGCAATGACTTATAGACTGGGCCCAAGGTCAACGCGCGATGGCCGCGTGGCCGGATGCGGGTGTAGCTCAATGGTAGAGCTTTTGCTTCCCAAGCAAGTGACGAGGGTTCGATTCCCTTCACCCGCTCCAATTCCCCCGGGAATCCCCGATTTCAGCCGAAATTCCGTCGCCGGCCCCTGCGAAAGCGGACCACCGACGCGCATGCCGACTATTACCTACGGTCATATGACTTATGGTCATCTTGTTTTTGTATACAAGAATGATAATTTTCAATTGTGGCGCTCGCGGATTTCGCTGCTGGGACAACAGCTTAGGCGCAGAGAGAAAATCTCCGTGCCGTCCGCGAGAAAGCCATGCCAGTGACCGGGCCCACCGCACGGTCCACCGGCTTCCCTCCTCCCTGAAACTCGGGCCGGTCCTTTTGGGCCGGCCTTCTTCTTTGCCCAATCTTTAAGGCAGGGATGGCCTGCGCCGGGCGCACGGCTATTTGTTCAGCGCCCTGGCGTGATGGGCGATGTGGTCGGCCATGAAGGTCGCGATGAAGTAATAGGAATGGTCGTAGCCGTCCTGCAGGCGCAGCGTGCAGGGCTGGTCCACGGCGGCGCAGGCGTCGGCGAACAGCTGCGGCTTCAACTGGGGTTCCAGGAACGGATCGTCCGTGCCCTGGTCGATCAGGATGTCGCCGGCGAAGAAATGGCCCGATTTGACCAGTTCGGTCGCGTCGTACTCATGCCAGCGGTCCCGGTCGTCGCCCAGATAGCCGGCAAAGGCCTTTTCGCCCCAGGGCACGGCGGCGGGGGCGACGATGGGCGCGAAGGCCGACAGCGACGTATAGGTCCGCCGTTCGCGCAACGCGATGATCAGTGCCCCATGGCCGCCCATGGAATGGCCGAAAATGCCCTGGCGGTCGCGGTCGCCGCCGCTGATGCCGTTGAACACCACGTCGGGCAGTTCCTCGGTCACGTAGCTGTACATGTTGTAATGCGCGGACCACGGCTCGCGGGTGGCGTTGACGTAGAACCCGGCGCCCGATCCGAAGTCGTAGTCGGCGTGCTCGCCGGGCAGGTCGGTGCCGCGCGGACTGGTGTCCGGGGCCACGACCATCAGGCCGTGTTCGGCGGCGTGCCTCTGGAACCCGGATTTGACGGTGAAGTTCTCTTCCGTGCAGGTCAGGCCGGACAGCCACCACAGCACGGGCACGGGGCCTTGCGCCATGCCCTCGACCACGGCCGGGGGCGTGTAGACGGCGAACCGCATGGGGCAGGCGCAGATGTCGGACTTGTGCTCCCACACCGTCTGCAGGCCGCCGAAGGACTTGTTTTCAGATATCTTTTCCATGGTCCGGATGATGGCTTGCCGGGCGCGAAAATTCAAACGCCGCGTGAGGGGGCGGGACGGTTCAGATGCGCCGGTCGTCGCCGGCCGGGTGGCGGGCGAAGATGTGGTTGGCGACATAGGTCATCACCGTGTCGCCCTTGTGGGTGACGACGGCGTATTTGATCTTGGTGTAGCCGCGGTCGGGCTTTGAATCGGAGGTGCGGGATTCCATGACCTCGGCTTCGACATGCAGGGTGTCGCCCGGGCGCACCGGCAGCAGCCAGCGGATTTCGTCCAGCCCCGGTGAGCCCATGGAGCATTCGTTCATGATGTTTTCCTGGAACCACAGGCGGAAGGCGACCAGCAGGGTCTGAAACCCGGAACCGATGATGCCGCCGAACTGGCTTGCGCGGGCGGCCTCGGCGTCGACATGGAAGGGCTGGGGATCCCACTGCCAGGCGAATTCCATGATCTGGGCCTCGGTCAGGGTCATGCCGCGGGTCCGGAACTTGCGGCCGGGGGTGAAATCCTCGAAGTAGAGCGCGTCCATTGTCGGTTGCTTCCGTTTGTCAAAGTGATCGGATGGGCGGGCGGCCCGCCAGCGGTGTACCGGAATCCCGGGGCCAGGGAAAGCCATGGATTGGTTCCGGCCGGCGGCGGTCATTCCTCCTGCCAGACCGGCAGGGGGGGTGTGCTGTCCTTGGTGTCCGCACCGTCCGTCAGAAGACCGTAGGCCTTCAACTGGCGGGCGACGCTGGGAAAGGTTTCCAGTCCCTTGGGCATGCGGGCTTGCGACGCCGTGAAATCGACCAGCGCCAGATTACGTTCCTGGCGCGCCTCGCGCAGCAGACCGCGGGTGAACCAGCCGCGCCAGTCCTCGGGCGCCAGTTCGACCGCCCGGTCACAGTCGGCGAGGGCGTCGGGCAGATCACCCTTCAGGGTCAGCGCCCGGCAGCGTACGCGTAGTGCCTTGACGTTTTTCGGCCACTGGGCGAGCGCCTGAGTGAAGTCGGCGAGAGCCAGTTCCGGGCGTTGGGTCCGGACCAGGGCGCGGCCGCGGAAATAATAGGCGTCGGACAGCCGCTCGGGTTCCAGCGTGCGGGCCTGGATCGCCGCCGTCAGATGCACGATGGCGCGGGGATAATCCCGGGCCTTCATGAAGTGCAGGCCATAGGCAAGCTGCTTCGGCCCCTCGGCCGTGGTCCCGGCGCCGACATCGGCGGCGGCCGCCGGACCCGCCATCAGGCCGGCGGCCAAACAGCCGGCGAGACAGCCGGCCGCGATCAGGCGCCGCGTCAAAAAGTGACGACGCTTCGGATGCTCTTGCCTTCGTGCATGAGGTCGAAGCCCTTGTTGATGTCTTCCAGCGGCATGACGTGGGTGATCAGGTCGTCGATGTTGATCTTGCCGTCCATGTACCAGTCGACGATTTTCGGCACGTCCGTGCGCCCGCGGGCACCTCCAAAGGCGGTACCCCGCCACGACCGCCCGGTGACCAGCTGGAATGGCCGGGTCGAGATTTCCTGCCCGGCGCCGGCGACGCCGATGATGATGCTTTCGCCCCAGCCCTTGTGGCAGCATTCCAGCGCCTGGCGCATCACGTTGGTGTTGCCGATGCACTCGAACGAATAATCGGCCCCGCCACGGGTCAGTTCGACCAGATGGGCCACCAGATCGTCGCCGTGGTCCTTGGGGTTGACGAAATGGGTCATGCCGAACTTCTCGGCCAATGCCTTTTTCGACGGGTTGAGATCGACGCCGACGATCATGTCCGCCCCGGCCAGCCGCGCACCCTGCAGGACGTTGAGCCCGATGCCGCCCAATCCGAACACCACGACGTTCGATCCCGGCTCCACCTGGGCCGTGTTGATGACGGCGCCGATGCCCGTGGTCACGCCGCAGCCGATGTAGCAGACCTTGTCGAAGGGCGCGTCCTCGCGGATTTTGGCCAGCGCGATTTCCGGCACCACCGTGTAATTGGAAAAGGTCGAGGTGCCCATGTAATGGAACACGTCCTTGCCGTTCAGTTTGAACCGCGAGGTGCCGTCGGGCATCACGCCCTGACCCTGGGTCGACCGGATCGCCTGGCACAGGTTGGTCTTGGGGTTCAGGCAGTATTCGCACTGCCGGCATTCGGGCGTGTACAGAGGGATGACGTGGTCGCCCTTCTTCAGGGAACTCACGCCCGGGCCGACATCGACCACCACGCCGGCACCCTCGTGGCCCAGGATAGCGGGAAAGATGCCTTCCGGATCGGCGCCGGACAGGGTGAATTCGTCCGTGTGGCAGATGCCCGTCGCCTTGATCTCGACCAGGCACTCGCCCTCCTTGGGGCCGTCCAGCTCGACGGTTTCGATGGACAGGGGGGAGCCGGCCTCGAGGGCGACGGCGGCGCGGGTCTGCATTTCTGAACTCCCTTCGGTATCGTTTCTTGAGCGTTTTGGCGTTTCGTTGGGCGCCAGACTAGGCGTTTTTAGGCTTAAAGAAAATTAAGTTTGATTCAGAAATCGTTAATGACTCCTCCCTAATGTTGGCCTTGGGACGACTTGACTTTAAGTGCAGGAGGCTATGGCAAGAGAAGTTGCCATGCCTGCAAACCTCAAGAACTGGAGGTCCAACGATGCAGCGCATTCATGCTTCAGCAAAAGCGACATCACTGACCGTGACCGGCATTGTCATCGGCTTCGCGGTCGCGACCGCCGTCATTGCCTCTGCCGCTTTTGGCTGAGCCTTTCCCACTACGTTTGCCCTAATACCCCGCAGAAGAGGCCCGGCGGTCACTCCCCAACTCCCCAATCTTCCCCCCAGCCGCCGGGCCTCACCCACTCCGCCCAAATTCCACTCCGCAAGGGCCTCCGGATTCCCCGTCCGGGGGCCTTTGCCGTTTTCATGTGTTTTTGCGCCGGTCAACTTGCTGTCAGCTAAGTCTGTTAGGTTCCCCCGCAATAACGTGCTGTAGCGCCATAAAAAACCGGCGCCTTGAGGGAAATTTTGACGCCCCCCCTGGCCGCGACGCCCATGCGCCGCGCGCTGTCCCGCACGACATCTGGAAACGAGACAAGCCCCATGTTCCTTCTGAAACTGCTTGCCGCGCTTGTGGCGAAATTCTCTCCGCCGGCGCCGGAAAAAGGCAGCCGCGGCGATGACGTCATTGTCGGCGGCAACGGGCGCGACAAGATCGACGGCCGCGCCGGGGACGATACCCTCGACGGCGCCGGCGGCGACGACAAGGTGTATGGCGGGTCCGGTAACGACGTGATCGAGGGCGGGTCGGGCAACGATCGTGTGTCCGGTGGCCGCGGCGACGACATCCTGTCCGGCGGCACGGGCAACGATCATATCGACGGCGGCCGTGGTAACGACGTCATCAACGGCGGCGACGGCCGTGATCTGGTCCATGCCGGCAGCGGCAATGACACCGTTTCCGGCGGCGCGGGACGGGATTTCATCGACGGCGGCAAGGGGAATGACGTCCTCTCGGGTGGCGCCGGCAGCGATCACGTCAAGGGCGGCAAGGGCGACGACACCGCCGTCTACGTGATGGGCGACAACGCCGGCAGCCGCGACACCTACGAGGGCGGCAAGGGCGTGGACACCCTGCGCCTGGACCTGACCCAGGCGGAATGGATGCGCGCCGACGTGCAGCGCGACATCCGCGACTATCTGGAATTCATCGACGACCACACGGGCCGCAAAGGCGAAGCCGACGGCAAGTGGTTCACGTTCTCGGCCTTCGGCCTGAAGGCCAAGGAATTCGAGAACCTGAAGATCGTCGTCGACGGGGTCGAAATCGATCCCACGGACCAGGCGGTGACCGCGGTCAACGACCTGTTCACCTCGGCCGAGGAAGACAGCGTCGTGACCGGCAACGTCCTGGCCAACGACGTCGTGCCCGACCTGGTGAAGACCGTGACCCTGGTCAACGGCCCGGCCGTGGGCAGCTTGACCCTGAACAACGACGGCACCTTCGCCTACGATCCGGGCCAGGCCTTCAACCACCTGAGCGCCGGCGACACGGCGACACAGACCTTCACCTACCGCGTCACAGACGCCGACGGCGACACCGACACGGCCGTCGTGACCATCAAGATCACCGGCACCAACGACGGCCCCGTGGCCGCGCTGGACGTGGTCGCGAATGGGGTCGAGGACACGGCCCTGGTCATTTCGGCGGGGGACCTGCTGGCAAACGACACGGACGCGGACGCCAATGACACGCTGACCATCGGCGCCGTCGGCAACCCC
Organism: Rhodospirillales bacterium; assembly: GCA_040221095.1. Lineage (GTDB taxonomy): Bacteria > Pseudomonadota > Alphaproteobacteria > Rhodospirillales > Casp-alpha2 > UBA1479. The sequence goes on from JAVJVP010000013.1 coordinate 329,658, forward strand.
CAGGGCGGCACGGTCGCCCTGGACGGCAACGGCGACGTGGTGTTCACGCCCGCCCCGAACCATTCCGGCCCGGCCAGTTTCACCTATACCGTGGTCGACGGCGCGGGTGCGCAATCCACCGCCACCGTCACCTTCGAGATCGAGGCCACTGCCGACCAGCCGGTCCTGACGGTTCAGGACGTGACCGGTCAGGCGGGCCAGCCCCTGGCGCTCGACATCGCCGCCGCCTTGACCGACACGGACGGCTCGGAAATTCTCAGCCTGACTCTGTCCGGCCTGCCGGCCGGCAGCCTGCTGTCGGCGGGCACGGCCAACGGTGACGGGACTTTCACGCTCGCCCCCGGCGACCTTGCCGGCCTGACCCTGACCCCGCCCACGGGCGTTTCGGGCGACGTCACGGTCCAGGTCACGGCGACCGCCACGGAACAATCCAACGGCGCCAGCGCCGCCGTCACGGCGGCCTTCGTCCTGGCCCTGCCGGCCGCCAATCAGGCGCCGTCGGACATCGCCCTGGACGCGACCAGCGTGCTGGAAAACGAAAAGGGCTGGGTCGTCGGCACGCTCAGCGTTACCGACCCCGATGCGGGTGACAGCCATACCCTGGCGGTCAGCGACGCGCGGTTCGAGATCGTTGCCGGGCAATTGAAGCTGAAGGACGGCATCGCGCTCGATTTCGAGGCGACGCCGACGGTATCCGTCGACGTCACGGCGACGGACGCGGGCGGGCTCAACCGCACGGAAACCTTCGTCATCACGGTCGACGACGTGCCCGACACGGTGACCCAGGGCAACGATCTGCTGATCGGCTCGTCCGGCAACGACGTCATCGACGGGCTTGGCGGTAACGATACGATTTACGGGCTCGGCGGCGACGATCTGCTGATCGGCGGCGCGGGACACGACTCCCTGTACGGCGGTGCCGGCAATGACGAACTGGTCGGCGGCGCCGGAAACAATCTTCTCGACGGCGGCGACGGCGACGACATCCTGCGCGGCGGCAACGGCAACAACACGGTGCTGGCCGGTGCCGGCAGCGACGAAATCTATTTGGGCGACGGGGATAATTATGTCGATGGCGGTGACGGCGACGACATTGTCGAAGCCGGGGAATTCGGTAACGGCGACAACATCCTGATCGGCGGCGCCGGGGACGACGATCTTTCCGCAGGCGACGGCGACAACCGGGTGTTCGCGGGCATCGGCAACGACGTCGTCGACCTGGGCGACGGCGACAACGAGGTCGATGGCGGCGACGGCGACGACGAAATTCTCGTCGGCAACGGCAACAATGTGATCCATGGCGGCGCCGGCAACGATCTGATCGACGGCCTGGACGGCGACAACACGATCTATGGCGACGACGGCGACGATCTTGTCATCGTCGACGACGGCGACAACCGCATCTTCGGCGGCGCCGGCAACGATGACCTGGATGCCGGCGACGGCGACAACTACATCGACGGCGGCGACGGCGACGACATCATCATCGTCGGCGACGGCAACAACGAAATCTACGGCGGCGCCGGGGACGACGACATCGAAACCGGGTACGGCGAGAATTACATCGATGCCGGCGACGGCGACGACTTCGTGACCCTGGACGACGGCGGCGCCATCGTGTTCGGCGGGGCCGGCGACGACGACATCTGGGCCTATGGCGGCGACAACGTGATTGACGCCGGCGACGGTGACGACATCGTGGAAACGGGCGACGGCGACGACATCCTCACCGGCGGCCTGGGCCAGGACATCCTGATCGGCGGCGAGGGGCGCGACGTGTTCATCTACCGCTCGGCCGACGAATCCGGCGTCGGGGCGGCCCTGCGCGACGTGATCGAGGATTTCGATGCCGGCGGCGCCGGGACTTCCGTCGATATCCTTGATTTCTCGGGCTTCGTGACCGGTGTGTTCGCCTTCCTGGGCGACGAGACCAATGCCTTCGACGGCGGCGGCAACACCCAGGCGCGGTTCAACGATCAGACCAAGATCCTGGAAATCGACGCCGACGGCGACGCTCAGGTCGACATGGAAATCGAGCTGACGGACACGGACGGTGCCGCCCTCGACGACAGCGACTTCAACGTCACCTGATCCCTTGCATTAGGATTCCTTGGGCGCTTGTTAAGCAAATCTCGCTTGCGGCGGGCGGGCGCCTGAGGCCCACTTATGGGTGGGGACTGGCCGAAACAGGCCGATCCGCATAGAATTCCGGAAAATCGGAACATCCATACGATCCTTGGGAGAAAATCATGCCGAAACTGTTGTCGGAACAACAGGTCAGTCAATTCCGCGAGGACGGCTACGTCGCTCCCGTCCCCATCATGTCGGCCGACGAGGCCCTGTCCTACCGCCGCCGCTTCGAGGCCTATGAGACGGCCCAGGGCGGCTGGTACGAACTGTCCAAGGGGCAGAAGCTTTATCTGCTGCAGACCTGGGCGGCGGAACTGGTGTCCCATCCCAAGATTCTCGATGCGGTCGAGGACGTGCTCGGCCCGGATATCCTGGCCTGGGGCTGTTCGCTCTTCGTCAAGGACGCGAACGATCCCGGCTTCGTGTCCTGGCATCAGGACGCGACTTATTGGGGCCTGTCCAAGCCCGACGTGCTGACCGCCTGGGTCGCCCTGTCACCGGCCACGGTGGCAGCCGGCTGCATGAAGGTGATGCCCGGCAGCCACAAGTGGAATCAGGTCGATCACCGCGACACCCTGGACAAGAACAACCTGTTGACCCGGGGCCAGGAACTTGCGGTCGAGGTCAACGAGGACGAGGCGGCCTACATGCCGCTCAACCCCGGCGAGGTTTCGCTGCACCATGTGCTGATTGCCCATGCCTCGACCCCCAACACCACGGACGACCGGCGCATCGGCTTCGCCATCCGCTACATCCGTCCCGACGTGTCGCAGGTCAACGCCGACAAGGACTGCGCCTGGCTGGTCCGCGGCACGGACACCCACGGCAACTTCATCCATGAAACCCCGCCCGACGCGGACATGGACGAGGCGGCCCTGGCTGAATACGCGCGCATCATGAAGCTGCGCCAGAGCATCCTGTACAAGGGGGTTCAGGGCAAGCCGGCCCATACGGACCTGACCGCCGCCAGCTAAGCGCGGGTTTCGCGTTTCATTTTGGCCGCGCGGTCTTTGCCTGGGCCGAGCGGGGGTGTAGCATGCGTCACCTACAGTCCCCGCCTGCATCCCAACGGAAACATCCATGACCGAAACCACCACCCGCCCCGCCGGCCCTTTGGCGGGAATCCGCATCCTCGATATGACCCGCATCCTGGCGGGGCCGACCTGCGCCCAGCTATTGGGCGACCTGGGCGCCGACGTGATCAAGATCGAACGCCCCGGCGTCGGCGACGACACGCGCAGCTGGGGCCCCCCGTTCCTGACCGCCGAAGACGGCGGCGACCTGGACGAAAGCGCCTATTACCTGGCGGTCAACCGCAACAAGCGCTCGGTCACCGTCGATTTCTCCCGGCCCGAGGGCGTGGCCCTGATCAAGCGCTTGCTCAAGCATTGCGACGTGCTGGCCCATAACCTGAAGGTCGGCGGGCTGGAGAAATTCGGCCTCGGCTACGCGGACCTGAGGGATGATTTCCCGGGCCTGGTCTATTGCCATATCTCCGGCTTCGGTGAGACGGGGCCCTATGCCAAGCGGCCGGGTTACGACGCCCTGGCCCAGGCCATGGGCGGGATCATGTCCCTGACCGGCAGCCCGGACGGCGAGCCGACCCGCGTCGGCGTCGGCATTTCCGACATCATGTGCGGCATGTACGCCTCGACCGCGATCCTGGCGGCACTGCGCCACCGCGACAAGACGGGCCAGGGCCAGAACATCGACCTTGGCCTGCTCGACACCACCGTGGCCTGGGCGTCGAACGAGGCGCTGAACTATTTCACCTCGGGCGAGCTGCCCAAGCGGCGCGGCAACCAGCACGCCAACATCGTGCCCTATCAGGTGTTCCCGACCAAGGACGGCTATTTCTATCTGGCTGCCGGCAACGACGGGCAGTATTCCCGGTTCTGCGAATTCGCCGGCGTGCCCGAGCTGGCGACGGACCCGCGCTACGACAGCAACCCGAAGCGTCTGGTCAACCGGGACGAACTGGTTGCCAAGCTGGAACAGGTGACGCCGAACAAGACCACCCAGGAATGGATCGACGGCCTGGAACAGCGCAACGTGCCCGCCGCCCCGGTCTATAATCTGGAGCAGACCTTCAACGACCCGCAGATCCAGCACCGCGAGATGAAGATCGAGATGGATCAGCCGCTCGCCAAGGACGGCAAGGTGGCGCTTCTGGGCAATCCCATCAAGCTGTCGGAAACGCCCGTCAGCTACCGTCGCCCGCCGCCGACCTTGGGCCAGCACACGGACGAGGTTCTGGCCGAGTTGCTGGAGCTCAGCGACGACGACCGTGCCAAGCTGCGCGGCGACGGATTGATTTAAAGGGGAATGCCGCCATGTTCGACCTGACCGACGCCCAGAAAGACCTGCGCGACAAGGCCCGCCGGCTGGCCGAAGGGCCCATCGCCGAGCGCGCCGCCGAGGTCGACCGCACCGAGGAATATCCTTGGGACAACGTGGCGCTGCTGAAGGACGCCGGCTTCATGGGCATGACCATCCCCGAAGCCTACGGCGGGCAGGGGCGGTCGTTCCTGGATGCCGTGCTGGTGGTCGAGGAAATGGCCAAGCATTGCGGCGTCACCGGCCGCATCGTGGTCGAGGCCAACATGGGGGCCATTTCAGCCGTCATGCGTTATGGCTCCGAGGAACAGAAGAAGCTCTGCGCCGAACACGTGCTGGCCGGCGACAAGCCCGCCATCTGCATCACCGAACCCAACGCCGGCAGCGCCGCCACGGACATGACGACCCGCGCCGACAAGGTCGGGGACAAATACATCATCAACGGCACCAAGCACTGGATCACCGGTGGCGGCGTGTCGAAAATCCACCTGATCTTCGCCCGCGTGTTCGAAAACGGCGAGGAGCAGGGCATCGGCGGCTTTCTTGCCGTGCGCAACGAGCATCCGGGCCTGATCATCGGCACCCGCGAGCCGGCCATGGGTCTGCGCGGCATTCCCGAATGCCAGGTCCATTTCAAGGACCTGGAAGTCCACGAATCCATGGCCGTGATCCCGCCCCAGGGCATCCGCCGGGGCTTCGCGGGGCTGATGACCGCCTATAACTCGCAGCGCGTGGGCGCCGGCACGGTGGCGCTGGGCATCGCCCAGGGCGCCTACGAGAAGGCATTGGCTTACGCCCAGGAACGCGAACAGTTCGGCCGCCCCATCGCCGAATTCCAGGGCCTGCAATGGATGCTGGTCGACATGGCGACCCAGATCACGGCGGCGCAGACGTTGATTTACCGCGCCGCCGCCAGCGCCGAAACGGACCAGTCCGGGTTCCCCGACATGACCCTGGCCGCCCAGGCCAAGATCTTCACCTCGGAAATGGCCATCAAGGTGACGTCCGAGGCGCTTCAGGTGTTCGGCGCCATGGGTTATTCCCGCAACCTGCCGATGGAGCGTATGTACCGCGACGCCCGCATGTTCACCATCGGCGGCGGCACGGCCCAGGTTTTGCGCAACATGGTGGCGACCCAGATTCTGGGCCGCAAGCTGCCGCAGACCCGCGACGGTTACCAGAAGCTGGCCGAGAAGTAGGACTGGTTCCTCTCCCGGTAAACTTCCCGCGAGGGGCCTCGTCAGGGGGCTCGGCCGTCCTATATGATCGGGGATGCCCTCAACTGGTGGAAACGTAAGATGACCGGCAAGATCGAAAAATCCGACGCCGAATGGCGCCAGCAACTGACCGACGAACAGTACAAGGTGACCCGTCTGGCGGGCACGGAGCGCGCGTTCACGGGCAAATACCACGACGAAAAGACGGCGGGCACCTATGCCTGCATCTGCTGCGGCGAGCCGCTGTTTTCGTCCGACACCAAGTTCGACAGCGGCACCGGCTGGCCCAGCTATTATCAGCCGGTCAGCCCGGACGCGGTCGTGGAGCATGAGGACGTCAGCTTCTTCATGCGCCGGGTCGAGGTCGTCTGCGCCAAATGCGACGCCCATCTGGGCCATGTGTTCCCGGACGGGCCCGAGCCGACGGGCCAGCGGTATTGCATCAACTCCGCGTCCCTGGTCCTGAAGCCGAAGGAATAGGCCCCGGCCTCCGCCGTTTTTCGGATGGGCGGTATGCATGTACCGGCCATAGCCAAACGCCGACTTTTGGAGTACCTGTTCGGGCGTAATATCGTGCGCGGAATGCCGCCGGCCCGGGCCCGGCCCTCCGCTGATGTATATGCCCCTTGAAAGTCGTGCAGGTTCCGCCGTGATCCGCAACGCCACCTTGGAAGATGTCCCGGTTCTCGCTGAGCTGGAGCAGAAATGCTTCGACACGGACCGGCTGTCGCCGCGCAACTTCCGCTATCTTCTGACCCGCGGTAATGCGTCGCTCATCGTCGACGAGGCGGCGGGCGCCATCACCGGCTACAGCCTGGTGCTGTTCCACCGCAACACGTCGATGACGCGCCTCTATTCCTTCGCCGTGCTGCCCGACCGCCAGCGCGGCGGCATCGCCCGCGCCTTGCTGGCCGAGTCGGAAAAGATCGCCCTGGAAAACGGCTTCGTGATGATGCGCCTGGAAGTGCGCAAGGACAACGCGCGGGCCCTCGCGTTCTATGAAAAGGCCGGCTACCGCGCCTTTTCGACCTATCCCGATTATTACGAAGACCATGTCGACGCGGTGCGCATGGAAAAGGCTCTGGCGCCCCATTTGTCGGCCGAGGACGCGCCCGTGCCCTATTACGCCCAGACCCTGGAATTCACCTGCGGTCCGGCCTGCCTGATGATGGCCATGAAGGCGCAGGAACCGGACCTGGAACTCGACCGCTCGTTCGAACTGCGTCTGTGGCGTGAGGCGACGACGATCTTCATGACCTCGGGCCACGGCGGCTGCGGCCCCTATGGCCTGGCGCTGTCGGCCTGGAAGCGGGGGTTTGCCGTCGATATGTTCGTCAGCGAGGACGGGGCGCTGTTCGTCGACGGCGTGCGTAACGAGGAAAAGAAAGAGGTCATCCGCCTGGTGCAGGCCGACTTCATCGAGGAAATCGGCAAGACCGGCGTGCGCGTCAAACATGCCCCTCCTGCGCTGGCGGACCTGCGCCGCCGGTTCGAAAAGGGCCACTATCCCATCGTTCTGATCAGCGCCTATCGCCTGACCGGCTACAAGGCGCCGCATTGGATGGCGATCACCGGCTTCGACGACCGCTTCGTCTATGTCCACGAACCCTATGTCGATACGGACGAGGGCGAGACCGACACCGTCTGTTTCGGTATCCCCATCCGGCTTGGCGAATTCGACCGCATGATGCGCTATGGCGGGTCAAAGCAATATGCGGTGGTTGTCATCGGCCCGAAGAAGAGGAAGCCCTGATGGCCCGCAGTATTATCGTCGTCGACCGACTTTCGGACTGGCGCTGGAGCCAGGAAGGCCTGAACATCCTCACGGTCGATGCCTTCATCGCCGAAAAGCGCACGCCGCATAAACGGCCGTTGCGCGTGATCAACCTGTGCCGCCGCTATAAGTACCTGTCCGCCGGATACTACTGTTCGCTGCTGTCCGAATCCCGGGGCGACCTGCCCATGCCGACGGTGGTCGACATCATCGATCTGGACAAGAAGGGGTCCTACGCCTACGCCGTGCCGGACCTGGAGCGCATCCTGCAAACGACGATGAAGCGGCTGGCCAGCCCGCCTTCGGCCGGGTTCGTGCTGCAGGTGTTTTTCGGCCGGCCCGACGATGTGCGGTTCCGCCGGCTCGCTGCCGAGGTGTTCGACACTTTCCGTTATCCGATCCTGGAAATCCAGGTCGTGCGCGACAAAAGGTGGCGGATTCAGGCGATCCGCCCCCTCGGCATCAACAAGATCAAGGACGACCTGGCGACCGCCTTCGAGGGTGCGCTGCGCACCTACGTCCGCGTCCCCGCGTCGCAGCGCAAAAGCCGCCCGTCGGCCCTTTACGAACTTGCGGTCCTGTTCGACCCCAACGAACGGCTGGCGCCGTCGGACGAGGTGGCGCTCAAGCGTCTGGCCCGTGCCGGTGCGGACCAGCGGGTCGAGGTCGAATTCATCACCGCCAAGGACATCCAGCGCATTCCCGAATTCGACGCCCTGTTCATCCGTGAAACCACGGCCCTGAACCATCACACGTTCCGGTTTTCCCGCAAGGCCGACGTGGAAGGCATTCCGGTGATCGATGATCCGCGCTCGATCCTGCGCTGCACCAACAAGGTCTACCTGTCGGAAGCGCTCAAGGCGGCGAACGTGCCGACGCCGCGGACGGAACTGCTCAACCGGTCGACTTTCGACGACAAGCGGCTGGCCGAGATCGAGGCCATGATGGGGTATCCGGTGGTCCTCAAGATTCCCGACGGCGCCTTCTCGCGCGGGGTCGAAAAGGCGGAAAACCGCGACGAGTTCCTGCGTCATGCGGAGGCGTTGTTCGAGCGCTCCCGCGTGATCCTGGCCCAGGAATACATGTACACGCCCTACGACTGGCGCATCGGCCTGATCGGCGGCGAGCCGCTGTTCGCCTGCCAGTACTTCATGTCGCGGTCGCACTGGCAGATCTATCGCCACGTCGACAGTCAGAAATCCGTCAGCGGCGCCTGGGAAACCATGCCGATCGACGCAGCCCCGCCGGCGGTGGTCGAGACCGCGCGCCGCGCCGCCGCCCTGATCGGCGACGGGCTCTACGGCGTCGATCTGAAAGAGACGGAGGCGGGGGTGTTCGTGATCGAGGTCAACGACAACCCCAACATCGACGGCGGTGTCGAGGACAAGGTCCTGAAGGGCGCATTGTACGAGCGCGTGATCCAGGAATTCACCCGCCGCATCGACAAGGCCCGAAGCGGCTGACGGGAGCGGCGGATCACGCCGCCGGCGGCATCCATCCGGACCAGCACTGGTCGTTGAAGGGCTCCATATGGGCGGCCTTGTAGGCGGGCCGCGCCTTGATCGCCGCCCACCATTTGGCGGCATGGGGCCGCTTGTCCGCCGAGACCTCGACCGGGGCCAGTTCCTCGGTGCGGATGACGTAGGGCGCTGCGGCGATATCGGCCAGGGAATAGGCGTCGCCGGTGACGAAGCCGGTTCTGGCGACCCGCGCCTCGATGCGGTCCATCATGTCGCGCAGGATGTCCAACGCCGCTTCCAGTTCCTCCGCCGTATAGGGATCGCGGGCCATGCGGTACCACACGTGCTTGCGGTTGGCGGTCGGGATGGCGGCCAGGCGTTTCTCCAGTTCCTCGTCCGACCATTCGCGGGCCATGGGGTGGAAATGGTGCATCCAGTTGTGCTTCTGGATCGCCGGCAGGCAGGTGTCGTCGATGTACTTTCCCCACAGCCGCATGTCGTGCAGCAGCATCGGATCCGTCGGGCGCAGCGGCGGCGTGGGATGGGCTTCGTCCAGATATTCGTTGATGTAATTGCTCTCGACCAGCGGATGTCCGCCGACCATCAGCGCCGGCACGATGCCCGACGGGTTTAGTTTCTTGTACCAGTCGGCATGATGTTCGAACTTGTTCAGATCGACGATCTTGGCGTCGAAGGCGAGGCCCTTTTCATGCAGGCACATGCGCACCTTGCGCGACGCGGAGGATGCCCAGGCGTGATAAAGCACCAGGTCCTGCCCTGGTGTGGTCGTGGTGGTCATGGGGTGTGGTGGTCCTTATGGCTGGAAGGGGCGTCAGGCGGTCATGCCGGTGATGTAGTCGCGCATGGCGGCTGCGTCGGATTCGATTTCGTCCATGCGTTCCTTGACCACGTCGCCGATGGAAATCAGGCCCGTCATCTTGCCGTTTTCGGCCACCGGAAGGTGGCGGATGCGGCGCTGGGTCATCATGCCCATCAGCACGTTGATGCGGTCGTCCGGCTTGCAGGTGATGACGTTGGCGGTCATGGCCTCGGTCACCGGGCGGGTGAGGGCGCTTGGGCCGTCCGTGCCGATGACGCGCACGATGTCGCGTTCCGACAGGATGCCGTTGATGGTGGTGCCGTCGTCGGATACGACGATGGCGCCGATCCGGGCTTCCGCCAGGGTGCGCGCGGCCTCGCCGATGGTGGCGCCGGTGGGGATGGTGGTGACGGCGCTGCCCTTGCGTTGAAGGATGTGTTTCACGTTCATGGATGCGTCTCCCATCTGCTCGCCCGGTCCGGTGGCCCGGGGCGGTTTTCACCCAGTATACCGTAAATTAGGCGGATCAGATACGCGGGCGGTCGGGCAGGGTCGTTAGGCGAAATCCCGCTGGGTGATCGGTACATGACCGGGAAGGGCGCGGAATCGGCCGATCCAGGCCGTGACGTTGGGATAGGCGTCCAGATCGTAGCCGCCTTCGGGCGCCACATGGGTATAGCCGTAGAGGGCGATGTCGGCGATGGTCGGCCCATCCCCGACCAGCCACGGCCCGTCGGCAAGCCCCCGTTCCAGGACCATCAGCGCCGCATGGCCCTGGTCCAACTTGACCGGCAATTGCGCCTGCTGGATCTCGGTCAGGGGTGTTTCCTGTTCGGTCAGCCAGAACCGGCGCACGGCGATGGTGGGCTCCAGTGTGTACTGTTCGAAGAACATCCATTGCAGAACCTTGGCGCGGGACCAGGGGTCATCGGGCAGGAACGGCGTGCCCTGAGCCAGGAAATTCAGGATCGCCCCCGATTCCGACAGGCAGCGGCCGTCCTCCAGTTCCAGCACCGGGATGCGTCCGTTGGCATTGAGCTTTTCCAGGAAATCGGGCGTGCGGGTTTCCCCCTTGATGATGTCGTATTCGACCAGGGAGAAGGGGCGGCCCAGGAAGCGCAGCATCAGCCGGCACTTGTAGCCATTGCCCGAGGGCAGAAAATCGTGGAGCGTGACCATGAGCGAAAGCCTATCCGGGGCCTCCGGCCCGCGCAATTGAAGAAGCGTCATGCGTCGATCGATCTTTCTCATCTGTTTCTTGGTGGTCCTGACGTCAGACGGGACGCCGCAGGCGTTGCGCGCGGCGGACCTGCCGGCGACCACGACGACCCTCGACCTGGTGCGCGCCGCCGCCGCGGGCGATCAGGCGCGGCTTGCCCAGTTGTTGCAGGCGGGCGCCGACCCCAACGTGGTCGGCGCGGACTGGCGGGGGCCTCTTCACCATGCGGTGCTGCTGGGCCGGCTCGACATGGTGCGGGCGCTGGTCCGCGCCGGGGCGCGGGTCGACTGGCAGGACGTGGACAAGGCCACGCCCCTGATCCTGGCCGCCCATGGTAATTATCCCGACGTCGCCGAATATTTGATCCTGGCGGGGGCGGACCCTCTGGTCGCGGACCGCTGGGGGCGCAGGGCTCTGGACTACGCGCTGATGAGGGGTAAGAATGACGCCGTCGCCCGGATGTTGCGCCGGGCGGAGATCAACCGGCCCCTCCATGAAAACAAATAACGGGCCGTATCGGTTCCAGCATGGGAGGCCATTTAATGAGCCGCGACTATCCGTTCCAAGTGCAATCCCTGACCGGCGCCATGGGCGCCCGGATCACCGGCGTCGACCTGTCTCAGGATCTCGACGCCGCAACCTTTTCCGCCGTATCAGACGCCCTGAATGAATACCTGGTGCTGGTGTTTCCCGGCCAGGATCTGACGCCGGCCGAGCAGAGCCGGTTTTCCCAGCGGTTCGGGCCGGCGGAACCCCATCCCTATGGCGCCCGCGTCGGCGTCAACAACGAGAACCCCGAGGTCATCGTGCTGGAAACCAAGCCGGGCCGCCGGGGGGCGCGCAACGATTTCTGGCATTCCGACATCTCGGCCTCGGAGCGGCCGCCGGCGCTGTCGCTGCTGCATGCGCGCATCGTGCCCGAAGGCCGGGGCGATACCCTGTTCTGCAACATGTACCGGGCGCTGGAGACCCTGTCGCCGGCCCTGCAGGATACGCTGCGCGGGCTTGACGCCCTGCATTCGCCCGACGCCATCCGCCGCCGCAATCTGGCCGAGCCGGATACGGATTCACCGCAGATTCCGTCGAACCTGGCCTCGTTCCGCCATCCGGTGGTGCGCACCCATCCGGGAACGGGGCGCGACGCGCTTTACGTCAATACCTTCTTCACCACCAATTTCGTGGACATGACCATGGAGGAAAGCCGCCCGCTGCTGGACTTTCTGATGGACCATGCGACACGGCCGGAAAACGTCTACCGCCACCGCTGGCAGGAAGGCGATCTGGTGGTGTGGGACAACCGGGCGACCATGCATTACGCCGTGCGCGATTACGACGAAAGCATGCCCCGGCGCATGCACCGCACCACGGCGGGCGGCGACCGCCCGTTCCTCAAGGGCCGGGCGACGGCAGCCTGATCCGAAGACGGATCAGGGGCGGGAAAGGCTAAGAGGTCGAGGCGGCGTCGAGAGGCCCGAACACCTCGTCGAAGAAGGCGGTCAGATCGGCATCCGGGTTGACGTGCTCGAACCTGTAAACGCCGATGCCGTTGGCCACCGTAACGCCGTCGTTGGAGCAGGGCAGGCGCAGAATCACCGCGCGGCCCCGGTATCCGGCAAGGGTTTCGAACTGCTTGACCTCGCAATGGGGGGCCATCTCGTAGACCAGCCGGCCGCAGCCGCCGCGGGCACTCAGGCCGATGGCCTTGGGCGGCACCTCGACGGGTGAGCGGCCCTGATAATCCGCGCCGAAGGCCGCGGTCAGGCCCGTTCCCCAGAACCGGTAGACCGAGGCGAGCGGCTCGGGCGTGATGTCGGTGATGTTCATGAAGCGGACTGTTTCTGGGTCCAGTGCAGCCAGGTCGAATTCTGACAGCGGGGGCGCGGCTCTGTCGCCGCGCAGGTTCTGCCAATAATCCAGAACCTCACGATGGAAGGTCGGAAGATTTTTTCCCGCCTCAAGAAACGTCGATTTGATGCGGACGGAGTTACCTACGGATGTGTTCACCAAGTTGCCTTGTCAGAATGAAACTTCTGTCAATTCAGACGCAATCATTGTGCCAGTTCCGCCTGTCCGGATACACCGGACATAAGATATAGAACCAGAAATTCTCGACATGGATGAATGTTGGAATATTGGATGCAGAAGTGGAAAAAATAATTCGATAATTCTAGAAATATAGTTGAGAATCCCGCCCATCATGCCTAATCTAGGCACCATGGATACAGACCTTGCCGCCCGACAACTTGCCGAACTGGGCAACCCGCACCGGCTTCTCGCCTTCCGTTTGCTGGTCAAGGCGGGGGAGGGCGGCCTGTCGGTCGGGGAAATTCAGGAGCATCTGAAAATCCCCGGATCGACCCTGTCGCATCACGTCTCCCGCCTGGTCTGGGCGGGACTGGTCGATCAGTCCCGCGAGGGCCGCACCCTGCGCTGCCGCGCCAATTTCACCGCCATGCACGGCCTGATCGGCTTTCTCGCCGACGAATGCTGCACGGGCGTCACGGCGACCTGTGTCCCGCCCGCCGCCAAAACCGCCATTTCCTGATCACAAGAGACCCGCAATGAGCGACGCCATCTTCACTCCCCCGCTGCAATCCGCTGCCGAACAACCGTCTCCCGTCACCGGCCCAAGTGTTCTGGGCTGCCTGAAGCGTGCTGACCGCGTGCTGCTGGTCATCCTGGCCGGGCTGCTGGCCCAGGCGGTTCTCGGCTGATTCTGCCCGGACCAATTCGGCGGTTGCCGTAATTTTCCACCATTGCCGGGTTGCGGCGGCGGGGCGGTACGGGCAATCTAGCCGCCGTCGGGCCGCATCGGCCTGACAACAGAGGTCTCATGTGACCCGAGGATCAGCCAATGACAAGCGCCGAAACGAAGAAGACCGTCGCCGCCATCTCGTTTCACGACAACAAGAACCTGTCCATCGACATCGAGGACATCGTCGGCATCGACGTCGGCACGCCGCAGGAACTGACGCCCGGCGTGTGGTTCGTCGATCTGATCATCCGCTCCGCCGTCGGCAACGTGTCGCTGCAACTGACGTCGGACAGCCTGGAAAAACTGCAGGGGCTTAAGCCGAGCGACCGCTAGGCCGCCCGGCCGGTTTGGATCAGGCCGGCACCAGGGGCGTGCGCTTGACGCCGTTCATGTTCATGCCCTCGATGCGGATCAGGCGCGTTTCGCTTTCCCGCGCCGGGCAGTGCACGTCGCCGACCTTGTACACATGGGCGTCGCCCGGGACCATCTTGTAGGTCTGACGCGGCTGTACCTTGCCCGGCTTCTCGCCCTGGGGCGGTTCGACGATGTCGTAGTCGGTCATCTCGGTCTCGCCGAAGGCCTGGCCGTAGATCGCCCAGGATGGGCCGTGGTCGTGCGGGTTGCCCGTTTTGGCCCCCTTGTACACATGGGTCAGGATGCAGAACCCCAGGTCCGGGTCCTCATAGACGATCTTGCGCTCGCCCTCGGCGTCTTCGCCCAGATGGGTTTCGATGAACCCGGGATCCTTCAACGCCTTTTCCACCAGCTTACGGCTTTCCTCAAGCTGGGCGGGGGTCTGCCCCTGAGCCAGAACCTGCTTCAGGTCCCTGGCAAACGCTTCAAGTGAATAGGTCATGGCGTCGAATCTCTCTGTTCGTCGGTGGGCGGTGGTCTATAAATCTATCACATCCCAAAAAAAAATTGCATCCAGGAGACATTCCATGAGCCCGCAATCCCACATTCCCGCATCCAAGGTCGCCATCGTCACCGGCGCCGGCACTGGCGTCGGCCGGGCCGCCGCCCTGGCGCTGCTCGCCGATGGCTATTCGGTGACCTTGGCTGGCCGCCGCGCCGACATGCTGGAAGAAACCAAGGCTCTTGCGGGCGATGCCGGCGACCGGGCCCTGGTTCAGCCCACGGACGTGACCGATCCGGACGCGATCAAGGCCATGTTCAAGGTGACCACGGACGCCCATGGCCGGGTCGACGTGATCTTCAACAATGCTGGGGCCAACGCGCCGGGCATCCTGTTGGAGGACCTGGAAGTCGCGGACTGGAAGCGCGTCGTCGATGTCAACCTGACCGGCGTGTTCCTGTGCATTCAGGAAGCCTTCCGCGTGATGAAGGCGCAGTCGCCCATGGGCGGGCGCATCATCAATAACGGGTCGATCTCGGCCCATGCGCCGCGGCCCGATTCAATTCCCTACACGGCGACCAAGCATGCGGTCACGGGCCTGACCAAGACGGCGGCCCTCGACGGGCGCAAGTACGACATCGCGGTCAGCCAGATCGACATCGGCAACGCGGTGTCGCCCATGACCGAACGCATGGCCCAGGGCCACGGCGTGAAGCAATCCGACGGCACCCTGAAGATGGAACCCCGCATGCCGTCTGAACATGTCGGCGAGGCCGTGGTCATGATGGCCAATCTGCCCATGGATACGAACGTGCAGTTCCTCACCATCCAGGCGACCAAGATGCCCTGGATCGGGCGCGGCTAGACGCCTTCCCGGCGACTAGTAGACCACCACGCCGCAGGCGGCGCGGGCACCCCCGCCGCCGAGCGCTGCCGGGGTGTCGGAATAGGTGTCGCCGCCGGCATGGATCATGATCGAGCGGCCGGCTAGGTCGGCGGTGTTCAGGCGCGGCGCATAGCTGTCGCGGGTCGCCGTGCCGTCGGCCGCGACGTAAAGCACGGGCAGGTCGCCCAGATGGCCGTCGCCGTCGGGGCCCAGATGCTTGCCCGTGTTGGCGGGATCGTAATGCCCGCCCGCGGCCAGGCCGGGCACGTGCTTGCCGTCCTTTTCCTTGTGCTCGCAACTGGGGTGTTCATGGACGTGGAAGCCGTGCTGGCCCTCGCTCAGGCCCGACAGGTTGGGCTGAATGCGAAGGCCCCTGTCCGTGTCCTGGAACACCACCGTGCCGAGGATCGGGCCGATGCCCGTAGCCGATGTCTGATGCATGGTGACGGTGACGGAGGCCGCCTGGGCACCGCCGGCAACAACAAGGGCCGCCAACGCGGCTGCGATGAAGGTTCTCATGAGGTGTCTCCCATAGGCGATGGATCCGGTCTCACCGCCGGACTGTCCGCTTGATATGGGACCAATCCGGACCTTTTTCAATGGGAATCGGCGGCGCGGCAGGCCTCCGCGGTCAGGGCTCGAAGGCGTCGAAGGCGGTCTTGAAATCCGCATGCCAGCGGGTCAGGGGCGGGCGGTTCTCGGTGATGTCGCGGGCGGCCCAAAGGATGCGCTTGGCGTCCATTTCCGGGGTCACCTCGCCGTCGGGGCAGAGGATGTAGAAATCGCCCCGCTCCAGGGCCGCCAGCATGAAGTCGACCACCTGATCCGGCCACCAGGCGCCCGGTCTGTGGTCCCGGTTGCCCGTCGTGGTCATGCCGGGAATCAGCAGATGGGCGGTGACGGCGTTTCCGCTGCCGTTGCCGTTGCGCAATTCGTGCTGCAGCAGTTCCGTATAGGCCTTCACGGCCGCCTTGGCGACGTTGTAATGGGGCCGGCCGGGCGGGTTGGTGATGCCCTGTTTGGACCCGACGTTGACGATCATCGCCGGCTTCCCCGCCGCGATCATGGCCGGGGCGAAGGCCTGGCAGCCGTTGATCACGCCGAACAGGCCGACGTCGATGGTCCGGCGCCAGTTGTCCGGCTCGTCCAGGCAGCCGCCCGCGTGCCGGGCGACCGCGTTGTTCATCACCAGCGCGACGTTGCCGAAGGTATCCAGCACCCGGTCCTTAAGCGCCGCCACGGCGTCCGGGTCGGCGACGTCCACGGCCATGGACATGACGCGCCCGGCCTGGGCGGCGGCGCGGACCTCCTCATGGGCGGCATCCAGGGCGTCCTCGTCGACATCGGCCAGGCAGACATGCATGCCGAGGGCGGCAAAGCGTTTCGCGGCGGCAAGGCCGATGCCGCTGGCCGCCCCCGTGACGACGGCGCCCCGTTCCGGGGCGAGAATGTCGGACAGGCTGGTACGGTCGGTCGGCGACGCAGGCATGGCGAATTCTCCGTGATTTTGGGCGCGGGACCCGCATTCTGCGATGGATACGTGGCGCGGAAAAGGCTGCTTCCCAAGGTTCTGCCATATTTACAGGCCTCGGCCACGTCCGGCAGGGACGGTTTTCGGCGTGAAAGCCGGGTGACGCGGCGGCGGTGCCGGATATCGCTTGCCTTGGCTGTCCGGCTCCGGCATTTTGCGCTGCAACATGTACATCCCCCCCAATAAACCGACCCCAGATCCCATGTCGAAAATCCAGAATCCGTCCCTGCCCAAGGAAAAGATCAAGGTCCTTCTGCTCGAAGGCATTTCGCCCACCGCCTCCGCCGTTTTCAAGGACGCCGGCTATTCCAACGGCGAGCGCCTGAAAACCGCCCTCGACGGCGACGAATTGAAGGCCAAGCTGCAGGACGTGCGCATTCTGGGCATCCGCTCCCGCACCCAGCTGACCAAGGACGTGATCGACGCGGCGCCGTCGCTCATGGCCATCGGCTGTTTTTCCGTGGGCACCAACCAGATCGACCTGGACGCCGCGCGGAACAACGGGATTCCCGTGTTCAACGCGCCCTTTTCCAATACCCGTTCCGTGGCCGAACTGACCATCGCCGAGATCGTCATGCTGTTCCGCCGCACCTTTTCGCGGTCCACGGCGGCCCATGCCGGCGGTTGGGACAAGTCCGCCGCGGGGTCGCGGGAAGTGCGCGGCAAGACGCTCGGCATCATCGGCTACGGCAACATCGGCAGTCAGCTTGCGGTGATCGCCGAGTCCATGGGACTGCGCGTCATCTACCACGACCGCACGGACAAGCTGCGCCACGGCAACGTCATGCCGTCGCGCAACCTGGAAGATCTTCTGGCCCAGTCCGACGTGGTCACCCTGCATGTTCCGGAAACGCCGGACACCAAGGACATGATCGGCAAAGCGGAAATCCGCGCCATGAAAAAGGGCGCCTTCCTGATCAACAATTCGCGGGGTTCCGTAGTCGACATTCCGGCCCTGGCCGCCGCGCTGAAGGACGGCCACCTGGGCGGGGCCGCCGTCGACGTGTTCCCGAAGGAGCCGTCGTCCAATTCCGATCCTTTCGTATCGCCCCTGCAGGGCCTGGATAACGTGATCCTGACCCCGCATGTCGGCGGATCCACGGAAGAAGCCCAGGAACGCATCGGCGAAGAGGTCGCGCGCAAGCTGGTTGAATACTCCGACGTCGGCTCGACCGAAGGCTCGGTCAACTTCCCCCAGGCCCAATTGTCGCCGCGCCAGGGCGGCACCCGCTTCATCCAGGTTCAGCGCAACCTGCCGGGTGAACTGCAGCGCCTCAACGAGGTGTTCGCCCGCAACAACGTCAACATCGCCGCCCAGACCTACCAGACCGACGGCGAAATCGGCTACGTCGTTCTGGAGGCCGAAGGGGCGGTCCCCGACGCCGACGCGATCCTGGCGGAAATCCGCGACCTTTCCGGCACCATCCGCGCGCGGCTGCTGAACCGGGTCGCGTGATTCCGTCGCGGGGCATTTCGGTCCCGCGCACGAAGATGTCACTCGCGGAAAAATCGCGGTTTGTATAAAATCCCGGCAATCCTAACCTCATAGATTGCAGGGAGTTCGCGTCATGAAAACCCTTACCCGCCGCCGTTTTGCGGCTCTTTCCGCCCTGTCCGTTCTGGCCGCCGCCACGTTTGCCGCGCCGTCCCCGGCCACGGCCGAACCCACCGTCGGCAGCCCGGCCCCGGTCTTCACCGGTGTGGATACCAAGGGCCAGAAGATCAACCTCGCCGACTATCGGGGCAAGACCGTGATCCTGGAATGGACCAACCACGACTGTCCCTTCGTGGTGAAGCATTATTCATCGGGCAACATGCAGATGACCCAGAAGCAGGCCGCCCAGGACGGCATCGTCTGGTTGTCGGTGATTTCCTCGGCCCCGGGTGAGCAGGGCAACGTCAGCGGCCCGGAAGCGGACGATCTGACGACGTCACGCAAGGCCAGCCCGTCGGCGGTGCTGCTTGACCCGTCGGGCGAGATCGGCCGCAAGTATGCGGCGCGGACCACGCCGCACATGTTCATCATCGACCCCAAGGGGACGCTCGCCTATCACGGCGCCATCGACAGCATCAAGTCGACGGACGTCACCGACATTCCCAAGGCGCAGAATTACGTACTCAACGCGCTGGCCCAGATGAAGGCCGGCGAGCCGGTCAAACCGCAGGGCACCAGGCCTTACGGCTGCAGCGTCAAGTACGGCTCGTAACCGAGGCGCGGCCCCGCGGGCGGCTGCGGGACCGCGTGGCCCGGCGTGACGGACGCCTGGGGGCTTGGGTGACCTGTTATTGAACCAGAGTATGGGCCCTGGCGGCGATCATGCCGGGCGCCTGAGTGCCAGCACGTCCGATACCCATGACGCACCGGTGGCAAGACCCGCCTGTCGGCGCTACCGCGCTGAAGATAATATTATAATTCCGCTGACTCGTCATTTCCCCCCAAGCTGCCTGGCCAGGCGACTGCGGGCGGGTAGGTATTACACACCCCATACTTATTTGCCGGTGGCCTCGTCTCCCGGTCAGCAGAAATCGTGGCACGGTTTCGCTACTCTCCCGGCTATCACAAATGGGAAACGTTCTCGCGCCTGAGGGCTGCGGGGATGGCACGGAAGAAAAAGGAAGCCGAAATGGCAAGAATTCTCGTCGTCGACGATGACACCGATCACCGGGCCTTCGTCGTGCAGTTGCTTGAGCGGCTGGGTCATTCGGTGATCGCCGCCGAGAACGGGCAGCGCTGCCTGGGTCTCCTGCGGGATCAGGATGTTGACGCCATCATCACCGACATCTTCATGCCCGGCGCCGACGGCATCGAACTGGTGACCGAGTTGAAGAAACTGGGCTCCCAAATTCCCGTTCTCGGCATGACCGGCGGCTACAAGGGCGTGATCCGCCCTTATGAAAACCTGTTCGAAGTTCTGACGAACGCCAAGGTCCTGCACAAGCCGTTCGGCGCCCGGGATCTGGAAACCGCCCTGGAGGAGGTGCTCCGCGATGCCGCGTAAATTCGAAGGAAACGACGCCAAACAGGCAGGGATCGCCCGCCGCCGGGAAGCGGTGTTGGACCGGCTGCGCGCCGCGGTGGACGCATTGGATCAGGAAAACCAGGCCTTGCAGGCCGAAGTCTGTGAATTCCAAAACGTCCTCGGCGAACTGCACGGCAGCATCGATGAGCTTGCCGATTCCACGGACGGCCGCCGGTTCATGATTTCCCAGGTGCAGACGGAGGCCCTTCGCGGCGCCGCCAGGAGACTGGGCGAGATCGCCGACAATTGGCAGGAGCGCTGTGGGCAGCCCACCGACACCCTGCCGCCGCGCCTTTCCAGGGATGCCGCCTGATTTCGGTGGATGCTTGGGGGCGGCACAGATAATAAAACCGATTGGGGGCAATCGCCCGTGAACATCAGAAGTAGTATTCAGGCTGGACAGGCCGGTTCATCCGGCATCCTGTTCACAGCCGATGGCGAAGGCCGCTTCCTGATGACACAGGCGATGCTGGGGCAGTTGCCCTTCGCCGGCATATCAGGCAACCAGTTGATGCGACTTCATGACCTTCTTGGCATGGAGGCGGGGCCAGTCATTTCTGCCCTGCTTCGGGAAATGCTGACAGGTTGGGAAGAAGGACTGACGCGGCGCATCGTCGTGCGCGACCGCGAGGGCCGATTGTTGAACATGGGTCTGTCCCGCATGGCGGGCCTTGCCCCGGGCCGGATGGTCTGTACGCTCGACGAATGCCAGTTTCCCGCCCTGACGCCTGCCATTGCCCCGGAACCGTTAACGGCGATCGATCATTTGCCGTCTCGGGCCGACGCCTTTCGGCAGGCCACCGATCTGGTGGTCGACGAGACCGTCGTCGGCGACGTCTTCATGATCATGCTTGTCGGCCTGAACAAGCCCCGCAACATCGAGGGCCCGGTTGCCGAGCAGATCTGGTCGCGTCTTACGGATAAGGCGGCCAAGCGTATTCAGGCCGTGGTCGGCCCACGCGGTCTTGTCGCCAGATATTCGGAAAACGCCTTCGTCGTGATCAACGCCCAGAACATGGGACCGGTGCTTCCCGACATGGCCGCCGGCTCCATCGTCAGCAGTTTCGACCGTCCCTTTGAAATGGATGGCATGGACTTCTACGTCGGTGTCAACGTGGGCACGGCCGACGTCGGAACGGGTCCGACCAACATCGGACACTGCTTCCGCTGCGCTGAACTGGCCCTGGCCGATGCCCGCCGGTCTGGCGTTCCCGTGCGCGAATGTACGGTGGAGATGGTTGAAGCGGCCAGCGCCAAGCTGCGGTTTGAACGCGATCTCCGCGATGCCTTTGAGTATGGCGGGTTCAGCCTGGACCTACAGCCCAAGATCGAGATGGCGGGCGGCGGCTGCCGCGGGTTCGAGGCATTGATTCGTTGGCGCCACCCGGAACGGGGACTGGTCCCGCCGGAACAATTCATCCCCGTGGCCGAGGAAAGCGGCCTGATCGTGCCGATCACCGACTGGGTCCTGCACGAGGTTTGCCGGCTGCTCAAGGCCGAGCGCGATGCGGGGCGGTCGCCCCTGCCGATTTCGATCAACGTGCCGCCCAGCCAGCTGATGCATCGGGAACTGAAGGATTTCATCAAGGTCATAAACGCCTATGACATTCCGCCCGCGCTGATCGAGTTTGAATTGACGGACTCGATGTCCACCGGCGAGCTCAGCCGTGGCATTGCCATGATGTCCGGCTTGCGCGCCGCAGGTGTGAAGATTTCCGTCGAGGATTTCGGCGCCGGTTACTCGTCCCTGTCGCGTCTGGTGCGCCTGCCGGTGAACATTCTCAAGATCGACCGGTCGTTCGTTGACGGCCTGCCGTCCGATCCGGATGCCTGCGAGGTCGTCACCGCGATTACCCGGGTTGCCCAGGCGCTTGATCTTGCGGTCGTCGCCGAAGGCGTCGAGAACGATGCCCAGGCTCGCTTCCTCGCGGATCACGGGGTCACGGTGGCGCAGGGATTTCTGTTCAGCCGACCGCTTCCGCCGGAGGAGGCCTTCCGGCTTGCCGAGACGCGCGCTGGATGAAAAGATCGAAATTCGGGTTATTCCCCGGAGCATGCCGAACAGCGTGATCCCGGGTCACTGAAGTCTTCCTCGGAGGGACTGAATGCCGCGGTCACCATCGAATAAGTCGACGAAGGCGTCTCGGGCCAATGGTATCGATGCGGATGCGCGGGTTCTTGATTTCGCCCGCGTCAGCGCCGACTGGTTCTGGGAAACGGACGCCGACGACCGGTTCACCTTTATGTCAGATCAAGTGACCCCTCTGGTGGGGTTGCGGCCCGAGGACTGCATCGGAAAATCACGCCAGGACCTTCACGGTCCGATTGACCAGGAGGCGACATGGGTCGCCTACCGCAAGATCATCGACGCGCATGAGCCTTTTCGCGACTTGACCTTCATCACGACCGGAGCCGATGGGACGACCTTTCCCATCGCGATCAGCGGCGTTCCCGTCTTTGACGGCGGAAAGTTCGTGGGATACCGCGGAACCGGGCGGCGGGCCTCCCAGGGTGAAGTGATCGAAAAACTGATTCGCAATATCATCGGGGCCACGTCCCGGGCCGTCGGCGAGGATTTTCTTGAGCAGGTAGCTCACGCCCTGTGGCGGGAATTGGCCGTGGACCGGATCTACATCTCCTGCCTAGCCGACGGCGGGAAGACAGCGGAAAGCAAGATCGCGATTGTTGACGGCAAGCGGGTCGAAAACATCATCTATCCCATCGCCGGCAGCCCTTGCGAGATGGTTACACATGACGCGTCGCTCTGTGTTTATCCGCGGGGCGTTGCGGCAAAATTCCCCGAAGACCGCTATTTGGCTGACAATGGCATTGAGGGGTACATCGGCGTACCGTTGTACGGCGCCAACGGGCATTGCCTGGGCCTGATGGTGGCGATGTCCCACCGGCCCATGATTCTCGAGAATCTGCACAAGCTGGCATTTGAATTTTTCGCGGGGCGGGTCGCCGCGGAACTGGACCGCTCCCTGGCCGAAGATGAATTGCGGCGCCGGGACGTTCTGTTGTCGGCGATCGTCGACCATATTCCCCACGGCCTGACCGTCAAGGACCCCGACGGGCGTTACATGTTGATCAACAAGGAGTTCACGCGCCGGTACGGGGTGTCCGGCGATCAAATCCTGGGCCGTTCGAACGAAGAGCGCTTCCCAGCCTGGGAGAACGCCTGGGCGGCGTCGCAGGCCCAGGAAAAGGACGTTGCCGACAGCAGCAGGATCATCATCCGCGAGCAGGACCGTCAGTTCGTCGACGGATCGCGCCATCGCCTGGAAATCGTGAAATTTCCCATTTCCGACGACGATGGCCAGCTGATCGGAGTCGGCGCGCTTGGCGTCGACATCACCGAGCGCGACAAATGGGAGCGCGACGCCCGCGACCGCGAGCGGGTCCTGAAGGGCTATCACAAGGCGCTTGACCGCATCGTTGCCAGTGACGAAATGTCATCGCCCGATGCGGGGGACGCCTTCGCCCTGTTGACCCAGGTCGCGGCGGAAACCCTGGGTGTGGAGCGGGTCAGCGTGTGGCGGGCCTGCCCGAACCTGAGTTGCATCGATTGCCTGGATCTGTATCAGGCCGGATCGGCGGCCCATAGCCGCGGAATGGTTCTCGAGCGTGAGTATTTCCCCCAATATTTCAAGGCATTGCAACAGGTCGAGGTGATCGACGCCCATGATGCCCGATCGGATCCCCGCACGGCTGAACTCGCCGCGCAATACCTGGGCGAGCACGGCATTACGTCCATGCTCGACGCGGCGGTTCATGTCGGCGACGAACTGAAGGGCGTGTTGTGTCTGGAGCACGTGGGCGACCCGCGGGAATGGACCCTTGAGGAGCAGTCTCTGGCGCGGTCGCTTGCCGCCCTGACATCGCTGATCATGGTTCGCCAGGAACAGCAGGAAGCCGAACGCGCGCGGCAGGCCATCGAACAGCGGTTCAGCGGCATCGTCAACGCCCTCCCCAGTTCGCTGTCGCTCAAGGACAAGAACCAGCGCTACGTATTCGTCAACAAGGTCTATGAACAGAGCTACGGCGTGCGCGCCGAAGACGCCTATGGCAAAACCATCGGTGAATTGGATATCAACACGCCCGATATTCTCGCCAAGATCATAGCCGAAGACGCGGCCGTTTTGAACGAAGGCCGATCGTTCACCAGCGAGACGTCCCGCATCGGGCGGGACGGTGTCGAGCGGTCGGCTCTGGTTTCCAAGTTCCCCGTCTATGACAAGGATGGCAAGATCGAGCTGGTCGCCACCCTGTGGACGGATATCTCCGAACAGAAGGCGGTGCAGAAAACCCTGGAAGACGCCCGGGCACGCCTGCGCGCGATCACCGATAACGTTCCCATGATGCTCTGCCTGAAGGGTTTGGACGGGGCCTATGTGGAGTGCAACGCGGGTTTTGCCCGATGGCACGGCATCGACGTGCGGGCGGTCATCGGTCTGCGAACAGCCGATCTCTTGAATGCCGGCCGCGCCAAGATCGTTGAATCGTTGGATCAGCGGGTGATCGAAACCGGCGAGGTTGTCGTCGAGGAAACGGTTTCCGAATTGCAGCACCGGCCCGACGGAAAACCGACGATCTTCCGCATGATCAAATTCCCGGTCCGTGACGCCGGCGGCGAGATCATGGCCGTCGGCACGGCGATGACCGACATCACCGAACAAAAATTGGCCCAGCGTACGTTGGAGGAGACCCAGGCGCGGCTCATGGCGATCACCGACAACGTGCCGATCATGTTGTCGCTCAAGGACAAGAACGGCGTCTATCAGCATTGCAATCCCACATTCGCGGAATGGCACGGCGCCCGGCCCGACCAAATCATCGGCAAGACGTCGCGCGACCTGCTGCCGGCTGAGCGCGCGGAGGCTATTGACGCCATCGACCGCGAAGTCATCGCGACGGGCGAAGTCCGGGTGTTCGAGACCGATACCGTGTTCGATCATATGAAGAATGGCGTGCGGATCACCTTGCGCCAATTCAAATTTCCAATCCGCGACAGCGCCGGCGCGATTACCGGTATCGGCACCGCAATGCTCGATATCACCGATGAGCGTCGGGCGGAAAAGGCGCTTCAGTCGCATCTTGAAAAACTTGAGGACATGGTCGCCGACCGCACGGTGGAATTGACCCAGGAGATCGCGGAACGCCGCCGGGTGGAGACGGAGCTTCGCCACACTGAAGCCAACCTGCGGGCGATCCTGGAGAAAAGCCCGGTCGGCGTGGCCGTGCTGGGGCGTGAACCGCGCCGACGGCTGTTCGTGAACCAAAGTTTCCTAGAGATGTTCGGCGCCGAGAACGAAGAGCATCTCAACTCGATCCCCATGGCCGATACTTATGTCGTTCCGAGCGATCTGGACCGCCTGGGCCGGGAATTCGATGAAACCGGCGCGATCGTCGCCGCCGAGGTCGAACGCAAACGGATGGACGGGACCGCGTGGTGGGCCCTTTTGGACGCACGGTCTGTCGAGTTCGAGGGTGAGAGTGCGGCCCTTGTCTGGCACTACGACATTACTGACCGAAAGAAGGCGGCGGAGGCCCTTGCGCGTCAGGCGGAAACGCTTGAACAAACCGTCGCGGCGCGAACACGGGAACTGCAAGAAAGCGAGCACCTTCTTAATTCCATCTTCGATCATCTGCCCGTCGGGGTGTTGATCAAGGACGCGGAGAAGCGCCTGGAACGCGCCAATTCGGCCTATACGAGATGGTACGGGGTAAAAAGCGAAGAGTTGATCGGATCGAAGCGAATTCTTGTCGAAGAATATCAGACACCCGAAGACGCGGCCGTCCGCGAAGCGCAGGAACAGGCGGTCCTCACCAATGGCGAGAGTCAGACGCGCGAGGTGACGCGCCGGTTTCTCGACGGCAAGATTCATACGGTCAACGTGACCAAGTTTCCGATCTACGATGACACCGGAAAGGTCGCCCGGATCGGATCGGTCAGCATCGATGTGACCCAAGAGGTTCAGGCGCGCCGGGCGCTGGAACGCCACGAACGCCTGCTGCGTTCCCTGATCGACAATCTGCCGGTTGGGATCACCATGACCGATCCCAATGAGCACTATGCCCTGGTCAACCATACGTTCTGCGATTGGTACGGCCTCGGTCAGGGCGATGTCATCGGCAACAGTATCCTGGTGTTGGCGCGGAAAATGAATGCCGACGGTAATGTCATCAGGGAACAGGAACTGAAAGCACGGACGACCGGTGAAATCCTGACGCGCGAGACCGAACGTGCGTTTGCCGATGGCAAGGTGCACAATCTTTTGATCACCAAGTATCCGTTTATTGACGAGGCGGGGGAGGTCACCGGGGTCGTGTCGGTCAGCGTCGATCTGACGGACCTGCGGGACCGGGAACGACAATTGTCCACCCTGGTCGAGAACGTGCCCGGACTGGTGTTCCGAACCAGGGAGGACCGAGAGGGCGGGTTCCGCGTGGAGTTTCTCAGCGAAGCCGTCGAAGGGATCACCGGATACACGGCCGCCGAGGCCATGGCGATGATCAATGCGGGCGATCTGAGCATCTTCCATCCGGATGATGTGGCGGCGCAGCGTGCGGAATCCTTGGCAGGATATCGGGCGGGCCGTTTGGTTGAATCCGTTTTCCGCATCTTCCACAAGAACGGCGGCATGCGTTGGGTGTCGGAGCGAAAACGCGCGGTCCAAACCCTTGATGGTGGATGGCTTGTCGAAGGTTTGATCCTTGATGTTACCGATCAGAAGGTGGCCGACGATGCCTTGCGTCAGAACCAGGCGTGGATTCGGGCGTTCACGGACAACCTGCCGATATATCTGAATATGCGGGATGTCGGAGGGCGCTATCTTTTCGTCAACCGGCTGTTCTCAGATTTGATGGGCAAGACGCCGGAATATTTTGTCGGACGGATGCCGGAAGCTGATTATGCGCCGAACAAGCTGAGCGATCTTCTTGCCCTGGACCAGAAGGTCCTGGCGACAGGCGAGGTGCAGGAGATGGAATCGGTGGGCCGTTTTAAGGGTCATGCCGACCGCATCTTCCACTACATCAAGTTTCCGGTTGTCGATGATGCGGGCGCCGTCCTGGGCGTGGGCACCGCCGCGATCGACATCACCGAAAAGAAGCGCGCGGAAGATGAAATCCGCCAGAGCCAGGCATGGCTGCGGGCGTTTACCGACAACCTGCCGATCTATCTGAATCTGAAGGATCCGGATGGGCACTACCTGTTCGCCAACCGTTTGTTCGCCGAAGCATGGGGCACGGATGCCAAGAACATCATCGGCAAGCTTCGGGAGGAGATTTTCGCCAAGCCTCCGTCGGAAGAACTGTCGGCGATTGACCGTGAGGTTCTGCAGACGGGCGAGGCCAAGGATTTTGAATTCGTTGCCCGCAGTCCCGCCCTCGAAGGCCGCACGCTCCGGATGATCAAATTCCCTGTCGTTGACGGGGACGGTGCCGTGCTTGGCGTGGGATCGGCATCATTGGATATCACTGACCAGAAGAAAGCGGAGATTGCGATCCGGGAAAGCGAAGCCAGGCTACAGGCGATCACCCAGAACGCGCCCATGCTGCTCAATCTCAAGGACATGGATGGACGCTATCAGTTCGTCAACGATGTCTATGCCCAGTGGGTGGGTAAGCCCGTCGACGAAATTATCGGCAAGACGGTCATCGATATTTTTACGAACAATGTCACGGATGTGATCCTTGAACAGGAAGCCAAGGTTCTGGCGACCGGCGAGCCCACTGAATTCGAGGCCGTGGCGATGTCTACCCAGGGCGATGGCGAGCGGATGATGCAGTACATCAAGTTTCCCGTGCGCAACGACAAGGGTGACGTGTTCGGCATCGGCACGGCGATCATGGATGTCACCGACCGCAAGCGTGCTGATCTGGCCCTGAAGGAGAGCGAGGCCCGGTTCCGCGGTCTGTTCGAGAACGCGCCGGCGGGGATCACCATCAAGACGACGACCGGGCGATACTTGGCCATGAACAAGACCTTCCTGGACTGGAAGGGCTGGGATCTGGTGGATGTCGTCGGCCGCCGTTCAGCGGACCTGTTCGGCCCCGAACTCGGCGCGGATACCGACCTGGAAGACGTCAAGGTCATCGGCGATCGCCTGCCCGTCATGAAGGAAGTCGTCATCAAATGCGCCGACGGGCGCAATCTGGTAACCACCAATATCAAGGCTCCCATGCTGACGCCCGATGGGATGGTCACGGGCGTGTGTTCCTTCTATGTCGACGTGTCCGAAATCCGCGAGATCGAGGCGCAGCTTCAACAGGCCCAGAAGATGGAGGCCGTCGGTCGCCTGGCCGGCGGCATCGCCCACGACTTCAACAACCTTCTGGGCGCCATGATGGGCTTCAACGAATTCCTGATCGAGGATCTGCCGGAAGGCACGCCGCAGCACAATTTCGCCCAGCGCGTCGCCCGGGCCGGCGACCGGGCCAAGCAACTGGTCAGCCAGATCCTGGCATTCTCGCGGGCATCGCATGGGGAACAGAGCGTCGTCGACCTGAATGCCATCGGCGAGGAGGCGACGACGCTGCTGTCCGGTACCTTGCCGGTGACGAGCCGCGTGGTGTTTCACCCCTCGGATGCCGAGGTCACGGCCATGACCAATGCGGGCCAGATGTCCCAGGTACTGATGAATCTGGGCGTCAACGCCAACGACGCCTTTTCGGGGGTGGACGGCATCATCAACATCGGTATCGAACGCATCCCTGCGGGCTCGAAACTGCTGTCCGCCCATGAAGGCCCGGTCAAGACCACGCCCGAGGATTTCATGGAAATCCGAAAAATCGAAAACGAAGCCTGGCAGGTTGTCGCGGGCGTGATCGACCCCGGCGCCGACCATGTCATGGTATACGTGGAGGACACGGGGCCGGGCATTCCGGAGCCCGTTCTTCGGCGCCTGTTCGAGCCCTTTTTCACCACCAAGGAGGCAGGCAAGGGAACGGGGCTCGGCCTTCCCGTCGTCCACGGCATCGTCACCGCCCATCACGGCGCGATACGTATTCATACGCGCCTGGGCAAGGGCACGCGGTTCGAGGTCTTCCTGCCCTGCGCAGAACATGATGCCGACCGCGCGGCGGCGGACGAGGTCGCGGAAAAGATCGCGGGCCGAGGCATGATCCTGATCGTCGACGATGAAAGCGAAGTCGCGGACATGGTGTCGATCGGACTGGAACGCCTGGGCTACGAGGCCGGAGTCTGTGGCGGCGGCGTTGAGGCGGTCGAGGTGTTCGCCGACACGCCCAACCTGTGGCGGGCCGTCATTTCCGACCAGATCATGCCCGACATGCGCGGGATGGAACTGATCCGCCAGATCAAGGAAATCCGGCCTGATGTTCCCTGCATCCTGTGCACGGGGTACAGCGATACGCTTACGGAGGAAACGGCACGGGCCGGTGGAGCTGACGCCTTTTTCCAGAAACCGGTCTCCGCCTCGCGCCTGGGACGGGTGCTCGCTGATCTGTTGGGTGATTGAGCGACTGCGGCCTGCGCATACCAAAGCATGCTGTGTGCAATATCACGCGTATATCGACACATACTGAATTTCTGGCCCGATACTTTCTTTGGTCAACAGGACCGATATTGAAATTACGGCATGCTTCTTGCGTGTTCTGCGCCTATCGGATGTGACCGCCTACGCAGGGCGGCATGAATTACAACAAGAAACCAGGAAGGCGTGATGTCGAAACACTCACAAATCGAAGCGAGCGGTGATGATATGGTTGCGGCCAAGACCCTGTTCGGAAAATTCACAATCGCACAACGCGTCAGCGCCATCGTTATTCTGGGCGTCACTGCTATGGCCGTGTTCGGCGGTATTCAGTTCTACGGGAAGTCGAAGACCACCCAAGCGGTTCAGTCCAACACGGATTACAACGCTCTGGCGCTGGGCAGTCAGGAAATTCAGGCGCAATCCCTGCAGATGCGCCGCGCGGAAAAGGATTTCCTTTTACGCCGCGATACAAAGTATGCAGACCTCTACAAGAGCAACGTCGCCAAGCTTAAATCCGTCCTGAACAAGGTGCGTCAGGAGCCCGTGGCGGCCGCCAAATCCGAAACCCTGGCCCGTTTGGATGGTGCGATTGATGCCCATGCAAGGCAGTTCGCCATGGTTGTTTCCCAAATCCAGGAACTGGGTCTGGACGAGAAGGTTGGTCTACAGGGCAAGCTGCGTACTGCCGTGCATGCGGTCGAGACGAAACTGAAGGAAGCAAATCTGGACGGTCTCACCGTGAAGATGCTGATGATGCGGCGCCACGAAAAGGATTTCATGCTGCGCGGTGCTGAAAAATACATCAGCAGAGTGGCGAAAAGACAGGCAGAGTTTCTTGAAATGCTGCCGGCAGCGCCGCTGTCCGATAGCGCTAAGGCGGAAATTATCGGGCTTCTCGACGTTTATGTGACGGCGTTCAATGCCTTCGCCAAATTATCCGTTGAAAACGGCGCGGCGATCAAAGAGCTGAGTAATATCTACAAGATCGTGACGCCGGCCGTCGAGGAACTGGTTGCGTTCGGTGAGCAGGGTGCTGAGAACGCCCTTGCCGACATGGATGCAACACAGAGGTCCATGGAAATTTTGATGATGATCGGCGCCGCCGTGAGCTTCGCCGTCTTCGTCGTTGCGGGCGCGGTTGTCGCGATGAGCATCACCCGCCCCATGAAGGCTGTCACCAAGGCCACCGAAACCCTGGCCGAAGGGAATTGGAACATCCAAATCCCGGCCCTTGAAAACAAGGACGAGATCGGCGCCGTGGCGCGGGCGCTTCAGGTCTTCAAGGAAAACCTGATCAAGACCAAGGATCTGGAAGAGGCGCAGCGTCAGGAGCAGGTGCGTCAGGTCGAACGCGCACAGAAACTTGCAACGATAACGACGACGTTTGATGAGACGGTGAGCGAAGTTCTCGGTGTGGTGTCGTCGGCATCGACGGAACTGCAGGCGACGGCGACCAGCATGCGCGGTACGGCGGAAACCACCACCCGTCAGTCGTCCTCCGTGGCGGCGGCCTGCGAGCAGACGTCGGCCAACGTGCAGACCGTGGCGACGGCAACGGAAGAGTTGACCGCGTCGGTGCGCGAGATCACCCAGCAGATGGCGCGGTCTTCGGAAAAGGCCGGCCAGGCGGTGACCGAGGCCGATCAGGTCCAAGGCAAGGTCGATGGCCTGGTCGAAGCGGCCCAGGCGATCGGCCAGGTGGTCGAACTGATCAACGAGATCGCCGAGAAGACCAACCTGTTGTCGCTCAACGCGACCATCGAGGCGGCGCGCGCCGGCGAGGCCGGCAAGGGCTTCGCGGTGGTGGCGTCGGAGGTCAAGAACCTGGCGGCCCAGACCAAGCGGTCGACGGAGGAAGTTGCGGCCCATGTCGCCAAGATCCAGTCGACGACGGGCGAGGCGGCGAGCGCGATCAACGTGATCAAGGCG
>JAVJVP010000014.1:0-8595 GCA_040221095.1 Rhodospirillales bacterium
CGCCGAAGCGGCCGCGACCGCCGCTGCCGCCGCCGCCGCCGATGCCGCGGTGAATGCCGCCGCCCAGGCCGCCGCTGAGGCTGCTGCCCAGGCTGCCGCGGAAGCCGCTGCCCAGGCCGCGGCCGAAGCTGCCGCCACCGCTGCCGCTGAAGCCGCCGCCGCCGCCGCTGCGGTCGCCGCCGCCGAGGCTGCGGGGGATGCCGCTGCTCAGGCTGCCGCTGAGGCTGCGGCTCAGGCCGCCGCGGAAGCCGCCGCCCAGGCCGCTGCTGAGGCTGCTGCCGCCGCTGCCGCGGAAGCGGCCGCCGCTGCCGCTGCTCAGGCTGCCGCCGACGCGGCCGCCGCCGCCGCCGCGGAAGCCGCGAAGCTGCTTTGACGCGGGGGCCGTCGATCGGGCGAGGCGCCCGGTGACCGAACAATGCCAGTGACCAAACAATGAAAAACCCGGGCACGGTTAGTTGCCCGGGTTTTTTCATGCCGGTGCGGCGATGAGGCCGCCGTCGCGTGCCCGGCGCGCGATCAATCGCGATCAATAATGAACAGGGGTTCTTTCGCGAGGGGAAGTGGTGGAGCTGAGGGGAATCGAACCGTCGCGCGCCCGGCGCGCGCGATCAATAATGATCAGGGGTTCTTTCGCGAGGGGAAGTGGTGGAGCTGAGGGGAATCGAACCCCTGACCTCGTCATTGCGAACGACGCGCTCTCCCAACTGAGCTACAGCCCCTGAAGAAATCCCGGCGATGCGGGGGATCCCGGGTGAACCGCCGGCGCCGGGGGATGACCCGGTCGGGCGGCCGATTTGGGAGGCCGGATAATGCTTCCGGCGATCCGGCCTGTCAAGCCGGGGTTTCAGCCTAAAACCTTGCGGCGGCGGGCCCTTGCCCCTACGTTTGTGCGGCCCCAGCCCGCATTTTCGGAGACCAACATGGACGTCATCACCGGCCCCGTCATTTCGATCCTCCTGATCGCCCTCGATCTCTACATGTGGGTCGTCATCATCGGCGTGATCCTGAGCTGGCTGGTCGCCTTCAGCGTGGTCAACACGTCGAACAAGTTCGTCTACATGATCGGCGACTTCTGCTACCGGGCGACGGAGCCCCTGCTCGGGCGCATCCGCCGCGTCCTGCCCAATCTGGGCGGCCTGGACGTGTCGCCGGTGGTGCTGATCCTGGGGCTCGTGTTCCTCAAGGAATTCCTGATCCGCCTTGCCCATAAGATCGTCTGACGCCGCCGTCCCGGGCGCGCCGTCGCCGTTCCGCGTCGTTGCGGAAGGCCTCTGCGTGGCACTCAAGGTCACGCCCAAGGCATCGGCCGGCCGGCTGGCGGGCCTCGCCGCCGATGCGGAAGGGGGCTTGGCGGTGAAGGTCGCGGTCACCGCCCCGGCGGACAAGGGCCAGGCCAATCAGGCGGTGGTCCGGCTGTTGGCCAAGGAATGGGGATGCGCGAAATCGGATCTCGAAATCGTCCAGGGCGCGTCCGCCCGGGCCAAGACGCTCTTGATCCGCGGCGACGGGCCTTTATTAATGCGCCGGCTTACGGACTGGTGCCGAGACAAAGGATTGGAGACGGAATGACCATTGCGGCGATCATCGACGGCAAGGCCCATGCGGAACGACTGCGCGACAAGGTCGCGGCCGAGGTCCGGCGCCTGAAGGACGGCCCGGGCATCGTCCCGGCGTTGGCCGTGGTCCTGGTCGGCGACGATCCGGCCAGTCAGGTCTATGTCGGCGCCAAGGGCAAGCAGACCGTCGCCGCCGGCATGGAGTCCATCGAACACCGCCTGCCCGCGGCGACGCCCGCGAGCGAACTGCTCGCCCTCATCCAGGCCCTCAACAATGATCCCGCCGTCCACGGCATCCTGGTGCAGCTGCCCCTGCCGGATCACATCGACGCGGGGGCGGTGATCGCCGCCATCGATCCGGCCAAGGACGTCGACGGGTTCCATCCGGTCAACGTCGGCCGTCTGTGGTCGGGCGATGCGCGTGCCCTGGTGCCCTGCACGCCCTACGGCTGCCTGCTGATGCTCAAGGAAACGCTCGGCGACATGTCGGGCAAGCGGGCCGTGGTGCTGGGCCGCTCCAACATCGTCGGCAAGCCCATGGCGGCGCTCTTGATCGGGGAAAGCTGCACGGTCACGGTCGCCCATTCCCGCACCCGGGACCTGGCCGACCGCTGCCGCGAGGCGGACATCCTGGTCGCCGCCGTGGGCCGCCCGCGCATGGTGCCCGGCGACTGGATCAAGCCGGGGGCGACGGTGATCGACGTCGGCATCAACCGCATCGACGCCCCGGAAAAAGGCCCGGGCAAGACCCGCATCGTCGGCGACGTCGACTTCGACGCGGCCGTGAAGGTGGCCGGCGCGATCACGCCCGTGCCCGGCGGCGTCGGCCCCATGACCATCTGCTGCCTGCTGCGCAACACGGTGGTCGCCGCCTGCCGCCAGGCCGGGTTGGACGACCCAAACCTCTAGCGCCCTCTGCGGCCGGAGGCTTTCGCCCGAATATTCCCGCGCGAGTTACCCTTACGGCATCTGCGGGTTTCGGTTGCGTTTCATTCATTACCGTATGATGATAATCACGGCATCGCTTGGGGAGTCCCGGATTTCGGGCGGCGAAGGGGGGTTTCTTTCGTTGGGCCGAACCGGACCTGGGCGCGCCGGCCATGGAACATGGCACGGCCCCAAAAAGGCGAAGATCCTGGGGGTCTGTTACTCCACTCGACAAAGGAAGTTGATAAAAGATGCCTACTGGAACCGTGAAGTGGTTCAATGTGACCAAGGGATTTGGCTTCGTTACGCCCGATGAGGGCGGTAAGGACGCTTTCGTGCATATTTCCGCTGTTCGTGATTCGGGGATGGAAACACTCGCCGAAGGACAGAAGCTGGAATATGAACTGGTGCCTGGGCGTGATGGCCGTGAAGCGGCCGCGAACCTGAAAGCCATCGGATAAAGTTCTCCTGACACCGCCCCGATAACACCTTGATCGGCCGGGCGGCGGTCGCTTCCGGACCTGTGCCGGCAGCGGGCGGGAGACGCATTGCAGAAGCGGGCGCCGCATGACTCGCGGCGTCCGTCTTTGCGCTTTTCGTGCCGATCTCATGTGTTTGGGAGTGATTGGCCCATGGCCAGGGAACTCTATCCCGTGTCCTGTCCGCATTGCGGCGAGGCACAGAACGTCATGCCGGGCGGATTCGACCCGGACCGCGTGCCGTTCGGACCCGTGACCTGCATGGTCTGCGGCAATAATTTCACGCGCGATGACTACATGACCGGCCTGGCCCAGGCCACGGTCCGGCGCAAGCCCGGGTCCAACGTGGTGCCGCTGCGGCGCAACTGACGGCCTTTACCTTCCTTTTGTGATCGCTATTCGTCCCGATAACGGCAGGCTTCGCCAGGCCGCGTCTGGTTGCGGCTTGGGCTTAGTTCCGCCGCACTAGGGCCAGGCCGGCGCCGGCGGCGATCAGCATGCCGCCGGTGATCCGGTTGCGGATGCGCTGGGCGCGCTCGCTCTTGACCGCCCCCAACAGGCGTCCGCCGATCACCGCATAGGCGCTGTCGAACACCACGGCGATCAAAAGGAAAGCGCCGCACATGGCCCATAATTGCGGGCCCGCGGGCAGGCCGGGGTCGAGGAACTGGGGAAAGAACGCGGCGTAGAAGGCGAGCAGCTTGGGATTGGTCCAGGCCACGAACGCCGCCTGCAGGAACATGCGCCCGGTGCCCGGGGCGGTGACGGCGGCCGCCGCTTCGGGCGGGACAGGCTTTTCGCGGAAGGCCTGCACGCCCAGATAGACCAGATAGGCCACGCCGAGCCAGCGCAGCACCTCGAACCCGTCGGACAGGATCGCCATGGCCGAGGCCAGGCCCAGCGCCGTGATCGCCAGCTGCTGCGCCAGGGCGAAGGCGGTGCCGGCGACGGTGATCAGCCCGGCCTTGACGCCGAACCGCATGGACCGCGAAATCACCAGCATCACGTTGGGCCCGGGGATGATGATCAGCACCGCCGTGGCGGCGGCGAAGGCGGAAAACAGCGTCCAGTTCATGGCGGGCCCGTCCTTGTCCGGAAGTCTCCGGTTTGATTAGCAAAGGCGGGGCGCCCCGTAAATGCGATTCCCCTTTGCTCCCGCCCGCCGCCGATGCTACATCACGCCCGCCATGACAACCGACCTCAGCCATATCCGCAACTTCGCGATCATCGCCCATATCGACCACGGGAAGTCGACGTTGGCCGACCGCCTGATTCAGATGACGGGCGGGCTGACCGACCGCGAGATGTCGGAACAGGTGCTCGACAGCATGGATATCGAGCGCGAGCGCGGCATCACCATCAAGGCGCAGACCGTGCGCCTGGACTACACGGCCAAGGACGGCGAGAAATACGTCCTCAACCTGATCGACACGCCGGGCCATGTCGACTTCACCTATGAGGTCTCGCGCTCGCTGGCCGCCTGCGAGGGCTCGCTGCTGGTCGTCGACGCGACCCAGGGGGTCGAGGCGCAGACCCTGGCCAACGTCTATCTCGCCCTCGACGTCGATCACGAAATCATCCCCGTGCTCAACAAGATCGACCTGCCGGCGGCTGAAACGGCGAAGGTGAAGGCGCAGATCGAGGACGTGATCGGCCTCGACACCTCGGACTCCCTGGACATCTCGGCCAAGACCGGGATCGGCATCGACGGCGTGCTGGAAGCCATCGTCACCCGCCTGCCGGCGCCCAAGGGCGATCCGGCGGCGCCGCTCACGGCCCTGCTGGTCGACAGCTGGTACGACCCCTATCTCGGCGTCATGATCCTGGTCCGGGTCGTCGACGGCACCCTGAAGCGCGGCCAGCGCATCCGCATGATGGCCAACAACGCCGCCTATCAGGTCGACCAGGTCGGCTATCTCCGGCCCAAGCCGACCAAGGTCGACGAACTGGGCCCGGGCGAGGTCGGCTATTTCACGGCGGCGATCAAGCGCGTCGCCGACACCAACGTGGGCGACACCATCACCGACGACCGCAAGCCGGCGGCCAAGCCGCTGGCCGGGTTCAAGCCCTCCGTGCCGGTGGTGTTCTGCGGCCTGTTTCCGACCGATGCCGGCGATTACGAGGATCTGCGCGATTCCCTGGAAAAGCTGCACCTCAACGACGCCAGCTTCCATTTCGAGGCCGAATCCTCGGCCGCCCTGGGCCTGGGCTTCCGCTGCGGCTTTCTCGGCCTGCTGCACCTGGAAATCGTGCAGGAGCGGCTGGAGCGCGAGTTCGACCTCGACCTCATCACCACCGCCCCCAGCGTGGTCTACAAGGTGCACCGCACCGACGGCGTGATGCGCGAACTGCACAACCCCGTGGACATGCCGGACCCCTCGGCCATCGATTTCATCGAGGAGCCCTGGATCAAGGCCAGCATCATGGTGCCCGACGAGTATCTCGGCGCCGTGCTGCAGCTGTGCA
Source organism: Rhodospirillales bacterium (assembly GCA_040221095.1). Taxonomy (GTDB): domain Bacteria; phylum Pseudomonadota; class Alphaproteobacteria; order Rhodospirillales; family Casp-alpha2; genus UBA1479. The sequence continues at coordinate 5,429 of JAVJVP010000014.1, forward strand.
CGGACCGCCGCGGCGAACAGGAAACCCTGACCTATGTCGGCAACCGGGCGCTGGTGGTCTATCACCTGCCGCTCAACGAAATCGTGTTCGATTTCTACGACCGGCTGAAATCCGTCAGCCGCGGCTACGCCAGCTTCGATTACGAGCTGGAAGGCTACCGCGAGGGCGATCTGGCCAAGGTCTCGATCCTGGTCAACCTGGAGCCCGTGGATGCGCTCGCCTTCATCGTCCACAAATCCCATGCCGAGGCCCGCGGCCGCCAGATCTGCGAAAAGCTGAAGGACCTGATCCCGCGCCAGCTGTTCAAGATCGCCATCCAGGCGGCCATCGGCGGCAAGGTCATCGCCCGCGAAACGCTGGGCGCCATGCGCAAGGACGTCACCTCCAAATGTTACGGCGGCGACATCACCCGCAAGAAAAAGCTTCTGGAAAAGCAGAAGAAGGGCAAGAAGCGCATGCGCCAGTTCGGCAACGTGGAAATCCCGCAGTCGGCCTTCCTGGCCGCGCTCAAGACCGGCGAATAACGGGGCAGGGGGACAGACCGACATGCTGCCCAACCCCAAGGCTCCGATCCGCTCGTTCCTCACCGGCTGCCTGTTCCTGGCGGCCCTGGTCACGGGCGCCCTCATGTTCTGGACCCTCAAGCAGGAGGACGGGCGGAAATTCTGCGCCGAGGGCGGCGGCACGCTCTACGGCCTATGCCAGCCGACCGCCGATTTCCTGCTGACCGGGCTGGTCTGGTACCTGCTGATCTTCGGCGCCCTGGCCCTGCCCATCGTCTCCGTGATGGTGATGCGCTGGGCGGCCCGGCGGCGCGGCCCCAAGAGCTGAGCCGGGAATCCAGGCCCTAGCGGCCGCCGCCGGGCGGCGGCACGTCGGTCATATCGATATCGTAATCGTCTTCCGACTCGGCATGGGTCAGCCCCGCGTCGTCCAGGAAATGCTGGGTCTCATGGCTCGGCGCCATGTCGTCGCCGTCGCCGTAGCCGTCGAGCATGGCCTGCTCGGCCAGCTCGTCGTACAGGAACATGGAATCCTCGCGCTCCTGCAAATCCTGCATCTCGTCCGCCGTCAGCGGCCGCCTGGGGCGGCAGAACCAGGTCAGCAGCCCGCCCGGAAGCCCGGTCAAGAGCCAGGCCGGCAGGTCAAGCAGGGGGCGGATCACGGCGGACCACAATTCGGGGGACAGGCGCTCGACCCGGATCTGCGTGACCACCAGATTGCCGGGCCAGGCCGTGTACCAAAGGTCGTGGGCCGAGACCAGATGCAGGCCGCGCCCGGGCAGGGCCTTGACCAGGGCTTCGGCCGCGCCGGCGGCGAATGCGGCCAGCAGCAGGGCCCAGCCCAGATAGAACGCCACGCGCCGTATGCTCCAACCCGTCATCATGGGTTTTGTTATGGGGCCGGGGCGGGGTCCGGGCAATGATTATCGGCACACAATGCCGTGCGTGGCCTGCGGGACGGTTTCCGCGCGCCCGCACCGCTTTAACCGTTGCATGCCACCGCGCCGCCCGCTATTTTCCGCCCCCTGTTCCCCGGGGGCCGCCAAGGCCCCGGCGGCGGAACGCGCGGAGGGGTGGCCGAGTGGCTGAAGGCGCACGCTTGGAAAGCGTGTATAGGGGAAACTCTATCGAGGGTTCGAATCCCTCTCCCTCCGCCAAATTTCCTTAAGTCCAACCATATGAACCCTTTAGGTGCCTCCTAAGGCTGCTCCAGGCGTCTTGCTACACCAGACGCTACACAGGAGCCGTCATGAAGCTGCACCAAAGGGGAACTACCGGCTCCCTCGGGTGACGGCGGGTAGCGCGACAGGGAAGGTCACTTCCCGCATGTAACGGTTCAGCTTCTCCAAGTCGTAGTCCTTCCCATACCGGCCAAGCGTGATGGATGCCTCTTGGTGTCCGACCAATTGACGGATCACCGGCTCCGGCACCTCCTGCTGCTTCATCGCGTTGATGAAGGTATGGCGCAGGGAGTGGAAGCAGTAGCGCCGGTCCTCGAAACCCTTCTTCCGCTTGTAATGGCTGAACCACTTGCAGAGAGCGTTGGAGTAACGCCGTAGCTTCGTCTTGCGAAGGTTCGGCCATAACCGTTCCTTGGCCGTGACCTTGTCCTGACACCAAACGTCCGCAAGGAAGCCCGCGTCGATCAGCCAAGGGTGGATCGGGACAAGGCGTTCGGCAGCAGCGCTCTTAACTGTTCCCGCCTCTGCGGTGATCAGGAAGCAGTGGACGCCGTCACGCTCGACCACATCACAGTGTCGAAGCTGGCATATTTCCTCCTGCCTCATACCGGACCACAGGGCGATCAGAGGAACCCATCTGCGTTCAAGCCTGTCTTCGTCGGCCCACAACGTCCCCAGGAGCGATTGCAGTTGGTCGCCATCGAAGGCGAAGCGTTCCTCCCAATCCCTTTGGCGCTTCCTGATGGCAAGGCCTTCGGCAGGGTTGCCACCGATGATTTCCTCCAGCGTGGCCCACCGAAGCAACGCAGATAGGTACTGGAGGTGATGATTGACTGACTTGTCTGACAACAGACGATCTGTCTGCTTGGAGGCGCAGTCCTCCCTCAAGAGAAACTGTGGTGTCTCCCTTAAGGTCTCGCGGTAGGCGCGACATACAGAACGGTTGAGAGATCGAAGCGGGATGTTGCCGATCAGGTGGGCCGCGACCCGATAGCTATGCGCCATCTTATTGAAGCTTCTTGGATCAAGGGCGGGCTGCTTCTCTCGAAGATGGGCGTCCATCAGTTCTCTCAGCCGCAGTAGCTTCTTGGCCTTCGGTCCTACCTCGCGGTTCCTCCGGGCGCTGCCAAGGCTGGACAGCAACCCGTCAGCAAGGCCCGCCAGTTCATCATCCCCCTGTGCAGACAACCGGGCCAGCCTAAGTCGGTCGAACCCGCCATCAATGGATGCCCTGAGTTGGGTTGCCCTAGACCGGGCGGTGCGGCCATCGGTGGTTCTCAACGATTGATGGATTTCCCGACGCCCGACTACTTCGACAAGGTCGGACGGAACACGGACTCGTAGGTGATAGGTAGTTCCCCTTTGGTGCAGCTTCATGACGGCTCCTGTGTAGCGTCTGGTGTAGCAAGACGCCTGGAGCAGCCTTAGGAGGCACCTAAAGGGTTCATATGGTTGGACTTAAGGAAATTTGGCGGAGGGAGAG
>JAVJVP010000015.1:0-438338 GCA_040221095.1 Rhodospirillales bacterium
CGACGATCTGATCAAGGTCGATCCGAGCGGCATCCAGACGCTGCTGCGCCAGGTCGAGAAGGAACAGCTGGCCCTGGCCCTCAAGGGGGCGTCGGACGAGGTCAAGGACCTGTTCTTCTCCAACATGTCGGAACGCGCCGGCAAGATGATGAAGGAAGACATGGAGGCCATGGGCGCGGTGCGCCTGAAGGACGTGGACGAGGCGCAAAGCGCCATCGTGCAGGTCGCCAAGAACCTGGCCGATTCGGGCGAAATCGTCATCGCCACAGGCGACGAAGAAGGCGAACTGGTATTCTAGGGCGCTAAAACAATGATAATGAAGGCAGAGATGGTGGGCGAGACCCCTTACAAGAAATTCATGTTCGATACCGACTTCGACGAGTTGGCGGAGCGCCGCGAGAAGGCGCGCGCCAAGGCCGCCGCCGAGGCGGCCAAGCGTGAGGCGGGCGAACCGGAACAGGAACCCGAGCCCGAACCGGAAACCCCCACCTATTCCGAGGAGGACCTGACCCGCGCCCGCGAGGAAGGTCTGGCCGAGGGCAAGCGGCTGGGCACCGAGGAAGCGTCATCGACGGTCGACAAGCAGATCGCCGACACCCTGAATTCGATCGTGCAGCAGGCGCAGTCCCTGTTCGAGGCCCAGGCCGATGAAAACCAAAACCTGACACATCACGCCGTATCCGTCGCCTCGGCGTTGGTCCGCAAGCTGTTCCCCACCCTGAACCAGCAGACCGCACAGGATCAGGTGCAATCCATGCTCGAAGCCGCCCTGGGCCAGCTGTCCGGCGAACCGGAAATCATCGTTCGAGTTCCCGCCGACCTTGCGGAAAGCCTTCACGGCCGCGTCGAAGGCGTTTCGGAGCTGTCCGGCTTCCGCGGCAACATCAAGATTCTCGGCGACCCGGCCCTGACCGTCGGCGATTGCCGTCTGGAATGGTCGTCCGGCGGCGTCAAGCGCAGCGCCAAGGATCTGGCCCGCGAACTCGACGACATCGTCGCCCGCAACCTGAAAACCCCCGCGCAGCCCGAGACCGACCCGGAATCGGATGCGGCGGCGGAACCCGAAGCCGTGGAAGCGGCCGCCGATATCGCGCCGGAACATGCGGAAGAGATCGCCGTTGACGCCGTCACGGACGATGATCCGGCGGCCGAACCGACGGCGGAAATCCCGGCCACGGCACCCGAGGAGGCGCCGGAAATGGCGGCCGCCGTGGCGGAAGCCGCCCCGTCCCTGCCCGACGCAAGCGAAGCCGTTGAACCGCAGCCGGCCCCGGACCTGAGCGCCGATGCCATTTCTGACGGCCCGCCGCCGGTGCCATCGGAGGAAATCATGGCGGAGACCGGGACCGCGGCAGCCGCCGCCCCGGTCAGCGAAGAAGACACCCCCGCCCCCGTGCCGTCGGAAGACCTGGTCGCCGACCCGGCCCCCGAAGGCACCCAGGACGACATGCCCCAATCACCCGAGGAAGCGGCGCCGGAACCGGAACGGTACGGCGGCGCGGACCTCGAACTGGAAGACGACTTGAAGGATTAGGAGAGAACCATGGCCGAAGACGATTTTGAACTGGGCGAATTCGTGTCCAACGGCGGTGACGGCGGCGACGGCGCCACCGGCTCCCCGCCATCGACAAGCCCCTCGGGCCTGCCGGAAGTCACCGACCTGCCGAAAAGCGCCCGTGACCTGGAAGCCGTCTACGACATCCCGGTGACGGTTTCCGCCGTTCTCGGCAAGGCGACGATGCAGGTCAGCCAGCTTTTGCGCCTTGGCCGCGGTGCGGTGATCGAGCTTGACCGAAAGGTCGGTGAAGCCATCGACATCTACGTCAACAACCGGCTGGTCGCGCGCGGCGAAGTGGTGGTCGTCGAAGACCGCCTGGGCGTGACCATGACGGAAATCATCAAGACCGACCGTTAACGCGGGCCGGCCAGGAAAGACGACAGAAGATGGCGGAAGCGACACCCAACGCCGGCGGACCGTTACGCAACAGGACCACCGTGGACATCGCCACGGTGCTGGGTCTTGCCGTGGGCTTCGGGCTGCTTGCCACCGCCATTGTGCTGGGCGGGTCGCCGGGATCGTTCATCAACATCCCGTCGATCCTGATCGTCATCGGCGGCACCTTCGCCATCACCACCGCAAGCTTCTCCCTGAATGAAATGCTCCGCACCACGCGGGTCGCGCTCAAGATCTTCACCCAGGTCAACCGCAACCCGACGCGCGCCGCGTTCCAGACCCTTCAACTGGCCGAATTGGCGCGCAAGCAGGGTGTCCTGGCGCTGCAGAACGTGATGGGCGCCATTCAGGCGGAACCGGTCCTGCACAAGGGCATCGGCATGGTTGTCGACGGCACGCCCGGCGAAGAGGTCGAAGCGATCCTGCGCCGCGACATGCAGGCCATGTTCCAGCGCCATCAGAAAAGCATCAACGTGCTGCGCCGCATGGCCGAACTGGCGCCCGCCATGGGCCTGATCGGCACTCTGATCGGTCTGGTCCAGATGCTGGGCAACCTGTCGGACCCGGGCACCATCGGACCAAGCATGGCGGTGGCGCTGCTGACAACCTTTTACGGCGCGGTGCTGGCCAACATGGTGTTCACGCCGATGGCCAACAAACTGGAACGGAATTCCGCCGACGAAGCCATGGTGAACCAGGTCTATGTCCTGTCCACCGGCTCGATCGGCCGCCAGGAAAATCCCCGGCGCCTGGAAATGCTGCTGAACAGCATCCTGCCGCCGGAAAAGCGGGTCGCCTATTTCGACTAGACCCAACGATTGAACGCCAGAAGACGAACGAACGACACGACATGAATGACATGCGAATCAAATTAGGGACAGAACGGTCATGAGGTTACTGATTATCGGCACGCTCGGCGGGCAAATCGGCGCCGCAAGCCAGATCGCCATGCAGAAAGGGGCCAAGGTCCAGCAGGCCGAAACGGTCGACCGGGCGCTTGAGCAACTGCGCGCGGGACAGGGCGCCGACCTGATCATGATCGACGTGCACGCCGACATCGCGCGTCTGGTCGCCTCGCTGGAAAGCGAGCGCATCGCCCTTCCGGTCATCGCCTGCGGTGTCGGCAACGACAGCCAGGCCGCCGTCCGTGCCATCAAGGCCGGGGCTAAGGAGTACATCCCCCTGCCGCCGGACGCGGAACTGATCGCCGCCGTCCTGCATGCCGTGTCCGAAGAACCCAGCACCATCGTCTACAACGACCCGGGCATGGCCGACGTCATCAAGATGGCCGACCAGGTCGCCCCGTCGGAAGCCAGCGTCCTGATCACGGGTGCTTCGGGCACCGGCAAGGAAATGATGGCCCGCCACCTGCACACCAAAAGCCGCCGCAAGGACAAAACCTTCGTCGCCGTCAATTGTGCTGCGATTCCGGAAAACCTTCTGGAATCAGAGCTGTTCGGCCACGAGAAGGGAGCCTTCACCGGCGCCGTGTCGCGCCGCGTCGGCAAGTTCGAGGAAGCGGACGGCGGCACCCTGCTGCTCGACGAAATCTCGGAAATGGACCCCCGCCTGCAGGCCAAGCTGCTGCGCGCCCTGCAGGAACGGGAGATCGACCGGGTCGGCGGCGCCAAGCCGGTCAAGGTCGACGTGCGCATCATCGCCACCTCCAACCGCAACCTGCAGGACGAGGTCGCCAAGGGCACCTTCCGCGAAGACCTGTACTTCCGCCTGAACGTGGTCAATCTGGTGATGCCGTCGCTCGCCCGCCGGGAACAGGACATCCCCCTGCTCGCCCGCCATTTCGTGACGAAATATTCGGAGGCCAATCACATCGACGAGCGGCCGATTTCCGAGGGTGCCATGGCCAGGCTGAAGGCGCATAGCTGGCCCGGCAACGTGCGTGAACTGGAAAACGCCATCCACCGCGCCGTGATTCTGGCGACCGGGGCCGAAATCGGCCCGGAAACCATCATGGTGTCGGGCAGTCAGGGGACGCCGGCCGCCGGCATCTCCGACGCGGATATGGAAACCGCGGCCCTGGTCGGGCGCACGGTCGCCGACGTGGAACGCGACCTGATCATCGACACGCTCCATCACTGCCTGGGCAACCGCACCCATGCGGCCAACATTCTGGGCATTTCCATCCGCACGCTGCGCAACAAACTGCGCCAGTACAGCCAGGAAGGCTTCGCCGTGCCGCAGCCGGGCGAAGCCGGCGCGGCACCCGCCCCCTCCTGATCCGGGACACAGAACGATCCGACCAGGGCATCCGATGGACAACGACAAGAAAAAGCCGGCACCAATGATAACGGGAACAGACGACATGACGGCGGGGAACGGAAATGGCTGAGGCGACGCAAACCGCCACCGCGGCCGCCCGCACGGCTGCCCCGCGCGGCGCCCCGCAATCGGGCCCCGAGGAAGACGGCGACAATCCGTTCCAGGGCGTGGTCAATCTTCTCAAGCGCGGCGACCTGATCTTCGCGCTCGGCGTCATCGGCATCCTGGTGGTGCTGATCCTGCCCATGCCGACGTGGCTTCTCGACATGAGCCTGGCCTTTTCCATCACCTTCTCCGTGCTGATCCTGATGACGGCACTGTTCATCGAAAAGCCGCTCGACTTTAACTCGTTCCCCACGGTGCTGCTGCTGGCGACCATGATCCGCCTGGCGCTGAACCTTGCATCGACACGTCTGATTCTGGCCGATGGTCACACCGGAACGGATGCCGCCGGGCAGGTCATTCAGGCCTTCGGCGGCTTCGTCATGCAGGACAACTTCGTCATCGGGATCATCGTTTTCTCGATCCTGGTGCTCGTCAACTTCATCGTCATCACCAAGGGTTCGGGCCGTATCGCCGAAGTGGCGGCGCGTTTCACCCTGGACGCCATGCCCGGCAAGCAGATGGCGATCGACGCCGACCTGTCATCGGGCCTGATCGACGAAGACGACGCCCGCGCCCGGCGCAAGGAGTTGGAGGACGAAAGCACCTTCTTCGGCGCCATGGATGGTGCCTCTAAATTCGTGCGCGGCGACGCCATCGCCGGCTTGCTGATCACCCTGATCAACGTGCTGGGCGGCATGATCATCGGTGTCGCGCAGAACGACCTGTCGTTTTCCCAGGCCGCCGACATGTATACGCGCCTGACCGTCGGCGACGGCCTGGTCAGCCAGATTCCGGCGCTGATCGTCTCGACCGCCGCCGGTATGATGGTGACCAAGGCGGGCATCACCGGCCCGACGGAAGCGACCCTGTTCCGCCAGCTCGGCGGCCAGCCGAAAACCCTCGGCATGTCCAGCTTCCTGCTGGTCGGATTGGCCGCCATGCCCGGCATTCCGGCATTCCCCTTCCTGCTGCTGGCCTTTGCCACGGGGGCCATGGGCTTCATCGTGACGGCCCGCGACAAGCGAAAATCCGAGGAAGCGATCAAGGCGCTGGAGGATTCCGCGCCCGAGCCGACCAAGGCCGCTGAAGAACCCATCGCGACGGCGCTGCGCATCGACTACCTGCGCCTGGAACTGGGCTACGGCCTGTTGTCGCTGATCAATTCCCCGCCCGAGAACGGCCAACGCCTGACCGACCAGATCAAGGCCCTGCGCCGACAATTGGCGTCGGAAATGGGCTTCGTCATGCCTTCCGTGCGCATCCAGGACAACATGCAGCTGCCCGCCAACACCTATGTCATCCGGGTCAAGGAGATCGAGACCGGACGCGGTGACCTTCGGCCCAGCATGCTGCTGGTCATGGACCCGCGCGGCGAGGAAATCACCCTGGCCGGGGAAAAGACCATGGAGCCGACCTTCGGCCTTCCGGCCATGTGGATCGAGGAATCCAACCGCGAGGAAGCCCTGTTCCGGGGCTATACGGTGGTCGATCCGGCAACGGTCGTGACCACCCACCTGACCGAGATCATCAAGGACAACATGGACGACCTGCTGAGCTATGCGGAAACGCAGAAGCTTCTCGATGAACTCGACAAGGAACAGCAGAAGCTTGTCGATTCCATCGTCCCCGGCACGATCTCCCTGGGCGGCCTGCAACGGACGCTGCAGAACCTGCTGGCCGAGCGGGTGTCGATCCGCGACCTGCCGACGATCCTGGAAGGCGTCGCCGAGGCCTGCGCCGGAACCCGCAACGTGATGATGATCACCGAACACGTGCGGGCCCGCCTGGCGCGGCAGATTTCCGATTCCAATGTCAACGACCAGGGCTTCATCCCCCTGGTCACCCTGTCGCCGCCGTGGGAACAGGCCTTCGCGGAATCGATCGTCGGCCCGGAAGACGACAGGCAGCTGTCCATGGCGCCCTCGAAGCTTCAGGAATTCATCAGCGCGCTGCGCACCAATTTCGAACGGCAGGCGATGATGGGCGAAAGCCCCGTCCTGCTGACCAGCCCGGCCATCCGGCCCTACGTCCGTTCGATCGTCGAGCGCTTCCGGCCGATGACCGTCGTGATGTCCCAGAACGAAATTCACCCCAAGGCCAAGATCAAGACCGTGGGGCAGGTATAACGTACGGCAGAAAGCTACAGGAGAAACGATCATGCGGCTTCTCACATTCAAGGCGGCGAATCTGCGGCAGGCGATGACCCTCGTGCGGCGCGAACTGGGTGATGAGGCGACCATCGTGTCGACCCAGACCAACCCGATCAGCGGTGAGGCGCGGATCGTCGCCGCCCGCCAGCAGGACGCCAGCGACCCGCGCCTGGGCCATGTCGCCATGGCGCCGGAGCAGCGTTTCGATCAGGTTCTGGAAACCCTGCTGCTGCACGGCGTGCCGATGAATCTGGCCGACCGTCTGTCCCAGGCCGCCGCCGACATGGAACCGCGCACGCCGATCGCGGCATTGACCGGCACGCTCGCCCTGGATTTCAACTTCGCCCCCATCGATGTGACCGCCGACAACCAGCGCCTGATCCTGGTCGGCCCGCCGGGGGCTGGCAAGACGCTGGCCCTGGTGAAGCTGGCCGCGCGGGCGCTGATGGCGCGGCGGTCGGTGCAGCTTCTGACCACCGATCTGAAGCGCGCCGGCGCGGTCGAACAGCTGACCGCCTTCGCCAAGGTCATGGGGCAGGAAGTCTTCATCACCGAAACCGCCGAGGAACTGGCCCAGTTCATGGCCCGCATCCCCAAGAGGACCGTGGTTCTGGTCGACTCTCCGGGGGTCAACCACCGGTCCCACACGGAAATGGATGACTTGTTCGATTTCGTCAACGCCGCCCCGGCCGAGCCGGTGCTGGTTCTGAACGCGGGCATGGACGCGCTGGAAGCCGCCGACGTGGCCATGGCGTTCGGGGCGCTCGGCATCAAGCGCGTGCTGATCACCCGCACGGACGCCACCGGGCGCATGGGCGCGATCCTGGCCGCCATGGAAAGCGCCGGGCTGGCCCTGGCCGGGACCACCGGATCGGCCGATCCCATCGACGGCTTCTTTCCGACGGGTGCCCCCGATCTGGCGGACCTGCTGTACGGCGAGGTTCTCAGCCTGAATGCGGAACTTCCCTTGCGCGAGACCGAAGACGAAGACGTGGATCTGGAAGACCTGATCGACGGCCACGAACGGATGATTAACGTCGCCCTTCCGGCCGAGGGCTGAGCCCCCGGTCGCGGGCGGCCGCAACGCAATTTGGGGGTCGCACCAATGTCGGAAATTTCCGCACCGCCGCCGCCCCCGCCGGTGACGCCCGCCGTCACCGCCCCCCCGCCGCCGACCGCCATCACCCTGCCCCCGGCCCAGGCCCAGGTCCCCGTGCCGCAGGCAATTCTGGACGCCGCCCTGGGGGCCCGCTTCGACCTGCAGGTCGCCAACGTGACGCCGCAGGGGATCGCGACCCTTGAAGGCGTGGTCGGCAAGCTGCAATTGCAATTGCAGGCCCTGTTGAACCTGAATCCCGGCGACAAGGTAACCCTGCAGCTGAACGGCCGCGGCCCGCAGCTTCAATTCATCATTGCCGCGATCAACGGCCAGAGCCCGGCCGCCGTGCTCCGCGCCGCGGCCCAGTCCCTCCAGGCCGGCGCCCAGGCCGCGGCCGGAACGGCGGCGCTCAACCTGCCACCCTTCGCCGCAGGCAACAGCCTGATCGCGACCCTGCTGCGCCCGGCGCCGGGCATTCCGGCGCCGACGTTGCCCACCCTCCTGCCCGCTGCATCGGCGCCCGGCGCGCCGGGAGGTCAAGGGGGCGCATTCCTTCCCGGCGCATCGGGAACCACCGCTTCCCCGGGCCAGACCACAGGTTCCGGCGGGCCGCTGAGCGGCACGGCGCCCGGTTCCCTGGCCGGCGGCGGTCCCGCTCCGGGTTCGGCAGGCGGCGTATCGTCCCCTGCCTCCACCGCCTCGCCGCAGGGTACCCAGCAGCAGACACTGCCGGCCGGAACCCAGTTCACGGTTCAGATCACAGCCCTGCAGCCGGCACCGCCAGGCGGGGCGGCGGCCCTGACCCAGACCCAGGGGCCGACACCGCCGCTGGCGGCCCTGGGCCAGACCTTGACTGGGATCGTCAGCGGCACGCAGGCAGGCGGCCAGCCCATTGTCGAAACCCCCCTGGGCCCCATCACCCTTGCCGGCGCCAATCCGCCGCCCGAGGGTGCCCGCGTGGTGCTGACCGTGACCAGCGCGCCGTTGCCGCCGGCGCAACCGGAACCCCTTCTCGACAACGCGCAGCTGACACTTCGCCAGGCCCTGTTCCTCGATCGCCAGTGGCCGGCCATGCACGAGGTTGCCGACACCCTGGCGCAGGCCGCCCCGAACACGGCGCAGCATCTTCTGCATGCGGTCCTGCCGCGCCCGGACGGCAACATGACGGCCAACATCCTGTTCTTTCTGTCGGCCGTACGGGGCGGCGATCTCCGCGCCTGGCTGGGCGACAACACCGTGCGGGTGTTGCAGCGGATCAACCCGGGGCTGTTGGGCCGCATGCGCGACGACATGGGCCAGTTGTCGCGCCTGGCCGACGACCCGACCACGGGCGACTGGCGCATCTTCATGATCCCCTTCCTGAACAGCGGGCAGTTGGAACAGATCCGGCTGTTCACCCGCTCCCAGGCCGAGGACGACGAGACGGAACACGGCCCCGGAACCCGCTTCGTGGTCGACGTCACCCTGTCGAAGCTGGGACACATTCAATTGGACGGCTTGGTCGACACGTCGCACCGGCGGATGGACATGGTGGTGCGCTCGGACACGCATTTGCCGCCGGACATGCGCAACGATATCCGTCATCTTTACGAGATGTCGGGCGACATCACCGGTTTCCGGGGCGGCGTCGGATTCCAGGCGCAACCCGCCAACTTTATCGCGGTCGCTCCCCCTGCCCCGGCCAAGGGCGGCGTCGGGCTGATCGTATAGGGAGAACGGAAACATGGACCTGTGGCAGCGGCGGGCCGTCTTAAACCCGGCCCCCAATCCGGACCGCAACATCGATTTCGTGTCCAGCCTGAGCGGCCGGCTTGCCGCCCTGGGCGGATCCGTCGATGTCGCCCTGCGCTATGTGCCGGACGCACAGACCGTATCGCCCGCGGCCTTCGCCGCCTATCTGCGGGCGCTGGAGGCCAGTGATTGGCCGTCCCACGAGAACCTCGCGACCACGATTCTGCAGGATATCAGCAACGAACTGGTGCCTCGCTGGGTCCAGATCGTCACCCGCCGGGGCGGCGCGGATGATGTGCCTGAACATAAGATTCTGGTCGAGGACCGCCAGCCGCAATGGAATAACGCCGCGCTTCTGGCGCATCTGCATTCGATCTGAAGGATATTCTGAGGGTCAGCCCGCCGGGCCGGCCGCCTTCCGCCGCGCCGACTGGCGGCGGTAGAGCTGCAGGCCCATTTCATCCAACTCGGCCTGTTCCTGGCGCGTCTCTTCAAGTGCGGCCTCGCGCTTACGGATGTCGTCGGCGACTTGATATTTCTTCAATTCCATATAGGCGCGGCCGAGGATGTCGCGGGCTTCGAGGATTTCCCGCTCCTTGGCGCGAATTTTTCCATCGAGAACGGCCCGCCGGTAGCGGAACAGGTTGTAGTAGGCGCCGAAAGTGATGCCCATCTCGCCGGCCCCGGCAAGGGCCTGTTCCCGCTTCAATTCAGCCTCCAGGTCGCGGACCCGCTGATCCATCTCGTTGAGCAGGCGGATGTGTTGACCAAGTTCGCGCCGCCGTTCGTCGACGGTCCATTCGTGCAGGCGGATCAGGTTCTTCAGTCCGGCGGCCATGGGGGGCGGCTTCCTTCGTCAGATCTGCGTCACGCCGCCGGGGCGGCGCCGTCGGCGGGTGCGGCGGCGTGTTCCGGATCGGGGACGGGCATTTCCAGGGTTTCGGCCAGCAGGCGGTAACAACTGTCGAGGTCCGTGACGTCGCTGATTTCCTGACCCAGGAAGGCCTCGATGGCGTCGTAATACTTGATCGCCTCATCGACCTTGGGGTCCGAGCCCCGGCGATAGGCCCCCAGACGGATCAGTTCGGCCATGTCCTCGTAGACGGCAAGCAGTTGCCGGCCACGGGACACCAGGGCGTTCTGCGCCGGCGAGTTGCAGGCCGGCATGGTCCGGGACACGCTGCGCAGGATGTTGATGGCCGGATAGCGGCCCCGCTCGGCGATCGCGCGGTCAAGCACGACATGGCCGTCGAGGATACCCCGCACGGCGTCGGCCACGGGCTCATTATGGTCGTCCCCTTCAACCAGCACCGTAAACAGCCCGGTCACGTCGCCCTGTCCCGGGCGGCCGGGACCGGCGCGTTCCAAAAGCCGCGGCAGCAGGGCGAAGACCGAAGGCGTGTAACCCTTGGAGGCCGGCGGCTCGCCAACGGCGAGCGAGATTTCGCGCTGGGCCATGGCGACGCGGGTGACGCTGTCCATCAGGCACAGCACGTTGGCACCGCCGTCACGGAAGAATTCGGCGACGGCCATGGTCATGAAGGCCGCCTGGCGGCGCACCAGGGGTGGTTCGTCCGAGGTGGCGACGACGACCACGGAGCGTTTCAGGCCTTCCTCGCCCAAGTGGTCCTCGATGAATTCGCGGGCCTCGCGGCCGCGTTCACCGACCAGGCCGATCACGCTGACCTCGGCGTCCGTGTTGCGCGCCATCATCGACAGCAAGGTCGATTTGCCGACCCCCGACCCGGCGAAGATGCCCAACCGCTGCCCCCGGCAGCAGGTCAGGAAGCTGTTCATGGCACGCACGCCGAGATCGACCTTGCCGCCCATGCGCGAGCGCTCATGGGCGGGCGGCGGCACCGTGTGGATCGGATAGGGAGTCGAGCCCGAAGGCAGCGGCCCCTTGCCGTCGACGGGCCGGCCGAAGGCGTCGATGACGCGGCCCAACCAGGCATTGACGGGATAGATGACCGGCTCCGACGCGCCGACTTCGACCTTGCAGCCCATGCCGATTCCGTCGACCGCACCGAACGGCATGATCAGCGCCTTGCCGTCACGGAAGCCGACGACCTCGCAGGGAATCTTTCCGCCGTTCTTGGTGAAGATGTCGCAATGGTCGGAGACGGAAACCGCACCCTGAAGCCCCTCGACCTCGACCAGCAGGCCGACGACGTTGGCGACCCGGCCAAAGTAAACCTGACCGGTGTGCCGGTCGACTTCGTTCAGAATGTCGTTAACGAACGTGTACAAGCGTTTAGACCGCGAATCCGGTTACCGTTTTTATTCCCTGCCCATACTATCACGGACAACGGTTGATGGAGTGTTAAGCCCCTGCGTAATAACGAAATATTCCTGTGGACAAGGCCCCAACTTGCGCCGATTCGCCCCGGAGGTTATGGTTAACAAAGGTTAATGCGTCCGATTAAGGAGGCCGTTCATGCGTGTGCTGCTCGTCGAAGACGATCCCTCGACCCAGAAAAGCGTCAAGATGATGCTTGAATCGGCCAACATGGTCGTCGATACGACCGACCTTGGCGAGGACGGGTTGGAGATCGGAAAGCTCTACGATTACGACATCATCGTGCTCGATATCATGCTGCCGGACATGGACGGCTTCGAAGTCCTGCGACGGCTGCGCGATTCCAGGGTCAACACCCCGGTGCTGATCCTGTCGGGTCTGGGCGAGTCGGAAAGCAAGGTCAAGGGGCTCGGCCACGGCGCCGACGACTACCTGACCAAGCCGTTCATCAAGGAAGAGCTGATGGCCCGCATCCAGGCCATCGTGCGGCGGTCCCAGGGCCATGCCCAGTCGGTCATCCAGACGGGCCGCCTGATGGTCAACCTGGACACCCGGACGGTCGAGGTCGATAGCCAGCCGATCCACCTGACCGGCAAGGAATACGGCATTCTCGAACTGCTCAGCCTGCGCAAAGGCACGACCCTGACCAAGGAGATGTTCCTCAACCATCTCTACAACGGCATGGACGAGCCGGAGTTGAAGATCATCGATGTGTTCATCTGCAAACTACGCAAGAAACTGTCGACGGCGACCGGCGGCGAGAACTACATCGAAACGGTCTGGGGACGTGGTTATGTGCTGCGCGATCCGGAACCGGCGCAAAAGGCCGTGGCCAACGGCTGACCCCTCACGACAAGGGGCAAGATCAAGAGGCGGGGGTTCCCGCCTCTTTCTTTTTGTGGTCAGGGTAAATTTTGGGACGCCGGGGGAAAACTATTTGCCGGTCAGGGCATAGATGCCGCGTTGTCCCGGCACCGGGGCGAACTTGTCCGATATGCCGAGAACCGTCTCGGCCCCGCCCAGGAACAGCATGCCGTAATCGGGCATCAGGCCGGCAACGCCTTCCAGCACCTTGCTCTTGGTCGGCTGATCGAAATAGATCAGCACGTTGCGGCAGAACACGACATCGAAATGGCCCAGCGGAGCCAGGTTTTCCAATAGGTTATAGTACTTGTACTGCACCATGCCGCGGATTTCCGGCTTCAGCTGCCACTGGTCGTCCGCCTTGTCGAAATACTTGACCAGCATGGTGATCGGCAGGCCGCGCTGCACTTCGAACTGGGAATACAGCCCGTTCTCCGCCTTCTTCAGGACCTGGCGGGAAATGTCGGTGCCAACGATCTCGATCTTCCAGCCGGCAAGCTTGGCGCCCTCTTCCTTCAGGATCATGGCCAGCGAATAAGGCTCCTGCCCGTTCGACGCGGCGGCGCACCAGATGCGCAGGGATTTCTTGGCGGCGCATTTTTCCAGCACGTGCGGCAGGACATGCTCGCGGAACAGATCGAAGGGCTTGATGTCGCGGAAGAAGAACGACTCGTTCGTGGTCATCGCTTCCGTGACCTCGACGATCATCGCCTCGTTATTGGACTTGCGGATTTCCGTGATCAGCTCCTCGACGCCCTTGATGTTATGGGCGCGGGCCACGGGCATCAGGCGGCTTTCCAGCAGGTAGGCCTTGTCCTCGTTCAGGACCAGGCCCGAGCGCTGCTTGAGCATCGTCGACATGAACTGGAAATCATCCGGCTTCATGCGGCCCTCGTGCTTAGCTTGCTCATGACATGCTGGCCCAGATCCTTGAGCGGCAGAACCGCCTCGCACAGCCCGGCCGTGGCGACCGCCCCCGGCATGCCCCAAACGACGCTCGACGCCTCGTCCTGCGCCAGGATCGTCCCGCCGGCCTCGACGATCACCTTGGCGCCGTCACGGCCGTCGTGTCCCATGCCGGTCAGAATAACCGTCAGCACGGCACCGCCAAATTCGGCCGCGAGCGAGCGCAGCATGGGATCGACGGAGGGCCGGCAGAAATTTTCCGGCGGTTCCTGGTTGGTGCGGACCACCACGCCCGCGCCGGATTTTTCAACCGTCATGTGAAAATTGCCCGGGGCAATGTAGATATGCCCGGCCTGCAGCGGCATGCCGTCGGCGGCTTCCACGCAGGGCCAGCCGCTGGACTTGGCGATGTGCTCGGCCAGGATGGTGGTGAAGGTCGCCGGCATATGCTGAGTCACCACCACCGGCATGTTGATGTCGGGCCGGATGTCCTTGAACAGCTGGAACAGGGCCTGCGGCCCGCCGGTCGAACTGCCGACGGCAAGAATGCGCGGGCGAATTTTTCCGCCGCCTGCCCGCAATTGCACGGCCCTGTCGTAAAGCGGTTTGGCGACCCGTTCCTTCGGCACCGAAGCAGCCGCCGCCGCACCCGGTGTCGACGGCGGGCGCCGGCTGACCAGACCGAGTTGGCGGATCTTTTCCAGAAGTTCCTGCTTGAAGGTATCACCGCCTGAAATCTCGCGCGTCGCCGTCGGCTTGGGCACGTAGTCCGCCGCCCCGGCCTGCAGGGCGCGCAGGCTGATGTCGGCGTTTTTTTCCGTCAGGGTCGACGCCATGATGATCTTGACGTCGGGTTTGACCTCCAAAAGCTTCGGCAGCGCGGTCAGGCCGTCCATCACCGGCATTTCGATGTCCAAGATGATGACGTCGACCGGGTGCGCCTTCAGGCGGTCAACGGCCATCTGGCCATTGCCGACCGACGCCGCGACACACAGACCAGGCTCGCCCTCGATCATGCGCGCGATCAGGCCGCGGATCACGGCGGAATCATCGACCAACATGACGCGGACTTCGTCATTCGTCATCCGTAACCCCTTATCGCATCGCGATAAACCACATCCGCCGCCCGTCGGTTGGCAGACAGTTAAAGAAGACCGACCTGCGAGAACTTCGCTTGAATAATCTCGCTGTCGAATGGCTTCATGATGTATTCATTCGCACCAGCTTCGATCGCTTCCTGGATATGCTGGATGTCGTTTTCAGTGGTGCAGAACACGACAATGGGGCCGCCGCCGCCAGGCAGCGCGCGCAATTCCCGCAGAAACTCGATGCCGCTCATGATCGGCATGTTCCAATCCAGCAGCACCGCGTCGGGCAGCTTTTGCTTGCAGGCATCCAAGGCTTCCTGGCCATCAGCCGCCTCAAGCGTCTCGAAGCTGAGTTCTTCGAGGATTTTCCGCGCGACCATCCGGATTACTTTCGAGTCGTCAACGATCAGACAAGATTTCATAAGCCCACCCGCGTCAGTTCGTCTTCGGTTGCATACGGACTACCGTTACGTCGGCTGTGTCGCCCGTAAGTTTCCCTGCATTCCCAGATGCCGACGGCATCAGTCTGGATAACAGGACTTATGCTGATATCGCAATAACGATCCTTGCGCCATGCGATTCGACAAACCCGCCAAAACCCTAGCCTGCGCGGCCTGATGCCGCCCCCGCCACGGTTTGTGCCAAGCTCGATACAAGGGCTTCGCGGTCGAATTTCGCCACGTAGTCGTTGAAGCCCGCGTCACGCCCGCGTTCGAAATCCGCACTCGTGGCGCGGGCCGACAGGGCCACCATGGGCACCTTTTCCCAGGCCCCGCCGCGGCGCACCTCGTTCGCGAATTCGAAACCGTTCATGCCCGGCATTTCGATGTCGGAAATGATGACATCAAAGGCCACACCCTTATCGCGCATGGTCAGCGCTTCCTGGGCACTTTGCAACGCCGTGACCTGCCATCCCGCGACCGACAGCAGCGGCGCCAGGAGATTGCGGAAAAACGGGCTGTCGTCGATCAGAAGCGCACGGCGGCGGCGCCCCGAAGCGCTTTCGATTTCCGCGCTGTCCGCGGAGCCGAACCAATCGGAAAACGCCTGGGTCAGGAAGTAGCCCGCGTCGATCACGTCCGTCGCCTTGCCGGCGATGACCGCGCTGCCGATCAGGCCCGGGATATCCGTGGTCAGTTCGATCTTCAGGCGGTCGTCGACGATATCGACGATCTCGTCCACGACCAGGCCCATGGACCGTTCGCGGTCGGTGAACACCAGGATCGGCTGGCGTCCTGTTTCCTTGAACTGATGGGTGGCGGCGAACGGGATCAACGGCATCAGCTGTTCGCGGTACTGCACCATGACCTGGCCGTGGGAGGTTTCGGTCTCGGACATGTCGATTTCTTCAAGCCGCGCGACCAGGGCCAGCGGCACGGCCTTGAGTTCCGGCCCGCCGGCACGGAACACCAGCAGCGATGTGGTTTCCTCGTCCGTCGACACGGCCTGGATATCGGCCTCCGAGCGGTGCTCGGTGTCCATCTCCCCGGCCGCCTCGGAAATCCCGTTGGGGTCCAGAATCATGATCACGCTGCCGTCGCCGAGGATCGTGTTGCCCGAATAGAAAGTGATGTCGCGCAGGATGGGGGCCACCGGCTTGACCACGATTTCCTCGGTATCGAACACACGGTCGACGATGATGCCAAAGGTGTTGGAGCCGACCTGGGTGACGACGATGAACACTTCCTCGTCGTCGGCGATCGCTTCCGCCACCAGGGCGTCCGTGGTTTTGAGAGCCGCGTCCTCGTCCTTGCCGGTGCCGTTGCCTTTGGCCGCTTCGGGCGGGTCCTGCAAACGCAGCAATTCGCGCAGAGAGATAAGCGGCAACAGCCGGTCGCGCAGGCGCAGCACCGCGGACTCGTTGATCATCTCGATGGCGTTTTCCGACTGCGCCGAGGCACGTACCAGTTCCAGCACGCTGATCTGCGGCACGGCAAACCGTTCGCCGCAACATTCGACGATCAGGGCCGAGACGATGGCCAGGGTCAGCGGAATCTTGATGGTGAAGGTCGAGCCCTTGCCCGGCGTCGTCTTCAGTTCGACCGTGCCGCCGATCTTCTCGATGTTGGTGCGCACCACGTCCATACCGACGCCGCGGCCCGACACGTTGGTGATCTTTTCCGCCGTCGAGAACCCGGCCTTGAAGATAAACATGCCGATCTGCTGATCGGTCATCTGTTCCAGGTCGGCCTCGGTCGTCAGGCCATTTTCCAGCGCCTTCTGCTTGATGCGGTCGATGTTCAGGCCGCGCCCGTCGTCGGCGATCTCGATGATGATGTGGCCGCCTTCGTGATAGGCGTTCAGCGTGATGGTCCCGGTTTCCGACTTACCTACGGCCTGACGGCCTTCGATGTCTTCAAGCCCGTGGTCGGCCGAATTGCGGACCATATGGGTCAACGGATCCTTGATCAGTTCCAGAACCTGGCGGTCCAATTCTGTTTCGGCGCCGAGCATGACCAGTTCGATCTTCTTGCCCGATTCAACGGCCAAGTCGCGCACGATGCGCGGCAGTTTGGCCCAGGCGTTGCCGATCGGCTGCATGCGCGTTTTCATGACGCCTTCCTGCAGATCCGTGGTGATATGCGACAAACGCTGCAGCGGCACCGTGAACTCGCTATCGTCCAGACCGCGCACCATCTGCAGAAGCTGGTTCCGGGTCAGCACCAGTTCGGAGACCAGGGTCATCAGGTCTTCGAGAACGTCGACGTTGACGCGGATCGACGACGCGGCAACGCCGGCGCCTGGCTTGCCGCCGTCCTTCCGTTCCGCATCCTTGGACTGCGCGGGAGCCGGCACGCCGGATTTTGATGCCTTCTCGGCTTCGCGTTCCCGCTCCATTTCGGCGCGCAATTCGGCTTCCGTCGCGGCGCGGGCGCCGGCCACCTGGGCGGCCTCGACCTCGTCCAAAAGCTCCTGCGCCACGGGGGCGCCATGTTCGTTGGTCGCGGGCATGGCGGCCTTGGCGGCCTCGGCCGCGCGCTCGGCGGCCAATTCGGCCTCAAGCTGTTCCTGGGACGCCGCCCGGACACCCTGGGCCGTCGCGGCTTCGACCTCGGCCAGCAGCTCAGCCGCAACCGGGGCGCCGAATTCGTTGACGGCGGCCGCTCCGCCCGCGGCGGGGGCTGCCGCCGCAGGGGCCGCCGCTTTCGCCTTGGCGCCGCCGCCTTCCGCATAGGCGTTCAGGTCGTCGATCAGTTCCTGGTCGTCACCTTCGGGCTCGGTTCCCGTTTCCTCGAGCTTGCCCAACAGGTCGCGCACGCAATCCAGACATTTGAGAATGAGCGTCACCGCCTCGGGCGTGACCTGAAGTTCGCCGTCGCGGAACTTGCCGAGCACGTTCTCACCGGCATGGGCCACCGATTCCAGGCGCGGCAGCCCCAGGAATCCGCAGGTCCCCTTGATGGTATGGACCAGACGGAAAATATTCCCCAGGATTTCCTTATTGTCGGGCTCCTGTTCGAACTTGACCAATTCGACGTCAAGCACAGCAAGGTTTTCCGAGGTCTCCGTGAGAAATTCAGTGAGAAGATCATCCATATCGGCAACTCCTGGGAGCCGGCGGCCCCGCGTTTTCAGTATCGCATTATGCGTGGCACACCATGCCCGGGGGCTAAATGCACACCGTCTTCGTCTGTATCGTATCGGGAGAGCGCGCGAATTGCGCCGCTAATTCGGCCGCACAGCGGCGCCTCCCAGATCAAAAATTTCTAACGCTCAGAAATTAAAGCAAAACCGCCACAGGGCGGCAAATGAATTCACGGAAATTCCACTATGACTGATGGCCTAGACGCGATGGCGGATTGCGGTTGTGAGTGCCGCCCGCCTATTCCCGTCCATCCCTATACCTGCGGAAACAGCGCCATGAAGCGGATTTCGCCGTTGCCTTCATCGGAGGTCTCGATCCGTCCGCCTTCGTTGCGGGCCAGCACCTGGGCGAAATAGGCATGCACGGTGCGGGCGCTCAGGGCGTCCTCGCCCGCGTCCGGGTCAAGTGCCGCCGCCAGATCGGGTTTGAGCATCGCCCCGACACCCTCGGCGCTCACGGCAAGGCCGGCCCCTTCGGGCAGGGCCGCCGTGTGAACGACGACCGACCCGCCCCGAGGCAGGCATTCAGATGCCAACAGAATCATGAGAAGCAGCACCTTGCCGACACCCGCGGGAAGGCTGTCGGGGGCGTGACTGCTGTCCGGCCATTCAAGTTCGGCCTTGCCGCCCGCCAGCATCTCGCCTGCCAGTTCCCGTGCCTCGTTGAGACTGAGCGTGCCCACGGCCGACGCCTTGCCGCCGGCGGCGCCGAAGGCGATGCGAAAGAACGCCAGACGACGGGTGACCTCGGCGGCGCTGGAGGTCACCAGATCCAGGGCATCACCGTCCAGGTCACCATCTTCGGCCAGTTCCAGGCCCGCATTAACCGCGCCGGCCGGTCCCACCAGGTCGTGGCACAGGCGCGAACACAGCAACTGGGCAAGAAGGATATCAGCGGTCATGGCCCGGAGTGTCCTTGATCGTCGTTCGGCCGGCCGCCGCCCAAGGCGGCAATGTGACCGACTATTGCCGACCCGCCCCCGAGGCACAAGGCCCTAGCCGATGCATCAGTTGGCCTGCCGGGAGCCGCGCCGCGCCGCCGCCCCCAAGATGGGAAAAAGCGCCTTTTCACGGCTTCCCGAAGCGATCCGATCATGTTATAGAAAGACTGTGGTATACCAAATGCCAAGATAAAAACCGGCGGTTATCGATCAGTTTCTCGGAAAATTCGGTAATGGCCCGCGCCATTTCGCGACATAATCCCCCGCTGCCGGCGAGGCGCCCGGCGCGGCCGTGAACGAGGTCCGTATCAATCGGACCCACATAAGACCAAGGAGGAAGCCCGCATGTCCACTGCTACCGCCCAGAAAGGACGCCGCCGCGAGCGCGCCGCCTTCGGAAAGGGTCGCCAGATCACCGATCAGGCCATCGCCGATGTGCAGCGCCTTCTGGGCGACAAGCCGCGCCACCGCGAATACCTGATCGAATATCTGCACCTGATTCAGGACGCCTTCGGCCACCTGTCCGACGCCCATATGGCGGCGCTGGCCGCCGAACTGCGCTTGGCCCAGACGGAAGTCTACGAAGTCGCGACCTTCTACCACCACTTCGACGTGGTGAAGCAGGGCGAGGACGCGCCCCCGGCAATGACCGTGCGCGTGTGTGACAGCATCACCTGCGAGATGAAGGGCTCGGTTGCCCTGACGGCGCTGCTCAAGTCGACCCTGGGTCCCGACGTGCGCGTCATCCATGCCCCCTGCGTCGGTGCCTGCGACAAGGCGCCGGTCGCCGTGGTCAAGCAGCGCCAGATCTTCCATGCCGACGCGGACAGCGTGAAGGCCGCCGTCGAGGCCGGTCAGGTCACCATGGACCTGCCCGCCTATAAGAACCTTGCGGCCTACCTTGCGGACGGCGGCTACAAGGTTCTGGGCGACTGCCTGAAGGGCGATCGCAGCCGGGACCAAGCCATTGAAACCATTAAGGAGTCCGGCCTGCGTGGGTTGGGCGGCGCCGGCTTCCCGACGGCCACCAAATGGGGCTTCATGAAGAACGCGCCGAAGCCCCGCCTGGTCGCCATCAACGCCGACGAAGGCGAGCCCGGCACCTTCAAGGACCGCTTCTGTTTCGAGACCGACCCCCACCGGGTCATCGAGGGCGCCCTGATCGCCGCCTGGTCGGTCGAGGCGGCAGCCGTCTACATCTACCTGCGCGACGAGTATCCCGCCTGCCGCGAGGTTCTCTTGACCGAAATCAAGAAGGTCGAGGACGCGGGCCTGAACGGCGATATCGAACTGCACGTGCGGCGCGGCGCCGGAGCCTACATCTGCGGCGAGGAATCGGGCATGCTGGAAAGCATCGAGGGCAAGCGCGGCCTGCCGCGCAACCGCCCGCCGTTCCCGGCCCAGGCGGGCCTGTGGGGCCGCCCGACGCTGATCAACAACGTGGAAACGGTCTACTGGCTGCCCAAGATCATCGAACACGGCCCCCAGTGGTATCAGGATCAGGGCCGGCCGCACTTCTTCTCCGTCTCCGGCCGGGTCAAGGAGCCGGGGGTCAAACTGGCCCCCGCCGGAACCACGGCGCGCCAGCTGATCGACAACTACTGCGGCGGCATGGCCGACGGCCACACGTTCAAATCTTATCTGCCGGGCGGTGCGTCCGGCGGCATTCTGCCGGAAAGCCTGGCGGATGAGCCGCTCGATTTCGGTACGCTCGACAAACACGGCTGCTTCATCGGCTCGTCAGCGGTCGTGATCTTTTCCGAACAGGACGACGTCAAGGAAATCTGCAAGAACCTGATCCGGTTCTTCGAGGACGAGAGTTGCGGCCAGTGCACGCCTTGCCGTGTCGGCTGCGAGAAAATGCTGAAATTGATCGACAAACCGAAATGGGATGCCGATCTGATTGATGAGCTGAGCCAGGCCATGCGCGATGCGTCGATCTGCGGCCTGGGCCAGGCAGCGCCCAATCCGGTACAGGCGGCGCTGCGCTTCTTCCGGGAGGACGTGCAATGAGCGCCAATGAAACGATCGAAACGATCAAGTTCACCCTCGACGGCCAGCCGGCCGAAGCCAAGGCTGGCGAAACCATCTGGGACGTCGCCAAGCGGGGCGGCACCACCATCCCCCACCTGTGCCACCGCCCGAAAAAGGGTTACCGGCCCGACGCCAACTGCCGTGCCTGCATGGTCGAGATCAAGGGCGAGCGCGTGCTGGCGCCCAGCTGCCGCCGTCAGCCGACGGAAGGCATGGAGGTCACGACCAACAACGAGCGCGCGACCAAGGCCCGGCGTATGGTCCTGGAACTGCTGATGTCCGACCAGCCGGAACGCCGCCAGGCCCATGACCCGGATTCCCTGTTCTGGTACTGGGCCGACAAGACCGGCGTCGCCGACAGCCGCTTCGATGCCCGCGCCACCTGCCCGGCGCCCGACCGCTCGCACACCGCCATGGCCGTCAACCTAGACGCCTGCATCCACTGCAACCTGTGCGTTCGCGCCTGCCGCGAGGTTCAGGTCAACGACGTCATCGGGATGGCCGGCCGCGGCCACAAATCCCAGATCGTGTTCGACATGAACGACCCCATGGGCGACAGCACCTGCGTCGCCTGCGGCGAATGCGTTCAGGCCTGCCCGACCGGCGCCTTGATGCCGGCGACCATGGTCGACGAAAAGCAGGTCCACGTGGGCGGGCCGGACCGCAAGGTCGACAGCCTGTGCCCCTATTGCGGGGTCGGCTGCCAGGCCACGTTCCACGTCAAGGACAACAAGATCGTCTATGTCGAAGGCAAGGACGGCTATGCCAACGAAAACCGCTTGTGCGTCAAGGGCCGCTTCGGATTCGACTACATCGACCATCCGCATCGCCTGACCAAACCGCTGATCCGCAAGGAAAACGTCGAAAAAAATGGCGATATGGCGCTCGATCCGGCCAATCCGCTGACCCATTTCCGGGAAGCGTCCTGGGAAGAGGCGTTGGATGCCGCCGCCGGCGGCCTGAAGAAAGTACTGGACCGCGACGGCCCCTCGGCCATGGCCGGATTCGGGTCCGCCAAGGGATCGAATGAAGAAGCCTACATGGTCCAGAAGTTGGTCCGCCAAGGCTTCCGCACCAACAACGTCGACCATTGCACCCGCCTGTGCCATGCGTCTTCGGTGGCAGCCTTGATGGAAGGCATGAATTCCGGCGCCGTGACGGCCTCATTCAACGACGCCAAGGATTCCGACGTCATCATCGTGATCGGCGCGCGCCCGACCCAGAACCACCCGGTCGCGGCGACGTTCCTGAAGAATGCCGCCAAGCGCGGCGCCAAGCTCTACATCATGGATCCGCGCCGTCAGGACCTGTCGCGCCACGCGACCCGCCACCTGCAGTTCAAGGCCGGCCAGGACGTGGCGCTTCTCAACGCCATGATCCATACCATCATCGATGAGGGCCTGACCGACATCCAGTATGTCCAGGCCAACACCGAAGGCTTCGAGGCGTTGAAGGAAAACTCCAAGCAGTTTTCACCCGAAGCCATGGAAGCCGTCTGCGGCATCGAGGCCTCGGTCATCCGCGAAGTCGCACGCGAATTCGCAACCGCCGAAAAATCCATCATCTTCTGGGGCATGGGCATCAGCCAGCACGTCCACGGCACCGACAATTCGCGTTGCCTGATCGCGCTGTCCATGATCACCGGCCAGATCGGCCGCCCGGGCACGGGTCTGCATCCGCTGCGCGGTCAGAACAACGTACAGGGTGCCTCCGACGCGGGCCTGATCCCCATGGTCTATCCCGACTACAAGTCCGTCGAGGCCGACGACATCCGCAGCACCTACGAAGAGCTGTGGGGGGTCGACCTGCCCCGCCAGCGCGGCCTGACCGTGGTCGAGATCATCCATGCCATCCTGGCCGACGAAATCAAGGCCATGTACGTCATGGGCGAAAACCCGGCCATGTCGGACCCGGACGCCCGCCATGCTCGCGAGGCCCTGGCCAAGCTGGAGCATCTCGTGGTGCAGGACATCTTCTTCACGGAGACCTGCTTCCACGCCGACGTGGTTCTGCCGGCCTCGGCCTTCCCGGAAAAGGCGGGGACGTTCTCCAACACCAACCGTCAGGTCCAGATGGCCCGTCCCGTGGTCGACATGCCCGGCGACGTCAAACAGGACTGGTGGATCATCCAGGAAATCGCCAACCGCCTGGGTCTGAACTGGAATTATTCCGGTCCCATGGACGTGTTCAACGAGATGAAGAAGACCATGCGGTCCCTCGACAACATCACCTGGGAGCGCCTGGAGAACGAGGACAGCATCATCTACCCCTGCAAGTCCGAGGACAGCCGCGGCGAGAACATCATCTTCGGCGACGGCTTCCCGACCGCGTCGGGCCGCGCCAAGCTGGTTCCGGCCAACCTGATCCCGCCGGACGAACTGCCCGACGACGAGTTCCCGCTGGTCCTGACCACCGGCCGCGTGCTGGAACACTGGCACACGGGCGCCATGACCCGCCGGGCCACGGTGCTGGACCAGTTGGAGCCGGAACCCGTGGTCAGCATCAATCCCTACACCATGGGCGAAAAGGGACTGGCCCCCGGCGACCGGGTGAAGGTGGAGACCCGCCGCGGCGAGATCGAATTGACCGTGCGCGCCGACCGCGACGTGGCCGACGGCATGATCTTCATTCCGTTCTGCTATCACGAGGCGGCGGCCAACATCCTGACCAACCCGCAGTTGGACCCAGTCGGCAAGATCCCAGAGTTCAAGTTCTGCGCGGCGCGCATCGAAAAAATTCCGGACGCCCAGGCGGCGGCGGAATAAGTTTCAGGAATACGGTTTCAGGGGAACGGGGGCTGAGGCCCCCGTTTTCAAATCCAGGTCAGCTCTGTCCGCGCTTGACGATGTCCTCGGCGATGGCGTGGACGGAAGGACTGCCCTCCTCGACCCCGGAAATCGCCGCCGTGCGGTCTTTGACCTCGGCCTTTACCTCTTCCATCGTCACGCCGGATGACTTGAGCACAACCGCGAGAATCGATTCGATGGCCAGGATGTGAGCCGCCAGGTTTTCGGATTCCTCCATGCGCGCCTGGGTGGCCTGCCCGAAGCTTTGCAGCTCCTCCGCAATCTTCGTGAGATTGTTTTCCAGATCTTTGATCTGATTGAAGAAACCGGAATCTTCAAGATGCTTTACGAAGGCCCGCGAAGCTTCCTGCGCGTCTCCGCCGCTGTTGTCGGACATGGTACCCCCTAACGGCTATTCATTTGACCGGATCAGCATAACCGTTGGACACGCGCCTGTCATGCCCGAGCACTCCCGCCGTTTCGCGAAACAGGTCCATTTTCACGACACGGAAGCGCATTGAATCAGCGCGGCAATCCATTAAAATACCGGCACCTGCACCCGCTGATCGTACAATCCATCGGCGGCTTGATAACAAGGGGTGGAAACATGAAGTCGTTCTGGACCGGCACCATAGCCGCCGTCATCATCTCCGTCGTCGCGGGCTTTGCCCTGAACGCGTCGAACAAGACGGTCGGCGAAAAATATTCGACGAGCAACGTGCGCCTGCACTAATCCACGCGTCGCATTCCCTTACCTGGCTGAACCGGCGGCGCGCCAAGCCCGCCGGTTTTGCTGTGCCTTCACGGCAAGAAAAAGGGCGGCCCTTTAGGAGCCGCCCTTTGACCTTGGATAAGCCCGGAAACTACTCGGCAGGCTGCGTGCTGCCCACGTTGCCCTTGGCCGTTTCCTCTTCGACCCAGAGCGAATGATGCTCTTTGGCCCAGTTGAGATCGACCTGACCGGAGGCGACGGCATCAATGGCCCCCTCCATGCCCAGCGAGCCGATGTAGATATGGCCGATGATGGCGCCGATCATGACCAGCCCCACCAGGGAATGCCACAGCACGGAAAGCTGCGTTTCCTGAAGGACCGACAGGGTCGTCGGCAGGCTGGCGCCCAGCTTGTTCAGGATGGCGAAGGTGCCGGCCCAGGGCTGGATATCGCCCGGGAACATCAGGGCCAGGCCCGACAGCGTCAGGGACGCGCCGCCCAGGATAACCAGCCAGAACACGATCTTCTGGCCGGCGTTGAAGCGCGGAGCTTCCGGATGCACGCCCTTGGAAAACAAGCCGCCGCCGACAAGCAGCCACTTCACGTCGCGCCAGCCGGGAATATTGTAGCGCACCCACAGGAGGAACATCATCACGAGCCCCAGGATGAAGGCGAAGGCGATGTAATTGTGCGCCAGTTTTCCGTAATAGGTCAGCGCCCCGAAGGCATCCGCGCCCAGTATGGGCTTCAGCACGTAGCGGCCGTAAGTCACGTTCAGGCCGGTCAGGCCCAGCACGATGAAGCTTGAGGCCGTCAGCCAGTGGGTCGCCCGTTCCAGCGCATTGAAGCGCTCGATGGTGCGGCCTTGCGGGTCGGGACCATGTTCGATACGGATTTTGCCGCGGATCAGGAAGAAGGCCGCAATGGCGATGATGGACACCAGCAGAAAGATGCCGCCGAATTGACTAAGCGGGCCGTTTTTCACCGCGCGCCAAAAATCGCCGTCGGAGTTGATCATGCAGCCGGCCTTGGCGTCGGGTATGGATACGTTGCCGCACAGGCCCGCGCGAATCTGCCCCCACATCATCGACGTTGAGTCGCCCCCGCGCGTACTGCCGGGAATTTGCCCGCCGGTCTGCGCCTCTACCTGGGTCACGCTCAGCAACGGCGAGCCGGTCAAGGCCGCCGCGCCGCCGTAGGCCACCATCAGAGCAAGAGCCAGGGCCCCCGCCAGTTTACGAATGTTCGACCAGGTCATGTCACGTTTCCCCGTCATGTCTTTTGCGTTCCCGCGCGATGCGCAGGCGCTATTTCGCGCCGCCCTGCTTCTGGGCACGCTCGTTCAATTCGCCGGGCACCCGCACGTCGGAGCCTGAATCCTGAACCTTCGCGCCACCAGAGAAGCCGGTGCCCGATGCGCCGCCTTGATTGCGGGCGCGGTTGCGAAGTTCCTCAAGCCGAGACTCGCTCAATTGAGTGTCGGACTTGCCCTTATAGACACCGGGCTCGTATCGAATCATTCGGCCCTGTTCGTCCGCACGGCAGGCCGTGAGGGCAACCGCGGCAACCGCGATCACACTCAATGTCCTGACCATGTGGGCGATCGTAATGCGCTTTCCGGTCATATTGATTTCCTTGTCACACCCCGTTCGGTTCCAGTAGCCGGAAAGGGGTGCCTCTCTGCGTGTTGCAGCGAGGCACCCCTCCCAGATTACACTACCGGATGGACCTTACGAGCCCGCCTTCAACTGATAGGCGGTGCCCCAGCCCCAGGCGCCGGATCCGAAGCCACGGGCCACGACACGCTCGCGGTAGATGTTGGACACCATGTCGCCGTCGCCGCCCAAGAGAGCCTTGGTCGAGCACATTTCGGCGCACAGCGGCAACTTGCCTTCCGCAAGGCGGTTACGGCCGTACTTCTGGAATTCGGCGGCGGAGTTGTCTTCCTCCGGACCACCGGCGCAGAAGGTGCATTTGTCCATCTTGCCCCGGCTACCGTAGTTGCCGGACTGCGGATACTGCGGCGCGCCGAACGGGCACGCGAAGAAGCAATAACCGCAACCGATGCACAGGTCCTTGGAGTGCAGGACCACGCCTTCTTCCGTCTGATAGATGCAGTCCACGGGGCAGACCGCGATGCACGGCGCGTCGGAGCAGTGCATGCAGGCCACCGAGATGGACCGTTCGCCGGGCTGGCCGTCACGGATAGTGACGACGCGGCGGCGGTTGATGCCCCACGGCACCTCGTGCTCGTTCTTGCACGCGGTGACGCACGCGTTGCACTCAATGCAGCGCTCGGCATCACAAAGGAACTTCATTCTTGCCATTGTTGCGTCTCCCTAACCTAGGCCGTTTCGATGCGGCACAAGGTGACCTTGGTCTCTTGCATGTGAGTCACGATGTCGTAACCGTAGGTCCCGCACATGTTGGACGCTTCGCCCAACACATAAGGATCGGCCCCTTCCGGATACTTGTCGCGAAGGCTGGCGCCTTGCCAGTGACCACCGAAGTGGAACGGCATGAAGACAACACCCGGCGCCACACGTTCGGTGACCAGGGCCTTGACCTTCACCTTGCCGCCTTCCGGCGAGTACACCCACATCTGCTGACCGTCCTTGATGCCCGCATTGTTGGCATCGACCGGGTTCACTTCGCAGAACATGTCCTGCTGCAGTTCCGCCAGCCACTTATTCGCGCGGCTTTCGTCACCACCACCTTCGTATTCAACGAGGCGACCCGAAGTAAGGATGGTCGGGAACTTCTTCGAGTGATCCTGCTTCTGGATCGACTCGTACGCCGTCGGCAGACGGTAGTTCTTCGTATCCTTGTACGTTTCGTACTTGGGCAGAAGATCGCGCCGGGGCGTATAGAGCGGTTCGCGATGCAGAGGCACCGGATCCGGGAAGGTCCAGACGACCGCACGGGCCTTGGCGTTCCCGAAGGGCGCACAACCGTGCTTGATGGCGACGCGCTGGATACCGCCCGAAAGGTCGGTCTTCCAGTTGGTCTTGTCGCCGGCAATCCCTTCGATGACCTTGGTTTCCGCTTCGGTCAGGTCCTTGTCCCAACCCAGCTTCTTGAGGATCGCCATCGTGAACTCGGGATAGCCGTCCTTGATTTCCGCGCCGACGGAGTAGGAGCCTTCGGCGAGGAGGTTGACACCGTTGCGTTCCACGCCGAAACGGGCGCGGAAGTTCAGGCCGCCTTCGGCGACCGGCTTGTGGGTGTCGTACAGGATCGGCGTGCCCGGATGCTTCAGCTCCGGCGTGCCCCAGCAGGGCCACGGCAGACCGTAGTAATCGCCGGCCACGGGGCCGCCGACGGCCTTCAGCGACGTCTTGTCGAAGGTCGCCTGGTTCGCCATGTGGGCCCGCATACGTTCCGGCGACTGGCCGGTGTAGCCGATGGTCCACATCCCCCCGTTATATTCACGGGTGGTGTCC
This sequence comes from Rhodospirillales bacterium, assembly GCA_040221095.1. GTDB lineage: Bacteria > Pseudomonadota > Alphaproteobacteria > Rhodospirillales > Casp-alpha2 > UBA1479. The sequence goes on from JAVJVP010000015.1 coordinate 27,978, forward strand.
TCAATCGAGGGTTCGTCGTTCGTGACCTTGATGTTCTTGAACATCTCCTTCGCGAAGCCGAGCTTCTTGGCGAACTTGTACATGATGGTCTGATCGGGCAGCGATTCGAAGACCGGATCGACCACCTTTTCACGCCACTGCAGGGACCGGTTGGACGCGGTCACGGAACCGTAGGTTTCGAACTGCGTCGAGGCCGGCAGGACATAGACACCGTCCTTGCGGTCCGGGATGACGGAAGCGAAGGTCGGGACCGGATCGATGACGACCATCAGATCCAGCTTTTCCATCGCTTTCTTCATTTCCGGAAGGCGCGTCTGGGAGTTCACGGCGTGACCCCAGAGAACCATGGCCCGGAGGTTGTCCGGCTGATCCATGTTCTTCTTGTCTTCGAGAACGCCGTCGATCCAGCGCGACACCGGGATGCCCTTGGACTCCATCAGCTTCTTCGAGGCGAAGCGGCCGAGGAGATAGTCGTAATCGACCTTCCAAACGCGGGCCCAGTGCTTCCACGAACCCGTCGCCAGGCCATAGTAGCCAGGCAGCGAGTGAGACAGGATGCAGAAGTCGGTCGCACCCTGAACGTTGTCGTGGCCGCGGAAGATGTTGGCGCCGCCGCCGGCCTTGCCGATGTTGCCGAGGGCCAGCTGCAACACGCAATAGGCGCGCGTGTTGTTGTTGCCGTTGGTGTGCTGGGTACCGCCCATGCACCACACGAGGGTGCCGGGACGGTTGTTGGCCATCGTGCGGGCAACGCGCTTCAGCTGCGCGCCAGGAACACCCGTGACCCGTTCGGTTTCTTCCGGCGTCCACTTCTTCACTTCGGCGCGGATGTCGTCCATGCCGTAAACGCGCTGCTTGATATAGGTCTTATCTTCCCAGCCGTTTTCGAAGACGTGATACAGAATGCCCCAGATCAGGGCGACGTCCGTGCCCGGGCGGAACCGCACGTATTCATCGGCGTGGGCGGCCGTGCGCGAGAAGCGCGGGTCGCAGACGATGAGTTCGGCGTTGTTCTGCTCTTTCGCCTTCAGGATATGCTGCATCGCGACCGGATGTGCTTCGGCGGCGTTGGAGCCGATGAAGAACATGGCCTTCGAGTTGTGCATATCATTGTAGGAGTTCGTCATGGCGCCGTAGCCCCAGGTGTTGGCAACACCCGCGACCGTGGTCGAATGACAGATACGGGCCTGATGGTCGCCGTTGTTCGAACCCCAGAAGGCATAGAACTTCCGGAACAGATAGGACTGTTCGTTGTTGAATTTGGCGGAACCGAGCCAGTACACGGAATCGGGACCCGACGTCTTGCGGATGTCGAGCATCTTGTCGCCGATTTCGTTGATAGCCGCGTCCCAGGAAAGCCGCTTCCACTTGCCGCCTTCGAGTTTCATCGGATACTTCAGCCGACGATCGCCGTGGGCGTGTTCGCGGACCGACGCACCCTTGGCGCAATGGGATCCCAGGTTCAGCGGGCTGTCGAAGCCCGGCTCCTGGCCGACCCACACGCCGTTATCGACTTCCGCGATGACGGTGCAGCCGACGGAACAGTGCGTACAAACGGATTTGACTTGCGTCATGCCTTTCGCCGCCGCGGTCGCCGCCTTGGCCTGCTTGGCCAAGCCCAGCGGAGCAGCGGAAAGAAGCGCAGCGCCCCCGGCGGTGACCCCTGAACGCTTCAGGAACGTACGGCGGTCCATGGACCCGCCGACCACCCCGGCCAGTGCCTGCTTCAAACGGGGGCCTATCGCCACCCCGTCGCTCTTTTTGGTGAGCATTTTAAGTTATCTCCCAATGTTGATGGGTTAGAACCCGACTAAAACCTCGCGAGGTCGTAGTACGTTTTGACGTGCTCGGTTTCACGATACCCCGAAGATTTCGGGCCACCGGAAACCACGGCCGCTTCCGCGGATCCCTTTGAAAGCGCAACCGCGGCAACACCCGCGGCGCCGCCAGTGACGGCTGCCTTCTTCAGAAATTCACGGCGACCGAGCTTTTGCTTTTGTTCGCTCATCGCAGTCTCCTCAAAGATTGTGATCACAGTTACTTCCACTTCCTTGGTACCAAACGCCCGTTTCGGGTCTTGCTGTTGATGGCGGGAAACAGCCTGGGCCAATCCCCGCAATTCCGAAAACTCTGTCTTCTCATCCGGCCGCCCGATCCGTTTCCGGGGCAACCGGGTCGCGCCGCCTACTGGCTGAAGCCGAAGGCGTCGCGTTCGATCTCCATGAACTGTTTGCCGATCGCACCGACGGGCATGTAAAGCGCCGCCGACTTGGCCTTTTCCATGTCGGCGAAGAAATGGCCGGCCCAGGGCGCCATATGCTTTTCGAAGAACACGCGCTGACTCTCCAGGCTTGCCGGCTGCCCGAACGCGCCGGTGATCAGCCCATGCATCACTTCGCAAATGAAGGCGATGTGGTCTTCCGGGTCACTGACCCCGTCGGCACGCGCAATCCCAAGTTCCCCAAGGTCGCGGCGCAGGTCGGCGAGCGGCTTTTCGTAAACGAACCCGGTCAGGTATTGCGACCCGAAGGGCGACAACTCGCCACCGGCGCCGAACCCGTAGAACAGGACGGTGAATTCTTCCTCGGCAACCGCCTGGGTCGTGCGCTTGGCCATGGCGGCCAGGGCGTTGACCGACTGGCCCAGGGGGCTTTCGTCACCCGCCAAATCGCGCACAAAGGCGATCGTGTCATTGTCCATGGGCTTCGCAAGAAGCCGCGACAACAACGCATAAATACCGGCCCGCTGCATGTCCTCTTCGGGCACGGCGGTCTGGTCGGTCTTGTTCTTCGGGTCGGAAAGCTGCCGTTCTCCCTTGGCGTCGCTTCCCATAGTGGCACTGGCCTCCACTTGGATAATCCTTGTTCTCCTTCCGTCGGCTCCACCTGTTGAATCGGTGGATTCCGATGCCTCATGAGCGGGGGTTTTTACACTGCAGGCCCCCAAACCAGCCTGCCGCGGATTCTTTTTCCCGCCAATGTATCAAGTGAACGCCTTTTTGCCCGCCAAGTCAACGGAGCCCCTATTCCGCCATGCGGAAAATCCACCGTTAAGCCCCAGTTTTTTTCATGGGCTTAACGGGTGTCAAACAATGGAAACGGGGGCATCTGGGGGGCGCGCGGCGACGGGTCAGACGAGGTCGTCCTCGGCTTCGCCCAGGTCGTCGTCATCGTCCTCAACGCGGGAGACCTGCCTCCGCGCGGTTTCCGGCAGAATTTCAGGCGCCGGATGGCGCTGTCCCGGGGACTGGTAATAGGGATTCGGCGTATAGGTCGGCAGGCTGACGCTCGATCCACCCCGATCCTGCACCCGACGCGCCTTGTCGGTAATCGACTCTTCCGCCTCGCCGTCGTCGGCGGCGGCGGTGGTGTTTTCCGCCGTCACCGGCGGCTCTCCATCTTCCACGCTTTCTTCGGATTCAGGGGCCTTCGGCTTATCGCGCCAACCATAGCCGCCCTCGTTCGGGCGATAAGCGGTCGCCCCCGCGGCCAGTTGCGCCATCATCGAGTAATCCTCGCCGTACTCGTGCATGCCATCGATAAGACCGAAGGCCGGATCGCTCAGCCACAGTTTTCGCAGCGCCTGGCGGCGCAGGAAATCCGGCACCCGCTTGTCCATGAACCCGGTGAAATCGCTGTTCGGATTCAATTCATCGAGCGGCGGCAGGGTCTCCACATAGGCCGCTTCCTCGGCGGTCAATTCGCGAACGTCGTCGTCATCGGCCACCGTGCCGTCAGGGGCCACCGCAAGGGGCTTCCCCGGAGTTTCGGCCTCAGGCAGCCCCGCAACCGGCCCGGCGGCACCCCGGCGAGCGACCTGGACGGGGGCCTCCTCAATGGTCTCGCCCTTGGCACTCTTGCGCTTCAGGCGGGCCCAACGGCTCAAGGGGTTTTCGTCGTCGGCGCTCATTCATCCGTCTCCACCAGGGGTTTGGGGCGGAAACCGCCCTTGCGCGGATCGTAGGCCTTGTTGCGCTTGCGCTTCTTGAACTCTTCTTCGACATGGAAAGTTTCAACAAAAGCACCAAGCCAGGCCGCCAACGCGTCGGGCATGGGCACGCCCTCAACGATCATTTCCGAATCTTCCATGTAGCTTTCCGCCTCATAGGGGCAGGCGGTGACCAACTTCGGCACGACCTCCTCGTCTTCTGCCTCTTCGCCCGGAGCCAGCACGACGTAGACATGAGGCTGGAAGTTGCTGAGGTTCGCCTTGTAGCCTTCGGTTTCTCCGGCGAATAATTCAAGTTCAAGGGTCGCGACATGGAAATGAATCCAGCCCTCGCCCTCGCGGATCAGCCGCCAGCCGGCCCCTTCCTCCATGGCCGGCATGCCGGGCACCACGGCAACCGGACGGTAGGTATAATCCTGCCACGGATTGTCGATTTCCCGGCGTTCGATGATGACGCCGAGCATGACCGTCTGGCGGCGGCTCATTGTACTATCTCCGCGACCAGGGCCTCGGCCTCGGCCAGGTTTTCCGGTTTGTTGATGTTGAAGAAGGGATCAAAGGGGGCCGTCGGAAAGTCGACATGGACAATGCGGTAACGCGCGGTCCAGGCGTCGATCTTGCGCATGTCCTCGCCGGTCATGGCGGCGCGCAGGTCATCGGCCAGGGCGACCGGCCAAAGGGCGAACACGGGATGGGTGCGGTCCCCGGATTGGGCGCAAGCCATCTCCGCCTTGCCGTCGACGACCGCCTGGTGCAGCCGCCGGACCAAGATTTCCGGAAAGAACGGCGCATCGGTGGCGAAGGACGCCAGCCACGTCGCCCCGGGATGGGTTTCCCGCGCCCATTCCATGCCCGTGAGAATGCCCGCCAGCGGCCCGGCATGACCCTCGATCACGTCGCCTGCCATGGGCAGGCCGTAGGATGCGAAACGCGCCGGGTCGCCGTTGACATTGAGCAGCAGGTCCCGGACCTGCGGCCGCGCCCGGGCCACCACATGATCCAAAATCGGCTTGCCGCCAAGGGTGCGCAGCGGCTTGTCGCCGCCGCCCATGCGCCGCGCCAATCCGCCGGCCAGCAGCACGCCAACCGTATCGATGGAAGCCGTCATCGGCTGCCCTTGCGGCGCAGTTCCAGGGGCTCGTCCGCCGCCTCGCCGTGGTCGGCGTCGAATTCGATGCGGTCCTGGCCGGCCAGGGCAATGAAACGCCGGCCCTTGGCCCGGCCGATCAGGGTCAGGCCGACCTGGTTGGCAAGGTCCACGCCCCAGGCCGTGAAGCCGGAGCGCGACACCAGAATGGGGATCTCCATCTGCACGGTCTTGATGACCATTTCCGAGGTCAGCCGCCCGGTGGTGTAGAAAATCTTGTCGCGCCCCGACCAGCCGTGCAGGAACATGAAGCCCGCGATCTTGTCGACGGCGTTGTGGCGGCCGACGTCTTCCATGTACAGCAGCGGGCGGTCGTCCTTGCACAGCACGCAGCCGTGGATGGCGCCCGCTTCCAGATAAAGGCTCGGCGCCGTGTTGATCTTCTTCATCAGAGCGAACAACCAGGACGTCTTGATGACCGCGCCCTCGGCCAGCTTAACGTTTTCGAACTTCTCCATCACGTCGCCGAACACGGTGCCCTGGGCGCAGCCGGACGTCAGGGTTTTCTTCTTCAGCTTTTCCTCGAAATCCGTCTCGCGCTCCGTGCGCACGACGACGACTTCCAGGTCGTCGTCGAATTCCACCGCCGTCACCACGTCGTCGGGACGCAGCATGTTCTGGTTCACCAGATAGCCGACGGCGAGATATTCCGGATAGTCGCAGATCGTCATCATGGTGACGATCTCGCGGCCGTTGAGGAACAGGGTCAGGGGCCGTTCCACGGTGACCGAGGCGATCACGGGTGAACCGTCCTGATCGATGCCCGGCACCCTTTCCGTCAGGCGCGGGTCGTCCGGGTCCGGCTTGACGACAAGCTCGCCCACGCCGTCCGCAAAGGTCTCGCTCAGCGGGTTTCGGCCCGGCTTGACGGAATCGATGTCGCTGTCACTCACACCCTGTTCTCCCAAAACCGCCAGGGACCTTGCCCGCCCCGGCGGCTGCTCCCCGCGTCAGGCCGCGCCGACGGTCTGATACGCCACGGTCGCGGTCCGGCCCACTACATGGGGTTTCGGAGTTTCGGCGGCAAGGGTCGCTAGGTCAAGGTCGCCGCGCATCACACCCCCGCGAGGGCCGGTGTCTCGGCATTGTTCAGGTTTCCTGCTATGAGTGGCTCACCCATCGTCCATCTTCCAAACAGCCGGCCCGCCCATGCCCTTCCCAAACATCATCCTGATTCGCCACGGCCAGACCGAATGGAACCGCGAGGGACGTATCCAGGGCCACGGCAATTCGGTCCTGACCGAGCTGGGGCGCGCCCAGGCCGCGGCTTACGGCCGGCTGCTGGCCGAGCGCTTCACCCCCCTCGCGCCCTTCGCCCTGTACCGCAGCCCGGCCGGTCGCTGCGTCGAAACGACGGCGCTGGCTTCTGCCGCCGCCGGGCTCGACCCGGCCGCCTTCACCATCGACGCGCGGCTGAAGGAAAAGGGATACGGCCGCTGGGAAGGCATGACCCGGCCCGAGATCGCCCAGACCGGCGACGACGCGGAACTCGGCGCCATGGACACCGATCCCTGGGAGCACCGCCCGCCCGGCGGCGGCGAAACGCTGACGGAAGTGATGGTGCGGGCGCGGGCCTGGCTTGCGGGCCTTGCCCCGGAACGGCCCGTCATCGTGGTCTGCCACGGCGGCACGGGGCGCACCCTGATTCGCAGCTATCTGGGCCTGAACGCCCAGGAAACCATGGACATCCAAATGCGTCAGGATGTGGTATTTCATCTCACGGCGCGGGGACTCGACGTGCTCGAAACCGGCGCGGATATGCATTAACCTGTTTATAGTTAATTCATAAAAATCAATCCACGCCGTCGACTAAAAGCAACGTTCCCTTGGCCGATGCCATGCGGATGGCCATCGGTTTTTCGTATTCGGGGGACGCATGCCAGGCCTGGGCCGCCGCCATGTCGGGAAATCGCAGCACCACGGTACGTGACGACCGCTCCTCACCCTCCAGCGCGACCTGCGCGCCGCCGCGCACGAGGTATTCGCCGCCGTAAGCGGCGATCGTCGCGGGCACCAGGGCCTGATACTCCTTGAAGGTTTCCGGATCGGTGATGTCGATCTGGGCGATCATGTAGGCGGTCATCGGCGGTTTCCTCCTCTCCGTCGTTGCGGGGTGGATGAAGGCTACTTCAGGTGCCCCTGCTTGACCCAGAGCAAACAGCCATCCGTCGTACGCGGCGAATGAAAGCTTCCGGGCGGCAGGCGGAACCAGGTGCCCTTGCCGTGGATACCGTTCTCGTCCTCGACGCTGCCTTCCAGAACCAGGACCTCCTCGCCCCGCGGATGGGCGTGGGGGGTCGCAACGCAACCCGGCCCCATCTTGGTCAGCCACACGCGCTCCGCCCCGAATTCATACAGCGGCATGCGGAACAGGCCGGGCACGTCGCCGACGACCCAGTCGCCCGACCTGGTGTCGATGGTCACCTGCGTCTGATCGTCCGGGGCCATCTGGCGCAGCTTGACGAAGATGGTGCAGCCGGGCGCGGTCCGAGGCGCGTGGCTGCTGCCGACCGGATTGCGCACGTAGGTGCCGGCGGGAAAGTCGCCGTGCTCGTCGGAAAACACGCCTTCCAGCACCATGAATTCCTCGCCGCCGCCGTGGCGGTGGGTGGGAAATTGGGATCCGGGGGCATAGCGGACGATACTGGTCGCGCGGGCGACTTCGTCGCCGTCCCGTTCCAGCATGCGGCGCTCAACCCCGGGCGACGGCGACGGCACCCAGTCAAGGGACGTGGAATCGACAATGGCCGGCCGGGAAAGATCGGCATGCAGTTTCATGGACCGGGTCTCCGTCGCATGCGCCAATGGTAACGTTCTTGAGACCATGATCCCCCGGTCTGCCGCGGGCAATCCGTCCGCCGGGACAAGCACCTTTTCCCCGCCGGCACTTGTATCCGGAGCACGTTGACCTACCCCTTCCGGAACCACCGCGCGGCCAATGCGTCGGCGCGGTCCAGGCGCGCCGCCAGATACGCCTTGGCTTCCGCCTGCCCTCGGCTGTCGTCGCGGCACCAGCGGCGAACAACGGCCAGAAACAGCAGGGTCAGGCCGATTTCCTCGATCTGCCGCTGTCGTCCCATTGCCCCCATGCCCGCCGCATCGCGCAGCCATTGGATCAGCCGCGACAGATCGAACACCATCGGCACGTAATGATGCGGGTGAAACGGCCACAGCTTATCCGCCAGCATCTGGGCCGTGACGGCCCGGTGGGGCGCCAAGGCATCGAACCACCGCAACATCAGGATGTTCAGCCGGTCTTTGACCGGTTGCCGCACGAACCCCCGGGGCGGGGCCGCCAGCATGGCGTCCCGCGCCCGGGCGAACCAGGCATTGGCGATGGCGTCCTTGTCGCGGAAATGACGGGCCAGGTCCGCCGGGGACAGGCCCAGGTCGGCGGCCAGGGCGCTCAGGCTGAGCGCGTCCCACCCTGCCCCATCGGCCAGGGTCAGCGCGCGATCAAGGATCGCATCCGCCGATGGCGAGGCCTTGGCGGCCTTGGGTATATTGTCTTTCCGTCGGGGTGCCGCCATGGGCGCCTCCCGTCGAAGTTGGGTCAGTAGACGAGCTTGCGGATGTCGTCGGCGTTGGATGGCCATTTCGACCAGTCGCGCACGCCCAGGCCCCAGTTGTTCACGGTGCCCTTGTCGATGCCCTGGTCGATCAACCATTGGCAGGTCTTAGTTTGCCCGGCCGCCGCCGCGTACATCAGGGCCGAATTGCCGTGGGCGTCGATGGTGTCGAGCTTCGTGCCGGCGTCCAGCGCCTGTTGCAGGGTGTCCCGGTCGCCGCGCTGGGCGGCCAGCATGAAATCCTCGACGGAAAACCCGTTCTTTCCGGATGCCGCACGATCAGCCATTGCCTGCTCTTTCCTCTTTCTCTTCAGGGGCTTTTCAGCACCCTTCGCTCCCCCATAGTTAGGGTTTCGGCTTTCGAAAGTAAACGGCCCAAACGTAGCCGCGGAATACCCCTACTCGTGCACCGTTTTTATTCTCTATAAAATAGCCTACACGAAACACATGTTCTAACGCACGAGCGTCCCCAGAAAGACGCCGGATAGGGAAGCATCGGTCTTATGAAGCTCAATGAGAAGCACGTCCTCGTCTGCGACTGCGAAGGCACCATGTCGATCGACGGCAAGGCCCTGGCCAAGGCTTGCGGCGACGGCGGCGACCTGAAGGTCGCGACCCATCTGTGCCGCCGCCAGGTCGAGGAATTCCAGCGTGTCGCGGGCGCCGCCGGACAGGCCGGGGAAACCCTACTGGTCGCCTGCACCCAGGAAGCCCCCCTGTTCCTGGAAACCTTGGACGAAATGGACACGGCCCCCGCCATCGCCTTCACCAACATCCGCGAAAAGGCGGGCTGGTCCGACGCCGCCCAGGACAAAAAATCTGCGACCAACCTGACGGCCAAGATGGCCGCCCTGCTGAACGAAGCCGCCATGGACCTGGCCGGTGCGCGCTCCGTCTCCATGAAATCCGACGGCGTGACCCTGGTGCTGGGCAAAGGCGAGGATGCGGTCGCCGCCGCGCGCAAGCTGGCCGGGCGGCTGAACGTCACCCTGGTCCTGGAAGGGGCCAAGGACGTGCCGCCCCCCGCCGTCATGGAATTTCCCGTATTCGCGGGCAAGGTCACCGGCGCCGGTGGGCACCTGGGCGCGTTCCAGGTCGCCATCGCGGGTTTCATTCCGGCCAAGGCGTCAAGCCGCGGCGCCCTGGAATGGGAAGGAGAGCCGCAGGCCGGAACCTCCGAATGCGATCTGATCCTGGACCTGCGCGGCGGCCCCGCCCTGTTCCCCCATGCGGACAAGCGCGACGGCTATTACAACCCGGACCGCGGCAACCCGGCCCTGGTCGCCGAAACCATCTTCGAGATGATCGACATGGTCGGCGAGTTCGAAAAACCCCGCTACGTCGATTACGACGACAAGATCTGCGCCCATTCCCGAAGCCGCATCACCGGCTGTTCACGCTGCATCGACAGCTGCCCGGCCGGGGCCATCACGCCCGACAACGAACGGGTCAAGATCGACCCCTATCTGTGCGGCGGCTGCGGCATCTGCGCCTCGGTCTGCCCGACGGGGGCGGCGACCTACGCCCTGCCGCTGGGCGACGAATTGTTCAAGCGCGCCCGCACGGTGCTGCGCACCTATGCCAAGGCCGGCGGCACGGACCCGGTGCTGCTGATCCACGACGCGGACCAGGGCGAGGAAGCCATCGGCCTGATCTCGCGCATGGGGCGCGGCCTGCCCGCGAACTGTATCCCCTTCGCCGTCAACGAGGTGACGCAGACCGGCCTCGACCTGTTCCTGTCGGCCGCCGCCTACGGCGCCGCCCACTGTCTGATCCTGCTGCCGCCCAAGAAGCGCGCGGAGGCCCAGGCCCAGGAAGGCGAGATCGCCATCGCCGAAACGGTGCTGGACGGCCTCGGCTACGGCACGGGCCGCATCCGCCATCTGCATCTGGACGACCCTTCGGCGGTCGAGGACGCGCTCTGGTCCCTGAAAAAGCTGCCCGCCATGCCGCAGGGCGATTTCCTGCCCCTGGGCCGCAAACGGACGATCATGCGCCTGGCGCTGGATACCCTGCATGCCGGGGCGCCCAACAAGGTCGACGAGATCGCCATGCCTGTGGGCGCCCCCTTCGGCACGGTGACCGTGGATGCGTCCGGCTGCACGCTCTGCCTCAGTTGCGTCGGCGCCTGCCCGGCGCGGGCACTGCGCGACAATCCGGACAAGCCGCAGTTGTCGTTCGTCGAGGACGCCTGCGTGCAGTGTGGCCTCTGCGTCAAGACCTGCCCGGAAAAGGTCATCACCCTGACGCCCCGCCTGTCGTTCAAGGACGAAGCCAAGAGCCCCCGCGTGCAGAAGGAGGAAGACCCCTTCCACTGCATCCGCTGCGGCAAGCCCTACGGCACCCGCGCCACCATCAACCAGCTGACCAACAAACTGAAGGGGCATTCCATGTTCCCGGGTGCTGCGCTTGACCGCATCAAGATGTGCGACGACTGTCGCGTCATGGTGCAGTTCGAGGTCGCCAATCCGCTGGCCGGCGCGCCCAAGCCCATGACCCGCACGACCCAGGACTACCTGAACGAGCGCGAGGAAATGCGCGTCGCGGCGGAGGCCGACATGCGGGCCAAGGGGCTGAAACCCGACACGGAAAATGACGGATGATCCGGAATTCTGGCCCCCGGCGCCTTTCCACCCTGCGGAATTCCTCATAAAAAATGGGGGCGACAAGGGCGCCAGGCCTTACTATCTTTAAGGCGATATGACTAAATGGAATAACGGTCGCCGGGTTGCAAACAGCCCGGCGACGGCCCGAAACCGGGCCGTGACACGACCTTGAGGACGCAACTGGGCTGACTCCATGACCAGCATGATTGACCCCTTCGGACGGGCGGTAAGCTACCTCCGCGTATCCGTCACAGACCGCTGCGATTTCCGCTGTGTCTATTGCATGGCGGAAGACATGACCTTCCTGCCCAAGGCGGACATCCTGTCGCTGGAGGAACTCGACCGCCTGTGTTCGGCCTTCGTGCGCAAGGGCGTGAAGAAGCTGCGCCTGACCGGGGGCGAGCCCCTGGTCCGCCGCAACATCATGTCGCTGATCCGCTCCCTCGGCCGCCACCTGAAGACCGGCGACCTTGAGGAACTGACCCTGACCTCCAACGGCTCCCAACTCGCGCGCTTCGCGGACGAACTGGTCGACGCCGGGGTGCGGCGCATCAACGTTTCGCTCGACACGCTCGATCCCGACCGGTTCGAGGCGATCACCCGCTGGGGCAAGCTGGACAAGGTTCTGGGCGGCATCGACGCGGCCCGCAAGGCCGGCCTGCACGTGAAGATCAACACCGTAGCGCTGAAGAACTTCAACGAGGACGAACTGGACCGCATGATCGAGTACTGCGGCGAGAACGCCTTCGACATGACCCTGATCGAAACCATGCCGCTCGGCGAGATCGATCAGGACCGCACGGACCAGTACCTGCCCCTGTCCAAGGTGCGCGAACGCCTGGAGAAGACCTGGACTCTTTCGGACATTCCGTTCAAGACCGGCGGCCCGGCGCGCTATACCCAGGTTGAGGAAACGGGCCAGAAACTCGGCTTCATCACGCCGCTGACCCATAATTTCTGCGAAGGCTGCAACCGCGTGCGCCTGACCTGCACGGGTACGCTGTACATGTGCCTGGGCCAGGACGATGCCGCCGACCTGCGCGCGCCCTTGCGCGCATCCGAGGGCGACGACCTGCTGGAAACCGCCATCGACGAGGCCATCGGCCGCAAACCCAAGGGCCATGATTTCGTCATCGAGCGGCGCGGCGACGGCCCGGCCGTGGGCCGTCACATGAGCGTCACCGGCGGCTGATCATTCATCACCACTGAGACAGTGAGGCGATGAGAAGGGGGAATCTCTTTTCCAGTCATGGCCGGGCGCGACCCGGCCATCCACGCGCTGATCAAGTCGAAAACCGAGCGAAGGAAGGCGTGGATGCCCGTGTCAAGCACGGGCATGACGGCATCTCTCCCTTCTCACCGCCTCACCGCCTCCGTGGTTTTCTTTACTTTCTTATCCGGACCCCGATAGAGTTTCCATCATGTCCAGATGGCAAGAATACGATTGGGATATGATGATCCGGCGCAGGGCGCCGGCGCCGCTAATCGCGGTGGCGTTGTTGCTCGCCTTGTGGCTGGCGACGGCGGAAAGCGGCTCGATCACCGCCGTCAAATGCAAGGCCGATCAGGAAGAACTGCTGGCCTCCATCGAGGCCGCCCGTCAGCAGACCATCGATCAGATCAACGTCCAGCTTGCCAATACCGGCGACTACCAGCGCATCGAAACGCTGTTGTCCATGCGCGACCAGGCCTGGGACGAGGAAGAGTCCCAGCGCGGGTTCGCCCAACAGGTGTTCTACGACTGTCTGAACGCCGCCAAGCGACCCGGCTGAACCTGCCTGCCGATACCTTCGTTCAACCGGGGGCGGCCGTCAGGGCGCCGGCGATTTCGTCGGCACAGGCCTTCAGGGGGGCGACCATGGTGGCGAGTGCCTCCGCCACGGGCAGCGCGCTTTTCAGGTACAGCACGTTCATGGCCGCCACGGAGCGGCCGCCGACCAGGATCGGCACGCCGATGGTGGAAATGCGCCGGCCGTATTCCGTGCGCGAATATTCGTCGTGCATGGTGGCGTAGCCCTGATCGCGAATGCCGGCGAGATAGTCCTCCGCCCGGGCCCGGTCGCGGGCGATCTCGTTCCATACGGCCGGCAGGGCCGTGACCCGCTCCAGAACTTCCCCGCGTTCGTCCTCACTGGCGAAGGCGAGGTAGGCAAGGCCCAGGCTGGTCCCCAGCATGGGAGCCCGATAGCCGGGCAGCCGGTTGACCAGGATCGAGCCCGCGTCACGCGAGGTTTCGATCAGGACCATGGCGTCGTGGTCGAAGATGGCGACATCCGACGGCCAACCGAAACGGTTGCGGAACGCCGCGATGATGGGGCCGACGATCCGCCCCACGGCGCGGTGGCGGTCGTATCCGGAACACAGCAGCAGCGTCTTGCCCGTGACCTCATAGGCCGTGTGCTGTTCGTCGCGCACGACGAAGCCCGCATGCATGAGGGTTTCCAGCATGCGCACGATGGTCGCCTTGTCGAGACTGGTCTCCCGGTGCAACTCGCCGATGGTCGCACGGCCCTTCAGCTTGTTGACGGCGGCCAGCACGTCGAGGCCCCGGAGGGCGGCGTTGACCGGCTTGTACGACCCCATGGGCGGTTTCCTTTCGGCCCCGGTTCGGGCCTGTGCGGGCCACCGTCCGAATACCGTCAAATGCGAATGTTTCAACAGATGAAATGTGATTTCATTTACAAATAACCGGGCCTGGATCATTTTTCAAGCAACGGAAAACACCGCCCAAAGGGCGGGGCCTCATCCAAGGAAAGCAGAACCTATGACCATCCAGAAGAAACCCCTCGGCACCCTGGGTGTCGAAATCACCGGCGTCGATGTGGGCCGGGACCTGTCCGGCGGCAACGGCGACAACCTGTTCGGCGAAATCCGCCAGGCCTGGCAGGAAGCGGGCGGCCTCATGGTCATCCGCGACCAGACCATCGACCAGCAGCAGCATATCGAATTCTCGCGCCGCTTCGGCCCCCTGTTCCACGACGAGGGCCAGCCGCCCCTGCAGGATACGGTGTCGCGCTATCTGCATCCCGATCACCCGCAGCTTTACCGCGTGTCCAACAAGGTCGATACCAAGGGCGAGGCCCAGGGACGCGCCCGCGCCGGCACCTATTGGCATTCCGACGTGTCGTTCCGCGACCGCCCGGCCCAGGCCTCGATCCTCTACGCCATCCAGATCCCCCCTTACGGCGGCGACACCATCTTCGCCGACATGGCGGCGGCCTATGACGCCCTGTCCGACGGCATGAAGGCGATGCTGGGACGCCTCAACGCCGTGCACGATTTCGCCGTCGCGGCGGCGACGCAATATGCCCAGCCCATCGTCATCGACAAGGATTTCGACGGCGCCAACCAATGCGTCCATCCCATCGTGCGCACCCATGCGGACACGGGGCGCAAGTCGCTTTACGTCAATCCGGGCTTCACCTCGCATATCGAAGGCTTCACGATGGAGGAAAGCCGCCCGATCCTGGATCACCTGTACAAGCACGCGACCCAGCCGGAATTCCTCTACCGCCACGCCTGGCAGCCCCACGACATATTGGTGTGGGACAACCGCACGCTCATGCATTACGCCGTGTCGGACTATTCGGCGGACCGCTACCTGGAGCGCACGACGGTGATCGGCGAGCGGCCGGTCTAGGCGCGCTTGTGCGGGCCGGGCCATTTGCCTATAGCTGTTCAATGACCACGCCCGCCCCCGCCCTCCACGGCACGAAAAACCTCGTCATTCTCGCGATCTGTCAGGCGCTGTTTTTCTGCGGCCGCACGCTGACCTTCTTCGCCGCGACCCTGGTCGCGATTTCCATGCTGGGCGACGACCTCGCGCTCGCCACGGCCCCCATCACCATGATGCTGATCGGCACCTCGCTGGGCACCCTGCCCGCCGCGTTCCTGATGCGGGTGTGGGGACGGCGATGGGGGTTCGCCTTCGGCTCGGCCGTCGGCTCTGTCGGCGCCCTGATCGCCGCCCAGGCGGTCGCATGGGACAGTTTCCTTCTGTTCAACGTCGGCCTGCTGATCGCGGGGGTCTATACCGGCTTCGCGCAGCAATACCGCTTTGCCGCGGCCGAGGTCTCGCCCGACCATCTGAAGGAACGCAACGTCTCCATCGTCATCGCGATGAGCGTCGTCGGCGCCTTCATGGGGCCGGAAACGGCCCTATACGCCAAGCATTGGATCACCGATGTGCCTTACCAGGGGGCTTTCTGGATGCTGGCGGTGTTCACGGCGCTATCCGGGGTTGTCATCCTGTTCGCGCAAATCCCCCGGCTGACGAAACAGGAATACGCGGACACGGGCCGGTCGCTGTGGACCATCGTCAAGTCGCCGACCTTCATCGTCGCCCTGATCGCGGCCCTGTTCGGTAATGTGGTGATGAACTTCCTGATGGTCGTCACGCCGGTCACCATGGGCACCCTCAAGACCGTCGTGTTTTCCCATGAGAACATCAAGCTGGTGATCCAATGGCATGTGGTCGGGATGTTCCTGCCGGGGTTCCTGACCGGGTATCTGATCAAGCGGTTCGGCGTCGTGCGCATCATCGCCACGGGGGCGGCCATTCTCCTCAGTTCCGTCCTCGTCGCCCTCAACGGGCTGTCCTTCGCCCATTTCCTGATCGCGCTGATCCTGCTCGGCATCGGCTGGAACTTCACCTTCACCGGCGGCACGATCCTGATCACCGAGGTCCACAGCCCGGCCGAACGCGCCAAGGTCCAGGGCACCAACGACTTCCTGTTGTTCACGGGCCTCGCCGTCTCCTCTCTGATGGCCGGCAGCGTCTATCATTACTTCGGCTGGGCCTGGGTCAACTACGCCATGCTGCCGGTGATCCTGGTGATTTTGCTCTCGGCGCTGTGGCTGCGCAGCGTCCGCCGCCGGGAACAAGCCCTGGCCAAAGCGGCGGAATAGCCAAGAAGGCATCTTCCAAACCATGGCGTGCCGTAATGCCTAGGGCCTAAGCCCCATCAGATACCGGTTCAGCCCGGCCATGCAGTCGTGGAACGGCGCCATGCTTTGCGCCGACTTGGCCTGGCCGAAGGCGCCCTCGATGCAGGCGACGATCAGGGTCGCGGCCTCGTCCGTGTCGGCGGCCGCGTTGACCTTGCCCGAATGCTGGCCCCGCGTCAGCGCCCGCGACAGCCGCCTGCGCCAGGCGCGGTACAGTTCCTCGATCCTTTGTCTGAACCCACCGTCGATGGGCGACATTTCCTGGGCTAGATTGTTCAGGGGACAGCCCAGCAGGTGAATGGCCGGGACCCGGTCGGTCATGTTGTCCTGGATCGTGCGGGCGATGGCGGCGAGCGGGTCGTCGTCGCCCTCAACGTCCAAGGGTGCCAGCCACCAGTCCTCGAGATAATCCTTCACCATCTCGTCCACCACGGCGTAGCCGAGCGCCATCTTGTTGGGAAAGTGGTGGTACATCGCCCCCTTGGTGACGCCGGTCAGGGCCAGGATGTCGGACAGCCCCGCGGCCTGAAAGCCGTGGCGGTGGATGACCCCGTAGGCGGCTTCGAGAATCTGCCGCCGGGTCACGTCGGGTTTATAGGCGCGGGACATACCGGGGAGTATGAATTTACCGCGAGGCTTCCGCAACCATCCTTAAGCGGCTAAGTTGCGGAAAGTTCCCTGATTTTTCAAAGACCGCCATGACCGACGCCCCTCCCGTCTCGAAAATCGCCTTCGTCGCCGCGCAGCAGCCGGAAGCCCAGGAAGCGCTCAAGCACCTGGCCCATCGCTACGGCAACCTGCCGGCCGACGATGCCGATGTGATCGTCGCCTTGGGCGGCGACGGTTTCATGCTGGAAAGCCTGCACGGCGCCATCGGCAGCGGCACGCCGATCTACGGCATGAACCGGGGCACGGTCGGCTTCCTGATGAATGAATTCGGGGTCGACGGCCTGCCCGAGCGCATCGCCCGCGCCCAGTCCGTGGGCCTGCGCCCGCTGAAGATGACGGCGACGGACGTCGACGGCAAAACGACCACGGCCCTTGCCATCAACGAGGTCTCGCTGCTGCGGGAATCGCGCATGGCGGCGAAGATCCGCATCTTCATCGACGGCGTGGCGCGCCTGGACGAAATGATCTGCGACGGCGTGCTGGTCGCCACGCCCGCCGGCTCCACCGCCTACAACCTGTCGGCCCACGGCCCGATCATCCCCATGGGGGCGAACCTGTTGGCGCTGACGCCCATTTCCGCGTTCCGGCCCCGGCGTTGGCGGGGCGCCCTTTTGCCCCGCAAGGCCGAGATCGCGTTCGAGATCCTGCAGCCGGAACTCAGGCCCGTCAGCGCCACCGCCGACTACACCGAAGTGCGCGACGTCCGGCGGGTGGAAATCCACCAGGATCACTCGCATCGCCTCGAACTGCTGTTCGATCCCGAACATAACCTGGAGGAACGCATCCTCAAGGAGCAGTTCGAACCGTGACCCCCGCCGACAAAGTCCCCGCCCCCGCAACCGCCCCCGACGACGGGGAGGGCGACCCGGAAAGCACCGGCCCCGGCCCGGAAACGGAAGGCAACCCGAAGACCCGTCCGCTCCGCATGGTCCTGACCCTGATCCTGGGCGGGATCGGCGGCATCCTGTTCCACGAACTGCACATGCCCCTGCCCTGGATGATCGGGGCGCTGGTGTTCACGGTGGTCGCCTCCCTGTCCGGCGCGCCCCTGGTGCGGCCGAAGCGCCTGCGCCTTTACATGGTGCCGGTGCTGGGCGTGATGCTGGGGGCCGGGTTCACGCCGGAAGCGATCCGCCACGCCACGGAATGGATCGCCTCCCTGTCCATGCTGCTGGTCTATGCGGTCGGCATCACCGCCATGGTGTCCTATTACCTGGTGCGGGTGGCCAAGTGGGACGCGGCGACGTCCTATTTCTCGGCCTCGCCCGGCGGGTTCGGGGAAATGGCGTTGCTGGGCGAAGCCATGGGGGCCGACGACCGCAAGATCTCCCTCAACCATTCCGTCCGCATCATGCTGACGGTGCTGGTCATTCCCTTCTGGTTCAAGTTCTTCGAGGGCTATCAGCCGGGCAACATGGGGGCCCTCGGCAACATGGCCGATATCCGCCTCAAGGACGCGGCGATCCTGATCGCCTGCGCCGTGGTCGGATATTACGTGGCGCGGCGGCTGCGTTTCCCGGCGGCGCAGCTTCTCGGGCCGACGCTGGTATCCGCGATCGTCCATATGGCGGGATTGACCGAGGCCCGCCCGCCCCAGGAAATCGTCGCCCTCGCCCAGGTCGTGATCGGCGCCGCCATCGGCTGCCGGTTCTTGGGCATCTCCTTGCGCCAGATGTTCGGCACCATGGCCCAGGCGGCGGGCATCACCGTCTTCATGCTGGGTGCCGCCTATGCCGGGGCCTGGACCGTCAGTTATTTCACGGGCCTGCCGGTGAACACGCTGTGGCTCGCCTTCGCGCCGGGCGGTTTGGCGGAAATGACCCTGATCAGCCTGTCGCTCGGCATCGACGTGGCCTTCGTCTCGGTCCATCACATGGTGCGGGTGATCTTCCTGGTCGCCATGGCGCCTGTCGCCTTCAAGCTGCTGGAAGGCGTGCTGCGGCGCGCCGAGGCGGCCAACAAGGGCTGATCCGATTTACCGGTGATCGGCGCCGACGGCGGCGGCGACGGACTTGAAGCCGTCGCGGTCGAGAAGGTCCGCCAGTTCGCTTGCAATCCTTGCCGCCAGATAGGGCCCCTCGAAAACCAGCGCCGAATAGATCTGGACCAATGACGCCCCCGCGCGGATGCGGGCATAGGCGTCCGCCCCCGTGGCGATGCCGCCGACCCCGATCAGGGGAATGTCCCGGCCGACAAGCTGGTACAGGTCGGCAATCACGCCCTTGGCCATGTCCTTCAGCGGCGCGCCGGACAGGCCGCCGATCTGCCCCTTCTGCGAATCGCGGAGGCTGGCCGGACGGCTGATCGTCGTGTTGGTCGCGATGATGCCGTCGATGCCCACGTCGGCGGCGACGGCGGCGATGTCTTCCAGGTCGGCGCTGGCCAGGTCCGGTGCGATCTTGACCAGCAGCGGCGGGCGGTTGGCCAGCCCGTCGCGGGCCGTCTTGACCGCCGTCAACAGCGCCGTCAGCGGCCCCCGGTCCTGCAAGGTGCGCAATCCCGGCGTGTTGGGCGACGAGACGTTGACCACCAGATAGCTCGCCAAGGCGCCCAGGCGCTCGACACCCAGGACATAATCCCCGACTTCGTCGCTCGAATCCTTGTTGCGGCCCAGGTTGACGCCGGCAATGCCCTGCCCGCCCGGCCCGGCGCGGAATTTGCGCAGGCGCGCCGCCATGGCGTCATGACCGCCGTTGTTGAAGCCCATGCGGTTGATCACGGCACGGTCTTCGCTCAGGCGGAACAGGCGCGGCTTCCCATTGCCCGGCTGCGGCCGGGGCGTGACGCTGCCGACCTCGGTAAACCCGAAGCCCAGGCCGAGCACCGCCCGGGGCACCCGGGCATCCTTGTCGAACCCGGCGGCCAGGCCCACGGGATTGGCGAAATCCAGGCCCCAGACGCGGGTTTTCAGGATCGGGCGCTCTGCATCCGCCACCGGCGGCGCCAGGCCCAAAGACAGCGCCATGAGCGCCAGGGAATGGGCGGTTTCCGGATCGAGACAGCGGAGGGCCGGCATCAGCCGGTCGGCAAGGGTCATCTATGGGGTTTCCTGAAGATTCAATTCGGCCGGGAACCGGTGATGGCCATCGGCGTCGAGCGGCAGGTCATAGACCGCCATCACCGCTGATACGGGCAACGGCCCGTAAAGATGGGGGAACAACTGGCCGCCCCGCGATTCCTCCCATTTGAGGGCATCGCCCAATTTTCGCGGATCGACACGCAAAAGGACAATCCCGGACTGGCCGGCGCGGTGTTTGGCCGCGCTTTGCACGACCTGGTCGGCGCCTGAGAAGTGGATGAAACCGTCGGCGACGTCCTGGGATGACCCGCCATAGGCCCCGGCCCGTTCGGCGGCCGCCCATTCGTCCTGGCGGCACATGTGATAAATGGCGGAATCGTTGGCATTCATGGCAATTATGGCTGTGATTTCGGGTTGATGTTCCGGGCGGCTGGCCGGGAGATTAGAGCACATCGTCGCCGGAGGGAACCGGGCAACAAGCACCGTCATAGGTCTATGACCGATGTCCAGGGGCCGATGGTCTGGCACGCCGATTGCGTACTTCGGCCCGAATTCGTGCGGAATTCAACAACAACCAGCCTTGCCGCAACAAAGGGATAAAAAATGGGTTCCAAAAGCAACCGGCCCTCGCCGAACCTGGAAATGGCGCTGACCGAACTGGAAGAACTGGTCGATCTCGGCGTCAAATTCGTGCCGGTGCAGCCGTCGCTCGCCATGATCCAGGCCGGTGCCCGCGCCGGCGGTATCGACGAAGCCCTGGCCGCCAAGATTTATCGTGCGATGCTGGAAGCTGATGCCCTCGAAGACTCGGACACCGTTCCCGGCCTGCGGGCCAACTGACCCCTCTCCCCTTACCAGATGATCGGATCGGGTCCGTCGATGACCGGCCCGCCCGCGAGCAGGCGCAGCGCCCCGCCGCTGCCGTCGGACCGGCGGGACATCGTCGCCTCGGTGGAGTCCGCGGGATCGCTCCAGCCGTAACCGCCTTCGAACAGATCGCCACCATGACCCGAGGCAAAGGTGAACACCCCGTTGCCCGTCAGCCAGTCGCTCACCGGTGGGGATGACGGTTCCGCCTTTTCCGCCACGGCCGGTTTGGGTGCGGCAGCCTGCGACGATTCTTGTCCCCGCGCGCCGGGCGGCGGTTCTTGTCCCCGCGCGCCTGGCGGCACGACCCGGGCTTGGCGCGTCAATGTCAGGCGGCCGCCCGATTGCCCGCGCGCCTCGACGGTCAGATCCACGTCGAACGCCCCCTGGCCATCCGGCACGATCAGGCTGAGGTCGCGAAGATCCTCCATTTTCAGCCGCCAGGGCCCGTCACCGTCGTCCCCACCTTCCCGAACGCCGCCGGTCAAATGCACCCCCGCCGGCACGCCACCCAACGACAACCCGACATCGCCGACCATCTTGCCCATGCCGCGGGCGAAGGAAACCGCCACGGGAAAGCCGACGCGCCCGCTGTCGTCCAGAACCACCGGCGGCTCGATGGAAAAGCGCAGTCCCGATTCCAAGGGCGCCAGGCCCGGCTCCACGGTCAGGCTGCCCGTGCGCACATGGCCGTCGCTGGAGATTACCGTCACGGCGAAGGAATGGGGGCCGCTGGCCCCCGGCGGAAAACGCATGCGCAGGCCGCCCGGCACCGTCAGGTCCTGCTCCAACAAAGTCGCCGTACCGTCGCCGTTGTCGACGCCCGCATTCAGGGTCACCCCCTTGCCAAGGCCGCCGACGATCAGCACCGACATGTCACGTGGGTTCAACCCCGGCACCGCGGTCATCAGGTCGAGGGGCAGGCCCGTCTTGGCGTCCTCAAGCTGGGCCTTGCGGTCGTCGTTCGAATCAGGGGTCTCGGCCATGGTTCGGTCCTTCATGACAAGGTTCGCCGTTGATGCGGCGGAAGATTGCCCCCATTTTCAATAACAACCGGCCGCCCGGCCAGAACTTTGGCCAGCCGGGCGCGGGATAAGATCATTCCATTGCCCTTGCCGTTCCGCCCGACGGCAGGATGCAGGGACAATGGAACCGAAGACGGGGAGTCACCACGCATGTCCGACAGGGAAGCGATCCTGTTCGCCAACGACACCTTTTATGCTGCCTTCGCCGGCGGCAGCATCGAGCAGATGCGCGCCGCCTGGGCCGACGACCGGGACATCACCTGCATTCATCCGGGCTGGCGTCCCTTGATCGGCCAACAAGAGGTGATGGACAGTTGGGCGACGATCCTGGCCTCGGGAGAGACAACGGACATCCAATGCATCGGCGCCAAGGCATTCACTCTGGGCGATGCCGCCTATGTCACCGGGTTCGAGCGCATGCCGGGGACGCTGTTGACCGCGACCAACGTGTTCGTGCGGACCGGGGCCGTGTGGCGCATGGTCCACCATCAGGCCGGCCCGTGCCAGGACCGCGGCGCCGCCGACCGGGAAGACGCCGATCCGACCCTGCAATAGGGGTTCGGCGCGATCAGCCGATGCGCTAAGAAAGTCCGCGCAGGGACAAACACCGGAACTTAGAGGAGGAGGCCTCGTTCGACGATGAAAACCATCAAGATGACCATCGCAACCGTGACCCTGACCGCCACGTTGCGCGACACGCCGACCGCGGCCGCGATCTGGGACGCGGCCCCCTTCACCGCCCGCGCCAGCACCTGGGGCGAGGAAGTGTATTTTTCGACGCCCGTGTCCCTGGCCTGCGAGGCCGATGCCCGCGCCGTGGTCGAACCGGGCGAGATCGCGTTTTGGCCCGACGGCGACAGCATCGCCATCGGCTTCGGGCGCACCCCCATTTCCCAAGGCGACGAATGCCGCCTGGCCTCGCCCTGCAATATCTGGGCGGATGCCGTTGAAGACGTGAAGACCCTGGCCGCCGTTCCGGCAGGAGCCCCCATATCCGTGGAACGCGGCGACTAGAAACCCACCGGCCTTAACCCTAAGGAGGCGCAACCCGTGACCAAAGCGACAACCGGCCTGGACCCCGCCCTGTACGACTACATTCTGCAGACCACCTTGCGCGAGCCCGAGATCCTGGCCCGCCTGCGCCGGGAAACGGACAGCCACCCCCGGGCGGGCATGCAGATATCGCCGGACCAGGGTCAGCTGCTGGCCCTGTTGGTCGAACTTATGGGCGCCAGGCGGATCGTCGAGGTCGGCACCTTCACCGGCTACAGTTCGCTCGCCATGGCCTTGGCCCAGTCCGACGACAGTGAAATGGTGTGCTGCGATGTGTCCGAGGAATATACATCGGTCGCCCGCCGCTACTGGGCCGAGGCCGGCGTTGAGGGACGCATCACCCTGCGTCTGGCCCCCGCGGTCGAGACTCTGGACGCCTTAATAAACGAAGGCCACGCCGGGGCCTTCGACATGGCCTTCATCGACGCCGACAAGGAAAACTACCAGAATTATTTCGACCACTGTCTGACCCTGATCCGCCCCGGCGGCCTGATCGCCGTCGACAACGTGCTGTGGCATGGCCGGGTCGTCGACCCTGCCGACGATACCGTCGACACCAAGGCGATCCGCGCCTTCAATGCGGGCCTCAAGGACGACGACCGGGTCACGGTTTCCCTGCTGTCCGTGGCCGACGGCCTGACCCTCGCCCGCAAGCGCTGAACCCCCGACCCCGCGCCCGCCGAAATAAGGCAGCGTCGGCATCAAATGGTCCCATTTTCCGCCAACAAAGGCCCTGATTGCGGGCGATATCTCCTGTCATCGGATCAACCCGGTAAAGGAGACAGACCATGCCCAACAACGCTTATTATCCCCGGCCCTCCGCCGGCCTGATCGCCACCGGCCTGGTCGCCGCCAGCCTGACCGCCGCCGGACTGTTCGCCACGGCCCTGCTTGCGGCGAACGTCGCCCGCGCCGCGGAGCCCTATGACCCGGCCTGTAACGTGGAGTCCGAATACGGCCACTCCAATCCCCTGATCGTGACCGGGTTCGAGACCGGCAGCGCCGCCGTCCCCGCCGACCAGGAGGCCGATATCCGCACCTTCGCGAACACCCTGCCGATCGGAACGACCATCTGCGTCGTCGGCCAGGCCGACAAACGCGGTCCCGTGGACCTGAACGATCAGCTTGCCATGAACCGCGCCCGCGCCGTTGCCGCGCGCCTGATCGGCGCCGGGATTGAACCGGAAAACCTCTCGGTTTCGTCCCGCGCCGAAGCTTACGGCGACACGGCGCCCAGTTGGTTCTGGTTCGACGGCAGCCGCCGGGTCGAGGTCATCGCCCTGCGCTGACGCGGGGGATGCGCCCTAGGCCATATCCCGCAGAATGCGGGTGAACCGGCCGATCGCCGCCTCGAGCGGTCCATCATTCGGAAAATCAATGACGTCCGGGCCTTCCACGCGGAAGGCCCGGGCCCGTTCCAGCCGGCGGGCCGCCTGTTCTTCGGTTTCCCGGCCGCGGGCCGCCAGCCGCACGCGCAGCGTCTCATCATCGACATTCACGGAAACGATCGACAGGTTGGAAAATCGGCTGCGTGCGTCCTCAATCACGGAACGCGAAGCATTAACGACCACCGCTGATCCGCGACGCAGTTCGTCCGAGACCTCGGCCGGGATCCCGTACCACAAGCCATGGGCCCCCCAGGACAGAAGATACCCGCCCAATTCGCGGCGGGCATGGAACTGACTTTCGGTTACCACGACATGATCTTCACCGCCGGCATCGGCAGAGCGGGTGATCTCGCGGCGGGGAAAGATCACGTCGACGGCGCCCGCGAATGCGCTGCGGGCCCCTTCGATCAGACTGTCCTTGCCGACGCCCGACGGGCCGACGACCAAAACCAGGGTCCCGGTCAGGGTGCCGTTGCTCATGGCGCGGACAGGAATGCGAGGGGCTGCGAACATGGTCCCGGGTAATACAGGCCCTGCATGACCCCGACGTGAACGCCCGGTGACGGTTGGGTTAAGACCATGACCATAGCGTAGGCCCGGCCCGATCACCCGTCACCCAAATTCAAGACCCCTTAAAAACACGTCTCAATTCGGCCTGACCAGCCCCGTCTCACCCCGCGGCGGCGGCGCGGGTGATCTTCTTGATCGCCGCCTGAAGCTGGGACACCAGCTCGCGCCCCGTCTCACCGCCGTCGCCCGCGATATTGCTGCGCAGGATGACGGTCAGGGAATCGATATGCACCTTGACCAGTTCGATGCTGGAGGCACTGTTGGGCAGGCCGTTGCCCGTGAACCGCATCAACGAATTGCCGACCATGGAGACCAGGGGATAGCCGAAGGTCTCGCCCTGCAGGCCCAATTGCTTGGCCAGCCCGTGGATACGCTGGAAGTGTTCCGACTTGTCCGGCGCCGTACCCGCCTCGGACATGATCCGCTGCAGGCTTTCCACATAGTCGAGGGCAGAGCCCACGTATTCTTCCTTCGACTTGTCCAACTCCTTCTGCGCCTTGAACACAGCCCCCGTGGTGAACAGGGCGTCGGAATCGTCGTCGCCGCCGGCCTTGCGTTTGAGGTGGTTGGGCGGGCGGAAGATGCGGATCACGCTGTCGTTGGGAAAACGTTCGAGAGCCATCGTCAGGGGCGAGCGGTCGACACGGACGTCGGATCGGTCCAGGTCCCGGCGTTCCTGGGGCACTGTCTTGAGGCTACCACGCCGGTCGGGTCCGAAATAGGCGGTGTTGTAGACGAAGGGCCGGGGCCGGTTGACCACGGTCAGGATGCGGTCGACCAGGGCGTCCACCGTCACCGGTTTGAGCAGGAATTGCGTTGCCCCGAAACCGCGGGCTTCGGCAATGACCTTGGACTCGAATGCCTTGGCCATCAGGATGACCGGCAGAAACCGGTTCGGCGAGTCTCTGTGCATGCGAATCCAGCGCACCATGCCGATACCGTTCAACAGTTCCTCGAACATGTCGCAGATCATGAAATCGACGGCATCGACCCGTTCGGTGATGCTTTTCTTCGACAACCGCTTGAGAAGGTTCAGCGCATCGTCATTGCTGTTGGCGGTCAGAATCTCGCCAACCCCCAACGCCTGCAGGAGGTTGTGAATCATCCAACGATGAGCGTCGTCCTGATCGACGATCAGGACGGTGAAAGAACGCAAATTGATGTTGGCCAAGTCGGGGCCTCACGAGCGGTCTGCGTTCCGTGTTCGGCACGGAAACGTTATTTGTGGCGGGAATCCCACCCTCTTCTTGCGTAAAGTGAAAGGCATGGACCGGCCCCGGTCAACCCTGCCTAAAGTAAGGCCCCGGCGCCGGACGTGAGAATTCGCCTTCTGCCCCGTTCCCAAACCCTGAAAACCGTGAAAAAGTGTCGCCGGACCAGGGGAAACACCGGGCCGGGAGAAGGAAACACCATGACCGCCATGTTCGATCTTACGGGCAAAGTTGCATTGATCACCGGCTCAAGCCGGGGAATCGGCAAGGCCATCGCCGAAGCCTACGCCCGCCAAGGCGCCAAGGTGGTCATCACCTCGCGCAAACTCGATGTCTGCGAGGCCGTCGCCGCCCAGATCAACGAAGAGAATTACGACGCCCCCGGCGAGGCCATGGCCGCCGCCTGCAACGTGTCCGACGCGGCGCAACTGAAGGCCCTGGTCGCCCAGGTCATGGGGACCTGGGGCCGGATCGACGTTCTGGTCTGCAATGCGGCCGTGAACCCCTATCACGGCCCCATGTCCGGGATCGACGACGGCGCCTGGGAAAAGATCCTGCAGGTCAACGTCACCAACGTTCTGAAGCTGTGCAACATGGTCCTGCCGGACATGGCGGCGCGGCGCGACGGCGCGGTGATCCTGATTTCGTCTGTGGGCGGGCTCAAGGGCTCCATGAACCTGGGCGCCTATGCGGTGTCCAAGGCCGCCGACATGCAGCTGGCGCGCAATCTGGCCGTCGAATGGGGACCGCACAACATCCGCGCCAACGCCATCGCCCCCGGCCTGATCAAGACCGATTTCGCCCGCGCACTCTGGGAAGACCCGGAAGCCCGCGCCAGGGCCGAGGCCGCCTATCCGCTCGGCCGCCTGGGCGAGCCCGAGGACATCGCCGGCACGGCGATCCTGCTGGCCTCCGCCGCCGGCAGTTTCATCACCGGCCAGACTCTCGTCGTCGACGGCGGCGGGGTCGCCGCCGGCAACCGTTACAGCTGATATCGGGAAAGGACCACCGACATGTGCCGCTGGCTCGCCTACGCGGGACCGCCCATCTACCTGGATACCCTTCTGCTGCGCCCGGAAAACTCGCTGGCCCGGCAAAGCCTGTCGGCCAGCCAAAGCGCCCATGTCGTCAACGCCGACGGCTTCGGCATCGGCTGGTACGGCGATTTGGGCCGCCCCGGCCTGTACAAGGACATCCTGCCGGCGTGGAACGACGTGAACCTTCTGAACATCTCCGAGCAGGTGAAGTCGCACCTGTTCTTCGGCCATGTCCGGGCGACCACGGGGACCTCGGTGAACCGCACCAACTGCCATCCCTTCCGCCACGGCAAATGGCTGTTCATGCACAACGGCGAGATCGGCGGCTGGTCCCGGGTGCGCCGCGCCCTTGCCATGGCCGTGTCGCCCGAACTGTATCCCAACATCCAGGGCACCACGGACAGCGAAATCTTCTTTCACCTGTTGATTACCTTCGGCCTGGACGAAGACCCGGAGGCCGCCATCCGCCAGGCGATCCAGACCATCGAAAAGGCGCAGAAGGACGCCGGCGTGACCGAGCCCTTCAACATGACCATCGCGCTGACCGACGGACAGACCATATGGGCGCTGCGCCATGCCTCGTCGGGCCGGGTGCCGACCCTTTATGTCGGCATGGGCGCCAAGCCCCATGACGCGGCGGACGAGGTGACCGTGACCACGGGCACGGCGGTCATCATTTTGTCCGAGCCGCTCGACGACGATCTGAAGCAATGGACGGCCATCGAACCGGATCATCTGGTGATCGCCGGGGACGGCGGTCTGGTCGTCTCCCCTTTTCCCCTTTGACCATTGATGTCGCGGTTTCTGCCGGCCCTTATCGTCATGACCCTTTGGGTCTTCCCGGCGCAGGCCTGGAAGAACGGCCCGCCGGACAACAAGGTCACCAACAGCGCCGCCGACTGCCTGGCGACACCCTATTCGACTCATGACTGGATCGCCGATCATGCGCGGGCGTTGCTGCCGCCAGAGGCCCGCGCCTGGTTGGACCCGCACCGCGTTCTCATGCTGATCGGCACCGAGGCCCCCGACTACGCCAAGATCGAAGCCTTCTGCGGCGCGCCCAATCGGGGCTACAACGACACCGGCCAGGGCCGCCATGACCTGCGGTTCGATGCGGACGGCGGGGTCACCCGCGACCTGCCCGCCCAGCGCGCCCAGGAGGAATATGAAAAAGCCGTCCAGGCTTACCGCGCCGGCAGGCCGGACCATGCCGCCTATTTCCTGGGCGCCGCCATGCATTACATCGGTGATCTAGCGCAATACGGGCATACCGTGAAAGGCGAAACGCACCATGCGGATTTTGAGGATTGGGTCGGCGCCCTGACGCCGTCGTTCGCCGGCGGCGGCGTGTTCGAGGCTTTCATCGTGCCTGACGGGCTGGAGCCGCGCCGCGCCGATGACGCCGTCCTGCGCACGGGAAGATTCACCTGGACGGGCACCGCACCGGTACTGCCGCCGGCCGAGATGGACGCCCGGTTCGGGCCCGCCGCCATGGCCGATGCAACCTTCATCGCCGGCATCGGCCACTGCCTGAACAAGGCCGTGAACGAAGCCGCCGACATGCTTTATGGATTTTACAAAGCGGAAAACCGGTCCGCCGCGCACTAGGCGTGGCGAACCGGGCCCGTTTGTTTGCTGGCGTTAGGCCGCCATACCGCGGTTGCCGCCCTGGGCGCCGCGGCGGCTGCGGCCACCGCCGCGCTTGGGACCGCTGCCGCCCGGACCGCCGCGGCTTGGGCCGCCCCGGTTCTGGCTGCCCCGATTCTGGCCGCCACGGCTCTGGCCGTTGCGTCCGCCACCGCCACCGCCGTTCTTGCGCACGTCTGGACCGCTGTCATTGGCGGCCGAATTGGCGATATCGGCGGCATGATAGGGATGACCGTCGAACACGGGCACCGGCTGGCGGATGCACTTCTCGATGTCGCGCAGGCAGCCGCGTTCGTCATGGGCGCAGAAGGAAATGGCGATGCCCGAAGCCCCGGCCCGCGCCGTGCGGCCGATGCGGTGGACATAACTTTCCGCGTCGTTCGGCAGGTCGAAGTTGATGACGTGGGTCACGCCATCGACATCGATGCCACGGGCGGCGATGTCCGTCGCCACCAAGGCGCGGATGTCGCCGTCGCGAAAGCCCTTAAGGGCCCGCTGGCGGGCGTTCTGGGCCTTGTTGCCGTGGATCGCGTCGGACTTCACGCCGTTGTCGTGGAGATGACGGGCGACCCGGTCGGCGCCGTGCTTGGTGCGCGTGAAGATAAGGACCCGCTCGATTCGCGGATCGTTCATCAGGTCGCCCAGCAGGGCCCGCTTGTCGTCCTTGGCGACGAACAGCAAGCGCTGTTCGATCTTTTCCACCGTCGTCGCGGCGGGCGTCACTTCGACCTTCACGGGATTGTTCAGAAGCTCGTTGGCCAGGCCTTCGACGGTCTTCGGCATGGTCGCCGAAAACAGCACGGTCTGCCGCGTTTTGGGCAGAACCTTGGCGACCCGCTTGACGTCGCCGATGAAGCCCATGTCGAGCATGCGGTCGGCTTCGTCGAGGACAAAAACCTCGACGCTGTCCAGATTGACGTGGCGCTGCTTCATCAGGTCCATGAGGCGGCCCGGCGTGGCGACCAGGATGTGGACGCCGCGCTGCATGGCGACGATCTGGTTGCGCATGGAGGTGCCGCCGAACACGGTCTGAATCCGCAGGGGCATTTGCCGTCCGTAGGTCCGCAGGCTTTCCGCGATCTGGGTCGCCAGTTCGCGGGTCGGCGCCAGGATCAGCACGAAGGGGCGGTTCGGCAGGGCCTTGCGCGAATTGTCCGCGAAGGACTGCAGGATCGGCAGCGCGAAGGATGCGGTCTTGCCGGTGCCCGTCTGCGCCACGCCCAGAAGATCGCGGCCTTCGAGCAGCGGCGGGATGGATTTTTCCTGGATGGGGGTGGGGTTGGTGTAGCCTTCGTCGCTCAGCGCACGAAGGATGGGTTGGGCCAGATTAAGGCCCGCAAAATCGGTCATGTTGTATCTGTACTCTCTCGATCAATTGGTCTTCGCCCGCGCGCCCCAAGCGATCGTGTCGGGGGCGGCAGGTTCGCCGGCATCATGCAAGCTTTCTCGGCCGGAACCGCATTCACACGGATATCCGCCTCACGAAACGCCCTTAGATGTCGGTATCAAGGAAGACCGGATCGACGTGGTCGGGTCCGGCAAGCGATCGAAATTCGACCTGAATGGGAGTGTCGCTGGCGCCACATGCCACCGACGGCGCCGGGAAGTCAAGGGAATTCACATAACGGGCGCCCCTGTTCCCGGCGGCCGGCGGGCCATTATCAGGCGGCGAGAATTTCCGGATCGCCCTGGGTCTTCAGGCATGTCGCGGCGAAGTCCCAATCGGCCAGATGGTCGAAGAAGGTTTCCAGGAACGCCTGCCGGGCATTCTGATAATCCAGGTAATAGGCGTGTTCCCACAGATCGCAGGTCAACAGCGGTTTCAACCCCGCGGTCGGCGGCAGGTCGGCGTTGGCGGTGCTGACCACGTCAAGCACGCCGTCCGCCCCCTCGACCAGCCACACCCAGCCGGATCCGAAACGGGCCATGCCTTCCGAAATGAACCGGGTGCGCAGATGCGGCAGGGACCCGAAGGTTTCCTTGATCTTGGTCGCAAGCGGGCCGGTCGGCTCCGCGGCGCGGTCCGGCGACATGCAGTTCCAGAAAAACCCATGGTTCCAGGCCTGGGCCGCATTGTTGAACACAGTCGTATCGCCCTTTTCATGGGCCCGGCGGGCGATGTCGAGCAGGGCCATGTCCTCATACTCCGTATTCTTCACGGCGTCGTTCAGCTTGTCGATATAGCCCTTGTGGTGCTTGCCGTGGTGGAAGTTGAGTGTCTGTTCCGACATATGCGGCAACAAGGCGTCCTTGGCATAAGGAAGATCGGGGAGTTTGAAGGTCATGAGAGCCTCTCTTCTTTCTTGGGGGGGGGATTGTTGGTTGGATGTGGGATCAGCCGGCGGCCGCCGTGGCGCCCGCCGGCAAGCCCGGATGGTCTAGGGTTTCGTCTTGTCGGCGACCATGGCTCGGAATTCCTCGATCTTGTCGCCGAGGTCTTCCAGCCCTTCCTTGGTCGCCTCCTTGGCGTCCGACCATTCGCCCTTGGCCGACTTTTGCAGTTCGGCGATCTGCTGATTGAGCGCCTTGCGCTGGCGCTCGATGGCCGCGTGGGCCTCGCGCCATTCTTCCTTCACCTCGTCAGCGGCATTGGCGCTGGCCTGTTTGGCATCGGACGCCGCTTCGTCGAGCTTGCTGTCCAGAGCCTTGGCCTGTTTTTGCGCCCAGCCGACGAAATCGTCGACGGTTTCCCCTGCCGTGGATTCCTGGGAACCGGCCTTGCCGTCGGCGGCCTGGGCGGCGCCCGGCGCGGCGGACAGGCCGGCGGCGACCGCCGTGGCGGCCAGAATGGCAATCGGGATACGGGTGATGGGTTTTCGAATATGAGTTCGATTAGTCATGTGATCGTCTTCCTCTTTCAATGCAATGCGTGGGACAAACCGCGCAAACCGCATTGCCGGCTGTACGCGCCATTGACGTCTGGAGGCTGCAACCGAACCGCAAGGATGCATTCCGGAACACAGGATGCATTTCCACTTAACGAAACGAATGCGGCGATTTCCCGGCTGAAACCGGGCGTTTTCAGGCCGACGGAGCGCAGCCCGGGCCGATGCGGGATTTCTTCATTTTCGGGGTGCTGATCGTGACCGGCATCGCGTGTTGGCGATGTTGATCACGAAATCGTAGAGCCGGGCCAGAGGCCCAACCCGATCAGACCTGCGTCACGCGGCGTTTCATCTCGGCCACGGCGGCATGCGGGCTGGTCAGCACGGCCAACCCCGTGTCGGCTCCGATCTCAGCCGCGAGCGGGGCCATGGAAAACTGCGCCAGCACGATGCAACCGCAATCGTTCAACCGGGGCGCCGCCGCGACCACGGCGCGGTCATGGGCGTCGCGTCGCCCCGCGCCAAGATCGGCCCAGGCGCCATCGACCAGCAGCGGCACGACTGTCAAGTCGATGTTGCGGGCCACCGCCAGCCTTTCCATGTCCGCCGTCATGTCAGGCAAGGTCTGAGGGTGTGTCGCCAACAAACCGATCCGCCCGCCCTGGGCCAGGGCGGCGTCGAGTA
This sequence comes from Rhodospirillales bacterium, assembly GCA_040221095.1. Taxonomy (GTDB): domain Bacteria; phylum Pseudomonadota; class Alphaproteobacteria; order Rhodospirillales; family Casp-alpha2; genus UBA1479. The sequence goes on from JAVJVP010000015.1 coordinate 60,190, forward strand.
TGGCCTCGTTCGGCTTCATCACCGGCACATCGTATTGTGCCGCGATCTGGTCGATGATCGCGCCGAACGCGGAACAGGTAAACAGGATGCCGTCAGGCCGCCGGGCCTTGGCATAAGCCGCTAGGTTGAGAAACCGTTCGGTCAACGCCGGGGCCAGTTTACCGCCGGCGGCCGCCAGGTCCGTGGTCAGACTTTCGTCCAGCAACGTCCAATGGGCTGCGTCCGGCCACAGGTCCCTGAATGCGGTTTCCACCGGCGTGATGGCCTCACGGGTGGCGTGAATCAGTGCGATTTGCGTCGTCATGGTCCCGTATAAAGCGGGATATCGCCGGTTCTGGCAATCCTTTCCGCATGCAGCCGCGCCCTCGCCCCCGCCGCATAGCCTTGTATTCCCATACCTTTGAACCGGCCCGCTGACCGGAAGACATATATGTGATCTAGCGCATTCATGGCATTTTTAGTCTGGGTTGTTATTACCTGAAAAAAACGCGTTGCCGTGGCCTACATCACAGTTGGATTCAGCCGTATTGCGGTATCATCTTGATGTGAACTTCTGCGTGCGCGATTCTACGCCCATGACCACGCATATCGGAATGAATTGGCGCACAAAACCGACGGTCAACAATAGAAACGCAAACCGGATGATCGGGAATGCAGTTTTCGCTCCAAAATCTGGCAGGCTTCTTCGCGCTTGACGTCGACCCGACGGTCGTTCTGCCCGCGTCCTATGATCCTGTGCTGGTCCTGCTGTCGTTCTTCATCGCGACACTTGCGGGCTTCGCCTTCATCCACCTGCTTCACCGCATTGCGGAACACGAGGATTCCACCCAGCGCCATCTGTGGATGGCCGGCGGGGCGGTGATCATGGGCCTGGGTATCTGGGCTATGCATTTCGTCGGCATGCTTGCCTATCAATTGCCGATCCGGATGGGGTATGACCCGCTGATTACGTTGGGGTCGGCAGTACCCGCCGTCCTCGCGAGTGCCTGGAACCTGCAGATCGTCGGCCATGCCCATATCACCAGGTTCCGCCTGTTCCTCGGCGGCATCGTTCTCGGGGGCGGCATCGGCCTCATGCATTACACCGGCATGGCGGCGGTCAATTTCGACGCCTTCATCCGATATGACCCCCTGCTGTTCGCTCTGTCCCTGTTTGTCGCCATCGCATTGGCTATCTGCGCCCTTTGGGTCGCCTTCCGGCTGTCCCGCCGCGACACCATCCGCACCCTGATGGGCGAAACCCTGTCGGCCCTGTTCATCGGGATGGCCGTCGCGGGCATGCATTATACGGCCATGAGTTCGACCATCTGTTTCGCACGCACGGGCGTATCGAATCCGGTCCAGCATATCGGGTCCGACGTCCTGGCCGGCGCCACGGCCATCGTCGCCTCGATCATCCTTGTCGCGGGGATCGCCGCCGTCGTCCTGGACCGGCGGCTGGCATCGGAAATCTTCCGCCGCACCGAAGCGACCCAGCACGCCGATCAGACCAACCAGCGCCTGCAATTGATCATGGACCACGTGGCCGACGCGGTGATCACCCTGGACAACCGGGGAATCATCGAGACATGCAACCCGGCGGCGGAACGCATCTTCGGCCTGCCCGGCAACGCCATCGTCGGCCAGCCACTGACCGCCCTGATCAGCGAAACGGACGAGAGCACGCGAAAGCGGAAGCTGATGCGCTACCTGCTCGACCCCACGTCGCGTCAGGCCGGCGGTGAAGGCTTTGAGGTGATGGGACGGCGGGACGACGGGTCCGTTGTGTTTCTTGAGGCCGCCCTGTCGGAGGTGAAGGAAAAAGACCGCACGATCATCGTCGCCGCATTGCGCGACATCACAGAACGCATGGTCGCCGCTCTGGCCTTGGCTCAGGCGAAGGACGACGCGGAAAAGGCCAACCAGGCGAAGTCCGAGTTCATTTCTCACATGAGCCACGAATTGCGCACGCCGCTGAACGCCGTCATCGGCATGGCCGACGTGCTGCTTCAGCTCAAGGACTTGCGCGACGACCCGGAACGCCTGATCGAATACCTGACCGACATCCGCACCAGCGGCGCCCATCTGCTGTCCCTGGTCAACGAAATCCTTGACGTATCAATGGTCGAATCGGGCAACCGCGCTCTGTGCATGGAAACCTTCGATGCCGTGGATGAGGTCGAAAACGCCCTGCACCCGCTGCGCGCGACCCTGCTTGCCGGCAAGCCGCGCTTGTCCATCACCGCCCAGGGAAAACCCGTGCTGGTCGCCGCCGACCGGCAGTCCTTCCGCCAGATCGTCCTCAACCTGGCCAACAATTCCATCATCCATGGCGGCTCGGACGTGAAGGTGGAAATCCGGGTCGACCCGGACGTGTCCGGCGAGTATGTCCGCATCCTGGTTGCTGACAACGGCCCCGGCATGCCCGCCGACCTGCTCGATGCCATCGGCCAGCCTTTCCCCCAGGCCCAGACACCCTATCACTCCACCACGGGCAGCAACGGCACCAAAGGCGCCGGGCTGGGCCTTTATATCGTCAACCGCCTGATTGCCCTCAACGGCGGAAAATTCTCGCTGGAAAGCGAATTGGGCAAGGGCACCGTCGCCACCACCTTGTGGCAGAAAACGGTCGCCGCCTAACCCCGGAAACCGGTCAGCAGACCTCGAACAGGCCCGCCGCGCCCATGCCGCCGCCGACGCACATGGTGACGACCACGTTCTTGGCCCCCCGGCGTTTGCCTTCGATCAGAACGTGGCCGGTCAGGCGCGCCCCCGTCATGCCGAAGGGATGGCCCACGGAAATGCCGCCGCCGTTGACGTTCAGGATTTCCTGAGGAATGCCCAGCTTGTCGCGGCAGTACAGCACCTGCGAGGCGAAGGCTTCGTTCAGTTCCCAAAGATCAATGTCGTCCATCTTCAACCCCTGGCGTTCCAGCAGGCGCGGAATGGCGAACACCGGGCCGATGCCCATCTCATCGGGCTCACAACCCGCCGTGGCCAAGCCTTTGAAAATTCCGAGCGGCTGCAGGCCCCGGCGTTCGGCCTCTTTCTCCGTCATGATGACGCAGGCCGAGGCCCCGTCGGACAACTGCGAGGCATTGCCCGCCGTGACGAACTTGCCCGGACCCATGACCGGGTCCAGCTTGGCCAGGGCTTCCAGCGTCGTGGTCGGCCGGTTGCCCTCGTCCTTGTCCAGGGTCACTTCCTGTTCCGTGACCTCGCCCGTTTCCCGGTTCTTGACTAGCATCCTGGACGTCAGCGGCACGATTTCGTCGTCGAACTTGCCCGCCTGCTGGGCCGCCGCCGTGCGCATCTGGCTTTCCAGGGAGTATGCGTCCTGGGCTTCGCGGGTGACGCCGTAGCGTTCCGCCACCAGATCCGCCGTATCGATCATGGGAATCCACATTTCCGGCTTGTGCTCAAGCAGCCAGTCTTCCTTGGCCTCGTTCTTCATGGCGTTGTCGCGGACCAGGCTGATGCTTTCCAGTCCACCGGCCACGGCCACGGGCAGGCCGTCCATGACGACCCGGTTGGCAGCCACGGCGATGGCCTGCAGGCCGGACGCGCAGAGCCGGTTGATGGTCGTGCCGCCGGTGGTCACCGGAAGGCCCGCGCGGACCACGGACATGCGGGCGATGTTCTTGCCGGTCGCCCCCTCGGGCATGCCGCAGCCGAGCACCACGTCCTCGACCTCGGCCGGATCGATCCCGGCGCGCGCGACCGCGTGCTGGATGACATGCCCCGCCAGGGTCGCACCATGGGTGTTGTTGAAGGCCCCGCGCGATGCTTTCCCAATGGGGGTGCGGGCGGTGGAAACGATGACGGCGCGTTGCATATTCTTGTTCCTTCTTGGTCTCTAAAGATCGGCGAATGTGCCGCCCGTGCGGGCGAGCTTTTCCAGAAGCGGCGCGGGTTCCAGCACCGGCGACGCGGTCTTGGCCCAATGGGCCAGGCGTTCGCAGACATGCTTGGCGCCGACCTGGTCGGCATGGAACATGGGCCCGCCCTTGGCGACGGGAAAGCCATAGCCGTTGGTCCAGATGGTGTCGATATCCGACGCCCGCTGGGCCATGCCTTCGTCGAGGATCTTGGCACCCTCGTTGATCAGGGCATAGAAGCAGCGTTCGTGGATTTCCGCATCGGTGATGTCGCGGCGCGCGATCCCCAGTTCGGCCGAGGTCGCCTCGATGATCTTCTGCACCTCGGGGTCGGGCAGCGGCTTGCGCGAGCCTTCCGCGTAGCGGTACCAGCCCGCATTGGTCTTCTGGCCCTTGCGCCCGGCCTCGACCACCCGGTCGGCGGCCACGGGCCAGCGCTCGCCCGGCTTGATGAACTGCTTCTGGCGCTTGCGCACCAGATAGCTGACGTCGAGCCCCGCCAGATCGCCCACGGCCAACGGCCCCATGGCGAACCCGAAATCCAGGAACACCTTGTCGATCTGCTGCGGCAGGGCCCCTTCCTCCAACAGGAAATAGGCCTGGCGGGTGTAGCGGTGGTACATGCGGTTGCCGACGAAACCGTCGCAATTGCCGACCAGCACGGGAATTTTCTCGATCGTCTTGCCGAGCGCCATGACCGTGGCGATGACGTCCTTGGCCGTCGCCTTGCCGCGCACGTTTTCCATCAGCTTCATGACGTTGGCCGGGCTGAAGAAATGGGTGCCGATGACATCGGCCGGGCGCGTGGTCGCGGCGGCGATCTCGTCGATGTCGAGGGTCGAGGTGTTGGTCGCCAGCACCGCCCCCGGCTTCATCACCTTGTCCAATTCGCCGAAGATGGTTTTCTTCAACTCCATCTCCTCGAACACCGCCTCGATCACGATGTCGGCCGGCCCCAGGTCGGCGTAGTTGGTCGTGCCCGTGATCAGGCCCATGCGCTGATCCATGTCGCCCTGGGCCAGGCGGCCCTTGGATACGGTCGCGGCGTAGTTCTTTGCGATCTTGGCCATGCCGGCCGCAAGCGCATCCTCCGTCGTTTCCAGCACGGTAACCGGAATGCCGACGTTGGCCAGGCACATGGCGATGCCACCGCCCATGGTGCCGCAGCCGACGACGGCGGCGGTGTCGATGGGGCGCTTCTGCGTGTCGCGGGGCACGTCCTTGACCTTGGCGGCCTCGCGCTCGGCGAAGAACAGGTGACGCTGCGCCTTGGACTGTTCGGAATCGCGGCAGGCCACGAAAATCTCGCGCTCCCGCTCCATGCCCTCGTCGAAGGGCTTTATCGCCGCGATCTCGACGCAGTCGATGCAGGCGAGCGGCGCCAGCAGCCCGCGGGAGCGCTTTTCCCAGGTCTTGCGCGCCTCGGCAAACACCTCGGCGTCCGCATCGGCGACGGCGAGGTCGCGGACCTTGCGCAGGGGGGCGCCCTCGGCCACCAGCTTTTTCGCATAAGCGACGGCAGCATCGGTCAGGTCGCCGTCGACGATGGCGTCGAGCACACCCAGGTCGCGGGCCTCTTGCGCGGAAAACGGATCGCCGGACAGGATGACCTTCAACGCCCGCCTGGCGCCGATGATGCGCGGCAGGCGCTGCGTGCCGCCGGAACCGGGAACGATGCCCAGCTTGACCTCGGGCAGGGCGATCTGGACCGAAGCGTCGGCGATGCGGTAATGACAACTGAGCGGCAGTTCCAGGCCGCCGCCGAAGGCCGTCGCATGCAGGGCCGCGACCACGATCTTGGGGAAGTCCTCAACCCGGGCGCAGAGCTGACGCAAGGTCGGCTCCGCCGGAGGCGTGCCGAATTCGCGGATGTCGGCGCCGCCGGAAAAGCACCGCCCGCCGCCCCGGATCACCACGGCGTCGATGGCACCGTCGGCCTCGGCCTTGTCCAAGGACGCCATGACGCCACTGCGCACGGCATGACCCAGGGCGTTGACCGGCGGGCTGTCGATGGTGACGACGGCGATGCGGTCCTTGATGTCCATCGTGACAGGCGTAGCGGGATCGGATGCAGGCATGATGGTTTCCTTTGTTTTTGCCGGCGGGCCTATTGGGCCTTGCCCGGTTTCAGGCTGGTCAGGTTGGTATAGGCGCTGATGTGTTCAAGCGACGCCGCGACGTCGATAACCACCGGGCCGTCATGGGCCAGGGCTTCGGCCAGCACCTTGTCCGCATCCTCGGCCCGGTCGATGCGCAGGCCCTTGGCGCCGAAGCTTTCCGCCCATTTGGCGAAGTCCGGGTTGACCAGATTGGTGCCCTCGATGCGGCCGGGAAAGGATTTTTCCTGGTGCAGGCGGATGGTGCCGTAGCTTTTGTTGTTGGACACGAAGATGCGCACCTTCGCACCGTACTGCACGGCGGTCGCCAACTCGTTGCCGGTCATCAGCGTGCCACCGTCGCCGCAGACCGTGACGACCTGGCGGTCCGGATGGCGCAGCGCCGCCGCCACCGCCGACGGCACGCCCAGGCCCATGGCCCCGGACACGGCTCCCAGCAGGATATGCGTCGGCTTGAACGGAAAATAGCGGTGAACCCAGGAATTGAAATTGCCCGCGTCCATGGTGATGACCGCGTCGTCCTTCAGCTGATTGCGGAAGGCGGCGATGACATGGCCGAAGTTGACACCGTCGGGCGCCGACCAGGGCTTCCATTCCGCCATCTTGCGGTTGGCGTCTCGCAGGCGTTTCAGCCAATCGCCCCGCCCCTGCGGCGCCTTCGGCGGCGTCAGGGCGGCCAGACGTTCGATGAAGTCCTCGGCATCGGCGCAAACCGACTGTGCCGTCTCGAACACATGATCCAGGTGCTCCCCGTCGGGATAGACGTGGATCAGCGGCTGCTTGGGCTGTGGGGCCTCGGGCAGCAGGTAGCCCTGGGTCGTGACGTCGCCCAGGCGCGTGCCGACGGCGACGATCAGGTCCGCATCCTGCAGGGTTTCCCGGATCGACGCGGGCACGCCGTACCCCAGATGCGCCGCGAAATGGTCATGGTCGTTGGGGAAGATGTCCTGGTTCTTGAAACTGGCGGCGACCGGCAGGGACCAGGCCTCGGAACAGGCCAGAAGCGCCGCCCGCGCCGAGGGCGCGCGCAGCATGCCGCCCGCGATCAGCACCGGCCGCTTGGCGCGGCCGATGGCCGCCGCCACGGCCTTGACCTGGGCGTCCGTGGCCTTGGGCTTTTCCAGGGGCATCGGGCTGACGCCCGTGTCTTCCGCCGGATCGATCAGCATGTCCTCGGGCAACACCACGACGACCGGGCCGGGCGTGCCTTCCTGGGCGATCTGGAACGCCTGGGCGACGACCTTGGCCAGGTTTTTCGGCTCATGGACCTCGTCCACATGCTTGGCCATGTCGCCGAAGGTGATCTTGTAATCGACCTCTTGAAAGGCGCCGCGGCCCAAGTCGGCGCGCGGCACTTGGCCGATGAACAGAACCAGCGGCACCGCGTCCTGTTCCGCCGTATGCACGGCGATGGCGGCATTGCAGGCCCCAGGCCCGCGGCTGACCAGGGCGATGCCGGGGGCGCCCGTCAGCTTGGCGTCGGCGACGGCCATGAACCCCGCCCCGCCTTCGTGGCGGCAGGACACGACCTGGATTTCGTTGCAATCGTGCAGAGCATCCAGCACGGAAAGATAGCTTTCTCCCGGCACGCAGAACACACGATCGACACCGTGCAGCACCAATGTATCCACCAAGGCGTCGGCGGCGCGTTTCATTTTATATTCTCCTCCCGGATTGATTCTTTCCGGAACTTTAGCATGGCGTGGTCAGGCGCAAACGACGTCCCGTTTCATTCCGCGACGCCGGCCGCCTCGGGCCAGCGATAGTCGGCGAAGCGTTCGCGCAGGTCCTTCTTGGAAATCTTGCCGGTCGCCGTATGGGGGATTTCCTCGACGAACACGATGTCGTCGGGCAGCCACCATTTGGCGACATGTTCGGCCAGCACGGCGCGGATGCTCTCGGCCGTGACGTCCGCCCCCGGACGCGGGACGATGACCAGCAGGGGGCGTTCCTCCCACTTCGGGTGTTTGACGGCGATGGCGGCGGCTTCCACCACATCAGGATGGGCCAGGGCGTAATTTTCCAGGTCGATGGAGCTGATCCATTCGCCGCCGGACTTGATCAGGTCCTTGGAACGGTCGGACACGCGGACCAGCCCATCGGACGAGATCGAGGCCATGTCGCCGGTGCCGAACCAGCCGTCGGCGTCGAAGGCGGCTTCGGTCGCGGCCTCGTCCTCGAAATAGGCGGCGGCGACCCAGGGGCCGCGCACGAACATCTGGCCCACGGCCACGCCGTCATGGGGCAGCCGGGTGCCGTCGAGATCGACGATCTTCACCTCGAACCCGAACAGCGGCCGGCCCTGGCTCTGCTGAACCTTGTAGCGTTCATTCGCCGGCAGATCCTGATGGCGCCGGCGCAGGCGCCCGGTGGTGCCGGCGGCGCTCAGTTCCGTCATGCCCCAGGCATGGACGACGGCGACGCCGTAGTCTTCCTCGAACGCCTTGATCATGGCCAATGACGGCGCCGAGCCGCCGATGTTGCAGATCTTCAGGTGGTCGAGCCTGCCCCCGGTCTTCTTCAGATGCTCGAGCACGCCGATCCAGATCGTCGGCACCCCGGCGGTGACGGTGACCTTTTCCTCTTCCAACAGGCGGCAGATGTTGTCGCCGTGCATGTGCGGGCCGGGCAGCACCAGTTTGGTGCCGGAAATGGGCGCGGCATAGGGCACCATCCAGCCGTGGACGTGGAACATGCTGACCGCCGGCAACAGGATCGTGCGGGAATCGATGCACAGCGGATGGTCGCTGGACGTTCCGGCAATCGCATGCAGCACCATGGCGCGGTGGGTATAGAGCACGCCCTTGGGGTTGCCCGTGGTGCCCGAGGTGTAGCACAGCGCCACCGCCGTTTTCTCGTCGAACTCCGGCCAGTCGAAGGTCTCGTCCTCGGCGGCCAGCAGGTCTTCGAAGCAGACGGCCCCCCGCAACGTGGTCTTCGGCATCTTGCCGCTGTCGCACAGGACGATGAATTTCTCGATGGTCGGGCATTGGTCCTGCAGGCCCTCCATCATCTCGACCCAGGTGGTGTCGATGAACATCACCCGGTCCTGGGCGTGATTGACGATGTAGACGATCTGGTCGGGGAACAGGCGCGGGTTGATGGTGTGGATCACCGCCCCCGACCCGCCGACGGCGAAATACAGCTCGAAATGCCGGTAGGTGGTCCAGGCCATGGTGCCGACCCGGTCCCCTTGCTGAATACCCAAACGCTTCAGTGCGTTGGCCAGGCGGCACGTGCGCCTGTAGGCGTCGGCATAGGTATAGCGGTGCATGTCGCCCTCGACCCGATGGGTCACGATCTCGACATCGCCGTGCCAGGCGGCCGCGTGCTTGACGATCATCGACGTCAACAGCGGCACGTCCATTATCAATCCCTGCAAGGGTGTTCCTCCTTCATGCGTATTGGTCTTTAATCCGGGCATTGCACCCGGTTTTCCGGACTATGGCGGCACGCCCCAGCCAAGATCAAGCATCCATGAAAGTGCGGTTCGCAGTGCGAAACGAAGCCCGGGCGGGCCTTGTATTCGCCGGGCGATGCGATAACACTTCTGGCGCTTTCCATAAGATCACCAAAACACCTAAGGACCCGACCATGGACTTCACCCCCTCTCCCCGCACCGCCGAGCTGGCGGACAAGCTCACCGCCTTCATGGAGGCCGAGGTCTATCCCAACGAGGCGCTGTTTCAGGAACAGCTTGCGGCGGGCGATACCCGGTGGAAGGTCGTGCCCATCGTCGAGGACCTGAAGGCCAAGGCCAAGGCGGCGGGTCTGTGGAACCTGTTTCTGCCGGAAAGCGAACTGGGCGCCGGGCTGACCAACCTGGAATACGCGCCGCTTTGCGAAATCATGGGCCGCGTGCCCTGGGCGCCCGAGGTCTTCAACTGCTCCGCCCCCGACACGGGCAACATGGAAACCCTGGTCCGCTACGGCGACGCGGAACAGAAGGAACAATGGCTGAAACCCTTGCTGAACGGGGATATTCGATCCGCCTTCGCCATGACGGAACCGGACGTGGCGTCGTCGGACGCGACCAACATCAAGACCAGCATCCGCATGGACGGCAATCACTACGTCATTAACGGGCGCAAGTGGTGGACGTCGGGCATCGGCTCGCCCCACTGCAAGATCATGATCGTCATGGGCAAGAACGACCCGGACGCCGAAACCTACCGCCAGCAGTCGATGATCCTGGTGCCGGTCGACACGCCCGGCGTCACGGTCCTGCGCATGTTGGACGTCATGGGCTTCGACGACGCGCCCCACGGCCATGGCGAGGTCGTGTTCGACAACGTGCGCGTGCCCGCCGGCAACATGCTGCTGGGCGAAGGGCGCGGGTTCGAGATCGCCCAGGGCCGCCTCGGCCCCGGGCGCATCCACCATTGCATGCGCATCATCGGCATCGCCGAGCGGGCGCTGGAGCTGATGTGCAAACGCACGACCGAGCGGGAAACCTGGGGCAAGGCCCTGGCCGACCGGGGGGTGACCCAGGAACGCATCGCCAAAAGCCGCATCGAGATCGAGATGTGCCGCCTGCTGGTCCTCAAGGCCGCCTGGATGATGGACGAGGTCGGCAACAAGGCGGCGCGTCAGGAAATCGCCATGATCAAGGTCGCCGCGCCCAACATGGCGCTGGAGGTCGTCGACCGCGCGATTCAGGCCTTCGGTGGCGCCGGCATGTGCCAGGACACGCCCTTGGCCTACTACTGGGCGCGCATGCGGGCCCTCAAGTTCGCCGACGGCCCCGACGAGGTCCACCGCCGCCAGATCGCGCGCACGGAACTGCGCCGCCAGATGAACTGGCCGCCCAGGGGGTGAGTTGGTTTCCAGAATTGAAAAATAACAATATGAACAATCGCAAAATTTTATTTAACCGCGCACGGTCCGGCAAATACTCATGAAATCGTCCATAGGCCTTTGTTAAAAATCGTCCTTTTCGGGAATTTTTGATTTTTTTCAATGCCGTCCGACCTATTGGGACCGTGACACGGCAACCCCGGCCATTGACTTTTTACCCATTTCACCCCCATATGGCTGATACGTGTTACATTTGTTATGTCGATCTTAGATACCGGTTCGCCGGGTAGCTTCGTTATCCCCTGACAATGTGAACGTTAAACCGCCGTGCCGCGCCTGGTGCGGGGCGCATTTGCTTCACCCATTGAACGAGGAAAACGACAATGGCTACTGGTACCGTAAAATGGTTTAACCCGAACAAGGGTTTCGGCTTCATTCAGCCCGACGACGGCTCGAAGGATGCCTTCGTGCACATCTCCGCCGTCGAACGCGCCGGCATTCATTCCCTGCGCGAAGGCCAGAAGGTCACCTATGACCTCCAGGCCGGGCAGAACGGCAAGTCCTCTGCTGAGAACCTGTCGATCGCCGACTAACGTCTGAGATCCCGCCCCCTGCTTTCGGCCGGGGGCGGGCTCATCCGTTCACGGGCTGTGTGCACTTCATGCCGCCTCATCTTCATCGCAGCAAAGGAGAGCCGCCGTGACGTCATCAACCCGCCAACGCACAACCGCCCGTTCACGGGCGGAGGACGAATTTCTTGCCGCGCAAAAGAAGAACAAGAAGGTGCTCGAGGATAAAGAGCGCGAGCGCGATGAAAAGTCCCAGCACGTCGCCAAACTGAAGGCGCAGCGCCTGGCCAAGGAAGCCATCGAACGTGAGGAAGCCGAACGGGAAGCCGCCGCCAAACCGGCGAAACCCGTCAAGGCCACCAAGACCGTGAAGCCCATCAAGGCGGGCAAGAAAAAACCGGCCGGCAGCCTGCCCCAGTTCCACCGCTTCTAGGGCCGCTCGGCCCGCTGCATGCGGCACCTGTACTGAAGACATTGAACGAAGAGAAGATCCGTGACCGACGCTATCGATACCAAGGACTATGAAACGGACGCCGACGGCGGCCAGGTTTCCTCCGACCGGCCCAAGACGCGGACCTGTCTTCGATGCGAGACCCGGTTCATGAGCGCCTGGTCGGGCGAGCGGATCTGCCCGCGCTGCAAGGGCTCGAGCGCTTGGCGCAACGATGCCCCCCTTCCCCAGCGGTCCGGCCCGACCGTCGGCTGACATCCGTCGGCAAGGGTCGCCTCCCTTGCCCCCCAGATTTCCCCTCAATCGGCCGTCATGGTTGCCACAACCGTGAAGCGGCCGTCGCCCTCACGCCGCACGATGACGGCGTCACCGGGCCGTGGCCCGGTGCCCGCAATTCCCGAAATCAGCGTGAAATGCGTGACCAGAACCGTCGGCTGGTCCAACGGCTGTTCGGCAAGCCATTTGCGAAGCCCGGCAAGGCGTTCGTCCTTTAGCTTGGGCGTCCGGTGGAATGAGTTCAGGAACGGCAGGTCCACGACCGGGCCGAGCGCCATCCCCGCCGCCGTGTCGCGGCAGCGGCACCATTGGCTGGTGAACACCCTCGCCTGCGTGATCCCGCCGGCGCGGAACATGTCCCCGACATGCCGCGCCTGGGCGCGCCCCGCGTCGTTGAGGTTGCGCTGCGTCGTACAATCACCCAGCGTGAATTCCTGCGGATCGCCGCTCCCAGGGGCCAGGGCATGACGCACCATGGCAAAATGCCCGCCGGAGGACAGCGCCGCCCAAGGGGACCGCGCATCCGCGCCGAGCGGCCCGGCGGCCAGAAGCAAACCGCAAACCAACAAGATAAGCCGTCCGTTCATCATCATCCTTCTCCATCATCCTTCACCGCACTGTCCTTACGCCGCCGTCCATTCAGCCTTTGGTCATATATGCGCGTGTTCTGCAAATGTTTATAATGCCTTAGTTTCCAACAGCATGCCTTCAACACGGATATCATTTTTTGAAACACCGGTTCGTCCCGATCATCGCGCTTGGCGTGGGTGTTTTTGCCGCACTGATCTTCGTCGGCGTGCTTGTCTTCAACGCGACGCTGGAACGGATCGTGATCGAACAGGCGGAACGCACCTCGACCGCCTGGGCCGGCTACATCGGCAACCGCATGAACCGGATCGAGGACATTGCCAAGGGGGCACCGCTCAGCGATGAGGAACAGCGCTTCCTCAACGGGGTACGAGGGTTTGGCGATATCTTCAGGTTCAAGCTGTTCGACACCAAGGGCCGGATCCGGCTGATCTCCGACGACCTGCATACGGATCTCGCCAACAATCCCACAGTGGGCGAGGACAATTGGAAGGCGCTTTCCGTGGTTAAGACGGGCGAGCCCTATTCCGAATTGGAGGACGGCAGGCTCAAGCCCGATCGGCCCGACGTCTACGCGGAAACCTATGTCCCCGTATGGCGCAACGAGCGCATGGTCGCGGTCGCAGAGGTCTACATGGACCGCACGGCCGAAACCGCGGCGCTGCGCGCCGACTTCCTGGCTTTCGGGTGGCGCGCCGTAGGGTTGGCCATTCTGGCGCTCAGCTTTCCCGCCGGGCTCGCCGCCTGGACGGCCCTGCAATTGCGCCGCCAGAACCATGTTCTCAACATCGAACGCAACCGCGCCCGCGAGGCGGAGCGGGCCAAAGGCCGTTTCCTCGCCCATATGAGCCACGAATTCCGCACGCCCCTGAATTCGATCCAGGGGCTGACCCAGGTTCTGCTGCGCGGCGATCTCGGCCCCCTGGAGAACCCCAAGCACCGGGAATACGTCCAGGACATCTATGACAGCGGCGATCACCTGCTGTCCCTGGTCAACGACGTGCTCGACCTGTCCAAGATCGACTTCGGCAAGTACGAGCTGACGGAAAGCGACTTCGACATCGGCAAATGCGTCCATGCCGCACTTCAGGTCGTCAAGGGATGGGAGGCCACCAACCCGCTGAGCCTTGACGTCCATGGCCTCGAAACCGGCCTGTTCGTCCATGCCGACCGGCGGGCGATCTACCAGTCCGTCCTCAACCTGCTGTCCAATGCCGTGAAGTTCACGCGGCCCGGCGGGCGCATCGACCTGTCCGTCACCCTCAACGACGCCGGGGAATGCACCATCACCGTGGCCGACACCGGCATCGGCATTGCCGAACGCGACCTTGCCCGCATCTTCGAGCCGTTCTCGCAGCGCGGAAACCAAGAATACGTCGCATCCCGCCGGGGAACCGGGCTGGGCCTGGCGCTGGTGAAATCGCTGGTCGAACTGCACGGCGGACGGGTGTCCCTGGAAAGCGCCACCGGCGTCGGTACGACGGTCTGCGTCCATCTGCCAAAGACGCGCGTCGTCAATCCACCTTCGCGCGGCGTGATCTAATCCCGGCCCGCCGCCGTGATCAGCGCCCAGGCGATGTCCGACAGGTTGCGGCAGACATCGCGCCGTTCCAGCGCCGCCGACGAGGTGGCGTTGCCGTCGAGGCCCCGCTTGTAGACCCCCTGGGCAATGGCCCCCAGGCGGAACAGGGACAGCACCAGATAGAAGGTCCAATCCCCCGTATCGGCGCGCCCCGTGCGCGTGGCATAGGCCGCCAGATAGTCCGCTTCCGCCGGGATGCCCGTCGTTGCCGGATCGTTGGCCCGCAGGTCGCCCCGCCGCGCATCCGGCATGTGCCAGGGCAGGCAGTTGTAGGCAAGATCGGCGAGCGGATCGCCCAGGGTCGACAGTTCCCAGTCGACGACGGCCAAAACGCGCGCCTCCGTCGGGTGGAAGATCATGTTCTCCAGACGGAAATCGCCGTGGGCGATGGTCGTTTCCGCATGCGCCGGCAGGTTTTCCGGCAGCCAGTCGATCAGCCGGTTCATGGCCGCGAGCTCGTCCGTGGCCGAGGCCTGGTACTGGCCGGTCCAGCGTTTGACCTGGCGCTCCGCATAGCCGCCTTCGCGCCCGAAATCGGCCAGCCCCGCCGCCCGCCAGTCGACGCGATGCAACTTGGCCAGGGTATCGTTCATCGCGTCGTAGATCGCCGCCCGCTCCCCGGCCGCCATGCCGGGCAGTTGCAGTTCGCGGAACACCCGCCCATCGACATGGGCCATGACATAGAACGCCTGCCCGATCACGGCGTCGTCCATGCACAGCACCAGGGGATCGGCGACCGGCACGTCGCCGCCCTTGAGCGCCGACATGATGCGGAATTCCCGGTCGACCGCATGGGCCGAGGGCAGCAGGTCGCCCGGCGGTTTCTTGCGCAAAACGAAGCGGCGGCCGACCGCATCCGTCAGCTCGAACGTGGGGTTGGACATGCCGCCGGCGAACTGGCGTGCGGTCAGGGGCGGCGTCACCCCGTCCAGATGCGCCGCCATATGGTCGGCAAGCGCCACCAGGTCCAGCGGATGCGCCGGTTCCACCGTCATACCGCCTTGTCCGCCTTGAGCGCCGCGATGTCGTCCGCCGTGAACCCGAGTTCACCCAGCAGGGCGTCCGTGTCCTGGCCCAACAGCGGCGGCGGCGTGTTCGTGGCCACGGGGGCGTGGTCGATCTTGATCCCGGCCCGCGCCACCCTTACGTCGCGGCCGACGCCGGGCACGTTTTCGAAGGTGGCGATCTGACCGCGGTCGGCGATCTGCGGATGCGCCAGAATTTGCGGCACGGTCAGGACCTCGCCCGCCGGCACCCCGGCGGCGTTCAGAGCCTCCCGCCAATGGCTGGCGGTGTTCGCGGCCATGGCGTCCTCCAGCAACGCCGTCAGGGCCGGGCGGTTGTCGAGACGCGCCTGGCGGTCCGCGAAGCGGGGATCGGTCTTCAGGTCGGGGCGGCCGACCACGTCGCAGACGGCCTCGAACTGTTCCTGCTTGTTGGCGGCGATGTTGATGGGCCCGTCGCCGGTGCGGAAGGTGCCGGACGGGCTGGCCGTGAAATTGTCGTTGCCCATGGGCAGTTGTTCCATGCCCAGCTGCAGAAAATTGGACACCACCCAGCCCATGGTCGAAAGGACCGCCTCCAGCATGGCGACATCAATGAAGCAGCCGCGGTTGTTCGGGTCCTTGTTGCCCAGGGCCGAGGCCACGGCGAAGGCCGCCGTCATGCCGCCGATGGTGTCGGCCATGGGATAGCCGACGCGCAGCGGCGCGGTTTCCGGCGTTCCGGTCACGGACATCACGCCCGCCATGCCCTGAATGATCTGATCATAGGCGGGGGCCGACTTCAGCGGGCCGTCCTGCCCGAAGCCCGAGATGGCGCAGTAGATCAGGTTGGGGTGTTCCTTTTTCAGCACCTCGTACCCGACGCCCAAGCGATCCATGACGCCGGGCCGGAAATTTTCCACCAGAACATCGGAAGTGGCGACGAGACGGTGAAACACCTCCTTTCCCTTGTCCGACTTCATGTTGACCGTGATCGACCGTTTGCCGGTGTTCTGGGCCAGGAACGAGGTTCCCATGCCTTTCCGGTTCAATTCCGGGTCGGCGCCCAATTGCCGGGCGAGGTCGCCGGAGCCGGGAACCTCGACCTTGATGACGTCGGCGCCCATATGGGCCAGTTGGTGGCAGCAGAAGGGTCCGGCCAGGACGTTGGTCAGGTCGAGAATGCGGATGCCGGCTAAGGGGGTCACGGAAGATCTCCTGGGGTCGTTTGTTGTGGTTATGGATGGGCGCGCGCCAGATTAGCGCGCCGGGACCTCGCGGCAAGCCTTCGTTTTTCTAGGGCGCCGCCGTAGGAATTTTCCGATGCCCAGACAGCCCGGGACAATGCGCCTTGCCTCCGGCGGCGAAGGAGTCCTATCCTTTTGTATACAAAAAGGGGCTGGTTTCAAAAAGTCCAACAGAGAGGAAACGTCACATGTCCCAATCAACGGAAAGCCTTCCCGAAGGCGAGGCCCTGCCCGTCAAGGTGTACTGGCAGCCCGGCTGCTCCAGCTGCCTGAAATGCAAGGAATTCCTGCTCGAGCACGGGGTTCCCTTCGTCTCCGTCAACGTGATCGAGGACGAGGAAGGCTTCAAGGAACTGGAAGCGCTGGGCGTGCGCCTGGTGCCGATCGTCGCCAAGGGCGACAAATGGGCCAACGGCGCCGTGTTCCGCGACGTCGCCAAGGTCGCCGGGTTCGACTACGGCGGCCACAAGATGCTCAGCCCCGAAGAAATGAAGGACAAGGTCCTGCAGAACCTGGACGCCGCCGGGCGCTACCTTGCGCAAATTCCGGAAGACCGCCTGGACGAGCTTCTGCCGGGCCGCCCGCGCTCCTACCGCCAGTTGGTCTATCACGTCTTCAACATCGCAGACGTATTCCTCAACCGCGTCGAGAATGATACGCCCTATACCTACGACGCGCTGAAATCCATTCTGCCCGGAACCATGAAGAGCAAACAGGACTTGCTGGATTACGGCGCGAATACCCGCACGCGCTTCGCCGCCTGGTGGGACCGCGACGGCAAGACCACCGACTTCAAACAGCCGGGCAAGGTCTATTACGGCGAGGTCACGCTTCACGAAGTTCTGGAACGCACGGGCTGGCACACGGGCCAGCACACCCGCCAGATCATCCTGATGCTGCGCGAAAAACTGGGGATCGAGCCGGACCGGCCCCTGACCGACGCCGACTTCACGGGCTTGCCGATCCCTAAGAACGTGTGGGACAACGAACGGTCGTTCGACGAAGCCTCCTTCGCCGGACCGGTGGAAACCCGCGCGGCCGAATAGGGCGCGACGAAAACCAAAAGAGAGGACATCCAATTGACCGATTTCACGCCGGAGGACCTGGCGGTCCTGACCCAATGGGACACGCCGACCATCTGCAACGCGCTTGAGGAAATCGTCCCGGAACGGCGGGGCCGCGGCTATACCACCGAGCCGCTGGTGCCGCTTGACCCGGACCTTAAGCCGATCTGCGGCTATGCCCGCACGGCGACCATCCGCGCCGCCGAACCGCCGCACGAAACGGCGGCGGAGACGGCGGCCAAGCGCGTCGCCTATTACGAATACATCGCCCAGGGACCCAAGCCGACCATCGTGGTGATCCAGGACATCGACCCCCGGCCCGGCATCGGCGCCTTCTGGGGCGAGGTTCAGACCACCGTGCACAAGGGCCTGGGCGCGGTCGGCGGCGTGACCAATGGATCGTTCCGCGATCTCAAGGACTCTGCGCGCGGCTTCAACCTGATCGGCGGCGAAGTCGGCCCGTCCCACGCCTGGGTCCATGTCGTCGACATCGACTGTCAGGTGACCATCCACGGCATGACCGTGGTCACCAACAACATCATCCACGCCGACCACCATGGCGCCGTGATGATCCCGGACGAAGCGGTCAAGCAGATCCCCGAGGTCGTCGCCCGGATTTCCCGCCGCGAAGCGGTGATCCTGAACGCCGCCAAGGCGCCCGACTTCGATATCGAAAAGCTAAAGGCCGCCATGAAGGGGGCGAAGGAAATCCACTAGCCCCGGCCACGGCCCGTTAAATCAGGTCAGGCCCGCCGTATCCCGGCGGGCCTTTCTTGTTGCACGCGCCCCCGGCAGGGTCAGGAAATCACGCTGCGGGAAATCTCATAGCGATCGAACAAAGCCCGGTCAGGATTAAAGCCCAGACCCGGGCGGCCCGCCGACAGGGTCATGGTCGGCGCGAACGGGTCGATCAGATCGTGGGGGTTCTCTTCGTATGTGATGAAGGCCGTTTCCAGCCATAACGGCTGGTCCGGGGCCGGCGCGGGCTGCGCCGCGATGAGATGCGCCGTCGCCACATAGCCGGGCCCCCAGTAAAAACTGTGCGGCACCACGCGTAGGCCCGCCGCGCGGCCCATGGGGAAGACCTCCTTGACCGTCGATACGCCGCCCATCTTGGCGACCGAGGGTTGGATGACGTCGAAGGCCTCCGATTGGATGGCGCGGGCGAACTCGGTCAGGGAGGCGACGTTCTCGCCGCCGGAAATGCCGGTGCCCTCGCCGCGCACACGGGCCAGACCGTCGAAATCCTCGGGCGGCCAGACCGGCTCCTCCAGCCACAGGAAGCCGCCCTTCACATGCTCCTGCTCCTTCAACTCACGGGCGACGCCGCTGGCTTCCGCGACGGTCCAGGGGCAGTTGACGTCCAGCGTGATGGCGACGCCCTCGGGCGCTGCCTCCCGCGCCGCCATGAAGGCGGGCATGTCGCACTCGTGCAGCTTGATCATGGGAAAGCCCAGGGTGGCGGCGCGGTCCGTGTTGCGGGCGATGGCCTCCCGGTCGCCGCCATAGCGCATGAGCGAGGCATAGCGGGTGACCGTGGCGTCGCCCGCCGGCCCGCCCAACACTTGATACAGGGGCTTGCCGGCCCGCTTGGCCCGGATGTCCCACAAGGCCGTGTCGAGGGCCGACAGCGCATACATGCAGGGTCCATGGCGGCCGAAACCGAAGAACGACTTGTGGGCGCCGTCCATCAGGGATTCCAGGTCCGTTTCGTCGCGGCCGATGAACCAGGGCGCGATCAGGTCCTTGAGCATCGCCTCCGTGCCCGGATTGGAGAAATGGCCGAAGCCCTCGCCCCAGCCCTCGAGCCCGCCCGCCGTTTCGATGCGGACCATCAGGGATTCGTTGATGATCCAGGGGTTGGTGTTGAGGCCCGGGCGCATGCCCTGGCGCGGGCCGCCGGTGTCGAAGGGGACGCCGACGCGGAGAATTTCAATGGATGTGATGGTCATGGACAGGCTCTTGGTCGTGGCGGAAGAGGATCAGTGGGGCCGAAAAAGGAACCGGCCCCGTAGGGCCGGTTCGGCATCGATATCGGTGATGCGACGATTGCGTGGTGCTACATGCCGCTAATAAGCTTCATGGCGTCATTCAGCGCCTTGACGCTCTCGGCATGCTTGCCGGTCTTGTGCATGGCTTCGCCTTCGGCACGAAGGGCCATCGCCTTCGCCTTGTCCTCGGCAGAGGCACTTGACTTGGACATCGCCGCGTCAAATTGCTTCATGATTTTCGGGCATGAACCGGCATAGGCCGGTGACGCGGCAAGCAGGATCGCGGCCACGGCGGAAAGGATAAGCTTCTTCATGTGATCAGCCTCCCAGACTGGTGGATATGGTGCGATTATGACATGGAACCGCCGGTCGCGAAATCGGCATTATCTGATGTTCGCGATCTCGTGATCGTGGCGCCGGGCCAGCAGAAGCTGCGCCAAGACCGCCCCGACAAGGGCCATGAACATGTCCCATTGGGTGTCCCATACGTCGCCCTGGGTGCCGAGGAAGTCGTCGGCCCCCTGCCCCAGGATTACCGCCGCCCACCACTCGATCAGCTCGTAGAACGCGCTGAACGCCAGGCAGATGCAGGCGACGACGAAGAACAGCATGCGCCCCCGCGCCATGAATCCTTTCCGGATCAGAATTTCCCGCGCCAGGACCCCCGGCACGAAGCCCTGGAAGAAATGCCCGATGCGATCGTAAGGATTGCGCGCCAGGTCGAACAAATCCTGCAGCCAGAACCCCAAGGGCACCTGGGCATAGGTATAATGGCCACCCAGGATCAGTACCAGGCCGTGCAGGAAGGCCAGACGGTAGAGCAGCGGCGTCAGGGGAAACGCGCCGCGCGTCACCGCCATCAACGGCAGAACGATCAGCACAGGGAAGACTTCGAGAAACCAGGTCGTACGGTCGGCCACCCCGACGGCGGAGGCGGCCAGAGCCATCAGCCACAGCAGGCCGAGGACGGCAAGCTCGCCGGACCGCGCCTGTGTCATGCCATATCCGCCAGACGGTCCAGATGATGGGCCAGGTCGCCGAAGCTGTGGTCGATCAAGGTCAGGCGCTTGAAGAAATGGCCCACGGGCATCTCATCCGTCACGCCCATGCCGCCGTGCAGTTGCACCGCCTCCTGGCCGATCAGGCGGCCGGCCTGTCCGGCCTTGGCCTTGGCCTGGGACGCCGCACGCCGGGCCGCATCGCGGTCGCCGCCGTCCTGGCGCACGGCGGCCATGTAGGCGAGGGAGCGGGTCAGTTCCGTTTCCATGTACATTTCCGTGGCCCGGTGCTGCAGGGCCTGAAAATCGCCGAGGGGCCGTCCGAACTGCTTGCGTTCCTTCAGGAAGGTGACCGTATCACGCGTGAGGGCCGCCATCAGCCCGGCGGCCTCCGCCGAAACCAGGGCCGCCGCCCGGTCGACCGCCGCCTCGGCCAGGGCCAGGCCGCCGTCGACCGCGCCAAGAACGGCGTCCTTGCCGACCCGCACGCCTTCCAGGGCCACGTCCCCGGCGCGCAGGCCGTCGACCGTGGGATAGTCCGTCACCGTCACCCCCGGCGCGCCGGCGTCGATCAGGAACAGGGTGATCCCGCCGCCGTCCCGCTCCGCCCCCGCCGTGCGGGCGGTGACGGCGATCTTGTCCGCCGTCCCGGCATGCAGTGCCGTGGTCTTCACCCCGTCGAGCACAAAGCCGCCGCCGTCAGCCCGGGCGCGGGTCCGCACGTCATTGAGGTCGTAGCGCGATTGCGCTTCCGAATAGGCGAAAGAAAGCTGCAATTCCCCCGAAGCCAACTGGGGCAACAGATCCGCCTGAATTTCAGGTGTTGCGCCGTCGCGGACCAGCGTGCCACCCAGCACCACGGTGGCCAGGAACGGTTCGACCGCCAGGCCGCCGCCCATGGCTTCCATCAGGATCGCCATCTCGACCGCGCCGCCGCCGATGCCGCCCAGGTCCTCGGGAATGCCGAGGGCGAGCCAGCCCATGTCGGCGAACCGCGCCCAGGTGTCGCGGCAGAATCCACCGGGCAGGGCCTGGTGTTCGCGCCGGGCCTCCAGCCCGTAGTCGTCGCGGAAGAAGCGTTCCGCCATGTCGCGGATCAGGATTTGTTCGTCGGAGAAGGTGAAGTTCATCTGGTCAGGCCTTGGTCTGCGAATTTTATTCCCGGTCGTCACCCCCGCGAAAGCGGGTGTCCAGTTACATCGCCCTGGATTCCCGCTTGCGCGGGAATGACGAAGAAGGGAGTGAGAGCACCATCACATTCAGAGTCCGAGGATCGCCTTGGCGATGATGCTGCGCTGGATTTCGTTGCTGCCGCCGTAGATCGACGCCTTGCGCCAGTTGAAATAGTGGCTGGCCACCGTGGCGGCGTGTTCCGGCACGGGCGGGCCGTCGTTGCCCATGCCCGGCCATTCATCCTCCAGAATGCCCGGATCGAAGGCATGGGCGCGATTGCCGACGGCTTCAAGCAGCAGCTCGGTGATGCCCTGCTGCACCTGGGTGCCCTTCAGTTTGAGGATCGAGGCCTCGGGCCCCGGCTTGCGCCCGGCCGCTTCCTCGGACAGCAGGCGCAGTTCGGTCATCTCCAGGGCCGTCAGCTCGATTTCGACCTCGGCCATGCGCTCGCGGAACCGGGCGTCCTCGATCAGCGGGCGGCCGCGCTTCATTTCCTTGGCGGCGATGTCGCGAACGCGTTCCATCTGTTTCTTTGACCGCGCGACCCCGGCGATGCCGAAGCGTTCGTGGCTGAGCAGGAACTTGGCCACGGTCCAGCCGTCGTTTTCCTTGCCCACCAGATTCGCCGCCGGAACCTTCACGTTTTCCAGGAACACGTCGTTGATTTCCTGCCCGCCGTCCAACGTCCTGATCGGGCGCACGGTGACGCCCGGCGTCTTCATGTCTATCAAGAGGAACGAGATGCCCTGCTGCTTCTTGCCTTCGGTCGAGGTGCGGACCAGGCAGAAGATCCAGTCCGCGTACTGCGCCAGGGTGGTCCAGGTCTTCTGGCCGTTGACGATGTAATGGTCGCCGTCGCGCACCGCCCGGGTCGTCAGCGACGCCAGGTCGGAGCCCGCCCCCGGTTCGGAAAAGCCCTGGCACCACCAATCCTCGCTGGCCAGGATGCGCGGCAGGTAATGCGCCTTTTGTTCCGGGGTGCCGAATTCGATCAGCACCGGCCCCAACATCTTGAGCCCGAAGGTGATGAGCCGCGGGCTCGACGCCGCCGCCAGTTCCTCCTCGTACAGAAAGCGCTGCACGGGCGACCAGCCGGGGCCGCCGTGTTCCTTGGGCCAGCTGGGGGCGATCCAGCCCCGCTCAAACAAGATGCGCTGCCAGACGACGTAATCGTCCTTGACCAGCTTGAGGCCGAGATCGACCTTACGCTTGGTCGCGGGCGGGATGTTGGCGCGCAGGAAACCGCGCACCTCGTCCTGAAAGGCCAGTTCCTCGGGCGTCAGGTTCAGGTCCAATGCATGTTTCTCCTATTGCGGTCCACCCGCTTCGGCCGCCTGGGCGCGGTCGCGGGCCTGCCCCGCGCGGGCGCACAAAGCCCCCAGCACCAGGCAGATAACGGAAATCACGGTCAGTTCCAGGTCGTTCGTCGGGATCAGCACGCTGTCGCCCGGCGTCGCCATCAGCAGGCCGGCGGCGAACACCAGCACCCGCGCCGGCCAGGCCAGCAGCGGATGGCGGGTCAGGTCGCCGACGCCGATCAGGTATCCCTGCAGGGCCCCCGCGATCATCACCGTGCCGATGGCCGCCTCGATGCCCACATAGACGATGCGCCCCCATCCCGCGTCCAGGATGAAGGCCGGGTCGAGCACGAAGAAGAACGGCACGAAATAGATGATGGAGCCGAGACGCATGGCCTCGAACCCCGTGCGCATGGCGTTGGCCCCGGCCACCGAGGCCGCCGCATAGGCGCCGAGCGCCACCGGCGGCGTGATGTAGGACACCATCCCCCAGTACAGAATGAACAGATGCACCGCCATGGGGTTGAGGCCGCCCTGGATCAGCGCCGGGGCCAGCACGATGGCGAGGAAGATATAGGCCGCCGTCACCGTCATGCCGATGCCCAGGACGAAGCTGGTCAGCGCCCCCATGGCAAGCAGCACCAGGGTATTGCCGCCGGCCAGGAACAGCAGGTCGTTGACCAATGTGCCCGCCATGCCGGAAATCGACAGCGCCCCCACGATCAGCCCGACCCCGGCCAGGATCGCCGTGATTTCGGCCAGCAGCACGCCGACGGCGGCGGCGAAATCGCGCAGGTCGCGCCAGCCCCATTTGTCCTTGGCCACGGCCTGATTGATGAGGATCAGCAGGACCGTGGCGTAATAGGGCGCGAAGACCTCGCGCTTGAGATAGACCAGCATGACGATCAGCAGCACGAACACGAAGATGAAGTACCAGCCGTCCTTCAACGTCCGCTTCAGATCCGGCAGGTCCTCGCGGCGCATGCCCGGCATCTTCCGGCGCGCCGCATAGGCGTCGATCTGCATGAACAGGCCCAGATAGAACAGGATCGACGGCACGATCGCGGCGATGGCGATGTCGATGTAGGGCACGTTGAGAAACACCGCCATGATGAAGGCCGTGGCCCCCATGACCGGCGGCATCAGCACCCCGCCGGTCGAGGCACAGGCCTCGACCCCCGCCGCGTAGGATGCGCGGAAGCCCGTGCGCCGCATCGCCGGAATGGTCATGACGCCGGTGGTGATGACGTTGGAAATGACCGACCCGGACATCGACCCCATGAGCCCGGAGGCGAAGATCGCGACCTTGGCCGGGCCGCCCCGCACATGGCCCAGGACGGAAAACGCCAGATCGATGAAGAACCTGCCGCCACCCGTGCGGGTCAGCGCCACGCCGAAGATCAGAAAGCCGATCACCAGGTTGGCGAGCGCCTGCATGGGAATGCCCAGGATGCTTTCGTTCGACATGATGTGATAGGCGGCGGTGTCGGCCAGGGTGCTCGACAGGCCGGAAATCGGCCCCGGCATGCTGTCGGCATACAGCGGATACAGCGAGATCGTCACCACGATGGCGAACAGGGCCATGCCGCCGGCCCGGCGGGTGCCTTCCAGCACCATCAGCCACAACAGGTAGCCGGCCCAGGTCTCGGCCTGCGGCGCGCCCATTTCCCAGCCCTTGTCGACGATGTGTTCGCCCTGCACGAAAAAGAACAGCACCGTGGCGAAGAACAGCACCGCCAGCACGGCGTCCCACCAGGGGATGCGGTTCATGTCGCCCTTGGCCGTGGCCGGGAAAATCAGAAACACGATGGGCACCAGCAGGCCGACCAGGGCGTATTGATACTGGTTGTCCAGCAGCACATGGCCGGTGAGGAAGCCCAGGTTGAAGATGTGGTTCACGGACAACAGGCAGGCCGCCGTGGTCAGGGCAATGACCACGGCCCGCCACAGGGGCGGCAGCGTCCGGTGACGGGCGATACCCGCCACCGGAGCGCCGGACCGCATGTTGCCGTCAGCGATGTCGGTCACGGTCGCCGCCGGCTATTTCCACACGGGATCGAAGCCGGCTTTTTCAAGAGCCGCCGCCCGCACCTTCATCCACTCCCCCTGGAACGCATCGTCGGCGACGGTCTTGGCCGACATGTCCTTCCAGGCCGCCGCCAGGACACCCTGTCGCTTGATAAGCATCTGGTTGTGCTTGTCCATGGCGTCGGTCCAGGCGCCGACTTCCTTCCAATACTTCACGGCCGCATCATGGTAGGGCACGGACCACATGAAGGCCTGGTTTTCCAGCGACCAGCCCTTCATTTCCGTCATGGCGTCCTTGAAGTTGTCGTATTTGGAATGGATAGCCTTGGTCATGGAATAGACCAGGCCCGCATCCTGGTCCGTGCGGGTGATCAGGATCGGATAGGGATAGGCGCCGCCAACATGGGGCTTGTCCGCGGAAATGCCGGTGCCGAGCGTCGCCACATGCTTCACGAAATAGGGCGCCTTGGCGAGCAGCCGGTCCCAGCCCGCCGTGTCGTCATGGGGCATGGCCGGCCAATGGATGCCGCGCGGCGAGGCTTCCAGGTTCTTCGACGGCCCCGTCACCGTCGACCCGAAGGCGGCGTCGGCCTGGCCGTTGACAACGCCCTTCCATGACGCCGCATAGCCGGAAAACTCCACCTTCTCCACGTCGTCCCAGGTCAGGCCCGCAAAGGCCAGCATGGCTTCGGTGCCGATCACCAGGGCCGGCGACGAACGCACGAAGGCGACGCGCTTGCCCTTCAGATCCTTGGGCGTCTTGATGTTGGCGTCCTTGGCCGTGGCCACGGACAGGTTGGCGTCCGAGGTCGCCGACATCAGCAGACGCAGCGGCTGCGGCCCCCAGTCCTTGGCGGCGAAGTTGAACACCCCTTCTGATGCGAAATAGGTGCCCGACCCGTTGGCCGAGAACTGGACCTTGTCCGTCATCAGGGGCGACAGGCGGGAAATGTCGGTCTTGCCGGGAACGATGCGCAAGGATACGCCGAAGTTGTCCTTCAGCGCCTTGCCGATGGCGACGGCCTGGGCATAGCCCGTGGATTTGGTGCCGTAGGCCGACCAGGCCAGGGTATCGGGCAGTTTGACGTCGTCGGCGTTGCCCGTCTGCGGCCAGGCGATGGCGACCGCCAGGGCCCCGGCCATGAGAAGTCCGTTTGCTTTCATGTTTGCCTCCACAATTTCAAGGTTAGCGCCAGTTTCTGGTCTTGATCTTATGGTCCGAGAAAAACGTCGTCCGCGCGGCCCGCCCCTACCAGCTTCCCTGGGCGGCAAAGCCGCTTTGCATTTCCTGTTCGATGGTGCGTGCGATGTTGACCAGACGCGGCCCCCATTCCGCTTCCAGCTTTTCCGGCTTGTGCAGGAACGCCGGGCCGCCGCAGTTGAGCGCCATGACCGTGGCCCCGTCCATGGACCGCAGCGGCACGCCGACCGCGTTGACGTCATGCTGCCATTCACCGAAGGATGTGCAGAACCCCTGGGTCGCGACCTGCTGGACGGCGCGCTCTATACCCCGCGCCATGGTCGGCCATGCCGGGCCGGCCCGTTCGGCCATCGCCGTCATCAGATAGGCGCGCTCATCCTCGGGAATGGCTGCCAGGAAGGCCCGGCCCATGGCCGTGGTGGCGATGGGGATATGCGAGCCGATATCCAGGCGCAGCGTCACCGAACCGGCGTCGCGGGCGTGCTCCAGATAGACCATGTTCAAGCGGTCGCGGGAGCCCAAGGCGAGCGACAGCCCCGACGCATTGGCAAGTTCCTGCATGTAGGGCCGCGCGATCTTGCGGATGTCCATGTTGGCGAGCAGCGAATAGCCCAGCGACAGCACCCCCGGACCCAAGCGGTACTTGCCCAGACGTTCCGCATGGTTCAAGTAGCCGAGCCGCGTCAGCGTATGGGTCAGGCGCGACACCGTCGGCTTGGGTAGGCCCGTGCGTTCGGCGATGTCGCCGTTGCCGAGCACGCCGTCGCCGGGCTGGAACGCGCGCAGCACGCTGAGCCCCCGCGCCAGGGCGGTGACGAACTGCCGGTCTTCGGTTTCGACGGTTTCCGGAAAATCATCCAGCGGCAAGGCGCTGCGGTCGGCACGGCCGGTCATTTTTTATGCGTCAGCGCGACTGCGCGCCGCCTCCCATTTCTGGCCCGGGGCGGATGCACCCTCGCCTGGACGGATCGTACTTTGTCACGATGGAATGATTCGGTCAATTTTCGGAATTTAGTTTCGCAATGCGAAATTTATTGTGGCGTTTTCCATGCTGGCCGACCGCCCCGGACAACGGACCACTGCGGCTAACGAGCCGTGACTATGCCGTATGGCCTAATTAATTGGCCGTCTTCGCGCTTGTCTGCACGGAAATGGGTCCGTAATATTCCTTCATGCTGCACTGCAGCATCATGAGCCACTCCGTGGGGGAAGAATTCTTGCAGACACGCCGATGCGGCACCTTGATGGGCATCCCACCCAGGCATGTCATTTTTGAACAGATGAGCGACCGGCAGACGACGGCGGACAGGACCTGATGGACGCCGCCAAAGTCGATATCGTCTGGGTGCTGACGGCCTCTTCCCTGGTCTTCTTGATGCAGGCCGGGTTCTGCTGTCTGGAAAGCGGCTCCGTCCGCTCCAAGAACTCGATCAACGTGGCGGCCAAGAACTTCGCCGACTTCTGCATCTCCGCCGGGGTGTTCTGGTTCGTCGGTTTCGGCCTGATGTTCGGCGCCAGCCAGGGCGGCCTGATCGGTTCCGAGAACTTCCTGTTCGATCTGGTCGACCCCAAGTCGGCGGCCTTCTTCGTCTTTCAACTCATGTTCTGTGGCACGGCGACGACCATCGTGTCCGGCGCCATTGCGGAACGGGCGCGCTACACGGGATACCTTCTGATCAGCCTCGTCGTCGCCCTGCCCATCTATCCCGTATTCGGCCATTGGGCCTGGGGCGGTGTCTTCGGGGGCGATCCGGGCTGGCTGGCGGCATTGGGGTTCGTCGATTTCGCCGGCGGCACGGTGGTGCATTCCGTCGCCGGCTGGGTCAGCCTGGCCGCGGTGATCATCATCGGCCCGCGCACCGGACGGTTCGACGGATCTGGCGCGCCGTTCCGCAGCCACTCGCTGCCGCTGGCGGCGCTCGGCGTGTTCATCATCTGGGTCGGCTGGATCGGGTTCAACGGCGGCAGCACCTTGGCGGCATCGGACAAGGTTCCGCATATCGTCCTCAATACCGTCATCGCCGGTGCCTTCGGCGGCCTGGGCGCCATGCTTCTCGGCCCCATCACCATGAAGCGCCTCGACGTGCCGACCATGCTCAACGGCGCCCTTGCCGGGCTGGTCGCGATCACGCCGGCGGCCCATTGCGTATCGACCCCCGGCGCGGTGCTTCTCGGCGCCGTCGGCGGCGGACTCTGCGTTGTCGCCTCCCTGCTGCTCGACCGCTGGCGGCTCGATGATGTGGTCTATGCCTTTCCCGTGCACGGCGTCGCCGGGGTGTGGGGCACCATGGCCGTCGCCTTGCTCGGCGACCTGGAAACGCTGGGCACCGGCCTCGACCGCTGGGGGCAGTTCATCGCCCAGGGCACCGGCGTGCTGACCGCCGCCGTCTGGGCCTTCGGCGTCAGCTACATCCTGCTGTCGCTCATCAACACGTTTGTGCCGCTGCGCGTCTCGCCCGAGGCCGAACGCATCGGCCTGAACGTCAGTGAGCACAACCAATCGACCGAGCAGCTCGACATTCTGCGGTCCATGGAAGTGCAGCGCCTGACCGGCGATTATTCACGGCCGATCCCCGTCGAGCCCAATTCCGACATCGGCGACATCGCCCGCCAGTACAATCTGGTGCTCGAAAACCTCTATTCCGCGAAGATGGAGGCGGAACAGGCCAGCAAGGCGAAATCCAACTTTCTCGCCTCCATGAGCCACGAATTGCGCACGCCGCTGAACGCCATCATCGGCTTTTCGGAAATGATCAACCGGCAGTACTTCGGACCCCTGGGTTCGGACAAGTACCATGAGTATGCTGGCGACATCATGGATTCAAGCCGCCATCTGTTGTCCCTGGTCGACGATATCCTGGACCTATCGAAGATCGAGGCCGGGCGCAATATCCTCAACCGGTCCTACGTCGAAATCGCGGCCATGTACGACGATTGCCTGCGGGTGGTCACCGGGGCCATCGACTGCAATCAGATCTATTTCGACATCAAGGTGCTGGACAGCGTTTCACACCCGTTCGTTGACGAACGCGCGATCAAGCAGGTGGTCCTCAACCTGCTGTTCAACGCCGTGAAGTTCACGCCGCCGGGCGGACTGGTGACGCTCAGCGCCCGCGAGGAACCGGGCCGCCACATTCTCGAGGTCTCCGATACCGGCAAGGGCATCCCCGACGAAAAGCTGGAACGCGTGATCGAACCGTTCCAGCAGCTCCATTCCGACCCGCACATCGCCCAGTTGGGCACCGGACTTGGCCTGTCGATCGCCAAGGCCTTGACCGAGGCCCATGACGGCGAACTTCAGATCGACAGCCGTGTCGGGCGCGGCACCACCGTGCGCGTGATCCTTCCGATCCGCACGGCGGCGGCGGCGAAGTAGTCCGCGGCGCGAAGCATCCCTGAAGGCCGCTTATTCCTTCGACCGCGAGCGCCCCAGCACGATGGCCGGGATCAGGGTCAGGGCGAAGATCACGGCGATCTGGCGGAACGAATCGTGGAACGCGAAGGTATTGGCCTGGGCGTAGAGAACCCGGCCCAGGAAATCCAGGGCCATGGCCCCGTCGGCGGGCGACGGCACGCCGCCCGCGTTCAACAGGTCGCGCACCTTGTCCAACATCTCCGCCGTCGGGCCCTTGGCATTGGTCTGGGTCGCGGTCAGGAAATCCGCGTGATAGGCGGTGCGCATTTCGATCGTCACGGCGGTCATGTTGACGCCGAAGGCGCCGCCCATCTGGCGGAAGAAATTGAAGGTCCCCGCCCCCTGCGCGATCTTGTCCGCGGGCACGGCGGACAACGCCGCCTTGCCCATGTTGGGGGAAATCAGGCTCATGGAACCGCGCGTCCACATGGCCAGCAGCGCCACCGTCACGAAGGCCGTGTTGACGTCGATGGTGGCCAGCGCCATGGCCGCCACGGCGAAGGTGCTGCAGCCGACGATGATCGGCCAATGAGGCGGCACCGCATCGGCCAGCCGACCCGAGGCCTGCATCAGCATGACCAGCAGAAGCCCCGCCGGCACCAGGACCAGGCCCGCCTTGGTCGCCGTGTAGCCCTGGATGGTCTGGGTAAACAGCGGGATCGAATAGTTGGTCGCGAAATTGCCGAGCCCGAAGGCAAAGGCCACGGCGACGGCCGAGGCGAAGCGCGCGTCAAGGAACAGCTTGGGATCCAACAGGGGGCTTTTAGAGCGCAACTGGGTCGCCACGAACAGAACCGCCGAAAGTGTTCCGACAAGCATGAACGACAGAAACTTGGCTGATTCCCAGCCCCAGCGCTGACCGTTGCCGATCCCCGCCATCAGGGTGATCAGGGCCACGCACAACAGCAGGAACCCGACCCAGTCGAAGCTCGGCTTGGTGTCCTTGGGATTGCGCGCGGGCATGAAGGTCAGCGCCATGATCGCCGACAGGGCGACCAGGGGCAGCGGCACGATGAACACATGGCGCCAGGTCACCAGATCGATGGTCACGCCGCCGACCAGCGGCCCGAAGGTGGGCGCCAAGGCGATGCCCATGCCGACCGTGCCCACGGCCAGGCCCCGGCGTTCCGGCGGGAACACGGCGACCGCCGTGGCCAGCGCCAGGGGCTGCACCAAACCGGCGCTGAACCCCTGCATGATGCGGCCCAGGATCAGCACCTCGATGGACGGGCTGACCGCGGCCAGAACGGCGCCTGCGGCGAATATGCCGAGCGCCATCAGGCAGGTGTTGCGCGGCCCTATGAACCGGGATGTCCAGGAGTTGAGCAACTGGCTCGCGACCATGGTCGTCAGGAACGCCGTCGACGCCCATTGCGCCAGATCCTGGCCGATCCCGAAGGCGCCCATGATCGACGGGATCGAGACGTTGACGATGGTCGACGACAGCACCATCGTCATCGACGCCAGCATGCCGCAGGCCGTCACCCACCAGCGGTAGGACGGCCCAAACCGTTCAAACTGTCTGGCGATGGCGGGATTGTCGGTCTGCACGGGGGCGTTATCCGGTTGCGTGGGGGCGCCGGAAGATGTTCAGAACGGAAAAGAGCCCGCGCCTGCCTGCCTCCCAGCGTTTGGATTGTATACAAATTGCAAATGCGCGGGAAAAAAACAATGACGCTAGAACATTGAAAAATTACCCATTGAAAGATTCCCACTCAAGAGACAGGCTAACCATCCAGTCGTTTTTTCAATTTCGGCTGGTTTCGTGATAACGGCGTTACGTCACCACTTGCCATTCTGCAACCGACGAAGACGAGAGAACATGTCAACTGGCGTCGACTTAGCCAGCTTTCTCCGCGAAGGGACAAAAACCGCGCACAACCAACTAGAAGAAAAAAACATCCTTAAATCGATGCGCGCCACGCACCCTGACTTGAAAGTCTGGCTCCTGGGTTACCAAGCCATTGCGGTGGGATACCGGCACATGGCCGGCGTCATATGTGCATCCGGGTTTTGCAATAATGATCCCCGTATTCCCGATATCGCCGCCACCGCGGACGCATACAAACGCGATATCGACGCCCTGTCCGCCGAGGGATTGGCCGTTCTTGACGAACCGCCTGTCCCACCGGCCCTGACATCCCCTTCACAGACTTTTGGCGCCGTCTGGTGCCTCAATGGCTCTCGCTATGGCGCGCGGGTCCTCCTGGCGACCGCGGAACGGGAATTCGGCACACAAGCAACCCGCTATCTAAGTGCCCTGCGGCAGCAGCATGCAGCCCCATCCAAAATAAAAAAGAAGCGCAGGAACACGGCTGTCCAGGACCCGCACCCCCAGGACATTGAACACACCGAAGCGCTTAAGGGCGCGCAGGCGACCTTTGCGTATTTCACAGAAATCGCCGATGCCATCTGGAGGGTGAAACAATGAGCGGTAACACCGACATTGAAACCGGCGGCACCGATTTCATGGAAATATGCGCATCGGAAGACCTGTCCCACATGGGATTGATCCAGTCGCATGGATGCCTGATCGCCGTCGATGCCCATGGGAAAATTCAAGCGGCAAGCGAGAACACCAATTTACTCCTTGGACAGTCGCCTGACGACTTGCTGGGCGCCGATGCATCCCACCTCCTTCTGCCGGACGGGGAATCTGCCGCCACGGCGATCAAACGGATGGGGCCGGTGGATGGCGAGGTCGTCAGCGCCCAATGCCCGCGCGGCAGCCGCACGCCGCTGGACCTGATCTGTCATCGGTCAGACGACGCTGTCATCCTGGAGATTGTTGAACCGGGGGGCGCCGACAACACGGAATGCCCCGACATATCCGTCGATCTTAAGGCGATCGAGAAGGCGCCGAACTCATATTCCGCCGCGGCCATGACCGTGAAGTCCATCCGCCGCCTGACAGGCTACGACCGCAGCATGGTTTACCGGTTTCTGCCGGATGCAACGGGCGACGTCATCGCCGAAAGCCGTGAAGAAAAACTGACCCCGTATCTTGGGCTTCGCTATCCGGGGTCGGATATCCCCGTAAATGCGCGGCAATTGTATTTGAAAACACCCATTAGAATTGTCGCCGACGCGCGTTCGACACCTGTCGCCGTCAATACACTTGGCGGACGGGCGTGCAATCTGGGCCTGGCGAGGCTCCGGTCCGTGTCGCGGTATCATATCGAGTATCTACAGAACATGGGCGTCACCGCGACCCTGGTCACGTCAATCATTGTCGATGGAACCTTATGGGGATTGGTCGCCTGCCATCACTATTCCGCGACCATGGTGACCGCCGACGTCCAGGAAAAATGCATCCAACTCACCCGCACCCTTTCTCGTAGAATCGAAACTCTGGAACAGGAAGAGACCGCCCGATTAAGCAGCGTGGTGGAGCAAAAAACGGCGCTGTTCATCGAAGAGATGAAGATGCTCCAGTCACTCTGGTACACCGCCTTGTTCGCACGAAACCGATTGATTCGCAGCCTTGAAATTCATGGCTGCGCCGTTCAAATCGGCGACGAAATCTATAGCCTGGGATATTGCCCACCCCCATCAAAGACTTGGGAAATCATCCGGCATATCGCGTCCGTTTACGACGGCGACGGATCGCAATCCGACGCGGCGGTTTGGTCCTGCACCAATATTAAATCCATCGTCGGCACATTCGACGGCCCGACCTCGGGGGTGGCCTATGCACGGGTCGACTCCAGGCCGGAGATCGGCATCCTGCTGTACCGAAACGAAATGAAGCGTGAAATCTACTGGGGTGGAAATCC
The DNA here is from genome assembly GCA_040221095.1 of Rhodospirillales bacterium. Lineage (GTDB taxonomy): Bacteria > Pseudomonadota > Alphaproteobacteria > Rhodospirillales > Casp-alpha2 > UBA1479. The sequence goes on from JAVJVP010000015.1 coordinate 93,601, forward strand.
CGACAAGGCGGTTTCGCTCGACAAGGAAACCCAACGCCTGAACCCTCGAAAATCCTTCGAGGCATGGGCGACGCAAGTCACCGACGTTGCCGAAGAATGGAATTACATCGAAATCGAGATGTTGCGGCGGCTTGCCGATGAATTGGCCGACTTCCCTGACGACGTGCTTCACGCGACGACACCGGAACAAAACCCGATAAATCATAACTTTTCGGACATCATTTTCGATGCGTCGACAAGCGACATCCGGTCGATCATTGATGATTTCGTTCCTGAAGGAATTGCAACCATCGCCTACAGAATTTCACCTTCCGACACGGCGATGACCGGGTTCGCGAATTCAGCGTTCTATAAATTTCTAGGGGTTACCCGGCGTGATTCCACGGACACCGACATCGACTCACTTTTAGAGCTGTTGGGCCTGCCGCGATCGATACTGGAACTGAAATCCAATCAAGAGAAGACCGTTGAATTCATTTCACCCGTTTCAGGCCAGCGGATGCTGCGGATCCGTAATCTCGATCTGATTTGCCGGCACAATGAGGGCGGTCATGCCGAAGGCCTTGGCATCGTTTACCTGCACGATGAAACGGAACGGCAACGGATCATTGAGGCCCTTGATGCCGCCCGCAGGCAACACGAAGTCAATTCGTCCTTCAGAACGGAAATATTGGGAGGGCTGAGCCACGAATTGCGAACCCCGCTCAACGCAATCATCGGCTATTCGGAACTTCTGACCTCGGTCCTGCAAGAATTCAACGACGAGAAGCCCAAGGAATATGCCGCGACCGTCCTGGATGCCGGCCGGCAAATGCTGGACCTCGTCGAAGGTCTGTTGGATATCTCAAAGATCGAGCGCGGCGTCCTGCAAATCGACGAGGCCCTGATCGATGTCAGAAAAGAGTTAATGACATCGATCAATATCGCATCCGAACATGCGGCCCGGCACTCACAGTCCATCGAATTGGCCTTCAATCCGGGCCCGGTGCAGGTCATGGGCGACGCCAGGGCATTCCGCCAGATATTCATCAATCTGCTCAGCAATTCGGTCAAATTCTCGCCGCCGGGCAGCAGCATCAAAATCACGGTCGACCTGACTCGGATGGAAAGCCTGGAGGTCAAGGTCGAGGATTCCGGCCCCGGCATCGACCCTAAATACCGCGCGCTGATCTTCGAACCCTTTAGCCAGATCGAGGGCGTGGAAAGCCGTTCAAGACCGGGGGCCGGGATCGGCCTTAGCATCGTAAAGGCTTATACGGAACTGCACGGAGGGATCGTATCGATCAGCGATGCGTCATTAGGCGGCGCAATGTTCACCATCCGGTTTCCGAGCTGGCGCGTCAAAACCGCCTGACTTTCCAGATCGCAGACGGCTTACGCCTTGGCGATGGACTTGATTGGCGCGCGGGTCTGGCCCGAACGCTCGGCGATGTCGTTGTCCTGCTGCTCGATGGCGGCGCGCACCAGATCTTCCAGCGAATCACCGTACGACTGGTCGAGCAGGTCCGTGGACACCCTGCGGTTGGACGTCACCGTGCCGTCCCCGTATGTCACGTTGAACATCAGGAACTGAGGGGCTTTGCCTTTGGATTTCTTGCCGGCCATGAGTTGGCCTCCGTTGGACAGGTTTAAGGACGGGCCGAATTCGGCCAACCCAGGGTCATCTGTCGGAAATTAAGCGTCGGAAATAAGAGGCATCGTGCTCTTGGCGCAGGGCATATCGTTTTTTTGTCGAAAATGCAAATTCATTCAAATGAAAAGCCCCGCAACCGGTTCAGGTCGTGGGGCTTGGGAATTGGTAGCGGAGGAGGGACTCGAACCCCCGACACGCGGATTATGATTCCGCTGCTCTAACCAGCTGAGCTACTCCGCCCCAGGTATTGGGGCCGGCCGCGGGTCAGGGACCCGTTGAACGGCGTGGAGGGATTTAAGGCCCTGCCGCGCAGGTGTCAAGAAAGACCTCGCCGTCCCGGGTCAGACATATCGGATAACGGTGGGATGCCCGGCGGACCGCCGGGCGATGAACCTTGATCGGGGGCCGGCCCACAGGCCCGGCTTAGTTGCCGCCCCAGCGCCAATCGCGGCCGTTGAGCGGGCCACAGGCGTTGCGCGCCCCCTTCATCATGCGGGCCTTCGCGGCGGACTGGCCTTTCTTCGCCTTGTCAGACGCCGTGCCGCCAACCAGTTCGTTCTGCAGACGCTGCAGTTCCGTCTGCCTGATGGCCGGTTTCCGGGTCTTTTCCTGTTCCACCGTACCCCTCCTTCAACATGTCAGGTTTTTGCAAGGTTTGTGGATGGGGACTCGTAGCAAGGATGGCATCAAGAGTCATGTGATATGCATCACAAACATCTAAAAAGCTGTGGAATATTCGGAAAACCGAATGGGCGCCCTGCGGACAGAGCGGCCATTGAGCCATCAAGACGCTGAATTCCCCGGCTTTTCAGCGCAAGGATCAGATTCTCGCATTAACGAAAGGGCGGCGCGTCCGGCGGTGCCTGGTCCGACGTCCCGGCGCCCTCGCCTGCCGAACCGCTGAGCCTGTTCAGCTTGTCCCGCGAATCCTGCTGGATCGAGCGGCTGAGGTGTTCGTGGGCCTGGCGCAACAGGGCTTGGGTCGCCACGGGCGTGGCCTCGCGGGCCACCGGCGGCTGATAGCCCGACGCCAGCCACGGGCGATCCGCCAGATCGCCCTTGGGCAGGACGCGGACCACCGGCTCCGGATCCTTGACCCAGGCGTTGACCATGGGCGGCGCCTGATACTGGGCCGGAGCCGGTTTGGGCGGAGCGTCATAGCGCGACGGATGCTTGCCGTAATAGTTGACCAGCCGCCGGTCCTCGCCGGCGATGGGTTCGCGGTAGCACTCCACGCCGCCGCCGAGCGCGGCATAGCAATAGGTCGGCTCGTAGTCGGCGACGCCTTCCTCGTATTTGTCCACGTAACCGCACGCGGTCAGCACGGCCGAAAAGGCAATGGCTGCGATGATCTTTCTCATGGGCGTTCTATCCCATCCTGCGTCAAAAACTCGTCCGACTTCAGAATGGCACCCGATGGTTAGCAATTGGTTAATTCGGGCCGTCCAGGGCCCCCGTCACCCCTGCCGGAAAAGCTTCACGAAATCCCGCAGCGGCGGCGCGCCGGTGGCGAAGCCGAAGGTTCCGGCATCGAGCATTTCCCGGGCGTCCGCCATGGCTTTTCCGTAGGCCGAGCGGAACAGCGAGCCGCCGACGCTGATGCGCTTGACGCCCAGTTCAGCCATTTCCTGATAAGTCAGGGTCATGCCGGCAATGCCGCCCAGGACGTTGACCGGACGGTCGACGGACGAAATCACGGCGCGCACCTCGTCCGCCGTTTTGAGCCCCGGCGCGTACAGAACGTCGGCGCCGGCTTCCTGATAGGCCTGCAGCCGCTTGATGGTGTCGTCCAGATCAGGATTGCCGCGGATCAGGTTCTCCGCCCGGGCGGTCAGCACGAAGGGCGGGTTGACCGTCCGCGCCGCCTCGACGGCGGCGGTCAGCCGGTCGACCGCCTCGGCCATGTCATAGATGCGTGTGCCGTCGTAATCCTCGAGCGACCCACCGGCGAGCCCGGTGCCCGCCGCGAGCCGGATGTTGTCGGCGACGCCATCGGCGGTCTCGGCGTAGGCGTTCTCGAAGTCCGCGTTTACGGGCACATCGACGCCGGCGCAGAGTTCCCGGAAATGGGCGAAATGATCCTCGACCGTCGCATCACCGTCGGCCTGGCCCCGGGAAAGGTTATATCCCGCACTGGTCGTCGCCAGCGCCTTGAAGCCCATGCCTTCCAGCATGCGGGCGGAGCCCCGGTCCCAGGGATTGGGGATGATGAAACACCCCGGGTCGGCATGCAGTTTTTTAAACGCCGCGACCTTAGCCGTTTGATCCATGTCCGTGCTCCCGGCCTGACATCATGAATTACATCATGAATTGACGTCGATCACCGTGCGGCCGCGCAGCTGGCCCTTGAGAATCTTGCCCGCGAGGTCGGGCAGATCGCTTAAACCGGCCGTTTCCGTCAACGCGTCCAGCTTGTCGAGCGGCAATTCGTTGGCGATGCGGTTCCAGGCGGTGACGCGCCGGTCCTTGGGACAGGTCGCGCTGTCGATGCCGCACAGGTTGATGCCGCGCAACAGGAACGGCAGCACCGTGGTTTCCAGCTTGAACGACCCGGCATTGCCGACCGACGCGCAGGTGCCCCAGTACTTGAGGGTCGCCAGCACCGTGTGCAGGGTCACCCCGCCGACGTTGTCGATGGCGCCGGACCAGCGTTCGCGGGCGAGCGGCCCCTTGGGCGCTTCTTCCAGTTCGGCCCGGTCGACGATGGTGGTCGCCCCCAGGTCCTTCAGATAGGCGTGGGACTCCGGGCTGCCGGTGGAGGCCGCGACCCGGTAGCCCAGATTGGCCAGGATCGCCGTGGCGACGGAGCCGACGCCGCCGGAGCCGCCGGTGACCAGCACCTCGCCGTCGTTTTCCGGCGTCAGGCCGTGGTCTTCCAGGGTCATGATCGCCAGCATGGCGGTGAAGCCCGCCGTGCCGACGGCCATGGCGCGCTTCAGATCCAATCCCTTGGGCATGGGCACCAGCCAGTCGCCCTTGACCCGCGCCTTCTGGGCGTGGCCGCCCCAATGGACCTCGCCGACGCGCCAGCCGGTCAGGATGACCTCGTCGCCGGGTTTGTAGTCCGGGTTGTCGGAGGCTTCGACGACGCCGGAAAAATCGATGCCGGAGACATGCGGATAATCCCGCACCAACCGCCCCAGGCCGTTGATGACCATGCCGTCTTTGTAGTTGACCGTCGAATACTTGACGGCGACGGTGACGTCGCCCTCGGGCAGGCGGGCGTCGTCGATATCCTGAAGGGACGACGACACCTTGCCGTCGGTTTCTTCGAGCATGAGTCCTTTGAACGTGGGCATGAGCGGGCCTCCCTGGGTCGGCGGGTCGGTGGATGGGGTTTCATTGGGTGTAGAGAAGCGCCCGCCCCGGGTCAACGGGGGAGCGCGATCAGTCAGCCAGCCGCCAGGCGAGCGTTTCCCCGCCGCGGAAGGAAACCAGGCGGTCACCGCCCGGCAGATCCACGGCTTCCGGCTGCTCCCACGGCTTACGCTCCAGGGTGACCGTCGCCGCGTTCACGGGCAGACCGTAGAACGCCGGGCCGTTGAGGGACGCGAAGGCTTCCAGCTTGTCGAGCGCACCCGCACGGTCGAACACCTCGGCATAGACCTCGATCGCCGCCGGGGCGGAAAAGATGCCGGCGCAACCGCAGGCCGCTTCCTTGGTATGGGCCGCGTGGGGGGCCGTGTCGGTGCCGAGGAAGAACCTGGCATTGCCCGAGGTCACGGCCTTGACCAGGGCCTGGCGGTGGACCTCCCGCTTGGCGATGGGCAGGCAGTAGAGATGGGGGCGGATGCCACCCCTGAAGATGTCCGTGCGGTTGATGACCAGGTGATGGGCCGTGACCGTGGCCGCCACGTTTGCCCCCGCCCCTTCGACGAAGGCGGCGGCGTCCGCCGTGGTGATGTGTTCGAACACGATCTTAAGGTCCGGCAGGCGGGCCGCCAGGGGGGCCAGGGTGCGCTCGATGAACACGGCCTCGCGGTCGAACACGTCGATATCGGCGTCCGTGACCTCGCCATGGACCAGCAGCGGCATGCCGATCTCGGCCATGCGTTCCAGCACGGGCGTGACCTTGTCGATGGCGGTGACGCCGGAATCCGAATTGGTCGTGGCCCCGGCGGGATAGTACTTCACCGCCGTCAGCACGCCGTCCCTGAACCCGGCGGCGAGATCGTCCGGATCCGTCCTGTCGGTCAGGTAGGCGGTCATCAGAGGCGTGAAATCGACGCCGTCCGGCACGGCGGCCAGGATGCGGTCGCGGTAAGCCGCCGCCAGGGCCGCCGTGGTCACCGGCGGCACCAGGTTGGGCATGACGATGGCGCGGGCCATCTGACGCGCCGTGAAGGGCACCACGGCAGCCATCATGGCGCCGTCGCGGAAATGCACATGCCAGTCGTCGGGCCGGCGGATCGTCAGGATATTTTGGTCAGTCACGGATTAGACGGCCTCTCCCAGAACTTCGAGGACGCCGCCCTTGGGCACCCCGCCCAGAATGTGATGCTGGTGCCAGACGGCAAAGAACAGAAGCGTCCAGGCGGCCTGCATTTCGCGCTTTCCGGCCGTGCGGAACAGGCTTGCGACCGCATCCGGGCGGCAGATTTCGGCGATCCCCGGCTGGGCCGCGACCAGGGGCCCCAGGCGCCGGCCCTCGGCCAGGATCCATTCGCCCACGGGCACGGTGAAGCCGCGCTTGGCGGCGAACGGCCGGGCCATCGGCACGACCTTTTCCAGCCACTTCCGAAGCAGCCATTTGCCGCGCCCGCGCCGCACCTTCAGCCCGTCCGGCAGGCCGAAGCCGAAAGCCGCCAGCTTGGGGTCCAGGAACGGCACCCGGCCCTCGACGCCATGGGCCATCAGGCAGCGGTCCAGCTTGGTCAGCAGGTCGTTGGGCAGCCAGTCGGCCATGTCCGTGGCCTGGGCCCGCTGCAGGGGCGTCCAGCCCTTGCCCTGGGCCTCTTCCTCGGCCATCGCGATGCCGCCCCGCCAGGCGCGGGTTTCCTCGCGCAGGATGCCCAGGCCCTCCAGGGCACCCCGTTCGCGCATGGGGCGGCCGCCCAGGAAGCGCCAGCGCGTGGCCCGGCGGTAGCGGCCATAGCCGGCAAACACTTCGTCCCCGCCCTCGCCGGACAGGATCACCTTGATCCCCGCCGCGCGGGCCGTGCGCGCCAGCTTGTAGCTGGGCAGCACCGCGTAATCGGCCGCCGGATCATCGACGGCGGCGGCGATCTCCGGCAGCAGGTCCCAGAAATCGGCAGCCCCGAATTCGACCTCGTGGTGGTCGGCGCCCAGATGGGCCGCGATCTCGCGGGCCAGGGCGCGTTCGTCATGAACCTGGGTGCCGGAAAACCCGGCGGTGAAGGCCGTGACGGGCCGTTCGTTAAGGCGCGACATCATGGCCAGCAGGACCGTGGAATCGATGCCCCCGGAAAAGAACATGCCGTAAGGCACGTCGGAGCGCTGATGCACCCCGACCGCATCGTCAAGCAGGTCGTCGAGCCGCGTCAGGGCCTCGGTGCGGCCCAGGCCCTTGGGCCCGCCTTCGGGCAGGGCCGCCATGCGGTTGCGCCCGATCACCCGGCCCTTCTCGACGATCAGGGTTTCGCCGGGCAGCACCCGCTCGATCCCGGCGAAGGGCGTTTCCCGGCCGGCGGAGAACTGCATCTGCAGCATCTCGTCCCGCGCCAGGGGGTTGAGGCGCGCCGTCGCCAGCCCGGCGCGGATCAGCGCCTGCGGCTCGGACGCGAAGGCAAAGGCCGATCCCGACTGGGTGAAGTACAGCGGCTTGATGCCGAACGGGTCGCGGGCCAGGACCAGGCGGTCGCGGGCACGGTCATGGATTGCGATGGCGTACATGCCGCGCAGATGATCGGTGAAGGCCAGTTCCTCGCGCAGGTAAAGCTGCAGCGGGACCTCGCAGTCGGACCGGGTCTTGAAGGGCACGCGGCCCAGGTCCAATTTGACCTCGACGTAATTGTAGATTTCCCCGTTGGCGACCAGGACCGCCTCGTTGCCGTCCGGCCCCTTGGCGGCGATGGGCTGGTCGCCCGTTTCCAAATCGATGATGGCGAGGCGCGTCTGGATCAGACCCACGTCACCGTCCACATGGCGGCCGTGGCCATCCGGCCCGCGGTGGGCCAGAGCACCGGCCAGCGCGTCAAGAATCTCCGCCGGCGGGGCGGAGCCGTCTCGGGTCATGATTCCTGCAATGCCGCACATGGAACGATCTTACGTCAGTTTGCCGGTTTGTTGACGACCGATTGGAAAAAATCCAGATAACGCTTCACGACCTGGGCTTCCGTGAACTTCTGTTCATAAACCTCGCTGCCGCGATTGGCGATATGTTCCGCCAGTTCGTAATCGTCGATCACGGCGCGGATGGCGCGGGCCAGGGCGTCGGAATCGTCGACCGGCACCAGAACGCCGGAATCCATATGGTCGATCAAGGTGCCCGGCCCCATGCTGTCGGCGGCGATCACGGGAACCCCCTGGGCCCAGGCTTCCAACACCACATTGCCCAAGGGCTCGTGGCGCGACGGGCAGACGAACAGATCGCAGGCGGCGAACAGGGCGGGCGTATCCTCGCGCCAGCCGAGAAACCGCACGCGCGGCTTGATGCCCAGGTCTTCCGCCTGCTTTTCCAGGCTTTCGCGAAGCGGTCCGTCCCCGGCCAGCCATAGATAGGTGTTCGGTACGCGCGACATGGCGCGCAGCAGCACGTCGAAGCCCTTGTTCTCGTGCAGACGGCCGAGGGCCAGGATCAGCACCGCATTGTCCGGCGTGTAGAGCGAGCGGCGGCTGATCGGCTCGGCCCGGTCCTCGGATACGAAATTGGGCAGGTAGTGGGCGCGGTCCTTGGCCCATCCCTGGCCGACGATATGGGTGACGATGTCTTCCGTGTTGCCGATCAGATGGGTGCAGTTGCGGTAGTATTTCAGGTCGTAGTACCCGCCCAGGCGGCCGACCTGGACGAAGTCACCCTTGGGGCACATCTTGCTGGCCCGGTTCATCCAGGTCATGACGACCTGCGGCTGATAGGTCTTGATCTCGTGCTTGAGGACACGTCCCGTGCGGCGGTCGAGCATCCCGCCGAACGGCAATTCCAGGGGATCGAGCCCCGCACCGCGCAGGGTCTGGGCGCGCACCCGGTTTTCGCGGATCACCACGCGCTGATCCAATCCGGCCCGGCTGAGGGCACGCACCAGACGCACGAAGAACGCCTCGGCGCCGCCGAATTCCGCTCCGGCCATGACCTGCAGAACCTTCATGGCAGCAGCCTTTCCCAGGCCTGGGCAGCCTCGGGCCAGCGCCAGGACCGCTGTTTTTCCAGCGCCGCCGCCTGCTGCGCCGACCACAGGGCGTCGTCGGTCAGCAGTTTCACGGCAGCATCGGCGAAGGCCCGGTCGTCGCGGGCGACGAAGCCCGTTTCGCCGTCGATCACCCGCTCGTACATGGAGCCAAGATCGGTGACCACGGCGGGCATGCCCATGGCCTGCGCTTCGCCCACGGCCATGCAAAAGGTCTCGTTGATGTCACCGCGGTAAAGCATGCATCGGGCCTGCCGGAATTCGTCGATGAGGCGTTGCTTGGGCACCGGGCCCGGCAATCGGACCCCTTTTTCTTCCAACGATTTAGCCTTGTCGAGAACTTTCGCCATGGGGTCGGCCTTGGCCGCGCCCGCACTGCCGTAAACGGCGGCCCCCGTGAACAGAATTAACTCGGCCCCCGGCACCCGGGGCTGGATGTCCCGGGCCCAGCGGTCGAGCAGCCAATCGAGCCCGCGCAACGGGTTCGACGTAAACACCGCACGGGGGCCCGGCGGGGCCGAGGCCGGCTGGGCATTGCAGAAATCGTCGGGCAGGCCGTAGGGAATGACCACGCGGTTTTTCACCGGGCACCAGCCGGGATAGGTCGTCGCGTGATAGTCGCCGATGAACACGATGGCGTCGGCGTGTTTCCACAATTTCGACAGATAGCGCCATTTGACCATGTAGGTCGCCGGATTGTGGGTCCAGAACACGGTGCGTCCGGCCTTGGGCATGAGCGGCAGGACCTTGTCTCCCCGATTGGCGATGAACAGGTCGGCCCTGTCCGGCATCCCCGCCTTGAGCGGCGCCCAGGTGACGCCCTTGTGCACCAGGGGGGCCGCACAGTTGTTATGGACCGAGACCTCGTGGCCGCGCGCCGCGAGAATTTCCATCAAGGAGATAAGCGAGCTTTCGGCCCCGCCCAGGGGGCGTTCCTCGGGCGTGCGGCCGTCGAATTCGATGCCGTCGTCGGCCAGGGCGATGCGGGCCATTCAGGCCTCCCCGCTTTTCGGATTGCCGGCGTCGTCTTCAAGCCGCGCCTTGAGGTGCGAGATCAGCGGATACAGCCCGGCGCAAAGCGCGATCAGGAAGCCGTAGCCGCCTTCGCGGTAACCCTTGCGCCGCACGTAGCATTTAAAGAAGCGGGTGAAGAAGCGGCGCAGGTTGTTGGCGAAGCCGCCGATCTGGCCCGTGTCCCGCAGATCCGCCGCCCGCGCGGTGGTATAGCTGTCGAGGCGTTTCAGCATGTCGGACACGTTGCGGTCGACGAAATGGTCGAGACGGTTGCTGAGCATGGGTCCCTTGGCGCCGGTCCAGGTCAGGGCGGGATGGACGCGCTGCGGGCCCCACCGCTTGACGCCCTTCTTGAACAGGCCCGGATAGGCGGCCTTGCCGAAGCTCGCCCCCCAGCCCCAGCGCACCAGGCGGCCGCCGATATAGTTATCGACCAGGATTTCGTGCCAGTCGTGGGATGTTTCGTTGATGACGGCGCGGATTTCCCGGGCCAGGGCCTCCGGCACCCGTTCGTCGGCATCGACCTCCAGCACCCAGTCGCCGGTGCAGGCGTCGATGGCGGCGTTGCGGCGCGTCCCTTCCGGATCCCAGGCCCCTTCGATCACCCGGTCCGTGAAGCGGCGGGCGATCTCCGCCGTCGCGTCCGTGCATTTGTCGGCGAGCACGACCAGCTCGTCCCCAAATTCGAGGGTCGCCAGACAGTCGGCTAGATGCGCCGCCTCGTCATGGGCGCAGACGACGATGGACAACCGGGGGGCATTCTCTGCACTACCGGTCACGACGCCGCCTCCTTGCATTCGGTCCACAGGTCGCGGGCCGCGTCGGCGACGGTATCGACGGACAATGTATCCATCAGCGACGGCGAATTGTCCCAGTCGTAGTCTTCGGGGAAAATATCCAAGAAGGCCGTCCCGCGCACGACGCGGCACTGGGCGCCCCAGGGGCCGTACAATTGATCCTGCGTCGGACCGAACAGCCCCAGGGTCGGCACGCCCGCCGCCGCCGCCAGATGCATCAGGCCGGAATCGTTGCCGATGTAAAGCGTTGCCCGCTCCAGACAGGCATAGGCATCAAGCAGGGAAATCCGCCCCACAAGGTCGATACGCCGGTCCTCGGGAATGTTGTCGAGGAAGTCCTGGACGGACGCACGCTCCGTCTCATGGCCGAACACGGCAACGGCGGCGCCCGGCAGGATGCCCTGGTCGCCGGTCAAACGGGCGACCAGGTCGGAAAAGCGGTCCTGGGGCCAGGTCTTGCCTTGCCAGTTGGCCGTGGGGCCGATGGCCAGCACCGGCCGGCCCTTCGGAATCAGGTGGTCCGCCATGGCTCGGTGGGCATCGGTGATCCAGATCTGCGGCGTCGGCACGCCGTCGGTGATGCCCATGACCTGGGCATACCGTTCCAGCCGGTGTCCCGCCCCCTTGCGCCCCATGCGAAAGCGCCGTGCCGCCGGGATCAGATAGCTCATGGGCGTGTTGCGCAGATCGACCAGGACCGACCATAGACGCCCCACGCATTCCGCCCATAGGCCCAGCCAGTGCAGGGAATAGGGTTTCTTGTCCAGGATGATGACCCGCTCCAGGCCGGGCACGGCATCGAACAGGGGCGCCGCCGCCCGCCCGCAGGCGACGGTCACGCGTGCCCCCGGGTTATCCCGGACCAAACGGCCCAGAATTCCCATGGACAGGACCGCGTCGCCGATACGCGTCGCCGTCACGAACAGGATGCTTTTCGCCATAACCTATCGATTTCTCAGCCGTTCTCTCGGCCGTTCCAATACATTGCTTTTGCGGGCCGAATTCCGGGCACCCCCCGTTTGCGGCCGATTTTACACGCCAACCGTCTTATAGGGCCACCATCCCCTGTTGCCTAGGCCGCTGGGCGCTCCCATATTCAGGGCACCGGTACCCACCAATTTTCGGGATCAGAACATGACTGAACAAACCTACGTCGTCCTGGAAGACCGCGGCGTCCTCGCCATCTCCGGCGACGATGCCAGGACCTTCCTTCAGGGCCTGGTTTCCAACGATATCAATAAGGTATCGGCCACGCGCGCGATCCACGCGGCGCTGCTGACGCCCCAGGGCAAGTACCTGCACGACTTCTTCATTGCCGAGGCCCCCGGCGGCGGGCTGCTGATGGATTGCGAACGGGCGCGCCTGGAAGACCTGGCCAAGCGCCTGAAGCTCTACAAACTGCGCGCCAAGGCCGTGATCGAGGACCAGAGCGAGCAATGGCGGGTCGCCGCCCTGCCCGGCGGCGCCGGAACCGCCGCCCTGGGTTCCGACGCCGGGACGACACAGGCGAAGGACGGCGGCGTGCTGTTCACCGACCCGCGTCTGGCGGCCCTGGGGGCCCGCGCGATTCTGCCCAAGGACAGCGCCGAAGCGACATTGAGCGGGCTTGGCCTGACGGCCGGGGACCGCACGGACTACGACATCCTGCGCCTGGGCCTGGGCGTGCCCGACGGCAGCCGCGACATGGTGGTCGACAAATCGATCCTGCTGGAAAGCGGATTCGACGAGTTGAACGGCGTCGACTGGAAAAAGGGCTGCTACATGGGGCAGGAATTGACGGCGCGCACCAAGTACCGCGGGCTGATCAAGAAACGCCTGCTGCCCGTGGAGATCGAGGGCCCCCTGCCCGAGGCGGGCACGCCGATCACCCTGGACGGCAAGGAAGTGGGCGAGGTGCGGTCCACCGCCGCCGCCGGGTCGGGCGGGCGGGGTTTGGCCCTGATCCGCCTGGAACATCTGGAGGCCGGCCCGTTCGACGCCGCCGGCGCCAAGGTCACGCCGCGCAAGCCGGATTGGGCCATTCTCCAGACCGAGCCGTAAAGAAACTGGTCCGCCCGTCTCCCTGGGCCTAGTCTCTCGGCCCATGAATCTGTTCTTCTTCAAAAAGGCCGCGCGCCTGCTGAAACCTGTGGCGCGCAGCTATGAACGCCGGCTGGCCGAGTTGGGCCCCGACGCCCGCGCCGTGTTCTGGAAAAGCGAGGAGCATCAGCTTGTCCGTTTCGAGACCCTGTATCAGGTGATCGACGACGCCGACGAACAGGCGGGCGGCATTTCCGTCGCCGATTTCGGCTGCGGTTACGGCGCCTTCTTCGACTTTCTCAAGGACACGCCGGCCCTCAGGGGGGGGCAGTACGTCGGCTACGACATGTCGGGCAAGATGGTCGAGGCCGCCCGCGCCCGCATTGACGACCCCCGCGCACGCTTCCAGCAGCAGATCACCGTGACCGAGCCTGCCGACTACGTTTTCGCCTGTGGCACCTACAACATGCACATGGGAGCCGACGGTGAAGAATGGGCGGAGTATGTGAAGAGCAGCCTGCGCGAACTCTGGGCCAAGACGGACAAGATGCTCGCCTTCAACCTGTTGCGCGCCGATGCGGCGGAACGCTACCAGGGCCTGTTCTATGCCGAGGGCGGGGAATTCCTGAGTTTCTGCAAGACGGAACTGTCGCCACGCACGACCGTCACCAACGACGCTCCCCTGCCCGATTACACCTTTATCGTCCGGCGCTGACGACACAACACGGGATTCCCTCCCGCCAGGCCCATATCCGCGCTACCATCATATCCCGCATATCCTGCAGACCGCCCGAGGAGACCGCCATGACCATGAAACAGCTTGCCGCCGTCAGTGTTCTGCTGGCAGGGGTCGCGACGTTCAGCCCATCCGCCGGCGCCCAAAGTTTCTTCGATAAAGGGAAGGACCTGCTGAAGGGGCTCGGCGGCACATCGGAACCCTCGGCCGGCGCCCTCAACGTCACCGACATCGCGGCCGGGCTCAAGGAAGCGCTCCGCGTCGGATCGGAACGGGTGGTCGGCACGCTCGGTGCCGCCGACGGCTTTAACAAATCCCCGGACGTCCATATCCCGTTGCCGGGTACCTTGCAGAAGGTGCAATCGGCCCTGTCGAAGATCGGCATGTCGTCGCTTGCCGACGATGTGGAACTGCGCCTCAACCGCGCGGCCGAGGCCGCCGTGCCCAAGGCCAAATCCCTGTTTGTCGACGCCATTTCCGCCATGACGGTGGACGACGCCAAGGGCATCCTGAATGGTCCCAACGACGCGGCGACGCAGTATTTCCGCACGAAAATGTCGGCGCCCCTGGCCGCCGACATGAAACCCATCGTCGACACCCAGTTGTCGGAAGTCGGCGCCGTCGCCGCCTACGACAAGATGATGGGCCAGTACAAATCCCTGCCCTTCGTGCCCGACGTGAAGGCGGACCTGACCGATCACGTGCTGACCAAGGCCATCGACGGCGTGTTCCTGTACCTGGGGCGGGAAGAAGCGGCGATCCGCGAGAACCCCGCGAAGCGCACCACGGAACTGCTGCAGAAGGTGTTCAGCAAGTAACATCGAAACAGAGAACGGCCCCGCCGGTCGCCCGGCGGGGCCGTCCCTGATCAGAGATCCTTCATTCCCCCCGAAGGGGGCCCCTGGGAAAACTGACCGGGTCCTAGGCCTGGGGATGTTCCTTGCGGACCATCCTTGTCCCTGAACCCATGTGCAGAATACGCCCCGGCCCGGGGGCCGACAACGGCGATACGATCCACACCCCTGTGGAACATGGGGAAAACCTAATGTTTAATCAGCCTCGCGGCAGGGCGAGAAGATTGCGCGTCTGGCCGTCGTCGAAGGGGCCGGACGGGTCGCGAAATTCCGCCCAAGTACAGTCGGCGATGACGCCGTCCAGCAACAGGCCGACGAGGTCGTATCCAACGCCATCGAGAAGATCGGCGATTGCCGCCCGGTCCTCGGCGCGCTCATGGCCGCTTTCGAATACAAGGCGGGGCTTGCAGGATTCCAGCGTGTGCCGTGCCCCCTCCAATACCCGGCGCTCCGCCCCCTCGACGTCGATCTTAATCAGGTCGAGCCGGCCCAGACCGCGTTCGGCCACAAAGTCGTCCAGGGTGATCGTCGCCACCGTGGCGCCGCCGCCCGACGCCAGGCCGGACAGGGCGCCGTCGCCGCCGGCCGCCATGGTTACGTTAAAAGGAGCCTCCCCGGTCGCATCCGCCACGGCAGACCGCACGATCTCGACCGTCGCCCCGTGGCCGTTAAGACGCGCCGTCTTCTCAAGGGCGTCGGCCAGCAACGGCACCGGCTCGAAGGCATAGACCCGGCCTGCCGTCCCGACGGCGGCCGCAAGCGGTGCCATCCATTCGCCCAGATTGCCGCCGATGTCGATTGCGACGTCGCCTGGGCACGCCACCAACGCCGTCACCGGGTCCGGGACGCCGCCGTCGATCACCAGCCGCTGTCCCTGCCGATCCAGGTCCGCCGGGATATAGAGCCACAGGCCGCCGTCGCCGTAGGGCACGTAGCCGCCGCGCCAGTCCGCCGCCAGACGCCCTGCAAACCCGGCCCGCGGATCGCGCAGAAGATGACGCAGGCGCAGGCGGCCCCGCCATTTGTCGCGGGTCACGCGATAACGGCCGATTTCCTTGAACAGCTTGCGCAACGTATCGAAGGCCACGCCGATCCCCTTCCCGGCCGTTAGGCCGACCGTGCCTTGTCCCGGCCGAACCGTTTGTTGAAGCTGCGTTTCCAGCGATAGAAATGCCGGAACCGGCGTTGATGAGGCATGGCCTGCATGATTTCCCGCGCGCGGGCGTTGCCGTGGAAGGTGGCAAGCGTCCGCCGGACGGCGGGCTCGTCACCGAAGTAAAGCGCGGCCATGCCGGAACAGGTGCCGTAGAGAAGTTCTGGAGCCGCCCCCGCGATCCGCGCGATCTCCGCCATGCCCGCGTTCATGTCCCACATCACGACGTCGTGGAACAGCACCAACGCATCCTTGGCCAGATGGGGCTGCACGGCCTTGAAGTCCTTCACCACCTGTTCGTTGGTGTGCAGGCCGTCGATGAAACAGAACTCGACCGGACCGTCGAACTGCTCGGCCATGACGCCGGCGACACCCGCGGGAGAAACCGCCTGCACGGCAGTCAAGTTGAGACCTTCCTGACGGGCGAGCGTGTTGGTCATCTCCAACCCGGTCAGGGAATTGGCGTCGAAACCGGCATCAATGGCGACGATGCGCGCCTTCGGGTTCAACAGGCCCACGGCAAGCGCGCTCCAGCCGAAGGAATTGCCGATCAGAAATCCGGTCTTGGGCCGCCAGCCATCGAACAGGCATTCCAGGAAGTAGACTTCCTTCATGGCGATGCCGAGACCGTTGGTGAAGCTTTCCCCGTCCTTCAGCAGCCAAGTGAAGGGGGCTTCGATGCAGCCGTCGAGATGGCTTGGGCTGAGGCCCGACGAGACCGAAAAGCCGAGGCCTTCATAAAGCTCGTGGAGTTTGTTGATAATCGGCATTCGGCCCCTCGTTTTGTCGCCCGCATGTTTATACGACCTATGCCGCAGGTTGCCCAGACGGCGGTTTTGATCCATACGTGTCCCCACGTCAAACACAACGGTCGACGGCGGAAAGACGAAGGAACCCGGCAAGGTGAACGGTAAGGACACTCCCGCCCTGCGGGTCCTGTTGCACAGCAAGTTCCTGGGCGATTGGATCCTGCGCCAGACGCCGAACGGGTCGGGTGTATGGGGCAACTGCCAATTCTTCGTCAACGGCCCGCCGGGCAACTATGACCGCGTCTTTGTCTACGACACCATGGCCGGACCGGTGCAGGCGACCTGCCCGCCCGACGGCACCTTCATGCTGGTCGGCGAGCCACCGGAGCTGAAGGATTATCCCCTGCCCTTCCTGGCCCAATTCGGCAACGTCGTGTCGCCAGACACCAACACCCCGCATCCAAACCTGATCGACAGCCAGACGGCCCAGCCCTGGCTGGCCGGCATCGGCCAGTACGTGGATGCCCCCAACAAGGCGATCATGACGCTGGAAGATCACCGCGCCGCGCGGCCGGAAAAGACCGGGCTGATTTCCGTCATCGCCTCGTTCCGCAACACCACCAACGGTCACCGCGCGCGGATTGCCCTGGTCGAAGCCCTTAAACGGAAATTCGGCGATCAGGTCGCCGTGATGGGCCGGGACGCCATCCCGTTCACGGAAAAATGGAGCGCCGTGGCGCCCTTCAAGTATCACGTCGCGCTGGAGAACAGCCGCTTTCCCAACTACTTCACGGAAAAGCTGGCGGATGCCTATCTGGGCGACACCTTCCCGTTCTATTGGGGCTGCCCCAATGTCGAGGACTACTTCAATCCCGAAGGCTTCCGCCGTATCAACGTCTACGACCCCGAGGGCACCGTCGAAACCATCGCCGCCGCCATCGACGCGGGTCTGTACGAAAAGACCCAGGCAATCCGCGACGCCGACCGCGTCCGCCTGATGGACGAGCACAACATCTTCGCGCTGATGGCCCGGCTGGCCGAACGCCCGGTGAAGACCGCCCCGCGGGCCCTGGTCTTGCAGCCGGAATCGGAATACCGGGATTCTGAACTCCGCAAGCTGCGCAAGCGCCTGAAGCGCGCGGTGCCGCGCAGCCTGCGGCCCAAGCGCTGGAAGGTCTAGGCCGCCTTCCTAATCCCGCTTGTAGTCGTCCTGCAGGCGTTCGATATCGTCTTCTTCAAGGTAATCGCCGACCTGCACCTCGATCAGGTGAAGGGGCCGGTCCGTGCGGTTTTCCAGCCGGTGCACGGCGCCCGCGTCGATATAGGTCGATTGATCCCGCTGCAGGGTGAATTCCTTGTCGCCGTTGACCACCGTCGCCGTGCCTTCGACCACCACCCAATGCTCCGTGCGCTGCTTGTGGCGCTGCAGGGACAGGCGGCCGCCCGGCTTGACGACCAGGCGCTTGACCTTGAACCGGCCGCCGCGCTCGATATCCGTGAACGATCCCCAGGGGCGATGGACACGGGGATGGGACGTGATCTCGCCCCGCCCTTCGGCTGCCAAGCGTTCGACCAGGGCCTTGACCTCCGACGCGCGGGCACGCGGGGCCACGAACACCGCATCCCCCGTGGCGACGACACACAGATCGCGCAGACCCAAGGCCGCAACTAGGCCGCCGTCCTCGTTGCGCAGGTAACAGCCCGCCACGTCCTCGGCGACCACGTCGCCGATCAGCGCGTTCCCGGCCGCATCCTTGTCGGCAAGGTCCCACAAGGCATTCCAAGCGCCGACGTCGTTCCACCGAAAATCCGCCGTCACCACGGCGGCCCTATCGGTCTTTTCCATGACCGCGTAGTCGATGGAATCCGACGGGCTTTCCGCGAAGGCCGCTGCGTCCAGGCGGATGAAATCCAGATCCTGGGCGCGCCCCGCGACCGCCTTGCGGCAGGCCGCGACCATGGCCGGGTTGAAACTCTCCAGCTCAGCCAGGAACTTGCCCACGGGGAACACGAACATGCCGCTGTTCCAGGCGTAATCGCCGCTGTCGACATAGCCTTGCGCCGTCGCGGCGTCGGGCTTTTCCACGAACCGTTCGACGCGGAAACATCCCTCACCACCCAAGCCGGCGCCCCGCTTGATGTATCCGTATTCCGTCGATGGATGGGTCGGCTGCACACCGAAAGTCACCAGCATGCCGTCCCGCGCCAAGGCATGGGCGCGGTCGACGGCGTCCAGGAACGCGGCCTTGTCGCCGATCACATGATCCGACGGCAGCAACAGCATCACGCCATCGGGGTCGTCCGCTTCGATCAGCAGCGCCGCCACCGCCGCCGCCGGGGCCGTGTTGCGGCCCACGGGCTCCAGCACGATGCGGGTGTCGGTCATGCCCTGATCACGCAGTTGTTCCGCCACCACGAAACGGTGTTCGTCGTTGGCCAGCACCAGGACGGGCGCGAACCGCGCGCGGTCGGCGACACGCCCCGCGGTTTCCTGCAACAGGCTGTCATCGCCCGTCAGCGGCAGCAGTTGCTTGGGATAAGATGCGCGGGACAGGGGCCACAGGCGCGAGCCCGATCCGCCCGACAGAATGACCGGATAGAGCTTTCCCGCTTCAGTCATCGGGGTTTTCCGCCGCATTGGCGACATACCAGGCATAGGCGTCGGCCATGCCGGCCTCAAGCGGCCGCGCGGCGGACCACCCCATGGCCGCCAGCCTGGACGAATCCATCAGCTTGCGGGGCGTGCCGTCGGGCTTTGACGCATCGAAATGAAAGCCGCCTTCATAGCCGATGACCCGCGCGAGCAGATGGGCCAGGTCCTTGATCGAGATTTCCGTGCCGCTGCCGACGTTGACATGCTCCGCCGCCGAATAGCGTTCCATCAGAAACACCAAAGCGTCGGCCAGATCATCGACGTGCAGGAATTCGCGCAAGGGGGCGCCCGTGCCCCAGATTTCCACGCTCTTCGCCCCGGATACCTTGGCCTGGTGAATTTTCACCATCAGGGCGGCGGCGACATGGCTGATCACCAGATCGAAGTTGTCGCCGGGGCCGTACAGGTTGGTCGGCATGGCGGAAATGAAGTCGCAGCCGTGCTGTTCCCGGTAGGCTTGGCACAGCTTGATGCCCGCGATCTTGGCGACCGCGTACCATTGATTGGTCGGCTCCAGCGGCCCGGTCAGAAGCGCGTCCTCGCGCATGGGCTGGTCGGCCAGTTTGGGATAGATGCAGCTCGACCCCAGGAACATCAACTTCGCCACCCCGGCGCGGCAGGCGCCATGGATGATGTTCGCCTCGATCATCAGGTTGTCGTAGATGAAGTCGGCGGCGTAGGTCGCGTTGGCGAGAATGCCCCCGACCTTGGCCGCCGCCAGGAACACGGCGTCGGGTTTGACGTCGGCCATCCAGGCCTCGACCTCGGCCTGGCGGGTCAGATCGACGGTGGCGCGGCCGACCGTCACGACCTCGCAGTCCTCCGTCGCCAATCGCCGGACCAAAGCCGATCCGACCATGCCCCGGTGGCCCGCCACCCAGACACGCTTGCCGGACAGGCTGAACGGGATGTCAGTCACCGCCGCGGACCCGGCCCGCACCGGCCTCGGCGACCGCCGCCATGTCGGCCGCGACCATTTCCTTGACCAGGACCTTGAACGGGGTCGTGTGCTTCCAACCCAGAACCTTATGGGCCTTGGCGGGATCGCCGAGCAGCAATTCGACCTCCGTCGGCCGGAAATAGCGCGGGTCGATTTCGACCAGGACCCGGCCGTTGGCGTCGTCGATGCCCTGCTCCGACGTTCCCTTGCCCTGCCAACGGATGGCGACGCCCGTTTCGGCGAAGGCCAGTTCGACGAACTCGCGCACGCTATGGGTTTCGCCGGTGGCTAGGACGTAGTCGTCCGGCGTCGCCTGCTGGACGATCCGCCACATGCCCTCAACGTAATCGCGGGCATGGCCCCAGTCGCGCTTGGCGTCCAGGTTGCCGAGGAACAGTTTGTCCTGGAACCCCTGGGCAATGGCGGCGACGGCGCGGGTGATCTTGCGGGTCACGAAGGTTTCGCCCCTGGTCGGGCCTTCGTGGTTGAACAGGATGCCGTTGGAGGCATGCAGGCCATAGGCCTCGCGGTAATTGCGGGTGATCCAATAGGCATAGAGCTTGGCCGCCGCATAGGGGCTGCGCGGCTCGAACGGGGTGTTTTCATCCTGGGGGGCCGGGGCGTTGCCGTACAGTTCCGAGGTCGACGCCTGATAAAACCGCGCCGTCTTTTCCAGGCCCAGGATGCGCATGGCTTCGAGCAGCCGCAGCGTGCCCAGCGCATCCGCGTTGGCCGTGTATTCCGGGGTTTCGAAGCTGACCTGGACATGGCTTTGCGCCGCCAGGTTATAGATTTCCGTGGGTTGGGTTTCCTGCACCAGGCGGATCAGGTTGGTGGCGTCCGTCATGTCGCCGTAGTGCAGATGAAAGCGAACGCCCCGTTCGTGGGGATCCTGGTACAGGTGGTCGACACGGTCGGTGTTGAACGACGACGAGCGGCGCTTTACCCCGTGGACGGCATATCCCTTGGCGAGCAGCAGTTCGGCCAAAAGGGCTCCGTCCTGCCCGGTCACCCCGGTGATCAGTGCAACTTTATCGGACACGCGGCGGATTCCTCCCACTACCCCTCAGAACACCGCACCGATTATACCCGCTGGACAGGCGGGCGGCGGCCTATTTGTCGGCAAGCGCCGCCTGGGCGGCGGCAAGGCGCGCGATCGGCACCCGGTAGGGCGAACACGACACGTAGGTCAGCCCGACCCGGTGACAGAAGGCGACGGAGGCCGGATCGCCGCCATGCTCCCCACAGATGCCGAGCTTGATGTCCGGGCGGGTCTTGCGGCCGCGCTCGACACCGATCTCGACCAACTCGCCCACGCCTTCCTGATCGATGGACACGAAGGGGTCTTGCTCCAGCACGCCCTGACGCTGATAGATATCCAGGAACGTGCCGGCATCGTCGCGCGAGAAGCCGTAAGCCGTCTGCGTCAGGTCGTTGGTGCCGAACGAGAAGAATTCCGCCTGTTCGGCGATCTGGTCGGCGATCAGGCAGGCGCGCGGCAGCTCGATCATGGTGCCGACCATGTAGGGCAGCTCGATGCCCTGCTCGGCCATCACTTCCTTGGCGATGCGGTCGATGATCGCCTTCTGCATCTCGAACTCCTTCTTGACGGAGACAAGCGGCACCATGACCTCGGGAAACGCTTTCTTGCCTTCCTTCATGATCTCGGCCTGGGCCTCGAAGATGGCGCGGGCCTGCATTTCGCAGATTTCCGGATAGGCGATGGCCAGGCGGCAGCCGCGATGGCCCAGCATGGGGTTGCTTTCGTCCAGTTCCGCCCGGCGCACGCGCACGTCTTCCGTGGTCACGCCGGCGGCCTTGGCGACCTCGTCCATTTCCGCGTCCGTATGGGGCAGGAATTCGTTGAGGGGCGGGTCAAGCAGGCGGATGGTGATGGGCAGGCCGTCCATGATGTGGAACAGCTCCAGGAAATCCTGGCGCTGATGGGGCAGCAGGTTGTCCAACGCCTTGCGCCGTTCGGCCTCGTCACGGGCCAGGATCATCTGGCGCATGTGGATGATGCGGTGCGGGTCGAAGAACATGTGTTCCGTGCGCGACAGGCCGATGCCCTCGGCGCCGAACTTCTTGGCCGTCAGGGCGTCCAGGGGCGTTTCCGCGTTGGCGCGCACGCCGATCACCTTGATCTCGTCGACCCAGGCCATCAGTTCGCCGAAATCGCCGGACACCTCGGGCTGAATCATCGCGACCTCGCCCAGCATGATTTCGCCGGTCGAGCCGTCCAGGGTAATGACGTCACCCTCGTTGAGGGTCTGGCCCATGGCGTGCAGGGTCTTCTTGCTGTAATCGACGCGCAGCTCGCCCGCCCCGGACACGCAGGGCGTGCCCATGCCTCGGGCGACCACGGCGGCGTGGCTGGTCATGCCGCCGCGGGTGGTCAGGATGCCCTCGGACACATGCATGCCCGTGATGTCTTCCGGCGAGGTTTCCGTGCGGCACAGGATGACCTTCTCGCCCTTGTCGACCCAGGCTTCGGCGTCCTCGGCCGAGAACACGATGCGCCCCGTGGCCGCCCCCGGCGAGGCCGGCAGGCCGCGCCCGATGACGGTCTTTTCCGCCTTGGCGTCCAGGGTCGGGTGCAGCAGCTGGTCCAGCTGCGCCGGGTCGATGCGGGCGACGGCCTCTTCCTTGGTGATCAGGCCCTCGGCCACCATATCGACGGCGATCTTCAGCGCGGCCTTGGCCGTGCGCTTGCCCGAGCGGGTCTGCAGCATCCACAGCTTGCTCCGCTCGATGGTGAACTCCATGTCCTGCATGTCCTTGTAGTGGCGTTCCAGCTTGTCGCGCACGGCGACCAGCTCGCCGAACACGGGCGGCATGGCGGTTTCAAGGGATTGCAAATTGGATTCCTGCTGATCGCGTTCGAACTCGGTCAGCGGCTGCGGCGTGCGGATGCCGGCGACCACGTCCTCGCCCTGGGCGTTGATCAGGAATTCGCCGTAGAAATGATCGTCGCCCGTGGACGGGTTGCGCGTGAAGCACACGCCCGTGGCGCAGTCGTCGCCCATGTTGCCGAACACCATGGCCTGCACGTTGACGGCCGTGCCCCAGGCGGCGGGGATCTCGTTAAGGCGCCGGTAGGTGATGGCGCGGTTGTTCATCCAGCTGCCGAACACGGCGCCGATGGCGCCCCACAACTGAACCTGCGGGTCCTGGGGGAAGCCTTCGCCGCGTTCGTCCTGCACCAGCTTCTTGAAATCCTTGACCACGGCCTTCCAGTCGTCGCCGGTCAGCTCCGTGTCCAGGGTCTTGCCCAAGCGGTCCTTGTGCTCTTCCAGGACGTCCTCGAAATTGTGGTGCTCGACACCCAGCACGACGTCGGAAAACATCTGGATGAAACGGCGGTAGCTGTCATAGGCAAAGCGTGCGTCGCCGCTTTCCTTGGCCAGGGCCTCGACCGTCTGGTCGTTGAGGCCCAGGTTCAGGATGGTGTCCATCATCCCCGGCATGGAGGCGCGGGCGCCGGAGCGCACGGACACCAGAAGCGGCTTGTCCGTCGAGCCGAAGGTCCGGCCCAGCCCCTTTTCGACGGTGGCCAGCGCCCCCGCGACGGCGTCCTTCAGGTCGCCCGGATAGGTCTTTTCGTGGTCGTAGTAATAGGTGCAGACCTCGGTGGTGATGGTGAACCCGGGAGGCACCGGCAGGCCCAGACCCGCCATTTCGGCCAGATTGGCACCCTTGCCGCCCAGAAGTTCCTTCATCCCAGCGTCGCCGTCGGCGGTGCCGTTTCCGAAGTTGTAGACCCATTGTGTCATCGAATACCTATCCTTCGATCTTGGAAAAGTCGGCGACGCCTTCCAGCGCCGTGCGGATCATGGAAAGCAGTTTCAAGCGATTCTCGCGGACCTTGGCGTCGTCCGTATTGACGGTGACCTTGTCGAAGAAGGCGTCGACGGGGGCGCGCAGGCCGGCCAGCGCCGCCATGGCGCCGGTGAAGTCCTCGGCCGCGACCTTGTCCGTGATCGCCGGGACTGCGTCCTCGAGGGCACCGAACAGTGCCCGTTCCGCGTCGTCCGTCAGAAGCGTGTCGTCGGGCTGCGCGGCGTAGGACGTGCCGTCCTTCTTTTCCTCGATCTTGAGAATATTCGCCGCGCGCCGATAGGCCGTCAAAAGATTGCCGCCGTCGTCGCTGCCGAGGAAATCGGCCAGCGCCTCGACCCTTGCCAGCAGGCGCACCAGATCATCTTCCCCGCCCAGGGCAAACACCGCATCGATGTGGTCGTGCTTCACGCCCTTCTCGCGCAGATGGACCTTCAGGCGGTCGGCGAAAAAGGCCAGCAGATCAGTCCCGACCGCATCGCCCTCGCCGTACAGCGTCCGAGATTGGCCGAAGGCGTCCAGCAGCGGCAGGCGCAGCTTGTTCTCGATGATCAGACGGATCACGCCCAATGCCGCGCGGCGCAAGGCGTAGGGGTCCTTCGAGCCCGTCGGCTTTTCGTCGATGGTCCAGAACCCGACAAGCGAGTCGATCTTGTCGGCCAGCGCCACGCACACGCTTTCCGGCTTCGACGGGCAGGCGTCGGAGGGTCCAAGCGGTGAATAGTGATCGGAGATGGCGGCGGCCACGGCCTCGCTTTCGCCGTCGTGGCGGGCGTAATAGGCGCCCATGACGCCCTGCAGGTCGGGGAACTCGCCGACCATGCCGGTCGACAGGTCCGCCTTGGCCAGGCGTGCTGCGGAGCGCACCTTGTCGCGGTCGGACTTGGGCACGTAGTCGCACAGCGCCGCCGCCAGGGCCTGCATGCGGTCGACCTTTTCGTCGAGCGTGCCCAGCTTGGCATGGAACACCCGTTCCTTCAGCTGCGGCGCCTTGGACGCCAGGGTCGTCTTGCGGTCCAGGTCCCAGAAGAACTTGGCGTCGGCCAGGCGCGCGCGCAGGACCCGTTCGTTCCCGGCGATGACCTGGCGGCCGCCGTCGGCGGTTTCCCGGTTGGCGACCACGACGAACTTGGCCGCCAGCTTGCCCTTGTCATCCTCGGTCGCGAAATATTTCTGGTGCTTGCGCATGGAGGTGATCAGCACCTCCGGCGGCACGTCCATGAATTCGGCGTCGATGCCGCCCATCAGCACGACCGGCCATTCGACCAGCCCGGCGACTTCGTCGAGCAGCACCGGATCGTCCTTCAGGGTCACGCCCGCCCCCTTGCACATCTTGGCGGCGTCGGCGGCGATGGTCTGCTTGCGGGCGTCCGGGTCGATCACGACCTTGGCCGTCTTCATCGCCTTCTCGTAATCGGCGAAATCGGAAACCGAAACGGTGGCCGGCGCCATGAAGCGGTGACCGCTGGTGGTCACTCCGGATTCGATCCCGGCGAATGTCAGTTCCAGGCCTTCCTGGTCGTAGACGGCCAGGATGGAATGCAGCGGGCGCACCCACCGCGCCTTGCCCGTGCCCCAGCGCATGGACTTGGGCCACGGCAGGGCCTGCAACGCGGTTTCGATGATGCCCGGCAGGATCAGGCGCGTCTTGCCGCCCGCCTGTTCGACCTGGGCGAACAGGAAGGTGCCCTTTTCGGTTTCCCGTTCCTCGACCTTGGTGTCCTTGGGCAGGGACTTCATGAAGCCCTGCTTGGCCTGTTCCGGCGCGTCGGCGCGGGGGCCGCGGCGTTCCTCGGAAATGTCGGGCTGCTTGGCCGGCAGGCCGTGAACAACCAGGGTCAGGCGGCGCGGGGTGACATAGGTCTGGGCGTTGGTGAAGGACAGCCCGGCCCCCTTCAGGCCGTCGCCGATCAGGCGCTTCAGGTCGTCGGCCGCCCGCGCCTGCATGCGGGCGGGAATTTCCTCGGACAGCAGTTCCAAAAGAAGCTCAGGCATGGGCCAACCGCTCCTTTCTCGTCACCCCCGCGAAGGCGGGGGTCCAGAGGCATGGATTCCCGCCTTCGCGGGAATGACAATATAGCGTTGCCGGCATCACGCGACCTCGACCCCCTGGGATTTCATCCAGGCCTTGGCCGATCCCTTGGCCAGATCGCGCACGCGCAGGATGAAGGCCTGGCGTTCGGTGACGCTGATGACCCCACGCGCATCCAGAAGGTTAAACAGATGCGATGCCTTCAGACAGTAATCATATGCGGGCAAAGCGAGGTCTTTGGACAGCAGATGGGCGCATTCCGCTTCCGCGTCCTCGAAATGGCGGCGCAGCATGTCGGTCGAGGCATGTTCGAAGTTATGGGCGGAATATTCCCGCTCCGCCTGCAAGAACACGTCGCCGTAGGTCTTGCCGCCCTTGTCCTTGGGCTGGCCGTCCCAGTCCAGGTCGTAGACGTTTTCCACGCCCTGCACGTACATGGCCAGACGCTCAAGGCCGTAGGTGATTTCCACGGGCACCGGATCGCATTCATAACCGCCGACCTGCTGGAAATAGGTGAACTGCGTCACCTCCATGCCGTCGCACCAGACTTCCCAGCCCAGGCCCCAGGCGCCCAGGGTCGGGCTTTCCCAGTCGTCCTCGACGAAACGGATGTCGTGTGTGTCCTTGTCGATGCCGATGGCATAAAGGCTTTCCAGATAGGTCTGCTGCACGTCCGCCGGGCTCGGCTTCATCAGCACCTGAAACTGGTAGTAATGCTGCAGTCGGTTGGGATTCTCGCCGTAACGGCCATCGGTCGGGCGGCGCGACGGCTGCACATAGGCGCATTTCCACACGTCGTCCGGCTTGCCCAGCGAGCGCAGGGTGGTCGCCGGGTGGAAGGTCCCGGCACCCACTTCCATGTCGTATGGCTGCAGGATCACGCAGCCCTGGTCGGCCCAGAACTGTTGAAGCGTGAGGATGAGCGATTGAAAGCTGGGCTTGTCGCCGGAGGTGTTCGCCATGGCGGCGGGTTCCAAAGGATTTGCGGTTATAAAATCGCGTTATGTTGCGGTGCCAGAAAATAGGGGGCCGCCCCTGCCGGGTCAAGCGACCCGGCAGATTAATTATTATGCGCAAATCAACGCCGCCCGAAGGGCCGAAGCCAGCGGATTTGCGACCCGGGTCAAGCGACCCGGCAGACTGATTATATCGCGGGAAACAAGGCTGTCCGTAAGGCTCAGGCGCGGTCCAGTTCGTCGCAGCGGTGCGAGCCGTCGGTCGGCACGAAAGCGCCGCAATGGGGGCATTCCACCATGTCCTCGACCTCGGGCGTCTTGCCCTTGGGCGGCCCGGTATCCTTCATCCGGCGGGCCTCCTGGCGGTCGAGTGCGCGCTTCTGGGCCTGCATGCGGCCCAGCCACTTGAACGCGTACCACACGGCGGCGATGGCCAGCCCCGTGAACAGCAGTTTTTGGATGGAAAATCCGAACATTCAGCCTTTTAGGGGCTACGCGGCGGAGCGGTCAAGGAATCCCGCAGTGGCGTCACAACCCGAAACGGTTCCAGATCATCCGCTCCTCGACGGCGGCGACGGCCTGTCCGGCCCAATCCGGGCCGCCGGACCCTGTGAACGCGCCGCCGGCGCGCAGGCGGCGCAGGAGGCCCCGCCGTTCGCCGATCAGGCGCAGTTTGACCTTGTCGCCGTAGCGCGCGCGCATGACGCTCCGCAAATCGCCGAGCCCGTCGATCAGGCCCAGGTCGAGGGCCCGGGCCCCGGTCCAGAAGGCGCCGGAAAACAGGTCTTTTTCCGCGCCCTTGAGGCGGTCGCCCCGGCGTGCCCGCACCATGTCCTTGAAGGCCAGATGGATGTCACCCTGAATGTCCTTCAGATGTTTGACCTCGGCCGGTTTTTCCGGCTGGAACGGGTCGAGCATGGCTTTCTTGTCGCCGGATGTGTGGAGGCGGCGCTCCACCCCCAGCTTTTCGATCAGGCCCTGCAGGCCGAATCCGCCCGACACGACGCCGATGGAGCCGATGATGGAAGACGCGTCCGCATAGATTTCATCGCCGGCGCAGGCCAGCCAGTAGCCGCCGGAGGCCGCCACGTCCTCGGCGAAGGCGATGACGGGGATTTGCTTTTCGTCGGCTAATTGGCGGATGCGGCCGGCGATCAGCGCCGACTGCACGGGCGAGCCGCCCGGCGAATTGACGGCCAGGGCCACGGCCTTGAGATTGCGCAGCTTGAAGGCACGTTCGATGACCGCGGCCTGACTGTCCAAACTGAGGCCCCGGCGCAGTCCGCCCATGGCCCCGATGACGCCGGACAGCCGGATCACCGCCACGGTCGGCGGCGGGTCGAGCAACGCGCCGATGAGGGGAAGGGCGCCGAGACCGCGGGATTCCGGCTGGGTGTCAGACATGCCCTATTGTGCGGCCTTGCGCCCCGCACTGTCCACCGTGAAGGCGGCGTCCAGGTCCGGCTCGTCGAAATCGGCGGGCTGCCGAGCCGACTTCGCCGCCATGGCCTGCTGCAGGGCCGACAGCTTGCGGAGCTTTTCGTCGAGCATGTTGAGGTCTGCGCGGACCTGCGACTTGAGCGCCGCCATTTCACCGTCGACAAGGTCGAACTTGCCGTCAGACACGCTGGCGACGTCGCGCGTGATCCATTTCTGGCGCTGGATCATTTCCTTTTCGACGTGATCCTTGAGCCGCTCCAGCTCATACGCCAGATCGTCCTTCATCTGGATTTTGATCTGATAGACGTTCTTGGCCAGGGTGCTGACATAGAACAGCACGCCCAGAACGCCCAATGCGATGAATACGCCAATCACGGCGATAACCGCTGCGTTACCCACTATCTCACCGGCCCTCGAAGACCGCCCCTGAATTTTTGCTATTTGGCGTCGTTGCGCGCCATACATTTTGTCAGGGAATATTCCAGGAGAATGCCGGCCTGACAAGTGACGAGGCGCACAGAATCAGCTCTTTTGCACGATCAGGCCGTATTTAAGGCGATATCCGCATACCCACGTAGGATGCGGTCCGCGGCGGCCGTATAATCACCCTCCGAATCATGCAGAATGAGGGGGTCCGGCGTCCGCATCTTCGCCGCCCCATCCTTGAGTCCCTGGGCGATGATTCGCCCCGGGCGGCCGTCTTCCGGCTTGCCCCGAACCGGCAGCAGAGTGACCGTGCCGAAGCACGCCGTCATGAGTTTCGCCAGTTCATCCCCCCGCCCGCCGTGGTGGATGAAGGTGACCGTGCCGCCGCCCCGCACCAGACGGGCCGACGCCCGCACCCAATCGGCCAGTTCGGCCTGACCCTCGACCGTCGCCAGGGCCTTCACCGGGTCCGGCGAGGGCCGCGAGGTGCCCGCCTTCTGAAACGGCGGGTTGGCCATGACGTGGTCGAAATCCCCGGCCCCGATGCCGTCCGGCGGGGCCAGCAGGTCGCCGGCCACGAACTGGGCCGTAGCCGCCATGCCGTTGGCCGCGGCACTTTCCCGGGCCAGGGCGATCAGGGGCTCCTGGATGTCCAGACCGGTGACCGCCACCCCCGCCACGCGACGCGCCAGGCACAGCGCCGCCGCACCGGCGCCGCACCCCAGCTCCAACACCCGATCGCCGGGCCGGGCGGGAACGGCGGCCTGCATCAGGATCGGGTCGATGGCCGAGCGGTAACCGCGCCGGGGCTGATAGCAGACGACCCGGCCGTCCAGCAGGCGGGTCTCGTCGCACTCGATCATGGCGGCAGCGGTCATGGCCGTCTCAGTCCAGGGGATCGCGGTCGCCGCGGGCGATTTCCTCGGCCTCGGCAACGACGCGCTTGGCGCGGGCAAGGTCGCCTTCGTCGACCATGATGCGGCGCTGGATGGCGAGCACGTTGCCGTCCATGAAACTGGCGTGGGTGTCGAACACCTGTGCCGGCACGTCGAGCGCCGCCAGCCGCGCCTGCATCCAGGACAACAGCACGGGATCGTTGGTGCGGAACAGTTCGACCATGGCCTGCCTCTTCGCCGCCCCCGGCCCATCCGTCGCGGTTGACCATGGGGCCTGACGGTCCCTATGCTCACGGCTCCTGGGACAACCGTCAAGCGACGAACGCCAAAGGGCGAACGCCAGACGCGGACAAATGGATATTAAGGGGAAACGCCGTGGCCCTTGTGGTCGACCTTGAAGGCGAACGCCAAAAGAAACCCAACCTGGACAAGCTTCAGGCCCTGGTCGCCGACGACCTGAAGGCGGTGAACGAGGTCATCGTCCAGCGCATGGAAAGCCCGGTCGCCCTGATCCCGCAACTGGCGGGGCATCTGGTTGCGTCGGGCGGCAAGCGCCTGCGCCCCATCCTGACGCTGGCGGCGGCCCGCATGTGCGGCTATGACGGCAAGCGCCATATCCCGCTGGCCGCCTGCGTCGAATTCATCCATACGGCGACCCTGCTGCACGACGACGTGGTCGACGAAAGCGAACTGCGCCGGGGCCAGGCCTCGGCCAACGCGGTCTGGGGCAACCAGGCCAGCGTGCTGGTCGGCGATTTCCTGTTTTCCCGCGCGTTCCAGGTGATGGTCGCCGACGGCTCGATCAAGGTGCTGAAAATCCTGTCCGACGCCTCGGCGGTGATCGCCGAGGGCGAGGTCATGCAATTGATGACCACGGGCGACACGGCGACGGGCGAAGCCAACTACCTTGAAGTCATCACCGCCAAGACGGCCGAGTTGTTCGCCGCCGCCTGCCGCATCGGCGCCGTGGTCGCCGAGCGGCCCAAGGCGGAAGAAGACGCCCTGCTGTCCTACGGCACCAATCTGGGCATCGCGTTTCAGCTGATCGACGACGTCCTGGATTATTCCGCCAAGCAGGCCGAACTGGGCAAGACCGTGGGCGACGATTTCCGCGAGGGCAAGATCTCGCTGCCGACGATCCTGGCGTTCAACCGGGGCAATGAGACCGAGCGCACGTTCTGGCGCCGCACGCTCGAGGACATGGACCAGACCGACGACGATCTGGCCCATGCCATCACCCTGATGACCAAACACCATGCCCTGTCCGACACGGTCGACCGGGCGCGGCATTACGGCGCCGTGGCGCGCGACGCGCTCGGCATCTTCCCGGAAAACCCGCAGAAGCTGGCGCTGCTGGAACTGGTCGATTTCTGTATCGAACGGGCGTACTGACCCCGTTTTCGGAGTCACCCCCGTATTCGACCCTGGATACGTCTGTTTCTCGTCATGCCCGTGCTTGACACGGGCATCCACGCCTTCCTTCCCTTCTCATGGTTTTCGACCCGATCAGCATGTGGATGGCCGGGTCTGGGCCCGGCCATGACGATCATTGGGTGAATTTGCAGACCAAAGACAGACAAAAGACCTTGTTGCCGATTAAACCGGACTGCAGTGCGGCCTGCGCGGGAATGACATCCAAGGTCATGGTCCTATTTGTCGCTCAGTCCTTGGCCTTCTTGCCGCGCGGTTTCAGCTTGGCGCTGTCCTTGCCGTCGAAGTCGCCGATGCCGCTTTCGATGGCATAGCAGGCCAGCCGGACGGACAGGGGGATTTCCACCGTCTTTCCGTCGCGCTCACCCTTTTCATAGTACTGGATGATGCGGGGCTTGAGGCCCAGCGCCTTTGCCGCGTCCTTCTGCGACAACTTGTGGCGCTTGCGCCAATGCCGGAATGCGTCGCCGTCCATGCTCATGTTCTGTAACTCAATTGTCATGGCAATCTAGTTCGTCTCGACAAAAGTAATCAATGGGGACCAATCCGCCTGGGCATCCAGGGACCGCCGGTCGCCCTTGTCGAACACGCTGACGCCGGAATATGCCCCGTCCGTATACAGCGCCCGGTCGGCGATGATGGCGCCCACGGGATGGTCCAGGGTCGCGATGAAGGATTCCAGTTCCTGGGCCGAGCGCGTGCGCGCCCGCACCCGGTTGCCGACCAGGATCACCGGCTTCCTGTGGCTGCGGATCGGCTTCAGGTCGTCGATCTTCTTCAAAAACCGCTGCGTCGCCGCCTGATCGAAGGCCGAGGGCAGGATCGGCAGGATGATGACCTCGGCCAACTTCAGCAGTTCGCGGAAGCGCGCCAGGCCGAGTGCCGCCGGCGCGTCGATGACCAGGCGCTGGACCTTCTTGGGCGGCGCCTTGAAGGTCTTGGTCCAATCCATCCCGGCGATCTCCGGCAGGTCCAGAGGGCGCCGCTTGAGCCAGGACAGGCTGCTTTTCTGACGGTCGACGTCGGCCAGCGCCGTGTTCAGGCCGCCCTGGGCGAAGGCGGCGGCAAGGTTGGTGGCGATGGTCGTCTTGCCGCAACCGCCCTTGGAATTGGCGATCAGAATCGCACGCGCCATGTCCGTCCCTTCCCTGCCGCCCGGACGGCTATTTGCCGCCGCGCCAGAACGGCGGCGCCTTGGTGAAGTTGTCCCAATCGTCCAGCAGGCGCGGTTCGCTGTCGTAGAGCCCCCGCGCGTGCCAGCCCATGATGGCCGCCGAGGCCGCGCGGACCGCCGCCGCCTTGCCGCCCTGCCCGCCCGGATGATCGGCGGTCAGATCGGCCAGCAGGGTTTCCGCCACGGCGACGTCGTTGAGATGGCCGAAATCGTCCTGCAGACGCTCCAACGCGCGCAGGTATTTCTTCTTGGCCGGGGTCTCGTACAGCGCCTGCAGAAAATCGGTGTTGTAGCGCAGCTTCTTGAGCCGGATGCGCAAGAGATGCCGCGCCGGCACGTCCAGGTCGGCCAGACCGTCGCCGGCGCGCAGCGTCTTCTTGTGCGCGCGGTTCAGGATCGCACCCGCCCAATCCATGATCGGCTGGGCCAGGGGATGATCCGGCGGACAGGGCTGCGGCGCCCAGCCCTGGGTTTCCGTGAACGCCGACAGGCGCAGCACGAGGCCGGCATAGCGCGGCGATTTCAGGGCTTCGCGGACCAGGACATAGGCGTCGAGCCTGCGGTCCTCGGCGGCGGCGGCCAGTTCGATCATGGCCGCCGGCTCGACCCCCGCCTTTTTCGGCGGGCCGAGAATTTCCGCGGTGAACACGTCCCAGTCGCGGGCCGGGCCGAACTGGTCGGCGATCCACTTCAATTCCGCCTTCAGCCAGTCCACGCGGGCCGGGTCGAGAAGCTTGGAAAATACCGACAGCATGGAGCGCATGCGCCGGACGGCGACGCGGAACTGATGCACGCCTTCGGGATCCGTGCCGTCGACGGCGGGCCCCTCGTTGGCCAGCATGTGGCGGGTGCCGGCGCGCAAAATCTCGGCGATGGCCGCGTTGACCGACTGGCCGGGGCGCAGGATCGTGCGCCCGGCGCGCACGGGGGCGACCTTGGGCGGCGTCAGCAGCCGATAGCCGCGCGCCGCCTTGGTTTCCTGAATGATGGTCAGGCCCGCCGCCTGCTGCAGGTCCAACGCGACCTCGAACAGGTCGCGGGGGTCGCCCTGCAGCAGTTCCAGTTCACACTCCTGGATCTTCTCGCGCAGCTTGGCGCGCGGACCCTTGACCGGAAGACCTGCGGCGTTACGGTTGACGGCGACGACCTCGCCGTTGTCGATGGCGATCTCGATACGGCTTTCCGGGCCCATGGCGCCCCGGCGGGTCACCACCGCCCGTTCGCGGGTGAAGCGGGTGCGGAATGTTTCCTGCAATTCACCGGGCAGGACCAGGCCCATGACCTCGACCGCCGCTTCGGGCAACAGGTCCAGGCGCGGGGTCAGGCTGTCGACGTCCTGTTCCCATTCGCCGCGCGCGAACAGGGCGCCGGTGCCGTCGTTTTCCGATTTCACGTTCTGGATGAAACGACCCTTCTTGCGGCGCACGCGCAGGGTCGCCCCCCGCCGGCTGAGGCGCATGTCCGGGGTGTCGTAATAAACGCTTTCCAGATCGTCGGTGACCCAGGTGACGGGGCTGCTGGACAGGCCCTGGGCGGCCTTGCGGACGGCGCGCAATTGGACAGCCGTGCCGCCCAGCTTGCACTCGTACTCCCGGTTGCCGGTCCCTTCCGCATGGGAAGCCCGTGACGTTGTCGTCTCGCCCCCCCGGCCGCGCTGCATGCTATCCGTCAAAATGCCCCCCGCCGGACGATCGAAGCCCCGCGATTAATCCCCATTGTTCGTCCGCGATTTGCTGCCTACCGGACAAAACCGCACAAAGTGCGTATTTTCAGACTACAGCCCGTGCCCCGCCCGATCAATCAAGAAATTCATCCAAGGTTTCCGGCCGCATCGGGCCTGTAATCCGGCCCATCGGACGGCCCGCGCGAACCCCGTTTGTCACGGCGCCGAAGGCTCGGGAAGCGGCGCGTGATGACGGCGCGTCCCGGCGCTTGCTCTGGCCCTCAAGCACCGCTATAACGGGCGCCCGTCGCGGCCCGGCGGCAAGGAACACCAAGTTCTTGCCGCCTCGACTGCGGCGTCATGCCGGAGTGTAGCTCAGCCTGGTAGAGCACCGTCTTCGGGAGGCGGGGGTCGGAGGTTCGAATCCTCTCACTCCGACCATTTAGGGCGCGAGCCCGATGTGTTGAAACGGAAACGGCCCCTGGGGATTTTATCCCCCAGGGGCCGTTTTTCCGTTCCGAGCACCGGTCTCTCGCCAGCGGCCGGCGCTCTTACCAGGGGCAGATGCTAACCCGCGCCGGGCGGAACGTTTTTCGATGCCCGGCCGTTATTCGGCGGCGACCACCGTGCGGGCCTGGTTCAGGGTGGCGCCGGCGTCGCGGAAGTTGCCGTTGGCACATTCCGTGCGGGCCCGTTCGACCAGTTGGTTGAACATCAGTTCAGCGGCTTCGCCGACGACGGGGTTTTCGTCCCGCGTCTTCAAGGTGTCGGCGATGGCCTGTTCACACACCGGCAGGGTGGCGATTTCCTGCGCGGAAACGGCCGTGGCGAACGGCACGAAAGAAAGAAAGCCAAGCACGACGACAGTCTTTTTGGCGCTCGAAAGCGACATGGAAGTACTCCATCAAAGGCGCTCCCCGTTTCCATCCAGGGGCGCTGAGAGTGACGCATTAAGGGCTGAACAAGCAGCATGTGGCGCCTGACACCGCAAGCCCGTCCGGTTTCCCGAGGGGCCGCGCGAGCGGCGCGTCCAATTCCTGTGTGGGGACGCGCGCGACAGGTCTTCAATCCCAGAGTCCTCAATTGCGGATAATACGATATTCACGGGCCGGACCCCAGAGAATCCGGGGCCGAAACCCCCGCAAGAACATCATGACAGCAATCGCCGAAATGCATTTGACGGCCCCCGCGGCCGGGACCGGGCGCTTTCGCTTTGGCGTTTAATTGGCTACCTTAGGCAGCCAATGGGGAGGTGCGTCGCTCCCCGCCGATATTCGAACCATCCGCCGGGGCCCTGCCATGACCGCTTTGACCAGAATGCCGCGCCGCGCCGCCAAGGCCCGCCTTCTCGCGGCCGCGCCGGCGCTCGCCGCCCTGATGCTGCTCGGCGGCTGCGAGACGGCCAACAACGCCCTCTCGACCGTTGCCGACAAATCCGCCGAACTGTGGAACACCATGTCGTCGCCGTTTAATCGTGGCGAGGACAAGGAATTCAGCCGCGACCCTACCCGCGAACGCCGCGCCGATGTTGAGAAATGGGAGCGCATCCGCGGGTCCGACGACCCGACCGTGTTCCAGACCTTCATCGAAACCTATCCGGACAGCGCCCTGACCCATCTGGCGCGCCGCCGGCTCGCGACCCTGCAGCCGACCCAGGGAACGCAGGTTGCCTCAACCTATGCGACGGAACAGCCCCGGCCGCCCCAGGTTCGCCACGCCGCCGGGCAGATGCCGCCGCCGGCCCCGCCGGGCCAATTCCCCGTGCCCTGGGTCCTGGGCCGCTGGGCCATCGACTGTTCGCGCAAGGAAGGCGGAAGCGGCGTCACCTATAATCAGGTCGATGCCGGCAAGGTGCGGGTCATCCGCGACGACGGCAGCGCCGCCGTCTATGCCGTGCACCGCGAGGACGACATCCTGGTGCTGGAGGCAGACGGCCTGATCTATCAGGACAAGATCGTCAGTGCGACGGAACTGCGGTCCTATGCCGTCAAGTACAACAACCAATGGCATCAGGTGGATCTGGTCTACCGCAAGTGCGATTGAGCCCGCCGGTCACCCCGACATATCCACAGATTGTGCATAACCCCGCGGCCTAAGGACTCCGAGCCCGCGGTCGCTTCAGGTACACTGACGCGCCCGCGGAAGGGCCGCCCACAGGGGGGCGGAACGGAAAGGTCATCATCATGCGCAATGCCGTCATCGGCATCGTCGTGGGATTGGTCGTCGGTGTCGTTCTGGGGGTATCCATCATCGCCCCCCGCCTGAACGCATCGCTGCCCGAAACCGCCGCCCAGGTCGTGGCTGACCTGTCCCCTGAAACCACGACGCAACCCACGGCCGCCCCGGCGCCGTCGGCGGAACCCTCCGATCCGCCCACCGCCGCGGTGGAAAACCTTCTGGCCCCCGCGATCACCCCCGACCCCACCGTGCGCTGGCGCATGGAAAGCGCCTTTGCCAGCGCCCTGCCGCAGTTGGGCGCCCAGGCCAAGCGAATCGAAACGGAAATCTGGCGCGTATCCGCCGGCGGGATGGAGATCGCCTTTAACGAACCGGGCACCCTGGTGCAGGGCAAGAACATGGTCGGCGCGGTCAAGGACGGCACCGTCGACGCCGCCTTCGTCGCCCCCGAAAGCTGGCCGGCGGACATTCCCGCGCTGCAACTGTTCGGCGCCGTGCCGTTCGGCCCGCGGGCCGAGGAATACCTGGCCTGGCTCTATTTCGGCGGCGGCGAAAAGCTGTTGAACGGCCTGGCCGAGGGCCTGGGCGTGCAGATCGTCGTCTGCGGGCTGGTGTCGCCCGAAGGGGCCGGCTGGTACCGCCGCCCGCTGACCACGGTCGAGGACCTGAAGGGCCTGCGCGTGCGCATGACCGGTCTGGGGGCCAGGGTCATGAGCCGCCTGGGCGCCAAGACCGTGGCCCTGAACGAAGGGGAGATCTTCCACGCCCTGGAAACCGGCGCCATCGACGCCGCCGAATATTCCATGCCCGCCATCGACGTGCAGCTTGGCCTGCACCGCATGGCGCGGAACTACTATTTCCCCGGCTGGCATCAGCCGGCGACGCTGCTGGCGCTGGTCGTCAACCATGACCGCTGGGCGGCCCTCAAACCGGTGCAGCGCTCGCAACTGCGCGCCGTATGCGGCGACAACGTGCGACACGGCCTGGCCGAGGGCGAAGCCTCGCAATACCGGGCGCTTTTGAACCTGACCAAGGAAGGCGTGACCGTGCGGCGGTGGCCACGGGAAATTCTCGGCAAACTGTCCAAGGCCTGGGACGAGGTCGCGCGCGAAACGGCGAAGCGCGACAAGGATTTCGCCAAAGTGTGGAAATCGCTCGACCGGTTCCGCAAGGATTACGCCGTGTGGCGGGATGCGGGCAGCAGATAACCGCCGCCCTGCGCCGTCGCCTCAGATCATCGCTTACTGGCCCGTGCCGACCACGGCCCCCGGACCGTCGTCGCCCAGCACATCAGCGGGCAGTTCGTCCATCTTGGTCAGCAGGTATTCAAGGTCCGAGGATTCGAACTCGACACCCAGGTCGTCGTACTGGGTCATGATCCGTTCAATCATGCGCCGGGCGTAACGTTCGCGATCGTTCTCGCCGCCGTCCATTTGCGTTTCCCGGCTGACGTCGAGCGCCGCGCGCACGGCCATGAACTGGGCCGGCGGCAGCCTCGCCTTGTCGAACACGGCGCGCAGGCCCAAGGGCCCACGGTCGTGGATCAGGCGCCTGGCATTGTCCAGCGTGACCCCCGCCCGCGTCGCCATCGCGCATTCGAAAAAGACGATGTCGCCCATGCACAGCGCCCGCAAGGAGATCGACGGGGTCAGGCGGCCGTTATCGTGCAACTGACGAACCAGGATCATGACGTCGTCGACTCCGGAATCGGACGACAGGCTGATGGTCGCCCGTTCGCGCGACTGCAGGATGATGTCCGTGGTCATCGACGCCGGCAGTTCATGGCGCTTGACCAGTTCGTCACGCAAATTCTCCGACACCAGGGTCACCAGACGTTCGGCCACCGTCACCGGCAGGGAGGCACGGTTGACCATGGCCGATTGCACCCCGGCACTGTCGCCGAAATCATCAACCACCTTCTGGAACGTGCGTTCGGAAATGGCCGCCCCTTCGTTGGCGACCAGACGGGTCACCGCCGCCTCGTTGCCCGAACTGACCAGGGCGTCGGACAGCGCCTCCGACACCGCGGCGCGGCCGGCGACCGCTTCCTGTTTGGCGGGATCCTGGGATCCGATGATGGCGATCAGGTCGTCATCGTTAAGGACCTGGGAAAACTCGATCATCGGCAACGCCACCCGATCGACGTCGTTGGCCAGCGCCACCGCCACGTCATGAGGCACGTTGCCGTTCTGCTTCAGGTTTTCCGTCAACGCCTGACGCACGCGGACTTCCGCGTCCTTGACCATCAGGCGGAAGATTTCCTCGGCCAGGGCCCGCTCTTTGGGGCTCAACTTGCCGGGATCAAAGGCCCCGGCGACCTTGGCGGCGGTCGCAGCGCGGTTGTCCGGCGTGGGATCGGACAAAAGCTTGGCGACATCCGCTTTGCTGAGATTATCTACCGGCATGAGAATACAGCACTCCTTTCACAGTCCGGGGAAAATTCCCCATGACTGCGCCCACGTCTTCCACGACGAACAGTATAATGCGGATCACCGGATGAGTGAAATCATCTCGGGAAGCCGGGGTTGCCGATTGCACATCCCGGGCGTGATGAAGATAATGCGGACCCACCCGCATGGGCATCCTCAAGATTTCCAATCACAGCACGACGGAAGGTTTGGTCCAATGAAACATGCTTCCCTGATGGCCGCCGCGGTCGCCGGCATCGCGGCCTCGATGATGGTCGCCTCGGCCCCCGTTCAAGCCGATGCCGCCAAGGCGTTCAAGAGCAACCGCTGCGCTCAATGCCATACGGTGTCGGGCAAGCACACCATCGGCCCGTCCCTGAAGGGCATTATCGGCCGCAAGGCCGGCACCGCAGAGGGCTTCAAGACGTCGCGCTATTCCGCGTCGTTGGTCGCCGCCGGCGAAAAGGGTCTGGTGTGGGACGCCAAGTCGCTCGACGCCTATCTCACCAATCCCAAAAAGTTCCTGCAGGACTATCTGGACGATCCCAAGGCGACCAGCAAGATGGCCTATCCGGGCCTGAAGAAGGAAGATCAGCGCGCCCTGATCTTTGAATATCTCAGCAGCGTGAAGTGACCGGAACGCCGCGGCCGCTCGCCGGCCGCGGCGCCGTCATTTGATCAATCCCGCCTCGCGGAAGTACCGCGCCGCCCCCGCATGCAGAGGGGCGGTCAGGGAATCGCGCACCATTTCCTCTTTCCGCAGGTTGGCGAGCGCCGGATGCATGTCGCGGAAGGCGTCGAAATTATCGAACACGGCCTTCACGACCATGTAGACGACCTCGGGCTTGGTCTTGGTCGAACTGACCAGGGTGGCGCCGACGCCAAAGGTTTTGACATCCTTCGGGCTGCCCCGGTACATGCCCCCCGGAATGATCGCCCAGCGGTAGAAGGGGCTGGTCTTGACCAGAGCATCGACGCCCGGGCCGTCGATCGGCACCAGGACCGCGGGGCAATTGTTCGCCGTCTCCCGGGTGGCGGCGGACGGATGGCCGACCAGCGTGAAAAAGGCATCGATCTTGTTGTCGCACAACGCCTCGCCCTGCTGGTTGGCCTTGAATTCGGCG
This sequence comes from Rhodospirillales bacterium, assembly GCA_040221095.1. Taxonomy (GTDB): domain Bacteria; phylum Pseudomonadota; class Alphaproteobacteria; order Rhodospirillales; family Casp-alpha2; genus UBA1479. Next base: position 133,018 of record JAVJVP010000015.1, read on the forward strand.
GCCAGCGCCAGGTCGCGGCGCTTCCATCCGAGCGCCTGCTCGATCACCTGCCAGGTCGCCAGCGTCCCCGACCCGGGATTGCCGATGTTCATGCGCCGGCCCTTGACGTCGTTGATGTGCCTGATCTTCGCATCCGCCCGCGCCATCAGGGTCACCGGCTCCGCATGCAGCGAAAACACGGACCGCAGTTCCGGATAGGGGCCCCGCTTGTCGAACGGCGCCTCGCCGCGCACGGCGCCGTACTGTGTATCGGACTGGGCCAGGCCGAGATCGAGGTCGCCGGAGCGGATCGCATTGATGTTGAACACCGACCCGAAGGTGGATTCGACCGAGCAGCGCACGCCGTGGTCCTTGCGGTCCTTGTTGACCAGCCGGCAGATCGCCCCGCCGGCGGGGAAATAAACCCCCGTGACGCCGCCCGTGCCGATGGTAATGAATTCGGCCGCCCGCACGGCCCCCGACCCCAGCGTCGCCCAGGCGATGGACACCGCCACAATCAAAGCGCCCCGTCTAATCCGCATTCGTCTGCTCCCTGATGGATGTCTGCCGGCCATGTGCCGCCCTAAAGAGAACCTTCCGGGCCCCTTGGGTGCGCGGATGATAGCCGTTCCGGCGGCGTTTGATGAGGCCCGATCTGCATGGGAAAGCGGCCCTGCGGCCGCCCCCGGCGCCTGCGGGCGGTCAGTGACGGACGATCAGGACCGACTGCTTGGCCTGATGGGCGACCTTGTCGGCATTGTGGCCGAGCATGTCGGCGTTGGTCCGCCGGTCGCAAACAATAATCAGGTCGCAATCGGTCTCGTTGGCGCCGCGGAGGATTTCCTCATAGACACGGCCGTGACCGACGATGTGTTGTTTCTTGATCCCGCCCGGGATGTTGGTCTTGGTCCAGGCTCGCAGGCGGGTCGCCGCTTCCTCCATGGTCTTCTTTTCGTAGCCGTCGGGAAAGAAGTTGGCGACCAGGGACGACCCGAAGGTCGGGATGATGACCATCACGTGGAGGGTCGCCCCGAATTTTTCGGCAAGTTCGACGGCGATCGGCGTGGACGCCGTCCAGGACGATTTGTCGTCGATGTCGATGGCAAGGAGGATGTCCTTATACATGTTCTTCGCTCCCCGATCAGGCCGGCTGGGCCGATGTTTTGCGGATACGTGCCTTCTGCGCCAGAACCACCAGACACAGGACCAGCAAGGCGGGAAGATAGATCCAGTACTTGTTGATCTGGTCCGCCGGTTGCAGGACATGGGTGATTTCCTGATCCCAATCCAGGCCCGCCTTCTTGGCCTCGGAACCGAAGGCGACGTCGTCGACCAGGACCTTGCCGCCGTCCTCGCGGAGCGTGATGCCGGACGCCTTGATGCGCTCTGCCCCGCTGGCCGCCGGCCCCATGGGCAGGACAACCATCCATTCCCGGGGATTTCCGACCTCGTCCTTGCCGGCGATCATCAGGCGAATCTTTTCGCCCTCCGGCGTGCTTTCGAAGGCCGTCGCCATTTCCGCCGGCTTGTAGTCGATATAAGGCGCCGAAATCATGTCCATCCAGAACCCGGGCCGGAAGAACGAGAACGCCAGCAGCAGCAGCAGCACGGTCTCCCATGCCTTGCTTCTGGTCAGGAAGTAGCCCTGGGTCGCCGCCGCGAACAGTAGCATCGCCAGTGTCGCCGTGAGGAAGATGAACACGCCGTGCAAGACGTCCACGTTGATGAGCAGAAGATCGGTGTTGAAGATGAACAGGAACGGCAGCGCCGCCGTGCGCAGGGAATAGAAGAACGCGACGAAGCCGGTCTTGATCGGGTCGCCCCCGGATACCGCGGCGGCGGCGAACGACGCGAGGCCGACCGGCGGCGTCACATCGGCCATGATCCCGAAGTAGAACACGAACAGATGAACTGCGATCAGCGGCACGATCAGGCCGTTCTGCTGTCCCAGAGTGACGATGACGGGAGCAAGCAGCGCCGACACCACGATGTAGTTGGCCGTGGTCGGCAGGCCCATGCCCAGGATCAGCGACAGGAAGGCGGTCAGGAACAGGATCGCCATCAAATTGCCGCCGGACAGCACCTCGACAACGTCGGCCAGGGCCGAGCCCACGCCGGTCTGGCTGACCACGCCGACGATGATCCCGGCGGTCGCCGTGGCGATGCCGATGCCGATCATGTTGCGCGCACCCGTGACCAGACCGTCGAGCAGTTCATTCCAGCCGCGTTTGATCTGGGCGATGAAATCCGTCTGCTTGCGGAAATAGGCGTAAATGGGGCGCTGGGTCAGCAGGATGAAGATCATCAGCACCGAACCCCAGAACGCCGACAGGCCGGGCGACAGTTGTTCGACCATCAGACACCACACCAGGACGATGACCGGCAGCAGGAAATGCAGGCCCGACTTGATGGTCGGCGCCGGTTCGGGAAGGCTGAGCACCGGCTGGTTCGGGTCATCCATCTTGAGGTCAGGGTATTGGGCGGCGAAGCGCACCAGCAGGACGTAGACGATCCCGATGCCCAGCGCCACGATGATCGAGGAATACCCCCCCAGGACCGGCTTCATCCAGCCGAGCCCGTAATAGACCGCCAGTGACAGGCCGGACACCATGGCGATGCCGAAGGCCAGGCCGACCAGCCGTTGCACCCAGGGCTTGGGCTCGACCACGCGCGGCAGGCCTTCCATGCCCAGCTTCATGGCTTCCAGGTGCACAATATAGACCAGGGCGATGTAGCTGATCAGCGCCGGGACGAAGGCGTGCTTGACCACGTCGAAATAGGGAATGCCCACGTATTCGACCATCAGGAACGCAGCCGCCCCCATGACCGGCGGCATGATCTGGCCGTTGACGGAGGACGCGACCTCGACCGCACCGGCTTTTTCACTGGAAAAGCCGACCCGCTTCATCAGCGGGATGGTGAAGGTGCCCGTGGTCACCACGTTGGCGATGGAGGAGCCGGAAATCAGGCCCGTCATGGCCGAGGCGACGACGGCGGCCTTGGCCGGACCGCCCTTCATGTGACCCATCAGCGAGAACGCGACCTGGATGAAGTAGTTGCCCGCCCCCGCCTTGTCCAATAAGGCGCCGAACAGCACGAACAGAAACACGAAACTGGTGGAAACGCCGAGCGCGATGCCGAACACGCCCTCGGTGGTGATCCAGTGGTGGTTGACCACTTCGGCGAGGGAATTGCCCTTATGGGCGATGATCCCCGGCATGTAGGGACCGAAGAAGGTGTAGAGCAGGAACACGGAGGCGACGATGGCGAGCGCCGGCCCCAGGGCCCGTCGGGTGGCTTCGAGCAGAAGCAGCACCCCGATCACGGCGACCACGAAGTCCTGTTCAATCGGCGCACCGACCCGGTCGGCGATGTCGCGGTAGAACACGAACAGATAGGACGCGCTGGCGGCGCCCACGAAGGCGAACACGATGTCGAGAATGGGGATGTAATTGCGCGGCGAGCGGCTGAACGCCGGATAGGCCAGGAACGCGAGAAAGATCGCGAAGGCCAGATGGATCGAGCGGGCCTCGGTGTCGTTGAACACCCCAATATGCAACGCGAAAGGCAGCGGCGACGCGAACCAAAGCTGAAACAGGGACCAGGCCAAGGCCGTGAAGAACAGGACCGCGGTCCAGGTCTTGCCGGGATTGCGCCCGCCGGTGTCGGTCGACGCAACCAGGTCGGCCAATTCGTCGGCACTGGCGCCGGTATTGTTCGTCTGCTCGCTCATTGTCGTCTCGCTTTTTCTTCAGGCCCCCAAAGGCGTCACCGCGTAAGCGGTCGACATGCCGTCCAGTGCCGGTCTCTCCCCTTCCCGGCGATCGGCGGACGAAGGACTTCCCCGCCGGTTGCCCGGCGGGGAAGCATTCGCTGATTACTTCAACCAGCCTTTTTCCTTGTAGTACTTGGCTGCGCCGTCATGCAGCGGCGCCGAATTGCCGGCCGCCATCATGTCCGTTTCCTTCAGATGTTCGAAGGCCGGGTGCAGCTTCTTGAAACGTCCGAAGTTGTCGAACACCGCCTTGACGACCTGATAGACGACGTCGTTCGGCACCTTGGCCGAGGACACGAAGGTCGCCTTCACGCCGAAGGTCTTGGTGTCCTTCGCGTTCCCCTTGTACATGCCGCCCGGAACGGTGGCGTGGGCGTAATAGGGGTTTTCACTGACCAGCTTGTCGATGGCCGGACCGACCACGGGGATCAGCAGGGCGTCGGTGGTCGTCGTCGCTTCCTGGATCGAGCCGTTCGGGTGGCCCGCCGTGAACACGATGGCATCGACCTTGTTGTCGCCGAGCGCCGCCGCCTGTTCCGAGGACTTCAGCTCGGATGCCAAGGAGAACGCGGACTCGTCCCAGCCCAACGCCTCAAGCACGACACCCATGGTTGCGCGCTGACCGGAACCGGGGTTGCCGACGTTGACGCGCTTGCCCTTCAGGTCGTCGAACTTGGTCACGCCGGAATCCTTGCGCGCGACCACGGTGAAGGGCTCGCCGTGCACCGAGAACACCGACCGCAGGTCCTTGAACGCGCCATCGTCCTTGAACTTCGACGTGCCGTTATAGGCATGGTACTGCCAGTCCGACTGGGCCACGCCCATGTCCTGGTTGCCCGCCTTGATGGCGTTGATGTTGGCGATGGAACCGCCGGTCGACGGCGCCGTGCACTTGATGCCGTGCTTGGCCGTGTTGCGGTTGACCAGCTTGCAGATCGACTGTCCGACGACGAAGTAGACGCCCGTCTGTCCGCCGGTGCCGATGGTGATGAACTTCTCGTCCGCCGCCTGGGCGCCGCCGAAGGTCGCCGCCATCGCGGCGACGGCGACGGTCGCGGCCAGAGTTTTTCTCAGGAACATCTCCATTCCTCCTTGGATTTTTTCAGGTTGGATAATGATGAAACGCCGAGACGCGGCAGGTGCCACGCCCTCCGGCTGGGGGGAGTCCCAGGATCCGCAGCCAGCCCTGTGTGGATTGGCAACGGTTGTCCGGGTGATCCGCCGGGGAAACGCCCGGCGTATCGGGCACGCAAGAACCCGGGGCAATCGCCCCCGGGACCTGCCTGCGGGCCCGAATTTTGTTGAATGCGTCGGAAAATTCACGCCATGCCGTGCCGGCGGATGGCTTGGTATACCAGGGTTTCGGGCGGATTGCCGGTGCCGGTGCGCAAATCCTCACCGCAGGCGTCCTTTTCAGACTCCCCCCTGACAATGCCATGTGATTCCCTGAACTATGTCGTTACGGAAAGTGTAACACATCGCCGGGAAAGGCCAACGGCGAAGATTAACTGCGCTTTTCAATGTCCGGAATTGTTTCGGATAAAGACGCGATTCCGGGACTCAACGCAGGCGCCCGACCTCGCGCAGGTACTGCGCGGCGCCCGGATGACGGGGCGCGGTGATGCCCGAACGGGCCATTTCCAGGGGGTGCAGGCGAAAGAACGCCAGGTGCTTGGTCTGGATCATATGCAGGTTCTCGAACACCGCCTTGGTCAGGTAATAGGCCGTCGCGGAATCCAGGTTGTCGGATGCCATGACCGTCGCCGCCAGGCCGACCGTCGGCACATCGTCCAGCATTTCCCCGTAAGCGTCCCCGGGAATCAGCGCCCGAACGTAATAGGGGGTCGATGCGATCAGCCGGTCCACGGCCGCGTCTGGCAGGCCGATGAAACTGACGTCGCACAGCTTGATCAGCTTGTTCACGTTGCCGTTGGGATGCCCGGCGAGGAACGTGGTGGCATCGACCTTGCGTCCGCAGATGGCGCCGTACTGATCCTTGATGTCCAGGGTCGCAACCAGGGGAAAGCTGGAAAGCGGCAGGCCCATGGCCTCGAACAAAAGCCGCATGGTCGCGTTGGTGCCCGACGTGACCTTGCCGATATCGATGCGCTGCCCCACAAGGTCATTCAGCGTCATGATCCCGCTGTCTTTTTTGGTCACGATGGCCAATGCTTCGGGATGGGCGGAAAACAACCCATAGATGCCCCTGACCGCGCCGATATTGGCGAAGGTGCCCGTGCCCTTGACCGCATGGTACTGGACGTCGGACTGGACGATGGCCAGATCGAAGGTGCCCTTCTTGATGCCGATCAGATTGTCGATGGAGCCTTTGGTCGTCACGGCCTCGCATTGCGTGCCGCGCATTTCCAGGCGGATGACATAGCAGATCGCCTTGCCGAGCTGGATATAGACGCCGCCGTTGCTGCCGGTACCGATGGTGAGCGATTTCGCCTGAACCGGGGAGTAAAGCCCCATCGACACAAGGATGGCGAACACGGCCATCCACACGGCTAATGTCGGTGAACCCTTGAACCGAATTCCGCCCAATCCGCCATGAATGAACATACTTCAATTACCCCTCTTTCAAATAACCCGGCTCACCCCCCGGATTACATGATCCCCGTCTCCTTCAACGTTGCGTCGATGGCGTCACCCAACAGCCCGACCAGATCCCGGACCTGGGCCTCGTCGATTATGAAGGGCGGGGCCAGCAGGATATGATCGCCGCGGACCCCGTCCGCTGTGCCGCCGGCGGGATAGCAGATCAGCCCACGCTCGAAAGCGGCCCTCTTCACCCGCGCGTGAATCTTCAAGGTCGGGTCGAGGGTTTCCTTGGTCGCCCGGTCGGCGACCAACTCGATCCCCTGAAACAAGCCCCGCCCGCGAATGTCGCCGACATGCGGGTGGTTGCCCAGGCGGTCGTGCAGCCGGTCGACCAGGACAGCTCCCATGCGCGTTACGTTGTCCAGCAGGCCCGCGTCCCGCACCTTGCGTTGAACCGCGAGCGCCGCGGCACAAGCCATGGGGTGGCCCATGTAGGTATGGCCGTGCTGGAAGGCGCCCGAGCCGTCCTTGAAGGCGCGGTAGACGTCGCCGGACACCAGGGTCGCACCGATCGGCTGATAACCCGCCCCCAGGCCCTTGGCGATGCAGATGATGTCCGGCGCCACGCCGTCCTGTTCGCAGGCGAACAGGGTGCCCGTGCGGCCCATGCCGCACATCACCTCGTCCAAAATCATCAGCACGCCGTACTTGTCGCAGATTTCGCGGATACGTTTGAAGTATCCGGGCACGGGGGCAAGCACGCCGGCCGTCGCCCCGCCCACGGTCTCGGCGATGAAGGCGGCCACGTTGCGGGGACCCAGGCTGAGGATTTCCGCTTCCAACTCATCGGCGATGCGCCGCCCGTACTCTTCCTCGCTCTCGCCGCCCCGCATCTCGCGGTAGGGATAACAGGGCGCGATGTGCGACACGGGCATCAGCATTTCCTTGTAGGGCTCGCGCCGCCACAGGTTGCCGCCGACTGAAAGTGCGCCCAGGGTATTGCCGTGATAGCTCTGCCGCCGTGCAATGAATTTCGTGCGCTCGGGCTGTCCCGTTTCCAGGAAATACTGGCGCGCCATCTTAAGCGCCGCCTCCACCGCCTCCGACCCGCCGGACAGGAAATAGACCATGGAAATGCCGTCCGGGGCCGCGCCCACCAGAAGTTCGGCAAGGTCCTCCGCCGGTTGGGTGGTGAAGAAGCCCGTATGGGCGAAGGCGACCTTGTCGACCTGATCCTTGATCGCCCGGATGACGTCGGCGTCGCTGTGGCCCAGGCAGGACACGGCGGCCCCGCCGGAGGCGTCCAGATAGCGTTTTCCGGCGGCGTCGATCAGGTAGATGCCGTCACCCTTCACGGCGACCGGCATGTCGGATTTAAGCTCGCGATAGAAAACGTTGGTCATCGGACATTCCGCTACGCAACCTACCCAACCATAGGACGCGATTGCATGGCCGCGCGTCAATCCAATAGGATGCGCCGACCATTCACACAAATTGATTTTTCCCAGGGGGGACACATGGACCTGAAAGACCACATCCGGGGCATTCCCGATTTTCCCATTCCCGGTATCCTGTTTTACGACATTTCAACCCTGCTGCGGCATCCCGACGCCTGGCAGGTCGCCTTGGGCCGCCTTGCCAAGATCGTCGCCGGATACCAGCCTGACATCCTGGCCGGCATCGAATCCCGCGGCTTCCTGACGGCCGCCCCCCTGGCGTCCAGGCTCGGCTGCGGCTTCATCATGGTGCGCAAGAAAGGCAAGCTGCCCGGCGAGACCATCGGCCACGAATACGCCCTGGAGTACGGCACCGATACCATCGAGATTCAGAAAGACGCCATCGAACCGGGCCAGCGCGTGGTGGTCATGGACGACCTGCTGGCGACCGGCGGCACCATGGCCGCGTCCATCGATCTGTTGCGGGGCGCGGGGGCCGAGGTCGTGGGCGCCACCTGCCTGATCGAACTGACCTTCCTGAAGGGCCGCGACAAGCTGGACGTGCCGTTCAGCGCGCTGATGGCCTACGACGACTGACCAAACGGCGGGCCACCCGATGGAGATCCGCGAGGACGACCTGACGGGCGGGGCCGTGCGCGGCGTGATCCGGGCGCACCTCGACCAGATGTTCAGCCAGACGCCGGCCGAAAGCGTGCACGCCCTGGACCTGTCCGGCCTGACCGCGCCCGATGTGACCTTCTGGTCCGTCTGGGACGGGGGCGAGATCGTCGGTTGCGGGGCGCTCAAGGAACTCGACCCCCGCCACGGCGAGATCAAATCCATGCACACCCTGGCGCGGTTCCGGGGCAAGGGTTACGGGCGCACCATGCTCACCCATATCCTGGCCGAGGCGCGGCGTCGGGGCTATCGCCGGCTGAGCCTGGAAACGGGCGCCACGGCACTCTTCCGGACGGCGCAGACGCTCTACCGCACCGCCGGATTCACCGAGACCGGGCCGATCCCCGGCTACGGCCCCGATCCTCACAGCTGTTTCCTGACCCTGGAACTGGATTAGCCGAGGGCGGCCTTCGCCACCTTCTTCATCAGGGTCGGCAGGGCCTGACCGCCGAAATCGCGGGGATGCACCCAGGTTCCGTCGGCGATATCGCCGCCCGCCACGGTTCCGCAAACCACCGCCAGGCGCAGATGGAAATGGGTGAAGGTATGGCGGACCTCGCCGGCCCCTTCCCAGGCCGCCGCCGGCAGGGGCGCATGCCCCGACGCCTCGCCCATATCCCAAGGGGTGTCCCTCCAGTCCGTCGACGGGACCTCGATCATGCCGCCCAGAAGGCCCCGTTCGGCCCGGCGGCGCAGCAGCACCCGGCCCCGGCCATCGACGGTCCAGAACACCACGCCGTACCGCGTCGGCTTGGCCTTTTTCGGGGCGCGGGCGGGCAGGTTTTCCGCATTACCCGCCGCCCGCGCGGCGCAGGCCCCCTGCCATGGGCAAAGGTCGCATTTGGGGGATCGCGGGGTGCAGACCGTCGCCCCCAGGTCCATCATCGCCTGGGCGAAATCGCCGGGCCGCGTGTTGGGAGTCAGTTGCCGCGCCGCCGCCTGGATCGCCGTTTTCCCGGCGGGCAGTGGCTCCGTGATGCGCCTGAGACGCGCCGTGACCCGTTCGATGTTGCCGTCCACGGGCGACGCCGGCACGTCGAAGGCGATGGCGGCGATGGCCGCCGCCGTATAGGGCCCGACACCGGGCAGGGTCAGAAGCGCCGCCTCCGTATCGGGAAATCGGCCGCCGTGGTCCCCGGCGACGGCCTTCGCGCATTTGTGCAGGTTGCGGGCCCGGGCATAATAGCCGAGCCCCTGCCAGGCGTGCAGGACGTCGTCCAGGTCCGCCGCCGCCAAATCCTCGACCCGGGGCCAGCGCGCCACAAAGTGGTCAAAATAGCTTTTTACGGTCGCCACGGTGGTCTGTTGCAGCATGATCTCGGACAGCCAGACGTGATAGGGGTCCGCCCGCCGGCCCGCGGGTGCCCGCCACGGCAGCACCCGCCGGTGGCGGTCGTACCAGCCCAGCAACGCCCCGGTCAGGGCATCATCGGCGGACGAAAGGCTCATGGCAGGCTCCTGGTTGCGGCAATATCCGTGTTATCCCCCGGCTTCCACCGACGGGCCCTTGCGGGACCCTGGGTCGGCACCCTTAAATGCATCCCCCGTTAATGCCACGCCGCCGGGACGCGGAAAAGGGGGGCGGCGGCCCGAAAGGAACACCATGGCCCAGGACGACGAAGCGACCAAGCCGCCCCGCCGCCGCAAAGGCGGGGTCCGCGCCGTCGGCCAGGCCCTGAGCAAGGTGACCGCCGCCGCCTACGGCAAGCGCGGCTTCGCCCAGGGCGACATCCTGCGCCATTGGCCGGAAATCGCCGGCGACCTGCTGGCCCGCCATACCCTGCCCGACCGCATCATCTTTCCCCGCGGCCAGCGCACGGGCGGCCTGCTGCACCTGCAGGCCGGCAATTCCGCCGTCGCCACCGAGGTCCAGCATCTGAAGCCCCTGATCGTCGAGCGCGTGAACACCTATTTCGGTTACGGCGCCGTCAGGGGCATCCACATTTTTCAGCGTCCCCTGCCGCCGCGCGAGGACACCACCCCCGCCCCGCCCCGGGTGCTGAGCACAGCCGAGCGGACCGCGCTGGAGCGCGACCTGAAAGCCGTGACGGACCCGGACCTGCGCCGCGCCCTGGAAGGCCTGGGACAGGCCGTCCGGCGGCGCCGCGGGGACGGTGGATAAATTACGGATTGGCGGCCCATATCAACGATTTAGCAAAAGGAGTCGACTCCGTCTCGGGGCCGATTCTATAGTCATCAACATCTTGTGTTTCAGGAGGTTAATTTGCTGCGATTAGCACAAGGTCTTGCGTTTGCAATGACACTGATTTTGGCCCTTTCCGGACCCTTCGCGGGTCCGGCGCGGGCCCAGAGCGTTCAGGACATGCTGGCGGAAAAGGTGCTCGGCAAGGCCGACGCGCCGGTAACGATGATCGAGTATGCCTCGTTGAGCTGCCCCCATTGCCGCGAATTCCATGAAAAGACCCTGCCCGCGATCAAGGAAAAGTACATCGACACCGGCAAGGTGAAGCTGGTCTTCCGCGACTTCCCCCTGGGCCAGCGCGCCCTGGCCGCGCATATGGTCGCCAGTTGCGCCGGCCCCGTGCGCTATTTCGCCATGCTCAGCATCCTGTTCCGCGACCAGGCGGTCTGGAGCCAGGCCCCGGACGGCCTGGCCGCCATCCAGGCCACGGCCAAGAAAGCCGGCATGTCGCCGGCCCAGGTCGACGCCTGCCTGCGCAACGAGGACCTTCTGCAAGGCATCCAGAAGACCGCCGAGGCAGGCAACAGGGACCACGGCGTCGATTCCACCCCGTTCTTCATCATCGCCGGGGAAAAGGTCTCGGGCGCGCAGGACTTAAAGGTGTTCGAGGACATCATCGAACGCGCCCTGAAGAAATAAGCGGCGCAAACAGGCAATCAGGATCGGCGAGGCGACTTGCTCAATTTCAAGAAAATCCGCGTTCTGGGGTTCAAATCCTTCGTTGACCCCACGGAGCTGTTCATCGAACCGGGCCTGACGGGCGTGGTCGGTCCGAACGGCTGCGGCAAGTCGAACGTGGTCGAATCCTTGAAATGGGTGATGGGCGAGACCTCGGCCAAGCAGATGCGCGGCACGGAGATGGAAGACGTCATCTTCTCCGGAACGCAAGACCGACCGTCGCGCAACATCGCCGAGGTCACCCTGACCCTCGACAATACCGAGCGCAAGGCCCCTGCCCAGTTCAACGACACGGATGAATTGGAAGTCACCCGCCGCATCGAGCGCGAGAAGGGGTCGAACTACCGCATCAACGGCAAGGAAGTGCGCGCCCGCGACGTGCAGTTGCTGTTCGCCGATCAGGCCACGGGCGCGCGCTCGACCGCCCTGGTCAGCCAGGGCCGCATCGGCACCGTGATCAACGCCAAGCCGGCGCAGCGGCGTCTTCTATTGGAAGAAGCCGCCGGCATCACCGGCCTGCACTCCCGCCGCCACGAGGCGGAACTGCGCCTGAAGGGCGCGGAAGCCAATATGGAGCGCCTGGACGACATCCTGGTCACCCTGGACGCCCAGATGAACAACCTGAAGAAACAGGCGCGCCAGGCGACCCGCTACCGCAACCTGTCGGATCATATCCGCAAGGCCGAGGCGACCCTGTTCCATATCCTGTGGTCCAACGCGGAAACCGCCCGCGACACGGCCCGCGCGCAATTGAAGGAAGCCGAGCATGCGGTCGCCGAACTGACCCAGCGGGCGGCCCAGGCAACGACCCGCCAGGCCCATGCGGCCGAGGGACTGCCCGAACTGCGACAGGGCGAGGCGGCGGCGGCGGCGGAACTGCAGCGCCTGACCCTGGCCCGCGAGGGCCTGGACGAGGAAGAGGCCCGCGTCGCCCAGACCATGGCCGAAACCCAGGGCCGCCTAGACCAGACCGCCCGCGACCGCGAGCGCGAACAGGGCCTGATGACCGACGCCGCCGAGGCCGTGCAGCGCCTGGCCGCCGAAAAGCAGGAAATAGAGACCGCCCAGACACAGGAAGCCGACGACCTGACGGCCGCCGCCGAGGCCCGCGCCGCCGCCGATGAGGCCGTCGCCGAAATGGACCGCGAGGTCGACCGCGACACCAACGACCTGGCCGCCGCCGAAGCCCGGCGCAATGCCCTGAACCAGCGCCTGGCAGAACTGGAAAACCGCCTGAACCGGCTGGCCCAGCGCGCCGCCGACGCCGAGGCGCATAAGGCCGAGCTGGAATCCCGTTCCGCCGATCTGGTCGATCTGGCCCAGGCCGACGCCGCCGTGGAGGCCGCGCGGACCACCGCCGACACGGCCCGCGAGACCCTGACCAAGACGGAGGCCGCCCGCGCCGAGGCCGATCAGGCGTCGGAACAGGCGGCCCAGGCCGCGCGCGAAAAGGCGACCGAGCAGACCGCCCTGGAAACGGAAATCCGCACCCTGGAACGGGTGCTCGCCACGGGGCCGGAAACGGACCTGCCGCCCATGCTCGACCAGATCAGCGTCGACAAGGGGTTCGAGGACGCGCTGGGCGCCGCCCTCGGCGAAGACCTGTCCGCCCCCGCCACGGGCGACGACGGCGACGGCGTGGTCATCGGCTGGCGCGCCTTGGGTCCCATGGCGGCGGCCCCCGCCCTGCCCGCCGGGGTGCGCACCCTGGCCGAGGTCGTCAAGGCCCCCGCCGCCCTCGACCGCCGCCTGTCGCAGATCGGCATCGTCGAAGACGCCGCCGAAGGGGCCCGCCTGCAGGCCGGCCTGGCCCCCGGCCAACGCCTGGTCAGCCGCGCCGGCGGCTTGTGGCGCTGGGACGGCTTCCGCGTCGCCGAGGGGGCGGAAACCGCCGCCGCCCAGCGTCTGGCCCAGCGCAACCGCCTGAACGAGGTCGCTGGCCAGGCCGCCGCCGCGCGGGAAACCCTGGACGCCCTGCGGGCCACCGCCGAGGCCGCCAAGGCCAAGGCCGAGGCCCTGCGCACCCAGGAGCGCGACGCCCGCCAGGCCCTGAACGAGGCCGACCGCGCCTTCAACGCCGCCCGCGACCGCTTGGCCGAGGTCAAGGACCGGGCCGCCGCCGTGCAGAACAAGCTGGCCGCCCTGGCCGAGACCCAGGCCTCGATCGCCGCCGACCAGGAGGAATCCGGAGCCCAGAAGGCCGCCCTGGCGACCGAGCGCAGTGAACTGCCGGATCTGGAGGCCGCGCGCACGGCCCTGGCCGACAAGCGCACGGCCCTGGCCGAGAAGCGCACCCATCAGATGGAATGCCGGTCGCGCCACGACCAACTGTTCCAGGCCTCGGAAGGCCGCAAGCAGCGCCTGCTGGCCGTCGCCTCCGAATCCCAGATGTGGGTGACCCGCCGCTCGCGCTCGGAAAGCCAGCTCGGCGAACTGGCGGAACGGGCCACGGCCTTGCAGACGGATCTGGACGCCTTGCAGCAGAAACCGGCCGAAATCGCCGCCAAGCGCGACGAACTGCTGACCGCCATCCAGGGCTCGGAACAACGCCGCAACGCCGCCGCCGACCAGCTGGCCCAGGCGGAGACGACCCTGGCCGATGCCGACCGCGACATGCGCCAAGCCGAACACGACCTGTCCTTCGCCCGCGAAACCCGGGTCCGCGCCGAGGGCGCGGTGGAGCAGACCGAACAGGGCTGCCGCGGCCTGATCGAGCGCATCAACGACCGCCTGCACGTCGGCCCGGACAAGTTGGCCGAACTGGCGGAACTGGAAGAGGGCAAGGACCTGCCCGACCTGGAAAACGCCGAAGGCCGGGTCGACCGCCTGCTGCGCGAGCGCGACACCATGGGCCCGGTCAACCTGCGCGCCGAGCAGGAAATGACCGAACTGTCGGAACAGATCACCGGCCTGGAAACGGAAAAGACCGACCTTCTTGCCGCCATCGACAAGCTGCGCCAGGGCATCAACGAGTTGAACCGCGAGGGCCGGGCCCGCCTGCTGGCCTCGTTCGAAGAGGTCAACGGCCACTTCCAGGTCCTGTTCCAGCGCCTGTTCGGCGGCGGCAAGGCCCATCTGGAGCTGGTGGAATCGGACGACCCGCTCGAAGCCGGCCTGGAAATCTTCGCCAGCCCACCGGGCAAGCGCCTGCAGGTGCTGTCGCTTTTGTCGGGCGGCGAACAGGCGCTGACGGCCCTGGCGCTGCTGTTCGGGGTGTTCCAGACCAATCCGGCCCCGATCTGCGTGCTCGACGAAGTGGACGCGCCGCTGGATGACGCCAACGTCGACCGATTCTGCTCCATGCTCGACGAAATGGCGGCCACGGGCCAGACCCGCTTCATCGTCATCACCCACCACCGCATGACCATGGCCCGCATGCACCGCCTGTTCGGCGTGACCATGCAGGAACGCGGGGTGTCGCAGCTTGTCTCCGTCGACCTGCAACAGGCCGAGGGTTTCCGCGAGAGCGCCTGACAACCGGCCCCCGCAGGTGGTATTCTCGGCGCCTGAGCCCTATAACCCCTTCATGCTTAGGTATTTTTCATGACCGACGAACGGCCCCAATCGGACCTGGACGGCCTGCAGAAGCGCATCGACGGCGCCCTGGACAAGGGCGGGTTTTCGCAAGCGCAGAAAAATCGCGACAAGGAGCCACCAAATAGCGCTCTTAGCCTTGCATTTCGTGTCGGCATTGAGTTAGTTTCCGCCGTCGCCGTTGGGCTGGGTATCGGTTGGCTGCTTGATAAGTGGCTCGATACCAAGCCTTGGCTCATGTTGGTGTTCATAATCCTAGGGGGATGCGCCGGCATTCTGAACGTCTACCGGATGGCCCGTGGCTACGGTTACGCCGCGGGGTACCAGCAGGATGAAAATCCGACCGACGACACAGATCGCCGATAAACCGCACCCGCATAAACGCGCTATAGACAGACGGGAAACCGAGCCTTGGCCGAGAAGCACAGCCCGCTCGCTCAGTTCGAGATCAAAACACTTGTGCCGCTGAATTTCGGCGGCCTCGATGCCTCTTTCACCAATTCGGCACTTATGATGGTGGCGACGGTGGTCGTGGTCAGCGCCTTCCTGATCCTGGGAATGCGCCGCAACGCCCTGGTTCCCGGGCGCTGGCAGTCGATTGCGGAACTCTCCTATGTGTTCATCGCCAATCTGGTGAAGGACACGGTCGGATCCGAGGGCCGCAACTACTTCCCGTTCATCTTCACGGTGTTCATGTTCGTCTTGTTCGGCAATCTGCTGGGCATGATCCCCTACAGCTTCACCTTCACGTCGCACATCGTGGTGACCTTCACCATGGCGGCGGTGATCTTCGTCGGGGTGACCATCATCGCCCTGGCCAAGCACAAGATGCACTTCTTCTCGTTCTTCATGCCGCCGGGCGTGCCGCTTCTCATGGCGCCGCTGCTGATCCCGATCGAGATCATTTCCTACCTGTCGCGCCCCATCTCCCTCAGCGTCCGTCTGTTCGCCAACATGCTGGCCGGGCACACGCTGCTGAAGGTGTTCGCCGGGTTCATCATCTCGCTCGGCGTGTTCGGCGTCGCACCCTGGCTGTTCGTGGTCGCGCTGACGGGCCTGGAAATCGTCATCGCCTTCCTGCAGGCCTTCGTGTTCACCATTCTGACCTGCCTGTACCTGAACGACGCGCTGCACCTTCACTAGGGCGCGGCGAACCGGCACGGGCAACGAAACAACCCATTCACCAGTCAACTCAAACACTCAAGATCTAGCATCAAGAAAGGATCAACCCCATGGAAGTTCAAGCTGCGAAGCTGCTCGGTGCCGGCCTGGCCGTTATCGGCGTGATTGGTTCCGGTATCGGCATCGGTACCATCTTTGCCTCGTTCATTCAGGCTGTGGGCCGCAACCCCTCCGCTCAGGGCGCCGTGTTCCCCATGACCATGCTGGGCTTCGCCCTCGTGGAAGCCATCGCGCTGTTCGCGCTGGTTATCGCCCTGGTCATTCTGTTCGGCTGATCTTTGGGTCTTTGCGCAGGCCCGGGGCGGTTACCGTCCCGGCCACGGCGTTTCGTCTGCGGACGGCTGACCCTGGGATCAACGGCTTTCGGATAAAGAGGTCTTTCCATGCCTCAATTGGACTTCACAACCTACGTGCCCCAGATCATCTGGCTGGTGATTTCCTTCACCGCCATGTTCCTGGTCATGTGGAAGGTCTGCGTGCCCCGGATCGGCGGCGCCCTCGAGGCGCGGCAGAAGAAGATCGAGCAGAACCTGGAGCGTGCGGCGGAATTGAAGGCCGAGGCCGAAGCCGCCATCGAAGCCTATGAAAAGGCCCTGACCGAGGCGCGCGCCACGGCGCACGAGGAAATCGTCAAGGTGCAGGCTGACCTGAAGGCCAAGCAGGACGCGGAGGAAGCAAAGCTTTCCCAGACCCTGCAGGCCCGCATCAAGGAAGGCGAAGCGGCCATCGACAAGGCCCTGCAGGACGCCCTGGCCGGTCTCGACGCCATGGCGACCGAGGTCGCGACGGCCGCCTGCGAGCGGCTGACCGGCGAAGCGCCCGACGCCAAGGCCCTGCAAAAGGCCGTCGCCGGCGCCGCCAAAGCGCGTCAGGCCTAGGAAGGAAGCGGATCATGGACCACATGTTGCAGGATCCCACGTTCTGGGTCGCCACCGCCTTCGCCGCCTTCATCGGCGTGCTGGTCTATCTCAAGGTGCCGGGCCTGATCGCCGGCGCCCTCGACGAGCGGGCCGACAAGATCAAGGCCGACATCGAAGAGGCGGAAAAGCTCCGCGAGGAAGCGCAGAAGCTGCTGGCCGACTACCAGAAAAAGCAGCGCGACGCCCAGAAGGAAGCCAAGAAGATCGTCGCCGCCGCCAAGGAAGAGGCCGAGCGCATCGCCAAGCAGGGCGAACAGCGTTTGAAGGATTCCCTGGCCCGTCGTGAAAAGCAGGCCATGGACCGTCTGTCCCAGGCCGAGGCCGCCGCCCTGGATCACCTGAAGGCCCATACGGTCGAGGTCGCCATGGCCGCCACCCGCCAGGTGCTGGCCGACAGCATCAAGGGCAAGAAGGCGGACCAGCTGATCGACGACGCCATCGGCGCCCTGCCCGGCAAGCTGCACTAAGCTTTCGGGGAAACACCAAGAACAACGAAAGGGGCTCCGACCGGAGCCCCTTTTATTTTGTCTGATACGCGACCTACCCCCTCACCCTGCCCTCTCCCCCTTAAAGGGGGAGAGGGATACAGAGGCTTGGCAAGGCAAAGCCGCGCCTAGCCGGCGTTGGGTGAGGGGGTAGAATCCGCGCTGGTAAACGTCAGGCCGCCTTGGGCAGCCCGTCCGCGAACTTGTAGGCGAGGATCTTGTAGGCCAGCTTGGCGGCCAGGAAGTTGCAGGAATGCAGGCCCTCGATGGGCGCCAGTTCATTGATGTCCGCCCCCACGACCTTACCCGCGACCCGATTGGCGGCGCGGATGATGCGCACGGCGTCGTCCCAGAACACGCCGCCCGGCTCGGGCGTGCCCGTGGCCTGCATCAGGCTGGAATCGAAGCCGTCGAGGTCGAAGGTGATGTAGACCGTCTTGCCGGCAAGGTGCGAGACGATCTGCTCCACGTCCCAGTCCCGCCGGTCCTTGCCCCAATAGATGTGGATGCGGTCCCGGTTGGCGTCGAGGAACGGGATTTCCCCGGCCGAGATGTTGCGGATGCCGACCGAAACGATCGACAGGCCGGGATGATCCAGGCAGCGGCGCATGGCGGCGGCGTGGGAGAAATGCTCGCCCTCATACCCGTCGCGCAGGTCCGCATGGGCGTCGAACTGCAGCAGGCAGAGGTCCGGATAGCGTTCGACGAAGGGCCGGATCGCCCCCGGCGTGATCGAATGCTCGCCACCGAAGGTGAGCGGAAAGCGCCCCGCGTCGAGAACCCCCCCGACCACGCCCGCCAGCTGGTCGAGGGCGGCCGGAATATCCGTGGGGATGTCGAAGGGCGCCAGGGTATTCAAGTGGAAGTCGCGGCAGGGCTCCCGCCACAATTCCTCGTCGAACAGCTCAACCTGATGCGAGGCGTCGATCATCGCCTGCGGCCCGGCCGCCGTGCCGCCGCCGTAGCTGACGGAGGCCTCCAGGCCATAGGGGACGATCGTCACGCCGGGCTTGTCAGCCGCATCGGCAACGTCGTCCCCGCTCAGGCCGAGGAAGCCCTCTTCAGGAGGCAGAATTTTCACTGTACCTACCTAGGTTCAGTCGAACAGCTTGGCGTGGCGGCGCTTGGGCCGGTCTTTCCAATGGCCGCGGTGATAGGCGTCGCTGCACAGAAGCGGAATGACGCTGCCGGCTTCGGCATAGACCATCTGCTCCAGCGCCGTGTCGACCTTGCCCCAGGACGAGGCCTCCTTGAGGGTCGAGCTGGAACACGCGCCGTCGCGCACGTCGGCGACCGTGATCTGCACGGCGTATTTGTGCATGTCGACCTCGTGGCCGAGGATTTCCGCGCAGACCACCGTGTCCTGCACGAAGTTCTTGGGCACGCCGCCGCCGACCATCAACAGGCCCGAGGTCCCGGACTTGATCTTGATGTCCGTCAGTTCGCGGAAATCGGCGATCGAATCGATGGTCATGTGATTGCCAGGATTGCGCACCTGATGCAGGACCAGGCCGAATCCGGCGCTGGAATCCGTGAACGCCGGGCAGAAAATCGGCACGTCGTGCTCATAGGCCAGTTGGACCAGGGAGTCCTTCTTGCGCGCAGCACCTTCGGCCAGGTAGCGGCCCATTTCGCGGATGAATTCCCGCGACGAATAGGCCCGCGGCTCCAATCCGTCGGCGATCTTGCCGATGGCATGGTCGCAGGCCTGCAGCTCTTCCTCGTCGATGTAGGTGTCGTAGATGCGGTCGATGTACTGCGAGCGCAGATAGTTGTCGTCGATGTCCGGCGAGCCCTGATAGTGGCGGAAGCCCAGGGCCTCGAAGAAATCCATGTCGACGATGCTGGCCCCGGTCGAGACGATGGCATCGACCATGTTATAGCGGATCAGATCGGCATAGACCTTCATGCAGCCGCCGGCCGAGGTCGAGCCCGCCAAGGTCAGGAACACCGTGCAGTCCTTGTCGGCCAGCATGTCATTGTAGATGCCCGTCGCCCGTGCCAGGTCGCGCGAGGTGAACGACATCTTCGACATGCTGTCGATGATGGGCCGGGCGTCGATCTTGGTGATGTCGACGTGTTCGACGGTCTTGCTCAGCAGGGCCGCTTTTTCGTCGGCCATCTTCTGTTCCGAGGTCTTCATTTCATCTGCTCCAGCAGCACGGCCGAGCCGGGAAGGCTCGCGGCCGTGTCATTTTGCGCGGCGATACGGTCACCATAGGCCGTCAACATGGGCTCATCATAGACCACCACGGTTTCATCGGAATGAAAGCCGTTGAACTTGGTCCGCATGGCGCAGCCGTAGGCGCCGGTCTGGCCGATTTCGATGTAGTCGCCTTCCCGCATGTCGGCGGGCAGGTAGAACGGCCCCTTCATGTGGTCCATGCTGTCGCAGGTCGGACCGTAGAAGGCATAGCCGATCAGCGGCTTCTGGAACCGGCCGTCGGTGCGGATCGGGCGCACGGGGTAGATGAAGTTCAACGACCCGGCGTCGAACAGGCTGCCGTAGGTGCCGTCGTTGATGTACAGGTTGTCGCCCCGGCGCATTTCGACGCGCACCAGGGTGGAGGCGCCTTCGGCGACCAGCGCGCGGCCGGGCTCGGCCCAGATCTCGCAGGCTTCCGAAATCGGCAGCTTGTCGATGGCGGCCGTGATCTCACGCATGTAGTCGGTCAGCGGCGGCGGCGTCATGTAGGGATAGACCGACGGAAAGCCGCCCCCGACATCGACGATGTCGAGGATGATCCCGGATTTCAGGATCAGGTCGCGGACCATGTGCAGCGCCGTGCCCCAGGCCGACGGCTGCATGCACTGCGAGCCGACGTGGAAGGCGACGCCCAGGCGGCTGGCGACCTGACGGGCCGCGATCAAGAGATCGGGAGCCACATCCGGCTGCACGCCGTACTTGGACGACAGTTCCAGTTCCGAATGGTGGTTGGGAACGGCCAGGCGAACGAGAAGGCTGAGGTCCTGGGCATGGCCCGTCGCCTCGACGATCTTCTTGAGCTCTTCCTCGGAATCGAGAACGAAGTGACGCACCCCGAACTCCGCATAGGCGCGGCGGATCACGTCCCGGTTCTTCACCGGGTTCATGAAGGCCATCCTGGCGTCGGGGTATCGCCCGGCGATCAGCTCGATCTCCGCCAACGAGGCGACATCGAAATTCCGGACCCCCGCGTCATAGACTTCGTCCAGGACTTCCGGCCTGGGGTTGGTCTTGACGGCGTAGAGGATCTCGCCGGGGAACTCGTTAAGGAAAAAGTGAACCGCGCGTCGGACCGCGAACGGCCGGAGACACGTCACCGGATTGATAGGCGCTAATGAACGAACCAGCGCACGTGCAGAGGGGAACTTTTCCATCGCATGGGAAACTCCCAAAACAGCCTCACCAATCGGCCTCACTCGGAGCCCGAACTCGGCGATTTAAAGTCGATCGCCCCCGCTGTAAAGAACTAATTCTCAAATCCGATCACATCTTTTTGCATTGCACCGATGCGCGGACCGCCCGCAGCGCCCCCCTCGGCGAACCCGCCGTTGCGGACCCCGGGTAATAAATTGAACCAAAACAATATTATCCGGATTTTTCAGGCCGGTTTTCGCACCGTTTCAGACAGGCCCGGGGCGCACTTTTTGCGCCTTTGTCCGAAGCAAAAAATTTTCGTCCCCGCACCCGTTCCGGCGTTCTGGGACGTTAGTCCGCACCTCGTCCGTAGGCCCGAACCGGCGCCGATGATAGACTCGGGGGCATGAAAACCGAGGCCACGATCCGCTGGATGACCGCCGCCCGCGCCGACGCCGACGCGCCGGGCCTGCGCGCCCTGATGAATGACCTCGCGGCCTTCGAGGGCTGGCCGGGCCTGCTGTCCGTCACGGCGGCGGAGATCGCCCGCCGCGCCTGTGCCGTCCCGCCCGGCCTTCAGGCCGTGCTGGCGGAGGCAGACGGCGGCCTTGTCGGCTTCGCCACCGTGTTCCCGATCCCCTACGCCTATACGGCCCGCCCGTCCCTGGAACTGGAAATGCTCTACGTCGCCGAACCCTGGCGCGCCCGGGGCGTCGGCCGCGCCCTCATGGACGCGGTCCTGGACCACGCCCGGGCCGGCGGGTTTGAGCGGGTGGAATGGAACGTGCTGGCCACGAACGCCCGCGCAAAGGCGTTCTATGAAAGTCTCGGCGGGGCGGAAAAGGACGGTTGGCGGCGGTGGGCGGTGATGCTCTAGGTCCGGCCGACCAGTGCCAGCCATTCGTCCTCGCTCAGCACCGTAACCCCCAGCTCCGCCGCCTTCTTCAGCTTGGAGCCCGCGCCCGGCCCGGCGACGAGGTAATCCGTCTTGGCGGAAATGCTGCTCGAGACCTTGGCGCCCAGGCTTTCGGCCCGCGCCTTGGCTTCGGAGCGGCCCATGGTCTCCAGCGTGCCCGTGAACACCACGGTCTTGCCGGCCACGGGTGAGCCCGAGGTATCGGCGGCCACCATGTCCTGGATGTCCAGCGCGGCCTCGAGCGCCGTCAGGACTTCCCGGTTATGATCCTCGGCGAAGAAGCCCAACAAATCGTCGGCCACGGCGGGGCCGATCTGGTCGATGTCGATCAATTCCGCATAGGCCTCGCTGTCCCGGTCCTGGGCGGCGGCCATGGCGGCCTTCAGCGCCGTGAAGGAGCCGTAGGTGCGGGCCAGGAGCCTGGCCGTCGCCTGCCCGACCTGGCGGATGCCGAGCGCATAGACGAAGCGGTCGAGGCCGATCTTGCGCCGGTCCTCGATGGCCTTGCGCAGGTTGTCGATGGATTTTTCCTTCCATCCCTCGCGGCCGTCGAGCTTCGCCGTCAGGCCCGCGACATCGAAGATGTCGGCGGGGGATTTGAGCCAGCCCTCGCCCCAGAAGGCCTCGATGTTCCTGGCCCCCAGGCCCTCGATGTCGAAGGCGTCGCGGGACACGAAATGCTTGAGGCGCTCGACCGCCTGGGCCGGGCAGATCAGGCCGCCCGTGCAGCGTTTGGCGGCGGCGCCGTCCTCGCGGATCGCCAGGCTGCCGCAGTCGGGGCAGGTATCGGGCATGACGAAGGGGGCCGCCCCCGCCGGGCGCTTGTCGGCCACGACCTCGACCACCTGGGGGATCACGTCGCCGGCCCGCTGGACGACCACCGTGTCGCCCTCGCGGATGTCCTTTTCCGCGATGTAGTCCTCGTTATGCAGGGTCGCGCGGCCGACCACCACGCCGCCGACGGTGACCGGGGTCAGGTTGGCGACGGGCGTCAGCGTGCCCGTGCGCCCGACCTGGATGGTGACCTTTTCCAGCACCGTGGTCGCCTTTTCGGCGGCGAACTTGTGCGCCGTCGCCCAGCGCGGCGCGCGGGACACCTGGCCCAGGCGTTCCTGCCAGTCCAGGCGGTTGACCTTGTAGACCATGCCGTCGATGTCGTAGTCGAGCCCGGCGCGGTCGGCCTCGGTCCGGGCGTATTCGGCCATGATCTCGTCGAGGGAGCGGCAGACCCGGGCCCGGGCGTTGGCCTGAAAGCCCCAGTCGACCAGCCGGTCGTTGAACTCCGCCTGGGTCGCCCAGGTCACGTCCGAGACCTCGCCCCAGGAATAGAAGAACACGCGGAGCGGCCGGGCCCTGGTGACGGCCGGGTCCTTCTGGCGCAGGGAGCCGGCGGCGGCATTGCGCGGATTGGCGAAGACCTTGGCGCCCGCCGCTTCCTGGCGTTCGTTGAGGGTCAGGAAATCGGACTTGGCCATGTAGACCTCGCCGCGCACCTCCAGCACCTCGGGCACGCCCGCGCCCAACAGGTCCTTGGCCGTGATGCGGTCGGGCAGGTCCTTCAGGGTGCGCAGGTTTTCCGTGATGTTTTCCCCTTCCCGGCCGTCGCCCCGGGTCGCCGCCAGGACGAATTCGCCCTTTTCGTAGCGCGCGGTGACCGACAGGCCGTCGATCTTGGGCTCGGCCATGACCTCGACCGCTTCGTCGGCGGGCAGGTTGAGAAACCGCCGCACCCGGTCGAGAAAGTCGGCCACGTCGTCGCGGGAGAAGGCGTTGGCCAGGGACAGCATGGGCACGGAATGGACGACCTTGGCGAAGCCTTCCGCCGGGGCGGCGCCGACGCGTTGCGACGGGCTGTCGGCGCGGATCAGCTTGGGGAATTTCGCCTCGATGGCCTCGTTGCGCTGTCTCAGAGCGTCGTAGCCAGCATCGCTGATCGCCGGGTCGTCGTTCTGGTAATAGGCCTGGTCATGGGACGCGATTTCCGCCGCCAGGCGTTCCAGTTCCACCGCCGCGTCCTCGGGCCGCAGGCGGTCGACGGGAATGTCGCGCAGGCCGTCCGATACGGTCATTACGACGCCCGGCGGTCCAGCAGGGACAACGCCGCCGCGCGGGCCTCCTCGGTCACTTCCGTGCCGGCCAGCATGCGGGCGATTTCCTCGCGCCGGGCGTCGGGGTCGAGCAAGGAAACGGTGGTCGCCGCGCTATCGTCCTGGGACGCCTTCCTGACCTTCAGGTGGCCCGCGCCCTGAGCCGCGACCTGGGGCGAATGGGTGACGACCAGGACCTGTACGGCACGGCCCAGCTTGGCCAGCCGTTCGCCCACGGCCGCCGCCGTGGCGCCGCCGATGCCGGCGTCCACTTCGTCGAAGATCAGGGTCGGCACCGGGTCGGCGTCGGCCAGCACGACCTTGAGCGCCAGCATGAAGCGGGCCAGTTCGCCGCCGGACGCGATCTTGTTCAAGGGCCCCGGTTCGGCCCCCGGGTTGGTGGCGATCAGGAACTGCGCCTTTTCGGCGCCCGCCGGGCCCCAGGCGTCCTCGTCCAGGGCCGTCAGCCGCGTCTCGAACCGCGCCCCCTTCAGGTGCAGGGGCGCCAGTTCGTTGAGGATCGCGGCGTCGAGCCGTGCTGCCGCCGTCTTGCGCCCCTGGCTCAGGTCGCCGGCGGCACGGATATAGCCCTTGCGGGCCTCGGCCTCGGCCTGTTCCAGGCGCTGCAGGTCGCCGGACCCGGTATCCAGGGCGGCGATCTGTGCCTCCATTCCCGCCAGAAGGTCGGCCAGGCCATCGACCTGGACATTATGCTTGCGCGCCTGGGCGCGCAGCGCGAACAGGCGTTCCTCCGTCTGTTCCAGCTTTCGGGGGTCCAGGTCCACGGCCTGAAAGGCGCGGTCCAGAAGAGTCTCCGCCTCCGCCGTCTCGTCCAGGGCCCGGCCCAGGGCCGCGATGGGGCCTTCCAGCGCGCCCGCCGCCTTTTCGGCGACGCCTTCCAGGTCACGGAGCGCCGACTGCAGGGCGCTTTCGACCCCCTTGCCGCTGTTCAGGCTCGCCTTGGACCGGTTCATGGCCTCGACGACCTTTTCCCCGTGCATCATCATGGAGCGTTCCTGGGCCAATTCACTCTCTTCGCCCGCCTGCGGCGCCAGGGCCGACAGCTCGCCCACGGCGTGGCGCAGGAATTCCTCGTCCCGGCGGGCGGCGGCCAGGGCTTCCGCCGCCTGGGCGCGGGCCTGGGCGGCGTCCTGCCAGACGGCCCAGGCCGTGCGGCAGGCCTCGCGGGCCTTGGCCAGCCCGCCGAAGGCATCCAGCAATGCCCGGTGCTGCACCGGGTTCAACAGACGCTGGTTGTCGAACTGGCCATGGATTTCGACCAGATCCTCGCCGACCCGCTTCAACAGGCCGACGCTGACCGGCGCATCGTTGATGAAGGCGCGGGAGCGGCCGTCCACCCCCAGCGTGCGGCGCAGGATGATCAGGCCGCCGCCGTCGCCGTTGTCGTCCAGGGGGGGAATGCCATGTTCCTCAAGCTCGGCCAGGACCGGGGCGCCCGGGGCGACCTGAAAGGCCGCCGTGACCGTCGCCGGGCCGCCGCCGGCGCGCACAAGGCGGGCCTCGGCCCGCCCCCCCAGCGCCAATCCCAAGGCATCCAGCAGGATCGATTTTCCGGCACCCGTTTCGCCGGTCAGGACGCAGAGCCCGGCCGGAAAATCCAGCGCAAGGTGGTCAATGAGCACGACATCCCTGACGGTCAGGCTCGTCAGCATGGGCCGGTTACCAGAACTTGAGGCGGTCGTACCAGGCCTTCTCTTCCGCCGTCTGGGGCCGGACATTCTCGCCGGTCAGCATTTCATAGGAATCCATGTACCATTCCGAACCGGGGAAGTTGTGACCCAGGACAGAAGCCGTCTTGCGCGCCTCGTCCTTGAGCCCGAGGGCAAGATAGGCCTCGGTCAGGCGGTGCAGGGCCTCGGGCACATGGGTCGTCGTCTGGTACTTGTCGACGACGGCGCGGAAGCGGTTGATGGCCGCCAGATACTGGTGCTGGTTGTGGTAATAGCGCCCGATCTCCATCTCCTTGCCGGCCAGATGGTCATAGGTCAATTCCATCTTGAACTTGGCGTCGCGGGCGAACTTCGAGTCCGGGAAGCGGGTGACGACTTCCTTCAGGCTTTGCAGCGCCAGGGTCGTCATCTGCTGATCGCGGGTGACGTCGGAGATCTGTTCGTAATAGGTCAACCCCTTCAGATAGTAGGCATAGCCCACGTCCTGATGGGTCGGATGCAGCTGAATGAAGCGGTCCAGGGCCGAAATGGCTTCCTGATAATTGTTCGACTTGTAATAGCCGTAGGCCGCCATGATCTGCGCCTTGGTCGCCCAGACCGAATAGGGGTGCTGGCGCTCGACCTCCTCGAAGGTCAGCGCCGCATCGGCGAACTTGCGGTCGCCCATCTGATCGACGCCGCGGTTGTACAACTCGTCCACGGGCTTTTCCACGTAGGCGGGCTTGTCGTCCTCGAAGATCGAGCAGGCGGAAACGGCCAGCGACACCGCCAGGACGGGAATAAGGAGTCTGATCCGGTCGGACATGCTCATCGGCGGGTGATCTGCTGTGTCAGGTCTCGATTACGGGCATTCCCTGTCCGGTCGGACCGGGGCGTGCCGGGAGCGGCGAATATATCACGCGGGGAAACCATTTTAAAAAGCCCAATATCCCCTTTTCCACGGGATTTGGCCCAGATTGCCGGGAATGCAAGGCGGGACGGGAGAAAATGAAAGCGGCGCCCCAAGGCGCCGCCGCAATCCGCTTGATTTTTCGGCCCGTCAGGCGACGGCGGCTTCCGCCTTGATGCCGCCGTCCATGGCGGTCTTCGATTCGTCGCCGCGCAGCACGTCGTAGCACCAGGCGTCCGGATCGGCGAACAGCTTGTGCAGCAGCGCGTTGTTGATGGCGTGGCCCGCCCGTTCTGCCCGGTAGGCGCCGATGATCTGGCCGCCGGCCAGATACAGGTCGCCGACCGCGTCCAGGGCCTTGTGACGCACGAATTCGTCTGCGTGACGCAGACCGCCGTCATTCAGAACCTTGTCGCCGTCGATGACGATGGCGTTGTCGAGAGAGCCGCCGCGGGCCAGGCCGGCCTTCTGCATGGCCTCGACCTCGTGCATGAAGCCGAAGGTCCGCGCATTGGCCAGTTCCTTGCAGAACGCGCCGTTGACGACGCCGAGCCGCAGATGCTGGCGGCGGATGGCCTGGCTTTTGAATTCGATCTCGAAATCGACCGAGAACACCGGCGACGGGGTCAGTTCGGCGCGGCCGTGGTCGGTTTCCACGGACACCGGCTTGAGAACCCGGATCACCCGGCGGTCGGCGGCAAGTGCCACCACGCCGGCGGCGCGGATGATGTCGACGAAATCCTGGGAGCTGCCGTCCATGACGGGCACTTCCGGGCCGTCCAGGTCGATCCGCACGTTGTCGATGCCGCAGCCGGCCAGGGCCGCCATCAGATGTTCGACCGTGCCCACGGACACGCCCTGGTCGTTGGCCAGGGCCGAGCACATGCGGGTGTCGGACACACGGTCCCAGCGCGCGGCAATGGCGCCGTTTTCGGACAGGTCGGTGCGCTGGAAATGAATGCCGTAATCGGCGGGGGCGGGATGCAGGGTCAGGGTCACCGGCGTTCCGGAATGCAGACCGATCCCGGTCAGGGACACCGCTTCCTTCAAGGTCCGTTGACGAACGGCGTCCTTGGGCGCGGCTTTGGTCTGCTGGTCTTTCTGGCCGGCGGTGGTCAAACCCATCAGGTTCCCGTTTCTTTCGTTTTGCGGACCCGCTGTCCGGGATATCCGGCGCAGGTCCTTGAAATCGTTTTTTCAACCGCTTTCCCGATCGCCCCGTGATCGGCCGGAGGCGTGCGGGAGAATTGAAGAAATCCCAGGCTCTTGAATAAACAGAACCTGGGATCCCCTCAAATCACTAATTGTTTCCGAATGTTACGGTGTTCCACCGTCCCTTCAGTTGGCCTGCCTGCGGAGAAAGGCCGGAATGTCCAGAAGGTCGTCCTCGGTTTCCGCCGACGGCAGCCGGTCGGCCGGATCAACCCCGCCCAAGGGTGCCTTGGCGGGCGCCGGCTGGGCCGGGGCGGCCTGTACCGGGGCCGGGGCCTGAACGGGGGCCGGGGCCGGGTTTTCCGCCATTTGCGGGGTCGCCGTACGCGACCGGATCAGGGCATCGATGGTGCCCCGGTCGGAAACCGCAGCCGGCTGAACCGCCGGAGCAGGCTCGGAAACGGCGGTTTCCTCGGGTTTTTTCGCCCGCCCGGTGCCGGTGACCCGCTCGAACAGCGACAGACCGCCACCTTCCTTCTTGGGCCGACGCAGCAACCCGCCCATCCTGGGCGCATCGTCCTCGGCGTGGGAGCCGTTGACCATGGCCGCCACCTCGAAGGGATCGGCGCCGGTCGCCGGGCCGTCCATGGTGTCGTCGTCATCGACCTCGACGGCGCGTTGCGGAATGAAGGATTCCACGTTGCCCGCCCCCGGCATGGCGGCCGGAACCCGAGGCTGCAGTTCCGCCGGGGCCGCTTCGGCGGCTTCCGGCGCGCTGTCCCTGGCGACGATCCGCTCGGCATCGTCCTCGGCAACCGTGTCCATGGGCTCGGAATCGAACGAATCGGCGGCCGCTTCGGCCATGTCATCGGTGATTTCCGGCGCCGGCTCGGGGGCCGGAACGGGTTCGTCCCGCATGGTGACGATGGACGGTATGGCGGCCTTCGGCTCTTCTTCCGGCTTGGGCACGCGGACCGGCGCGATGCGCTGGGCCTGGTTCAGGATATGCAGGTGCGAGGGCTGTTCGCCTTCGGCGACCTCCAGACCCGTGGCCACGACGGACACCCGCATGGTGCCCTCCATGGACTGGTCGAAGGCGGAGCCGATGATGATATAGGCGTCCTCGTCCACTTCGGCGCGGACCCGGTTGGCGGCTTCGTCGACCTCGAACAGCGTGATGTCGTCGCCACCCGTGATGTTGATCAGCACGCCGCGGGCACCACGCATGGAGGCATCGTCCAACAGCGGGTTGGAAATTGCCGCTTCCGCCGCATCGAGTGCACGGCGTTCACCCGCCGCCTCGCCCGTGCCCATCATGGCCCGGCCCATGCTTTGCATGACCGACTGCACGTCGGCGAAATCCAGGTTGATGAGGCCCGGCATCACCATCAGGTCGGTGATCGAGCGCACGCCCGAATAGAGCACGTCGTCCGCCATCTTGAAGGCGTCCGCGAAGGTCGTCTTTTCGTTGGCGACGCGGAACAGGTTCTGGTTGGGGATGATGATCAGGGTATCGACATAGCCCGCCAGTTCGTCCAGGCCCTGTTCGGCCAGACGCATGCGGTGACTGCCTTCGAACTGGAAGGGCTTGGTCACCACGCCGACCGTCAGGATGCCATGCTCGCGCGCGGCCTTGGCGATCACCGGCGCCGCCCCGGTGCCTGTACCCCCGCCCATGCCGGCGGCGATGAACACCATGTTGGAGTGGTTCAGTTCGTCGAGGATTTCGCTGATGGATTCCTCGGCCGCGGCCTTGCCGACTTCCGGCTTGGACCCCGCCCCAAGACCCTTGGTCACCCCCGTGCCCAACTGGATGCGGCGGTCGGCCTTGGAGCCCTTGATGGCCTGGGCGTCCGTATTGGCGACGATGAAGTCACAGCCTTCGAGATTGGCCGCGATCATGTTGTTGACGGCGTTGCCACCGGCCCCGCCGACGCCGATCACGCTGATCCGAGGTTTCAGCTCGGGCGTGTCGTTATCTTCCGGTACTGTGATTTTAATGGTCATTTCTCTGCCTCCGATGATTACTTGCCGCCTGAATAAATGCAACCACGACCGGACCCGCCGTCGATGCATTCAGGGGATTGGTTGAAAACACGGTGTTGGTTTTTCATTCAGAAATTCTCCCGCAGCCACTGGCCGAACCGCCCGAAGGCGCCACTGCGTTCCTTGATCGGCTGAAAATCGCCCCCAGCCACCTCCAAGGGGTTTTCCACGGCATAGCGGATCAACCCGACCGAGGTTGCGAACCCCGGCCCCGAAACCGCTTCCGATAGCCCCTCGACCCCGCGCGGCCGGGCCAGGCGAACCTGACGGCCGAGCACGTCGCCGGCGAGTTCCGCCAATCCGGACAGCTGGCTCGCCCCGCCGGTCAGCACCACGCGCTGGCCGATGGCCTTGTCGAACCCGCTGGCCGCCAGACGGTCGCGCACCAGTTCCATGATTTCCTCGGCCCGCGGCCGGACGATGCCGACCAGAACCGAGCGCGGCACCTGCGTCTGCGCCGCCTCCTTGTCTTCGCCGATCAACGGCACGGTGATCATTTCCGCATCGTCGGACGGCGACGGAATGACGCAGCCGAACAGCGTCTTCATGCGTTCGGCGCTTTCCAGGGGCGTCGACAGGCCGCGCGCGATGTCGTTGGTCATATGGCCGCCGCCCAGGGGGATGACGTCCGTATGCACCAGTTCGCCGTCGCAGAAGATGGCCAGCGACGTGACCCCGCCGCCGATGTCGATGCAGGTGGTGCCGAGCTGCCGTTCGTCATCGACCAGGCAGGCCAGGGCGGACGCGAAGGGCGTCGCCACCATGGCCTCAATCTCAAGCTGGCAGCGGTCGATCACCGTGCGCAGGTTCTTGACCGGGCCCCGTTGCGCCGTCACCAGATGGACATTGGCGCCCAGGCGCGCGCCGTACATACCGCGCGGATCGCGCACCCCCCGGTTGTCGTCGACCGAATAGCCAACGGGGATGGAATGGATCATTTCCCGGTCCGCCGGGGTGCCAGCGGTGACCTGATCGGCCGTGAGAACGCGGTACAGGTCCGCTTCCTCGATCTCGCGGCCGCCGATGTCCGCTTCGTGGGCGACCAGTTTCGACTTGGGCTTGCCGCAGGACAGGTTGACGAAGACCTTGTGGATGTTTTCGCCGACCATGGATTCGGCGACCTCGACCGTGGCGCGGATGGTCGCCTCGGCGGCCTCCAGGTCGATCACGCTGCCCGATTTCAGGCCGTGGGATTTCTGATGGCCGATGCCGACGACCCGCGCGGTCACCTGGTTGCTCGACACGCCCGTCGCCAGGCGCGCGATCACGCAGGTGACCTTGGACGAGCCCAGGTCCAGGGCGGCAACCAGGCCGCTGCGCGGTTTCGAATTTCCCAATGGTTTGTTCATGGTCGTCGTCTCGTATGGTCCTTGATCTTGTTCACGTTTCCTGGCCCTTCGGCTTTCGCGGCGGGCGCGGCTTGGCGGCCTTGCGCACGATCAGGCGGTCCGGCAGGCGCAGGTCGAGAACCTCCACGTCGCGGTCCAGGACCTTGTGCTGGCGCTCGTACTCCGCCAGCCGCAGCCAGGCGCCGCCGAGGTCGTCCTCGGGAAGCTGCACGTCGATGCCGTTGTCCAGGGTCAGGGTCCAGCGCCGCCCGGACACCCACACGGCCGCGCGCACCTGATTCATCAAATCCGGTTCGGCCTTGAGCGTTTCCAGCAGCGCCTTGGCATGCCGGGGCGCTTCGGGGCCGACCACGATGGGCAGGTCGGAAAATCGCTCCAGCCCCTTGTTGAGGATCACCACGCCCTCGTCGTCGATCAGATGGAACACGCCCTTGTTCTGCCAAAGGGCGAGCGGGGAGCGTTCCTCGATATGCAGCATCACCGTGCCCGGCAGCATGCGCTCGACCACCGCGCGCTTGACCCAGGGCAGCTTCTCAACCCGTTCGCGAGCCTCGTCCGGATCGAAGCCGAAGATCGGCGCACCACGGGTCAGCTTCAGCGCCGCCAGAAGATCGTCGCGCGTGGTCTGCGAACGCCCGGTCACGAAGATGTCGTCGATGCGCAGGCCGGCCTCGGCCGTCTGGTCGACCGTCCAGGTCTGGGCCTTGGTGTACAGCTGCGGCACGACGTCGTTGGACCATACCCACCAGCCGCCGCCGCCGGCGCCGGCCAGCACGGCAACCAAGGCGCCCATGCCGACGGCGCGGCTGACCTGTCCGCGCAGGACGCGCTTTCTCGGCGCCCCGGACTTGCGGGCGCGGCGGTTGTCCGCCGTCTGAGTGTCGTTCGTTTCCGTCTTCTTATCAGCCATCAATCGCACTCCGCCTGTTCAACCATCCAGACGACCAGGTCCTGGAAGGACAGGCCCGCATGGGCGGCCTGTTCCGGCACCAGGGACGTGGGCGTCATGCCCGGTTGGGTATTGATTTCCAGCATGTAGAGGGTGTCGCCGTCGTAGCGGAAATCGGTGCGCGCCACGCCGCGGCAGCCGATCGCCGTGAACGCCCGTTCGGACAGGTCCATCGCCTGGTCGTAGACGCCCTTGTCGACCTCGGCCGGAATCACATGGATCGACCCGCCGTTGACGTATTTGGCGTCGTAATCGTAGAACCCGCGCGCGGTGGTAATTTCCGTGACCGCCAGGGCCTTGCCGCCCATCACCGACACGGTCAGCTCGCGCCCGGGGATGTAGCGCTCTATCATCACCAGTTCGCCGTAGCTCCAGCCCGATCCTTCGAACGGCGGCTCGTTGTCGCCTTCGCGGACGATATGCACGCCGACACTGGACCCTTCGTTCATGGGCTTGGCGACATAGGGTCTGGCCATGGGTTCCTTGGCACGGGCGGCTTCGATGGTGGTGACGACATGGTCGGCGACGGGGATGCCCGCGGCCTGGAACAGGCGCTTGGCCATGGGCTTGTCCATGGCGACGGCGGAGGCCAGCAGGCCAGAATGGGTATAGGGAATGCCCAGGATGTCGAGCAGGCCCTGGATGCAGCCGTCCTCGCCGAAACGCCCGTGCAGGGCGTTGAACACCGCGTCGGGGCGCGGGTAAAGACGCGTGATCAGCGCCCCCACGTCGCGCTGCACGTCGATGGTGGTGACCTGATACCCCGCGTCCTGCAGGGCCTTGGCGCAGGCGGCGCCCGAGACCAGGGAGACCTCGCGCTCGGCGGACCAGCCGCCCATCAATACGGCGACATGTCCGGTCATGGCGTGACCTCCCGCGCCTTGGGCAGGGACGGCACGCCGATTCGGCGGATTTCCCAATGCAGCTCAATGCCCGTTTCCTCAAGCACCCGCCGACGCACTTCCTCGCCCAGCCCTTCCAGGTCCGCCGCCGTGGCGTTGCCCGTGTTGATCAGGAAGTTGCAATGCTGGGGCGACATCTGGGCCCCGCCCCGCGTCAGGCCGCGGCAGCCGGCCTCGTCGATCAGCTCCCACGCCTTGTGACCGTCCGGATTGGCGAAGGTCGATCCGCCCGTGCGCGATTTCACGGGCTGGGTGTCGCCGCGCGCCTTCTGGATCTCGGCCATGCGCTGCGCGATGGCGTCCACATCGCCGGGCACGCCCCGGAACGCCGCCCGGGTGAAGATCACGTTTTCGGGCTGGCCGCAGTGACGATAGGCGAAAGCCATGTCGGCCGGGGAGAGGGCCGCATCCTCTCCCCTGCCAGTCACTGCCCATGCGGCCGCGAAAATATCGGAAATCTCTGCTCCGTAGGCTCCGGCGTTCATGCGCAGCGCGCCACCCACCGTGCCCGGGATGCCGATCAGGAATTCTAACCCCGCAAGACCCGCGTCGCGGGCGGCGCGGGCCACGTTCACGTCCATGGCCCCGGCCCCGGCGGTGACCGTGTCGCCGTCGACGGAAATCTCGGCGAAAGCCTTGCCCAGACGGATCACCACGCCGGCGACGCCGCCGTCGCGAACCAGCAGGTTCGACGCCACGCCGATCACCGTGACCGGCACGTCGGCGGGCAGGTTTGCCATGAAGGCCGCGAGGTCGTCCGCGTCCGCCGGCTCGAACAGAACCTCGGCCGGGCCGCCGACGCGGAACCAGGAAAAGCCTGCCAGGGACGCATTGGCCGTCAGCCGGCCCTGCACGGGCGCAAGCCGGTCGAGCAACGTCGTATCGTAGCGGGCCGCCATCATGCGTTGACCTCCCCGCTTCGCCCGTTGCCGCCGGGAATTTCGCGCAGCCCGCCGCCCAGTTCCTGCAGCTGTTCCGGCAGGGCGTTGGCCCAGGCCGTGATCGTGCCGGCCCCCAGACACACGACGAAGTCGCCGCTTTTGGCGAGGTCGAGGGTGATGCGGGCCAGGTCCTCGGGCGTCTCCAGGGCGATCACCTTGCGGTGGCCGTGAACCTTCAGGCCTTCGATCAGGGAATCCCGGTCAATGCCCACGATGGGGGCTTCGCCCGCCGCATAGACGGGGGCGACGATCACGGCGTCGGCGTCGTTGAAGCAGGTGCAGAAGTCCTCGAACAGGTCGCGCAGACGGGAGTAGCGGTGCGGCTGCACCACGGCGATAACCTTGCCGTTGGTGGCGTCGCGGGCGGCGGCCAGGACGGCGGAAATTTCCACCGGGTGGTGGCCGTAATCGTCGATCACGGTGATGCCGCCGACCGTGCCGGTACGGGTGAAGCGGCGCTTGACGCCGCCGAACTTGGCCAGGGCCCGCGCCACGTCGGCGTCGGACAGCAGCATTTCATTGGCGATGGCGATCGCCGCCAGGGCGTTCTGCACGTTGTGCTGACCGTACATGGGCAGGTGCAGGTCGGCGATCTCGCGGGTTTCGCCGGTCTTGCGGTCGCGGATCACGGCGTCGAAGGCGATGCCGTCCAGGCCCGGCGTCATGTTGACGGCGCGCACGTCGGCCTGGGGGCTGAAGCCATAGGTCACGACGCGGCGGTCCGACACCCGGGGGATCAGGTTCTGGACCTCGGGATGGTCGATGCACAGCACCGCGAAGCCGTAGAACGGGATGTTTTCGACGAACTGCACGAAGGCGCGCTTCAGGGTGTCGAAGTCGCCATAATGTTCCATGTGTTCCGGGTCGATATTGGTGACCACGGCGATGGTCGACGGCAGTTTCAGGAAGGTGCCGTCGCTTTCGTCGGCCTCCGCGACCAGCCAGTCGCCGGTGCCCAGGCGCGCGTTGGTGCCGTAGGCGTTGATGATGCCGCCGTTGATGACCGTGGGATCGAGCCCGGCGCCGTCCAGAACGGCGGAAATCAGCGAAGTGGTCGTGGTCTTGCCGTGGGTGCCGCCGACGGCGATCGACCATTTCAGGCGCATCAGTTCGCCCAGCATTTCCGCGCGGCGGACGACGGGGATTAGGTTCTGGCGCGCGGCCACGACCTCGGGGTTGTCGGGCTTCACGGCCGACGACACGACGACGACCTGGGCCGGTCCCAGGTTGGCCGCGTCATGGCCGACATGCACATCGATGCCCATGTCGCGCAGGCGCTTCACGTTGGCGCTGTCGGCGATGTCCGAACCCTGGACCGAATATCCCAGCGAATGCAGAACCTCGGCGATGCCGCTCATGCCGATGCCGCCGATGCCGACGAAGTGCAGGGTGCCGATGTCGAGGGGAAGCGCTCTCATGCCGCCTGCCTCCCTTCGCCGGAATCTCCGTTGGGCATCATGTCGACCACCATGTCGGCCAGGGCATGGGCCGCGTCGGGCCGCCCGATGCGCCTGGACGCGCGGGCCGCATGGGCCAGATGGCGCGGGCTTTCGAACAGGCTGGCCAGCCGCCCGGCCAGGCGTTCGGCGGTGAACACGTCCTCGGCCATCAGCCAGCCGGCCCCGGCCTCGTCCACGGCCTGGGCGTTGGCGAACTGATGGTTGTCGATGGCATGGGGATAGGGCACCAGGATCGCCGGGCGGCCGATGGCCGTCATCTCGGCGACGGTGGAGGCCCCGGCCCGCGCGATCAGAAGATGGGCTTCCGCCAGGCGGCGGGGAACATCGTCGAAGAAGCTTTTCAGATCGGCGGTGATCCCGGCCTGGGCGTAGACGGCGCCGACACGGTCCAGATCCTCGGCCCGGCACTGCTGGGTCACGTTCAGGCGCTTTTTCAGGCCATCCGGCAACAACGCCAAAGCCGCCGGCACCACGTCGGACAATACCCGCGCCCCTTGCGAGCCGCCGGTGACCAGCAGGTTGAGCGGCCCGCGGTCGGTGATCTCGTCATAGGCCGTCTCACGCGCCGCCAGGACCCCCGAGCGCACGGGCATGCCGGTCAGGTGCAGCTTTGACCTGGCCGCTTCCGGCACCATCTGCGTGCCGTCGATGGAGGTCGCGATGCGCCGCACCCGCGTCGCCAGCAACCGGTTGGCCCGGCCCAGCACCGCGTTCTGTTCGTGGATCGCCGTGGCCAGCCCGCCCCAGGTCGCCGCCATCATGGTCGGCACGGAGGCATAGCCGCCGAAGCCGATGACCGCATCGGGCTTGAGCCTGGCCAGGAGCTTGCGCGCCTGCAGCATGCCGAGGCCCAGTTCGAACACGCTTTCCAGGCGCGCCGTGAAGCGCTTGCCGGCAATACCCCCGGCGCGGATGTGATGGGTTTCCAGGTCGGCCAAGGCGCCGCCGAAGCCGCCGCCCCGGCGGTCGGTGATCAGCGCCAGGCGGTAGCCGCGGGCCCCCAGCTCGGCCGCCAGGGCTTCCGCCGGGAACACATGCCCGCCGGTGCCGCCGGCGGCGAGAACGGCCAGATGTCCGGTGATCTTGTCCGTCATCGCGGCCCCCCTTCGCCCGGACGCAGGCGGGTCAGCGCCAGCATCATGCCGAAGCCGAGCGCGATCGCGACGGTCGACGATCCGCCGTAGGACACGAACGGCAGGGTCATGCCCTTGGGCGGAATCAGATGCAGTGTCGAGGCCAGGTTGATCATGGCCTGGACCGCGAACTGAACCAGCAGACCGGCCGAGGCCAGCAGCACGAACAGGTTGTCGTCCTTGTAGGCCCGCGACAGGCCGCGGATCACCATGAAGGCGAACAGGCCGACGATGGCGACGCAGACCAGCATGCCGAATTCCTCGCCGGCGACGGCGAAGATGAAATCCGTATGGGCGTCGGGCAGCACTTCCTTGACCCGGCCTTCGCCCGGGCCACGCCCGGTCAGACCGCCGTTGTGGAAGGCGTCGAGCGAGCGCATGACCTGATAACCCTCGCCCGCCGAGGGATCGAAGAAGCGGTCGACCCGCGCGCGCACATGGCCGAAGGTGAAGTAGGCGCCGACGCTGGCCATCAGGAAGGCCAGGCCGATGCCCATGACCATGACGATGGGCAGGCCGGCCAGGAAGAACTGCACGGCCCAGACGGCGGCGACCACCATGGTCATGCCAACATCCGGCTGCATCAGGAGAAGGGCGGCGACCATCAGGAACAGGCCCGTGGCGACCAGATTGCCGGGATAGCCTTCCTGCAGCCGGGCCTGGGCGAAGAACCAGGCGGCGGTCACGGCCAGGGCCGGCTTGACGAATTCCGACGGCTGCAGGGACATGGCGCCGAAGCTGAGCCAGCGGGTGGCGCCCTTGATCTCGGGCCCCACGGCCAGCACCGCCACCATCAGCACCATGGACCCGGCCAGCACGGCCATGGCCAGACGGCGCACGCCCTTGGGCGACAGCAGCGAGGTGCAGACGACGATGAACAGGCCGAGCCCCAGATAGAGCACCTGACGGCCCGCGAAGTAGTAGGTATCGAGCCCCAGGCGCAAGGCCACCGGCGGCGAAGCCGCCAGGGCCAGCACCGCCCCGGCCATGGCCAGCACGGCGACGGCCGCCAGGTTCCAGCGGTCGACGGTCCACCACCAGCGGGCCAGGATTGAATTGTCGGTGCGGGCAAGCGTGCTCATCTAGCCAGCCTCTCCCGGTCTGTCGGACTTGAAGGCCTCGGGCGCTTCGGTCGGGTCGAGATGCTTGCCGGGAAGGGCCTCGACCGCTTCCTTGAAGGCATCGCCCCGGTCCTCGAAGCTGGCGAACTGGTCGAACGACGCGCAGGCCGGCGACAGCAGGACCACGGGCTTTTCCGCCTTGTCCTTCTTGGCCTGGGCAAATGCCTGGCCGACCGCCTTCGTGATCTCGCCGGAAATGGTGAACGGCACCTTGCCGTCCAGCGCCTGGCCGAATCCCAGCGCTGCCTCGCCGACCAGATAGGCGTGACGAATGCTCGGGAAATACTCCGCAAGGCCCGAGATGCCGCCTTCCTTGGGACGGCCGCCGGCGATCCAGTAGATGCTGTCGTAGCAGGCCAGCGCCTTGGCGGCGGCCGCGGCGTTGGTCGCCTTGGAATCGTTGATGAAGGCGACGCCGTCGACGACCTCGACCGGTTCCTGGCGATGAACCAGACCGGGGAAGCTTTGCAGGCAGGCCATGATGACCCGGCCTTCGACCCCGGCGCGCCGGCAGGCGGCATAGGCCGCCGCCGCGTTCTGCCAGTTGTGCGGACCTTGCAGGGCGGGAATATCCTTGAGATCCGTGACCGGAACCTCCTGGCCGTCCATGTCGTCGACCAGGATGCCGTTCACCACATAGACGCCGCCGTGGATGCGCCGCGCGCCCGAAACCGGCACCACGACCTGATCACCCGTGTCGGCCAGGTCTTCGTAGATTGCTTCGCAGTAGCTGTCGTCAACGCCGATGATCGCCGATCTGGGGTCCGTCTGGCGGTGGAAGATCTGACGCTTGGCCGCGATATAGCCGTCCATGCCGCCGTGACGGTCCAGGTGGTCGGGACTGATGTTCAACAGCACCGCGATGTCCCAGGTGATGGAGACGGTCAGGTCGAGCTGATAGGACGACATCTCGAGGATATAGCTTCCTTCCTCGCCGATCGGCTCAAGCGACAGGGCGGGCGGACCCAGGTTGCCGCCGATGTCCACTTCGCGGCCGGCCAACTGCATGATGTGGCCGATCAGCGACGTGGTGGTCGACTTGCCGTTGGTTCCGGTAATGCCGATATAGGTGGCGTCGCGCTGGGCCCGGGCCAGCAGTTCGATGTCGCTGACAACCTCGCAGCCGGCGGCCTTGGCCAGATTCACCACGGCATGCGGTTCGGGATAATGAAACGGGATGCCGGGGCTGAGCACCAGGGTCGTCACTTCCCGCCAATTGCAGGTGTAGAGATCGACCAGGGGGATATCCATCTCGCGGGCGCGCTGGCGGCTGTCCTCGTTGTCGTCCCAGGCCCAAACCTCGGCGTCGCTGTCCTTCAGCGCCTTGCAGGCGGCCAGACCCGAACGGCCGAGACCGAGGACCGCGACCGGCATCTTGAAGAAATAGAAAACATCGATCATCAGTTCTTCCTCACCGCAGCTTCAGGGTGGCAAGACCCGCGAGGGCCAGGATGGACGCGATGATCCAGAAACGAATGACGATGGTCGCCTCGGCCCATCCCTTTTGTTCAAAGTGATGATGCAGGGGCGCCATGCGGAACACCCGCCGGCCGGTCAGCTTGAACGAAATGACCTGGACGATGACCGACACGGTCTCCAGCACGAACAGCCCGCCGACGATGGCCAGCACCAGCTCGTGCTTGGTGATGACGGCGACGGCGCCGAGCGCCCCGCCCAGGGACAGGGATCCCGTGTCTCCCATGAACACCTTGGCCGGCGGCGCGTTGTACCAAAGGAAGCCGAGCGCCGCCCCCACCAGGGAGCCCATGAACACGGCCAGTTCGCCGGACCCGGGCACATAATGAAGTTGCAGGTAGTTGGCGAACACGGCGTTGCCGACCAGATAGGCGATCAGCGCGAACACGCCCGCGGCGATCATCACCGGCACGATGGCGAGCCCGTCCAGGCCGTCGGTCAGGTTCACGGAATTGCTGGCGCCGACCATGACGAAGCAGGCGAACACGATGAACAGCCAGCCCAGGTCGATCAGCACATTCTTGAAGAACGGCAGGGCCAGGGTGGTCGCCAGAGGGTCCGGCAGATGCGCGGAAATATAGAACGCGGCGACGGCTGCGATGAAGACCTGCATGACCAGCTTCAACTTTCCGGGCAGGCCCTTGGAATTGCGCTTGGTCACCTTCAGGTAATCGTCGAGGAAGCCGATCACGCCGTAGCCGATGGTCACGCCGAGCGCCGTCCACACGAAGCCGCTTGCCGGATCCATCCACAATAGTGTCGCCACGACCGAAGCGATCAGGATCAGAAGCCCGCCCATGGTCGGCGTGCCCTGTTTGGTGATCAGGTGGCTTTCCGGGCCGTCGTCGCGGATCGGCTGGCCGCCCTTCTGCTTGGCCTTCAGAACCTCGATCAGCACGGGGCCGACCATGAAGCTGATGATCAGTGCCGTGATGACGGCGCCGCCCGTGCGGAAGGTCAGGTAGCGGAACACGTTGAGGACCGCGAACTCGCCGGCCATGGGGAACAGGATTTCATACAGCATCGTCCGTTCCCCTATTCCCCGTTGACGGCGCGGCCGCGCCCGCCGTTGCCGTGTTCATCATGTGCCTGCGTGTCGGCCAAGGCCGTCAGGGCGTCGACCACCGCCCCCATGCGCGATCCGAACGATCCCTTGACCAGGACGACGTCGCCGGGCCGCACGGACGAGGCGACCAGGGGCGCCAGCTTGTCCGACGTTTCCGCATGGCCGCCGCGCATTTCGCGGGGCAGTTCGTCGAACAGTTCGCCCATGCCGGGACCGGCGGTGAACACGGCGTCGATGCGGCGTTGGGTCAGGGGGGCGGCCAGCGCGCGGTGCAGGCCGTCGGACGCGTCGCCCAATTCGAGCATGTCGCCCAGCACGGCGATGCGCCGCCCGCCCTTGGCGGGCTCACTCATCCCAAGAACCTCGATGGCCGCGGTCACGGCAACGGGGCTGGCGTTGTAGCTTTCGTCGATCAGGGTCAATTCCCCTCCTGCAAACGGGATGGCCAGGCGGTTGCCCCGGCCCTTGGGCGGCGCCAGGCGCGCCAGCATGGCGGCGGCCACGACCGGGTCCGCCCCCATGGCCATGGCGGTGCCGAGAACGCCCAGCGTGTTGAGAACCCAGTGACGGCCCGGGACGCCGACGCGGTAGCGCAGTTCCGTTCCCGCGGCGTCGGCCAGCACGCAAGTGCCGAGTGCGTCGGGGCGGGTTTCGGTCGCCCGCACATCGGCCCCGTCGTGCAGGCCGAAGGACATGACCTGCCCCGCCCCGGCATTGCGGGCGGCGGCGGACAGGCGGTCGAACATGGGATTGTCGCGGTTGAGGACGGCGGTGCCGCCATTGACCAGCCCGTCGAAGATTTCCGCCTTGGCATCGGCGATTTCCTCCACCGACCGGAAGTATTCGCTGTGGACCAGCTCGACCGTGGTGATCAGGGCGACATGGGGGCGCGCCATGCGCGACAGCGGGCGGATTTCGCCCGGATGGTTCATGCCCATTTCGAACACACCGGAGGTCGCCTCGATCGGCATGCGGGCCAGGCTGAGGGGCAGGCCCCAATGGTTGTTCAGGTTGCCCTTCGATGCATGGACCTCGCCCTTGCGTTCCAGGATCGTGGCCAGGGCGTCCTTGCTGCCGGTCTTGCCGACGCTGCCGGTGACGGCGCAGATCTTGGCCCGCGAGCGGTCGCGGGCGGCCCGGCCCAGACCTTCGAGAGCCTGGGTGGTGTCATCGACCCGCACGCCGGGGGCGTCGGCGGGAATATCCGTGAACCCGCGCCGCACGACGACGCCGGCGGCGCCCTTTTCCAAGGCCGCCCGGACATGGTCATGGCCATCGGAAGCGACGCCCTTGATGGCGACGAACAGGTCGCCGGGGTTGAGGCTGCGGGTATCGATGGACACGCCCGTGGCCTGCCATTCGCCGACGGGGTCGCCCTCCGTCGCGGCGGCGGCGGCGGCGGCGTTCCACAACACGTAGGGGGCTTTCTTCATGCCCATGGCCTCAGCCCTCCCCCGCCACGGCGGCGCGGGCCGCCTCGCGGTCGTCGAAGGGCAGGATGCGGGATCCCACGATCTGGCCCCGCTCATGGCCCTTGCCGGCAATGACCAGAATGTCACCCGCCGACAGGGCGGCGACGGCGGTCTCGATCGCCTCGCCCCGGTCGGCGATTTCGGATGCCCCGGGGGCGGCGGCCATAATTTCGGCGCGGATTTGCTCGGGGTCTTCGCTGCGCGGGTTGTCGTCGGTAACGATCACGCGGTCGGCAAGTTCGCTGGCGATGCGGCCCATTTCCGGACGCTTGCCGCGGTCCCGGTCGCCGCCGCAGCCGAACACCACGGCAAGGCTGCCCGCCGCATGAGGACGCAGCGCCGTCAGCACGTTTTCCAGGGCGTCCGGGGTATGGGCATAATCCACATAGACCGCACCCCCCGAGGGCTTTTCGCCGATCCATTCCATGCGCCCCGGCGCCCCCGACAGGGTTTCCAGGGCGGCCAGCGCCGTTTCCGCCGAAACCCCCGTGACCCGCGCCAGACCCAGGGCGCAAAGCGCGTTCATGGCCTGGAAGCGTCCCGCAAGCGGCAGGAACAGGTCGCGTTCAACCCCCTCGGCCATCAGGCCGAGATGCTGGCCGCGGGCTTCGGGCCGGGACGACAGAAGCTTGAAATCGACGCCGCGTTCGCCATAGGTGCGGACCCGCAGGTGGCGCGCCTGGGCGGCGGCGATCACGTCGGCGCCATGACCGTCGTCGGCGTTGACCACGGCGGCCCCGCCGTCCATGACCAGGACGTCGAACAGACGGCGCTTGGCCTTGAAATAGGCGTCGAGACTGCCGTGGTAATCCAGATGGTCGCGGGTCAGATTGGTGAAGGCGGCGGCGGTGATGCGCACGCCGTCGAGCCGGCATTGGTCGAGGCCGTGGCTGGATGCCTCGAGCGCCAGATGATCGACGCCGAGATCCGCCAGATGCGACAGGTCCGCGTGCAGGTCGGCCGGATCGGGCGTGGTCAGCCCTTCGCCCCGCGCGAACACGTCCGACTGGATGCCCAGGGTCCCGGCGCTGGCCGCCTCGATACCCGCCTGTTTCCAGATCTGGCGCAGGAAACTGGCGACCGAGGTCTTGCCGTTGGTGCCGGTGACGGCGGCGACGGTTTCCGGCTGGCGCGGATAGAACCGCGCCGCCAGCAGGGCATAGCGGCGGCGTGGGTTGTCCGTATCGAGAAGCGGCGTGGTCTCGTATCCGTCGGGCAATCGGGTGCCCGGCGGCGCCAGGATCGCCGCCGCCCCGCGCGCCAGGGCATCGGGGATGTAGTCGCGGCCGTCGTTGGCTGTGCCGGGAATGGCGGCGAACAGGAACCCGGGCGCGACGCGGCGTGAATCACAGGTCACGCCCGTGATCTCCGGAGCCCCCGCCCCGGCCGCCTGACCGCTGTTCATATCGTCCACCCACATGTCACTCAGCCGCACGCACCTGCTCCGGTTGACGGGAAACGTTTTCATGTTCGCGCAGGGCCGCCGGCTTGAGCGCCGCCGCGACCTCCGCCGTATCGGCCGGCAGGTCGCGGACCGCGGCCAGATGCGGCATGCCGTATTCCGGCGAAATGCCCATGATCCCGGCCGTGCGCTGCACGATGCGGCCGACCGCCGGTGCGGCGACCCAGCCACCCGTGGCGTAACCGAAGGATTCCTTGGTGCCCTTGGGCTCATCCACGACGACGCAGACCACATAGCGCGGCGCGTGGATCGGGAAGGCGCCGACGAAGGACGCGATGTTGGCCTTGTCGGAATAACCACCGCTGGCCTTGATCTTTTCCGCCGTGCCGGTCTTGCCGCCGATCAGATAGCCGTCGGCTTCCTTCTCCGCGTTCTTGCCGGTGCCGCGGCTGACGACCAGGCGCATCAGGCCGCGCATCTTGGCCGAGGTATCGGGCGAGAACACGCGCGCCCCCGGAATGCCTTCCGGCGCCTGCTGCTTGAGCAGCGTGGTCGGCCGGCGGAGGCCGCCGTTGACGGTGGTCGCGATGGCGTTGGCAAGCTGCACCGGCGAGACCGAAAGGCCATGCCCGTAGGAAACCGTCACGGTGCTGATCTCGCGCCAGGGCGACGGGACAAGTGGATGACCTACCTCAGGCAACTCAACGGGGGACGGACGCAGGAGGCCGAGCCGCCCGAGGTAGGTCTGTTGGGCTTTGCTGCCCACATCGAGAGCCATTTTGGCTGCCCCGATATTCGATGAGAAAATCAGAATCTCCGGCACGCTGAGCCAGCGGTTCTTGGCGTGGTAATCGGTGATCGAGAAGCGCGCCACGCGCATCGGCTTGGACGCGTCGTAGCCGCCGGAAATGGCGACCACACCGGAATCCAGCGCCATGGCCGCGGTCAGCAGCTTGAAGGTCGAGCCCATTTCATAGACGCCCTTGGTGGCGCGGTTGAAACCGGCCTCGCCCAGCATTTCGACCGGGCGGTTGGGGTCGAAATCGGGCAGCGACACCATGGCCACCAGCTCGGACGTATTTGCGTCCATCACGATGGCCGTGCCGCCGAGGGCGGAAAATTCCTGCACCGCGCCGGTCAGTACTTCATGGGCGATGGCCTGGATGCGTAGGTCGATGGACAGTTGCAGGGGAGCGCCCCCGCCGGTCAGCTTGCCGTCGAAATGGCGCTCGATCCCGGCCGTGCCGCGGCCGTCGATATCGGTGACGCCCAGGACATGGGCCAGCAGGCGGCCCTGGGGATAGACCCGGCGCTCGCCGCGTTCGAACTGGATACCCGGCAGGCCCAGACGGTTGACGGCGTAATGTTGTTCCGGCGTTAAATTGCGCTTCAGGTAGACGAACCGCCCGCGCGACGAAAGGCGCTTTTCCACCTTGTCGCGGTCCAGGTCGGGCAGCACGCGGACCAGCTTGTCGGCCGTTTCCTGCACGTCCATGACATGCTTGGGATCGACATAAAGCGAGACGGCCGGCAGCGAGGTCGCGACGACGATGCCGTTGCGGTCGACGATGTCGGCCCGTTCCTGGACGGGGGCCAGGGGATTGACGCTGCGCGCCAGGCGCGGCTCGGCCCGGTCGGCGAACAGGGTCAGATCGACGACCCGCCAGCCCAGCGCCATGAAGGCCATGGAGATGACCAGCCCGGTGACGACAAGGCGCGAGCGCCCGGTTTCCAGGGCTTCCGCCGTGCGCCCCGTGGGGCCGCCCCGGTGGCGCGCGAAATCGAACAGATCACCTTGCATGAGGGATGCGATCATCGCCCGCCCTCCTTGACCGGCGTGGGGGCGAGGCCGAGGGCGCGGCGGATCGCCGGCAGGGCGTCCTCGACCGCCTTGTCGCGGGGGGCGGAGACAGCGGGCGCAGGCGCGGCCTCGGCCACCGGCGCGGGCGCGCGGTCGGCGACCTCGACGGTGGGCCGCCAGGGAATGTCCTCGACCTTGCCGAGCTG
Organism: Rhodospirillales bacterium; assembly: GCA_040221095.1. GTDB lineage: Bacteria > Pseudomonadota > Alphaproteobacteria > Rhodospirillales > Casp-alpha2 > UBA1479. The sequence continues at coordinate 177,831 of JAVJVP010000015.1, forward strand.
CTTGGTCGCGATGGGCTCCAGCCCCAGATAGCGCTCCGCCAGCAGGCGCAGACGCTGCGGGTCGTTGAGATGCGCCCATTCCGCCTGCAGCACATGAACGGCCCGGCTGTCGCGGGCGATGTCGCGGTTGAGGGCGTCGAGCTGGTCCTCCAGGTCCTGAACCTGGTAGCTGACCATGAACAGGCCCAGGGACATGACGGCCGCGAGGATAAGGGCGAGGAAGGTCGTGCGTTTGCTCATCTGTCCCCCCTCCTCATGCCGCTGCCCGGGCGGGGGCGTCCGTGCGCAGGGCCCAGCGCAGACGGGCCGAACGGGCGCGCGGATTGGACCGGGTTTCGGTCTGGCCCGGCTTGACCGTGCCGCGGGTGATCAGGGTGAAGGTCGGCTTGTGTGTGCTGGCCGGCAGGTCCGGCAGATGGCGCGATGGGCGCGGCCCGGCGCCGGAGCGTTCGCGCAGGAATTCCTTGACCGCCCGGTCCTCCAGGGAATGGAAGGACACGACGGCGAGCCGCCCGCCCGGCGCCAACAGCGCCTCGGCCCCGGCAAGACCCCGGGTCAGCTCGCCCAGCTCGTCGTTGACGAAGATGCGCAGCGCCTGGAACGTGCGGGTCGCGGGATCGATGCCGTCTTTGGATTTCCGGACGACGCCGCGGATCAGGTCGGCCAGTTCCTCGGTGCGGGTGATCGGCGCCTTTTCGCGCAGCTCGACGATGGCGCGGGCGACGCGGCGCGACGCCCGTTCCTCGCCGTACTTATAGATAAGGTCGGCCAGTTCCTGTTCGGCCAGGGAATTGACCACGTCGGCGGCGGTCGCCATGTCGTGGCCGAGACGGCCGTCCGCATCCATGCGCATGTCGAGCGGCCCGTCGGCGCGGAACGAGAACCCGCGCGCCGGATCGTCCAACTGCATGGACGACACGCCGAGGTCGAGGGCCACGCCGTCGACCCGGTCCACCCCGACGGAAGACAGCAATTCGCGCATGTCGCCGAAGCGCCCGGCCAGCACCGTCAGGCGGCCGGGAAACTCCTGACCCAGGTCGGCGCCGATGCTTTGCGCCAAGGGGTCGCGGTCGATGCCCCAGACCGTGCAATCGGCGGCTTCCAAAAGCCCACGGGAATAGCCGCCGGCCCCGAAGGTTGCGTCCACGTAGACGCCGCCGTCCTTCGGCTCCAGAGCGGTCAGAACTTCGGCAAGCATGACCGGGGAGTGACGGGATTGATCAGCCATCGCCGTCCTCCCCGGCCGATGCGCCTGGCCGTTTCGGTAATTTCAATGTCATGCCGCGCGATTTGGCGCGCTCGAAGGCGCCGCCGCGCTGGGCTTCGTAGGCGGCGGGCTCCCACATCATCATGCGGGTGCCGCGGCCGACGAACAGAACCTCGCCCTTGATGTTGGCGTAATCGCGCAGGTCGTCGGTCAGCACGATGCGGCCTTCCGGATCCATGGGCAGCTCGCGGGCGTTTTCCAGAATCACGGCGGCCAAGTCGTCCTGGTCGTCGGAGAATACGTCGAGATTTTCCAGCCCTTCGGCAAGGCGCATCATGAAGGCCTCGTCACAGGCTTCGAGCGCCGGATACTTGAAGGACGGAAAGGCATACAGGCCGGAGAACGCCTCGGCGTCCGCCTGGGCACGGGACAGGGCCGCGCGGAAGGGCTTGGGTACGCTGACCCGTCCCTTCTTGTCGATCCTGTTGACGTGCCGTCCGACCAGCAGCGCCACCGCTACCCCCTTAGGGCTTCCACCCGATTCCCGCTCGGCGGGGATGATCACGCCCAACTCCGGACGTCGTCCCCGCACCCGCTGCCGCCGGTCCTTATGACCGGAAGGAACCCCGCGATACCCTCCCGGAATTCCTCTGTGGCGCCGCCCCCGGCCCCGATAACCGCCCCGCCCGTTCGGGCAAGGTGCGGCTCGGCATCCGGAAACACTGCGCCATTCACGCACTTTGGGCATGTTTGGGATATCATGGGATAACATGGGCGTCAATGGAATTGGCCTGGGATTACATGGGCCTCGGCGGGTCTTGGCCCGGCCGTTAACGAAGACGAAACCATGATTTTCCCCACTTCCCGCGCACAGGCGCGCCGCCGCCCCGGCCGCACGCCATGGGACCGAGGGCGAAAAAGTTCCGATGCGGGACGATTAAAGCCCCCGAAGCGGGCCTAATTTTGCGGGCATGGGGGCATTTTTGGGGCGGATCGGGGAATCCGGGTGGTTGGGAAGTTTAGGACCAGACGGCCTGTAAGCCGGGTTCTGTCCCCGGGCGCCTCGCGACGCACCGATGGACGGCCATTCATCTGGGACAAGCGTCGCCGCCTGCCTCGCGCAACCTACCCGAAGGACGATGCGGAAACGCATCCATGGCCCGAAGCCATCGGCCCTTCCTATTCGGTTTTGCTCCCGGTGGGGTTTACCGTGCCGTCCTTGTTGCCAAGGACGCGGTGCGCTCTTACCGCACCCTTTCACCCTTACCCCCCTTCGCCCGAAGGCTTCGGGGGGCGGTTTGCTTTCTGTGGCACTTTCCCTAGGCTCGCGCCCGCCGGGGGTTACCCGGCACCGTGTTTCCGTGGAGCCCGGACTTTCCTCCCCTTGCAGCTTTCGCCCTAGCAAGAGGCAGCCGTCCAGCCGTCTGGTCCATGCGGGTTATAGCCTATTGGCGGGAAATTGAAACTGGCTCCCTATTCCCGTCATGCCCGGACTTGATCCGGGCATCCACGCAACGATAGCGGCGTGGTAAAACGTGGATGGCCGGGTCACGCCCGGCCATGACGGATTAGCTCAGGAAACGGCCTCGTCGCGTCGGGTCGCCTCGGCCAGCCCCAGCACCCGCCGCGCCGTCTCGGCGTCGATGCGGCCGGTGACGCGGTCCGGGCGGAAATGGCGCTGGAAGGCCTTCAGGGCCGCAGTGAAGTCGGTGACGTCGTAGCCGATTTCCTTGAGGGCATCAGCCAGCACGGGCTGGTCCATCATCAGAGCGTCCGCCTCGCCCGGCCACAGGCCGATGCCCTTCCCCGCCAGGCGTTGCCAGGGGAACAGTTCGCCGGGATCGGTCTTGCGCGTCGGCGCCACATCGGAATGGCCGACCACGTTGCGGGCCGGAATGGGGTGGCGGGTGAGGACGCCGAAGCATACGGCCTCCAACTCCCTGATCTGGGCCTCGGGAAATTCGCGGTAGCCCCAGTCGTGGCCCGGGTTGACCAGCTCGATCCCGATCGACCGGGCGTTGATGTCGGTCCTGCCCCGCCAATGGGCGACGCCCGCGTGCCAGGCGCGCATTTTCTCGTCCACCAGGCGGTGGACGGTGCCGTCCTCGTCGATCAGGTAATGGGCCGAGACCTCGGCCTTGGGATCCTTGAGCCGGTCCAGCGCCGCCGCCGCCGTTTCCATGCCCGTGTAGTGCAGCACCAGCATGTCCACGGTGAAGCCGGGGCCGCGGTCGTCGCAGTTGGGGCTGGGGTCGGTGATGATCTCGGGCATGGGCGTTCCCCCTCCGCGGGCGGACGGGCCGCCCGCTTTGATTATACGCCACAGGTTGCTTATTTTGCGCAAATCGTCGTCGCAATCTGTTCCAGATTGCTCGGGATTTGCGCTAGAGCTTGCGCTCCTTCTTCACCTGGTCGTAGGCCGCGTTGATGGCCGCCATCTTGTCGTTGGCGAGGTCGATGAATTCCTGGGGCATGCCGTCGGCCATCAGCTTGTCCGGATGGTTTTCGCGGATCAGCTGGCGATAGGCTTTCTTGATGTCGGCGTCCGAATCCGTGCGCTTCACGCCGAGAATTTCATAAGGGTCGGCCTTCTTCGGCTCGCCCAAATGCATGGCCTTCAGGCGCTCGAACCCCTGGGGCGTGAAGCCGAAGATCAGGGCCGTGCGGCGCAGGAATTCCATCTCGCCGGGATGCACGGCGCCGTCGGCCTTGGCGATGTGGAACAGGGCGGCGAGCAATTCTTCCAAGACCGCCGGCTCGCGGGTGAACATCATGGCGATCTGTTCGGCATAGGGCTCGTAGCCGGTGGCGTCCTTGCGGGCCTCGTTGAACAGCTTGCCGACGGCGGCCTCGTCCTCGGGCGGGACATGGAACATGCGGCGGAAGGCAAGGATCTCGTCCTTGGAAACCGCGCCGTCCGATTTCGCCATCTTGGCGGCCAGCACGATGACGGCCTGGGTGAAGGCGACCTGGCGGGCCTCGTTCTGGGCATCCGCCCCCCCGGCGCCGGACAACAGGGCCTCGTCGCCTGCCTTCTTCTGGTCGTACATATGACCCGCGATGCCGCCGATGAGCGCACCCAGCGGCCCACCCATGGCGAACCCGGCAACCCCGCCGACGACTTTACCCCAAATGCTCATGGTCGATTGACTTCCCCCGCCCGTGGCGGCTTGTTGACGGCGCCGGCGGCGCGTTTCCTCGGGCCGCAATTTAGGACGGTCCCAGCCGTCCCGCCAGGGGCAGTTTAATGGCAAGGTCCTTGGGGTCGATGCCGAAGGTCAGGCCCAGGATATTGACCTCGACCCCTTCCTCGATCCCGGCCATCACACCCAACAGCCCGAACAGGGAGACCTGATAGCCGGTGCCGCTCGGCGTTTTGGCGGCGAAGCCGCCGCCCGGAAGATAGTCCTTACCGATGGCCGTGGGTGGCAGGTCGAGAGCCAGTTCCGGCACGGCGCGGGCAACATGGGCGGTGAAGGTGTTGGAATTGGGCCCGGGCCAGACCGTATAGGTCCTGGCATGGGGATAGGCGCGGGCCGCCGTATCGATGCGCCGGATCATGTCGTCGACGCCGGCCCCCCGCTTGTCCGCGATGATTTCCGGCTCGGCCCCGAACCAGCGCTGATCCGGTTCTTTCTCTGAAATCACCAGGGCTGATCCGCCGTGGCGCGCGCGCCAGCCGATGATCTCGTAAACCGTGAAGGCCGCCGCATCGGTCGGCTTGGCCGCGATCCAGGTATGGACGCCGAAAATGCCGCGCCAGGAAAACGCCCGCGCCGCATAGACCTGAACGACCGCTTCTTTGGTCACCACCGGGTCGGGCGCGATGCCCAGGGGTTCCCGGCTTGCCGTGCGCCAATCCGCCATGACGGTGTGCTTTCCGATGCCGGCGGCCGCGCCGATGACCAGAAGCACAAACAGCCCCTTCGCCACGGTCCGCAATAGTTTCGCTTTGAACATGAATTCGGTCCGATTAATCCCTCGCCTTATTTAGGCAGGCAGCAGCCGTTTTGCCAGTTGCCGCCATACCGCGGGCATCAGGTAGATGGGAAACTGGCCGACCACGAAGTACAGCATGGTATCCGGATCGATGGCCGGCAGCAAAACCGCGATCAGGATCGCCAGGTTGCGGTTGCCCGAGGCAAAGGACGCCGACAGCACCTTGACCCGCCCCCAATCGCGGCCCATGGCCCGCCCGACAACGGCGAAGACCCCCGCCCCGGCCAACTGCAGGCCCGCGTAAACCGCGAAGCTGAGGATCGTCACGAAGATCACATGATCCGGATTGTCCCGGAACGCCTGCGGCACGCCCGCCATCAGCCCGGCGGCGAAGCCGACCAGCAGGATCACCGACACGCCGTGTAGGGGCTGGCGCCAGGCATCGATCCGCGCCCGGCCAAGGATTCGTTGCGCGATCACGGCGGCGGCGAAGGTCGAGACGACGAGGGCCGCCAGCCGCCCCATGAGGTCGAACGTCGACAGGGGGATATCGACCAGGGCCGACGACACCACGGGCAGCGTCAACGGCACCAGGAAGGTTTCGGCGATCAGCACCAGCAAAAGGAACGCGCCGTCGAGCCCGATGACCATGCCGACGGCAGGCGTGGACATCAGCGGGCAGCTTGCCGCCGTCAACACCACGGCGGCGATCAGGCCCGGCGACAGCCCCATATCCTTGACCAGCAGCCAGGTGACGACCGGCGTTACCGCCAACATCCAGACCAGCGTGATGCCCAATAGGAACGGCCGGCGGATGTGGCCCATCACGTCGGCCCAATCGATATGGACCATGGACACGAACATCAGAACCCAGACCATTTCCGTCAGCCAAGGCTGCAGATGCACCGTCACGCCGGGAAAGGTAAGACCGGAAAACACCCCCACGGCCATCATGGTGGTGGCATGGCGGCCAAGGAAGGCGAGACCGGAGACGATCAGGGCGGCGAGGTTCATTGGGTCGGTCCTGCGGTGGAACGGATGGCATCCGGGCACTTGCGCGGATGTCGATTATGGGGCAAACCGGAACGTATACAATCCGATCAAGAAATCCCAATCCCCAAGGAGCATCCATGGCCGAACAGGTTGATACGGTAGTCATCGGCGCGGGCGTCGTGGGCCTGGCCTGCGCGCGCACCCTGGCCCAGGCCGGTCGCGACGTCATCCTGCTGGAAAAAGCCGACGACATCGGCACCGGCACCAGTTCCCGCAATTCCGAGGTCATCCACGGCGGCATCTACTATGCCAAGGACTCGCTGAAGGCGCTGTGCTGCGTCGAAGGCAAGGAGATGCTCTACGAATACTGCGCAAGCCACGGGGTCGAGCATAATCGTATTGGAAAAATCATCGTCGCCATCACCGAGGACGAGGTGGTGAAGCTGGAGGAACTGAAGGCCAAGGGCGAAGCCAACGGCGTTCATGACCTGACCTGGCTGGACGCCAAGCAGATGAAAGAGGCCGAGCCCAACGTGACGGCGGCGGCCGGCCTGTTGTCGCCGTCGACCGGGATCATCGAAAGCCACGGCTACATGCTGTCCCTGCAGGGCGAATTGGAAGATCGGGGCGGCATGATCGCCTTCAACACCCCCGTGGACGGCGGCGAGGTCCTGGCCGACGGGCGCATCCGCATCCGCGCCGGCGGCGACGCGCCCATGGAATTGGACTGCTCCCTGGTGGTCAACGCGGGCGGGCTGTATGCCCAGCACATCGCCCGCGCCATCGACGGCATCCCGGCCGACAGCATCCCCGGCAGCTTCTACGCCAAGGGCCATTACTTCACGATCGCGGGCAAAAGCCCCTTCAACCACCTGATCTATCCGGCCCCCGTGCCGGGCGGGCTCGGCACCCATTCGACGCTTGATCTCGGCGGCGGCACCAAGTTCGGGCCGGACGTGGAATGGCTCGACGTCAGCCATCCGGACCAGATCGACTACAAGGTCGATGAAAGCCGGGTCGAAAGCTTCTACGGCGCGATCCGCCGCTACTGGCCGGGCCTGGCCGACGGCGCCCTGTCGCCGGGCTATACCGGCGTGCGGCCCAAGCTGACCAACAGCAACGACAAATACGCCGCCGATTTCGTCATCCAGGGTGCCGACGTGCACGGGCTGGCCAACTACGTCGGCCTGTACGGCATCGAAAGCCCGGGTCTGACCTCGTCGCTCGCGATCGCCAAGCGGGTCGCCGGTCTTGTGGAAAGCTGACGGCGCGACGCCCGCCTATTCCGCGGCGACGCCCCGACCGAAGATCTGCGCGAACCGTTCGGTATAACGATCCCAGACGCCCGGGTTCTTCAGGCGCGGCGGTTTTTCGCCCCGCAGGATCGTGACCCATTGCTCGGCTGCCGCCTTGGCCATGTTGTAGTTGCATTCGTAGGTCACGCCCGCGTTGTGGGGTGACAGCAGCACGTTGTCGAATTCGACAAACCGGTTATCCGCATTGCCCGTGGGTTCGATATCGAACACGTCGAGCCCGGCCCCCTGGATGCGTTTCTCACGCAGCGCCGCGACCAGTGCGTCTTCGTCCGCGATGCCGCCCCGCGCCGTGGTGATGAAATAGGCCTTCGGCTTCATGAAGCCGAAGGCGCGGGCATCGACCATGCCGCGGGTCTCTTCGGTCAGCGGGCAGTTGATGGAAACGATGTCGGCTTCCCGGCACAGGGTTTCGAAATCGACCTTTTCCGCCCCGCGGTCGGCGAAATCGGCATCGCTGATATAGGGGTCGTAGGCAATCGCCTTGGCGCCGAACACCTTCACATAGCCGGCGACCAGCCGGCCGATATTGCCCAGGCCGATAATGCCGATCGTCTTGCCGGTCAATTCCGAGCCAATGAAGTTCTGGCGGTCGATCTTCGGGTTGGCGCGGATGGCCTTGTCGGTCTGCGCGATCTGCTTGCTGAGCGTCAGCGCCAGGCCCAGAACATGCTGCGCCACGGACACGGAATTGGCGCCCGAATTGTTGACCACCATGATGCCCAACTCGTTACACGCGTCGACGTCGATCATGTCGTAACCGGCGCCGGTCGAAGACACGGCCAGCAGGTTGGGGCAGCGTTCCAGGAATTCCCGGTTCGGATACCAGGCTTTCGGGGTTTCGTTGGTCGGCATGAACTGAATGCCGTGCACCTGGGCCAGCTGGTTCCAATTGTGATCGGCATCGTCTTCGAAGGCGATGCGCAGGGGCGTGATCTCCGGCGCGGCGGCCAGGATGTCCATGGCGATGGGATCGACGAATTTGTTGAAATAGGCAAGAGTGCGCGACATGGGGCAGGATGTCCTCTGGGCTTGTGTTTTTGCTTGTGAGGCTGTTCTATCCGGTCTGTCATAAAGCCGACAAGAAAAACCGGGGCCTTCGGGGGCTTGAGAGGACCGGCAACCGACCAAATGGCGGATCAAACACGAAAATCGGGTTGGCACGTCTGGATCGACCGGGGCGGCACCTTCACGGACCTGGTCGCCCAGGCGCCGGACGGGCGGCTGGTCACTCATAAGCTGCTGTCGGAAAACCCGGACCAGTACGAAGACGCTGCCCTGCAGGGCATCCGCGACATTCTGGGCGTTTCCCCGGGTGCTGCGATCCCCGAGGGGGCCGTCAGCGTCGTCAAGATGGGCACCACCGTGGCCACCAATGCCCTGCTGGAGCGCAAGGGCGACCGCACGGTTCTGGTCATCACCGACGGCTTCGGCGACGCACTGCGCATCGGATACCAGGCCCGGCCCAATATTTTCGCCCGCCACATCGAACTGCCGGAAATGCTCTATGAGCAGGTGATCGAAACGCCCGAGCGCGTGAATGCCCAGGGCGAGGTTCTGACGCCGCTTGACGAAGACCGCCTCCGCGCCGGATTGCAGGATGCCTTCGACGCCGGCATCCGCGCCGCCGCCATCGTGTTCATGCACGGCTACCGCTATCCGGACCATGAACGCCGGGCCGCGCGGATCGCCCGCGACATCGGTTTCACCCAGGTCTCCACCAGCCACCAGGTCAGCCCCCTGATGAAACTGGTCAGCCGCGGCGACACCACCGTGGTCGACGCCTATCTGTCGCCGATCCTGCGCCGCTATGTCGACCGGGTCGCCGCCGACCTGGGCGATACGCCGCTGCAGTTCATGCAATCCAACGGCGGGCTGACCGACGCGCGCCTGTTCCAGGGCAAGGATTCGATCCTGTCGGGGCCTGCCGGCGGCGTGGTCGGCATGGTCGAGACCGCGCGCATGGCGGGCTTCGCCAAGGTCATCGGCTTCGACATGGGCGGAACCTCCACGGACGTCTCACATTACGACGGGGAGTACGAGCGCACGTTCGAGACCCAGGTTGCCGGCATTCGCATGCGGGCCCCCATGATGAACATCCACACGGTCGCCGCCGGCGGCGGATCGATCCTGCATTTCGATGGGGCGCGCTACCGTGTCGGCCCCGACAGCGCCGGTGCTGATCCGGGCCCGGCCTGCTACCGCCGGGGCGGGCCGCTGACCGTCACTGACTGCAACGTCATGTTGGGCAAGGTGCAGCCTCAATACTTCCCTGCCGTATTCGGCCCCGACGCGGACCAGCCCCTGGACGACCGCGCCGTGCGCCGCAAGTTCGAGGACATGGCCCGGACCATCCACGAGGAAACCGGCGATGACCGCACGCCGGAAGAAGTCGCCGAGGGGTTCCTGAAGATCGCCGTCGAAAACATGGCCAACGCGATCAAGAAAATCTCCGTTCAACGCGGCCATGACGTGACGGAATATGTACTCAACGGCTTCGGCGGGGCGGCGGGGCAGCACGCCTGCCTGGTTGCCGACGCGCTCGGCATGAACACCGTGTTCCTGCATCCCTTCGCGGGCGTGCTGTCGGCCTACGGCATGGGTTTGGCCGATGTGCGGGCGATCCGCGAGAAGGCGGTGGAGGCACCGCTGGCCGCCGGTCTGACCGCCCCCCTGATGGAGATCATCGAAGGCCTGGAACAGGACGCCCGGGCAGAGATCGACGGCCAGGGCATCGCAAAGGAAAACGTCGAAACCTTCCGCCGCGCCCATCTTCGCTACAAGGGCACGGACACGGCCCTGATCGTGCCGTTCGGCGACCGCAACAAGATGATCGACGAGTTCGAAGTTCTGCACCGCCAGCGCTACGGCTTCACCGCCCCCGGCCGAGGTCACATCATCGAAGCCGTATCGGTGGAAGTCGTCGGCCGCGCCGGCATGGCGGAAGATGCGGATATCGAGGACATCCCCGGCGTGGCCGCCCTGCGCCCCATGACCCTGGTGCCCATGACGTCCGGCGGCAAAACATATGAAACACCCGTTTACAGGACGGAGGCCCTTCTGCCGGGCGACCGCCTTGCCGGCCCCACGATCCTGGTCGAGAACACCTCGACCATCGTGGTCGAGCCGGGCTGGGCCGCCGAGATGACCCGCAAGGGCCATCTTATCCTAACCCGGGCAGAGGCACGGCCGGAAGCCCACGCCATCGGCACCCAGGCCGACCCGGTGATGCTGGAAATCTTCAACAACCTGTTCATGTCGATCGCCGAACAGATGGGCACGACGCTGGCCAACACCAGCTATTCCGTGAACATCAAGGAACGGTTGGATTTCTCCTGCGCCGTGTTCGACCGCAAGGGCGAGCTGATTGCCAACGCGCCGCATATCCCGGTGCACCTGGGGTCCATGGGCGAAAGCATCCGCGCCGTGATGCGCGACAACGCAGGCAAGATCAAACCCGGCAACGTCTATGCCCTGAACGCGCCTTACAACGGCGGCACCCACCTGCCGGACGTCACGGTCATCACGCCCGTGTTCGACGATAAGGGCCAGGATATTTTGTTCTATGTCGGCTCCCGCGGTCATCACGCCGATATCGGCGGCATCACCCCGGGCTCCATGCCCCCCGACAGTAAAACGGTCGAGGAAGAAGGTGTTTTGATCGACAACTTCCTTCTGGTCGATCAGGGCAATCTGCGCGAGGACGCCCTGCGCGATCTTCTCTGCGGCGGGACCTATCCGGTGCGCAATTTCGATCAGAACCTGGCCGATCTGGCCGCCCAGATCGCGGCTAACGAAAAAGGGGCCCAGGAACTACGCAAGATGGTCGATCACTTCGGCCTGGAAACGGTCTGGGCCTATATGGACCATGTCCAGGACAACGCCGAGGAAAGCGTGCGCCGGGTGCTTGACGTGCTGACCGACGGGCAGTTCACCTGCGAGATGGACAACGGTGCGGTGATCGACGTGAAGATCACGGTCAATCATAAGAAGCGCGAGGCGACGTTGGATTTCTCCGGCTCATCGGCGCAGTTGGACAGCAACTTCAACGCCCCCACGGCTGTCTGTCATGCCGCGGTGCTCTATACCTTCCGCACGCTGATCGACGACGACATCCCCTTGAATGCCGGCTGCCTGAAGCCGCTCAAGCTGGTGATCCCCAAGAAATCCATGCTGGCGCCCGTCTATCCCGCCGCCGTGGTCGCCGGCAACGTGGAAACCAGCATGATCATCACCGACGCACTGTTCGGCGCGCTGGGGGCGCTCGCCTCCAGCCAGGGAAGCTGCAACAACTTCACCTTCGGCAATGACCGCCACCAGTACTACGAAACCATCTGCGGCGGGTCGGGTGCGGGACCGGACTTCGACGGCACGGACGCCGTCCACACCCATATGACCAACACCCGGCTGACCGATCCGGAAGTCCTGGAATGGCGCTTTCCCGTGCTGGTCGAACGTTTCGCCATCCGCCAGGGATCAGGCGGTGCGGGGGCCCATCCGGGCGGCAACGGCGTGGTCCGGCGCATCCGTTTCCTCGAAGACATGACGGCGGCGATCCTGTCCAGCCACCGCCGCGTACCGCCCCACGGAATCGACGGCGGCGGCGCTGGCATGATCGGGCGCAACGCCGTGGAACGGGCCAGCGGCACGGTCGAGGAACTGACCGGCACGGACCGCCGCGAGCTTAAACCCGGCGACGTGTTCATCATCGAAACACCGGGCGGCGGCGGTTTCGGCGCGGTGTAAGGCATCCTTAACCGGCGCTTAACCAAGGTTTTCTATAAGATTCCCAGGATTCCGGGTGCGATTCGGGGGCGTTTGACCGCCGGGCCGCCGGGGCATAGACTCGCCCGGCAGTTCGGCGCGCCGACCGAATCCTTATGGACTTGAGGGAGTTTCACCGCGTGCGCAAACGGCCGATTGCCGGAACGACGATTGCTGGATGGCTGCTGGCGGCGGCGCTGTGCGCGCCCCAGGCTGTTCGCGCGGCCCCGCTCGAGATCGAACTCGCCCGCCTGATCACCAACCACCCCAACATCCTGTCCGCCCAGAACACCCTGGAAAGCAACCGCCAGGGCATCGACGTCGCCAAGGCCCGGCGTCTGCCGACCTTGAGCATGACCGGCAACGCGGGCCGCGAATTCATCGACAGCCCCTCGACCCGGTCATCCGGCGCAAAAAGCATCGAAAACAAGAACGTCACCACCTTCACCCTGTCGCAGAACCTGTTCGACGGCTATGCCACACGGACAGCCATCCATATCGCCGAATTGAACGAGCATCTGGCCCGCATTTCATTGGAAGGCACGCGCCAGAACACCCTGTTCCAGGGCGTGCGTGCCTATATCACCGTGCTGCGGCAGATGCGCCTGCTCGGCATCACCATCGAAAGCGAAGGCCGCATCCAGCGCCAGCTGAACCTGGAAGACGAACGGGTGCGCCGGGGTTCGGGGATCGCCGTCGACGTGCTGCAGGCCAAATCGCGCCTGCAGGTCGCCAAGGAACGGCGCGTCGGCTTCGAAGGCCAGCTGCGCGACGCCATGTCGCGCTATCAGCAGGTGTTCGGCTTCCCCCCCAATCTGGAAGACATGTACGACCCGCGCCCGCCGGTGAACTCCGTACCCAGCGAACTTGACCGCGCCCTTGCCATCGCCCTGGTCGAAAACCCCGCCGTGCGCGAGGCCGGCACCAGCATCGACATCACCCGCCAGCGCGAGGTCGAAGCCAAATCCGGGCTCTACCCGACCATCGACCTGGAGGGGGAGTTCAACATGGAACAGAACAACGGCGGCGTGCTCGGCACCCGGCGGGACTACACCATCGGATTCCAGGCGGATTGGGAGCTGTTTTCCGGCTTTTCGACCCGCTCCTCGACCCTGCGCGCCGCCTATGACACGGCCGCCAACCGCAACAAGCTGCAGGCCGCCGCCCGCACGGTGGAGGAACAGGTCCGCCTTGCCTGGCAGGCGCTTTTGACGGCGCGCGAACGCGTGATCCTTCTCGAGAACGCGGTCAACATCGCGTCCGAAGTGGCGCAAAGCCGGCGCAAGCTGCGTGCCGCCGGTAAGGAAACGGTGATCAACGTGCTCGACGCCGAGAACGAGGTCAACAACGCGCAGATCAACTTCACCACCGCGTCCTACGACGAAAAGACCGCCGCCTATCAGCTTCTTCTCGCCCTCGGCCGTCTTGATCCCTTGAGCCTGAACCTCGTGGTGCAGTAAACCTTGGTCTGGGCCGAGCCGGCCCGGCACAACGGAGTTGCCCCGCCATGGAAGGTTCCCTGTTTTCCCGTGACCGCCTGGTCACGCTCGACGCCATCCGCGCCGCCCGCGCCAACATGCCCCATGCGATCCGCCGCACGCCCGTCGTGCCCGTGGCCCGGGACAGTGCCGAGGTCGGCCGGGAAACCCTGTTCCTGAAGTGCGAGAATTTGCAGGTCACGGGGGCGTTCAAGGTCCGCGCCGTGTTCAACGTGATGCACTACCTGACGGCGGAACAGAAATCGAAGGGTGTGGTCCTGGCCTCGTCCGGCAACTTCGCCCAGGGCTTCGCCTTCGCCGGCAAGACGCTGGGCGTTCCCATCACCGTGGTCATGCTGGACGCCACCAGCCCCTACAAGATCCAGGGCACGGAAGGTTACGGCGCCGAGGTGTATCTGTGCGGCACGGACGCCCTCGCCCGCCAGCCCACGGTGGAGCGCCTGGCGGCGGAGCGCGGCATGACCGCCATCGACACCTGGGAAGACCCGCCGATCATCGCCGGCCACGGCACCATCGGCTTCGAGATCATGGAACAATGCCCCGACGCCCAGCAGGTCCTGGTTCCCGTGTCGTCGGGCGGGGTCGCCGGCGGCATCGCGGCGGCGGTCAAACTGATCAACCCGAACGTCAAGGTCGTGGGCATCCAGCCGGAACGCGCCAATGCGGCCTATGTCTCGCGCCAGGCGGGGGCCCCCACGGCCATCGACTATTGGGACAGCATCGCCGACGGGCTGAGCGCGCGGCGTCCCGGCGAATACCCGTTCATGCATCTGGACGCGTTTCTCGACGACATCGTCCTGGTCTCGGAACAGGACATCGCCCGTGCCTTCAAGACCATCCTGACCCGCACCAAAATGCAGGGCGAACCGGCCGGCGTCACCGCGGCGGCGGGGTTCCTATCGGGCAAGGTCGATACGTCATTGAAGACCGTGGCCGCGCTGACGGGCGGCAACCTGACCCAGGAAACGGTGTTCAAGCTGCTCGACATGGCCGCCGACTAAGACCGCCCAGAAGCAACCGAAACCGTCCTTAGGTCTTTTCCCCGGTGATCGGCGGCTGCGGGCCGGCGGGGCCGTTCTTGCCCTCGCCCGGCGGGTTCTTGCGCCGGATGATGATATCGCCGTTGGGCAGGACCTCGGGCATCTCGTACTGGGGGATGGTCATGATGAACAGCTCGAAAGCGCGCAGGATCTTCTTCGTCCCTTCCTCAAGCAGCGCTTCCGGTTCGGCCGGCTGCGATTGTGCCTGGGCGGCGGTCACGGGGGCGGCGGCCAGCATCAAGGCAAGGACCGCGGCGGAACCGCGGCGAAGGGTCGGTATCGTGACGAACGGCATGGTCGCTCTCCTGTGACGGTGCCCAAAAACCCGATCCGGCGGAACGGGGTCAGCCGTCCTTGGCCAGAAAGGCCGATGACGCCACGAAGGCGTCCAATTCACGGGCCGGGGCGTCCCGCAGGGCATCCAGACGATCCAGTTCCCGGCACACGGCATCGCGTTTTTCAGCCAGCGCCTTGAAATGCAGGTCGCAGCCGGCGACCTGGGGCGGATAATCGCGGATTTCCCGGAAGATCGGACGCTTGGCGGCCTGCAGGCGGTCGCGCAGTTCCTGCCAGCGCGGATCAATCGGTATGTTCTCGGCGGTCCTGAGAGTGCGCACGTGCAGGGTCTCCGTTGGCCATGTGCTTCACATATGGCCGCAAATGCGGGCCGCCGCAAGAGGCGTCCCGGCGGTGGCTTGGTGCTTTTCCACCGCCGGGGGAACCTTCAAGGTCTGGGCAAGGTCCGGGGACCGCCCGGTCCCATTCGCTATTCGGCCGCCTGCCCCGCGTTCTGCACGATGACGCCCGCGTGCTGGGTGACCATCACTTTGTTCAGCAGCTTGACGCAGGAGTAAACCGCGAAGGTATGCGGGCAAGGCGTTTCCGTCAGCTTGGCCAGTTCGAGCACGGCGCCGATCAGGGCCTCGGTCTCGAGCGAGCGGCCGGCCTCGACGTCCTGCAGCATGGAGGTCTTGTGCGCGCCGACGCTTTCGGCGCCGTCGATGCGCTTTTCGATGGTGTGGCGGAAGGTGATGCCCAGCTTTTCCGCGACGATCTGGGCTTCTTCCATCATCTTCTGCGCCAGATGCCGGGTTTCCGGGAACTGGCAGATGTCGACCAGGGTCGCGTGGGTCAGGGCGCTGATCGGGTTGAAGCTGAGGTTGCCCCAGGCCTTGAGCCAAATTTCCGAGCGGATGTCCTCGAGTACCCGGGAGCGGAACCCAGCCCCTTCGAGCAGATCCTTGAGGCCTTCCACGCGCGCGCTGACCGATCCGTCCAGCTCGCCGATGGGGAAGCGGTCGCCCTCGACATGCTTGATCACGCCCGGTTCGGTGACGGCCGCGGCCGGATAGACGACGCAGCCGATGATGCGGTCGCCTTCGATGTACTTGGTCAAAACCCCGTCCGGATCCAGGCTTTCAAGCTGCTTGCCGTCGTGCGGACCGCCGTGGTTGTGGAAATACCACCACGGAATGCCGTTCTGCACGGTCAGGATCATGGTGTTGGGGCCCATGATCGACCCCAGGTCCTTGGCGACCAGTTCCAGGTAATGGGCCTTGAGCCCCAGGATCACCAGATCCTGTTCGCCCGCGTCGGCGCATTTTTCAAACGCCTTCACCTGGGCGACGTGTTCCGAGCCGTCCTCCCAGATCAGTTTCAACCCGTTCTGGCGGATCGCCTGAAGGTGCGTTCCCATGTCGATGACGCTGACGTCGTTTCCGGCCAAGGCCAGTTTGGCGCCCATAAGGCCGCCGATGGCGCCGGCGCCGATCACGCATACCCGCATGATGTTCTCCCTGCTTTTCTGTGTTTCCCTGCGGCGGAGGCCTGCGGCATCCGCTCGATGTTCCCTGCGTCGGCCCCGGTTGCGAAGCGGGCCCGGCTCGTCGTTTTCAGTCTAGTTATCGAAAGTGTTGCTTAGCGTGCCGATTCCTTCAATGACAATCTCCACCGTGTTCGACGGCTCCTTCATGGTGCCCACGCCGACATTGGTGCCGCAGGCGATGATATCACCCGGCTCCAGCGTCACATCGTGGGAGATTTCACTGATCAGCTTGGCCGGCGTGCGCAGCATGTCCGATACCGGATAATTCTGCCGTTCAGCACCGTTGAGGATCGTTTTCACGGTCAGCTTCATGGGGTCCAGGCCCGTGGCGATGACCGGACCCAGAGGGCCGAAGGTGTCGAAGCTCTTGCAGCGGGTCCATTGGGCGAAGGTCTCATCCCGCTTCAAGATATCGGCCGCCGTCACGTCGTTGACGCAGGTATAGCCGAACACATAGCCAAGGGCGTCCGCTTCCGACACGTTCTTGCACCGCTTGCCGATGACGATGCCCAGTTCGCCTTCGTAGACGATCTTGCCGTCATAGCTGGCGGGCCGTTCGATGGCCGCCCCTGTGCCGATGACCGAATTGTTGGTCTTGATGAACCACAGCGGCTCTTCCGGGCGCACGCCGTTCATCTTTTCCCGCATGGTGTTGTAGTTGTTCCACAGGGCGACGATCTTGCCCGGACGGATCGGCGCCAGGACCGTAACGTCCGCCAGATTGACGGTTTCGCCCGTCGGCTCAGCCCCCTGGAGCATGTCCCCGGAATGCACGCTGATGACGTCACCGTCGAGCGTGCCGAAACCTTCCGCACCTTGGCGCGCGTACCTGATCCACAAAGTCATTGTTCTGTTTCCCCACGATTATGAATTTGCAGCGCCCGCCCATGCCGGCCCTGCGGATTGTATACCTTCCGAACGGGGGCGACATTAAACAGGCGGCGGCGCGCATGGCAACAGAACGCGTTGCCGCAGTGCAGCGAAAGCGGGGATTTTTCCTGATCGTGGAAATAGCGGGAAAAATCCCCGCCTGATCAGGACTTAGTGGTGGAACAGAACCGGAATTTCGGCCTTCTCCACGACATATTGCGTGACGCCGCCGATTTTGAAGTCATGACGGCGGGCATGGGCGTAGCCGCCCATCAGCAACAGGTCGATGCCGTTGTCGGCGCAGGCTTTCAACAGGGTCTGGCCGACCTCCTGCGGATCGCAATTGAGAATCTTGGTCTCGCTGTTCTGGCCGTGCCAGCGCAGATATCCGGCCAGATCGGAAGCCGGCAGATCGTCGCCACGGGTTTCCGGCGCCGACAGGATCAAGAGCTTCTCCGCCGCTTCGACGATCGGCCGGGACGACGTCACGGCGCCGGCGACTTCGGCGCTGCCGTTCCAGGCGATGGCGATGTTCTTGCCGATTTCCTTGATTTCCTTGGGCGGCACACAGATGACCGGCTTGCCGGTTTCCATCAGCGCGGCCTCGAAGGTGTTGACGCCCAACTGCCCGTCGGGCTGGGCGACGAAGATCACGTCGGTCAGGCGGCCACGGCGGGCGACGACGTTCGCCTGACGGCCCTTTTCCTCGCGCCACGAGGCGGACACACCCTTCATGCCGTTGCGCGGCTCGGAAATGTTCGCGATGCCGTGGCGGGCGCAATAATCCTCGTACAGCTTTTTGACCCGGGCCTCTTCCTCGGCCGCATGGGTTTCGGCGATCTCGTTGACCACGTCACGCACCCCGGCCAGCGTGGCGCCGTAGGCCAGCATGTCCTTTGAACTCATCCGGGCATGGACAACGTCGATATGGGCATCGAACTTCTTGGCCAGAACCACCGCGGCATTGAGGACCTGTTCGCCCTTACCGTCGCCGCGCACGGGTACAAGAATATTTCGGATGCTCATGGTCGTCCTCCCGTTATGTCCGGACGGCCCCGGCCGGGATGGCCGGGGCGCCGGAATTGGTCAGATCACTCTAGCGTCTAGAACAGACCCTCGATTTGACCTTGATCGTTCAGGTAGATGTTGTTCGCCGACGGGACCTTGGGCAGACCCGGCATCGTCATGATGGCGCCGGTCACGGCGACGATGAATTCGGCGCCCGCCGACAGCCGCAGTTCGCGGATCGGCACGGTGAAGCCCGTGGGCGCCCCCTTGGCGTCCGGATCGGTCGAGAAGCTGTACTGCGTCTTCGCCATGCAGACCGGGAAATGCCCGTAATTCTTCTGCAGGTCGGCGAACTGCTTTTCGATCGCGCCGTCGCAGGTGATGCCGTCGCCGCCGTAGATCTTCTTGACGATGGTTTCGACCTTGTCGCGCAGGGACATATCGTCCGGATACAGCGGCTTGAAGTCGGCCGTGCCGCCGTCGGCAAGCTCGACCACATGCTTGGCAAGGTCTTCCGTGCCGGCACCGCCGTCGGCCCAATGGGTGGCGATGAAGGCCTTCACGCCTTCGGCCTCGGCCGCCGCCTTCACGGCCTGCAGTTCGGCATCCGTGTCGGTGATGAAGTTGTTGATGGAAACCGTCACCGGCACACCGAACTGCTTGGTGTTGCGGATGTGGCGGACAAGGTTGTCGCACCCCTTCTTGACCGCGTCCACGTTCTCCGTGCCCAGGTCAGCCTTGGCCACCCCGCCGTGCATCTTCAGCGCCCGCACGGTGGCGACGATGACCGCCGCCGCCGGCTTGAGGCCCGCCTTGCGGCACTTGATGTCGAAGAACTTCTCGGCGCCCAGATCGGCGCCGAAGCCGGCTTCGGTCACCACATAGTCGGCCAGCTTGAGCGCCGACTTGGTCGCGATGACCGAGTTGCAGCCGTGCGCGATGTTGGCGAACGGACCGCCGTGGATGAAGGCCGGGTTGTTTTCCAGGGTCTGCACCAGGTTCGGCGCGATGGCCTCCTTGAGCAGCACGGACATCGGGCCCGGACCCTTGACGTCGCGGGCGTAGATCGGCTCGCGGTTGCGGTTCTGGCCGATCACGATGTTGCCGATGCGGTTGGTCAGATCCTGCAGGTCCGTGGCCAGACAGAAGATGGCCATGATTTCCGACGCCACGACGATGTCGAAACCGTCCTCGCGGGGGAAGCCGTTGGCGACGCCGCCCAGCGAATTGGTGATCTGGCGCAGGGCACGGTCGTTCATGTCGACGACGCGCTTGAAGGCGACGCGGCGGCTATCGATGGCCGGCTCCAGCCCCCAATAGATGTGGTTGTCGATCAGCGCCGCCAGCAGGTTGTGGGCGATGCCGATGGCGTGGAAGTCGCCGGTGAAGTGCAGGTTGATGTCTTCCATGGGAACGACTTGGGCGTAGCCGCCGCCGGCGGCCCCGCCCTTCATGCCGAAGCACGGCCCCAGGGAAGGTTCGCGGATGCAGATCATGGCCTTCTTGCCGATCTTGTTCAGACCGTCGCCCAGGCCCACGGTGGTCGTGGTCTTGCCTTCACCGGCGGGGGTCGGGGTCACGGCGGTGACCAGGATCAGCTTGCCGTCAGGATTGCCCTCCAACGACTTAAGGTAGTTCATGTCGACCTTGGCCTTGTGCGGGCCGTATTGCAGAAGTGCGTCGCCGGGAATGCCCAGCTTTTCGGCGCCGACATCGGCGATCGGCTTCATGGTAGCTTCGCGGGCGATTTCGATATCACTTTTGGGCATGGTTTCCTCTCGCGTCCCTCTTTCGGGATCTCTGGGTGACCTGGGGTGTTTCCTGGGGTCGATGCCGGCCGCCGCTTAGGCGCCCAACACCTTCCCTTTCTGCAGGCCGACTTTGGCCGCGTATTCCGGTGCGGTGATCTTCTTGTCGTCGTGGGGGCGCAGGCGCATCACCTTGACGGCGCCGCCGGGGGCGGCGACCAGGATGTGATCGTCTTCGATGCCGACGATCTCACCCGGCTTGCCGCCGGTGTCGCCGTCCACTTTACGGGAATCAAAGATCGCCAGTTCGTTGCCGTCGATGGTGGTCCAGGCACCCGGCTGCGGGTTGCAGCCGCGGATCTGGTTGTAGACCTCGGCCACGGGCTTCGACCAATCGATCTGCATGTCCTTCTTGCGGCACCAGGATTCGTAGGTCGCTTCGTCCTCGTTCTGGGGAATTTTCGGCGGGTTGCCGGCCTTCACCATGTCGATGGCTTCCAGCATCATCGCCACGCCGCGATCAAAGATCTTGCCGAAATAGATGTCGCCCAGGGTGTCGTCGGGGCCGATGGCAACCTTGTCTTGATGCAGGATAAAGCCTTCGTCCAGGCCGTCGTCAGGCCAGAAGATGGTGATCCCGGTTTCCGTGGCGCCGCCGATGATCGGCCAGTTGATGGACGACGGGCCGCGGTGCTTGGGCAGCAAGGACGGATGGAAGCAGATCGACCCGTGGGTCGGGATGTCGCGGGCCTCTTCCGGCACGAAGATGATCATATAGGCCATGACCATCAGGTCGGCGTTGAGGGACCGGATGTGGTCCAGCACTTCCTTGTCCGTGTAGTTGGGCGGCTGGAACAGCGGCAGGCCCTTTTCCAGGGCGAATTCCTTCACCGGATCGGCCGGTTTGCCTTCCTTGTCCGGCGCGCAGAACACGCCGACGATTTCGTCCGTGCCCTTTTCCAGAATCGCTTCCAACGTGGCCTTGCCGAAGGCCTGCTGGCCGTTAAGGATCAAACGCATGAGGGTCCTCCCTTGGGGATCTTTGTGTTTCGCTGTGATCGGGGGGCGGTCAGACCGCGCCGCCCGTCTTCGCGGCTTCGATTTCGTCCGGGTTCAGGCCGATTTCCGCCAGGATTTCGTCCGTATGCTCGCCCAGCAGCGGCGAACGCTTCACGTCGGCCGGACAGTCGGACAGCTTGATCGGGTTGCCGACCGTAAGGTAGGCGCCGCGTTCCGGATGATCGACCTCGACCACCGTGCCGGTGTCGCGCAGGCTTGGCTCCTCGGCGATTTCCTTCATCGACAGGATCGGGCCGACGGGGATGTCCAGCGGATTGCAGATTTCCATGACCTCGAACTTGGTCTTGGTCATGGTCCAATCTTCGATCGCACCGAAGATCTGGTTGAGATGCGGCAGGCGCGCCTTCGGCGTGGCGAAATCCTCGTCCGTCTTCCATTCGGGCTTGCCGATGACGTCGCAGATCTTCTCCCACACCGCAGCCTGGGTGATGAAGTAGGTATAGGCGTTGGGATCGGTTTCCCAACCCTTGCACTTCAGGATGCGGCCCGGCTGGCCGCCGCCGGAATCGTTGCCCGCGCGCGGCGTCGCATCGCCGAAGGGGATGCCCTCGCCGAACTGGGAATATTCGGTCAGCGGGCCGGCCTTCAGGCGTTGCTGATCGCGCAGTTTGACGCGGCACAGGTTGAGTACCGAATCCTGCATGGCGCATTCGACGCGCTGGCCCTTGCCCGAATGGGTGCGCTGGAACAGCGCCGTGACGATGCCCAGCGCCAGATGCAGGCCCGTGCCGCTGTCGCCGATCTGGGCGCCCGTGACCATGGGAACGTCGCCCAGCATGCCGGTCGTGGAGGCCGAGCCACCGGCGCATTGCGCGACGTTCTCATAGACCTTGCATTCCGAATAGGGGCCGGGGCCGAAACCCTTGACCGAGGCGTAGATCATGCGCGGGTTGATTTCCTGGATCTTTTCCCAGGAAAAGCCCATGCGGTCGAGGGCGCCGGGTGCGAAATTCTCGACCATCACGTCGCAATGCTGGATCAGCTTGGTGAAGATCGCCTTGCCCTCGTCGGACTTGGTGTTCAACGTCACCGAGCGCTTGTTGTGATTCAGCATGGTGAAGTAGAGCGAGTCGGCACCGGGCACGTCGACCAGTTGCTTGCGGGTCGCGTCACCGACGCCGGGACGTTCCACCTTGATCACGTCGGCCCCGAACCAGGCCAGCAGCTGGGTGCAGGTCGGGCCGGACTGCACGTGGGTCATGTCCAGGATTTTGACGCCTTCGAGAGCTTTCATTTTTCGTTCCCGTTTTACAGTTTTGATCGAAAGAGCCGCGTTACTTCTTCGCAACGACGCTCTGCGGGTTCAGGTTGCCGATGCGACCGCTTTCGGTGCCGGCGTTTTCATCAATGACCGCGTTGACCAGGGCCGGCCGGCCGGCCTTGATGGCCTCGGTCACCGCCTGGTTCAATTCGTCCGGGGACGTCGCGTAGAAGCCGAGGCCGCCGAAGGCCTCCATCATCTTGTCGTAGCGGGCGTCCTTGACGAACACGGTCGGCGCCACGTCGGAGCCGCCGGTCGGGTTCTTGTCGGTACCGCGGTAGATGCCGCCGTTGTTGAACACGACAACGCAGACCGGCAGGTTGTAGCGGCAGATGGTTTCGATCTCCATGCCCGAGAAGCCGAAGGCGCTGTCGCCCTCGATGCAAAGCACCTGCTCGCCGGTTTCGACCGCGGCCGCGATGGCCTGGCCCATGCCGATGCCCATGACGCCCCAGGTGCCGACGTCCAGGCGCTTGCGCGGCTTGAACATGTCGATGATGGAGCGCGCGAAATCGAGCGTATTGGCGCCTTCGTTGACCAGCACCATGTCCGGGTTGTCGGCGACGACGCGCTTGAGCACGCCGAGGGCGCCATGGAAGTCCATGGGCACGTTGTTGTTCTGCAGGCGGGGCGCCATCTTTTCGACGTTGGCGTCGCGCTTGGCCTTGACCGCGTCGATCCAGTCGGACGGCGGGGTCTTCCAATTGCCGCCCATGCCGTCGAGCAGCAGCCCGACGCAGGACGCGATGTCGCCGACCATGGGGGCCGCGATTTCGACGTTGGAATCCATTTCCTTGGGATCGATGTCGATGTGCACGAACTTCTTCGGTGCGTCGCCCCACTGCTTGCCCTTGCCGTGGCTGAGCAGCCAGTTGAGCCGGGCGCCGATCAGCATGACCGTGTCCGATTCCTTCAGAACCAGGGAGCGCGCGGCGCCGGCGTACAGGTCGTGATCGTCCGGCAGCAGGCCCTTGGCCATGCTCATGGCGATATAGGGAATGCCGGATTTTTCGACCAGTTCGCGGATCTTGTCGTCGGCCTGGGAATAGGCAGCCCCCTTGCCCAGGATGATGAGCGGCTTCTTCGCCGCCTTCAGGACGTCGAGGGCGCGGGTGACCGCGTCGGGCGCCGGCAGCTGCGCCGGGGCCGGATCGATGACCTTGACCAGCGACTGCTGGCCCTTCAGGGCGTCCATGGTCTGGCCCAGGAGGGCGGCCGGCAGGTCGAGATAAACCCCGCCCGGACGGCCCGACAGGGCGGCGCGGATGGCGCGGGCGACGGCGATGCCGATGTCTTCGGCATGCAGCACGCGGTAGGCGGCCTTGCACAGCGGCTTGGCGATGGCGAGCTGATCCATTTCCTCGTAGTCGCCCTGCATCAGGTCGACGATTTCCCGTTCGGACGAGCCCGAGATCAGGATCATCGGATAGCAGTTGGTGGTGGCATGGGCCAAGGCGGTCAGGCCGTTGAGGAAGCCCGGCGCCGACACCGTCAGGCACACGCCCGGCTTCTGCGTCAGATAGCCCGCGATGGCGGCGGCATAGCCCGCATGTTGCTCATGGCGGAACGACAGAACGCGCATGCCCTCGGCCTGCATGAAGCGGCCCAGGTCGGTGATCGGAATCCCCGGCACGTTATAGATGTTGGTGATGCCGTTCAGCTTCAGCGCGTCGATGACGAGGTGAAAACCGTCCGTAAGCGCACCGGCTTCAGGAGCTTCTTGCGCCAGAGTATCGGTTGCCGTGTTTCCCATTTCTTTCTTCTCCCTTGCGGTCGCTGCCGGACCGAAGCCGAAAACCCCTTCCGCCAACGACGGACAGGAACAGACGGCGGTTCGTCCCTAATCCAAATAATCCACGTATTGTTCGATGTGCCGGGCCAGGTTCATGGAATGCTCCCGGACCAGCCGTTCAGCCAGCTCGGCGTCCCGATGTTCGAGCGCCTCGATGATGTTGATGTGGTCGATCACCGACCGCTTGGCGCGGTCGCCCTCGGAAATCGTGCGGGCGCGGATCGAACGCATATGAATAAACAGGTTGTCGGACATGTCCTGGATCAGCTTGCAGCCGCCGAGCTTCAGGATCGCCTGATGGAAGCGGATGTTCTTCGACGAATATTCATCGATATGCGCCTTGGCTTCTTCGCTTTCGACCTCGGCGAACATGGTCCGCAGTTCGGCGATGCCTTCGTCGGACGCGACCTCGGTCGCGAGGCGCGCGGCCATGCTTTCCAGCGCCGCCCAAACGGTGATCATTTCGAGAATTTCGCGCTTGGTCTTGCGCACGATGAACACGCCCTTGCGCGGCATGATATGGACCAGGCCTTCCTGCTCCAGACGGGCCAGGGCTTCGCGGATCGGCGTGCGGCTGATTTCAAGCTGTTCGGACAGTTTGCGTTCGTCGAGCCGAAGTTCCGCATCCTCGGCATAGATGTTCATGGAAGTGATCGCCTGCTTCAGGGAATCGTAGATCCGGTCCTTGAGCGAGAAGTTCGCGTCGATGGGCTGAACGATCAGACCGGACGACCCCGTCGCTTCCGTATCGGCGATGCTTTCGGCTTCTCTTTCCATGGCCTTGTCCCGGGGAGTCCCCTTAGTTAATCGTGTTGCCGGCCGGGTCCCACTTGCCCCCCTCCGCCAGCTTGGCCGAGGGTATAGCGGCTTTCACTCTGGTATACAATACACCAGAAACCAGAAGCCAGCACTTTACGCTCTTAACGTCACCTCCCGCGCCGTCCGGCGGGACCGCCCCGCGGCCCCGCCGTTACGGTCACAAATTATCCCGCCGCCGACTTGCCGCGGACCCGCCGCCACACGGTCTGAAAAGCCGGCATGAACAGCAGAACAAGTGCAATGATCGTGATCGGGCCGGCGATCGGCCGATTGACGAACACCATGACATCGCCGCTGGAAATCAGCAGGGATTGACGCAACGCCGGTTCGGCGATGGGCCCCAGCACGATGGCCAGAACCGCGGGTGCTACCGGATAATCCAGTTTGCGCATCAGATACCCGCCGACACCCAGGATCAGCATCAACCAGACGTCGAACATGCGTTCCGTCGCGGCGTATCCGCCGACCATGGACAGCACGAAGATCAGCGGCGCCAGGATCGTGAACGGCGTCTTGAGGAACCACAGGAACAGCGGAATGAACGCGATGTTGATGATGACCGCGAACAGGTTGGCCGCATACAGCGAGGCGATCAGGCCCCACACGAATTCCGTTTCCGTGACGAACAGGCGGGGCCCCGGCTGCAGGCCCCAGATCACCATGCCGCCGAGCAGCACGGCCGTGGTCGGCGAACCGGGAATACCGAGCGTCAGCATGGGCAGCAGAGACCCCGTCGAGGCCGCGTTGTTGGCCGCTTCCGGCGCAACCACGCCTTCAACGGCGCCCTTGCCGAACATGTGCGGTTCGCGCGACGTCATCTTGGCGACGCCATAGGCCATGAGCGAGCCCGGCGTGGCGCCCGCCGCCGGCAGAATGCCGACGAAGAAGCCGAGGATCGAGCCCATGAACCAGGCCTTCCAGGTGCCCCAGATGATCTTCAGGTTGTTCATCACCCGGTCGACGGACAACGTGACCTTGGACATCATGGTTTCGCCGCGGCTGACTTCGATGGTCCACAGCATTTCACCGATGCCGTAGATACCGATCGCCAGAACCAGGAAGTTGATCTTGGACTGGAAGCCGATCAGGTCGAACAGCACGAGACGGGGTTCGCCGGAAATGATGTCAAAGCCGATGGCCGACATCACCATGCCGATACAGATCGAGAAGATGGTCTTGGCGATGTCGTCGCCGGACAGGCCGACAAAGGTCGCGAAGGCAAGGATCATCAATGCGAAGATTTCCGGATCGCCGAAATCGAGGGCGATGGACGCGAGCGGCGGCGCGAACAGGGTAAACAGAATGACCGAAATCGTGCCGCCGGCGAAGGACGCCAGCGCAGCCGCGATCAAGGCCTTATCTGCTTCACCCTGCATGGCCAGCGGACGACCGTCGAAGGTTGTCGCAACAGCCGTCGAGGCGCCGGGAATGCCAAGCGTGATTGAGGAAATCGCACCGCCGTACATGGCGCCGTAGTAGAGCGCCGCCAGGAAGATGATGGCCGACGCAGGCGGGACCAGAAAGGTCATGGGCAGCAGGATCGCAACGCCGTTGACGGAGCCCAGCCCGGGCATGGCACCCACGAACAGACCGACGACCACACCCAGCACGATCAGGCCGAGGTTGAGCGGTTCGAACGCGACCAGAAAACCGTCTGACAGAAGACCAAGAAGTTCCATTTTTCTTTACTTCATTTCCCCGGACGGGGCCGATCATCGCCGGCGCGCCCGTCATGTTTCGTGGTTCCTGGTCTTTTGTAGACCAGAGAATTTTCCGCTCCTGCCCCTTATGCCGGGGCAACCCGTCAGCGCAGGCCTAGAGGAAGAAGTTGTAGAGCGGGATGTACAGGGGGTCCATGAACCCCGTGGGCAGGAAATTTCGCAAGGCGATATCGAAGAACATGAAGAGTACCACCGGCGTCGGCAGGGCGATGCTCAGGGTGACTTTCCACGGATGCCCGCCCAGAAAACGGATGTAGTAGATCATGAAAACCATGGCCGCGAAGTGCATGCCGATGATGTCGACAAGCGCGATCATGCCCGTTACGCCGCCGCCGACGAGAAGAAACATCTTCATCCCGTAGGCGTCGAGGAAGGGGTCTTCCGACTTGGAAGGCGGGCTCGTCCGGCGGAACCAGTTGACGATCACCCAGATGATCGAACCGAGCATGAACGCGGCCAGCCAGAAGGGCCAGAAGCCGCCGCCGGGCCCCTCGCCGGGGATCCAGCCGATGGGCAGCTCGGCGCTCTTGACCATAAGATATATGGAGAGGCCCGCCATCAGGACAGCAGTGATGATTTCAGCACGACGCATGACGACGGGACCTCCCCTTATATCGTTTCTTCGGTTCTTAGACGGACTTAGCCTTTAATGGCGCCCATCTTGACGAGCATCTTGCGATGCACTTCGTTTTCACGCTTCCAGTAGGTGACGAGCGCGTCGCCCTGGAGCAGGTCGCCCTGCAGGCTCTTGGACTTCATGTACTTCTGCCATTCCGGGGTGGCATAAGCCTTCTTGAAGACGTCCTGATAGAACGCCTGGGCTTCTTTGCTCATGCCCGGCGCACCGACGACGGAACGCTGCATGTAGTAGACGAAGTCCTGGCCCAGTTCCTTGAAGGTCGGCGTGTCCTTGAACAGCGGCAGACGTTCGTCGGTGAACGACGCCAGCGGCACAACCGTACCGGCTTCGAAGAAGCCGAGGGCTTCCGACGGGTTGTTGACCGTGGAATTGGCGTGCTTGCCGGCCAGCTGCTTGGCAACCTTGCCGCCGCCCTTGTAGGGGACGTACTTCATGTTCAGGCCATAGGCCGCGTTCAGGAAGTCGGCGAGCAGGTTATCTTCCGAAGCCTTACCGGTACCGGCCATGATCCACTCGTTGCCGGCGGCCTTGGCGGCCTTCACATACTCGTCGACGGTCTTGATGCCAGAGTCCTTGTGAACCCACAGCACGAAGGTGTCTTCGGCCATACGCGCAACCGGCGCGAAGGTGAGCGGATCGACTTCCAGCTTCGGCTGGCGAAGCGGCGTGGTGTAGAAGCTGTTCAGGGTGACCATGATGGCATGGTCGGGGTCCTTGTGGTTCTTCATGTACACAAGGGCTTCGGCACCGGAACCGCCGGGCTTGTTGATCGGCGTAACGGGCTTCGGCGACAGCTTATGCTTTTCGATGATCGACTGCATCAGACGCGCCAGCTTGTCGGCGCCCCCGCCTTTACCGGCCATCACCACGAATTGGATCGGCTTCACCGGCTCCCAAGCCAGAGCGGTTTTGCCCGCAATGGCCGTGAACCCGGAAACCAGGCCGACGGTGATGCCGACGCCCAGCAGTTTCTTGACAATAGTCTTCATGGGTGTCCTCCCAGTTGTTGATAGCGCCTCAGCGCGTTCGGCTACAGTATAAGCCGAAGACGAACGGCGGTTAAATGTCTTCCCCTCGCGCCTGTATTGTTTTTATCCGGCGATCGGATCGGACGGTCCTGTCAATTCACTTGGTCAGTGTCTTCCCAAACATTGCGATACACCTTGCGCTGACTCTTTTGAGCTCTTTGGCATTTGGTATACCACAGCGAAAATAAGATCATTCCCTCAGAAAAAGATCAATGGTTTTTTTTGAGACCCGTTCGAAAATTCGCGCTTGAAACACCCTGTGACGAGCCATCCAGCCCCCCTTAAATGGGCCTGTTGAAAACGTCTAATTAGTTGATAATAAATTAGATTTATACAGCGCGCCAGTCCTTCGCGCGCGCGCCGTCAACGCCCTGTGAAAAGATATCGGCGAACCGTTTCGAACGGAGCACCCGGGGCCGGTTCGCGGAACAGGGCAATGCCGCCCACGGCGAGCGGCGACGTCAGGGCGTCCGCGAACAGTCCCTTCAGCACGGGCCGGAACCGAGCCGCCGCGTCGTCCGAAAGATGGTCCGTCAGGGTCATGTGAAAGCGGAATTCCTCCAGGACGAAGGGGTAGCCCCAGGCTTCCAGCAGGACCTCCTGGCGGGGCGAAAGCCCTTTCGCCCGCCGCCGAGCCAGGGTTTCCGCGTCCGGGGGGCGGCGGAACGGCTCGAACGCCCGCAGGCAGTCGCCGGCAAGAGCATCAAGCCCCCCCGCGGGCCCGCGGGGGCAAAGGGCGAGGAAACCGCCGAGACGGGCCACCGACAACACCGGCCCCTGTGAGGCTTTGCGTCCGGCTGCGAAACGCGCCAGCGCCATGTCCAGATCTGCGACATCGCATCCCTCGGCCAAAAGAAATGGCGGCTTCAAGGTCGCGTGGAAGCCATAGCGCCGGGGCTCGGCCGTCGCCGCCGCCCAATCCTCCCGGGAAATGCCCGCCTCAGCCGCTTCCGGTGGCGGCACGGGTGCCGTCTCCTGGGCCCTGTCCGGATTCCGGCCGAGCCAGCGGCAGCCAGTTTGCCAAAGCGCGGAATCCCGGTCGGGCACGAAATAGACGGCATAGCGTTCCGGTGATCGGGTCACGCGGCCTCCGGCTCCCGGCACCTAGGCCGCCGCCCCGGCGGGGGCCAAGTCGAGAACACGGGTCGCCACGGCGTCCCGCATTTGCGCGTCGTGGAAGATGCCGACCACCGCCGCTCCCCGCGCCGCCGCTTGGCCGATCACGTCGATCACCACGTCGCGGTTGGCCTTGTCGAGAGACGCCGTCGGCTCATCGACCAGCAGGATCGGATAGTCGACGATGAAGCCGCGGGCCAGGTTGACGCGCTGCTGCTCGCCGCCGGAAAAGGTCGCGGGGGCCAAGTGCCACAGGCGTTCGGGAATGTTGAAGCGGGCCAGCATCTCGCCCGCCGCCTGCTCCGCCGCCGCCGCGTCCACGCCCTGGGCGCGCAGGGGTTCCGCCACCACCTGCAGGGCCGGCACGCGGGGAATGACCTGCAGAAACTGGCTGACGTAGCCCATGATGCGGCGGCGCAGATCGAGAATTTCATGGGGTTGGGCGCGGGCGACGTCGGTGATGCGCCTGTCATGGCGGATCAGGATGCGGCCCTGGGGGCACAGATAATTGCCGTAGATCAGGCGGATCAGCGAACTTTTGCCCGTGCCCGACGGCCCGTGCAGGGCCAGGCATTCGCCGGCGAAGACCTCCAGGTCGATGTCCCGGAACACGGGCAGTTCGACCCCGCCCTGGTTATGCAGGACGAAGGATTTGGACAGGCCCTCGATGCGGATCACCGGTTCGCGGGTGTCTTTCATCGCCATGCTCATGTCTGCAGCACCGAGGATACGAGAAGCTGGGTATAGGCGTGCTGTGGGTCGTCGAGGACCTGGTCGGTCAGACCCTGTTCCACCACCTCGCCCCGGCGCATGACCATCAGGCGGTGCGACAACAGACGCGCCACGGCCAGGTCGTGGGTGACGATCACGGCGGACAGGCCCAGGTCGTTGGTCAGGCCGCGCAGCAGGTCGAGCAGGCGCGCCTGCACCGAGACGTCGAGCCCGCCCGTGGGTTCGTCCATGAACACCAGGCGCGGCCCCGACACCAGGTTGCGCGCGATCTGCACGCGCTGCTGCATGCCGCCGGAAAACCGTGACGGCAGGTCGTCGATGCGTTCCAGATCCATTTCCACCCGGCCGAGCCAATCCGTGACCTGGCTGCGGATGGCGCCGTAATGGCGGGCCCCCACGGCCATCAGACGCTCGCCCACATTGGCCCCGGCGCTGACCCCCATGCGCAGTCCGTCGCGCGGGTTCTGGTGCACGAAGCCCCAGTCCGTGCGCATCAGCATGCGGCGTTCGGCCTCGCTCAGGTCATAGACATCCGCCGTCACGCCCGTGCGCAGGCGATAGGTCAGGCTGCCCGACGACGGCATGATCTGCGCCGACAGGCAATTCAACAGCGTCGTCTTGCCGGACCCGCTTTCGCCGACCACGCCCAGAACCTCGCCCGGCCACAGATCGAAGGCGATGTCGCGGCAGCCGATGCGCGCACCATAGGAATGGGTGATCCCGCGGGCACTCAAAAGCGGGGCGTCCTGAAGGGCGACGCCGTCCATCATTCTTCGTCTCCCCGGTGGCCGGCGGCGACACGGCGCCCGCAATGATCCGTGTCGGAACACACGAACATGGAGCCGCCGTGGTCGTCGGTGATGACCTCGTCGAGGAAACTGTCCCCGGCGCCGCAGATGGCGCAGCGGGCGTCCCATTTCTGAACCGCGAAGGGGTGGTCCTCGAAATCCAGGCTTTCAACCCGGGTGAAGGGCGGGATGGCATAGATGCGTTTTTCCCGCCCGGCGCCGAACAGCTGCAGGGCGGCCATTTCGTGCATCTTGGGATTATCGAACTTGGGGATCGGCGACGGTGCCGTCAGGTAGCGGCCGTTGACCAGGACCGGATAGTCGTAGGACGTCTCGATATGGCCGTAGGTGGCGATGTCCTCGTACAACTTCACATGCATCACGCCGTAATCGGCAAGGCCGTGCATCTTGCGGGTTTCGGCTTCCCGCGGCTCAAGCCAGCGCAGGGGTTCCGGGATCGGCACCTGATAGACGATGATCTGATCGTCCCTGAGCGCCGTTTCGGGTATGCGGTGGCGGGTCTGGATGATCGTCGCATCCGCCGTCGCCTCGGTCGTGGCGACCCCCGCCGTGCGCGCGAAAAAGCGGCGGATGGACACGGCGTTGGTCGTGTCGTCCGCCCCCTGGTCGATCACCTTGAGCACGTCCGCAAGGCCGATGATCGAGGCCGTGACCTGGATGCCGCCGGTCCCCCAACCGTAGGGCAGCGGCATTTCCCGCGACCCGAAGGGCACCTGATGGCCCGGTATCGCCACGGCCTTGAGGATCGCCCGGCGGATCATCCGCTTGGTCTGCTCGTCCAGATAGGCGAAGTTGTAGCCGCCGTCCGTCGCTGTCTGCACCTGGGTCATTCGGCGGCCTCGCTGCGCGCCGCCACGGCCTCGCGCCGCAGCGCCCGGACCAGCACCAACTCGCTCTGGAAATCCACGTAATGGGGCAGCTTCAGGTGCTGTACGAAGCCCTGGGCCTCGACGTTGTCCGAATGATAAAGCACGAATTCCTCGTCCTGGGCCGGGGCCTCGATCTCCTCACCCAGTTCGCGGGCGCGCAGGCTCCGATCGACCAGGGCCATGGACATGGCCTTGCGTTCCGAGCGCCCGAACACCAGGCCGTAGCCCCGCGTGAACTGGGGCGGCTCCGTCGCCGTGCCCGTGAACTGATTGACCATCTGGCACTCCGAGACGGTGATGTCGCCGATCTCGATGGCGAAGCCCAGTTCCTCGGGCACGATCTCGACCGCCACCTCGCCCATGCGGATTTCCCCGGCGAAGGGATGATTGCGGCCGTAACCGCGCTGCGTCGAATAGCCCAGCGCCAAAAGGAAGCCCTCGTCGGCGCGGGCCAGGTTCTGCAGGCGCAGGTCGCGGCCGGCGGGAAAGGCCAGCGGCTCCCGGGTCAGGTCGGCGACCTTGGCATCCCCGTCCGCGTCGCCCGCATCCGGTTCGATCAGCCCCTGATGGGCCAGAATGTCCGTGACCCGGGGCATGGGGGCTTCCATCACCGCCGGATCGCCATCGGGCGCCGGCGGCACAGCCCCCTCCGCCGCCAGGGCGAAGTCGAGCAGGCGGTGGGTATAATCGTAGGTCGGGCCCAGCACCTGCCCCCCCGGCAGGTCCTTATAGGTCGCCGAAATGCGCCGCCGGACCGTCATCGCCGCCGTATCGACGGGCGTGGTCACGGCCAGGCGCGGCAGGGTCGTGCGGAAGGCGCGCAGCAGGAACACGGCCTCGACCAGGTCGCCCTGGGCCTGCTTGATGGCAAGCGCCGCCAGATCGGGATCGTAGAGCGAGCCCTCGCCCATCACCCGGTCGACGGCAAGCCCCATCTGCTGCTTGATCTGATCGAGCGTCAGTTCCGGCACGCCCGTATCGCCGCGCCGTTCCTCGGCCAGCAGCGCATGGGCGTTGTCGATGGCCTTTTCCCCACCCTTGACCGCGACGTACATCGCGTCAGCCCTCCACCCGCGTCGTGCGCGGCAGGGCGGCGATGCGCCGCCCGGCGCAGAGAATCAGGTCGATGCCGCAGGGGAAACGGTCCGCGTTGCGGGCAAGGCTATCAATGATGCCGTCCGGCAGGCCCGCGACGCGAAGCCCTGCGGCGCCGTCGACCCCCGGGCCGGTCAGGCGCCAGGCGCCCGCGTCGCCGGGAGACGCCGCCGTCAAATCCGCGACCTGGACGATCACGGTCGCCGAACCTTCGGGCGCCTCGTCCGTGCCCTGACGGAACGCATCGAAGGCGGGCAAGGCCGCGCCGTCGGCGATCAGGACGAAATCGGCCTGGGCAGGCCCCGCCGCGCGGGGGGCCCCCGTGTGGAAGGTAAGGAACGACGACGCCGTGTCCGCATCCCGGCCGCCGCCGTCGATCCACAGCGGCGTTTCGAAATCCAGAAGGGAGAGGCAGACCGCCGCCGCCGCCGGGGTCAGAGGGGCCGGCGGATTGATGGCGACCGCCGTTTCCCGCACCTCGCCCGGCCGCGACAGAACGCGCAACACATCGCGGAATACGCCCTGCGCATCATGCACGGGGTCAGGGAGCCCGGCGCTCAGGCCGGCGATTGCCGTGCTTGCCGGGGTGGTCATTCGGGACCCGCCGCTTGTTCGCGGACCAGGGTGAAGAATTCGACCTTGGTCGCCGCGGTCTTGGCGGCAACCCGCGCCCGGGCCATGGCGCGCGACGCCCGCACCGGCGCGATGACGCGCTCCATGATCCGATCCGCCCAGGTTTCCGTCTGCAGCAGGCCGTCGAACAATGCCGCCAGTTCCGCGTGCCGGGCCGAACGGCCGGCGACATAACCGTGACCGACGGTGCCGTCGGTCAGGCGCACGGAACAGCGGGTGACCGTCATTTCGCCCAGGTTGAAGGCCTGACCGTCGCCGCCGGCGCGGCCCCTCACCATCGCCAGCCCCTGTTGCGGTGCGCGCAGCAGGCCATATCCAACCGCCGTCAATTCCGGTTCCAGCGCCCGCCAGGCGGCTTCCAGATCAGCCTCGGGCGCACGCGCCAGCAGACCCATCCATTCCGCCCGGCCGTCGGGGCCGTTCGCCGGACTGCCGGCCTGGGAATTGGAAGAACGGGGCATTTGCGTCAGATCTCCGCCGATTTCATGCGCCGCCACGGCCCCGATCCGGGCCGTGCGGCGAAAATAGACAAACCAAATATTTGTCTAGACGTCTATTTCTTTCCTGATAATATGATCCCACGCCCTCCGAAGTAAATCGGCAAGTCGTGACGATTGAATGACATCCTTGGCCGAACAGCATCCCGGACATTGGCGGCATACCGACTGAACAACCGGCGAAGGAACGAGGCCGAACCATGGACCCCACGAGAGTGAAGCGCGGATCCGGCGTGTCCTTGTGGCGCCAGATCGAGGAACAGATTTCCGACGACATCGCCAGCGGCATGATCGCGCCGGGCTCCCGCCTGCCGACGGAACACGATCTGGCCGAACGCTTCAACGTCAACCGCCACACCGTCCGCCGCGCCATGAAGGCGCTGGAGCAGGAAGGCCTGATTCGCATCGAACAGGGCCGCGGCACCTTCGTCCATGAACACGTCATCGACTATCCCGTGCGCCGCCGCACCCGGTTCACGGAAAACATCATGGCCCAGCGCCGCCAACCCGGCGGCTGGGTGGTGCTGAGCGAACGGGTCAAGGCCACTGGCGACGTCGCCGAGGCCCTTGATCTGACGGAAGGGGCGATTGTCTCCCTGATCCGCACGATCGGCGAGGCCGACGGCCGTCCGATCAGCGTTGCCGACCATTATTTCTGCGCCGAACGATTTCCCAGCATGATCGAGGCGTTCGAGGAATCGCGGTCGATCTCGAAAGCGCTGGCCCAGTTCGGCGTTACCGACTTCTTCCGCAAGATCACCCGCGTCACCACCCGCATGCCCGACGCCGACGAATCCCAGCTTCTCAGCCAGCCGCCCAACCGGCCCGTGCTGGTCGCCGAAAGCATCAACGTGGATATGGACGGCAAGCCCATCGAATACGGCCTGACCCGGTTCGCCGGCGACCGCGTGCAATTGCTGTTCGAACCCTCGACCTGACATCCTGCCCGCCCTATGGGCGCGCCGTCATCCATACGTCATCCCCCGGTCATATTCAGGACATGCCCGACCTCTAAGAGGCTTGGAACGATACCGGCGGGCCGCCGCATGGCCGCCGTAGAACAGAGGTGCGCGGGATGATGAACATCGTGGTAAATAATGGTTCCATGGCTTCGGAACTTATCTTCACCAATGCCACGGTGGTCACCCGTGATCGCGCCTTTACCGGCACCCTGCGGGTCGCCGGCGGCATGATCCGCGACGTCGACGAGGGGCGCAGCGGCCTGCCCCAGGCCATCGACTGCGACGGCGACTACCTGATCCCCGGCCTGGTCGACATCCACACGGACAATCTGGAAAAGCACCTGGAGCCGCGCCCCGGCGTGAAATGGCCGGGCCTGGCGGCGTTTCAGGTCCATGACCGTATGCTGGCCACCGCCGGCGTGACGACGGTGTTCGATTCCCTGGTCGTCGGCGACATGCATCTGGGCAAGCCGGGTCGCCAAGGAGCCTTGGACCTGGCCAGGGACGTCCTGGCGACCACCGTCGACGACGACCTGATGAAGGCCGATCACCGCCTGCACATCCGCGCCGAAGTGGCGTCCGACACGGTGATGAACGAACTGGCCAACATCATCGACCACCCCCTCGTCGCCCTGGTGTCGGTCATGGACCATACCCCGGGCCAACGCCAGTGGCGCGACCTGGACAAATGGAAACGCATGTACAGCCGCGTCTACACGGCCGAGGAGTTGGACGCCCAGATCGACGGCCTGATCGAACGACAGAAGAATCACAGCGCCCAAAACCGCCGGGCGGTGATCGCGGAAGCGCGCAAGCGCGGCATCCCGCTGGCCAGCCACGACGACACCACGGCCGAGCATGTGGCCCAGGGCCACCAGGAAGGCATCCTGATTTCAGAATTTCCGACCACCCTGGACGCCGCCCGCGCCGCCCATGCTCATGGCTTGAAAACGATCATGGGCAGCCCCAACGTGGTGAAGGGCGGATCGCATTCGGGCAACGTCGCCGCCGCCGAGTTGGCTGAGGCCGGCCTGCTGGACGGCCTGGCCTCGGACTACGTGCCGATTTCCATGATCCATTCGGCCTTCATTTTGGCCGACGACCACGGGATCTCCCTGCCCGACGCCGTCGCCATGGTGACCGCCGGTCCCGCCGCCATGGTCGGCCTGACCGACCGGGGCGAGATCGCCCCCGGCAAGCGCGCCGATCTGGTGCGGGTGAAGTCCTACCGGGACCTACCGGCGATCAAGGGCGTATGGCGCAGCGGCCGCCAGGTCGCCTGACCCCAGATTCCGGCTGCGCAAGACCGGCCCCGCCCGCCCTGACCGGGCGCGCAGGCATCCGCCAGGCGAAAATCCGCTTTAAAGAAGGCTGGCCAGATGGTCGACCCGGCGGCGGAGGTTTTCCAGAACCTCGCCGACTTCTGCGGTCGCCCGCGCGGTCTGCGCCGACAGATTCTTGACCTCGCCCGCGACGACCGCAAAGCCCTTGCCGGCATCGCCGGCGCGGGCGGCTTCGATGGTCGCGTTCAGGGCCAGCAGGTTGGTCTGCTTGGCGATCGCGTCGATCTGTTCGGCGACCTTCCCGACCTGGGCGATTTCCGTCTGAAGACTGGAAATTTCGTCGCGAATTTCCGCATTGCGGTCATCCCCCGTCACGGCCGTCCCAGCGGCGGTGGCAACTTCGGTGCTCATACCTGCGTCCTACGCATTGTTGTTGATTCCTTGCTCGAATGTCCGCGCGGCCCACGGCCGCACGACAGCCCCCCCAAGAGGCCCGGACAGGAACCGTAGCCGATTCACGTGAAGCGGCCAAGCGGGTAATCGACGGACTTCGGCGTGGCGAAAATCCAGATCATCCGATCATGTGAAACGCTGGCGCAGGACCTGAGAAACGATGTCGAGCAGGGTCACGGTGCCGATGATGATGATCATCACAGCCGCCGTCTCCGCGTAATAGAACCCGCGGATGAATTCCCACAGCACCATGCCGATGCCGCCGGCGCCGACGATGCCGATGACCGTCGCCGAGCGCAGGTTGCTTTCGAAGCGATAAAGCGAGAAGGAAATCCAGAGCGGCAGGACCTGCGGAATGACGCCGAAGATCACCTCGTGAACGGCGTCGGCGCCGGTGGCGCGGATGCCCTCGACCGGATTGGGATCGATGGCTTCGACCGCCTCGGAAAACAGCTTGGCCAGAACGCCGGTCGTATGAACCCACAACGCCAGCACCCCCGCGAAGGGCCCCAGACCCACGGCGACCACGAACAGCATGGCGAACACGAATTCGTTGATGGCGCGGGCGGCGTCCATGAGCCGGCGTGTCGGCTGGTAAACCCACCAGGGCACCAGGTTCTGGGACGACAAAATGCCCAAAGGCACCGAGCAGACGACCGCGAGCACCGTGCCCCAGATGGCGACCTGAACGGTGATCAGCATCTCGCGCAGCATCGTCGGCCATTCATAGAAGTTCGGCGGAAAGAACCCGGAGGCGAATTCGGCCATGTTGTCGGCGTATTCGACCAGGGTCAGAGGGTTCATCTCCGCCCCTTCCCAGGCCCAGGCCAGAATCGCCAGGATCACCATCCAGCCCAGCATGTTCACGGTCGAGCGCTTAACGTCCCTTGCTGGCAACGTCAGCGGTTGAGCGGCGGCGCCGGTGTTGTCGATCACGGTCATGGGACTTGAGTTCCTGCGGGCGAGTTAAGGGGGAATAAGGGGGACGCCGCGCCCGGGATGGGCGCGGCGCCTTGAAAAGGCCGGGCCTAGCGCAGGGCCAGCTGGTTTTCGCTAAGAACCTTCAGCACGTCGAGCTTGCGGTCGATATCGGCGACTTTCTTGGCCTTGTCGGCCGCGTCCATGCGCTCATCATCGGCCAGCTTGCGCTTGTCCTTGAACAGCTGGAGCTGACGGATCGGATAAAGCTGCGCGTTGGAGGAATCCTCGAAGGGCGCCCAGCCCGAACTGACGCCGGACAGGATCTTGCGTTCCGCCTCGGCGTTCGGCCCAAGACGGCCATAGGACAGGAAGAAGCCCTTGATGATGTTCTTGGCGCCCTTGTCCAGGTCGGACCGCCATACGATGGGGTCGTTGGGGATCAGGGGCGATTTCCAAATCGCCTTGATCTTGGCATAGGCATCCGGATGGTTCTTCTGCAGGCGCGACAGGGATTCCGTGTTGTTGGTGGCGAAATCCACCTGGCCGTTGGCCACGGACAGCGCATTGGTTTCGTGGCTGGCGTTGCGCACCGACTTGTAGCACTTCTTGGGGTCGACGTCGTTCTTGGCGAACACGTAGAAGCTGGGCACCAGGAAGCCGGACGTGGAGTTCGGATCGCCGTTGCCGAAGGTCAACGACTTGTCACACTTGAGGACATCCTCAAGCTTGTTGAGCTTGTCGTTATCCTTCTGCGTCAGCAGCAGCGACCAGTAGCCCGGGTTGCCGGTGACGTCGACGGTCTGCACGAAGACCTCGCCGCCGGCCCGGTCGACCGCTTCCATGGCCGACTTGTTTCCGAACCAGGCGACGTCGACTTTCTTGAAACGCATGGCCTCGATCACCCCGGCGTAATCGGATGCGAAGAACGCCTTCACCTCGACGCCAAGCTGCTTGCCCATGTCTTCCAGGAACGGGGTGAAGCTTTTCTTCAGACCCTGGGACGATTCCGTGGAAATGATGCCGAAGGTCAGCGGGTTCGGCATGTCGGCCCGGGCCGCGCCGATGGACGCGACATGAACCGAAGCAAAGGCCGCCAGCGCGATGCCGGCGATCATGGCCTTCTTAAACATTTTCGACTTCCTCCTGAGTTGAGTGGACATATGGATGTGGGACTTGGCGGGACAGCCGGCGCGCGCGGCCGCTCAGGCAGAGGCCGGGCGCAGCTGCAGGGCCGCCGGTGCGCGCCGGGGGCCGGCGGCAATGGGGCCCGGCAGAATCAGTTCTTCCCCCGCGGCGCCATAAAGCTCGCGCAGGAAATCATGGGTCAGGGCCTCGCTGGGCCCGTCATAGACGATCACCCCGTCGCGCAGGGCCACCGTGCGCGGGCAGTAGCGGGTGGCGAAATCGACCTGATGCAGGGAGACGACGACGGTGATGCCGTCCTCGCGGTTGATGCGGGCAAGATTTTCCATCACCCGGCGCGCCGATTCCGGGTCCAGGGACGCGATGGGTTCGTCCGCCAGAACGATTTCGGCCCGCTGCACCAATGCCCGGGCGATCGCAGCGCGCTGCTGCTGGCCACCGGACAGGGTCGAGGCCCGCTGCGCCGCGTACTGATCGATGCCGACGCGCCGCAGCGCTTCCAGCGCGCGCAATTTTTCCTCGCGGGTGAACAGACCGAACCAGCCGCGCCAGGCCGGGATTTGGCCAAGCACGCCAAGCACCACGTTGGTCAGCAGGGACAGCCGGTCGACCAGATTGAACTGTTGGAAGATAACGCCGACGCGGCCCCGCACGGCGCGCACCCCGCGCGCCAGATGACCGCCTTCCTGGACCGGATGGCCCAGCACCTCGATCATGCCGTCATCGACGCGATCGGCGAGCATGAGACCCGAGATATGGCGCATGAGCGTCGACTTACCCGAGCCCGAGGCACCGATCAGGGCGACCATCTCGCCGGCGTCGATGGTCAGGCTGACGTTATCCAGGGCCCGTGTCGTCTGGAATCTCTTGCGGAAGGTCTTTGAAAGGTTGTGAACGCGGATCGCGGGCGTGGTTACAGACGTCATGGTCATCCCTGTCCTTGCGGCGTTGATCAGCTGTTCGCCGGTCCCGGTCCCTGGCGGACCGGCCCGCCGAAGGGCGGCGGTGCATGCGTTCGCACCGGGAACGGTTTGTATCTAAGGGATCGCCAATGACCCAATTCTTGCGGATTTGTGACGGTTTAATGACCGGCCCCCACCAACCGTCCACCCCCCTCGCCAACGACGGCGTTTGTGAACCTCCACCAATTCGTGCCAAAATGTCGGACGCCGACGCAGAAGCGCCGGTCGGCCGAGGGGAGAAAGTTCGGGGGCCGTTTGGATGTCGATCCAGACCAAAATAATTGCCGTTCTGGTGGTGGTGTTGGGCGGGCTGTTGCTCGGCGACCTGATCGTGCTCGACCGGGTGGTTCTGGAAGGCTTCCGCAAGCTTGAGAATCAGGAAACCCGGCGTGAGATCGGGCGCACCATGGCGATCGTCGACGACGAGGTGAAAAGCCTGGATCCCGTCGCCTCGAACTGGGCGCAATGGGACGACCTTGCCGGATTTGCCCAGACCGGCGACCCCGCCTTCGCCGAACAAGAGCTGACGAACATCATCCTGGACACCCTTGTGCTCGACATGGCGATCGTCGTCGACCGCCAGGGCCGTGTCGTGTTCAGCCGCATCCGCAACCACCGAACGGGCGCCGTTATTCACGCGGACAATCTGGAACACGGCGATTTTCCCGAAGATCACCCGCTGCTCGCCCATAACCGGGGCGTCGGCCATATCCGCGGCACCATCGCCACGGACAACGGCCCGATGCTGGTGACCGCGGCCCCCCTGCTGGGAAAACTGGGAGCACCGCCGGCGTCGGGCACCGTGATCATCGGCCGCCTGATGGACAAGGCGGCGGTGTCGCGCATTTCAGGACAGATGAACAACGCCCTGGAAATGACCCCGATTACCCAGGGACTGTCGTCCGGCCAGCGCGCGACGGTCAACCATATCCTGGCCCTGGACCAGCCGGTCATCGAGCGGTCGGCCGACGGATCATGGACGGCGGTCCTGGTGCAGCGCGATCTGTTCGGATATCCGGCGGCGCTTTATTCCATCACCGCATGGTCGACCATTCACGGTCTCGGCGCCGACACGGTACGCACCGCCGGCATCATGGCGATTCTGGCGTCATTGACCGTCATCTGCGTGATCGTTTTCCTGATGCGCCGGCTGATCGTTCATCCCTTCGCCAACCTGAAACGCGAACTTCTGGACATCCGCGCGTCGGGCGAACTGACCAAGGTGCTGCCGGCCGGCGGCACCGATGAATTCGCGCTGATCAGCCGCGAGATCAACGACCTTCTGACCGAGCGCGCGGAATTCGAACAGGCCCTGGAACGCCATCAGTCGGAGCTAGAACGCCGGGTCGAGGAGCGAACCTACGAGCTGCAACGGGAAATCGCCGACAAGGAGGCCGCGCAGGAAACCCTTAAATTCACCGAATTCTCGCTGTCCCATTCGGGCGAGGCCCTGTTCTGGCTGCGCCGTGACCAGCGCATTCTATATGTCAACGACGCCACCTGCAGGCATCTGGGGTATACCCAGAAGGAATTGCTCGGCATGTCGTTTCCCGATTTCAGCGACGGCCCGCCGCCGGACAAGGATTGGGACAGCTTCTGGGAAGAGCTGAAGCGCGGCGGCCAGATCCGCTTCGACACACGCCATCGGCGAAAGGACGGCTCCGCCGTGCCGGTCGAGGTGCGGGCCACGGTCATGGAATACGCGGGCGAGGAATTCCTGTTCGCCTTCGCCCAGGACATCTCCCGCCGCCTGGCCCGCGAGCAGGCGTTGATCGAAAGCGAACGCCGGTTCCGCACCCTGACCGAAGAAGCCAATCAGGGGATCGTCGTCCACCGCGGTTTCTACCCGCTTTATGTCAACCCGGCGTTCCTGCGCATCTTCGGTTTCGAAAGCCACAATGAGTTCCTGCAGCAGGGCAGTCTGGAGATCACCCTGGCGCCCGAGGAAGTCGCCCGCATCCGTGGCTATGACCTGGCCCGCATGCAGGGCCAGAACGCGCCGAGCGACTATATCTACCGGGGCATCCGCAAGGACGGAACCGAGGTCTGGCTGAACAACAGGTCGTTCCTGATCGACTGGGGCGACGGCCCGGCGGTGTGCACAGTCCTGTTCGACGTCACCAAAAGCCGCGACGCGATGCAGCAGCTTTATCTGCTGGAATCAGCGATGCAGGATGCCAACGACCCCTTCTTCGCCGTCAATGCGGAAGGACGGTTCATCTACGTCAACGACGCATCCTGCCGTGCCCTGGGCTACAGCCGCGACGAATTTCTGAGCATGGATGTGTCCAAGATCAACCCGGCCCGCACCGGAAGCAATTGGCAGGAACGCTGGGAGCACCTGAAGGTCCACGGGCACCGCGTATCGTTCAGCGAACATTACCGCAAGGATGGCACCACCATTCCGGTTGAAACTACCTCGACCTTCATCGACCACGACGGCCAGGAGTACATCTTCGCCTATTCCCGCGACATCAGCGAGCGGCTGCGGACGGAGAACGCCCTGCGTCAGGCCCGTGACGACCTGGAAAAGAGGGTCGAGGAACGCACCCAGGAACTGACCCGCGAGGTCGAGGAACGCCGGCGCGCCGAACTGGCGGTACAGCAGAGCGAGGCGAGACTGCGCGGCGCCCTGGAAAGCCTGCAGGAAGGATTTGCCCTGTTCGACGCCGACGACCGTCTGGTCCTGATGAACTCGCGCTACGCCGACACCCACCCTCGGGCCGAGGAACTTCTCGCCCAAGGGGGAACGTTCGAGGACGTCGTCCGGGCAAGCATGCCGCGCATCGCGGGCACCCAGGGCCGCGAGGAGGAATTCCTGGCCAACCGCATGAAAGAGCACCGCAACCCCGGCCCACCGATCATCCGCGAGTTCACGGACGGGCGCTGGTTCCTGTTGCGCGAGAGCCGCACCACCGACGGCGGCATCACGGTGACCGCCACGGACATTACCGAGTTGAAAACCATCGAAGCGGACCTGAAGCAGAAGACCGAGCTGTTCGACACCGCCGTGCGCGCCATGAACAACGGAATCGTGGTGCTTGATTCCGATCTTCGGTTCGTCACCTACAACGACCATTACATCAACCTGTTCGATTTCCCTCCGGGCCTCGTGCGGGAAGGCGCCAGCCTCGAAAACGCCCTGTGGTTCCTTGCCGAACGCGGGGACTACGGCGACCAGGACACGCCGGACGAAATCGTGGAGCGGCATATTTCCGACATTCGGAAACAAGGAAACCTCATCATCCGCCGGCATCTCAAGAACGGACGGACGGTCGAAACCCGGCGCGGATGGCTGCCCGACGGCGGCATCGTCGGCATCCATGTGGACATCACCGAGAACGTGCAGTTCGAAGAACGCCTGCGCGAAGCCCGCGACACGGCGGAAAGCGCCAACAAGGCGAAATCAATCTTTCTCGCCAACATGAGCCATGAAATCCGCACCCCGATGAACGGCATCATGGGTGTCGCGGAAATGCTGCACGATACGGCTCTCAGCAGCACCCAGCGCGGCATGCTGACCATCATTCAGGATTCATGCCGCACGCTGATGAGCATCATCGACGACATCCTGGACTTCTCGAAGATCGAGGCCGGGCGACTGGAACTGGACCTCAGCCCGTTCAGGCTCAGCGACCTGGTCGAGGGCGTCGCCGACCTTTTGGCCCCCCGGGCGGAGGAGAGACGCAACCGTCTCGGCGTGTTCATCGATCCGACCATTCCGGACGAACTGATCGGCGACCCGACCCGGCTGCGCCAAATCCTTCTTAATCTGGTCGGTAACGCGGTCAAGTTCACGGACAACGGCCGCATCGACATCGACGTGCG
Source organism: Rhodospirillales bacterium (assembly GCA_040221095.1). Lineage (GTDB taxonomy): Bacteria > Pseudomonadota > Alphaproteobacteria > Rhodospirillales > Casp-alpha2 > UBA1479. The sequence continues at coordinate 221,681 of JAVJVP010000015.1, forward strand.
CGCGGAGACGGCGGAAGATGGCGGTTCCCGGTTCGTGTTCCGGGTTCACGACACGGGCATCGGCATTTCCGAAGAAAACAAGCGCAAGCTGTTCCAGCCCTTTGAACAGGGCGACAGTTCGACCATGCGGCGGTTCGGCGGCACGGGACTGGGGCTGTCCATCTGCCGCGCGCTGGTCGATATGCTGGGCGGTGAAATCGGCGCCGACAGCCGCAAGGGGCGCGGCGCCACCTTCTGGTTCCGCATTTCCATGCTGCCCAGCCGAGACCCGACCGCCGCCATCGGACGCCCGTTCGCCGGGCGCCGTGTGGGCATCCTTGCCGGCGACACTGGGACCGCCGAATGCATCGACATCTACCTGCGCCATCTGGGGGCGGAAACCGACATCATCCCCAGCCTTCGGGCATTGACCCGTCTGACATCCGGCGGCAAGACCTTGGACGGCCAGTTCGATCTTCTGATCCTTGACCACGACCGTGGCGGCGACGGAGTCAGCCGCTTCATCGCGGCGCGGGAAAAGGCGGGGGACCCCATCACGCCCCGAACCGTCATTCTCATGCCGCGAAGCGACATCATGTCCATCGACCCGGACCGCCTTGCCGGACAGTACATGTTCGTGCCGAAGCCCGTTCAGCGCGCGATGATATGGAATGCGGCGGCGATGGCGCTGGACCTCAACCTGCCCGGGATCGACGCCCCCGTGCGCCGGGCCGCCGACACGGCGGCCTTGCCGCTCTACGCCACGCCGGACACGGAGACCGCCCGCGCCGAAGGCGCCCTGGTCCTGTTCGCCGAAGACAACCCGGTGAACTGCAAGGTCATCTGCATGATGCTGGAGCGGCTTGGCATCGCCGTCGAGACGACGGCCAACGGGGTCGATGCATGGAACCGCATCCGCCGTCAGTCCTATGGCATGCTGATCACCGACTGCCACATGCCGGAAATGGACGGGTACGAGCTGGCGGAAAAGGTCCGCACGCTGGAACGCGCCGGCGAGCGCCCGCGCATGCCGATCATCGCATTGACCGCCGATGCCCTGATCGGCACCAAGGAGCGGTGCCACACCGCGGGGATGGACGATTACCTGCCCAAGCCCGTCGACCGCGCCACTCTGAACGAACTGATCCAGCGCTGGCTGCCGAAGGCCGTTCAACTGCGCCGACCGCTGAACGCCGATGGCCACGGCACACCGCGCAACGAGATTTTCGGCGACGATGCGATACTCGACCTGCGCTATATCCACGACGCGGTCGGCGGCGACGAAACAATGGTCGCCCCCTTGCTGGAAGACTACATCCGCAATGCCCGACGGCTGGTTGACGACATGCTGGACGCCTTCGCCGACGCGGATTTCGCCCGCGCCCGCGAAGCCGCCCATGCGGCCAAGGGCACGTCGCGCCTGGCCGGCGCGGTGCGCTTCGCCAACCTGTGCGAACAGATCGAACTGTTCCTATGCGCCGGCGACACTTCCCGCGCGGCCGAATACTCCCGGCGCATCGAACCCGAACTCGCCGTCGTTTCCCAGGCCGTCGCCGGCCACGAACGCCGCTCCGTTTCCTGACCCTGGCACGCCCAGGGGGGATGGAGGGCCATCTGAAAGTGTTGCCGCAGGTTGTGGTGCGAACTGAATCGCCATTGCCTCAAGCAGTGTCCGTGTTACCATTATAGTGAGTATTTTTTAAGACTGGTTTTCACTTGGCCGCACCGGCGCGGTGGCGTTTGCGGAAAAGCGACGCTCCCGTGGCGGGAATATCCGGAGGCATGAGTTCTTGAGTAGCATCGCTTTTGCCGACATGACCGCGTTGATCATCGATGATCAGGAGTTCGTGGTGAACATCGTCCGCAAGATGATGGAACAGATCGGCTTCGGTCAGATCGAAACCGCCGCCGACGGCCAGGCGGGCCTGCTTGCGATGACCGGCGTGCGGCCCCATGTCGTGCTGTGCGACATTGAAATGCGGCCCATGGACGGGTTGACCTTCCTCAAGGAACTGCGCGACAGCGCCGAACGAACCATCCGCGACACGCCGGTGATCTTCCTGACCAGCCACGGACGCCACGAACTGGTGTCTCAGGCCCGGGCCCTTGGCGCCGACGGTTTCGTGACCAAGCCCGCCACGGTCAACCTGTTGCGCGAGCGCATCGAACAATCGATTCACAGCCGCGCGGCCTGACGCCGCTCCCCGGGCCGCCGCCGTGCGGCCCGCCTTATGTCCGCGCCACCATGTGACCGGGCGACACCTCGTCATAAACGACCAGTTCCGGGCTGTAGCCCATCGGCTTCACGGGGCTGGGAATCTCGTCGACCATCAATTTGCGTTCCTTGCGGCGCAGCCTGGGGTCGGCCACCGGCACGGCGGCAAGCAGCTTTTTCGTATAGGGGTGCCGGGGGTCTTCAAAGATGTCCTCGCGGCTGCCGATTTCGACAATCTGCCCCAGGTACATGACCGCGACCCGATGGCTGATCCGCTCGACCACGGCCATGTCGTGGCTGATGAACAGATAGGACAGGCCCAGTTCGCTCTGCAGGTCCATCAGCAGGTTGATGACCTGGGCCTTGATGGTAACGTCCAGGGCGGACACCGCCTCGTCGCAGATGATCAGTTTGGGGTCCATCGCCAATGCCCGGGCGATGGAAATGCGCTGGCGCTGGCCGCCGGAAAATTCATGAGGATAGCGTGACGCGAAATCGGCGGGCAGGTTGACCTTGCGCAACAGGTCGGCGACCCGCGCGTCGATGCCATCGCGCGGCACCAGGTTATGGACGCCGAGAGGTTCCGCCAGGATGTCGCGCACGGACATGCGCGGGTTGAGCGACGAATAGGGGTCCTGAAAGATCATCTGGACCTTGGTGTAGAAATCCCGCCGGTCACCGCCCCGGTGCGACGCCATGGACTGGCCCTGAAATGTGACGTCGCCTGCGGTCGCCGTTTCCAGGCCGATGATGGTGCGGCCCGTCGTCGTCTTTCCGCAGCCGCTTTCGCCGACGATGCTCAGGGTCTCTCCCGCCCTGATCTTGAAGGACACGCCCTCGACCGCATGGACGCGGGCGATGGAGCGCCGCATGACCCCTTCCCGGATGTCGAAATAGGTCGTCAGATTATCGACCTCCAAAAGGAAGTCAGCGTTAGAAATCTCGTTCATGGTGTCTGCACCCAATCGCTTTTCTGTTTTCTTGGAACGGGGCCGGGATCAGCCGGCGATGGCGGGGAATTTTTCCGGCGCGGGTTTGCCGGTCATGCTGCCGATGCGGGGCACCGCATTGATCAGCTTGCGCGTATAGGGGTGCTGGGGATCGTGGAAGATCTGCTCCACCGGCCCCTGCTCGACCACTTGGCCCTGGTACATGACGACCACCCGGTCGGCCATTTCCGCGATCACCGCCATGTCGTGGGTGATGAACATGACCGACATGCCGAACTCTTCCTGGATGTCCTTGATCAGGTCCAGGATCTGCGCCTGGATCGTCACGTCGAGGGCGGTCGTCGGTTCGTCGGCGATCAGCAGCGTCGGCTCGCAGGCCAGCGCCATGGCGATCATCACGCGCTGGCGCATGCCGCCCGACAGATGGTGCGGATATTGCGCCAGCTTGCCCACCGGGTTGGGAATCCGCACCCGGGTGAGAAGACGGACGATCTTTTCCTCGGCCGCGGCCGGGTCCAGGTTCTGGTGCTGGAACAAGGGTTCCGTCAACTGCGTGCGCAGGCTGAGCACCGGGTTCAGGCAGGTCATGGGTTCCTGGAAGATCATCGAGATTTCCTTGCCCCGGATGCCCTGCACCACGGCGTTGTCGGCCTGGGTCAGATCGATCTGGCCGTGGTCGCGGCTGTTGAACCGGATGCGGCCCTTGGGCACGTAGGCGCCGATCATTTCATTCAGGCGCAGCAGCGACATCGCGGTGACCGACTTGCCCGATCCGGACTCGCCGACCACGCCCACGGTCTCGCCGGGCATGATGGTGTAGGAAACGCCGCGCACGGCCTCCACAGGCTTGCCGCTTGTGGGAAAGGTCACATGCAGGTCGTCGAACTCAACCAATGGCGTGTCGGCCATGTCTTGCCTCTTTTTCGTTATGGATGGGAGATGGTCAGTGCAGGGTCCGGTTCGAACGCCCGGCGGCCCACAGGACCCCCGGAGGCATCAGGCGGGTGCCGGTCGGAACGACCGACCCCGGGCCGTCCCGCCGCGGCCGCGGCCCCAGGAAGTGGGCATGTACCCACTTGCTGGGCTGGAATTCGATGCCCAGGTCGTCAAGCACCTCGGACACCTCGGCCAACAGCGCCCGGCCATGGGCGATCTGCGTGTCAGGGAACCACCAGGCCAGCAGTTCGTGAACCGTGCGGTGATTGCCCTTGCGCCATTCACCGAGGGCGTAGATGGCCTGCAGTTCAAACAGGGTCAGGCCGCTGTTGGCGGCCGGGTTGAAGCGAACGATGAAGGGATCGTTGCGCCACAGAGTGTCGAGGAACGCACCGACGGCATCGGCAAGGGCAGAAGGAACATTTTGGGCCTCGGCCCTTGCCGAGCCGTCCCGGCCCGGCCCTTCGGAACGCGTGCTTTCCGGGATAGCCCCCCGCCACGCCCGGATTGCCGACAAGACAAGTCCCTCGCCGGCGTTCAACATGTTCCTCTTGGGTGTCAGGTCGGTCATGAGTGAATCTCCTCGATGACCTAAATAGTGAGAATGAGAGTCATTCTCAATACTTTTTATCAAACCTTTTTGAATTAATGCTGCGCAGACCTGTCACCCCGCCCCTACCCGCCTGCGGCGTGCACCAACCCACGGTAAAGCGCCTGATGACGGCGGCGGAACACCAGGAATTCCGGATGCCACTGGACACCCATCAAGAACCCTTCCGACGGATGTTCAAGCGCCTGCACGACCCGGTGGGCATCCCGCGCCGACACCCGAAGACCCCGGCCAAGACGGTTGACCGCCTGATGATGCAGGCTGTTGACGGCGACACGCGCGCCGCCCATCAACCGCGCCAGGCGGCTGTCCCGCGCCAGGGAGATCCGCTTTCGCGCCAAGGGCGTGCGCAGGCGCGGCAATTCCCTGTAGGCCGCATGCACGTCCTGGTGCAGCGTGCCGCCCAGATGGATGTTGATCATCTGAGCCCCCCGGCACACGCCCAGCACCGGCCTCTCCGCATGCAACGCCCAATCCAAGGCGCGCCGTTCCATGCGGTCGCGGTCCGGGTCGATGCGCACGTCGAGCGCCACCTCGCCGCCGTACATCTCGGCCCCGATATCATCGCCGCCGCCGATCACCACGCCGTCGAGGCCGGCCGTATCCGTGCGTCCACCCGCCGACAGGCGCACGGGTCGCCCCCCGGCGCGCCGGACCGCCAGCCAATGGGCAAGCCAAGTCAGTGTGGCGCCCCGGTCGGAGACCGTGACGCCGATGCGGGGCCGTGCCGTCATGCCGACAGCCAGCCTTGCAGTTCATCCAGCCACCGTTCCGCGGCCGGACGGCGAAGATTGCCGCCGAGCGCTTCGGCAAGCTGCGCCAGACGGTCCCGGTCGGCGGCCAGTTCCTCGACCCGGACCCAGCGGTTCCATTCGACAACGGGGGACCAGGACGCATCGCCCAGGGCGCAATCAGGCAGCCGGTAGTGAAAGGTGGGGCGCGCCTTGATCAGGACACTGTCCAATCGCGCCGTGACCGCGTCCTCGTCCAGGTGGCGGAACAGGGGCAGCATGTCCAGTTCGCGGTTTCGCGTGGGGTTGTGGTCGAGGTAGTCGGTGATCAGCCTGTCCTGATCCGGGGCATATGCCGGGTCCAGGAGCAACAGGACGTAGTCCTTGGGGAACGGGTCCGCATGGGGCAGCAGGCGCCGCGTCAGGTCGATCGCAACCCGTTCGCGCAGCCAATCGGCCAAAATGACATAGGCCTTGAGATGGCGCAGAATCGTGTCCGTATCCGTCGCCGGAAGTTCCGGGTTCAGATGCAGGCCGAAGGCGTACAGCAGGCTGTTGTCCGTGCCCTTGGCGCCGGCCCGGCGCAGGGCGTCCGTGACCTCCGCAAGGCGGCCCAGATCGGACCACGGCATGGGCGGCGTGACGATCTCGACCGGGACGATCCCGGTCACCGCCTTGCCCAGCGCCTCGCGGGCGGCGGCGTCCAATTCCTCGGGCAGAAGCGTTTTGTCCGTCCCTTCCCTGGCCGGCGCGTCCTTGTGAACCGCCTGGGCATCCAGTTCGATGACGAAATCGCCGAATTCGGTTTCCCCGACGATCAGGCGATGAAAGTCTTCCCGGGATATGTCGCCGCCGAACTGGTCCCGCACCAAATTTGCGGCGGCGGGCACGTCCAGACCGGCGAATTCGATCTCCACCCCGACACGGCGGGGGGATCCCGCCTCGGTCTCCGTCGCCGGGGGCGTGGCCGGAACCGGATGCCGCCGGGCGGTATCGGGGAATATGTCGGGGGGAATATCAGCCATGATGCAACGGCCACTGTCCGGCGCCGGTGGGCGCGGCCCGTGACCTTGTAACTTAGGTGGGGATTGCACGGCCGGATTTCAACCCGCACCGGAGCGCCGCCCCCTGCCCCCCTCAAGGAAAGGGTGGACCGGATGCCGCAAATCTGCGAACTGATCGGCCTGCATCAGAACCGCAAGGACCACGACATGACCCAGACCCTGATCATCGCCAGACAGGACGGCACGACCGAGATCACCCTGAACCGCACCGACAAGGCGAATGCCCTGGGGCCCGACCTGGTCGAAGATCTGCTCGCCGCCATGGCCGCCGCCGTGACCGACGGCACCCGCTTGGTCATCCTGCGCGGCGAGGGCAAAAGCTTCTGCTCCGGCTTCGACCTGTCGGACCTGGACAGCGTCACGGACGGTGATCTGGTGCACCGCCTGATCCGTATCGAAACCCTGCTGCAGGCCGTCTATCACGCGCCGTTCCCGACCCTGGCCCTGGCCCACGGCCGGGTGTTCGGCGCGGGGGCCGACCTGTTCTGCGCCTGCAGCCGGCGCATCGCCGCCCCCGGCACGTCGTTCCGCATGCCGGGGCTCGGCTTCGGCATCGTGCTGGGCACACGGCGGCTCAAGGTCCGCGTCGGCGAGGACGCGGCCCGCCACATCCAGAATTCCGGCCTGACCTTCGACGCGGCCGAGGCCCTGCGCCTGGGCTTCGCCACGGACATGATCGATACGGACGGCTGGCCGCAGGCCGCTGAAGACGCCGGCACCTCGGCGCAGATCCTCAGCCCCCAGGCGACGGCCGACCTGTTCCGCGTGACGGCGACCGACACCCGCGACGCCGACATGGCCGACATCGCCCGCACGGCATCGGTCCCCGGGCTGAAAGCCCGCATCCAGGCCTACCGCGAACAGGCCCTGAAGGCCGCCGGCAAGAAGTAAGTGATTCGGTCGGGAGGGGGGAGAATGGTGGGCTGTGTAGGATTCGAACCTACGACCCGCTGATTAAGAGATATCCGAAAAATGGCGGAAATCCGCCATCCTTCCAACTACCAATTTCCAAATTGCGTTTCATCCGCGCCGCCCGGATGGCGGTTTTCGATGCGCTTTGCGCAAAGGAGAGCACGATGACACGCATGTTGAATACAAAGGACCAAATCCTATCGATCCGCGTTTCTTCCGATCAGAAAGACGTCATCCGCGCAGCAATGCGCGAAATGAACATATTGTCTCTTAGCCACTTCGCCAGAATTTCCATGGTTGATTTGGCAGAGCGCGTTTTAGCGCCCATTGACCTTTCTGAAGCCCGTCTACGAAGAGAACTAAGTGATAAGGTGGCCAGCCTTCGTAAAACGCTTCAGCAGATAGAGTTAAACATCGCTCGCGCACCTGATCGCATCGATCAAAACCACGTTAACCAAGTCATCAAACTCACAAGAACCCTGCTCGCTGATTTTGAAAAACTCGACAGATCGCGAAGGAATTTCTGAACTGGTTACAGAAACAAACAGGGCGGCCATTGGCCGCCCTGTGTAGGCCTATAAACTGATTGGTCCTCGACACGCTCTTCATACAGCTTAAGGCGAGATAAATTATGAGCCAAACACATCCGCTAGAGCGTTTACGGTCAAATGTCTGCCGCCGTATCGCAATGGTATTGCGCGGCATGTGGGAAGATGGGATCGGATATCACACCAGAATTTTTGACGTTCTGATGAAAGACTGGTTGGCGAGTCCGAGACCGTCGGAATGCCTGGATCGACCGGCAGTTGGCGAGAGCATATCGTGCCTTGCAAGGTCATGCTCGACAACTGCACAAAGATGATTGAAGAGGGCAAAGCCGATGACGAGGTTGCATTTCAGATCGAACGTAACCTCCTGATCGCCCGGATCACCAAGGAAGGACGCCCTCAACTTGATTTCGGTGACATCAATTTGAAGACCAACATACCACCAGATTAGAGGTTCGGAAAAGACGCCCCCTATGCCCGATTTAAGGCTGATAGCTGAACTCTCCCCATCCCCCAAAATTGCCTTCTTGTGCCATGGAACGGAATACCCCCTTGACGAACATTACAGTCAAAAAGCTATTCCTGCCGTTCACGTCTATTGGAAGAGGCCTCGCAATATTCCCGCAACAAGGAAACGTCCCGAATAGAAAGTTTGTGTCCCGCGCTGCGGACGCCGATTGTCGCCAAACGCGCCAGAAAGCGGGATAAACTTTCCGGTCGCATTCCAAGCCGTGCCGCAACCAGGGTCTTGTCATATGGAAGTTCGATATCGCAGGCGCCTGAAGCGTCCCCACACAGGTTTGCGATGAACATTGCCAGCCGTTGTTCCCCGTTGCGGGTCTTCAACTGCTCTACTTGTTCCGTCATTGCATGAAGATGCTTTGACAAGGACCCCAACATGGAAAACAGAACGTCAGAGTTACGATTTGCTATGGTCCGCAACGCCACTGAACCAAAGCAGCAGAGCCGGATTTCCTGAACAGCAGTTGCCGTTGCAGGATACATACCTCCCAGGAACATTGCAGCTTCAGCGAACGCCTCGCCCGATCCGAAGACACCGAGCACCGCTTCATCACCGGCTGCGCTAATTCGAGAAACTTTAACCCAACCTTCAAGAACGACAAAAAAATGATCGGCCGTTTCTCCCTGCCGAAACAAGACTTGATCCTTACCAAGCTGTTTAACCGTGGCGCATGCAATCAGGTTTTCAAAGATCGGCTGCGGAACACCCCGCAAAAGGTACGTGCGCAGAAGGGTACTGCGGTCAATGTCGCTGAATGTCATGTCCCATCCATTATGACAACTACCTGGGTATCGCCCAGGAAATTTGAGTTTGATCAAATAATCCAGCGTCGTTTGATTTAAATCAAGGATGACCGGACCCGGTATCGCCTAGTGTTTCCTCATCAACAGTAGAGGAGACGCTGTCAGAAAGCCTGATAGGCGTCCTATGCGGCAATGGCGAAAGCACCTGAAAACAAAGAAAAATCACAGGAACTACGTGGATTTTTGTTCCTGACAGTCTTCTTGGCCCCAGTCCTGTCCGTAGCAATAGTTGGGGCTTTGGGTTTCTCCATTTGGATTTATCAATTGATCGCTGGACCGCCAGGTACTTCCTAAGGGCGTATTTCTGCGGGGCAACGACGAAGTATGGGAGGCAATCGTGTTAGAAGGCAAACAATCGATAATTTCCAGGACACGCCGCGAGTTCATCAGCGGGAAGCTGGGAACACCTGTTGCCCATATCGCAAGCTTGCTCATCCAGGCTCGGCCGGAAAACCTTGCGAAAGTTGAAGCGGAATTAACCGAAATTACCGGCGTCGAAAGCCACGGTGACGGGGGGCCTGGCCGCCTCATCGTTACCGTCGAAGTCGAAAACGACACCGGCTTGATGGATGCCGTAAACCGCATTCAATTCACCCCCGGTGTGATTAATGCATCTCTTGTCTACCACCAGGTCGACGAAGGAGATGCAGAATGAACGGCGCAAAACTTACCCGTCGCGAAGCAATTAAAGCCCAGGCCATTGCCGCAGCAGGCATCGCCGCAGGCCTACCCGGCATTTCTCTAGCATCCAACCTTACCACGACATCACAAGCAACCGAGTTAAGGTGGGATAAGGCACCCTGCCGATTTTGCGGCACGGGTTGTTCAGTAATGGTTGGCGTCAAAGAGGGCCGCGTGGTCGCGACCCACGGTGATGCCAAGTCCGAGGTCAACCGCGGCCTTAACTGCGTGAAGGGCTATTTCCTCTCCAAGATCATGTACGGCGAAGATCGCCTGACACAGCCGCTTCTACGTATGAAAGACGGCAAATTCGATAAGTACGGAGATTTCACACCGGTTACCTGGGATCAGGCCTTCGACATCATGGCCGTGAAATGGAAAGCCGCTATTGCTAAGACCAAGGACACGGAGCAGATGCCGCCGGTCGGCATGTTCGGGTCCGGCCAATGGACCGTGTGGGAAGGTTATGCCGCATCGAAACTGATGAAGGCCGGATTCCGGTCTAATCACATCGATCCTAATGCGCGCCACTGTATGGCATCAGCTGTTGGCGGATTCATCCGCACATTTGGCATCGACGAACCTATGGGCTGCTATGACGACATGGAAAGCGCCGATGCCTTCGTACTGTGGGGCTCCAATATGGCCGAGATGCATCCGATCCTGTGGACCCGGGTGACTGATCGCCGGCTCAGCGCGCCGCACGTAAAGGTCGCCGTGCTATCGACCTTCGAGCACCGCTGCTTCGATCTTGCCGACATTCCCATGGTGTTCACACCGCAGACGGACCTGGCGATCCTCAACTTCATCGCCAACCACATCATCCAGACCGGCCGCGTGAACAAGGACTTCGTCGGCAAGCACGTGAACTTCCGGCTCGGCAACGACGACATCGGCTACGGCCTCAGGCCCGAGCATCCGCTGGAGAAGTCCGCCAAGAACGCCAAGGACGCCAACGGCTCGAAGGCCATGTCGTTCGACGAATACGCCAAGTTCGTCGCCGACTATGACGTGGATAGCGTCTCCAAGCTGTCGGGCGTGCCCAAGGACAAGCTGATCGCCGTGGCCGAGCTTTATGCCGATCCCAAGACCAGGGTCACCTCGTTCTGGACCATGGGGTTCAACCAGCACACCCGGGGCGTATGGTGCAACAACCTCGTCTACAACATCCATCTGCTGACGGGAAAAATCTCGGAGCCCGGCAACAGCCCGTTTTCCTTGACAGGCCAACCGTCGGCCTGCGGCACGGCGCGCGAGGTCGGCACCTTCTCGCACCGCCTGCCGGCCGACCTTGTGGTGACCAACAAGAAGCACCGGGATACGGCCGAAAAGATCTGGAAGCTGCCGGAAGGCACCATTCCCGGCAAGGTCGGGTTCCATGCCGTGCTGCAGAGCCGCATGCTCAAGGACGGCAAGCTCAACTGCTACTGGGTCCAGTGCAACAACAACATGCAGGCCGCCGCCAACCTGAATGAGGAAGGCCTGCCCGGTTACCGCAATCCGGACAATTTCATTGTCGTGTCGGATGCCTATCCAACGGTGACGGCCCAGGCCGCCGACCTGATCCTGCCGACTGCCATGTGGGTCGAGAAGGAAGGTGCCTACGGCAACGCCGAGCGGCGCACCCAGTTCTGGTACCAGCAGGTCAAGGCGCCGGGCGAGGCGCGATCCGACGTCTGGCAGCTGGTCGAATTTTCCAAGCGCTTCACGGTCGAGGACGTCTGGCCGGCCGACCTGATCGCCAAGAAGCCGGAACTGAAGGGCAAGACGCTCTATGACGTGCTGTTCAGGAACGGCAACGTCGACAAGTTCCCGTTGAGCCATGCCAGCCTGGAGTTCGACAACGACGAATCCAAGTACTTCGGCTTCTACCTGCAGAAGGGCCTGTTCGAGGAATACGCTGAATTCGGCCGCGGCCACGGCCACGATCTGGCGCCGTTCGACACCTACCATAAAGTGCGCGGCCTGCGCTGGCCCGTGGTCGACGGCAAGGAGACCAAGTGGCGCTACCGCGAAGACCTGGACCCCTACGTCAAGGCCGGCAAGGGCGTCGAATTCTACGGCAAGCCGGACGGCCGGGCCTGGGTCTTCGCCCTGCCCTACGAACCGCCGGCCGAGAGCCCGGACAAAGAATACGACCTGTGGCTGGCCACCGGCCGGGTGCTGGAGCACTGGCATTCCGGCTCCATGACCCAGCGCGTGCCGGAACTCTACAAGTCCTATCCCGACGCCCAGGTGTTCATGCATCCGGACGACGCCAAGGTCCGCGGCCTGCGACGGGGCGATGACGTGCGGGTGATCTCGCGGCGCGGCGAAATCCGCACGCGGGTCGAAACGCGCGGCCGCAACAAGCCGCCCCAGGGGCTGGTCTTCGTGCCCTGGTTCGACGCCAGCCAGCTGATCAATAAGGTCACCCTGGACGCCACTGACCCCATCTCCAAACAGACGGATTTCAAGAAATGCGCCATCAAGATCGTCAAGGCCTGAGCGCCCGCAGCGGCCTGCTGGCATTCACGGTCGTCCTGGTAACGGCTTTTGTGGCCGGCACCGTGATCGCTGCCGATACGACGGCAACCCTTCGCAAGGACGATATTGGAATTCAGAAAGAGCCGCCGCCCATGCCCCGTATTGAGAACCAAGACTTGAAACGGGCACGGAACTATCCGGAACAACCACCGACCATCCCGCATCAGATCCGCGATTACCAGGTCGACCGCAACGTCAACAAATGTCTGACCTGCCACAGTCGTACGGCGGTCGAACAGTCCCAGGCCCCCATGGTCAGCGTCACCCATTTCATGGACCGCGATGGGCAGGTTCGGGGTGCAGTGTCGCCGCGCCGCTATTTCTGCCTGCAATGCCATGTGCCGCAGACCGATGCCAAGCCCCTAGTCGGAAACATCTTCAAGGATATCGATGCGGTCATTAAAGACACTGTCCGCGGCCGCAAGGGAGGCTGAACCGTGTCCCTGCGAAACAGCGTAAAAACACTCTGGACGACACTTACCGGCCCGGCGAAGCACTACTCGCTTGGTTTTCTCACCTTCGGTGGGTTCATCGCCGGGATCATTTTCTGGGGCGGATTCAACACGGCCCTGGAACTGACCAACACGGAAACCTTCTGCATCAGTTGTCATGAGATGCGCGACAACGTCTATGCGGAGTTGAAAACCACCATCCATTACACAAACCGGTCTGGTGTGCGGGCGACTTGCCCGGATTGCCACGTGCCACACCAGTGGACCGATAAAATCGCGCGCAAGATGCAGGCGTCCAAGGAGGTCTGGGGCAAGATTTTCGGCACCATCTCGACCCGCGAGAAATTCCTAGAAAAGCGCCTGGAACTGGCAAGCCATGAGTGGAAGCGCTTGAAGGCCAACGACTCCCTGGAATGCCGCAACTGCCACAATTTCGAGTACATGGATTTCACGGTGCAGAGCAAGCGCGCCGCCGATCATCATGCGCGCCTTCTGGCTTCCGGCGAAAAGACCTGCATCGACTGTCACAAAGGAATTGCCCATCGGCTGCCGGACATGGCCAACGCTGAAAAATAGTAAGTTACACAGATCAATACTCGATACCCTTAGCGCAATGAACCGCCCTTTTCGAATTTTCATAAAACCGGGGGAAAGGTGATGTCAGAGATCATTGCACGGCTTCGGGATGATCATCGCAAACTTGCACGCCTTCTTGATTTGATGGCCCGAGAAATCCGCCATTTCGAGGCCAGCGAACGACCGGATTATGAGCTCATTGAAAGCATTCTGGAGTACGTCATCAATTTCCCGGACAACTTCCACCATCCCTTGGAGGACGCGGTGCTTGCACGGCTTAAAGAACGGGACCCGGGGGCCATCGAAGAGATCGGGGATCTGCATGATGAACATGCAAAACTTGGACGGCTTACCCGACGCTTTGCCGCCGCCGTTAGGAACGTAACGCAGGACGAAACTTTGCCACGGGATTGGTTTGTCGGCGTTGCGTCCGATTACCTTTCTTTCCAACGCAATCATATGCAGATGGAGGAAGTCGTATTCTTTCCTGCAGCGCTCAAAATTCTGACAAAAAGGGACTGGAAAGAGATTTCCAATATCCAAAAACGGGATGCTGCCCCTGTTATCAAATCTGAATCACCCGTCGATAAATTCCATCGCCTGCGTGAAGAAATCTTGAACTGGGAAAATTAAGGGCGCTTCTCTTGAAAACCCAAGAGCACGAACACAGACCTGCCGCACGGAGATTTCACCATCGCCTCTTACATATCAACGACATGCAGGTCGTAAACGCTGGCAATTTCAGCCTCCCTTTCCAAATTACATCATAATTTATTCATGCCCCACAGCCCCCCAGGGTGCCCGACCTGGCGAAGCCCTATCTAATCCGGTCCCGGTAGACTTGTGCCTGGGATGCTGCGAAACTTCCGTAAAATCCGGAAGCATCATGAACCAAGTTCGTCACGATATACATTCGGCGAAAGTGCCCAAAATCTGCATCGCCTGCGAAGCACGGCACGGGGGTGTTTGCGGCGCGCTGAACCCCTCAGAATTGCTTCGTATCAGCGACTTTACGACCATTCGCACACTGCCAGCCGGCACATCCTTGATTGCTCAAGGCGAGGCTCCAAGGTTTTATTCAAACATTCTGAGCGGCGTCGTCAAGTTAACCAAATTGCTTTCGGACGGACGACAGCAGATCGTCGGATTGCAATTCGCGCCGGACTTTGTCGGCCGCCCGTTCGAGAAGAGCAGCACGCTGTCGGCAGAAACCGCAACCGATGTCTCTATTTGCCAAGTTCGTTCTGGAGATTTCGAGAAGATGCTAATGGAATTTCCTGGTTTGGAGATTCGTCTACACCAGCAATCCCTGCGCGCCCTTGACGACGCCCAGGAATGGCTTCTGACTCTAGGGCGCCGATCGGCACGTGAGAAAGTCGCCGCATTTATCATGTTTATCATGGAACACGCCGAACCTAGTACACCCCCCCATGTGGAACATAATATTATTTTACCCCTGACCCGAGCGGAAATGGCCGATATGTTGGGCCTGACGATGGAGACCGTCAGTCGTCAGTTAACAGCACTTTCAAGCGACGGCGTAATCGAGCGCGCGAAAGGCCGCGTCGTCATTGTGCGAAACCTACAACAATTGTCCTACGAGGTCGGGCATTAGCCCGATCAATCGTCATCCAATAGAATTCGATGTGCGGCACCTTCCGGATCATCGAACTGCCCGGACCTGAGGGCCCAGAAGAACGCCCCCAACCCTACCAAGCCGAGGAAAAGTGCGGCGGGAATAAGATAAATCAAGACGTTCATTATCCGGCTTTTCGTTCTACAAATCGGAGCCGCAAGGCATTGAGCGTCACCAGGATGGAACTGGATGACATGGCGATGGCCGCGACCAATGGCGTGGCGTATCCCGCGACCGCCAGCGGCACGGCGATTACATTATACATGAACGCCAGGGCAAAATTTTGTTTCACCATCGATGTTGATCTGCGAGCGAGCGAAATCGCATCAACGACTGCGGATAGGCTCTGCCCCTGGAAGACGAAATCGGCTGCCGACTGAGAAATATCCGCGCCCGTAGCCGGTGACATGGAGGCATGCCCGGCCGCCAGGGCCGGTGCGTCATTCAAGCCGTCACCGACCATCAATACTTTGCGGCCCTGTATCGCCAATCCCGATAGATGTTTCACTTTTTCGTCCGGCGTCAAATTGGCGCGCCAGGATGCGATGTTCAGCCGGTCCGCGACAACACGCACCACGTCGGCTCGATCCCCGGACAACATGGAAACACCCAAACCCATCGCCTGTAGCCTTGCGACCGTTTCTTCCGCATCAGGTCTCAACTGATCGGCGAAGGTGAACCGAATTGGGAGCCCCCCCTCTTCGGAATACCAAACTTCCGGCCCCCCCGAACCGCGATCTTCATAGCCGGCAACACCTACCCATTCCTGTTTCCCCAGCTTCGCGGAATGCCCATTAATCATCCCTTCAAGACCAAATCCTGGCTGCTCGATTACCTGGTCAACCTTGACCGTCGCTGGCAGTGGCGCGCTGGAAGCCAGGGCTTGCGCCAGTGGATGACGGCTTTTGGCAGCCAGCGCAGCCGCTCGGGAGAGTATTTCAGGCGGGAGTTCATCTGCGTTGGTTAAAACCGGAGCCCCAATGGTCAGGGTCCCGGTTTTATCAAAGACCACCTCATCAACCTGGAAGAGGCGTTCCAATCCATCGCCGCTTTTTAAAAGAATACCTTTTGCCATCAATCGGCCTGAGGCAACGACCTGAACCACCGGCACGGCCAAGCCCAATGCACATGGGCAAGTGATGATCAGGGTCGCAATGGCGATCAGCAGGGCATATTCCCATCCGGCACCGGAAACGAGCCATCCCACAAAGGCTAGGCCCGCCACGATATGGACAGCCGGCGCATATATTCGGGCGGCCCGGTCGGCAAGCCGGACATACCGCGCGCGCCCCTGTTCGGCCGCCTCCATCAGGCGGACAATTTCAGCCAACAGCGTATCTTCGCCAACGGCCGTCACACGCACCAGAACGGGAGCGCCCAGATTGACGGTCCCGGCGTGAACCGTCGCGCCAGGTGCGACCGATTGCGGCACGCTTTCCCCGGTGATCAGGGCCGCATCCAGTTCCGTTTCACCGTCTATGATCTCACCATCCGCCGGAAGCCGTTCACCACTTGCGACCTGAACAACCACCCCCGGTGCAAGCTGATCAACCTCACAGTCCATCTGCATCCCGTCATCAGTAACAACCACGGCGCGCCCGGCCCGAAGACCTAAAAGGCGCGTCGCCACGGACCTTGCTTTTGACCGCGCTCGATGATCCAAGTAACGCCCGATCAACAGAAAAAACAGCAAAGTCACCGAGGCATCGAAATAGGCGTGTTCTGCCCCCTTCGCGGTTTGTTGGACGCTCATCCCGACGGCCAATAGCACCGCCAGTGAAATGGGTACATCCATGTTCAAGGAACGTGTCCGTAAGGCGGTGGCAGCGGATCGGAAGAATGGCATTCCGGCATAGCCCACCGCCGGCAAGGCAATCATGGCCGAGAGCCAATGGAAAAGCGTGCGCGTTGTATCATCCATGCCCGAGAAATGCCCGGACCAGACAGAGACACTCAACAACATCACATTCGCGGCCGCGAACCCCGCGACGGCCATAGCTTTCAGAAGTGTTTTCTCTTCACGGTCGCCCTCTGCCGCCAATTTATCTGCGTCGAACGAACGAGTTGGGAACCCCAACCCGGTGACAAGGTCGGCGACGGTCTCGGGTGTGATTTGCTCAGGGACAAGAGATACCCGCAAGCGTTTGGTTGAAAGATTGACTCTGGCTTCTAGGATGCCCGGCGTGGTGCGCAGGGTGTTCTCGATTTTCTTGATGCAGCCGGCGCAATGAATTTTCTCGACCATAAAATGGCAGCTTTCTTTCTCTGCCACACCTTCGCTAAAAAATTCCGATAGTTGCTCTCGGGGGGTCACAACGTTCATTTGACACCTCCCAAGGTTTGCAGATCATGGGTCATGCGGTAGGCGCTTTCCGACCCGCCCGTTGCCGTCAAATCAAGACGCCAACGGCCAAGTGCAGGCAACCGAACCAACGCCATATAGTGCCCGGCACTGTTTGGTGTTAGCGTCAGTGAAAGGCGTGTCCCGTCGCCCACCGGGCGGAATAGTTCAGCTAACACCTTAAGCCCTGAAACCGGCCCGTCAGGCCCCTTGATACTGACCGAAAGAACACGTCCTTTGGGCGTGTCGGCGCCGAGATGGACTCGGCTTTTCCAACCGAGTTCGTTCTGAGCCGATGCACCCGCCAACACTTTGTTATAGGAAAGCCCCTCGTCATAAGCACGGTTCGTCGTTAGTCCTGGCCAGGTATCCAGCGCCAAGAATATGAACACCGCATTCACCGCCGAAATCACGGCAAAGAAGGCGACCATCCAGATAAAAAAACGACGGCCGGTGATAGGACCTGAAAACGTGCGGGAAATAAGGTTCATCGCGCTGGTCCTCTGAATTGTCCTTTATAAGCAGCCGTCTGTCCGGTGTTGATTTCCTGCAAAAGAAACTGGATATCGGCGGATTGAGCCGTCAATGCGCCCGGCGGAACCGTCACCAATAATCGAAAGGCGGCAAGTCGGTCCGGCTTCACGGTGAAGAACGGGGTAGGCGATTCACCCAGATCTTCCGACCCCACTACTTTCAAGGTCACACCCGGAAGACCCGAAGCGGAAAGCGTCAACGTGCGCTGTTCACGGGCCTTGTTCAAAATTTTGAAGGTATATCCGTTGCGGATACTACCGTCGGCCAAAACGGTAAAGAGCGGATTACGGTCATGCAGGACGTTGATGTCCAAATCCTCACGGGTCAGCAGAAGATAGACCATGCCCAAACCGATAAGCGACCAAAGGAAGAAATAGATCACCGTACGCGGGCGGAACAGACGCAGGCGTGTTTCCTGCCCCCGCTGGCGCCGAATATCATTGGCGACAGAATCATAATCAATCAAACCGCGCGGCCGCCCGATTCTGTTCATGACATCATCACAAGCATCGATACACAACGCGCAGGTAATGCATTCCATTTGCTGACCGTCGCGGATATCAATGCCCATGGGACAGGCTGCGACGCAGGCATTGCAATCGATGCAATCTCCCCGTGCTGACCAGTCCGCGTTCTTGCTAAAGGGCTGCCGTGGCTCCCCCCGATCTTCCCGGTAAGTAACGGTCAAGCTTTCTTCATCCATCATCGCCGCCTGAATGCGCGGCCAGGGGCACATGTAGGTGCAAACCTGTTCACGCATCAAACCGCCCAGAACGAAGGTCGTAAACGTCAAAACGCCGACCGTTGCATAGGCGATGGATGCTGCATTCAAGGTGAACAGGTCGCGGAACAACGTCGGCGCGTCAGCGAAATAGAAAACCCAGGCACCACCGGTTCCTGCGGCGATTACCAGCCAGATCGCATACTTGGCAGTACGTTTGAGGGCTTTGGACGCAGAAAAAGGTGCCTTATCGAGGCGGATGCGGGCGGAACGATCCCCCTCGACAAAACGTTCGACCCAGATGAACAGATCCGTCCAAACAGTCTGTGGACAGGAATAGCCGCACCAAGCGCGACCGACTGCGCTGGTCACTAAAAACAGGCCGAGCCCCGCCATGATCAAAAGCCCGGCGATATAGAAAAATTCTTGCGGCCAAATTTCGATGAAGAAGAAATAAAACCGGTGATGAGCAAAGTCGATCAGAACGGCTTGATCCGGCGCGCCCGCTCCCCGGTCCCAACGCAGCCACGGTGTCACGTAATAAATGCCGAGCGTCACCGCCATGACCCACCATTTGAAGGTTCGGAAGAAACCGAACACCCGTTTCGGGTGGATCTTTTTTCGGGGCGCGTAAAGCGGCGGGCGCTCGCCCTTTTTATTGACGGCTTCGACGTCTATCCGCTGCGGTTGCTGATGATCGGCGATGTCCAGCATGTAATGGACCTGGCCCTTTCTTGGCGGCTCACTTTCCGCCGCCCAGTGAGTGGATATAAATCGCCAATTGCTTGACCGTCACGTCATCTAAAATTTTACCCCAAGCGGGCATAACGCCCGCACGGCTGTCTTTGATCGTTCTGGTCAACGCCGCTTTGTCTCCGCCGTACAACCACAATGAATTGTTCAAGGCCGGAGCCCCCAAGTCGGCGTTACCGGCACCGCCGTCTCCGTGGCAGGCCGCGCAGTTATCGGCATAAACCGATTGACCGCGGGCCACTGCGGCGGTGTCCGCCGTTTGGCCGGAAAGAGACAGCACGTAATCTGCGACGTCGCTGATCTGGTCCTTGTTCAAGATTCCATCACGGCCGAAAGCAGGCATTTCCGATTGCCGCGCATCTTCCGAGTCAGCGTTACGAATGCCGTGGCGAATAGTGTGATAGATCGCATCAATGGTTCCACCCCACAGCCATTCGTCATCATTCAGGTTCGGGTAGCCGACGAAGCCTTGCGCTCCGGCACCATGACATTGCGAACAGTTGACGTTAAAGACCGATCGACCGCCGGCCAAGGCGAACTCTCGCAACTTCGTATCCGTGCGGATTTTCTCCAACGAAGCGGCCGCGATCTGTTCCCGCATGCCGGCCTGGGCCGCGTGGGCATCCTTGATCGTCTGTTCGATCACAGCCCGGGAAGAATACCCGATCACGCCTTTGGTATGTGACGACACCAAAGGCCAGGCCGGATAGACGATCCAATAGCCCACGGACCACACCACCGTTGCCCAGAACACCCACAACCACCAGCGCGGCAACGGGTTGTCCAATTCACGAATACCGTCCCATTCGTGGCCGGTCGTTTCAATCCCCGAAATTTGGTCGAGTTCACGCTGTCCGGACATGAATTAGTCCTCCTTCAACGGGATTTTGGCGGCATCCTGGAATTTTTTCTTGGACCCCGGATAAAACGCGTAGATCAAGACCCCAATAAAAAGAACAACCAGATAAACAAGTCCCCAGGTCTTGGAAAACATCGCGACTTCTTCGAAATTCATGATGACTGTCTCCCTCTACCTGAAATTCTCGTCAGCCTTGTAGACCTTGAAATCAACCATGGTGCCCAGGACCTGCAGGTAGGCAATCAAGGCATCCATCTCACTAGGCACCCCGGGAACGTTATCGAAATTACGGGCCTGGGCACCGGGGTATCGCTTTTTCATGTCTTCCACTCCGGCGGCGTCAGGATCAACCTGCGCCAGGAGGTCAGCCTTCGCGGCTTTGATCATGGCCTCGTCATAAGGCACGCCGACCATGGCGTTGGCCTTCAGATGATCCATGATGTCGTCAGTCCGCAGTTTCTTCATCAGGAACGGATAACCCGGCATGACGCTTTCCGGCACCAAGGACCGGGGATCGATCATGTGGTTCTTGTGCCATTCGTCGGAATACTTGCCGCCGACCCGGGCCAGGTCCGGCCCGGTCCGCTTCGATCCCCATTGGAACGGATGGTCGTACATGCTTTCCGCCGCCAAGGAATAATGGCCGTAGCGTTCGACCTCGTCCCGGAACGGCCGGACCATCTGGCTATGACAGTTGTAACATCCTTCGCGGATGTAAATGTTTCGCCCGGCCAACTCCAATGGCGTATAGGGACGCATCCCCTTGACCTTTTCGATGGTGCTTTCCAGATAAAACAGCGGCGCGATTTCAACCAGGCCACCGATTGAAACGACAATCAGCGTACCGATCAGCAAGAGGATGGAGTTTCTTTCAAGCTTTCCGTGATCAAACATGACGGGCCTCCTCACGCTTCGGCCGGTTGGCCGTGAAGGGCCGTTTCATAAGGTTGTTCATTTCGGATTTTGCCCCGCGTGGTCTGATAAACGTTCCAGGCCATGACCAAAGCACCGGCGACATAAAGCGCGCCGCCCAATGCCCGAATGACATAGAACGGGTGCATGGCCTCCACCGTTTCGGCAAACGAATACTCAAGGAAGCCGAGGCTGTCGTACGCCCGCCACATCAGGCCCTGCATGATGCCCGAAACCCACATGGCGGCGGCATAGATAACGATACCCACGGTCGCCAGCCAGAAATGAACGGAAACCAAGCGCAATGAATAGAGCCGTTCCCGGTTCCACATCTTGGGTGCCAGGAAATAGATCGCGCCAAACGACACCATGCCGACCCAACCGAGGGCACCGGAATGCACATGCCCAATGGTCCAATCGGTGTAGTGGCTAAGCGCGTTGACCGCTTTGATGGACATCAGCGGCCCTTCGAACGTGGACATACCGTAGAACGCGATGGAAATTGCCATCATGCGCAATACGGGGTCGGTGCGCAGCTTGTCCCAAGCACCAGACATCGTCATCAGGCCGTTGATCATGCCGCCCCAACTGGGCATCCACAGCATGATGGAAAAAGTCATGCCCAAGGTCTGTGCCCAATCGGGCAGAGCCGTATAATGAAGATGGTGCGGCCCGGCCCAGATATAGAGGAATATCAACGACCAAAAATGGACAATGGACAACCGATAGGAATAGACCGGCCGATCCGCTTGTTTCGGCACATAGTAATACATGATGCCGAGAAACCCTGCGGTCAGGAAGAACCCGACCGCGTTATGGCCGTACCACCATTGAGTCAGGGCATCTTGAACCCCGGCGAATATAGGATAGCTCTTGGCTGACCCGAAACTGACCGGCACCGCGAGGTTGTTCACGATGTGCAGCAAGGCGACGGTCACGATGAAGGCCAGATAGAACCAATTTGCCACGTAGATGTGCGGTTCCTTGCGCTTCCAGATCGTGCCGAGGAACACCAGCAGATAGACCACCCAGACCATGGTCAACCACAGGTCCACATACCATTCGGGCTCGGCGTATTCCTTACTTTGCGTCACGCCGAATACATATCCCGTCGCGGCAAGAACGATAAATAACTGGTAGCCCCAGAACACGAACCAGGGCGCCAGCCCACCGGCGAGTCGCGCCTGACAGGTGCGCTGCACCACATGGAATGACGTCATCATCAGCGCGTTTCCGCCGAACGCGAATATCACGGCAGAGGTATGCAGTGGTCGCAAGCGACCAAAATTGGTCCAAGGAAGATCGAAATTCAGAACTGGAAATGCCAGCTGCAACGCGATAACCAAACCGACGGAAAAACCGATCACTCCCCAAAAGGTCGTCGCAATGACGCCCGCCTTGATGACGTCGTCATTGTAATTGATAGCGCTTGCATCCCCGGCGGCCGGACCGCCCGCATTGCCGTCACGGGAAATTACCCAGAACGCTGCGGCCACACAGGCGACAGTGAGCAACAACCCGTGACCGTAAAGGATGTCATCGGTTGCTCCCCCGGCCACGAACAGACCAAGCAGTGCACCCATGATCAGGAGGATCAAAATGGGGAGCTTCATAATGCAGTCTCCGTCAACGCATGGAATGGCTTCAGATCATCGCCGAGCGAACCGCAAGCCCCGCCCGATTTCATGAAAACTATCGCGAATTTCGCACCTGCAACTTGATCTAGATCAATCGTTGACTTTTGGACGGATGGTTTACTTGGGATATGCAGAGAGAACTTGGGTATCGGATCAGAAATCTGCCGGGGTGGGAGAGATTTGGGACATGCAGATTGAGGAACATAGACACCCGCCGAAACCACCCCAGGTAGCGGTCGCAACTTACACGGATGTAAAAGAAGCATTACTGGCTGGGCTGCGCGACATCCGAACGCGGCCAGGGCTCAGTCTTTTTTTTGGTTTGGCCTATGCCGTGATCGGCGGCGTTTTGTTGTCCGGTCTTTTGGTGTTCGATCAAATTTGGATCGTGATCTCGGCCGGCGTGGGATTTCCCCTGGTCGCCCCGTTTTTGGCCGCCGGACTCTACGAAATGTCACGGCGTTTGAAATGCGGGGAGCCATTCACCTCGACAGACATTTTCCTGGTCATTTTCA
This sequence comes from Rhodospirillales bacterium, assembly GCA_040221095.1. Classification (GTDB taxonomy): domain Bacteria; phylum Pseudomonadota; class Alphaproteobacteria; order Rhodospirillales; family Casp-alpha2; genus UBA1479. Next base: position 245,095 of record JAVJVP010000015.1, read on the forward strand.
ACCAGCGCCGCCGGGAATTCGGCTGGATGGCCTTCATCATGCTCTTCGTATTCTGGATGTGGGCCTATCAGGTCCGTATTCTGTTCGCGATTTTTCTGCAAAATCAGCCCATCCGCTCGATCGAAAGCCTTCTCACGGCCGTCTTAACCACGGGCGACGGCGCCGGGTTTCTGATTGTCGGCACGATCGTTGGTGCAATCCTGGCGACGATCCTGTTTTCCCTGACGGTGATCTCAATGCCGCTGCTTATAGATCGAGACGTTGATTTCGTCACCGCCATGATCACCAGCGTAAAGACGGTTCAAAAAAGCCCGGTTGTCATGCTGGGCTGGGGGGTGATTGTGGGTGCATCAACCCTGCTCGCCATCTTGCCGGGGTTTCTTGGGGTTATCATTGTCTTTCCCATTCTCGGCCATGCTTCCTGGCATCTGTATGAACGGCTGGTCGCAACGATTGAAAAATAGGGTGTTATCGGAATCAACACAAACTTCGGAACGCCCGCCGGACGCCCGGCGAACGCGGTCATAATACGCTAATCTAAATAAGGAAAAATGGTGGGCTGTGTAGGATTCGAACCTACGACCCGCTGATTAAGAGTCAGCTGCTCTACCAACTGAGCTAACAGCCCGCACCACGTATGGAGGGCGGGGTTTTAGCAAGCTTGGCCGGCTTTGTCGAGGCGAAGTGACGCCCCCGGGGAGGAATTGTCGGAAAGCCCGGAAAGGCGCGGGCGGGCGGGCCTAAACGTCGTCGCCGATGCCGCGCCGGCCGACCATCACGTCGCGGTGAATCCAGGTCCCCATCAAGAGCCCGAAGCCGAACAGCAGGGTCAGCATGGCCGTGCCGCCGTAGGAAATCAGCGGCAGCGGCACCCCGACCACGGGCACCAGCCCCATGACCATGGCCATGTTGATGAACACGTAGAGGAAGAAGGTCGCCGTCACGCCGATGCCGACCAGGCGGCCGAACTGGGTGCGGCAGCGCACGCTGATGGCCAGCCCGTAGATCAGGATCACCACATAAAGGCCGAGCAGCGCCAAGCCGCCGGCAAGGCCGAATTCCTCGGCCAGCATGGTGAAGATGAAGTCCGTCTGCATTTCCGGCAGGAAGTTGAGATGGCTTTGCGTCCCCTGCAGGAACCCCTTGCCGAACAGCCCGCCCGAGCCGAACGCGATCTTCGACTGGATGATGTGGTAGCCGGACCCCAGCGGGTCGCTTTCCGGATTGAGGAAGGTCAACACGCGCTGTTTCTGATAATCGCGCAGGAAGCCCCAGGCGATGGGCGCCGCCGCCACGGTGACCACGCCGACCAGAACGAATTTCCAGATCCGCACACCGGCGGCGAAAAAGATCACCACCCCCGTGATGACCAGCATCAGCGCCGTGCCCAGATCGGGCTGACGCAGCACCAGGGCCGCCGGCGCGGCGACAAGCACGACCGGGACGAACAGGTGGGGAATGCGGCGCACGTCCTCGATCGAAGTGCCGTGAAAATAGCGCGCCAGCGCCAGCACCAGGGCGATCTTCATCAATTCCGAGGGCTGCAGGCCGAAATAGCCGAGATCGAGCCAGCGCTGGGCGCCCTTGCCGACCTCGCCCATGAATTCCACGGCGACAAGAAGCGCGATCGTGCCGAGATAGAACACATAGGCGTATTTCAGCCACAAGCGGATGTCGATCAGGGCGACGGTGATGAGCACGGCCATGCCGACGCCGAAGCGCATCATCTGGCGCGATGCCCAGGGCTCGAAACTGCCGCCGGCCGCCGAGTACAGCATGGCGAAGCCGACCGACGCCGTCCCCGCCAGCAGAAAAATCAACAGCCAGTGCATCTGCCACAGCTTTTGCCGCAGAGTGAAGCTGGGCGGGTTCAGAGCGTCTTCGCGGCCGGCCATGAATACCGCTCCCTAACCCTGATCCGCCACGGGGCGAACGCGGTCTTCCGTCCCGCGCAGCTCGAACGCCGCCTGGCTGCCGCTGGTCTGACTGATGGGGATGTCGCGGGCCGACTGGCGGCGTTGGGCCGTCAGCAAAAGGTCGCGGGCGATGGGCGCCGCGACGCTGGAGCCGCCGCCGCCGTGCTCGACCACCACGGCGACCGCGTAGCGGGGATTGTCCGCCGGCGCGAAACCGACGAACAGGGCGTGATCGCGTTCCTCCCAGGGCAGATCCTCGTTCTTGCGCACGCCGATTTCCCGTTCGGCCTTGGTGATGCGGCGGACCTGCACCGTGCCGGTCTTGCCGCCCATCATGTAACGCGGGTCTTCGATGGCCGAACGGTGAGCCGTGCCATGCGGCGTATTGACGACCTGGGTCATGGCATCGCGCACCAGGGCCAGATTGCGTTGATTGACGCTGATCTGGGGAAACTCGTGATGTTCGGGCACGGCGTGCACGCCGGTGGTGCTGACCGACTTGGTCAGCTGCGGCGACACGGCGAAGCCGCCGTTGACCAGCCGCGCGGTCATCACCGCAAGTTGTAGCGGCGTCGTCAGAACATAGCCTTGGCCGATCCCGGCCAACAACGTTTCGCCCTGATGCCAGGACTGGTCCCGGGCCTCGCGCTTCCAGGCCTTGGTCGGCATCAGGCCCTGTTTCTCGCCGGGCAGGTCCAGACCCGTGGCGTCGCCGAGCCCGAAACGTTCCGCCATTTCCGCGATACGGTCGATGCCGACGCGGCGGGCGATTTCGTAGAAGTAGACGTCGCAGGATTGGGAAATGGCGCTGGTCACGTCGACAAGCCCGTGGCCGTGCTTTTTCCAGCAGTGAAACTTGGTGTCGCCCAGTTCCATGAACCCTTCACAATAGACCTTGCCCGTGGGCGAAATGACGCCACGCTCAAGCGCCGTCAAGGCAACCAGCATCTTGAAGCAGGATCCCGGCGAATAACGTCCGGCGATCGCCTTGTTGGACAGGGGGGCGGCCGGGCTGTTGATCAGGGTATTCCATTCTTCGACGCTCAGGCCGCGGTTGAAATCGTTGGGGTCGAAGCTGGGGTGCGAGACCATGGCCAGCACGTCGCCGGAATGCACGTCCAGCACCACGGCCGATGCGCTGACCTCCTTGGACAGGCGCTTGGCGACCGCGATCTGCAGCCCGACGTCGATGGTCATGCGGACCTCCGCCCCGGGCAGGCCTTCGCGCCGGTTCAATTCGCGGATGACCCGGCCATAGGCGTTGACCTCGACCTCGGACGAGCCGCCGGACCCGCGCAGGCTGAGGTCGTGGATCTTCTCGATCCCCGACTTTCCCGTGCGGAAACCGGGCAGTTCCAAAAGCCGGTCGCCGGTCTTTTCCCGCTCGCTCACCGCCGACACGTAACCCAGGACATGGGCCAGGTTCTGGGCATAGGGATAGAACCGGCTTTGTCCTTCGTCGATCATCACCCCGGGCAGGTCGGGGGCGTTGACCTCGATCCGCGCGACCTCTTCCCATTCCAGGTTCTCGCGCAAGGTGACCGGCACGAAGGAGCGGTTGCGCGCAACTTCCTTCAAGACCCGCCGGCGTTCGCCCATGCTCATGGGCACGATGCCGTGCAGCAGGTCGAGCGCCCCGTCGACGCCGAGCCCCCGGGTATCCTCGGACACCAGCATGACGCGGTAGTTCTGCTTGTTGTCGGCGAGCGGAATGCCGAAGCGGTCGACGATACGTCCGCGCGGCGGCGCGAGTAGCCTTAGACTGATGCGGTTTTCGTCGGCCAGCATCTTGTACTGCTCGGCCTTGACGACCTGCAGATAGTACATGCGGCCGGCCAGCATGGAGACGAGCGCCAGCTTGCCGCCCACCAGCATCACCGTGCGGCGGGCAAAAAGCTTCTGGCGTTCCTGGTCCCCATGCATCGGATCAATCCAGCTTCAAGAAGGCCTGCTGCCAACGCGAGAAGATGAACGCGAACAGCGGAAAAGCGGCGATGGTCATGATGTATTGAAAAACGATGGCGTCGGCGGCGAACAGGGTGACGTGGAAGGCCGACAACAGGGCCCAGCTGAGCATCGCCGCCCCGGCGCCGACCAATCCGAAACCGAGCCAGTGAACGAAGAACGACTTACCCATGAAGAACTTGTGCTGGAACAGCACGACCCCCTGCACGGCCAGGAAGATCAGCGCATGCAGCCCCATGGGTGCGCCCGTCAGGCCGTCCTGGAACAGGCCGATCAGGAACACGGCGGGGGCAGGAACCAGGTACGGGCGGTGGATCGACCAGTAGAACACGGAGATCAGGGGCAGCACCGGCAACACCCGGGCGATGCCCGGAATGTGGGTCGGCACGACGTTGAGAATAACCAGGACCAAAGTCAACGCGACCGGCGTCAGGTTGCGGGCGAAGGCATCCAGGCGTTGCCAGAAGGTCGGCCTCATGGGCGGCGCCCCCGTCCCTTGCCCGGTGCGTCGGTTCCGACAGAGCGCTGCGGCAACTGCAGGATGCCGCCCGATCCGAAATTGAGGATACGCACGTATTCCAGCCGCGTCAGATCGACATAGGGCTGGATGATCAGCCCGCCCTCGCCGACGGCGGCGACCTGGCCGACCCGCAGGCCCGGCGGAAACACGCCGGCATGGCCCGAGGTAACGACGCTGTCGCCCACGGACACCACGGCCCCCGGCGGCAGCCAGGTCAGGCGCGGCTTGGCCAAGTTGGCCCCGGCCATGATGGCGCGCGTGCGAGTGGGATCGACGAGAACCGGAATCTTGGCGTTGATGTCGGTCAGCAACAGAACCCGGGCGGACCGGCTGCCGACATCGATGACTCGGCCGACCAGACCGTCGGCGGTAACCGCCGCCTGGCCCTTCTCGACCCCGTCGCGGGCCCCGGCGTTGACGATCACGCTCTGCGAAAAGGCGCCGCCCGTGTCGGCGATGACCCGCGCGGTGACGAAGCTCGCCTCGCGCTCGGGAATCACGTTGAGCTGTTCCTTGAGAACCCGGTTTTCCGCCTCCAGCTTCTCGGCGACGGATTTCCAATGCATGAGCCGCGTGCGCTCCTCGCGCAGTTGCGTGTTCTCCTCATACAGGTTCTTCATGGCCTGGACCTCGGCGACGCCGCGGTTCACCGCGTCAAGCGGCCGCGACAGCACGTCCAGGATCGGGGCGACGGCGTCGGTCATATGAGTCCGCGCCCGTTCGACCAGGATGGTATCGACCTTGGCAAGCATCATCAGGGCGAACGCCGCCACGACCAGCCCCACATAGGCGAAGCGCTGGGCGAAGTTGCGAATCGGCTGCGCAACCCGCGAAAATGAATGCGGTTCCTTCACCCCAGAATGTCCTTGTTGCCCATTACACTACCCACGGCCTCCGTCCGGTCCCCAAAACCAGCCGCAGGGCCGCAACTCCCGACCTCCCCATTTAGGTTATACTTGTCGCCGATTCGCGTTAACCGACAATTAATGACGCGTAGCGCCATTTACCAAAAAAAACAACTGCCTAAGCCGGTATTTTAAGGTTAATTCGAACAAATATCGGCTTTGCGGCCTGACGACTGGCCGGACAGCCCGGCATCCGGCTATTCTTCCCCGGTCTCCGCCGAAGATCAGGATCCGCCCGCCATGAAATTCATCCATCTGACCGACCCCCATTTCGTGCCGCCGGGCAAGACGCTCTACGGCCGCGATCCGCGCCCCGCCCTGGACGCCGCCGTGGCCGATATCAATGCCCACCACGGGGATGCGGCGATGGCGGTGGTGACCGGCGACCTGACCCATTGGGGCGAGCCGGCGGCGTTCCGGAACCTTGCCGACGGCCTGGCGCCGCTTGCCATGCCGGTCCATGTGCTGGCCGGAAACCACGACGCCCGCGACGTTCTGAGGGCGCATTTTCCGGACCAGCCCGTTGATGACAATGGGTTTATTCAATCGGCCCTGGACACGCCCGTGGGCCGGTTCATCTTCCTGGATACGGTGCTCGAAGGCACCTCGGCCGGGCATTTCTGCGACATGCGCCAAGCCTGGCTGGCCGACACCCTGGCCGCGTCCCGGGGCCAGGACCTGTTCCTGTTCATGCATCACCCGCCCTTCGATGTCGGCATTCCGGCCATGGACCGCATCGGCCTGCAGCAGAAGGACGCCTTCCACGCCGTCATCGACCCCCATACGGCACGCATCCGCCATCTGTTCTTCGGCCACGTCCATCGGCCCATTTCCGGCAGTTGGCGGGGCATCCCCTATTCCACCCTGCGGGGATTGAACCAGCAGGTCTGGCTCGACATGGTGAACGTGGAAATGACCGCCAGTTTCGAGCCCCCCGCCTATTGCGTGGTGCTGATCGAGGACGACCGGGTCGTCGTCCATACCCACGATTTCATGGACCCGAACGAAAAGTTCAAGATGCATTCCAGCCCCTATACCGACTGGGCCATTCGCCCGTCGGGTGCATGACGCCGCGTCTTTCGACTTTTCTTTGTCCGGCGGCGGGGCTATAAGCCCCGCCATGGATCAGCACATTCGCCATATCTCCGTCATCGTGACCGGCACCCCCGGCGGCGCCTATGCGCCCGTTCCGGCCCTGCCGGTCTCCTTTGTCCGGAGCACCACGCCCTAGCGCGGCCCCTTCATGGAATGGCCACGTTTCGGGCGGACCTTCGGGTCCGCTTTTTTTGTCCGCAATTTCCCTATCTGAAACCCAACGACGGATTTCACGACCATGACCGCCCTCGCCCCCCACACCCCCGCAAAGCGCCCCCTTCTTTCCGCCGTCTGGCGCAGGGAACTGGCGCAGCTGTTCCGCCTGGCCGCGCCCATCGTCGCGACCCAGATCGCCTGGGTCGCCATGCTGACCACGGACACGGCCATGATCGGCCATCTGGGGCCGGAGCCCCTGGCCGGCGCGTCCTTGAGCATGATGGTATTTTTCATCGGCTATATCGTCTGCGTCGGGGTGACCATGGCGACGGCCGGGCTGGCGGCGCAGGCCTTCGGCGCCCGGCGGCCGCGGATCGTCCGCCGCGTCATCCGCCAGGGCCTGTGGGTTACCATCCTGCTGGTCACGCCCTGCGTCGCCGGGTTCGCCCATACGGGTGCCCTGCTCGCCTGGACCGGCCAGCCGGCGGAAGCCATCCCCCATGCCGAGGCCTATATGAGCACCCTGATGTGGTGCCTGCCCGCCGGCATCGCCTTTACCGTGCTGCGGAACTTCGTCGCCGCCCTGGGCCGGCCCATGGCGGCGCTCTGGGTCATGCTGGCGGGCGTGCCGCTCAACGCCTTCCTGGATTACGGCCTGATCTTCGGCAACTTCGGCCTGCCGCGCCTGGAACTGGTGGGGGCCGGGATCGCCACGACGGCGGTCAACATCCTGATGGTGCTCGCCCTCGCCGCCATCATCCAATGGCGGCGGCCGTTCAACAAGTATCAGCTGTTCGTCCGCTTCTGGCGGCCGGACTGGCACATCTTCCGCCAGATCTTCCGCATCGGCGCGCCGATCGCGGCGATTTCGGTGATGGAGGCCGGGTTCTTCATCGGCGCCGTATTCGTGATCGGCCAGTTCGGCGCCGTCGCCATCGCCGCCCATATGATCGCCATGCAGATGCCCCACATCACCTTCATGGTGCCCATGGGGTTGAGCCAGGCCGCCACCGTGCGCGTCGGCCATGCGGCCGGGCGGGGCGACGCGGCGGGGGCCTACCGGGCCGGATGGTCGGCCATCGCCGTGGCCATGTTGTTCGCCGCCGTCATGACCGGCGTGATCGTGACCGTTCCCGGCCCCTTCGCGGCCCTGTTCCTGGACACCGCCCGCGCCGACGCGGCCGAGGTTCTCAGCCTTGCCGCCGCCCTGCTGATGCTGGCCGCCATGTTCCAGATCGTCGACGCCCTGCAGGCCGTGGCGGCGGGGGCCTTGCGCGGCCTCAACGACACGGCCCTTCCCATGGTCATCGCGGGGTTCAGCTATTGGGGACTGGGCGCCGGATCGGCGGTGTGGCTCGCCTTCGCGGCGGGGTTCGAGACGCGGGGCATCTGGATCGGCTTCGTGATCGGCCTGACGGCGGCGGCGGTGCTGCTGATCTGGCGCTTCCGAAGCCGCCAGAACCAGGCCTATCTGCCGGAGATCATCAAGGAAGAGGCGTCATCCGCCCCCACCTTATGATTAATACATCGTGGTCAGGACGTCCTTGAGGCGCTTCATTTCCTCGAGCGCCCGGCCGGTGCCGAGCACGACACAGGACAGGGGATCGTCGGCGATGGACACGGGCAAGCCCGTGTCGTGGCGCAGGACCAAATCAAGATTCCCGAGAAGCGCCCCGCCGCCGGTCAGGACGATGCCCTTGTCGACGATGTCGGCGGCCAGTTCGGGGGCCGTGTGCTCGAGCGCCACCTTGACCGCCTCGATGATGGCGCCCACGGGTTCGGCCAGGCTTTCGGCGATCTCGCGCTGCGAGATGACCAGTTCCTTGGGCACGCCGTTCATCAGATCGCGGCCCTTGATTTCCATGGTCTGGCCTTCGCCGTCTTCGGGGGCGCAGGCGGAGCCGATGTCTTCCTTGATGCGGGCGGCGGAGCCTTCGCCGACCAGAAGGTTATGGTTGCGGCGGATGTAGGCGATGATCGCCTCGTCCATCTTGTCGCCGCCGACGCGGACCGAGCGGGCATAGACGATGCCGCCCAAGGACAGCACGGCGACTTCCGTGGTGCCGCCGCCGATGTCGACGACCATGGAGCCCGTGGGTTCGGTCACCGGCAGGCCGGCGCCGATGGCGGCGGCCATGGGTTCCTCGATCAGGAACACCTTGCGGGCGCCTGCACTTTCCGCCGATTCCTGGATCGCGCGGCGCTCGACGGCGGTGGAGCCGGAGGGCACGCAGACGATGACCAGGGGGCTGGCGAAGGAGCGCCGGTTATGAACCTTGCGGATGAAGTACTTGATCATCTCCTCGGCCACTTCGAAGTCGGCGATGACGCCGTCGCGAAGCGGACGGATGGCGCGGATATTGCCGGGCGTTCGGCCGAGCATCTGCTTGGCTTCCTCGCCGACGGCGAGAACATGCTTCTTGCCCTTGACCTCGGCGATGGCGACCACCGACGGCTCGTTCAGGACGATGCCCTTGCCCTTGACATAGACCAGTGTGTTGGCCGTGCCCAGGTCGATGGCCATGTCCGCGGATAGAAACCCGAAAAGTCGCGAGAACATGAAGCGTTCAGCCTTGTCTCTGTGTCATGGGAGCCCCGGGGCGCACCCCGGAAACGGCGGGGCGGGGGTCCGATGAATGTATCCCTCGGTACCGGCCCGGTTTGGGATCCCGGGCCACGATATATGGGTGCAGGGGACAATGTCCCCTGCACCATATTGGGTCTTTTAACGGAAAGATTCGGCCGTTTAAAGGGCCAATCTTGGGTAATACGAAGGCGGCCCCGGCCTAGGCGGACATCGCCTCGGGCGCCTTTTTCTCCCGTTTGGTCAACAACTTGTTGAGCGCGTTCACATAAGCCTTGACCGACGCGACCATGGTATCGGTGTCGGCCGCCGCCCCCTGGGCCGTGCGCTCGCCGTCGTCGTCGAGCCGCACGGTCACTTCCGCCTGGGCGTCCGTGCCCTGGGTCACGGCATGGACCTGATACAATTGCAGGCGGGCACCATGGGGAAACAGGGTCTTGATGCAGTTGAAGGCGGCGTCCACGGGCCCGTCGCCGGTGCCCTCGCAGGACTGCGCCTTGCCGTCGATTTCCAGCTCCATGGCCGCCTTGGGCGGGCGGTGCACGGTGCCGCACTGGATTTCCAGGCTGACCAGCCTGATGCGGTCGTTGACCCGGGTTTCCTCGTCGACCAGGGCCACCAGGTCCTCGTCGAACACGTCCTTCTTCAGGTCAGCCAGGCCCTTGAAGCGCTTGAATGCCTCGTTCAAGGCGTTGTCGCCCAGCTTGTAGCCCATTTCCTCCAACTTGGTCTTGAAGGCGTTGCGCCCGGAATGCTTGCCCAGGACGATCTTGGACTTGGTCAGGCCGACGCTTTCCGGCGTCATGATCTCATACGTCTGGGCGTTCTTCAGCATGCCGTCCTGGTGGATGCCCGATTCATGGGCGAAGGCGTTGGCGCCGACGATGGCCTTGTTGGGCTGCACCGGGAAACCGGTGACCGACGACACCATGCGCGACGCGCGGGTGATATGCGTGGCGTCGATGTTGGTGGCGAAGGGCATGGCGTCCTGGCGGGTCTTCAGCGCCATGACGACCTCTTCCATGGAGCAGTTGCCCGCCCGCTCGCCCAGGCCGTTGATGGTGCATTCGACCTGACGCGCCCCGGCGACCACGGCGGCCAGGGAGTTGGCCACGGCCAGGCCCAGATCGTTGTGGCAATGGACCGAGAACACGGCCTGGTCCGAATTGGGCACCCGTTCGATCAGCATCTTGATCAGGGCGGCATATTCCTCGGGCACCGCGTAGCCCACGGTGTCGGGTATGTTGATGGTCGTGGCCCCGGCCTTGATCGCCGCCTCGACACAGCGGCAGAGGAATTCGTGCTCGGACCGGGAGCCGTCCTCGGCCGACCATTCGACGTCGTCGATCAGGTTGCGGGCCATGGTCACGCTGTCGGTGATGCGGGCCAGGACCTGTTCCGGCTCCATCTGCAATTTGTACTGCATGTGCAGGGGGCTGGTGGCGATGAAGGTGTGGATGCGCCCGCGCTCGGCATGCTTCACGGCGTCGCCGGCGCGCTCGATATCGCCCCGGGTGGCGCGGGCCAGGCCGGCGATGGTCGAATTGCGGATGGTCTTGGCGATTTCCGAGACGGCCTCGAAATCACCGTCGGAGGCGATGGGGAAGCCGGCCTCGATCACGTCGACGCCCATGTCCTCCAGCACCTTGGCGATGCGGAGTTTCTCTTCCAGGTTCATGGAGGCGCCCGGCGACTGTTCGCCGTCGCGCAAGGTGGTGTCGAAGATGATGACCTGGTTGGGGTCTTTATCACTGACAGCGGTCATTGAAATAGTCCTTCCGAAACTTTTGCGGACCCTTTTATCAAGTTTTAGGAATCCGCCTGAATGGGTTGATCTGGTTTCTTTTAGTCCCCTGAGCTCCGGCCGGCTTATCCAAGCCAATGGCCGCATGCGCAACTCAGGGGCCGATAAGAAGCAGTCCCTTCAGGGTCAGCGGAAGAAGAGCGGACGCAGGCAGGATCGACCGAGCGCTGACCTCAGCGCCGGTAATCGACTGCTCAATGCTCAATATCTGCGTCGGCATATGTTTCCAGCCGCCTGTCGGTTCATCCCATAGCCAACAGGATACGGGAAACAGGCTTAAAAGAGAATAAAGGTGGGATACCCCGGAAAGTCAAGGTCTGACATTCCGGGGCCGGTAGCCGTGGGAAAGGGGCCTCACGCCGGATATTCCGCACGCCACCGTGCGCCACCGTCCTGTTTCTGCTATGATTGGGGCTGACGTAATTGGCAAGTCGCATGGGAGATAAACATGTTTATCCGCGACATCCTTGAGACGAAGGGCGCCAAGGTCTTTTCCATGTACCCGGACGCCTCTGTCGCCGCCGCGGTCGCCAAAATGGACGAACAGTCCATCGGTGCCATCGTCGTGATCGATCGCAAGGGAGCGGTGCAAGGCATCGTGTCCGAACGGGACGTGGTTCGGGCCCTTTCCCGCCACGGCGCCGACGCCCTGCAGACACCGGTCGGCGACCTGATGACCACGCCGGTACGGACCCGCGGGCCGGACACGGAGGTGGCCGAGATCATGTCCCTGATGACCTATCAACGCTGCCGCCACGTTCCCATTGTCGAGGACGGGCGCCTGGTCGGGTTGGTCAGCATCGGCGACGTGGTCAAGCAGCGGCTCAAGGATATGGAACTGGAAGTCGGCGTGTTGCGCGACGTGGCCCGGGTCACCGCGCATTAATCCCGCCTGCACCATTTGAACATGGCGGCCCCATACGGGATTGGCTAGGGTGCGCTCATGTCCTTTCCCGAAATCCATCTCGCCGACGCCGATCCGGCCACGCTCCGCGTCTACCGCAACCTGATGACTGCTGCCGGGTCCGGCTCGCCGGCCCTGATTTTCCGCCATATGGCGACCTATCCGGGGCTGTTGGACTGGATCTGGGCCGCCGTCGGCGCGGACGTCGAAGCCGGATGGCCGGCTGCAGCCGTATGGCGGATCGTTGCCGATCAGGGGGCCGTGCCCCTGCCCGCCTTCACGGATGACGCATTGGCCGATGCGGGCCTGGATACCGCGGCGCGGACGACCGTCGGCCATATGCTGACCAGCTACAACCGCATGAACCCGGTCAACCTGATCGCCGTGGGCGCGGCGCAGGCGCTGATCGCGGGCGGTGATGTGCCGCCGCCGGTCACGCCGTTCTCGGAAACACCGGCGACGCCCCCGGCCCCGCCGCCGGACCTGCCCCGGCCCCTGAAGCTGGCGGGGCTGGACGACGGCCTGCGGGGGGCGATCACCGGTATCTGCCGCACCGTCCCCAAGGCCGAAACCGCGGGCGCCGCCGTGGACGTGACGCCGACCATGTACCTGCACTTCGCCCATTGGCCGGGGTTCATGCATCTGGTGGCGGGCCGGCTCGACCCGGCCCTGCCCGAGATCGACCGGGCCGCCCATGCCTTCGCGGACGCCTGCACACCCCTGATCGGCCAGTTGCTGGTTAAGGCCAAGGCGCGCAACCCGGGCCCGCCGCCGCTGGACGATCCCCAAGCGCTGCTTCGGGTCATGGACACCTTCGCCTACGTAATCCCCCACATGGTGGTGGTGGGCGCCGCATTGGCGGCGGCGTTCAAGCCGAAAACCGGCTAGGATGCGGGGATGACGACACCCCGCATCGGCGGCCCCGCCGCCGTGGTCCTGTTTCTCGGCGCATCCTGCGCCGTTCTGTTCATTGGCCTCACGGTCAGCCAGGGGACCGGCGACTGGACCTGGCTCTCGCGGGCCGGCTCGTTGCTGGTGGTTCTGGGGATCGTGTTCGCCTATTTCAACATCGACGGCTTTATCGAGCGCAGCATCCGCGGCGCGGTCCGGCGGCTGACGGCGAAAAAGACGCGGGACAATCTGGACGCCTCCCATTGGGTCGTCGCCTGGCTGGCGGAGGATCCGGCGGAAATTCCGCGCAGGGTGAAAACCCTGGAAGTCGTGGTGATCGCCCTGGGCACCCTGATCTGGGGGTTCGGCGATCTGCTCGGCGCGGGCTAGGGCATCGCGCCGGGCGGGCAACTTTCCATGGTGCGGTAGAAATCGGCGAGCGTTTTGCCCCGTTCCGGTTTGAACGGATCGCCGGCATCGGCCATGGCATCGATGCGGTCGAGGCGGAAGACCCGAAAGTCGTTGCGCAGTTCACACCAAGCCACCAGGGTCCAAACCTTGCCCCAGAACCACAGGCCAAGCGGCCGGATGGTGCGTTCCGTCGCCTTGCCGTCGGCGTCCCGATAGGCGAGCCGAAGCCGCCGCCGGTTTTCCACGGCCGCATTCAATGCGTCGAGGCGGGCGCGCAGAGCCGGCGTCATTTCCTCGGCAAAGGCATGAATTTCAACGGCGGCGGCGCGCTGGCGTTCGGCCTCGGGCAGCACGGCATCGATCTTGACCAAGGCCTCCTCCGCCGCCCGCGCCATGGCGGCGCCGCCCCAGGCGCGGATCAGCCGCGCCCCGGCGACCAGGGCGACGATTTCGTCGCGGGAAAACATCAACGGAGGCAAATCGAATCCGCCCCGCATCAGATAGCCGACGCCCGCGGCCCCGTCGATGGGTACGCCCGATGCCTGCAGATCGGCAATGTCGCGGTAGACCGTGCGCTCCGACACTTCCAGCCGGCCCGCCAGCGACGCGGCGGTGACGAGCCGACCGCCGCGCAGATACTGAACGATCTGAAACAAACGGTCGGCGCGCCTCATGACCTGTCCTTATCTGGTGAAAAGGCCGATGGAATTGCCGTCCGGGTCGAGACAATAGAAGAACAGCCCATCGGGGATTTCCATGACACCGGACATCACCCTGCCGCCGGCTTGTTCGACCCGCTCCCGCGCGGCCGACAATGCGTCCGGGCAGGCCAGATGAATGGTCGGCCCCGTCCCTTCGGGGGCAGGCTTTCCGGGATAGAGATGGCCCGCAACACCCATCTTGTCGGCGGTCGGAAGGATCGCCATGGGGTTCGGGCCGCTGTCGTCGAGCGTCAATTCCGTATTCAGGACGGAAGCGTAGAACGCGATCGACCGCGCCATGTCGGTTACCGGGATTTCGGCCCAGACAACCATGTTTTCCGGGGTGTGAGGCATTTGTTCGAACTCCTGTTCGGGTTGTGAATGCCCAAACATTCGCACATGGCTCCTGACACCGTTTTGTCAGGAGTGAGCCGCCGGGCGCAATGAAAAAGGGGACGCCAAGGCGTCCCCTTTAACCTCGTCCGGCAGGGCCGAACTTACTTCTTGGTCGTGGCGACCAGCTTGTTCTCGGACAGCCAGGGCATCAGGCCGCGCAGTTTGGCGCCCACTTCCTCGATCGGGTGTTCGGCCCACAGGCGGCGTTCGGCCTTGAACTGCGGCTGGCCGGCCTTGCATTCCAGCATCCAATCCTTGACGAACTTGCCCTTCTGGATGTCCGTCAGGACTTCCTTCATGCGCGCCTTCACGCCTTCGTCGATGACCCGCGGGCCGGAGACGTAATCGCCCCATTCGGCCGTGTTGGACACGGAATAGCGCATGTCGGCGAGGCCGCCTTCATAGATCAGGTCGACGATCAGTTTGACCTCGTGGCAGCATTCGAAATAGGCCATTTCCGGGGCATAACCCGCTTCGACCAGGGTTTCGTAGCCGGCGCGGATCAACGAGGTCAGACCGCCGCAGAGCACGACCTGTTCGCCGAACAGATCGGTCTCGCATTCCTCGCGGAAGGTGGTTTCGATGATGCCCGAACGCCCGGCGCCGAGGCCGGAAGCATAGGACAGCGCCACTTCGAGGGCGTTGCCCGAGGCGTTCTGATGCACGGCGACCAGGGACGGCACGCCGGCGCCGCGCAGGTATTCGGAGCGCACGGTGTGGCCCGGGCCCTTCGGCGCGATCATGAACACGTCCATGTCGGCGCGCGGCTCGATCAGGCCGAAGTGCACGTTGAGGCCATGGGCGAAGGCCAGCGCGGTGCCTTCGCGCATGTTGTCCTTCAGGTGATCGTTGTAAAGGTCGGCCTGGCCTTCGTCCGGGGACAGGATCATGACCACGTCGGCCCATTTGGCCGCGTCGGCGGCGGTCATGACCTTGAAGCCGTCGCCTTCCGCCGTCTTGGCGCTGGGCGAGCCGGGACGCAGGGCCACGGCGACTTCCTTGACGCCCGAATCCCGCAGGTTCAGCGCATGGGCATGGCCCTGGCTGCCGTAGCCGACGATGGCCACCTTCTTGGATTTGACCAGGTTCACGTCGGCGTCGCGATCGTAATAGACACGCATTTCTAAAATTCTCCGATCAGTCGTTACAGTCGTTCTTGGGTGTTGTCAGGTGTTGGGTTCAGATGGGCTTGTTGCCGCGCGAGATGGCGGCGGCACCCGTGCGCGAGACCTCGGAAAGGCCCAGCGGCTGCATCAGTTCGATGAAGGCGTCGATCTTGGAGGCGGCGCCGACGATTTCGAACACGAAGGAATTATTGGAGCTGTCGACGGCGCGGGCGCGGAAGATATCGGCGATGCGCAGGCTTTCCACCCGCTTCTCGCCCTTGCCGACGACCTTGACCAGGGCCAGTTCGCGTTCGACATGGGCACCGTCCAGGGTCAGGTCCGCGACCTTGTGCACCGGCACCAGACGGCCCAGCTGCGCCTTGATCTGTTCGATGATCATGGGCGTGCCCGAGGTCACGACGGTAATGCGCGACTGCGCCTTGACGTGGTCGGTTTCGGCCACGGTCAGGCTTTCGATGTTGTAGCCGCGTCCGGAAAACAGACCGATGACGCGGGCCAGCACGCCCGGTTCGTTGTCGACCAGGACGGCGATGGTATGCCGGTTCACTTCCTTGGAAGGCTCGCTCACGTCTTGGGAACTCCCAGAATTCGCCGCCGCGGAAACGGCGGCGGCCCTTGTTTTAGCCGCGCTGTCCCGGTTGTCAACTCAAGCTGTCATCCGGGCGCGGCGGGGTGATTTAGACCAGCACCATGCCCTGTTCGGAAATCGGCTTCTCGGCCTTGTCGTTCGGGCCCAGAAGCATCTCGTTATGGGCGGCGCCCGAGGGGATCATGGGGAAGCAGTTTTCCAGCTTGTCGATGGCGATGTCGGCGATCACGGGCCGGTCGATCTCGATCATTTCCTTGATCACGTCGTCCAGCTGGCTCGCCTTGGTCGCGCGCAGGCCGACGGCATGGAAGCTTTCCGCCAGCTTCACGAAGTCCGGCAGGCTTTCCATGTAGCTTTCCGAATAACGCCCGCCGTGCAGCAGTTCCTGCCACTGACGCACCATACCCATGTATTCATTGTTCAGGATGAATATCTTCACCGGCAGGCGGTACTGAACGATGGTCGACATTTCCTGAATATTCATCAGGGTCGAGGCCTCGCCCGCGATGTCGACGACCAGGGCCTTCGGATGGGCGACCTGCACGCCCATGGCGGCCGGCAGGCCGTAACCCATGGTGCCGAGCCCGCCCGACGTCATCCAATGGTTCGGCTTGTCGAAATTGTAGTACTGGGCCGCCCACATCTGGTGCTGGCCGACCTCGGTGGTGACGAAGGTCTCGCGCCCCTGGGTCAGTTCGAACAGCCGCCGGATGGCGTGCTGCGGCTTGATCGTGTCGCCCTTCTGCTGGAAGGCCAGACACTTCTTGGCGCGCCATTGGTCGATCTGGCCCCACCATTTCTTTAGCGCCGCCTGATCCTGCTTGGGCTTCAGGGCCTTCCATTTCTTGATCATGTCGGTCAGCACGCTGGCCACGTCGCCGACGATGGGCACGTCCACGGGCACGTTCTTGTTGATCGACGACGGGTCGATGTCGATGTGGACCTTCTTGGACCCCGGAGAAAAGGCGTCGAGCCGGCCGGTGATGCGGTCGTCGAACCGCGCCCCGACGCAGATCATGACGTCGCAGCCGTGCATGGCCAGATTGGCCTCGTAGGTGCCGTGCATGCCGAGCATGCCGACGAACTGTTTGTCACTGGCCGGATAGGCGCCCAGGCCCATCAGGGTCAGGGTGCAGGGTGCCCCCGACAGCTTGACCAGGTCCTGCAGCAGCTTGGATGCCTTGGGTCCGGAATTGATGACGCCGCCGCCGGCATAGATGATCGGCTTCTTGGCGCCCGCCAGCAGGCGCACGGCCTCGGCGATGGCGCTCTGGTCGCCCTTGACGCGGGGGCTGTATTTTTCGGCCGGCGCCTTGCCCGCCTCTTGGTAGGCGCCCATGGCCATGATCACGTCCTTGGGCAGGTCGATGACGACCGGGCCCGGGCGGCCGGAGCGCGCGACGTGGAAGGCTTCGTGCACCACGTTGGCCAGGTCGTTGACGTCCTTCACCAGATAATTGTGCTTGGTGCAGGGGCGCGTGATGCCCGTGGTGTCGCATTCCTGGAAGGCGTCGTTACCGATCAGATGCGTCGGCACCTGGCCGGTCAGGCAGACGATGGGGATACTGTCCATCAGGGCGTCGGTCAGACCGGTCACCGCGTTGGTGGCGCCGGGGCCCGAGGTCACCAGGACCACGCCGACCTTGCCGGTGGATCGCGCATAACCTTCGGCCGCGTGCACGGCGCCGCCTTCCTGACGGACCAGGATGTGGCGGATCTGGTTCTGCTTGAAAATGGCGTCGTAGAGCGGCAATACGGCACCGCCCGGATATCCGAAGATTTCGGTGACGCCTTGCTCCTTCAGGGCCTCGATCACGATCTCGGCGCCCTGCATCTTCTTCCTGGCCATCGTTCAGTCCTCGTACTTTTTCCTCAATCGCCGGCGCGGATGTCCCCCGCCCCAGTCGTGTTTGCCGGGCTTTCGCGCTGATTGCGCGGCACCCACTTGAGCTTGCCTCGGCGATCAACGGTCGCCTCGGGTATCGCGAAAATGTCCCAGTCCGCAGGCCGCGCAAACCCAGCGCACGGCACAAAAACCCCAGCGGAACCGGGGCCCGCCGGGGAGCCACGGAACTTAATGAAGGTGATTTAGGGGGTCAACCATTAAAATGCAATAAACGGCAAGTTTTTTCCGCTCATTACGTAATAATATTTCAAGATTATTTCATCGACCGGGGCGTTCCGCCATGTCTACTTGATCGTCTGCGCGATCTGGCTGGCACAGCGCAGGAAGAGGACCCGCTTTTCCATCAACTCGGCGTAGGTCTCCAGGTCCTTGCCCGACAGAAGAACGCCCTTCTTCTGCAGTTCCACGGGTTTCCCCGAGGCCTCCAAGTCCTGCAGGTTCTTCAGGCGCTCGACCCAGGTTTCCAGGTATTCGCCCCAGTTTCCCCGATGGACGAAGCGCACGTAGCGCAGCACCCGCTTGATGGAATTGTTGTTCCAATGTTCGCTGACCGGCAACTCGCCGCAGGCTTCAAGAATTTTTTGTTCGGGGGATCCCGCCTCGACCGCTCCGTCGCCGCCGGCCCCGGCCGCGGTTGCCCCGCCCGCCGCGCCGGCGCCTGCATCGGGTGACGCCGCGGGCCGCGCATCCTTCAGCACGACGCTTGACCCGCCGGCCTGGGCCGCCGCGTTGGCCGCCGCCGCATCGGTTACCGCCTGGGCGGTCGCCGTATCCGCGTTGCGCTGGGCCTGGGCCGCCGTCTGTTCGGCCCGCAGGGTCGCGGGATCCTCCTCGCCGGGGATCAGGAAGATGCCGCCCAGGACGATCACCAGGAAAGCCACGGCGGGGGCCCAGGTCAGGGGAGAGCGGTACCAGGGCACGGCGTCGGAAGGAACAGGCTTGGGCAGGTCGCGGGCGTTGGGGTCTTCCATGACCGGCGCCATGGTGCGGATGTTCTTGATCCGCAGCAGCAGTTCCTTGACGTCGAACGGTTTGGTCACGTAGTCGACCTGCATCAGGCCGATGGCGCGGCGGCGGGTGTCCGTGTCGGTCACGGCGGTGGCGAAGACGATCGGCAGGCTCGACGTGCGGCGCAGGGTCCGCGCGAAATCGACGCCGTTGCCGTCGGGCAGCATGATATCGAGCACGATGACGTCGAAGTTCGCGCCATCCAGGGCGGCGAACATCTCGGCCCCGGTCTCCGCTTCGGTAACGTCGTAGTTCTCCGCCTCAAGAACGGCCTTGATGAACGACCGAATCATGGGGTCGTCTTCGACGATCAAAACACTGGGGTTGGACTCGGACACGGGCTGCCGTCGGTTGTTGTGATCAGTGGGGTCTTTTGCCGCAGGCCCCCGGCGCGCCCAAACGCGGCAAATTATTGTTTAGAGGATGGAGATGGCAATAAAAAGATGTCTTCTCCAATCAGGAGAATCTCCCCCAAGCCTTACACGTCCCTGACAGCGATGAATTTTTTTATTTTTGTCGAGAGATCGTCGGATGCCGCATCGGCCCCGCCCCGATCAAGGATCAGGTCCGGCGCAAGTTGGTGGCGGAACCAGGTCAACTGGCGCTTGGCGTAATTTCGGGTAGCCTGCCGCGCCTTGTCGGCCGCTTGCTCCAGGGTCGCCTCGCCCCGGATCACCGCCCCCAGTTCGCGCACGCCGACGGCGCGCAGGGCCGGCAGGGACCCATCCAGACCCCGCGCCAGCAGGGCCCGCACCTCGTCCAGGGCACCCGCGTCCAGCATCGCCGTGAAACGCGCGTCGCAGGCGGCGTAAAGGGCCTCGCGCGGCGGTAGGACCAGGACCGTCGTGAATTGGGCGGCCACCGCCGGGCCGGTAGGGGCCGCGCCCTGCCAGTCGGCAAGGGTGCGTCCCGTGGCATGGGCCACGGCATATGCCCGGATCAGGCGCTGGCGGTCGCCCGGCGGCAGGGTGGCCGCGGCGGCGGAATCGCGTTCCGCCAAAACCTCGACGAACGCGGCACCGCCCAGACTGTCGTACAGCGCCGTCGCCTCGGCCGCCGCTTCCGCCGGCACCTCCGGCACGGGCGCCAGGCCTTCCGTCAGGGCTTTCAGATACATACCGGTGCCGCCGACCAGGATGGGCAGACGGCCCGCCGCCCGGGCCGCCGCGATCTCGGCCACGGCCATGTCCAGCCAGCGCCCGACGGAACAGCGTTCCTCCGCCCCCAGGACGCCGAACAGGCGGTGCGGCACGCGGGCTTCGTCCGCCGCGCCGGGCCGGGCCGTCAGCACGCGCAGGTCACGGTAGACCTGCATGCTGTCCGCGTTGATGATCCAACCGCCCAAACGTTCCGCCAGTTCCAGCGCAAGGCCCGACTTGCCGCCCGCCGTCGGCCCCGTGACGATCATCACGCTTGTCGCGGACTCTTCATGCCGCGGGGGCTTTTCAGGGGCCTGAAAATCGGTCACTTTCCCTCCCGCTGTCACTCAACCGTCGCCGGATCGGACATTCCATGGAATTTGTCGTTACGCTGATCGCCGCCCCGGGCGGTGAACTGGATGCGGGCATTGTCGCCGAGGCGGCGGCCCGGCTCAATGCCCTGGGTGCCGAAACGGGACGGCCCGACTGGCTGGCCGAAGGATTGGCCTGCGACCTCGGCTTCGACGGCCTGTCCGCGGACCAGGCCGACGCCGCCGTGCGCATGAGCCTGGACGGCGCGCCGGTCGATGTGATCGCCCAGCGGGCCGACGGGCGGCGCAAGAAACTTCTGATCGCCGACATGGATTCGACCATCGTCACCTCTGAAACCCTGACCGACGTGGCCGAGGCCGCCGGCAAGGCCGACGTGATCGCCGCCATCACCGACCGGGTCATGCGGGGGGAATTGAATTTCGAGGACTCCCTGCGCGAACGGGTGGCCATGCTGGAGGGGCTGTCGGAGACCGCCCTGGAGACCGCCTACCGCGCGATCGAAGTGTCGCCGGGCGCCGAGGCCCTGGTCCGCACCATGGCCGCCTCGGGCGCCACGACGGCGCTGGTGTCGGGCGGGTTCACCTATTTCACCTCGCGCATCGCGGCGCGGCTCGGCTTCGACATCAACATGGCCAACGACTTCATCATCGAAGGCGGCAAACTGACCGGCCGGGTGACGGAGCCGATCCTGGGCCGCACCTCCAAATACGATGCCCTGGTCAAGCTGGCGGCGCAGAACGGCCTGGGACTGGCCGACGCGGCGGCGGTCGGCGACGGCGCCAACGACCTGGAAATGATCCAGGCGGCGGGGCTGGGCTGCGCCTACCGCGGCAAGCCGATCCTGCGCGACGCGGCCAGGGTCAAGCTCGACCATGCCGACCTGACCGGGCTGCTCTACGCCCAGGGCTTCCGCCGGGATCAATTCGCAGGTACCCCCGCATAAACAGAAAACGGCGCCCGAAGGCGCCGTTTCCGGTTCGATCATTTTCGCCCGACCTAGCTTTTGCCCAGGCGGATGGCGACGAAGCGCAAGCCGTTCTGCCCCTGAACCAGAAGCAGCACCGATTTGCGTCCGGCATCGCGGGCTTCCTTGACCTTGCGCATCACGTCGTCGGGATTACCGACCTCTTCCTGGCCGACCTCGACGATCAGATCGCCGGGGCGCACGCCCTTCTCCGCCGCCGGACCGGCGCCCAGCACATCGGTCACCAGCACGCCCTTGGCGTCGGCTTCCAGCTTGAACTTCTGCGCCGCGTCTTCGGTGATGACCGACAGGGTCAGGCCCAGATCTTCGACCACCTGGGGCTTGGCGTCCGAACCCGCACCCTTGTCGGTGCGCGCCGCGACCTGCTGTTCCTGTTCCTGCAGTTCGCCGACCTTGACCTTGAGGTCGATCTTCTTGTTCTCGCGCCAGACCTCGACCGGCACGTCGACGCCCACTTCCGTGTCGGCGACGATGCGCGGCAGTTTGCGCATGTCGGGGACCTTGCGCTTGTTGAAGGTCAGGATCACGTCGCCGCGCTGAATCTTGCCCTTGGCGGCGGGGCCGTCCTCGACCACCTGGGCGACGAGGGCGCCGGTCGGCTCCTTCAGACCCAGGCTTTCGGCCACTTCCGGCGTGACCTGCTGAATATGAACGCCGAGCCAGCCGCGCTTGACCTGGCCGTGCTTGATCAACTGGGAGATCACCGGCTTGGCCGTGGACATGGGCACGGCGAAGCCGATGCCGACGCTGCCGCCGGACGGCGAGAAGATGGCCGTATTGATGCCGATGACCTGGCCGTCCAGATTGAACAGCGGGCCGCCCGAATTGCCCCGGTTTATGGAGGCGTCGGTCTGGATGAAGTTGTCATAGGGGCCGGCGGAAATGTCGCGGCCGCGGGCCGAGATGATGCCCGCCGTGACCGTGCCGCCCAGGCCGAACGGATTGCCGATGGCGACCACCCAGTCGCCGACGCGGGATTTCTCCGAATCGCCGAACGAGATGGCATGGTACTTCTGACCCTTGAGATCGACCTTGAGCACGGCGATGTCCGTCTTCTGGTCGCGGCCGACGACCGTGGCCTTGAGGCGCGTGTCGTCCTGCAGGATGACCTCGATCTCGTCGGCGTCCTGAATCACGTGGTTGTTGGTGATCACGTGGCCCGCATCGTCGAGGATGAAGCCCGAACCCAGGGACGTGGCCTTGCGCGCCTGGGGCTTGCCGCCGCCGTTGGGCTGGCCGCGGTCGAAGAATTCCTTGAAGAAGTCCTCGAAGGGCGAGCCGGGCGGAAGCTGCGGCATTTCAAAGCCGCGGCTTTCGATGACCTGGGTGGTCGAAATGTTGACCACCGAAGGCAGCAGCTTTTCCGCCAGGTCGGCGAAGCCGTCGGGGGCCGGGCGTGCATGCGCCACGGCCGTCATGATCATGAAGGCGGCCAGCGCGAGCGCCGCGGCGAACGCGCCGAAACCGGCCATCCGCAGCGGCGAGCGGTCGTCGGTGGCCGCGATGGGCGCGTCCTGTTTGGAGAGACGAATCTGGTTCATCTTAACACCTAGTCCTTCCGTCACATGCGGGATCATGCCGGTTGGGATCATGCCACGGACCCCGCAAAGATTAAACAGTGTGCAATCGAGCCCCCGGGACCGGGCACCCTTTGGAATGCCCCTGATATGACCAGGGAATATGGCCGTAGGATGGCCCCGCCCCGGTATGTTTTGGGCAATCGCGGCCTGCTTCCGGCGCGATCCCGGGCCGCCGTCTCCCCTACCCCCGGACGGCCCAGACGAGGACGACGCCGGCAACCGCCGCCGCCAGTCCCGCCAGGCGCAACGTCCCCGGCGGCATTTCCTGCATTTGGGACATCACCCGCTGCATGCCGTCGGGGAACAATGCGTAGATCACGCCTTCGATCACCAGGACCAGTCCCAGCGCCGTGTAGAAGTCATCCATATGGTCCAGGTCCCGGCCCCGCCGCCGGACGGCGCCCGTGCCCGCATCAGCGGGCGCGGGTGGTGCCGTCCTTGAGCGCGTTGAAGAACTGGAACAGCTCCGAATTGGGGCTGAGAACCATGGACGTGCCCTCGTTCAGCGCGGTGCCCAGGGCTTCCAGGGAGCGGTAGAAGTCGAAGAACTCCGCATCCTTGCCATAGGCCCCGTTGAGAACCCGCGTGCGTTCGCCGTCGCCTTCACCGCGCAGGATTTCCGACTTGCGCCGGGCCTCCGCCAGGATGATGACCTTGTCACGCTCGGCCTCGGCCTGAATCCGGGTCTTCTGCTCCTCGCCCTTGGCGCGCAGCTCGGCGGCCTCGGCGATACGGTCGGAGCGCATGCGGTTGAACACCGCCTGCGACGTGGCTTCGGGCAGGTCCGTGCGGCCGATGCGGATGTCGATGACCTCGACCCCGAATTCGGGCGCCTGGGCGCGCAACAGGTTGGCGACGCGGTCCATGATCTGGGCGCGCTTGTCCGTCAACATGTCGGGCAGCAGGATCTTGCCGATTTCCGAACGGATGCCGGCGTTGAGACGCCCGCCGAAGACCTGACGGAAGTTGGCGTCGGTGCCGGCGCGCTTGCGGAATTCAAGCGGATCGGCGATGCGGTACCGCGCGAAGGCATCGACGTTGATGCGCTTCTGGTCGGCCAGGATGACTTCCTGCACCGGCGGATCCAGATCGAGGATGCGCCGATCGTAGTATTCCACGTTCTGGACGAACGGCAGCTTGACCTTGAGGCCCGGCGTCCGTTCGACATGCACGGGATTACCGAATTGCAGAACCAAGGCCTGCTGGTCCTGACGCACGGTGTACAGGGCGCTGAAGGCGCAGATCCCGGCAGCGGCGACAATCACCGCCAGGATGAAAAGACCTGGGCGTTTCATTTCGCACCTCCCTGGGATTTGCGCAGTTCATTGAGCGGCAGATAGGGCACGACCTTGGATCCATCGGGTCCCTGGTCGAGGATGATCTTGTCGGCGGTCGACAGGATTTCCTGCATGCGCTCCAGATACAGCCGCCGCTTGGTGACGTCCTTGTTGGTCAGATAGGCGTTGTAGACCGAGAGGAAGCGTTCGGCTTCACCCTGGGCGTCCTTGATGACCCGTTCCTTGTAGGCCGTCGCCTCGGCGATCAGCTTTTCCGCCTCACCCTTGGCCCGCGGCACGATGTCGTTGCGGAAGGCGATGGCCTCGTTGACGGACCGTTCCTGATCCTGACGCGCGCGCTGCACGTCGTTGAAGGCGTCGATGACTTCCTTGGGCGGATCCGCCTTCTGCATCTTCAATTCGGCGACGGCGATGCCGGCACCGTAACTGTCGAGGATGCGCTGCAACAGGTCGCGGGTCTTGGCTTCGACGCCGGCACGGTTCTTGGTGATCGCCTCTTCCAGGGTCGACTGGCCGACGATCTCGCGCATGGCGCTTTCCGCCGCCACCTTGATGGTGATTTCCGGATCGCGAATGTTGAACAGGTAGTCGGCGGCGTTCTTGATACGCCACTGCACGATGAAGTCGATGTCGGCGATGTTCTGGTCGCCGGTCAGCATCAGGCTTTCCAGCGTCACGTCGCGCCCGCCGGTGCCCCGGCCCACATTGCCGGGACCGCGGAAGCCGATGTTGATGGTGTTGGTGTTTTCGACATCGACCTTGATGACTTCGCCGATCGGGCCAGGGAACCAGAAGTTGAGGCCCGGCCCCGTGCGCTTGACGAATTCGCCGAACAGCAGTTCCACGCCCTGTTGGCCGGGCTGGATGCGGTAGGGCACGGTCAGCCCCACCCATAACGCCGCGGCGATCAACAAGCCGATCACCACGCCCTTGGCGCCGCCGGCGCCGCCGGGCATGAATTTCTTCATGCTGTCCTGGCTCTTTCTGAGCAATTCCTCGATATCGGGCGGAGTCGGTCCGCCGCCACGGGGTCCGCCGCCACCGCCGCCCCATGGGCCGCCGCCTCCGCCTCCGCCGCCCCAGGGGCCGCCGCCTTGTGGTTTCCAGGCCATGTTCCGGGATTACCTCTCTGTTCTTTATGTTATCGGCGCCCGTATGGGCACCCTGTTTCCTGCGGTCCAGGCCTTGCATTCCGCGGCCCAGACGCCATGTGCTTATCGTCCCGCGCCTGTGGGTCACAAATCCGTCTGATGAAGCACGGACTTGCATCAACACCCGCCGATGGGGCATTAACCCGGACGCAGGGCGAATATCGTCTTATAACCCGGAGATTTCAAGGATGGCGCAGCTTAACCCGCAAACGATCCTGGAGGCCTTGGCCACCGTGACCGACCCGGCCACGGGCCGAAACCTTGTCGAGGCCAAGATGATCCAGGGCCTGCAGGAAAAGGACGGTCACGTGGCGTTCGCCATCGAGATCGACCCCGCCCGCGCCGGCGACATGGAAGAGGTCCGCAAACAGGCGGAAAAGACCGTGCATGCCATGGCCGGCGTGCTGACGGTGACCGCCGTGCTGACCGCCGAGAAGAAGGCCGCCGCCAACGCGGCGCCGCCGCCGCCGCAATCCGGCCAGCAGCGCCCCGGCGGCCATGGCCAGCCCGCCGCCCAGGCCGGCGCCGACATGCTGCCCGGCGTGCGTTCAATCATCGCCGTGGCCTCGGGCAAGGGCGGCGTCGGCAAATCGACGACGGCGGCCAATCTGGCGCTCGGCCTCGCCGCCGAGGGTCATTCCGTCGGCCTGCTGGATGCCGACATCTACGGCCCGTCCATGCCACGCATGATGGGCATCACCGGGCAACCGGCCTCGGCCGACGGCAAGACCCTGGATCCCATGGAAAACTACGGCATCAAGGTCATGTCCATGGGCTTCCTGGTCGACGAGGAAACGCCGATGATCTGGCGCGGGCCGATGGTGCAGTCGGCGCTGGAACAGATGATGCGCGACGTCAACTGGGGTGCCTTGGACGTGCTGGTGGTCGACATGCCGCCGGGCACCGGCGACGCGCAGCTGACCATGGCGCAGCGGGTGCCGCTGACGGGGGCGGTCATCGTCTCGACGCCGCAGGACATCGCCCTTCTGGACGCCCGCAAGGGATTGAACATGTTCCGTAAGGTCGACGTGCCCGTGTTCGGCATCATCGAGAACATGAGCTATTTTTCCTGCCCGCACTGCGGCGAACGGTCGGAAATCTTCAGCCACGGCGGCGCCCGCAAGGAAGCCGACCGCCTGGGCGTGGATTTCCTGGGCGAGGTGCCGCTGCACATCGACATCCGCACCACCGCCGACGGCGGCAAACCCATCGTGGTGTCCATGCCCGAGGGCGAACATGCGCTGAAATACCGCGAGATCGCCCGCGACGTCTGGGCGCGCATCGAAAAGGCGACGGGCGCCGAAGCCAAGACCGGCCCCAAGATCGTTTTCCAGTAGGTTTCCGGCGGACCTAAGCGGCGTCCGCCGCCCGCTCATACACGACGAAGCTGAAGGCGGGGCCGCCCGGCTGTTCCGGGTCGTGGTCCTGGCGCGCCGTTTCCCGCCATTGGGCCGGGTCGATTTCCGGAAAGAACGTGTCGCCGGGCACGGCCGCATGGACATGGCAGATGTCCAGCCGGTCGGCCAGCGGCAAGGCCTGTTCGAAGATTTCCGCCCCGCCGATCACCATGACCTCGCCGCTGCCGTGGGTGCGGGCGGCGTCAAGCGCCGCGTCCAGGGAATGCACCACCTCCGCCCCGTCGGCGCGAAAATCCCGGTCGCGGGTAACGACGATGTTGGGCCGCCCCGGCAGGACCCGGCCGATGGACCGGAAGGTCTTGCGGCCCATGATCATGGGATGACCCATGGTCACCGCCTTGAACCGTTTCAGGTCCGTGGAAATATGCCAGGGCAGATCCCCGTCCCGCCCGATGCAGCGGTTTTCCGCCACGGCGACGACAAGCGTGATGCGGGGGGGACGCGGCGTATCGGGCATGGGTGAATGGGTTCCGGGCAATGGTTTACGGCCCGCCCTGTTTACCGGGAAACCACCGCCGGGCCTACCCCCCAACGGGCGCACGCAGCCATCGTATGGAAAGCACCCACATCTGAATACAATCATACGCAGAAAAAAGATGTGACAAGCACACCCATCTTGCGTGGCCTTGTTAACACTTTCTTTGCTATGATTGTCCAAGCGGTATCGGGCATCACGCACCGGAACAATAACTTTTAAGCCGCAACGTGCTCTGAAGATCTGAGGTGAGGGCCTGGCCATCCAACCAGCCCTGGAGAGCCGTGCCTTGCATATTCGCTACGAAATTCTTGACACCACCGACATCGACCTTGGCGAAGGCCAATCCGTCCTGGAATACTGGGACAGACTGCGGGGCGATGCCTTCGCCCCGGCCTGGTCACGCCAGTTCAAGCTGACCGACCTGCCCTGCCACATCGTTCCGGGCATGACCGTGGTCGACCGCATCGACGGCGGACAGAACTTCTTCTATCGGTTCTGGGGCACCAACCACATGGCCATGAAGGGGTTCGAGATGACCGGCAAGACGGTCGATCAGAGCCCCAACAAGGACATCCAGCGCATCGCCACCCGGCAGTTCGTCGAAACGGTCATCCAGCGCCGCCGGCCGACCGTGTTCCTGTACACCATCGATTACCCCAGGCGGCACCGCCCGTCGGAATTCGTCCTGCGCCTGCCGCTGTCTGACGACGGCGTGACGGTCAACCGCATCGCGACGTTCCAGGACCTGAATTCGCCGAGTGCGCGGTGGGAACTGGTTCTCGACGCCCTCATGCCGGACCGGCCCTGCGGCGACAGTCGCACCTAAGCCTCCCGGAATCCCGGTCTTCCTAAACGGCGATCGGCGCCTTGATGTGCGGGTGGGGATCGTAGCCGCGCAGCTCGAAATCCTCGAACGTGAACGCGAACAGGTCGGTGACCGCCGGATTGATCCACATGGTCGGCAGCGGCCGGGGATCCCGGGCCAGTTGCTCGTCCGCCTGATCCAGATGGTTCATGTAAAGGTGCGCATCACCCAGGGTATGGACGAAGTCGCCGGGCTTCAGGCCCGAGACCTGGGCCACCATCATGGTCAGCAGGGCATAGGACGCAATGTTGAACGGCACCCCAAGGAAGATGTCGCAGGACCGCTGGTACAACTGGCAGGACAGTTTGCCGTCGGCGACATAGAACTGGAACAGGCAGTGGCAGGGCGGCAGCGCCATGTGATCGACCTCGGCCACGTTCCAGGCCGACACGATGTGGCGGCGCGAATTGGGATTGTCGCGGATCGACTTCAAAACATTCGTGATCTGGTCGATGGCCGTGCCGTCCGGGGCCGGCCAGGACCGCCACTGATGACCGTAGACGGGGCCCAGCTCGCCGTTTTCATCGGCCCATTCGTCCCAGATCGAAACGCCGTGGTCCTTCAGATACTTGATGTTGGTGTCGCCGGTGAGGAACCACAGAAGCTCGTGGATGATGGATTTCAGGTGCAGCTTCTTGGTCGTCAGGCAGGGAAAGCCCTGCGACAGATCAAAGCGCATCTGGTGGCCGAACACGCTTTGCGTGCCCGTGCCCGTGCGGTCGCCGCGCATGATGCCGTCGGTCCGCACCCGGCGGAGGAGGTCGAGATACTGCTGCATCAGAGGATGGTACCCATCCCGGACGGGGAAATACAGCCGTCGCGCAAGCGCCCGATGGCCAAGCCATTGACGGCGGCCCGCCCCCGCCCCAGGATCGCGAAAAATACGAATCGACCCTCAGACCATCCTTGGGAGCCTCCATGTCCAGCACAGAAACCGTCGCCGAAGCCGAGCTTACGGCCCTTGCCGCCCGCGCCTTTGAAACCGCGGGTCTTTCCGCGGCCGATGCCGCCGTCACCGCCCGCCATCTGATCCTGATGGACCTGATGGGCGTGTCGACCCATGGCGTCCACCGCGTCGACCAATACGTGAAGCGCATCCAGGCGGGAGTCGTCGATGCCACGGCCAAGGTCGCCGTGGACGACCGCGCACCGTCCCTCGCCGTGGTCGACGGCGGCAACGGCCAGGGCCATGTCGCCGCCCAGCGCGCCTTCGACGTCGCCCTGGAAAAGGCCAAGGCGACGGGCATCAGTTATGTCGCCGTGCGCCGCTCGGGCCATTTCGGCGGCACCGCCAGCTACGGCTTCCTCGCCGCCCAAGCGGGCATGATTTTGATGACCGGCACGGGCGCTTCCCCGGCCCTGGCGCCCTTCGGCGGGCGCGACATGAAGGTCGGCAACAACCCGTTCGGCTGCGCCGCCCCGGGGTCGCTGGCGAATCCAGCCGGCGGTCCCGTGCCCTTCATCCTCGACATGGCGCAGAGCGTCGCCGCCCGCGGCAAGATGCGCAAACTGCGCGACGCGGGCGAGCCCATGCCGCTCGGCTGGGCGCTCGACAAGGACGGCAACCCGACCACGGACCCCGCCGCCGGGCTGGACGGCTTCATCCAGTTCATGGGTGGGCACAAGGGCTACGGTATCGCCCTGATGGTGGATATCCTGTCGGGCCTGATGTCGGGCGGCGAGTACCTGGACCAGACCCGCCAGATGTGGGACGAGGACGGCCCCCAGGGCACGGCCCATTTCTTCATCGCATTGGATCCCGCGCGCCTGCTCGACGCCGGCGAATACGACCGCCGCATGGCCGACTTCCGCGACCGCATCAAGACGACGGCGCCGTTCAACGCAGGCGGCGAGGTTCTTTTGCCCGGCGAGATCGAAATGCGCCATCTGGCGGAACGCCGGGCGAAAGGCATCCCCGTGCCGGCGAAAACCCTGGCCGAGGTTCGCGCCCTTGCGAAAAGTGCGTGATTACACCATATTAGCCGTGCCGGCTTGCCGGCTACGGTGCTAAACGCCTAGCGGAATAAGCACAGCGGACCCGGGGGCGGTACCCGGCGCCTCCACCACAAGCTGCGTTCGGGATTTCTAGCGAAAAATCGACGCGCGCCACGCGGTTTGTGATGGGGGCGAAATAGGATCGACGCGTGTAATAAAGGCTAGGTTTGTGCTCGGCATGGTACCGCCGATATCGGGCCATTTTGATAAGTGCCAATGATAACACAGAAGCACTTGCTGTCGCGGCCTAACACGCCATAACGACAACGGGGTTCGGGCGGCACCTGGCAACAGAAGCCGCCCACTTCTCTCCCGGCATCCCGAATTGTGATCGGAACCCCGTTGAATTCAGGTTGATTCGACTGGGGGGGTCGGGCGGCACCGGGCAACAGAAGCCGCCAACTTCATTTTCTACTAGCCCGTCGCTTGCCGCTTTTCCCTGGCAGGCGTAACGCCGCTCAGGCACGCGCGGCGCAGTTCCATTTGATCAACGACCGCGCCCGCGAGATCCGTCAGGTATTGGCGATCTTCCGGCGAAAAGAACCCTCGCGGATAGGTGTCGATCAGACATAGCGCACCCAACGCAACACCTTCACTGGTGATCAGCGGCGCACCGACATAAAACCGGATTCCGGGCTCCCCCACGACCATGGGGTTTTCCTTGAACCGGGGGTCCTTGGTCGCGTCGGGCACGATCATCAGTTCGGCCTCGGCGATCGTATGCGCACAGAACGCATCCTCGCGTGGCGTTTCCCCCATATCCACGCCTTTCGACGCCTTGCACCACATTTGATCCGAGTCGATCAAGGCAATGAGCGACATGGGAACTTTGAAATGAACCGACGCCAAACGGGTAAGCCTGTCAAATTGCGCCTCCGGCGGCGTATTGAGAATTCTGTGCGAATACAGAACCTGTAGGCGAAAGTCCTCGTTCGCCAGCACGGGACATGACGTACCTGCTTGTTTTTCCGCCGATATTCGAGCATTTGACATTAAGAAATTTCCTCTTTTGTCGGCATGGCTCCCAACCATGCCGAGCCCCTCAAACAACCTCACCCCGAGAACGAGCAATTTCCGTGCCATAGACCTTTGTACAGGGGAGGTCCGCCCGCCCGCCCCCGGCGCCCTGGCCGTCACAAATCGAAAATTCATTTACTCAAGACTCCGGCCCGACTTCCCTGCTAAAAACGGGGCATGGAAGAAAGCCCGCTGAGATATGACGTCTGGATCGAGGATGCGCTGCGCACCGTGATCCGCAATGCCCTGGCCCACGCCGCGCGCGAGGGCCTGCCCGGCGAACACCATTTCTACATCACCTTCCGCATGGAGGACCCCGGCGTCGTCGTGCCGCCCTACCTGCACGCCCAGCACCCGGAAGAGATGACCATCGTCATTCAGCACCAGTTCGACAACCTGCACGTCGATCAGGACGCCTTCGAGGTCACCCTGTTCTTCAAGGGCAAGGGCGAGCGCCTGCGCGTGCCGTTCCGCGCCATCACCGCGTTCTCCGACCCGTCCGTCAACTTCGGCCTGCAGCTGAAGATGATCACGACGGATGAAGACGACGAGGACCTGGAAGACGACGGCATCTATGCGGAGCAGGAGATTTCCCTGGACGCCTCCAATTCGGACGCCACCGAAGATGACGGCAAGATGGGCGAAGTGATCGCGCTCGACACGTTTCGCAAGAAATAGCCCGCCGCCGCGCACCCGGGGTCGAACCGATTTTTTAAGACGAAACCCATTCTAGCTTCGAGGACTGCGACGATGACCTTTGAACATCACACGATGTTTCCCCTGGGTCCGGACCAAACCCCCTACAAGAAAATCATGGACGGCGGCGTCGGCACCCAGGAAGTGGCCGGCCGCACGGTGCTGACCGTCGAGCCCGAGGCCCTCACCGAACTGACCAAGCAGGCGTTCCGCGACATTTCCCACCTGCTGCGCCCGGCCCATCTGGCCCAGCTGCGCAAGATTCTCGACGACCCGGAAGCGTCCGACAACGACCGCTTCGTCGCCCTCGACCTTCTGAAGAATGCCAACATCGCCGCCGGCGGCGTGCTGCCCATGTGCCAGGACACGGGCACGGCCATCGTCATGGGCAAGAAGGGGCAGAACGTGTTCACCGGCTTCGACGACGAGGCGGCGATCGCCGAAGGCGTCATGAAGACCTTCACGGAAACCAACCTGCGCTATTCCCAGGTCACCCCCGTCGACATGTTCACCGAGAAGAACACGGGCAACAACCTGCCGGCGCAGATCGACATCTATGCCGAGCCGGGCGACGCCTACAAGTTCCAGTTCATCGCCAAGGGTGGCGGATCGGCCAACAAGACCTTCCTGTTCCAGGAAACCAAGGCGCTGCTCAACCCCACGGGCCTGATGAACTTCATGGACGAGAAGATTCGCACCCTCGGCACCGCCGCCTGCCCGCCGTACCATCTGGCGGTCGTCATCGGCGGCACCTCGGCGGAACTCACCTTGAAGACCGTCAAGCTGGCCTCGACCAAGTATCTGGACGAACTGCCCACCCAGGGCGGCGAATTCGGCCAGGCCTTCCGCGACCTGGAATGGGAAGAAAAAATCCACGAACTGACCCGCACCATGGGCATCGGCGCCCAGTTCGGCGGCAAGTACTTCTGCCACGACGTGCGCGTCATCCGCCTGCCGCGCCATGGCGCAAGCTGCCCCGTCGGCATCGGCGTGTCGTGCTCCGCCGACCGCCAGGCCAAGGGCAAGATCACCAAGGACGGCGTGTTCCTGGAGGAACTGGAAGCCAATCCCGCCAAGTACCTGCCCGAGGTCACGGAAGAAGACCTGAAAAGCGAAGTCGTGGCCATCGACCTGAACCGGCCCATGGCCGAGGTGTTGAAGGAGCTGTCCAAGCATCCGGTGAAGACCCGGGTCATGCTGTCCGGCTCCCTCATCGTGGCGCGCGACATCGCCCATGCCAAGCTGAAGGAACGCCTGGACGCCGGCGAGGGCCTGCCCCAGTACTTCAAGGACCACGGCGTCTATTACGCGGGCCCGGCCAAGACGCCGGAAGGCTATGCCTCTGGCTCCTTCGGGCCGACCACCGCCGGGCGGATGGATTCCTATGTGGAGCAGTTCCAGGCCGCCGGCGGCTCCATGATCATGCTGGCCAAGGGCAATCGGTCGCAGCAGGTGACGGACGCCTGCCGCAAGTACGGCGGCTTCTACCTGGGGTCCATCGGCGGCCCGGCGGCGCGCCTGGCCCAGGACTGCATCACCAAGGTCGAGGTCGTCGAATATCCCGAACTGGGCATGGAAGCGATCTGGAGGATCGAGATCAAGGACTTCCCCGCCTTCATCGTGGTCGACGACAAGGGCAACGACTTCTTCGCCGAATTCAAGCGTCCGAAGGCGGCCTAGGCGCCGCCCGCACATCAAGGGAGGCCCGCCGCCATGGACGAAAGCAAAATCCACCGAATCGAAAAAGAC
Source organism: Rhodospirillales bacterium (assembly GCA_040221095.1). Classification (GTDB taxonomy): domain Bacteria; phylum Pseudomonadota; class Alphaproteobacteria; order Rhodospirillales; family Casp-alpha2; genus UBA1479. Next base: position 278,677 of record JAVJVP010000015.1, read on the forward strand.
ACCCTCGGCGACGTCCGGGTGCCCGCCGACAAGTACTGGGGGGCGCAGACCCAGCGCGCCCTGGAAAACTTCCCCATCGGCGAGGGCACCATGCCGACGGCGCTGATCCACGCCTTCGCGCGGCAGAAACAGGCCGCCGCCCGCGCCAACATGAAACTGGGCAAGCTGGATGCCAAGATCGGCCAGGCCATCGACCAAGCGGCGGGCGAGGTCGCGGCCGGCGACTGGGACGCCCATTTCCCTCTGCCCGTGTGGCAGACCGGCTCGGGCACCCAGACCAACATGAACCTGAACGAGGTCATCGCCAACCGGGCCATCGACATCCTGGGCAGCACGTTGGGGTCCAAGGATCCGGTCCATCCCAACGACCACGTCAACATGTCCCAGTCGTCCAACGACAGCATGCCGACGGCCATGCACATGGCCCTGGCGCTGGAATGCCACAACCGCCTGCTGCCCGCCCTGGAGGGCATGGAGGCGGTGCTGCTGGACAAATCCAAGGCCTTCCACGACGTCATCAAGATCGGCCGCACCCATCTGCAGGACGCGACGCCGCTGCGTCTCGGCTCCGAATTCGGCGCCTATGCCCATCAGACCCGACAGAACATCGAACGCCTGCACAAGTCCCTGGCGCAGATCTACGAACTGGCCCAGGGCGGCACCGCCGTGGGCTCGGGCATCAATGCGCCCAGGGGCTTCGACGCAGCCTTCTGCACTGAAGCGGCGGAACTGACCGGCCTGCCGTTCAAGCCCTGCCCCGACAAGTTCTATGCCCTGGCCGCCCATGACGCCCTGGTCAACCTGTCGGGCAAGCTCAACACCATCGCCGTGACCAACCACAAGATCGCCGACGATATCCGGCTGCTCGCCTCGGGCCCGCGCTCGGGCCTGGGCGAACTGATCCTGCCGGCGAACGAGCCCGGATCGTCGATCATGCCGGGCAAGGTCAATCCGACCCAGGCGGAAGCCCTGACCCAGGTCGCCGCCCGCGTCATGGGCAACCATGTCACGGTCACCTTCGCGTCCAGCCACGGGCATCTGCAACTGAACGTCTACAAGCCGGTGATCGTCGCGACGCATCTGGAATCCATCCGCCTGCTGTCCGACGCCATGGCCAGTTTCACGGAACGCTGCCTGAAAGGCATCGCGCCCAACCACGAGGTCATCACCCGCCATCTCAACAACTCGCTGATGCTGGTGACGGCGCTGAACCCGCATATCGGCTACGACAAGGCGGCCGAGATCGCCAAGAAGGCGCATAAGGACGGATCGACCCTGCGCGAGGCCGCCGAGACCCTCGGCATTCTCACGGGCGCCGAATTCGACAAACTGGTCAACCCGAAGGACATGCTGGGAGAAAACGATTGAGCGACAAGGTCACCATCATCACCGGCGCCAGCCGCGGCATCGGCCGGGCGACGGCGATCCTCGCCGCCAAGGCCGGGCATGCGGTCTGCGTCAATTACGTGTCGGACAGGGCGGCCGCCGACGCCGTGGTCAAGGAAATCACCGATGCCGGGGGCAAGGCCATCGCCGTCGCCGCCGACACCGGCGTCGAGGCAGATGTGATCCGCATGTTCGAGGCCGTGGACAAGGACCTGGGTCCCCTCACCGGTCTGGTCAGCAACGCGGGTATCCACGGGCCGCGCGGGCCGGTCAAGGACCTGACCGCCGACGACATCCGCAGGGTGCTGGAGGTCAATGTGCTGGGCCTGTTCCTCTGCGCCCAGCAGGCGGTCAAGCGCATGTCGACGGACAACGGTGGGGCGGGCGGCGCAATCGTCAACATCTCCTCGGGTGCCGCGACCATCGGCGCGCCCGGCGGCGGCGTGCTCTACGCCGCGTCCAAGGGGGCGGTGAACAGCTTCTCCACCGGGCTGGCCCAGGAAGTCGTCCGCCAGGGCATCCGCGTCAACACCGTGGCTCCCGGCCTGACGGAAACGGACATGACCCGCGACAGCCTGGACAAGCGGGCCCCGGCCACGCCGCTCGGCCGCGCCGGCAAGCCGGAAGAGATCGCCCAGGGGATCATGTTCCTGCTGTCCGACGAAGCGTCGTACATTTCCTGCGCCAATCTGCGGGTGTCCGGCGGCAAGCCTTGAAATGCGGCGTCATCGTCCGCGCCATGGACGCCGCCGACCTGGACGTCGTGCGCGGCCTGATGGCGCAATTGGACTATGACATCACGGCGGACGATCTGGCGGCGCGCTTCGGTGCCGTCACGGGCGACCCGGACCATGCGGTCCTGGTCGCCGAACAGGGCGGCCTGCTGCTGGGCCTGGTGCATGTGTTCGCCCGCCCCGCCCTGGAAAAGCCCGTGGAAGCGGTCATCCAGTCCCTGGTGGTCGACACCCGGGCGCGCGGCGGCGGCATCGGCCGCGCCCTCATGGACCGGGCGGAAGGCTGGGCGCGGGCGCGGGGGCTTGCCTCCGTCGCCCTCTACACCAACGTGACCCGGGCCGATGCCCGGGCTTTCTACGCCCGCCTGGGATACGGGGAAGTGGCGGAGGCGGCCTTGCTGCGGAAGAAACTATCGGCCCCATGACCAAGATCGTCTTCACCGGCCCCGAGGCCGCCCCGCTAACCGTGGCATTGGCCCATGGCGCCGGCGCGCCCATGGACAGCCCCTACATGGATGCCTTCGCCGAGGGCCTGGCGGCGCGCGGGCTGCGTTGCGTGCGCTTTGAATTCCCCTATATGGCCCAGCGCCGCGACGACGGAAAGAAGCGCCCGCCCAATCCGGCGCGGGTGCTGCTGGCGACCTGGCGCGAGGTGATCGACGAGATCGGCCGCGAAAACCTGGTGATCGGCGGCAAGTCCATGGGCGGGCGCATGGCTTCCATGGTCGCGGCTGAGCTGGAAGCCGAAGGAAACCCGGTACGCGGCGTGGTCTGCCTGGGCTATCCCTTTCATCCGCCGGGCAGGCCGGACAAGCTGCGCACGGAGCATCTGGAAACGCTCGCGACCCCGACCCTGATCTGCCAGGGTGCCCGCGATCCTTTCGGCACAACCGAAGAGGTTCCCGCCTATCCTCTTTCGAAGGCTATCCGGCTGGAATGGCTGGAAGACGGCGATCACGGGTTCAAACCGCGCAAGGCCTCGGGTAGAACGGAACAGCAGAACTGGGATGCAGCCCTCGACGCCATCCAGGCGTTCTGCGCCAACCTGTGACGGGAGTCCCTCCATGACCATTACCGGCCTCGACCATTTCAATATTCGCGCCAAAAAACTGGACGCCATGCGCGACTTTTTCGTCGAGGTCATCGGCCTGACGGAAGGCGACCGCCCGTCCTTTCAATTTCCGGGATATTGGCTGTACGCCGGAGACGCGGGTGCTGTGATCCATTTGGTCGGGTCGGACCGGGAACGGGGATATGTCACGGGCCACGGCGGTGACGACAGAGACGGCACCGGCGTGGTCGATCATTTGGCGTTCAGGGGCGTGGACGCCCCGCAACTTCTGGCACGCCTGGAAGACCGCGGCATTGAATACACACGGCGTGACCTACCCAACGGAGCGGCGCGGCAAATATTCGTTGCCGGGCCCGAGGGCGTGACCATCGAGGTCGTCTTTCCGAACCCCTAAGTCGTTTCGACGCACATCCCGCCGGACGCCATCATTTCCTCGAATCCGTTTTGAATTTCTTCGTCGGTGAGGTCCCTTGTGTGGCACAGGATGCTCCACTGATGACCGAAGGGATCAATGACGGCGCCCATGCGGTCGCCCCAGAACATTTCCGCCACCGGCATCTTGATCGTGCATCCGGCAGCAACCGCGCGCTCGAAAGCTGCATCCGCATCCTCTTTGTAAAGGGAGATCGAACCAGTGATCGCACCCAGGGACTTGGGGTCCGCGGTGCCGAAATCAGGGTTGGCGTCCGACAACATGATATGCGCGCCATCGATAGTGATCTCCGCATGGCCGAGGCGGTCCGTGCCCGGCAGGGGCAGGCGCATCACCTCGACCGCGCCGAAGGCTTTCTTATAAAATTCAATGGCCTGGGCGGCACCGTCGACGATGATATAGGGCGTGACGGCGGTGTAGCCGTCGGGGATCGGTTTGACCATGACAAGTTCTCCCTGGACTGGAACAAAAAGGGAACGTATACGATTCCCGTATACCCCGCAAGTGACCCAATCGTGACAATCCGGCGGCCGCGCGGCGACTTATTTTCCGGGCAGTTTGGGCGCGGTGTCGCGGAAGCTCTGGACCGTGGTCATATTCGTATACCAGGCCGACAGATTCTCCAGACCGGACAACAATTTTTGCCCCTCGGGCGTCATCTTCACATAGAAGATGGCGGGGGCCAGGAACAGGTCGGCCAACGTCATCTCCTCGCCGACCATCCAGCGCTGGCCGCGCAATTCCTTGTCGGCGACGGAAAGATACTTTTCGATCTTCGGCAGATGGGCCTGGATCACGCTTTCGTCCGTGCGCTTGCCCTGCATGGGGGCGACCAGGCGCGGGAAAATCAGGCCCGCGAACAGATTGGGATAGCCTTCGTCCAGATACAGGCTGATGCGCTGGAACATGTCGGCTTTTTCCACGGCATCGCGCGGCTGAAGCTGCGGGTCCGAGGTATATTCCTCGTCGATGTAGATGCAGATCGCGAGGGTTTCATACAGGTGCAGATCGGCGTCGCGGATCGCCGGCACCTTGCCAAAGGGATGCTCCTGCTTCTGCTCGTCGGAGCCGGGCATGTATTCGTAGATACGGTAGGTTTCATCCTTCTCCTCCAGGCACATGCGCACCGTTCGGGTGAAGGGGCTGATCGTGGTACCGTAGATCGTCAGATCCGACATTGCGGCGGCCTCCTCGGGCAAATTTTCTTCGTGTTTAGCGCGAAAAGAGTGCCGCGAGGCGGCCTATACTGGCAAGGGAAAAGCATGTTGCGCCGATGACCAAGACCCCGCCCCCCCAATCCCGCCGCGACCCCGCGCGACTGGCCAAGCGCTCGATCCTGGTCGCCGGCCATCACACCAGCCTGACCCTGGAGGACGTGTTCTGGGACGCCCTCAAGGACATCGCGGCCCTGCGGGGAGTATCGGTCAACGCCCTGGTCACCGAGATTGACGCCAGGCGCACGGGAAATCTGTCGAGCGCCGTCCGCGTCTTCGTGCTGCAACAGGCATCAAGGGCGAGTGGCTAGCCTTTCCGCCGCCGGGCCCCCTGTCCGCCGGGCACGTCGTTCAGAATTTGCCGAAGATGCCGCGTAATAGATCCTGCGGCGTCACCTTCTTCTTTTCCTCGGTCTGCGGTGCTTGCTGCTGTTCCGGCTGGGCCGGCTGCGGCGCCTGCTGCTGCGGCTGACCGCCGCCCAGGATGCTCTGCAGGACGTCGCCGACGCCCTTCTTCTTCAACAGCTTGTCGAGCCCCGGCACGGGCACGCCGCCGGTCCCAAGCGATGCCGTATCGACCTTGATGCGCGGCGCGTCCAGTTTCCCCGTGATGGTGAACGGCACGTTGACGCCCTTGCGCGTGGTGATGGACAGCACCGCCGACAGCAGATTGGGCGACGGCTGGATGGCGCCTGAAAGATCGACCGTCCAGGCAGCCAGATCGACGCTGCCCGTACCGCTGGCCACGCCGACATTGGTCACGGCCTTAAGCTGGCTGGCGGTCGCGACCCCGTTGGCGACCGTGAACACAGCGTCCACGTCCGCCAGGCCCTTGCCCTGTTTCGGGCCGCCGAGCGCGCCCCCCAGTTGATTGAGCGCCAGCACCACGCCGCCCAGGCCGAACCCGGCTTCGGCCGATCCGCTGAGCGCTTCCGCATCCAGGTCACGGCCGGAAAAATTCAGCTTGCCGCCGAGGGAGGAGACGATCTCCGCCTCCGACCGGCCGCGGGCGGTGACATCGAAATCGGCGTTGATCTTGCCCGCCGCGACGCTGCCCAGGGCCTGGCCCGCCTTCGACAGGTCGGCACCCGAAATCTGGCCGGCGGCACTCAGTTGCCCGGCGGCAGTGGCCGTCGCCTTGGCCGTCAGCGCGCCGCCGAACAGGCGGCCGGTCAGACGTTCGACCGTCAGCACGCCGCCTTCGAGGGCGGCCCCCAGGTCGGCATTTTCCAGGGCGGCCCCATCGTAAGTCACCTTGGGCGAAGTCACCGTGACCGCCGCGTCGAGGCTGTTCAGGGCCGCAAGGTCAATCGGCGCCTTGGACCAGCGGGAACTGACCGCCGCCACCGCCGAAATCAGCGGGTTACCACCCGGCCCGGCCCAGGCGGCCGGTGCCCGGGTGATCCCCCAGCCCCGGTCCAGCAGGCCCGCCGCCCGCTTGGCGGGCAGGAAAGGCGTGACGTCGACGGGACCGAGCGCAAGGTTAGCAACCGCTTTTGGCTTGGCGCCGTCAAGGGCGAGGGACAGGCTGCCCGCCGCCGTCACCGGCCCGACCTTGCCCGCGATGTTATCAACCCGGACGGTGTTGGGATTACCCACGACCTGGGCCGTCAACTCGAACCCGCCGACCTTGCCCTGGGGCCGATAGTCGATACCGAAACGGCGCAACAAGCCGGCAAGGTCGCCGTGCTTGGCCGACAGACCAAGCCGCAAATCCTGTCCCGCCAGGGCCAGGACCGGCAAGGTCCCGCGCAGCCCGACGGTCCCGCCCATGGCGCCCACATCGGCCGTCACCGACGGCGACAGAAGGCCACCGGATACGGCCGCATTCACGGACACGGCCCCGAGCGCCTGCGCCGACACAGGCAGGTCCAAGGCCAGCGCCTTGGCCAAGGGCCCCGCATCCTTGGTGTTGGCGGTGATCTTCAGGTCTTTCGCCGTGGGAATGCCGTTGAGCCCGGAAAGGCCGCCGGTCACGCCGGCGCTCAGGCCCGCGAAATTGCCGACCTGCAACGTCCGCAGTGTCAATTCGCCGCGCGCCAAGGTCGCGTCCAAGGCGATGTTCCGCGCCGTCAGGCCGCGCACCACCGCCGTGCCGACGGCAAGCTTCACGTTGGCGTCGAACGTGGTCAGGGGTTTCAGCGGCGCGAACAGATCGACGGCCGGCGCCGCGGCGGCAGCGGGTGCACGGGCGGCACCATCACCCGTCCCCGCACCGGCGGACACCTTGCCCTTATCCGTCTTGGCCGGCGGGGCCGGGGGCCGCATCAGGGCATCCAGATCGATCTTGTCCAATTCCAGGTTGGCGCCGAACGACGGCCGCGCCTGCAGGGCCAGCGTCACCGCCCCCGTCAGCTTCGTGCCGCCGGCCGTGGCGGTAATGCCCGTCAGTTGCAGGTAGTCGCCATCGACGACGAGGGGCGTCTTGAAGCTGAAATCCTTGAGCACGGCGGCGGGAACAGCCGCCCCCGGCATCGCCCAGGCCAGCACGGGCCCCAGATCCTTGGCGCGGGTTTCGATCTGGCCCTCGAACCGGGGCTTGCCGTCACGGGCGTTGAGGAATCCGAACAGCCCCACGTCCGCATCGCCGGGAAGCTGCGCCGTCGCCTGATTGAGGGTCAACTCGCCATTGGCCAAATCGGCGCTCAGGCTCACCCCTTCCAGGGGCTTGCCATGCAGCACCAGGGAATCGATATGGAGCGACAGATTGGCTTGAATGTCTTTCGGAATCTCGAAGGCCGCCGCCGGTTTCGCAGGTTTTGCCGGGGCGGCAGGCTTTGTTGATGCCGCCTTCTTCGGGTCGCCCGGCTTGGCGGCCTCCTCGGTCTTGGCCGGCGGCGGGACCGGTGCCAGCAGGGCGTCGAGATCGACCCAGCCCGATTTGACGGACAGGGACGCCATGGTCTTGTCGCCGGTCGCAATGTCCGCCGATACGCGGAATTCCATGGTGTCGAGCTTGATTTCCAGGTCCTCGACACGGCCGCCGTCGGCGCTGGCTTCCAGATTGCCCATCACGCTGAACGGCTTCGCCAGATTGACGGGCAGATCGGCCGGCCCGCCGGTCGCCGCGATCGCTTCGGCCACGTTCGGCCCGCTGCCCGTGATCTTGGCCCGCAGCCGCGGTTTCTCGGGCACATTGACGACACCGCCGTCGATCCTGATCACCGTGTCGCTGCCCAACTTCAGATTGAAGACCAGGGGGATCGTGCGGCCCTGGACGATCTCGGCCACGTTCAGGGAATAGGCCAGGCGATGTCCGGCCAGGGTCAACGCGCCGTCGCTTTCCACCGGCCCGTTCAGGCTGGCGGCGGAAATGCGGGCATCAATGCCGGTAACGGCTTCTTCCCGACCCTTCTGGAGGTCACGATAGACAATGGTTCCGCCCTCGACCGTGAAATTGTCCACGGCGATGCCGGGGCCGGCGCCACCGGCCGGCGCGGGGGTTTCCGCCGGGGCCCCTTGGGGGGACCCGCCGCTGTCCTTGGCCGCGCTCCGCCTGCTGAAATCCCAGTTAACGCGGCCGTCGGCAAGACGCTCGAGCAGAACGGTCGGACGCACCAGTTTGACCGTTTCCACCCGCACCTTGCCGCCCAGCAGCGCCATCGCCGCGATCCGGACCTCCAGGGATTCCAGGGACGCCATGCGCGCGTCCTTGGAACCGCCGATATTGGCGAGATGGACGTCGGCGACATGCAGGCGCGGGCGCGGCAGAACCTGGACGGAAACGGGGCCGCCGATGATGACCTTGCGCCCGGTCACCTTTTCGACCTGATCGGCGATGTCGTCCGTATAGCTGTTCCAATCGACCAGACTGGGGCCGATCAGCAGCACGCCGATGACGAGTACGAAAAAGACCGAAAGACCGATGGCGATTTTCTTCAACGGGCGGATCCCATGCCTGCAATGGCGGTTCGCGCCCCGCCGGGCGGAGCCGTTCGTGCAGAGTGTAGGACCAACAGCCCGTCATTGCCATAGGCCGGGGGGGCCTATTTCCGTGGAAAACTGCTGATCTGCCAATGAGTCACGCGGTTCGGGCGCCCTGGTCAGGGCGTCACGAGCAGCGCCCGGAAATCGTTGACGTTGGTCAAGGTCGGCCCGCATTCGACAAGATCGCCGATGCCCTGGAAGAAGCCGTAGGCGTCGTTGGCGTCCAGCAATGCGCGGGCATCCAGACCCGCCGCCTTGGCCCGGGCCAGGCTGTCCGGGCCGATCACCGCACCTGCGTTGTCTTCCGATCCGTCGACCCCGTCCGTGTCGCAGGAAATGGCGTGGATGCCGGCGGCCCCGTCGAGCGCCACCACCATGCCCAGAAGGTATTCCGTGTTGCGTCCGCCGCGCCCGCCGTCGCCGCGGATGGTGACCGTGGTCTCGCCGCCCGACAACAACACGCAGGGCCCCTGTGCCGGTCCCTTGCCGGCCAGGGTGTCGCGGGCAAGCTGCGCGTGTTCGGCCCCCAGATCACGGGCCTCGCCCTCCAGCGCATCGCCCAGGATCACCGGCGTGACGCCAGCGGCGCGGGCGATCTCGGCGGCGGCCTCCAGACTGGCCTGCGGCAGGGCGATCAGATGGGTTTCCACCCGGTCGAAGATCGGATCGTCCGGTTTCGGCGTCTCATCGGCGCCCGCATCCAGCAGGGCCCGCACCGGGGCGGGCAGCTTGATCGCGTACTTCGCGACGATGGCCCGCGCGTCGTCGAAGGTCGTGGGGTCGGGCACCGTCGGGCCCGAGGCGATGACCGCCGGATCGTCCCCCGGCACATCGGAAATCAGCAGATTGACGATCCGCGCCGGGGCCGCGGCGGCGGCCAGCCTGCCGCCCTTGACCGCCGACAGGTGTTTGCGCAGGCAGTTCATCTCGTGGATCGTCGCCCCGCAGCGCAGAAGCTCCCGGTTGACCGCCTGCTTGTCGGCCAGGGTCAGGCCCGGCCCCGGCGCCGACAGCAAGGCCGATCCGCCGCCGGAAATCAGGCAGACCACGAGGTCGTCCTCGCTCAGCCCCCCGACCATCTCCAACATGCGCCGCGCCGCCGTCTCGCCCGCGGCGTCGGGCACGGGATGGGCGGCCTCGACCGTCTCGATTCGCTTGCAGGGCACGTCATAGCCGTAACGGGTGACGATCAGGCCCGACAAATCCCCCGGCCAATGGTCCTCGAAGGCGCGGGCCATGGCGGCCGAGGCCTTGCCCGCCCCGATCACCAGGGTGCGCCCGCTGGTCGCCGGGTCCGGCGGTTCCGGCAGAAAATGGGGAATGCGTTTGATCGGCTGGGCCGCCGCGACGGCGGCGGCGAACATGTCGCGAAGCAAAGTTTCCGGATTCAAAATCAGACCTCCCAAAGCTGGTTTTGGTTACGTTACCAACCTCGGTTTGAAAACCCTAAACGCCTATTCGGCAGAGGTTTTTTCAGATTATGACAATAAACCCGATCCATCCGAAAGCTGCCGAAAGCAAACCATCGAGACACGCTTGATCCATAGAGAAGGAAAACCGATGAGGGATCGGTTAAGCCGGTCTGCCTTTTCAGGGTTTAGGCAGGATGACCGTCAAAACCGCACCACCTTCGGCGTTTTCATCGACGGAGATCGAACCGCCATGCGCGTCAACGACCCGTTTTGAAATCATCAGCCCCAGGCCGAACCCCTTACCGGTGCGAAACTTGTTGCTGTCGTCGTCATCGGCTGCTGTTTCGAACGCACCAAAGATGCGCGGTTTCAAATCCTCAGGAACACCCGGCCCCTCGTCGCTGACAGAAATTGCAACCGATGTGCCGTCGTCCGCTTCTGACAGTCCAAGCTTTATCGTGCTGCCACGGGGGGAAAACTTGATCGCATTGTCCAAAAGGTTGTCGATGACCTGACCAAGTCGTTCAGAATCAACGAAGCAAACGATCCGATCCGGGAGATCGGCCTGAATGGAGATATCCTTGTCGGCCGCGAGGACTCTCCGAAGCACCAACAAGCCCTCAAGAAAACGGGACAAATCGGTTTCAATCTTGTTGAGCTTTAAAGCACCTGCTTCGATAGAGGCATAATCGAGATAGCGATTAACGAGCCCAACCATCCTGTCCGATGCATCGATAATGTTTTTCAACCAGGCCCTCTCGTGCTTCCCCTGGTGTTGCTGACGGCTCAGTAACTCGGCAATTCCCCGAATCGCACCCAAGGGGCTTCGCAGGTCGTGGGCGGCAATGGAAATGAATTCATTCTTCAAGGCATCCAACGCCTTCAATTTGACTATCGTCCGATCACGCTCGTTTTCAAGTAGTTGTCGTTGCAACTCAGCTTCGGCACGGTCGGCGAACAAGCCACATAACGACATCCAGTCGTCATGCCCCGTAAGTATTTTGGAGCTGTAGACCGCGATGTGGCCCATGACGTCACCGTTCCGACCGCGTAGGGGATAACCGACGAAACTCTGGTACCCGCTGTCTTTCTTCCCGGAAAATTTCGCAGCCACCTCACAGGGCAGAAATACAGGCTCGCCCTGATAAACCATATGACAGGGGTTGTTCTGCAAATCGAATTCCCAGGCTTCCTTCCGCGCGCCGTCCTTCCACGCGGCCAACCCACGAACCATGGTGCTCTGCGGATCTATCCGATGGGCAACGAACGTCGTTTCAGCCTGGAACAGAATCCCCAGCTGCTGCACGAGGTTGTGAAGAAACGCTTCTCCGGTTAACGGTGTGGCAACGGCCTTGAGCACCTCGATTACACGAGCACTGTCCTGTGGCGGTGCATGTGTTGTCGACAACATCCTTGAGCTTCCCCGCTGTGCGTGCCCCAGGCGATTTCACGCCTGAGTCAACCATACTACCTACGATACTAATCAGGCTAGCTAACCGAAGGTCAGTACCGGTCAGATGCGGATGATCTTGCCCGGATTCATGATGTTTTGCGGATCAAGGGCCAGTTTGACGGCGCGCATGGCGACCAGGGCCTCGCCGTGTTCGGCGGTCAGGAAATCGATCTTGCCGTAGCCGACGCCGTGTTCGCCAGTGCAGGTGCCGTCCAGGGCGATGGCGCGCATGACCATGCGTTCGTTCACCGCCTCGGCGCGCTTCATCTCCTCCGCGTCGTCGGGATCGACCACGAAGACGATGTGGAAATTGCCGTCGCCGACATGGCCGACGATGGGCGCGCACAGGCCCGACGCGTCGATATCCTTGCGCGTTTCCAGGATGCATTCCGCCAGTTTCGAGATCGGCACGCAGACGTCCGTGGCGATGCCCCGGCAGCCGGGGCGCAGGGCGATCGCCGCGTAATAGGCGTCGTGGCGGGCCTGCCACAGCGTGCTGCGGTCCTCTGCCCTGGTCGCCCATTGGAAGTCGTCGGCGCCAAAGTCGGCGGCGATGGCCTTCACGTTTTCGACCTGCTCGCGCACGCCGGCGTCGCTGCCGTGGAATTCGAAGAACAGGGTCGGTTTCACCGCGTAATCGAGCTTGGAATACTTGTTCACCGCGTCCATCTGCGCCTCGTCCAGAAGCTCGATGCGGGCCACGGGGATGCCCGACTGGATCGTCAGGATCACCGCGTTCACCGCACTTTCCAGGTCGGGAAACGGACAGACGGCGGCCAGCACGGCTTCGGGAATGCCGTAAAGCCGCAGCGTGACCTCGGTAATCACGCCGAGGGTTCCTTCCGAGCCCACGAACAGGCGCGTCAGGTCATACCCCGCCGACGACTTGCGCGCCCGCCGCGCCGTGCGGATGACCCGCCCGTCGGCCATGACCACGGTCAGGCTGAGGACGTTTTCCCGCATGGTGCCGTAACGTACCGCGTTGGTGCCGCTGGCCCGCGTCGCCGTCATGCCGCCGAGCGACGCATCGGCCCCCGGATCGATGGGAAAGAACAGGCCCGTATCGCGCAGATAGTCGTTGAGCGTCTTGCGCCGCACGCCGGCCTGCACGGTGACGTCCATGTCCTCGGCATTGACCGTGAGGATCTTGTCCATGCGCGACAGGTCGATGCAGACCCCGCCGGAAAGCGCCGCCACATGGCCCTCCAGGGACGTCCCCGTGCCGAAGGGGATGACCGGCACGCCGCGTTCGGCGCAGGCCCGGACCACGGCCGCGACCTGATCGGTTTCCGTGCAATAGACGACGGCGTCGGGCGGGGCCGAAGGATGATAGGATTCGTCGCGGCCGTGCTGCTCGCGCACGGCGGCAGAGGTCGACAGATTTTCCGCCCCCACGATCTGCGCCAGAAGGTTCAAAAGGCCGTCGTCGACCGAACCGGCGGGCTGTGCCGCCGCCGTTGCCTGTGGTGTCGTCATGTCAGATGGGTTTCCCCGATACCGCGGTTTTCAGATCCTGCAACTGGCCGCGGATGGCGTCCATATGCGGGTTGATGGCCAGCGCCTTTTCCATGGCGCGGATCGCCGCTTTTTTGCGCCCCATTTCCGCGTAGATCAAGCCCAGGCCCGACAGGGCACCGAAGTGGCGGGGCTCCAGTTCCAGGGTGCGCTGGATGTCGAGCACGGATTCCGGATACTTACCCATGAGAAAATTCACCGTGGCCCGCTTGTTCCAGCCTTCCGCATGCTGGGGGGCCAGGCTGATCACGTCGTTGAAGTATTTCAGGGAGGTATCGAGAGCCCCCTTGTTCATGGCGATGACGCCCCGGGCCATGGCGCTGTCGACCAGTTCCTGGCCGGTCACGGCCCAGGTCTGCCAGATGCGGGTTTCGATCTGGTGGGCTTCTTCCGGGTTCTTCGTCGCCGTCAGGGCCTCGAACAGGGCGTCCAGAACCGGGTCGGTCTGATCGGCCCGCACCGACGGCACGGTCAATACGGCGGCAAGAAGCCCCGCCATGAGGATGTGTTTCCACGTAACCATGGCGAAAAGATTACGCCTTCGTGGGCATCAGGCCAAGGGGTCCGCCGCTCACGCTCCGGTCAGGAGATGGTGACCGAAACCTCGTGCGGTTCCGTGTCGAGCCCGCCCGAACAATGCAGCGTGCGCTCCGGCCCCATGGGCCGGGGCGGCAGTAGGGTGATTTCCAACCGCACGGTTTTCAGAAGGTCTTCGCGCATCTGCGTCGGCCGGGTGAAATTGCCCCAACCTTCGTGGGTGAAGATTTCCTCCAGATACCAGCCCGGATCGCCCTGATGGCCGCGACTGCGCGACGCCAGGCCCTTGGCGACCCGTGCGAACAGTTCCAGGCACATGCCCTCGGACGGCGGGGCGAAGCGTTCGCGCGCCGTCAGGAACACGGTGATCTTCTTGTCCCGCCAGTCGTAATAGGCCCCCGTGGTCGGCGCCACGGGCAGGAAGCCGATTTCCAGAAGGCGCTGCCCGACCTGAAGCAAATCCTGCTTGAGCCGGATGATGCCCAGATCCATGAGCGTCACCGGCTCGGCGGCAAGCCAGTCGAGAGTGGAATTGGCCCGCGCGTCGGCGGCGGGACGAAGGGCAAAGACCAGGGCGAGGCTTCCGAGAAGCAGCGCCCGCCCGAGGATCCGCGTGATCGATGTCATGCGACGGCTCCTTCCTGCGTTGCAGGCCCCGCGACGCGTTTCGCGGCGGCGATGCGGCGAGCATAACACGAATAGCGCACATCGTGCGATATAACTTACGCACTATGTGCGACTCCAGCGCCGCCGGGGCCTCGCCGACCCGCAAGCCTTCAATTGTGACCGAATTCGATGACCGGAATATTGCCGAATCGCGACAGACGCGGCGGCGCCTAATCGAGCCCGGCGGGCTTCGGCCCACCTGTGGCCCAATCCAGCAGTTCGACCGTATGCACCACGGGCATGCCGACGGCGTCCTCAAGCTGAACCATGCAGCCGATATTGCCCGTGGCCATGACCTGCGCCCCCGTGCGTTTCAGGTTGGCGGCCTTGCGGTTCTTGAGGCGGCCGGAGATTTCCGGCTGCATCATGTTGTAGGTGCCGGCGGAACCGCAGCACAGGTGGCCTTCGGCGGGCTCCCGCACCTCGAACCCGGCCTGGGCCAGCAGGTCCTTGGGCGGCTTGGTCAGCTTCTGGCCGTGCTGCATGGAACAGGCCGAATGATAGGCGACCACGGGCATGTCCCCGTCGATCGCGGGCGCGTTCAGGCCCAGCTCGATCATCACTTCGGTGATGTCCTTGGTCTTGCCGGAAATCGCCTTGGCGCGGTCCGCCCAGGCCGCGTCGCGGCGCAGCATCCAGCCGTAATCCTTCACCGTGGTGCCGCAGCCCGACGCGTTGATGACGACGGCGTCGATGGCGCCGTGGGTGGCCTCGGCCCGCTCCCAGGCGGCAATGTTGGCCTGAGCCTGGGCGTGGCTTTGGTCTTCCTTGCCCATGTGATGGACCAGTGCACCGCAGCAGCCCTGCCCGTCGGCGATCACGACGTCGCAGCCGTGGCGGGTCAACAGCCGCACGGTGGCTTCGTTGATGGCGGGATTCAAAACCTTCTGGGCGCAGCCCGTCATCAGCGCCACGCGCTTTTTCATCACGCCTTCGGCCTTGATCACCTGGGGCCGGTCCATGTCCGTCGGCGCGTGGATGCGCTTGGGCGTGAGCCCCAGCATGGCGCCGAGCCGCCCTGGCATCACCCGCGCCAGGGGCCGGGCCATCCAGGCGCCCAACAGCATCACGCGGAAGCGGTCCGGATAGGGCAGAACCAGGGGCAGCAGGCCGCGCAGCAAGCGGTCCAACAGCGGGCGCTTGTACTCCCGTTCGATCTTGGCCCGCGCGTCGTCGACCAGATGCATGTAATCGACGCTGGCCGGACAGGTCGTCATGCAGGAAAGACAGGTCAGGCAGCGGTCGATATGGGTGACGTGCTGTTCGGTCGGCTTGGCCCCTTCCTCCAGCAGTCCCTTGATCAGGTAGATGCGCCCGCGCGGGCTGTCCAGCTCGTCGCCCAAGAGGACATAGGTCGGGCAGGTCGCCGTGCAGAAGCCGCAATGTACGCATTTGCGCAGGATGTCGTTGGCCTGGGCGATATGCGGGTCGGCCATCTGGGCCAGGGTGAAGGTGGTTTGCATCGTCTTTCCGTCCCTGCCCTTACACGCCCGCCGTCATGCGGCCGGGGTTGAGGATGCCCTCGGGGTCGAAGGCTTCCTTCACCCGTTTTGAAAGATCGGCGAGCGGACCCGGCTGCGGCTGAAACACCGGGGCGGCCTGGCGCACGTCGGCGGTGGCACGGACCAGGGTCGCATGGCCGCCGCAGTCCCGGATGACCCGGCGGATGTCCGCCGCGCCGGCGTCGCTGCGGGCGTCGAGGGCGAACCAGATCAGCCCGCCGCCCCAATCGTAATAGACCTCGCCGCCCAGGCGCGCGCGCAGATGCTGGCCCACCGTCGGCCCCGCCGTGGGGGGCACGCTGACACGCCAGACCTGATGGTCCTGCCAATCGCCGGTGAAGGGCGCCGCGTCGCGGACCTCGCGCCAGAAGGCGGCGGAATTCATGGAATGCAGTTCCTCGACCGCGCCGAAGGGGGCGAACAGGTCGCGCAGGGAATTACAGCGGTGTTCGACGCTGGGCCCCGGCCCTTCGACGCGAACGGCGGTGACAGCGGTGCCCGCGCCGGACACATAGCCGACGGCGGAGCGTGCGGCGACGGAGGCCGGCAGATGGGCCGCGCCGGCGACCTCATGGCTGGAGCCCAGGGCATCGCACAGCGCTGCGACCGCATGGGTATCATCGGCCCCCATGAGCAGAACCGTGCGCGTCTTTTCCGGGCGCGGCAGCACCTTCACGGAAACCTGCGTCATCACGGCCAGGGTGCCGAAGGAACCCGCCATCAGTTTCGACAGGTCGAAGCCGGTGACGTTCTTCATCACCTTGCCGCCGGACTTGAACACCTCGCCCCGGCCGGACACAGCCTGAAAGCCCAGGAAATGGTCGCGTGCCGCCCCCGCCTTGATGCGCCGGGGACCGGACAGGTTGGCGGCGATGACGCCGCCCAAGGTGCCGGTGCCGGCGCCGTTGCCGTAAAGGGCGCCTAAGTCCATGGGCTCGAACGCCAGTTCCTGGTTGGCCTCGGCCAATGCCTGTTCGATCTCGGCCATCGGCGTCGCGGGCCCGGCGGTCAGCACCAGTTCGCCGGGATCGTACTCGGTGATACCGGCGAGGTTCGACAGATCCAGCACCCGGCCCGCCTGCACCGGGCGGCCGAACCCGGCCTTGCTGCCCGTGCCGCGCACGTCCAGCGGCGTGGCCTCAGAAACCGCCCATTTGACGGCGTCGAGAACCTGGTCGGCATTATCCGGCTTGAGAATTTCGGTCATAGATTCACGTGTTGCCATTGAATTCGCGGTGAAGGAATGGTTTTGGTCCAGAAAATTGTATGTATATTTAATCTTTCTAATTTTTATCTTTTATCGGAGTCGTGTGATGAGAGAAGCAGAACTTGCAATCCGTATATTCACTGATTTCATAACCAGAACTTACACCCTAATGGAACAGTCTAGTGAATTGCGGGAGGCTTTCTCTGCTGAAGGGCCCGTTGAGATTGTAGGCTTTTTAGCGGCACGGTCCGCCCGGCGTATACTGCAAGATGTTGGGGATGCAGAAAAATTACAAGAAGAAGCGATTAAAACTGCTGTGGGTCACCTTCCGGAAATCTATCGGCTGTTAATGAGCGAATTTGGAAACGGTCCGATTCTTCGAAGAAACTTGGGAGTTGGGCGGAGGCACCTCTCAGAGAGCACAACGAGAGTGGCGGTGGAGAGGGGTTTAATTTGCGGTATTTGGCCAATCTGTTGAGGACAAGGGAATGGACAGAATTGAAAAATCATTTGAATTCGCAAATGAAATTGGGAAGCAGATTATTACGCTATCAACTGGCGTTCTTGCCCTTTCTGCTACATTTTTCGAAAAAATAGCGAAAGAATCCGGGGATAATATAATTTTATTATACTGGTCGTGGTCTCTATTTATATCTTCGATAATACTAGGGATCATAACAATGGGCGCATTAACCTCCCAACTTGCACCTAAATTGGAAGCACCTGACCACATTCCATCAATAAACTCAGTAAACGTGAAAATCCCGGCAGTTTCGCAATGGTTAGCGTTCATTGCCGCAATGATTTTGTTCTTGGTCTACGTAGCTAAAACCAACCAAACAATCACACCATAAACATCAGAATCGGGGAATGTCGGGGAACGGCACCTGGCCGCGCGAGATATGCATGCGGCCCAGTTCTGCGCAGCGGTGAAGGGTCGGGTAGACCTTGCCCGGGTTGAGGTGGTGGTCCGGGTCGAAGGCGCATTTGACCCGTTGCTGCTGCTTGAGGTCGTCTTCCGTGAACATCTCGCCCATCAGGTCGCGCTTTTCCACGCCGATGCCGTGCTCGCCGGACAGCACGCCGCCGACCTCGACACATAATTTCAGGATATCGGCGCCGAATTCCTCGGCCCGGTCCAGTTCGCCCGGCTGGTTGGCGTCGAACATGATGAGGGGGTGCAGGTTGCCGTCCCCGGCGTGGAACACATTGGCGACGCGCAGGCCGTATTTGCCGGACATTTCCGTCATCCGTTGCAGGACCAGGCCGAGCATCTTCCGGGGGATCGTGCCGTCCATGCAGAGATAGTCCGGCGAGATGCGCCCGACCGCCGGAAAGGCGTTCTTGCGCCCGGACCAGAAGGCGGCGCGTTCTTCCTCGGACTCGCTGATGCGGGAATAGATCGCACCCTGGGCCGTCGCGATCTCGCCGACCCGATCGATCAGGTGATCGACCTCGACCTTGGGGCCGTCCAGCTCGACGATCAAGAGCGCCTCGACATCCATGGGATAGCCCGCATGGACGAATTCCTCCGTCGCGTGGATCGCCGGCTTGTCCATCATCTCGATCCCGCCCGGGATGATCCCGGCGTTGATGATGGCGGCGACGCAATCGCCGCCTTCTTCCGACGAGTTGAAGCCGAGCAGCACCGCCCGCGCCGTCTCCGGCTTTTTCAGGATCCGCACGGTGACCTCGGTGATGACGCCCAAGAGGCCCTCGGAGCCCGTGAGCACGCCGAGCAGGTCGTATCCGCCGGGGTCCAGATGCTTGCCGCCCAGGCGCAGCACCGTGCCGTCCATCAGCACCATTTCCACGCCGAGCACGTTGTTGGTCGTCAGTCCGTATTTCAGGCAATGCACGCCGCCGGAATTCTCGGCGATGTTGCCGCCGATGGAGCACGCGATCTGCGACGACGGGTCGGGCGCGTAATAGAAGCCGTCGCCTTCCACCGCCTTGGTGACGCCCAGGTTGGTCACGCCCGGCTGCACCACGGCGCAGCGGTTGGCATAGTCGATGTCCAGCACCCGGTTGAACTTGGACAATCCCAAGGTGATGGCGTCGGCCAGCGGCAGGGCGCCGCCGGACAGGCCGGTGCCCGCCCCCCGCGGCACGATCTTCACGCCGTTGGCATGGCAGTATGCAAGGATTTCCGAGACCTGGGCCGTGGTTTCCGGCAGCACGACGATCAGCGGCAATTGCCGATAGGCCATCAGGCCGTCGCATTCGAAAGCCCGGAGCATGGCATCGTCGGCGATCACGCCCTCCCCAGGCACGATGGCGCGCATGGCGGCGATGATCTCGGCCCGCCGATCGATGACGCCTTGATCCGGTTTCGGCATTAGCATGGTTGGACGCTCCAATGACCGGCGGCCCGTTCAGGGCCCCGGTTTTCCGCATTGTAAGTCTTTTGCCCGCCCCGGCAACAGGGGCGGCGGAGCGGGATTACTTGACCTCGTGCTTGGCCATGATCTCGAGGGCGCGCACCATCGCCGAATGGTCCCAGCCGGCCCCGCCGTGGGCCTTGCAGGAATTGAACAGCTCCTGCGCCGTCGCCGTGTTGGGCAGGGAGATGCCCATGTCCTTGGCGCCGGACAGGGCCAGGTTCAGGTCCTTCTGATGCAGCTCGATGCGGAAGCCCGGGTTGAAGGTGCGCTTGATCATGCGCTCCGCATGGACTTCCAGAATCTTCGAATTGGCGAAACCGCCCATCAGGGCTTCACGGACCTTGGCGGGATCGGCCCCGGCCTTGGACGCGAACAACAGGGCCTCGGACACGGCTTCGATATTGAGCGCGACGATGATCTGGTTGGCGACCTTACAGGTCTGCCCGTCGCCGGCACCGCCGACCAGGGTGATGTTCTTGCCCATCAATTCGAACAGCGGCAGGGCCCGGTCGAAGTCCTTCTTGGTGCCGCCGCACATGATGGTCAGGGCGGCGTTCTTGGCACCGACCTCGCCGCCGGACACGGGGGCGTCGACCCAGCCGGCCCCCGCCTTCTTGATCTTCTTGGCGAATTCCTTGGTCGCCAAGGGCGCGATGGAGGACATGTCGATGACCAGCTTGCCCTTCAGGTTGGCGGAGGCCACGCCGTTCGTGCCGAACAGGACCTCTTCGACTTGGGGGGTGTCCGGCACCATGGTGATGATGACCTCGGACTTGGCGGCCACGTCCTTGGGCGTCGCGGCGAACACGGCGCCGCCCTTGGCGAGGTCCTTCGGCAGGGGCTTCTTGCGCTTGAGCGCCACGATCTTGTGGCCGGCCTTCTGCAAATGCGCGGCCATGGGTGCGCCCATGATGCCGAGACCGATGAATCCGATGGTAGCCATGGTTGATGTCCCCTCCTGGGTGGATTGGTTTTGCGTAAGTTGAATGGTTGCAGACGTTTTACCGCGAATGCGGCAAAAACCAATGGGGCAACCGGGATTTTTCCGCCAGCCGGGAAAAGGCGGAATCAGGCGGCCTTGCTCGACGCCTGGGCGGCGCGCAGCCAGCCCAGCCCCTCCACCGTGGTGGTCGCCGGAATGTATTCGCAGCCGACCCAGCCCGCATAGCCGATGGCGTCCAAGTGAGCGAAGAAGTGGGGGTAGTTGATTTCCCCGGTGCCCGGCTCATGGCGGCCCGGATTGTCGGCGATCTGGATATGCGGGATGCGCGCAAGCAGGCGTTCGACCGTGCGGCACAGATCGCCTTCCATGATCTGCATGTGATAGGCGTCGTATTGGAAAAACAGGTTGTCGTGGCCGACCGCCGCCAGCACCCGTTCCGTCTGGGCCGAGGTGTTGAGGAAGAAGCCCGGAATGTCGCGGGTGTTGATGGCTTCGACCAAAAGCTTGATGCCCGCGTCGTCGAACCGGGGGGCCGCGAATTCCAAATTCTCGACGAAGGTCTCGAACGCCTGTTCCGGGGCCACGCCGTCGCCGGGAATGCCGGCCAGGCAGTTGACCTGGGGACAGCCCAAGGCCGTCGCATAGTCGATGGCGAGGCCCACGCTGTCCTGAAATTCGCTTTTCCGGTCGGGCAGGCTGGCCAAGCCCCGTTCGCCCTGGGCCCAGTCGCCGGCCGGCAGGTTGTGCAGCACCTGGGTCAGGCCGTTGGATTTCAGCGCATCGGCCAGATCGGCAGCCTTGTAGTCATAGGGGAACAGGTATTCCACGCCCTTGAACCCGGCCTTGGCGGCCGCCTGAAAGCGGTCCATGAAATCCAGGTCCTGGAACAGCATGGTGATGTTGGCGTTGAAACGGGGCATGGGGTGTCTCCTGCGGTGGTGTGGTCATTGGCGGCGAAGGTAGCGGCGAGGTCGGGCGGGAGGCAACCGGAAGTGGGTTCCGGTCGAAGGCGCCTCCCGCCCTCCTCGCAGGGACCTCATTCGGCGGGAATCATGTCCCGCTGCGTTCCGTCGGCCGACGCGGGGCCCGGCACCCCGTCCGGATCCAGGGTCGGATCCAGACAGAGGATTTCCTCGAACTCGTTGACGGCGTCGATCTCCATGCCCATGGCCACGTTGGTCACGCGCTCCAGGATGAATTCCAGAACCACGGGCACCTGGAATTCGGCCATCAAATCCTTGGCGCGGGCGAAGGCTTCCTTGAACTCGTTGGGGCTGCGCACGCGAACCGCCTTGCAGCCCAGGCCCTCGGCCACGGCGACATGGTCGACGCCGTAATTGCCCAGGTCGGGCGCGTTCACGTTCTCGAACGACAGTTGGACGTTGTAGTCCATGTCGAACCCGCGCTGGGCCTGGCGGATCAATCCCAGGTAGGAATTGTTCACCACCACATGGATGTAGGGCAGGTTGAACTGCGCACCGACGGCCAGTTCCTCGATCAGGAACTGGAAGTCGTAGTCGCCGGACACGGCGACGATTTCCTTGTCCGGGCAGGCCTTGCGCACGCCCAGCGCCGCCGGCAGGGTCCAGCCGAGCGGCCCGGCCTGGCCGGCGTTGATCCAGTTGCGCGCGCCGTTGACCTTGAGGAACTGGGCGGCGGCGATCTGGCTCAACCCGATGGTGGTGACGTAGCAGACGTCGCGGCCGAAGGCTTCGGTCATTTCCTGATAGACGCGCTGCGGCTTCAGGGGCACGGCGTCGAAATGGGATTTGCGCTGCATCACTTCCTTGCGGTGGGCACATTCATCGGCCCAATCCGCACGGTCGGCCAGACGGCCGTCCTCCTTCAACTCGCGCGCCGCCTGCACGAACAGGGCCAGCGCCGCCCCGGCGTCGGACACGATGCCGTAATCCGGTTCGAACACGCGGCCGATCTGGGTCGGCTCGATATCCACATGCACGAAGGTCCGGCCACGGGTGTAGACGTCGATGGACCCCGTGTGCCGATTGGCCCAGCGGTTGCCGATGCCGAGCACGAAGTCGGAGCGCAGGAACGACTTGTTTCCGTAGCGGTGCGCCGTCTGCAGCCCGACCATGCCGGCCATCAGGGGATGGTCGTCGGCAATGGCGCCCCAGCCCATCAGGGTCGGGATCACGGGGATGCCGGTCAGTTCCGCAAATTCGATCAGAAGGTCCTGGGCATCGGCGTTGATGATGCCGCCGCCGGCGACGATCACGGGCCGCTCGGCCGCGTTGAGCATGGCCACCGCCTTGTCGATCTGGCGGCGCGACGCCTTGGGCTTGAACGCCGGGAGGGGCTCATACATGTCGGCGTCGAATTCGATTTCCGCCAGCTGCACGTCGATCGGCATGTCGATCAGCACCGGCCCCGGGCGGGACGAGCGCATCAGGTGAAACGCCTTCTGAAACACGCGCGGCACCAGGGCCGGTTCGCGCACGGTGACCGCCCATTTGGTCACCGGCTTGGCGATGGATTCGATATCGACCGCCTGGAAATCTTCCTTGTACAGCTTGTCGCGGGGCGCTTGCCCGGTGATGCAGAGGATCGGGATGCTGTCGGCCTGGGCGGAATACAGGCCGGTGATCATGTCCGTGCCCGCCGGACCCGAGGTGCCGATGCAGACCCCGATGTTGCCCGCTTTGGCCCGGGTATAGCCCTCGGCCATGTGGGACGCGCCCTCGACATGGCGCGCCAGCACGTGATCGATGGAGCCACGCTTTTTCATCGCCGCGTAGAACGGGTTGATGGCCGCCCCCGGGACGCCAAAGGCGGCGTGAACACCCTCTTTCTCAAGTACCCGGATCGCTGCTTCCGCTGCCGTCATGCGTGCCATGGCCGTCACCTCCCTGCTAAGAACAGGCTTTAAGGGTGACAGTCAGACGGACCCTCGGCAACCATTTTGGAAATTATTCCGTATATCGAGAATGTGTATTTTTTATATTTAATATCAATTATTTAATAAACATTCAATTTTGGAAAAATACCATTTTATGGCGCCATGCGAACGCCTGCTGCCGGCACCCGGCGCCGCGACAAAGTCTCATTATTAGGAAAGAGCGGCGGACGCCCTGGATCAGGGTTCGCGGCTGCCGAGTTCGCTGGCGATGCTCTTGGCGGCGCGGGTCACGAGGTCCGCCAGGCCGGCGATCTTTTCGTCGGAAATACGCGCCGAGGGGCCGGAGACGGAGATCGCGGCGATCGGCTCGTCGTGCTCGTTGAACACGGCGGCGGCGATGCAGCGCAGACCCACGGCATGTTCTTCGTCGTCGATGGCATAGCCCTGGCGGCGGATCTGGCCGAGCGCGTCACGGAACCGCACGGGCGTCGCCAGGGTCTTGTCCGTGACCTTGGACAGGCCGTGACGCTGCAGGATGCGGTTGACCTCTTCCTCGGACTGGTTGGCCAGCAGCGCCTTGCCGACGCCGGAGCAATGCATGGGCACGCGGGTGCCGGGGGCGCGGTAGGCGCGCATGGTCTCGCGGCTTTCGACCTGGGCCAGATAGATGACCTCGCCGTCATCCTGAATCCCCAGTTTCACGGTTTCGCCCGTTTCCTCCATCAGCCGGCGCATGATCGGCCGCGCCATGACGACCAGATCGCGGGAGCGGATGAAGGCGTTGCCGATGACGAAGGCCTCGACCCCCACATGCCACAGGGCCGTCGCCTGATCGAAGCGCACGATGCGGTCGTGCTGCATGGTGGTCAGCAGGCGGTGCGTGGTCGACGGCGGCAGGACGACGGTCAGCGCCACGTCGGTCAGGGTCATGCCGTCGTCGGAGCGGGCCAGGGTCTTGAGAATGGAAATGGCGCGGGCGAGGGACTGAACCTGCCCGCCCGTATCTTCGCGCGACCGGGTGCGGGTGCGGCCCCGGGTCCGTGGGCGGGGGGTGGCGGTGTCGGCCATGTTTTTCTTCCCTGCGTTTCTTGGTTCACGGGTCCCGCGCCGCCCTGCATCCAACAGGACGCAATTTCACGATGCGGAACCATTTCCAAAAAAGTCGCGTTCCGGGGTCGAAAAGTCAAGACCGAATGCAGATGAATTCCACGGGAATGGCTCGGCCCTGCTCGACATTGCGGGCGGAATTGCGCATGCGCTCCAAGGCGTTTTCACGCAGAATCACGAGCGGACTGAGGACCGGCGGCCCCTGGTCCTTGGTCCGTTCACGGGACGCCTGATTGTAGGCCAACGCCTTATCCGTGGAATCGTGAATTCCCTCCACCTGGAACCCCGCGTCTTTCAGGATATCCGCCGTTTCCTCTGGCGTCGTCAGATGGCTGATCTCCGCCGTCATGGCCCAGGGCACGGGGTAGAGCACGTCGCCGCCTGGCCCTTGCGCGACCTCGCCGGCGACGAAGCGGGCCCCTGGTTTCAGCACCCTGGCGGCCTCGGCGAAAAAGCGCCGCTTGTCGGGCACGCTCATGGACACGTTCTGGGTATAGCCGGCGTCGAAGGCGGCGGCGTCGAATGGCAGGTTAAGCGCGTCGCCGACCCGGAATTCGGTCCTGTCGGACAGCCCGGTCATTTCCGCCAGCGTCTCCGCGACGGCGATGAATTCAGGGGTCAGGTCGATGCCGCTGACCCGTGCCCCCGCCGTGGCGGCAAGATAGCGCGCCGGCCCGCCGACGCCGCAGCCGATGTCGACGACATGGTGGTCCGGCTGGGGTTTCAGGCGGGCGATCATCTCGTCCGTGGCGGCGCGCCCGCGCCCGTGCAGATGGTCCATCGGCGCCAGATCCTGGGCCGTCAGACCGTCCAGGGCGATTCCCGCCTCGGCCAGCTTGGCCAGGATGGCGTCCATCAGGCTGCCGTGGGTGTAATGGGCGGCGACTTTGTCTGCGGTCATGGGTGTTCTTCAGTCTTGCCTAATGAAATGCGCAACAAAAAACCGCGCTCCTGATTGCTCAGGTAAGCGCGGCTGGATAGGGATCCAAGAGCACCTTTATGGGCGCTCCCTTGCCCGCCTTATCCTTGGCGGGCTTTGAAACGCGGATTCTTTTTATTGATCACGAAGACGCGACCCTTGCGGCGCACGACGCGGCAATTCTTATCGCGCGTCTTGGCGGACTTAAGGGAATTCAAAACTTTCATCGGTCTCAAGCTCCGTATGCGGGCCACTCGAAGGGGCGGAAATCGGGTCCGGTCAGGCCGGAAGCGGCGGAAACTACCCAAACCACCCTGCCCTGTCAACCGCAACCGGCCCGCTTTCCCGCCGGGGGCGCTTTATCCCCCTGGATGAAGCCTGTATAGATGGGCCTTGTATACAATAATCCGCCGCCATCCCGCCGTTTTCGGGCCCTTTCCCGCCCCGCCGGCGGCGGACCGCCGGCCCCCAGACCGAAAGCCCGCCCGATGACCGCAGCCCCGGATTCCTCCGTCCCCGTCAAGGGACGCACCGATGCCGTCCGGGGAATTCTGTGGATGTTGCTGGCCAGCCTGTGCTTCGCCGGAATGCATGCGGTCATCAAAAAGGTCGCCCTGACCGGCATCCATCCCTTCGAAACCGCGTTTTTCCGCCTGCTGTTCGGCATGCTGCCGATCATCCCGTTCTTCGTGAAGGACGGCTTGAAGCCGCTGAAGACCAAACGCCTGGGCCTGCTGACCCTACGCGGCGTGCTCAATTCGGCGGCCATGCTGTGCTATTTCTTCGCGCTGTCCATCGCCCCCCTGGCCCAGGTCACGGCGCTGGGCTTCTCCGCGCCCATCTTCGCCTCGGTCCTGGCGGTCCTGTTCCTCGGCGAGGTCATCCGCCTGCGCCGCTGGACGGCGATCCTGCTGGGATTCGCCGGCACCCTGGTCATCCTTCGCCCCGGCGTCATCGAGCTCGAACTGGGGGCCATGCTGGTCGTGATCTCGTCCCTCATCTGGGGAGCCTGCATGATCATCATCAAGCGTCTGAGCGCCACCGAATCCAGCGCCACCATCACCGTCTACATGTCGTTGGTCATGATGCCGATCATCCTGGTGCCCGCGTCCTTCGTATGGTCCTGGCCTGGGCCGGAGCAATGGGTCCTGCTGATCGGCCTCGGCATCCTGGGCGGCGGCGCGCAGCTGTCCATGGCCCAGGCCCTGAAGATGGCCGATACCCATGTCGTCGGGCCGGTCGATTTCGTGCGCCTGATCTGGGTCACGGCGCTGGGCTACATCTTCTTCAACGAACTGCCCGACATGTTCGTGTGGATCGGCGGCGCCATGATTTTGGGGTCGACCGCCTATATCGCCTACCGCGAACACCGACTGGGCCGTCAGGCCGTCGTCCCCGGGCCGCCCGGAGCGCGAACCACCATCCCCCGAGAATCCGGAGACTGACGCCATGCCGATGCTGACCGACCAGCGCCCCCTGTTCGACATCCCGTCCGATGTCGCCTGGTTCAACTGCGCCTCGCGCACGCCGCTGCTGAAGGCCAGCCAGACGGCGGGACAAGCCGGGATCGCCACCCGGGCGCAACCCTGGACCATGGATTCGGCAAAGCTTCACAGTCAGGCGGAACATATCCGCGCCCTGGTCGCCGGGCTGATCGGCGCCCGGGCCGGCGACATCGCGATCCAGCCCTCGGCCAGTTACGGGCTGGCCACGGCGGCCACGAATCTTGCCGTCGCGCGCGGGCAGAGCATCATCGTGCTGGAAGACCAGTTCCCGTCCAACGTCTTCGTGTGGATGCAAAAGGCGGAACAGGCGGGGGCTCGCGTGGTCACCGTGCCGCGCCCGGACGACGCCGACTGGACAGCGGCCGTGCTTGAGCGGCTGGACGGCGACACGGCGGTCGCAGCATTACCGCCCTGTCATTGGATCGACGGCACCGTGATCGACCTGGAGGCCGTGGGCGCGCGGTGCCGGGAGGTCGGCGCGGCCCTGGTCGTCGACGCCACGCAATGGATCGGCGCCGCCCCCTTCGACATCGCCCGCGTGCGCCCGGATTTTCTGGTGATTGCCGCCTACAAATGGCTGTTCTGCCCGCACGGCATGTCGTTCCTCTACGCCGCCGCCCCGCATCAGCAGGGGATCGCCTTGGAACATCACGACTACAACCACCCGGCCACGGGGGCGAGCATCGAAGGCTCCCTGGTCTACGACCCGGACATGTCGCCGGGTGCGCGCCGCTACGACGTGGGCCAGACCTACAATCCGGTGCTGCTGCCGATGGCGGAAGCTGCTCTCGTGCAGGTCACGGCCTGGACCCCCGAAGCGATCCAGGACACCCTAGTCCCGATCACCGACGCCGTCATCGCCGCCGCGCGGGACATGGGCTATTCAACCGCCCCCGCCGGGCGCGGGGTCGCCCATATCACGTCCCTCGGCAAGGACAGCCTGCCGCCGGATGGCATGATCGCGGCGCTGGCGGCCAAGGGCGTGCACGCGTCGCTGCGCGGCGGTCGCCTGCGCCTGGCCCCGCATGTCCATGTTTCGGAAGATGACGTTCAGCGCCTGATCGCGGCGCTGCGGGATGCCTGGCCCTAAGCCCCGCCCGCCAAGGCTTTGTTGACGCTGTCGATCAGGCGGTCCATTTCGATCGGCTTGGTTTCATAGGCGGCCGCACCCGCGGCGAAGGCTTCGTCGTGATCGGCGGAGGTGTCGTGCGCTGAAAGCGCGATCACGGGAATATCTTTGACGTTGTCGATTTTTTTCAGCCGCCGGATGACCTCGAAACCGGTCATCTTGGGCATGCTCATGTCGCACAGGATCAGGTCCGGCGGCTGATCGCCGACCGCGGCCAACCCGGCCTCGCCATCGGCGGCAATGCGCACGTCATGTCCCTCACCCGACAGCACGAGTTCGAGAAAGTTCTGAAAAAAGTCGTCATCCTCAATGACAAGGATCGCGGCCATAATGTTCTCCCGACGTCCGTGCCGTGGCGGTAACCGTGGCGAAAGTTTCCAAGTTGAGGGCAGATTAACGTCATTCCACTCGGGCGTCCATCGGCCCGCCGTTCGCCACGCCGGACCATGCCATCCGATTGATCTATCGAACATTCGGTCAATTTCTGCTTTTATCCTAGGGCTTGGAACCCGCCCCGGCGGGCGGGATGCATGCAAGGGACGGAACGCGACGTGCCCCAGCAAAACATCGGAACCATCAAGACCGTACAGCGCAATGTGCTGCGCTATTCCCTGGCCGGCGCCGTTCTGATCGCGGCCCTGACGGCGGTTTTCATCATGGTTCCGATGCACAACCAGCTGCGCGACGCCTCATACACCCACCTGGGGCAGATCACGGATTCGAAGGCCGAGGCGATCGTCCAGATCCTCAACCGGGCAAAAAGCGTGGCCGCGCAGGTTTCCAGCCGGTCACGGGCCCGCGAATTGCTCAGCCAATATTCCTCCGGCCTCATCAACCGATACCTGTTCGAGGAAGAGACCGGGGCGAATTTCACCTCTTCCATGAATGCTTCGGATGAAATCGTCGGCATCACCCGCGCCGACGTCAGCGGCAAGGTCGTATTCGCCGCCGGCGCCGAAGTGCCGCGGGACGCATGGCCGAATGGATGGGAAGATGCTCTTGATCCGATTATCGCGGGGCTCGTCCCCCTGCACGATTCCCATTACCTGGTGATCAGTTCTCCCATTCTCCAGGACGATGGGCGGCGCGTCGGCACGGACATCATTACGTTCTCGCTCGGGCGCCTGCTGCATCTGTTTTCCGGACATTCGGGTTTGGGTCGAACCGGACAGGCCTATCTGAAATTCGGAACGGGCGAAAATTTGAATGTCATGTCCCTGGCCGATGGCCGTCTGCTGTCCGACGTGGCCGAAGTCGCCCCACCCAAAACGTTCGATATGATGATGCGCACGGCGCGCAGCAAACTGGAAACATCCTTCTTCCACAACACGGATCACACCTATGCCCATGTTTCGGTCGGCCAGGATTGGGTTCTGATCCTGCGCCAGGACGAAGATGAAATTTTCGGGGAACTGAACAACAGCCTGGTCTACGCCGGGGTCGGCGTGCTGGGCCTTGTTCTTCTGGGCATGAGCGGCCTGTTCCTGTTGCTGAGCCCCCTGACCGACCGCGTGGAAAAGCTGTCGGGCACAATGGAAACCCAATTTCAACTGGCACTCGACAACATCCCCAATGGTCTTTGCATGTTCGACGAAGATCTGCGGATCGTCGCCTTCAACCGCGGATACCAGGATATTTTCGGGTTCGACGAGGCTTTCCTGCAACCGGGCGTCACACGGCGCGAAGCCTTCATGCACCTGTACGACAAGGGCGCGCTTGGCGATATCCAGAATCCCGAAGAAACGATTACGTCGCGTGAAGTTCAATTGCGCGAAGGCCGCAACTCCCTCGAACAACATCTTTCCGACGGCCGGGTGATCGACGTTCGCTTCGGCGACTGGACCGACGGCTATATCGTCGCCGTTTACACCGACATCACCGAACGCAAGCGGGCGGAGCAGGCCCTGGTCGATCACCGCGCCGAGTTGCAGGCCGTGATCGACGCGGTACCGGCCCTGATCAACGTGAAGGACACGGCCGGCCGCTACATAATGTCCAACCGCTACCACCGGAAATTCCTGGGCCTTACCGAACAGGATATCCGCGGCAAAACGTCCGATATCATCAGCCGCGAACATGCCGAGGCAATGTCCAAGCTGGATCGCCAGCTCATTGAAACCGGCCAGGCGATCCCGTTCTTTGATTTCGAGTTGAAGAACAAGGACGGTGATGTCCGTCAGGCGATCTGCACCAAGGTTCCGCTCATGGGCGCGGACGGGCGCGTCGAGGCCGTCATCACCACCACGGTCGACATCACCGATCGCCGGATCGCCGAGGAACGCCTGGAAGAAAGCGAGGCACGGTTCCGCCAGATTCTCGATGAAAGCCCCATCGCCATCACCATCATCGACCGGGATACGGGTGAACGGCTGTTCGGCAATCCGCGCCTGGCGGCGATGCTCGGCGCCGATGGCCTGGATACGGTATTGAATCGCGACATGGCGCAATCTTTCGTCGATCCGGCACAGTACGAAGAAGCGCGCGAAATTTTTGACCGGGAAGGACGCCTCGACAATTTCGAGGCCGAACGCTACCGCCTGGACCGCAAGACCAAATGGTGGTCCCTGGTGACCTGGCGGCCGATCAGTTTCGAAGGACACCGCGCGCAGATCGCCTGGACCCTGGACATCACCAAACGCAAAATGGCGGAACAGCAGATCGCCCTGCAATCGGCGATCCTGCGGATGACTCTGGACAGCATGCCGAGCGGCCTTTGCGTATTCGACGAGAACATGAACTACGTCACCTTCAATCGCCAGTTCTCGGAAGTCTGGGGCCTGGAACCGGATCAGGTGCAGGTCGGCACCAGCGCCTGGGAAACGGCATATCTCCTCGCCGGGCGCGGCGACTTCGGCGACGTGCATCGCAACCGATCCGTGGTCGAGCGGATCAGCGCCGTCCGCGAAGGCGATCTCAGCAGCGAGGTTGCGCTGGCCGACGGGCGCGTCGTCTACGCCCGCTATGGCGAGTGGTACAACGGATACCTGGTCGGCGTGTTCGATGACGTGACGGCGCAGAAGACCGCGCAGACAATTCTTGAGGAAACGCAGGCGCGCCTGACCGCGATTACGGAGAACGTTCCCATCATGCTGGCGCTCAAGGGGCTGGACGGCCGCTTCCTCAACGCCAATACGATCTTCGCCGAATGGCACAATACGACCGTCGACGCTCTGGTCGGCAAGACCGTCCACGATCTCGTCCCCAACAAGGAGCGCGCGGACGAAGTCAGCGCCCTTGAACGAAAGGTGGTTGAAAGCGGTGAGGTTGTTATCCTGGAGGCCGAATCCGTCCTGCACGGCGCCCAGAACGGCCGCCCCACCATCTACCGCCTGATGAAATTTCCCGTGCGCGACCGTGACGGTACGATCACTGGTGTCGGCACGGCCATGACCGACATCACCGAGCAGAAGGAGGCGGAACGCGAACTTGCCCACCAGAAGGCGATCCTGGAAACCACCTTGGAGACCATGGACCAGGGCATCACCATGTTCGACGAAAAGCTCAACGTCATTACCGCCAACTCGAAGTTCATGGAGTTGTTACAGTTCCCGAAGGACCGCTTCCCGCCGGGCACGAACCTCCGCGAATTTTTCCAGTACAACGCCGAACGGGGTGAATACGGCCCCGGCGATGTCAAAGAGCAGGTGCAAAGCCGCCTGGACCTGGCCCGCTCGTTCGAACCCCACCATTTCGAACGCACCCGCCCCGACGGCATGGTCATCGACATTCGCGGCAACCCCCTGCCCAACCGGCGCGGCTTCGTGACGACCTATTCGGATATCACCCAACAAAAACGCGCCGAACAGGCCCTGATCGAAGCGAAACTGGTCGCCGAAGAGGCCAACAAGGCGAAAAGCTCGTTCCTTGCCAACATGAGCCATGAAATCCGCACCCCCCTCAACGCCATCGTCGGCCTGACCGGCCTGGCGCTGAAGACAAACCTGACGGCGCAGCAGGAGGATTACCTGACCAAGGTCGACATGTCGTCGCACGCGCTTCTTGGCCTGATCAACGACATCCTCGATTTTTCGAAAATCGAAGCCGGAAAGCTGGAGATCGAGACCGTCGCGTTCGATCTGGACGACGTCATGCGGAATCTCTCGGACATGATGACGGCGCGGGTCGCTGACAAACCGCTCGAAATCCAGTTCCATATGGACCCCAACGTACCCACGAGACTGAAGGGGGATCCGCTGCGGCTGGGGCAGGTCCTGATCAACCTGACCGCCAACGCCATCAAGTTCACCGAAAGGGGCGAAGTCGCCGTCAAGGCCCTGCCCGGGTCTTCATCCCCTGCCGACACCACCGAGAAGCAGACGCTGCGGTTCGAGGTCACGGACACGGGCATCGGCATGTCGCAAGACCAGATCGACAAGCTGTTCCAACCGTTCACTCAGGCCGACATCTCGACCACACGTCAATTCGGCGGCACCGGCCTGGGGCTTGCGATCAGCCACAGTCTGGTCACCATGATGGGCGGCGAGATCGGTGTCGACAGCACCGTGGGTAAGGGCAGCACGTTCTGGTTCACGATCGAAGTGACCGTCCTTCCCACCGGCCAGACTAAAAATGCGCCCCTGCCGCAACACCTGCAGTCGGCGGATACGTCCTCGCAGACTTTGGCGCGGATCGCCGGGATGCATGTCCTGCTGGTCGAGGACAACGAGATCAACCAGCAGGTCGCGCGGGAGATCCTCGGCCACGCAGACGTCACGGTGGATATCGCGGGCAACGGCAAGACCGCCGTCGAAATGGTGTCGAAAACGTCCTACGACATGGTTCTGATGGACCTGCAGATGCCCCTGATGGACGGGTACGAAGCGACGCAGATCATTCGCACCGACCCCCGGCACAAGGACCTTCCGATCATCGCCATGACCGCCCATGCGATGGATTCGGAACGGGCCAAATGCCTCGCCACGGGCATGAACGACCATATCACCAAGCCCATCGATCCGAACCGCCTGTACACGGTACTGGCGACCTGGACCCGGCGGCCGGGTCCGGCAAAGTCCGCATCCAAGCCGGCGGTGTCCAAGGCACGGGCAGGCAAACCAAAGCAGGAAAAGGCGGCCGCACCGACCGCCCCGACCGCACCGCCTTCAACCGATGCCCTGCCCGACACCATCCAGGGTATCAACCTGACTGCGGCCCGCACCATGTTGCGGGGAAACGACGCCATTCTGCGCCGCCTGTTGGGCGACTTCCACGCGAAATACATGGACCTGGCCGACAAGATCGCCGCCCAGTTGGCCGACGGCGACCTGGAAACGGCGACACGCACGGCCCATACTTTGAAAGGCGTCAGCGGAAACATCCGTGCCGAACGCGTTTATCAGGCGGCGAAAGCCCTCGACGACCAGTTGCGCAGCGAACCCAGCGGACCGGACGTGGATGCCTGCCTGACAGAACTGGGCAGCGCCCTGGATGAGGTGCGCGACGGGCTGTCGGCCGCCCTGTCCGCCGGCACCGCGGATGGTGCACCGCAGGCAAAGATGGGAGAGTAACCCCGATGACACTGGGAACGATGGCATGGCGGAAAAGGCGGCACGATGACGAAAATTGAAAGCAGCGAGATACTCTCCCGCGGCAGCCGCAACCAACTTCGCCAGAAGATACTCATCGTCGATGACGCGGAAACGAACCTGCTTATCCTATCCAACCTTCTGGCCGAGGAAGGCGACGTCATCAGCGCGACGGATGGCACGCAGGCAATCGCCCTGGCCAACAGCGAACTGCCCGACCTTATCCTGCTGGATGTCAGCATGCCCGGGATGGACGGCTATGAAGTCTGCCGCCGCCTGAAATCCGATATCCGGACCCGCGATATTCCCATTGTCTTCGTTACCGGCCGAACCGAAGACAATGACCAGGAAAAGGGATTGTCGCTCGGCGCCATCGACTACATCCTCAAGCCCTATTCGCCGCTGATCGTGCTGGCCCGCATCCGCAATCACCTGGCCCTGCAGAAAGCGCACCGGGACCTGAAGGCCGCCAACGAGGAGCTGACCCGGCTTGCCACCACGGACTTTCTCACCGGCGTGTGGAACCGGCGGCGGTTCATGGAATTGGGCGAGGCCGAGGTCGCCCGCGTCAGACGCAGCGGCCGCAGTTTCGGCATGGCGATGATGGATGTCGATCACTTCAAGTCGGTGAACGACACCCATGGCCATGACGCCGGCGACAATGTGCTTCGGGCCCTGGCGGAAGCCTGCGTCGACCGGCTGCGCAACGTCGATATCGTCGGCCGCATGGGCGGCGAGGAATTCGCCCTGATCCTGCCGGAAACCGATCCGCAAGGCGCCGTTCTGACGGTCGAGAGGCTGCGGGAATATCTCGGCGATCTTTCCATTCCGATCGATTCAGGAACCCTGAACGTGACGGTCAGTGTCGGCGTGACCACGGTCAAGGACCCAAGCGATTCCATCGAGGCCGCGTTGAAGCGGGCCGACGAAGCGCTGTACAAAGCAAAGGGCAGCGGGCGCAACAAAACCGTCGCCTACGAGGATATGTAACCGAACCTAGGACGCGTCGAGCCCGTGGGGCCGCAGCAGACTGCGGGAAATCACCACGTTCTGGATTTCCGTCGTGCCGTCCAGGAATTCGCACATCTTCGCCGCCGCAAAGTGGCGGCCAAAGGGTTCCTCGGCGCGCAGCCCGGCCGCCCCCATGGCCTGCATGCAGGCGGAAATGCCCCGCACGGCGGCGCGGGTCGCGAATTTCTTGGCATGGGCGCATTCGGCGATGCCGGCCTCGCCGGCATCCAGCGTGCGGGCCGCGTGCTCGGTCAGGCGGCGGCAGGCTTCCAGATCCGTGGCCACGTCGGCCAACTCCCATTGCAGCCCCTGGTTGGCCAGGATGGGGCGCCCGAAGGCCATGCGCCCGGCGCCATAGGCCAGGGCCCGGTCCAGGCACTCGCCCAGCATCCCGCAACACAGCGCGGCCACGAACATGCGCGCCATGTTGATGCCTGCCATCGCCGCCTTGAACCCTTCGCCAGGCGCGATCAACAGATTGGTATCGGGAATCCGGCAAGCCGCGAACGTCAGGCCGCAGAGCCCCGCCGCATGCCCGCCCAGAAGATCGTAGGGTGCCGCGCGGGACAGGCCGGGAAAATCGCCTTCGACCAGGACGTTGGCAATGCCGCGCCATCCCGCTTCCGCGTCGGTCTGAACGTAGACGCTCATGACATCCGCGTTGACGCCGTTGGTCACCCAGGCCTTCTCGCCGGTCACCACCCAGCCGCCCGTTTCCTTGGCGGCGGCGCAGGTGATCGCGGTCGCGTCGCTGCCGACCGCCGGTTCGGTCAGGCAGAACGCGCCGATGCGCCGTCCGTCGATCATGCCGGGCAGAAGACGATGGCGCTGCTCGTCGGTGCCGCGCCGGGCCACGGCGTTGGCCGCATTGGCATGAACCTTGAGCGCAAAGGCAAAGCCGAAATCGGCCGCCGCCAGCACCTCGGCCATGCGCGAGGCGCAGAGCATCCCGGCACCGCCGCCGCCGACCTCCGTGGGCAGGATCGCCGATGTCAGGCCCGCCGCGGCCGCCCGCTCGAACATCTCGGCCGGCAATGTCCGCGCCTTTTCCCAGGCGGCCGCGTGGGGCCGCACATCGCGGGCCGCGAATGCGGCGGCGGCGGCGACAAGGTCATCTTCGGTTTTCGACATTTCCTGATTCATGGTTCCTCCGCCGGCGGTCTTTGGCGCGTTCTCGCGCAGGGTGCCGTTGCCAGACCTTACCCGCTTGGCGCCGACGATGGGATCGCGAATCGCACCATCCGCCCCGCGCCGCATCGGAACCGGCGGCACGACAGGTCAAGTCCTTCGGGCACGAATATGGCTGATCTTGGCCTGACATGATTTCCGGAAGTTTTTCAAAAGCTTACATGAATCGGGAAAAACCGACCTGTTGCCGGAAACCGGCTTCGGGCCGTCCGATAAGATGTTCCAATTGTTCCCCGAGTATGCAAGTTTATGCCGAATTATGGTGAAGGCACTTGGGGAAAGACGTTGCGCAGCCTTCTCAAGGCGGGGTTCACATTTGCCGTGATCTTCGGCGTGTCGGCATGGAGTGCCGACGCGCGGGCCCAGTCATTGCCTGACATCCTGCTCGACCTGATCGAGAACCACGACCGGATCAACGCCGCCAAGAATTCACTGAACGCCGCGACCAGCCGCATCCGCGAAACTCGCGGCGCCTGGTTCCCCGAACTGGAAATCGATATCAACAACGGCTTTCAGAAGCGCGCAAATCCCGGCACCCAGGACACCACCAAAAAGTTTAATGAGACGTCGCTCAGCATCACTCAGCTGCTGTGGGATTTCGGCAAGACCGACACGGACATCGATATTTCCCGCAAGAATCGGGAATCGGCTGCAATCAGCCTGAATCAGGTGCGCCAGGATCTCGTCCTCGAAGGCATTGTCGCCTACATACAGGTGTACAGCGCCAACCGGCGCCTGAAACTGTCCCAGCAATCCGAAGACAACATCAAAAAACAGACGGAACTTGAAGATGCCCGGGTCGCCGGCGGCGCCGGGTTTTCGACCGACGTTCTGCAGGCCAAGACCGAGTTGGCCGAAGCCCAGTCACGCCGCGTGGTCGCCGAGGGCACCCTGCGCAACGCCCTGTCGCGTTATCATGCGCTGTACCGCGACATGCCCAAGGGGATTGATGAATTCAAGCTTCCCCCCGTGCCCGAAGTCCTGATGCCCAGGACCCTTGAGGAAGCCATCGAAATCGGCCTCAAGGAAAACTTCCAACTGCGCAACGCACGGCTCGCCTCCGACATCGCCAAGGACAGCGTTACGCGGACGCGTCAGGACCTGTTCTTTCCCGAACTGAACGCGGTCGTCGAAACAAGCCACGAGCGCAACCTGGACGGCACCATCGGCCAGCGCAACGCTCAGGCCGCCAAGGTCGAACTTAACTTTCCCTTTAACCTGGGCTTTACCGCGCTTGATTCCGTCAGCGCTACCAGCAGTGATTACAAAGCCTCGATCGACCGTGCCGCGGACACGCAACGCACGACCGAAGAGACCATCCGCCTCGCCTGGGCCGACCTGGAAACCGCGCGGCAGAACCACGACGTGCGTACCGCGCAGGTCGAAATCGCCGCCAAATTCCTGGAATTGGCCCGCGAAGAACGCGAAGCCGGCCGCCGCTCCCTGCTTGATGTGCTGTCCGGGGAAACCCGCCTGATCAACGCACAGAGCGATTCCGTGCTGACGGAAGTGTCGATCGTGCAGGCGACATTTCGCCTGCTGAACGCGATGGGCCGCCTGGAAGTCTCGGCGGTCGAGGAAAAATAGCCTGCACCTTCTCGGTTTCCGCTGTTTTCCGGCCAATCCGCATTGACGCCGATTAATCCGCCATGTGGTCAACCGTCACATTTTTTCCATCGATTTTAGGATAATTTTATACATACTATATCGTATCGGCGCGCACGGATCGTTCACGTTGTTGTAAGGTTGGATGCCTAAAGTCCTCAGGCCCGGCGAACGAGACACCAAGATCGCGCACCGGCGGGTTTGCAGTCTGTGCTCAATCCAAGGGAATACGGGGGATTTGCTTCGGCAGTGATCGATAAGCGCTGTCGTCTGCACAGATAGAGCGAGCACTTAAGGGGTGGCCACAAACCGGTTTGTTCCCGGCACGGATGACAAAGGCGCGAACCCGCAGGACTGGAGCGGCGCCAATTCGTTCGTCCTTGATGCAGCGGGCGCCGAACAGGTCCACGTGCCGGACGGCGGCTGGATTCTTCAGGCCCAGTTCGTGCGCCAGGGGCCGGATTTGCTGCTGGTCGGCAAGGACGGCTCCAAGGTTCTCATCAAAAGTTTCTTCAAGTTCGCCGATCCCCCGGATCTGGTGACGCCCGACGGGGCCGTCATCAACGGGCCGCTCGCGGTCAAGCTGGCCGGCCCCGCGGCCCCCGGGGTCGAGGCCCAGGCAGGTCCCGCGGGTGCGGCTGAACCGATCGGCAAGATCGTCACCGTCTCGGGCAAGGTTGAGGCAACCCACGCGGACGGCACCAAGGCCATTCTCAAGGTCGGCGACCCGGTCTATCAGGGCGATGTCATCGAAACCGGCCCGCTGGGCGCCGTCGGCATGGAATTCGCCGACGAATCGACCTTCTCCCTCGCCGACAACGGCCGCATGGTCCTGGACGAAATGGTCTACGACCCGCAGGCCCAAGCCGGAACCTTCGGCGCGTCGATTGTGCAGGGGGCATTTTCCTTCATCTCGGGCCAGATCGCCAAGACCGGCCCCGACAACATGCTCATCAACACGCCGACGGCGACCATCGGGATCCGCGGCACGGCCCTGGCCGGCAAGGCCGCGCCCGAGGGCGAGCAAAGCAACTTCACGATCCTGCCGGAAGGCAGTTTCGTCGGCGAAGTGGTGATCTCCAACAACGCCGGCACCGTGGTCCTCAACCAGGTCGGCGCCACGGTCTCCATCGCCTCGATCAATTTGGCCCCGCCACCGCCGATCATCATCACGGCGCAGCAAATTCAGCAGCAATACGGCGGTGTTCTCCGCTATTTGCCGCCATCTCCGTCGGGTGACGGCGGCAACCTGGTCCCTGGCCAGCAGGGCGCCGACACGCCGCCCGCAGACCAGGACGCGCTGGAGGCCCTGGCCAATAAACTGACGCAGCTTGATCAGGCGATTGCCGAAGGGATCGCCCAGCAGCAGATCAATGCCCTTCGGCTCAACGCGTTCAAAAACATCATCGATAGCGGTCTGGCGCCGCCACCCAAGACGATCTTGGATCTACCGCCGGACGTTCTCCAAATCCTGCAGCAGCAGGCAGGTTTGGCGTTCAATACGGCAAATTTTTCGTCCATCAATCAGGCACTTTCACTGCTCAACAGCGCCGCGACCGCCGCCGCCAATGCGGAAACGGCCGCCTCGACGGCGGTCAGTTCGCTTAGCGGCTCGCTCTCCGTCCTCGGCCCCAATGCCGGCCTGTCGACGACGGATACCGACAGCCTGATCGAGGTTGTGGTCGCGCCGTTGGAAGCCCTCAACGCCGCACGCGCCCTGTCCGAAGCCCTGGTCACCATGATCCAGTCGGCCCAGGCGATGCTGTCCGTCGCCGCGTCGGGCGGGGAGATCGACGCCGAGACCCTTGCGGCGCTGCGAGAGGCCGTCGGTCTGGACGGCGCAGCCGGCGATAACCTGGTCACTGCCGCCACCGAAATGTCCGCCGTGGTGAACGCCGCCATCGCCGCCGCGACAACCGCCAAGACCGATGCCATCGCCGCCGCCGGCAGTGGCGTCGCCGCCGCGCGCACCGCCGCCGCCACGTCGTTCAGCACCAACATCAACGCCAAACTGGCCGCCGCCGGCGCGACGACCACGGACATCAACAACCTGCAGAACGTCGTCGACATCGTGACCACCAAGGTCACGGCGATCCGCGACATCGTTTCATCCAAGCCCGACCTGCCGTCTGAACTGCTGTCAGTGCTTAATCTGGCGGTGCAGGCTGCCGACGCAGCCGATCAGGCCGCGACCGCCGCCCAGGGCACCCTGAACACCACCGATCCGGCCGTCATGCTGACCGCCAAGGCCGGGGCCGTTACCGCGGCGCAAACCGTCAATGGCCTGAAGGCACAGGCGATCACCGCCTTGGACGCCTTCGTCGCGACCCGCACCGTCGACCCGGCAGTGATCGCGCAGTTCCAGCAGGCGGTCCAGGACGCCAACACGGCCGAGTCCGCCGCCGATACGGCGACCGCCGCGATCGAAGGCGCATCCCAGGCTCGCGAGGCCGCCCAGGCCTTCAAGGACGGCACGGCGCAGGCTGACCTGACCACCAAGCAGACCGCCACAACCGCCGCGCAGACAACCGCGACCGCGGAAAAGGCCGAAGCCGTCACCGCCGCCAACAACGTGCTGGCCGCCCGTGCCGATCTGTTGACCAAGCTGGTCGACGAGGCCGTTGATAAAGCGACCTTTGAGGCATTCGAGGATGCGGCGAAAAGCGCCGAAGCGATCCAGAAAGGGGCCAGCGACGGCGACAAGGGCGACGTGATCGCCGATGCCGACGGCGGGCTGACCTACGTCGTCGATACGGGCAATGCGGCCATCACCGCCCTGAATCCGGGCGACAGCACGACCGACACCTTCAAGATCGCCATCGAAAACGAAAGCGGCGGTTTCGACCTGCAGACCATCACCGTCACCATCACCAATGTCGACGGCACGATCACGGTATCCGACGACGTCACCGTGACCTCCGGCTCCGGCGATACGCTGACCACCGCTTCCGGCACCCTGTCCGGGCTGACCGCCGATGGGGTGCAGCAGAACCTGGACGCGGCCGAGGCCGCCCTCGCGGCCGCCACCACGGCGCTGGATGAGGCGACGGCTGCAGGATCAAGCACCCCGACGCTTGCGGCGGCGCTGGCCCTGGCGACGCAAAACAAATCCAATGCCGAGGCCGCCGTTGAGTTTCAGGAAGAAGTCTTTGCGTTGTTCCAGAACGCGGCGCAAACGGCCCAGGCCCGAGCACGGGGCATCGGCGACGGCGACAAGGGCGAGGTGACCTTCGACGCCGACGGCAACGTCGTCTACACGCCCGACGCCGACGCCTATGCCGACCTTGCCAATGGCGCCAGCGCGACGGACACCTTCCTGATCGCGGCACAAAACAGTTCCGGCGGCTACGACATCTCCACGGTCCAGGTCACCGTCACCAACAGCGCGGGCACCCTGGCCGTCGGCGCCTCGACGACCGTCACCGCCCCTGACAGTTCCACGGCGACGATCAATCTGGACGCCCTCGACGACGTTACGGCGGGCAATCCGGGTTATATCAACGGTGCAGATCAGGTCGCCGATGCCTCCGCGGCGGTGGCCAACGCGGCCCGCACCACGGTCGCCAACCTGGAAACCGTGGCGCAGGCCGAGCTGACCGAATCGCTCACCGCCATCAACGCCTTGGCGGCGGCCCAGTCGGCCGAGGCCCAGGCCGAAGGGTATCTGGCCGTCGCCCAGGCATCCGCCGAGGCCCAGGCGGACGCGGCGCTGGAAATCGCCGTCGACGACATCGCAACCGTCACCAATCAATTGTCGCTGCTGGCCAGCGCGGTCAACGCCTATGCCGATGCGGCGCAGGCCAATGCCATTGTCGGCACCGCCGACAAGGTCGCGGCCAACGCCGCCGCCAATTCGGCGCTCGAAGCGCTGCTCGACGCCGCCGTCAACATCGCCGGCTTCAATGTCACCACGTTCCTGGCCTCCGATACCGCCGGCGGTAACGCCGACCTGCAGGCACGCACGAACATCCTCGACTTCCCCGCCGCCGCAACCAGCGCCCCGGAGCTGCGCACGCAGGTCGCCACGGCCGAGGCCGAAGTCCGCGATGCCCTGATCTCGTCGCTCGACGGCTATATCGCCACCGTCAAAACCGCGGTCACCAATGCCGCCAATCTGAGCTATGCCAGCCAAAGCGCGGAAGCCGTGGCCGCACGCGCCGCCGCCCTGGCCTCGGCCACCGCGCAGACGAACCGGGCGGAACAGTTGATCGATCTGGCCAAGGCCAAGTCGGTTCTCGCGTCCGCCGCCGCGGATTTGGCCGACTTCATCAATCCGGAACCCGAGAGTCCCGAAGCCGCATTCGCCGCCCTGGCCCTGTCCGCGAAACAGGAAACCGTCGCCGACGAAGGCTTGGTGTCGGCAACGGCCGGTCCGGCCGCCGATACCATCGTCATCACCGGCAACGTACCGAATCAGACATTCACCGTTAACGTCTCCGCAACAAACGGCGGCGCCACGGACGACAACGGCGGCACCGCCGTGCTGACCACCGCCACCACGGAAACCGGCAGCCAGGTAACCACGGTGACGATTCTGGGCACGCCGGAAATCGGCGATACCTACACCATCACCATTTCCGCGGACCTCGATCCCGACGTTGATGCCGTCGTTGCGGTCAACAGCACCATCGCAATCACCGTCGATGCCAACCTGACAACCATTGCCGCCCTGCGCGAGGCACTGGTTCAGGCCATCAATTTCGATGAGACCCTTGGCGGTGCCCAAGGACAGGAAGAAGCCGCCGCCGCGGCCGAGGCCGCCGCCGTGGCCGCCACCGCCGCGAAAGCCGCGGCCGATCTTGCCGCCTACAACGAAGCCCTGGGCTACGCCGAAGCCGCCGTGGCCGATGCCGCCACCGCCGAACAGCAGGCGGCAATCGCCGCCGAACTGGCCCTGACGGCGCAGCAGGCCGCCCAGGATGCCGCCACCGCCGAAGCCGCCAATAACGCCGCCGCTGCCGAAGCCGCCGCCGTCATCGCGGAAACCGCCGCCGCCGCCGCGGCAATTGCCGAACAAGCCGCCGCCGCCGCCGCCACGTCCGCCGAACTCAACGGCAACCGCGCGATCCAGGCCGCAAGCGGTGCCGGCAGCATCGTCGTGAACGGTCAGTCGACCTCGGCCTCGGCACAGGCGAACCGGGCATCCCAGGCCGCCTCCACCGCCGCCACCGCCGCCGGGGCCGCCTTGCAGTCGCTCGACAACGCCGAAGCCTCGGCCACCGACGCCCGCAGCGATGCCGACCTGCAATCCGCCGAGGACCGCGCCGCGCAACTGGCCGAGCAAGCCGCCGCCGATGCCCTGGCCGCCGCCGACCAGGCCGCCGCCGATGCCCAGGCCGCCGCCGATCAGGCCGCCGCCCAGCGCGCCGCCGCCCAGGCCGTCGCGGCCCAGGAAGCCGGCCGCCTTGCCGACGAGGCGGAAGCCCAGGCATCCGATGATGACCCGTCGACCCAGGACGCCGCCCAGGCCGCCGCCACGGCGCAATCGCTGGCGACATCCAACATTCCGGGTGCCGCCGAGCTTGCCGCCGATGCCGCCGAAGCCGCACGCAACGCCGCCAACCAGGCGCAAACCGCCGCTGACGCCGCCCAGGCCGCGGCCCTCGGCAAGGGATCTGCGGCCCAAGCCCAGGCCGACCGTGCCCAGGCCGCCGCAACCGCCGCCGCCATTAGCGCCGGCGAGGCCGAGGCCGCCGCCGTGGTCGCCGCCAATGCGGACGCCGCCGTGACCGCCTGGACATCGGGGGATGCCTCCGACGACCGCGCCGCCACCGCCCTTGCCGCCCGCGATGCCGCCGCCGCCGCCGCGCGCGCCGCCGCCGCCGCCGAAACCGCCGCCACCACCGCCGATCAGGCGACCGCCGACGCCGTCGCGCCGAACGTGGCCCTGGCCGCGGCGCAGGCCACGGTCGCCTCGCGCACCAATTCCCTGGCCCAGGTACGGGCCGAACGGGTCGCCGCGGACGACGGGCAGAACGACATCGACACCGCTATCGAACTGGTCTGGGACAACGCCATCGCCCAGGCCGAACAGGCGTTGAGCGACGCCGAGGACGCCCAGGCCCAGGCCCAGGCCGCCGCCGACGCGGCCAACCAAAACGTCACCATCGCCCAGGCCAACGCCAATGCGGCGGCGCAGGCCGCCGCCGAGGCCGCGTCCCAGGCCGCCCAGGCGGCGTCCCAGGCCAGCTTCGCCGCCGCCTTCGAAATCAACGCCCAGGGCGCGGCGCAGACCCGCGTCGACAACTTCCTCGACGCCCTGACCGACGAAGTCGGCGGTGCCCTGACCGAAGCCAAGGCCCAGGCGACACTCGCCAGCCAGCAGGCTACCCTCGCCACCACCGCCGCCGGGGATCCCCCCGACGCCGATGCCGCCGACGCGGCCGCCACCGCCGCCGCCACCGCGGCCCAAGCCGCCCTCAATGCCCTGTTGCAGGCGGCAGAGGATCTCGACCTGCCGATCTCGGCCCAGACGGCGCAGGCGGTCATCACCGCCATCAACACCGCCGCCGACGCAGCCGCCGCGCTTGATGATCTGGATGATGGCGTCCTGACCACGGATAACCTGAGCACCGCCCAGGATGCCGCCGATTCCACGCAACTGGCGGCCGTCGCCGCAATCAAGGCCGCCGCCGCGTCCGCCCAGCAAGCCGTGGCCGCCGCCAACGCCGCCCTGCAGGTGGCCCAGAAACAGGCCGCCGTGGCCGCCGCCGACGAAGCCGGCCTTGAAGCCGCCCGCGTCGAAGCGGCCGAAGCCGCCCTGGACCAGGCCAAGGCCGATGCCCAGGCCTCCGCCGATCAGGCCGCCGCCGATTCCGCCGAAGCCACGTCCGCCCAGGCCGCGGCCCAGACCCGCGTGTCCGACATCCAGGCCATCGCCACCGCCGCCACGGCGGCGCGCGCCGCCGCCACCACGGCGGGGCAAGCCGCGACCGACGCCTCCACCA
The DNA here is from genome assembly GCA_040221095.1 of Rhodospirillales bacterium. Taxonomy (GTDB): domain Bacteria; phylum Pseudomonadota; class Alphaproteobacteria; order Rhodospirillales; family Casp-alpha2; genus UBA1479. The sequence goes on from JAVJVP010000015.1 coordinate 322,855, forward strand.
GCCTTGGCGAGGCGCAGACGGCGCTGACCGCCGCGCGCTCGGCGGCGGAAGCGGCACAGGCCGACTTCACGGCCTCCGCCGGCGCCCAGACCATCGACCCCGCCGCCTATCAGGCCGTAAAGCAGGCCAATGACCGCGCCCAGGCGGCGCTGCAGGATGCATTGGACGCCGTTGCCGACGCGCAGGCCGCCTATACCTCGGCGAACGACGCCGCAACCACCGCCGACGAAGCCGCCGATCTGGCTGAAATCTACCGCGACGGCGGCGTCCATCCGGACACGGGCGCGACCATCGTCGGCGTGAACCTCGCCGCCGCCCAGGCTGCCCTCGGCACGGCCAACGCGGCCGCCGCCGCCGCCCTGACCGCTTACAACACTGCGCGCGCCGCCGCCGATGACGCCGCCGCGCTGACCTCTCCGGGCGGCACCGCCGCCGCGATTCAGGCTGTCGCCGATCAGGCAGCGGGCTTTGCCACCGCCGCCGAGACAGCGGCGGCAACAGCGGAAAGCCAAGCCGATACGGCAACCGCGGCGTTGGCTGGCATTCCCCGCGCCGCCGCCGCCCGTTCCGCCGCCCAGGCCGCCGCCGACGAGGCGCAGGCCGCCGTCGCCACCGCCGAGGGCGTGGCCCAGACGGATACTGTGACCCTGGACGGCACCGTCGAGAACGGTGACATCTACAGCGTCACCATCGACGGCGACGTGGTCTCGGTCACCGTCGGCACGGATACCGCCAGCGCCACGACCGGCATCACCATCGCCGATGTGCGCGACGCACTGGTCGCCAAGATCAACATCCCGGCCAACGGCGCCACCGATTCCGTGGTCGCCTCCGCCGGCAGCGGTGACGGCGCCATCACCCTGACCGCGGCCATGCCGGGCGTCGGGTTCACGGCGACGGCCTCGGCCGAAAACCACGGCGCCAACGACGATCAGTCCGCCACCGCGTCGACCGTCACCGGCAACCTGGGCGGCGCCACGCAGGTCGCGCAGCTTGATACGGTCACCCTGCAAGGCACGGTGCAGGCCGGCGATACATATACGGTTACCGTCAACGGCACGCCGGTCGGCTTTACCGTCCCGACCGACGGCTCGATCACCACCCTGACCCAGGTGCGCGATGCCCTGATCACGTTGATCAACGACAGCGCGGCCGGCAGCGCCGTCACGGCCTCGGCCGGCGACGCGGGCGAAACGCTGGCCATCACCGCCGACGTCGCGGGCGTCGCCTTCACGGCGACGGCGACCGCCACGGACGGCGGCGGCAACACGGACAACGCGGCCCAGGCGGTGACGACCACCGCCAACCTGCGCGGCGCCGACGATCTGGCGGCCCAGGCGGCGACGGACGCCGAGACGGCGGCCACGACCGCCGAGGCGGAAGCCGCCAAGGCGGACACCGCCGCCAAGACGGCCACCGCCTCCATCGCCGCCAAGACGGCCAATGACGACGCCGTCAGCGCCGCCGCCGACGCAGCAACCCAGGCCGCCACGGCCAAGACGGCCGCCGCCGACGCGGCGCTCTACGCGCGCACGGCCAAGGCCGTCGGCGATGCGGTCAGCCAGGCGCTGAACTCGGATACCCCCAACCTTCTGGACGCCATCGAAGCGCAGCTGGAAACCACCCAGGTCACGCGCGTTACCCTGTCCGGCACCGGCGAAGCGGGCGATACCTACACCATCACCGTCGGCACGACCCAGGCGACCTTCACGGTCACCACCCAGGCAAACCCGACCGAAATCCGCGACGCCTTCATCCAGCAGCTTCTCGACAATAACACCTTCGACGGCCTGGTGACCGTCAGCCAGGGGGCGACCTCCGATTCCATTCGCCTGACCGGCGTCACCCCGGGCACGGCCTTCACCACCACGGCGTCCGCGACCAACGTCCTCAACGGGACCAACGATCAGGCCGCCCGCGTGCAGCGCCAGGTGCAGGCCGACCAGGTGACGCAGCAGGACACGGTCACCGTCGACAGCGGCACCCTTGTCGCCGATGGCGACAGTTTCACGATCGAGATCGCGGGCACGCCCGTTACCGTTTCGACGGCCAACGGCCTGATCAATGTTGGTGACGACGCCAACGCCGTGCGCGACGCCCTGGTATCGGCCGTTCAGGCAGAAGGCATTGTCGGCATCACCGTCGCCGCAGGCGACGCGGGTGCGCTGGTCATAACCGCGACCCAGGCCGGCGCCGCCGGTGCCTTCCTGACCGTGGTTCCGGTCGGCAGCGCCGACACCCTTAGCCTGGACGCCATTTCCAACGGCTCGGTCGCCGACCGCGCCGCGCAGAACGCCGCCACCGCCAGCGAAACGGCCGCCAATGCCCTGGCCGCCGCCAACGCGGCCGGGACGGACGTGAACAGCGCCCTGACCGCGGCCCAGACAGCCGCCAATCTGGACGGTGCGGGCAGCGTCGCCCAGGCCTTCCTGACCAATACGCAATCTCAGGTTAGCGCGACCAACACGTCCATCGCCTCCGCCGTCCGCGATGCCGCGGCGGCCGCCCAATCGGCAACCAATGCCCAGGCGCAGGCCGATCTTGCCGGAGCCGACGTTGGCGCCGTCGGCGCCGCCATCACGGCCGCCAACAACGCCGCGATCCTGGCGGCCGACGAAGACGCCGACACCGCCGCCGAAGCCGCCGAAGCCGCTTTCAGCCAGGCCACGGCCAGTTCCACCGCCGCCCTGACGAAGGCGGAGGATGCCATTACCGACGCGGCGGATATGCTGCAACTCGCCACCAGCTTCGACCAGGTGACCCTGACCGGCACGCCGGCGGCGGATAATGTATTCACCCTGACCATCGACCCGACTCCAGGGGACGCCGGCAACGGCGACGCCGTGACGGTCGAGGTCACCGCCCAGGACGGCGATACCATCGACGACATCCGCGACGCCCTGGTCGACGCGGTCAACAATCACGCCGGTCTGCAGAACGTCGCTCAGGCATCGGCGACCAGCGGTTCCGGCGGTTTCGTCGTCGCCGCGACCACCTCCGGCAACAGCATCGGCGTGTCGGTCACGGAAGACGGCGGCGCGACCGGGGCCGAAAGCGCTTCGACCCAGATTCTTAATGCCCTTGCCGCCGCCAACGCGGCGAAAACCACGATTCAAGGCCTGCTGGCCGACGGTCTCCAGGACGGTGACGGTGACGCCACGGCAACCGCACTGGACAGCGCGGTCACGGCGCTTGACGCCGCCATCGCCGCGACCCGTCAGACCGTGTCGGTCACCATCGGCGGCACCGTGGAAGCCGGCGACACCCTGACCGTCGCCTTCGACACCAACAACGACGGCACCCCCGATGTCACGAAGACCATCACCGTCGGCGCGAATCCCACGCTTGCGTCCGTCCGCGACGCCCTGGTCAGCGAGATCGGCACCGCCGGCGGCATGACCGCCTCCGCCGCCTTGCAGGACGGCGAACTGGTGCTGATTTCCAACGATCCCGCGGCATCGTTCATCCGCATCACGGTCAGCGCCGTCAACGAGGACGGCGTGGCCGGCGAAGCGCCGACCATCAGCGCCGCCCGCACCGGCACGGAAGCGGCCCTGCGGGCCCTGCGCAACGGCCTGGACCAGGCTTCGACCATCGCCGAAACCATCGAGGCCGCCGTCGATATCGCGGGCACCGCCGCCGGAACGGCGCGCAACGCCGCCGACGGCCTGGCGCCGGTGTTCGACGCGAACGGCGCACTGACGGCGGAGAGCGCCGCCGTGATCGTCAATACGGCCAACACTCTCGGCAGCCTGTCCCCCGCCCTGGACCCATCCGTGCCGGCAGACGTGGTGACCGCCGCCCAGCTTCTGGCCGAAATCGCCGAAGGCTACGTACCCGACGCCCTATCCGGCGCCGCCACGGCGAACGCCCAGGCGACCGTTGCCCAGCAGGCCGCGTTCCAGGCGGCATCCGGCCTTGCCCAGTTCGAGCAGGCGATCATCAAGGCCCGCAACGAAGCCGAACTGCGGATCCAGCAGGAAGCCCGCGATTCCGCCCCCGTGGCCGGCGACGACGTGATCGGCGACGACGATGTCGCCAACGGCGGACCCGTCACCGGCGGCGACGAGGTCCTGGAAGATCAGGCCGTGACCTTCGACGTGCTGGTCAACGACAAGCGCGCCGACGGCGGCGACCTGACCAATGCCGCCATCGCCGCGGTCGGCCAGCCGGCCCACGGCAAAGTCACCATCGTCGCCGAAGTCAGGGAATTGAACTTTGGCCCCGCCTTCACCGACGGCGATCAGATCACCCTGACCATCAACGGCACCAGCGTCACTTATACGCTCACGACCCTGGAAGGCTTGAACGCGGAAGGCAACGCTGAACTCTTTGTCGATCTGATCAACGGCACCCCGGCCATGGCGGCCGTCGTCACCGCCGTCAGCGCCGGCCGCGGCGGCGCCATTACCCTGACCTCGGCCGTACCCGGCACGCCAATCGTCACCAGTGTCACGACGCAGGGCGACGTCACCGCCGATGCCGATACCGTCACCGTTCCCAACGGTCGGGTCACCTACACCCCCGACGCCAATTACAATGGCATCGACACCTTTACCTATACGGTATCCAACGGGGCCAACCCGCCGTCCTTTGACACGGCGACGGTGACCATTGATATCACGGCCGTCAACGACAACCCAGACGCCAAGAACGACTTCGTCACCACGGCTAACGACAGCACGGCGCTCAGCAAGACGGCGGCGGCGGGCCTGCTGGCCAACGACACGGACATCGACACCGGCGACAGCCTGAGCATCATCAAGGTCAACGGCGGCGCGGTCGGCGTTGCAAAGTCCGTGAACTTCACCCTGCCCAACGGCGACCCGGCGGTCGCCCAGGTCACGGTCAACGCCAACGGCAGCTACACGGTCAACCCGAACGGCCAGTTCGAGGCCTTGGCCGCCGGACAATCGGCCACCGGCACCCTGACCTATACCGTGTCCGACGGCCATGCGAGCCTCGACGACACCCAGACCATCGCGTTGACCGGCTCCGTGGCCAACGCCACCGGCGTGAACCAGTCCTCTACCTATACCGTCAGCGGCACGGTGGAACGCGGCGACGTGTTCGAGATCACCGTCAACGGCACGCGGATTTCCCACACGGTGACCAACGAGACGACCGCGAATGAAGTCCGCGACGCCCTCGTCGCTAAGTTGAACGCCAACGGCGTGATCGTAGGAAAGGTCGCGGCTTCGGCCGGCGGCGGCGGCGAAGTTGTGATCACCGCCAACCTGGCCGGCCAGGCCTTTACGTCCTCGGTCCAGGCGATCAACGCGGGGACCGACGTGGCAACCCTGTCGGTGACGATTACCGGGTCGAACGATGCCCCCATCGCCGATGCCGGCACCGCGAGCGGCGACGAAGACACGACCATTACCGGCACCCTTACGGCCAGCGACCCGGACCAGGGTGATGCGCTGACCTTTGCCGTCACCGGCAACGGCCAGACCGCCAACGGCACGGTCACGATCCAATCCAACGGCAATTTCAGCTATGTCCCCAATGCCGAGTTCAGCGGCACGGACAGTTTCACCTTCCGCGTCACCGATGCGGCGGGAATTTCCAGTACGGCAACTGTGACGGTCACCGTCAACTACGTGAACGACGACCCCGTCATCACTGTCGGCAGCGATCCGGCGCCAACCTTCGAGGAAGGCGGGGCCGCAGTCATCGTCGACGCGGCACTGGCGATCACCGATGTCGACACGGCGAACTTCAACACGGGCTCCCTGCGGGCCGCGGTCACCGGCAACTTCAATGCCGGCGATCTTCTCCTGATACAGGAAACGGGCGGCATCACGTTGTCCGGATCCGACGTTCTGTTCAACGGCGTCGTGATCGGCGCCATCGACGGCACCTTCGACGGATCGTCGGGGAATCTGCTGATCGCCTTGGATTCCGATGCCACGCCCGCAGCGGTTCAGGCCCTGTCCCAGGCGATCGCCTTCGAGAACGACTCGGCCATACCCGCGACGGTCGACCGCACGGTGACCTTCACCGTCGACAGCGGCGACGGCGGCACGGCCACCCAGGACGCAACCGTCCATGTCGCCCTGGAAAGCGGATTGACGCGCAGCGACCACGATCAATTGAACAGCAGCGGCGATTGGTTCGACGCTGCCAACTGGACCTCCGGCATTCCCGACGCAACGACCATCGCGATCATCAACAGCGGTGAGGCCGGACCGACCTTCTTCAACAACGGCCCGGTCAATGAAACGGTGGCCCAGTTGCTGGTCAACGGCGACCTGGACATCCTCGCCGGCACCCTGAATGTGCTGGAACAGTCCGAAATCAGCCCGAACGGCCAGCTGAGCATCGCCAATGCCGCCCTTCTTAGTACCGGCAGCCTGAACAGCCTCGGCACCCTGGCTCTGTCCGGATCGGCGATTTTGAGCACACCCACGGTCACGCTGGCCGCCGACGCCATCGGCACCGTTAACGGCGTATTGACCGTCACAGGCACCGGCAACCAGGTTTCCGGCACTCTTACCATTGAAGCAGACAGCAGCTACGCCGGACAGCTGATCCTCGGCGAATTCGGCGGCGGCAATATTGCGTTGGACGTGGCCCTCGGCATCGTCAACGCCGGCATCATCACCATCGACAATAGCGACGCAGCGCCGGCTGACGCGACCCTGAGCGTCGGCGGTTCGGGTATCATCAACACCGGCACCATCGAGTTCATCGATACTTTAGGCGGTGGCGGCCTGCGCGTCATCGATGCCGCCATCACGAACAGCGGCGGCCAGATCGTGCTCAACACCGACGCCGTGATCGCCAATACGGGCCACACCTTCGACACCATCGGCGGCGCTCTCGACCTCGATACCTGGAGCCTGACCATCGACGGCGGCGACACCATCTTCGGCGGTACCGCCCTGCTCGGCACGGGCACCCTCAATTTCGCCGGGACGGCCGTCCTGACCCTGGACGGTAACTTCACGCTGGCGGCCACCGGCCCCGACCTGACGCTCAGCGGTGCCGTCACCATCGAGGGCGCGACCGGCGGCGAAGGCACGCCCACCTTCTTCATCGACGACGGAAAGACCCTGACCCTGGACGGCGACACCGTCGCAGACACGGTCATTTTGTCCGTCGACGGCGTCCTGAACATCGAAGGCACGGGCACCACCATCGCCGCCGCGACCAACATCAATTCGCCGGACGGCGCGTTCAATGTCGCCCCCGGCGCCACGGTGACCATCACCGCCCCGGGCTATATCTTCAACGGCGGCGGGAAAATCTCCGTCGGCCCGGGCGGGACGCTGGTTCTCAACGGCACGAATATCGAAAACACGGGCATCATCACCGGCGAAGGCACGATTCAGCTGGTCAACGGCGCCGACATCGCCGGCGACGGTATCATCGACATCGCCGGAATCAACAATGTCGGCACTTTGGACATCACCGGCGGCACGGTCGTGTTCGACGACAATTCGATCCTCGACATCGACATCGGCCTCGGCGGCACCAACGACATCCTCAACCTGGACACCATGGACCTGACGGCTGCGAACGATTACCTCAGCCTGAATTTCGCCCAGGGCTTCGATCCGGTTGTCGACGGCAACCAGTTCCAGATCATGACCTACACCGGCCATGACACCGACCTCAACGACGATGCGACCCTCGACAACATCTTCAACAATATCCAGCACAACCTGGGCCCCGAATTCACCCTGACCGTCGATTACGGCGACACGGTCGCAGGCGCCGTCACGGTCACCGTCAACCGCAACCCGGAAATCGCCGTCGTCACCAACGGCCAGGGCATGCAGTTCGACGGGGTCGACGACAAGATCGTCATTCCGGCCGAGGGCACGGTCAATACGCTGACATCCATCACTGTCGAAGCGGTCATCACCCTCACCGAATATCCGACAGGCGGCGCCCGCATCGCCCAAAACTTCGGGGGCGGCTACGAAGGATGGAGCTTCACGGTCAGTGACGATGGGTCCTTATACGTGGAGGTCGGCGACGGCGGCGGCTCCGGCCAACTGTCCAGCTTCACCTCGCCGGCGGGTGTTCTCTTCCCCGGGGACCCCGCACATGTGGCCTTCAGCTATGACGCGGCAAGCGGTGACATCGCCATTTACGTAAACGGCGTCGATGTCGGCGGCACCATGGGCGGCGTCGATCCTGTGAATAACCTGGGCGCGACCACTGCGGATGTCTTGATCGGGTATCCGTTCCCGTTCGACGGCGTGATGGACGAATTCCGCATCTATGACCATGCGCGCACGGCGACCGAAGTCGCCGCCGACGCGGGCGGCGACACCGCAACGGGCACGGCTCCCTTGGTCCATTACGACTTTGCGGATGGGACAGCGACCAACCTCGGCACGGCCGGCAGCGCCGCCGACGGGGTCCTGGGCGACGGTGGCTCTGCGCTCGCGTTCGACGGCGTCGATGACGTGGTGCAGGCGACCAACGCCGCCTTCGCCGTCGGTTCAAACGCCTACACCATCGAGGTTGTGTTCTCGACCACCGCGGGCGCGGGCGACCAGAACATCATTTCGCTTGGCGACGGCCCGACCGGGGGCGCCGGCGTCAACGTCAACATCAACAATGGCGTGCTTGGCGGCGGCCTGTCCGGTGTCGGCGGCCTGTCCTACGCAACCCCGCTCAACGACGGCCAACCGCACCATTTGGCGTTGACCTTTGACGGCACGGACTCCTACGAACTGTTCATCGACGGAACGTCCGTCAGCACTTTTACCAACAACTCGACCCCTGAAAATATCGTCAATGGCCTTTTGACCATCGGCCAACTCGGCGACGGTCAGCGGTACTTCAACGGTGAAGTTTTCGAAGTCCGGTTCTACAACGACGTCCGCAACCTGACGGAAATCACCGATGACGCCACGGGCGCGGTCGATCTCGGCGACACGGCGCTGCTCGCGTTATATGACGTCGATCCCACGAACATCACCGGCGGCGTGCTGACCAATTTGGCTGATCCGGGCAACGGCGACGCGGTTCTGGGCACGACCACGGGTGCCGAATCCTCCGACCCGTCCATTATCGCCGACCCGGTTTCGCCGATTTCCGTGCCGCTGATCGGTCAGGCACTCAGCTTCGACGGCACTGTTTCCGTCGAAGCCACCGATGCCAGCGTGATCGACTTCACCGCCTCGGGCGGCAACACCCTGCAGTTCTTCGCCGCGTCGGACACAATCGTCGCCGGGCAGGTCGGCACTTTCGCCAATCTCGTTGCGGGCCAGGCCATCACCATCTCCGGCTCCATGACCGCCAACGACGCGACCTTCACCATCGCCGACGTGTCGGCGGACGGTACCACCATCACGGTCCAGGAAACGGGGTCAATCGTCGGCACGACGGCGCTGGCGTCCGGCGCCAACATTGTCTCGGACAGCACCTCTCCTCTGGCCACGGGCACGGGCGCGTTCACCTACGAGGCCTGGTTCCGCCAAGCCCCCGGCGACGGTGGCGGCACGATCATCCGCGTGGGCGACCCCTCGGGGGATTACGGACAGGTTCGACTGGCCGCGGACGGCAAGGTCCAAGGCTTGGCGCCAGGCCTTACGCAATTGGACAGTGCGCCCGGCTTCAACGACGGCCTGTGGCACCATGTCGCCTTCGTCCACGACGGTGCGGGCAATCTCGAATTGTTCGTCGATGGCGTGAGCATCACGACGAGCTCCGCCGCGATCAACAGCATCGATAGCGGCACCACCATGATCGGCGGCTATCTCACGGGCAACCAGCCCTTCACCGGTGAACTCTTCGACGTCCGCGCCTATGACGTGGCCCGCTCGCAGGCCGACATCCTGGCCGACATGCATGAACTGCCCGACGGCACGGACCCGGACCTGACCGGCGCCTGGCACCTGGACGATGTGCTCAACGGCACGACGGACCAGTTCCGCGACGTCACCGGCAACGGCGGCACGGGAACCTACTCCGGCAGCACGCCCGTGTTCGTGGACAACAACCTGTTCACGATGGCCGAGGAAAGCACCCTACACGGTCGGATCATCGGCACAGACGTGGACAACGAGAGTGAAGTCTTCACCTACGACACGACCCAGGGCGCCAACGGCACGGTCGTCGTCAACGGTGACGGCACCTGGGCCTATACCCCCGACGCCGATTTCTTCGGCACCGACAGCTTCGAGGTTTCGGTCACCGACAGCCTCGGCGCCACGGCGACCAAGACGATCACCGTCACCGTCCTCAACGTCAACGACGCGCCTGTCGTGGCCAATCCGGCGGCGGCGTCGATCGAAAACTTCGGCACCATCGCCGCTGACGTCATTGCCGGCGGCGCCGGCGACGACTTCCTGACCGGCAAGGAAGGCGACGACGTCATCGACGGCGGCGCCGGCAATGACATCATCATCGGCGGCGTCGGCGCCGATAGCCTGACCGGCGGGGCCGGTCAGGATGCCTTCATATACAGATTTGATGTTTCAGCCCCCGGTGCGGCCGATGTCATCACCGACTTCACGGTTGCGGACGACATCATCGTCCTCGATCAAGTCGTCCTCGACACCCTCGGCTTCAGTTTCGCCGGAGTCGACGGCGGTCATACCGCCTTCGACGGGTTCGCCAGCGCCTCGATCAGCGCCAGCGGGTCGGACAGCATCCTGACCGTCGACGCCGATGACGACGGGGTCGTCGACGGCGAAATCCTGCTCATCGGGGTTAATGCCGCCGGTTTCTCGGCGTCGAACATCGAGAGCATCGCCTTCGACACCAGCGCACTTGGCGTGATCACCGGAACAAACGGCATCGACGCGCCCCTGAGCGGAACGGCCGGCTTCGATTTCATCATCGGCCGGGACGGCGACGACACCCTGCTGGGCGGCGGCGGGCCTTTGGATTTCTTCTACGGCGGACTTGGCGCCGATGTCATGACCGGCGGCGGCGCGGCCGGTGACCACTATCTGTACCGCCAGACCCTGGATTCCGCGGTCGGCAACGGCGACACAATCACCGCCTTCAACGCGGCCGTCGATCTGATCAGTCTGAATGCAATTATTTCCGGTGATTTCGACTATAACGGCGCCGGCGCCTTTACCAGCGGCGGCACCGCATCGGCGACCTTCGACGGCGCCCTGCTGCGAATCGACGCCGACGGCGACGGTGTCGCCGACATGGAAATGACCCTGTCCTCGGTCAGCGGCACCCTGTCCCGCGACAATTTCCAGATCGCCGAGGGCGAGAAAACCTTCGTCTTGGGTACATCCACCTATACCGAGGACGGCCCGCCAGTTGCGGTCAATACCTTCATCCAGATTACGGACGTCGACAGCGCCGATTTCAACGGCGGCATCCTGACCATCGACGTCTCCGGCGGCTATCAAGCCGGCGATGTGCTGGCCATCGATGTCGGAATGACGTTCGGTCTCAGTTCCGGCATGACCAACGGCAGTCTCGTCAGCATCGGTCAGGACGTGATCGGCGTCATCAACCTGGACGGCGCCACGGGTGCGCTTTCCATCGACCTGACCAATTTCGCCACGCCGGGCGTTGTCGAACAACTGGCCCGCGCCGTGACCTTCCAGAACGACACGCCAGAGCCGGGCGCCGGTTCGCGCACCATCGACTTCACCCTAACGGACGGCGACGGCGGCACCTCCGCCACCCTGAGCCAGACCGTCAACATCACGCCCGTCAACGACGCACCCGAGATCACCACATCGACCCTACCCGCCGGCGCGGTGGCGTTCGGTTCGGAAATCCTGGTCAACACGGCCCTGACCGGCGAACAGTCGGCCGCCGATGTCACCTATTTCGCGGGCGGCACCAAGTTCGTCGCCACCTGGAACAATTACAGCGTCGGCGGCGGATCGGACCTGGGCACCATCGGGCGCATCTTCAACGCCGACGGCACCCCCGACGGTCCGGAGTTCGTCATCGCCAACACCGCCCCCGGCAGCGAATACAACGCCCGGGTCTCGCCGATGGCCGACGGCGGCTTCATCATTTCCTACGTCAACCAGCCGACCGCCGCCGACGCCACCACGTCGGACTTATACGTGCAGCGCTACGACGCCACGGGCCAGGCGGTTTCCCGCGACGCCGTGTCGCCGGGGGCAGACGCCTTCAACGTCGGCGAATACTTCAGCGGCACGACGCAGAACGGCGGTACGGTCGTCGGCCTGTCGAACGGCGGTTTCGTCATCGCAATCGACCAGCAGGACCCAGGAATCGCCAGCGGCCAGGACGTCACCGCGCGTGTCTTTGGCGCCAATGGTGCGCCGGTCACCGGTGAATTCCTGCTGGGGTCCTCGCCCACACCGGCCACCCAGGGAACGGAACTGGCGGCTCTGCCGGGTGGCGGCTTCGTCGCGGTATGGACCGACAATACGGACGGCGACAATGACCTGTTCGCGCGGGTGTACGACAACAGCGGCACGCCGCTTGGCGCCGAATTCGCCGTCGCGGTGAACCAGGGCGGCGGCACGCAGCAGGACCAGCACGAAGTCGCCACCCTGTCCAACGGCAACTTCGTCGTCGCCTGGCGCACGGACGACATTGCCTCCGGCGACAACAACGGCAGCGGCGGCATCGGCCTGCGCATCTTCGGGCCCGACGGCACGCCGATCACCGGCGACCTGCTTGCCAACACGGACATCACCGGCCACCAGAACGAACCCTCCATCGCGGCCCTGCCCGACGGCGGCTTCGTGGTGTCCTGGTCGACCAACGACGTCACCATCGACGGCGACGGCACGGCGATCCGCGCACAACGCTTCGACGCCGCCGGTGCCAAGGTCGGCACGGAATTCACGATCAACGAGAATACGACGGGCAACCAGCAGCAATCCGCCATCGCCACTGACGACGACGGCAACCTGGTCGCCGTGTTCCGCCAGTCCGACCCGGTCGGCGCCACCGCAGACAACACGGAAATCGGCGCCCGCGTCATTTCGTTCGGTCTTGACGGCAAGACCTATGTGGAAGACGGGGCGCCCCTTATCATCGATGACGGCATTACCCTGACAGATGTCGACAGCACGGCCCTTGAAGGCGCCACGGTGACCATCACCACGGCCTTCGAGGCCAATACGGATATCCTGTCCTTCACCCCCGTGGGAGTCATCAGCGGCAGCTATGACGCGGCCACCGGCGCGCTGACGCTGACCGGCACCGGCACGCAGGCCGAGTACGAACAGGTCCTGCGCTCGGTCACGTTCAATTCCACGGCGGTGCAGCCGGATCTGGCCGACCGCATCATCGAATTCCAGGTAACGGACGACCAGGGCGCCCCGTCGACGCCGTTTGCCGTCACCATCAGCGTCGAGAACACCAACGACGCGCCGGAAATTCTGGGTGCGCAAGCGAACGTACGGGCGGTGCAGTTCGACGGCGTGAACGATTTCGTCTTCGCGGAACATGACGCGGCGTTCAACCCGGGCACCGGCGGTGTGACCGTCGAGACCTGGTTCTATTACGACGGCACGCCGCCGATGACCAACCAGCGCCTGATCGGCAAGGGGTATATCGGTTCCGCCGACGAAGGCTGGGCCATCAACATCGGCTCCGACGGCAACCTGAGCATCCTGGTCAACACGGAAGACACCGCCGCCGTCCCGAACAAGGCGGCGCAGGACTTCGACCTCAGCGGCCTGACCGCCGGATGGCACCACGTCGCCATGGTCATCGACCAGTCCGGCGCCGAGGGCACCATCACCGGCTACCTGGACGGCTCGACCGACGGCTGGGTCCCCGACCCGACCGTGGGCGGCACCTTCACCAAGGCGCCCATCGACAATACCGACGACGTCTTCGTCGCGGCGCGGGGCGACGGCACCAATTTCTATGCCGGGCAGCTGGACGACGTCCGCATCTGGTCCGACGCCCGCACGGCCGAGGAAATCGCGCAAAATTACAACAGCGCGAACCTGAACGACACGATCGGCCTGGAAGCCCGCTATACCCTGGACAATCCGGAATCCGACGACATCGACGCCAATCCGGGCCTGATCGACGTGTCCGGCAACAATCACGCCCTGTCGTCGGGCGGCCCGCCCAATGACGCATTCTCCGGCTATGCCCTATTCAACGGTGTCGGCCAGTACGCACAGTTCTCCCAATTCAATTCGGTCTCGGGCAGCGGCGACCTGACGGTCACGGCCTGGGTCCGTGCCGACACGCTTTCCGGCACGCAGAACCTGGTGACCCTGGGCGACACGGCGGTCGTGCTGTCGGGCAATACCGTCGGCCTGATCGCGGGCGGTGTCGGGCCGACCTTCGGCGGCATCATCACTGCCGGGGAATGGGTTCATGTCGCCGCCGTCTATGACGGCACGGCCGATACCGCCGTGGTCTACGTTAACGGTCAGGCGGCGACGCCCACGGGCGGCGTATCGGCGACCATCAGCGATCCCACGGAAATCATCCTCGGCGCCGGCAGCGGCGGCGCCAACGCCTTCGACGGCGCCATCACCCAGGTGCGCATCTTCGACGGGGCACAGACCCTAGTCGATATCCAGACGGACATGACCCAGGCCCATTACGACGGAAATTCGCCGGCGACCCTGGTCAACTCCTTCCCGCTCGACGGCATTCTCGACAATGACCAGGGACATCAGAACAGCCAGGAACTTGCCGAAGGCACGTTCGTCGGCGGTGCCCACTTCGTCGATGCCTCGCCGACCCTGCTGGGGTCCAACGTGCTGTCCGGCGCGGTCACCTTCGCCGGGACCGAGGCCGTTCCCGGCGGTGATGCCATTTCGTTCGGTCAGGACCCTGCATTCCAGATCGCGGGCGACCTGACGCTGGAAGCCTGGATCAAGCCGACCGCGATCAACAGCCTGTGGGACGGCATCGTCGGCAATCTGAGGGATACCGACTCGGTCGAGCACAGCGGCTACGGCCTGCATCTCTCGACCAATAACGTCGTGCGCTTCGCCATCGTCGTGGACGACGTCATCCGGATCGTCGATACCCCCATCAACGCCATCAACCTGAACGAATGGAGCCACGTCGCCGCCACCTACGACGGCACGACGGCCCGCGTTTTTGTCAACGGCGAGGAAGTCGCCAGCCAGGCGGTCAGCGGCGCCATCGAATACGCGCCGCCCAACGACCTGCGCATCGGCGCCATGTCCGACACCAACGAAAACCACTACTTCAACGGCGAAATCGCCGACGTCCGCATCTGGGATGTCGCCCGCACGGATTGGGACATCGAGGACAGCGCCGAGCAGCCCATCCCGACGGACAGCGCCGGTCTGATCTTCAACGCGCCCTTGAATGGCGGGATCGACGGCGCCTCGGTCGTTTCGGTCACCGACCTTGTCGGCGGGCTGACCGGCACGGCATCGGGCATGCCCGTCTACACGGATACGGGCCCGGCGATCCATGGCGGTATCGACGCGCCGCTCAGCGCCTGGGAAGACACCGTCCTGCGCGGCCAGATCGCCGCCGCCGACGTGGAAGGCGACGTCCTGACCTTCAGCCTCGACGCCCAGGCGGCGAACGGCACGGTCATCGTCAATCCCGACGGCACCTTCGAATATGTTCCCGCCGCCAACTATTCTGGCGCGGATGCCTTCGACGTGACGGTCACCGACGGCAACGGCGGCACGGCGACTCAGACCATCACCCTGAACGTGCAGCCGACCAACGACGCCCCGGTCATCACCGCCGTCACGACCAACGGCGACGGGATGCAATTCGACGGTGTCGATGACCAGATGCAGGTTCTGGACAATAGCCTGTTTGATTTCACGCTATCCGGCGGGAACGCAGTCTCATTCATCGACAACAGCCCAAGCCCGGACACGATTGTCGCTTCAGTGAGCGGTACCTTCGCCGATTTGAATCCCGGTGACGTAATCACGGTCAACGGCACATCCTCCGCGAACGATGGAACCTATACAGTGGCCGGCGTCAGTGGCGACGGCCTGACCGTGACCCTCGATCCGGGCGCTGTTCTGACGACTCAGGGCGGCGTAATTGTCGGCTCCATCACCTCGCCCAGCACCTCACCGCTGGCTATCGGCGGCGGCGCGTTCACGCAGGAGATCTGGTTCTCCGCCGAACCCAGCGAAACCACCGGCGTACTGCTGGCCATGGGTGAGGCGTCTATCTTGAACAGCGCCGCATTGAGCCTTTCCGCCGGGAACCTGCAGGCGGCGGTCAACGGCGGCGTTTCGATCACCACCGCCGGTACGGTCAACGACGGCCAAATGCACCACGCAGCCTTCGTCCACGACGGGTCGGGCAACTTCTCGCTTTACCTGGATGGCGATCTGGTCGGCACGACAAGCGGCTCTCTCCCGGACATCAACTCGGGCAATCTGGTCGTCGGCAACAACCAGGTCGGCAGCAATGCCTTCGCCGGAGTCATTGACGAGGTGCGAATTTACGACGCGGCGCTTGACCAGCAGGCCATTCAGGCCGACATGGGCGGCTATGTGCCGGCCGATCCCCTGGCCGCCAACCTGCCCGTTCACTTCGACTTCGAAGACGTCACCGGTCAGTTCGTCATCAACCAGGGCCATCTGGCCTCGGCGGCGGATGCATTCCTCGGCTCCGGGACAACGCCTGATACCTTCGACCCGACCCCGGTCGGTTTTGCCGGACTGGCCATGCAGTTCGACGGCGTGAACGATGTCGTGAAGGTTTCCGACGTCAACGAACTTGCCACGGGCAATGCGCCGTTTACTTATGAAGCCTGGTTCAAGGCGCCGATCAGCGGCGCGACGCAGACCATTCTCTCCGCTGGCGGCAACACCACCTCCGACGGCTTGTCCATCACCGTATCCAGCGGCGGGAACCTGCAGGCGTCCGTCGTGGGGCAGACCGCGCTGAACGGATCGGGTGTCTATAACGACGACGCCTGGCACCATGTCGCCTTCACCTATGACGGCATCGGTAATGTCGAATTGATCATCGACGGCATCAGCGTCGACGGCATCGGCGGCCAGACCGTCAATATCCAGACCGGTGACTTGTCCATCGGGCAGTTCGCCGCCGGTGGCGGCGAATTCGGCGGCGAGATTTTCGATGTCCGGGCTTACGATACGGCCCGCACCGCGGCCCAGGTCGCGGGCGACATGAACATCCTGCCGGACGGAACCGACATCGGCCTGATCGGCGCATGGCCGCTCACAAGTTCGGACGGCGCCACGGTGCACGACATCGTCGCCGGTAACAACGGCACCTTCTACGCGGCCCCGGCCGCGCCGGGCACGCCGACGTTCGCGCAGACCAACCCCTTCATCACCGCCGAGGAGACGAGCCTGACCGGCCAGGTCACCGTCGCCGACATCGACGGCGACGTCGGTTTCAGCTTCTCCGTCGACGGCCAGCCCATGTACGGCAGCGCCTGGATCGACAACACCGGCCAATGGCAGTACACGCCCAACCAGAACTACAACGGCCCCGATAGCTTCGACATCCGGGTGTCCGACGGCGACAGCTCGACCACGCAGACCATCACCGTCGACGTGAAGCCGGTCAACGACGCGCCGATTCTGCTGGGTGCCCGCGCCGCCGGCGGCGCGCTACAGTTCGACGGCATGGACGACGGTGTCTTCGTCGCCGACGATGCGGCCTTTACGGGAACATCGGGCCTGACCCTGGAACTCTGGGCCCGGACCCCGATGCCGGTCGGCAACGGCAACCGCGAACTTGTCAGCAAGTGGGACGATGTGGCCGGCAAGAGCTACACGCTCTACCTCGACAACGACGGCTCCCTAAACATCGCGCTTTCCGCGGACGGCACGACGAACCAGACCTTCGACTCCAACGTGGCGGTTCCTCCCAACACCTGGACCCATCTGGCGGTCAGCATCGATCCGGCCAACGGCACGTTGCAGATGTACGTGGACGGAATGCCGGCCGGCATCGCCCATTCCTTCACCGGCCCCCTGTTCGACAGCGCCACCGACCTCAGCATCGGCGTGCGAGGCGACGGCGCCAACACCTGGGATGGCCAAATCGACGACGTGCGGGTGTGGGACACGGCGCGCACGGGCGAGCAGATATCCCAGAATATGAACACCCCCGTCCCCGCCGACCCGGCCGGACTGGTCGCCCAGTACGGGTTCGACGACGTCATCGACGGCATCGTGCCCAATCAGGTCCCGGGCGGGCCGGACGCGCAGTTGGGCGACGGCATCAACCCGGCCCTGAACCCCTTGGTCCTGGGCCCCAACGTCATCGGCCGGGCGCTTGATTTCGACGGCACCGGATATCTGGACGTGCCCGACCTGACGGCCGCCGGCGCCATCGGCGCGATGACCATGGAGACCTGGGTCAACCTGGACAACATGTCCGTCTCCGCCGTGTTCTCCCTGTTCGACGAAGACACCTCTCCCGGCGTTTCCTGGCTGTTGCAGGAAAACATGGGCGCGGTGACCATGCATTTCGCGGCGAACGGCGATGCCGCATCCCACCAGTTCGCCGGCATTGATCTGGCCGACCAGACCGGCCAGTGGGCGCATCTGGCCCTGGTCATCGACGACGGCGGCGATCCGGCGACGACGTTGACCAACACGGCCAAGATCTACGTCAACGGTGCGCTGGCCGACACCTTTACGGACTTCCAGATCACGCCGAGCATGATCACTGCCGCCCAGGTCGGCGCCGACAACGGCGCGGAGAAGTTCTCCGGCGAGATGGCCGACTTCCGCCTGTGGAACACGGCCCGGTCGGCCGGCGACATCGCCGACAACTTCCAGAATTTTGTCGATCCCGGCGATCCGACGCTGGTTTTCAACTATCGCATGGACGACGCTGCCGCCAACGGGCCGCTGTCCACGGCGACGCCCATTGCCGACGCCACGGGCGGCTTCCATGCCCTGACCGTCGGCAGCACGCTGCAGTTCAGCGACACGGCGCCGGACATCTATTCGACGACGGTCACCACGCCCGAAGGCGTGGCCATCCACGGCGACCTGTCCGCCTACGACGTGGAGATGGACAGCTTCAACGTCGTCGCCGGCTCCGGCACCACCGCCAGCGGCGGGACCTACACGGTCTATATGGACGGCACCTTCGACTACATCCCCGCGGTCGGCTACTACAGCCCGGACGGCATGCCTGACAGCTTCCCGGTCACCCTGACCGAGGGCGTCAGCGGCCTGTCCTCGACGCGGCAGATCTTCATCGACGTGACGCCAGACCTGTACCCGAACATCCTGAACACGGACATCGCCGCCGATTGGACCGTCGCCGGGAACTGGTCCGAAGGGATCATCCCCGACGTAACACAGGCGGCGATCCTGCAGGGTTCGGCCACGGCGACCCATGCCGGCGGCACGGACACGGTCGGCGCCCTGGACGCCGATACGGCACTGACCATCTCCGGCGGTGCGATCACCGTGAACGGCGACGCCGACTTCGCCGGGACGGTCACGCTCTCGGGCGCCGGCGCCCTGACGCTCGACGGCGACTCGATCTTCCACGGCGGCTTCTCCCTGGCCGACACGGCGACGTTCACGGTCAACGGCGTTCTGACCGGCAACGGCGCGATCGACATGCTGTCCGGAACGATGGTCCTCAATGGCAATGCCATCATCAGCGCCGGTGGCACGTTCGATTTCACGGCGGGAACGCTGAGCAATACCGGCCTGCTGACCATGGACGGCACCCTGGCGGTTATCGGCAGCAGCACCAAGACCCTAAACGGGATCAATATGGTCTTGGGCGGAACATTCGATTACGCCGCCGGAACCAGCGGCCTGGCCCTGTCCAACGGCGCGGCCATCGATATTCAATCCGGCGGCCAGTTCATCATGAACGGCATCGGCCTGGGTCAAGGGGCCGGCGCGCTGGGCACCGTCAACGTCCTGGCGGGCGGCACCTTCGTGCGAAACATCGCGGGCTCCAGCGTCGTTGACGTGGCTATCAATGTCGCCACTGGCGGCATCATGGACATCATCCAGGGAACCTTGGTGTTCGACGGCGGCGGCAGCCTCAACGGCAATCTGAACCTGTCCAGCGGCGGCGTCGCCGACTTCGGGACGGCGACCACCTGGAACATCGGCGCTGGCGCCGCCGTGACCGGCATCGGCACGCTGCGGCTGGCTGATGCGGGTCTCGGCGTGAACGTCAACACCATGCTGACCCTCAACAACGGCATCGGCCTGGACCATACCGACGGCACGCTCAATGTCGCGGGCGGGCAGACCCTGACCATTGACGGGACCCATAACTGGCTCTCAGGTGCGATTTCCGGCGCGGGACAGGTCAATTACACCAATGGCGCGGCCCTCAACCTCTCATCCGGCAGCGCCAAGAGCCTGGATGGCATCGGCCTGAACTTCACCAACGCGACCTTCCTGTTCGCAGGCGGCGGCAGCGGGCTGACGTTCATCAACGACGCGACGATTGATATCGGCGCCGGCGGCCAAATGCTGCTGCAAGGCGGCGGGTTCATCAACATGGACCCCGCCTCGAACAGCCAGATCAGCATCCAGGCCGGCGGCCAACTGATCCACGACTCTCCCGGCACGGTGATCCTGGAACCGGACCTGATGCTTGCCGGCGACATCAACCTGATGAACGGCACCCTGCGCCTGGACGGCAGCGCCGACTTCGCCGGCATCATCCAATTCAACACAGGTACGACCCTGGTCCTCAACGGCGCGCCGGACACCTACACCTTCAACATCGGAAGCGATCTGACCGGCACGGGCGGCACCCTGCAACTGGACAGCCTCAGCGCCACGATGAACGTCGCCACGGGCTTGATCATCGACCCCGGCCTGACCTTCCGGCACGATGCCGGCACGGTCAACGTCACCTCCGGCAACATGCTGTCGGTCCAGGGTGATTACGACTGGTACGCGGGCACCGTCACCGGCCTGGGCGACCTGAACGTCGATGCCAACGGCACCCTGACCCTGAATTCCTCGCAGGTTAAGAC
The DNA here is from genome assembly GCA_040221095.1 of Rhodospirillales bacterium. Lineage (GTDB taxonomy): Bacteria > Pseudomonadota > Alphaproteobacteria > Rhodospirillales > Casp-alpha2 > UBA1479. Next base: position 343,718 of record JAVJVP010000015.1, read on the forward strand.
CCTGGACGGCGTCAACCTGAACATCACCGGCGTCAACGCCGTGGTGAGCTATTTGAACGACGGCCTGCGGTTCGCCAACGGCGCGCATATGACCGTCGACAACGGCGGCCGCTTCGAGGTGCTGAACAGCTCGACCATCGACGACTTCGACGCCGGCGACAACAGGCTGATCATCGAAAGCGGCGGCACCCTGCACCAAAACGCCGCCGGCAACACGCGCGTGGAAGTCGATCTGACCCTGAACGGCACCCTGGACATCGATCAGGGCAACCTCGTTCTGGAAGGCGTCAGCAACCTCAACGGCGCCATCGATATCGCGGCCGGCGCCCAGCTTCGCCTGGAGGGCGCAGGCCCCCATACGGTCGGCCTAAATATGGACCTGAGCGGCGACGGCACCCTGGTCATGGCGTCCGGCGGCATGCTTGTGGCTGTGAACAACAACCTGATCATCGACAGCACCCTGACCTTGCAACAGGACTTCGGCCAGCTTGACATCGCGGGGGCTCAAACCCTGACGGTCGAGGGCACACACAACTGGGTCGGTGGCGACATCACGGGCATTGGCGCGCTCAATTATGCGATGGGCAGCTTCCTCAACGTCACCGGATCCGGCGCGGTTCTGAACAGCGCTGACATGACGGTCGCCGGCACAGCGACGATCAGCGGCACCGGCAACGTCGTTGTCGAGAACGGCGCCGACGTCAACGTCATCGCGGGTGGCCTGGTCGAACTGACAAGCACGGGCGGCTTCACCGCCGGCACCGGCGCGGGCGTTCTGTCCATCGCCGCCGGCGCCGTGCTGCGCAGCTCGGGCACGGGAACGGTCGGCCTGACCGTGAACAACGCGGGCGACATCGAGGTCACCAGCGGCACCCTGGTGCTCGATGCCATCGGCATGAGCAGCAACACGGGCACCATCACGATCGCCGAGGGCGCCACGCTGCGGATCGAGAACGGCAGCCTGACCAACTACGGCATGATCGAAGGTGACGGCCAGATCGAGTTCGCGACCGGCGGCAACCTGATCAACCAAGGCACCCTGGAAGTCGGCGGGCTGGAAAACATCGGCGACTTCACCGTGCAGGGCACAATCGACAGCGCGGGCAGCAGTAACGCCATCGCCTTCGAATTCGACGGCGCCGGCCACGACCAGCTGACCGCCGCCGATATCAATCTGTCCGGTGTCTCGGACGAACTGATCCTGGACTTCACCGGCATCGACGTGACCTCCGGCGACATCTTCAACATCATCACCTTCTCGTCCGGCACCCATAACACGAGCGACCAGTTCGACATCATCACGACCTTCGGCCTGTACGGCTTTAACGCCGCCGTCGATGCGACCGCCAGCGGCGTGACGGTCACCATCCAGGAGGCCCTCAACCTGGTCACCGGTACGGGCGGCGACGACACCCTGTTCGGCACGGCCGGTGCGGATATGATCGACGGCGGCGCGGGCATCGACATCCTGACTGGCGGCAACGGCAACGACCGCCTGACCGGTGGCGACGGCGACGACTATCTCGACGGCGGTATCGGCAGAAACTTCCTGTACGGCGGCGATGGCAACGACATTCTGACCGGCGGCACGCGCGGCCTGGGCGGCATCGACCTGAACACCGCCGATTACGGCGACGCCCTGGCGGCGATCACGGTCACCCTCGACGGCACGGGCGGCACGGCGACGACGCTGGGCGGCGGCAACGGGGCCGCCATCGGCACGGACACGCTGATCCACATCGACCGCATCATCGGATCGGGCTTCGACGACGAATTCATCATCGTCGGCGGCTGGACCGGCGGCCAGTTCGATGCCTATCAGGGCAGCAGCGCCGGGGAATTCAACATCATCCGGGGCGGGGCCGGCGACGACACCATCACCGGCAACGGCTTCACCCGCGTCGATTTCTCCGACGCCCTGGGCGGCGTCACCGTCACCTTCACCGCCGACGGGGTCGGCACGGGACGTCTGACCTCCAATGCGGGTGCTGCGACCGGACAAGCCGACGGCACGGGCGTCGACAGCTTCACCGGCGTCGGCGACGTGGTGGGATCCGCTTTCGATGACATCATCACCGGCGACGGCCTGAACAACTCCCTGATGGGCGGGGCCGGCAACGACGTTCTGGACGGCGGCGCCGGTATCGACCGGGCCGATTACCGCACTGCCGCAAGCGGCATCACGGTGGACATGACCTTGGGATCGAACCAGGTTACCGATGACGGCTTCGGCGACGTCGATAACCTGCTCAACATCGAATACATCCGCGGCTCCCGCTATGACGACACGATCATCGGCGACGACAGCGGCATGCAGCTGCGCGGCGAGGCCGGCGACGACACCATCACCGGCGGCCTGGGCGTCGACACCGTGCGCGGCGGCGGCGGCAACGACGTCATCACCGGCGGCGGCGGGGCCGACGATCTGCGCGGCGACGGCGGCCGCGACCGCTTCGTCTACAACGCGATTTCCGACTCACCCGCCGTCAGTGGTTTCGACCGCATCCGCGATTTCTCTCCCGGCAACGACAAGATCGAATTCGCCGAGGGCCTGCTGACCGGCACGCTGTCCTACCTGGGCGACGAATCAGTTCCCTTCACCATCACCGGCAATGCCCAGGCCCGCTACAACAACATCTCCGGCCGCCTGGAAATCGACGTCGACGGCGACGGCAATCCCGAGATGGAAATCCGCATCGACGGTGTTACCGCCGCCAGCCTGTCCTTGAACGATTTCCGCCTGACCACGACCGGTGACGGCACCAATAATACGATCACCGGCGGCGATGCCAGCGACCTGCTTCGCGGCCTGGGCGGGGCCGACGTTCTTGACGGCGGCAACGGCGACGACGTGCTGGTCGGCGGCGGCGGCAACGACACCCTGACCGGCGGCGCCGGATTCAACATCCTGCGCGGTGGTGCCGGCGACGACACGTTCCATGGCATCGCTTCGTCGGTCAACAATTCGGACCTCAACACCATCGACTACCGCGACGCCACGGGATCGATCACCGTCACCCTGGACACCACCTCGACCGTGACGGGCGATGCCTCCGTCGGCACCGACACCATCATCGGCGCGGACCGCATCCTGGGCACGGAATTCAACGACATCTTCGTCGTCAACGCCGGCTGGGCCGGGTCGCAGCATCAACCCTTCGGCGGCATCCCCGGCAACTTCAACGAAATCGTCGGCGGCGGCGGTGACGACATGATCACCGGCAACGGCGCCACCCGTCTCAGCTATCTGGGCGCCACGGACGGCGTGCGCATCGAATTCACCGGCGCCGGCATGGGCAATGCCTATTCAATCCACGCCGGGGACGCGGCGGGCGTCGGCCTCGATACCTTCAGCGGCGTCAACGGGGTGCGCGGCTCCGATTACGACGACTGGGTCACCGGCAGCGCCAACAACGAAGAATTCCGCATGCAGGGCGGCGATGATTTCATCGACGGCGGCGGCGGCTTCGACACGGTGCGCTATAGCGCGGGCGGCGCCGCGGTCAACCTGTCGGCCTATAATTACGCCGTCGCGGGCGCGTCCTTCGGCACCATCGCGGCGGAAACGGCGTTCGACGGCGAAGGCGGCACGGACACCCTGGTCTCCATCGAAAACGCCCGCGGCTCCGCCGATGGCGACATCCTGATCGGTTCCGACGGCAACAACGAATTGCGCGGCGACGGCGGCCAGGACACATTCCTGGGCGGGCTCGGCGCCGACACCATCCGCATGGGCAACGGCGACGGAGCCCTCGACAACGCCGTCTACCAGTCGAAGTTCGATTCGACCCAGGCGCAGATGGACATCATCCGCGAATTCACGAACTTCGAAGACCACATCACCTTCCAGGGCATCGGTTTCGCCGACCTGATTCCCGTCGACCTCGGCAACCAGGGCAGCGTCGGTACCGGCATCGCGACCGCGATCGCGACCGCCCCCAACCAGCTGTATTTCTTCACCGACGGCGTGGACGGCTACGTCTACGTTAACGGCGCCGGGGTGGGCACGGATTTCGACGGCACGCTGATCCAATTGAAGGGCGTCCTGACCGCGCCCGACGCCAGTACCTTCGCCGACGACGTCCTGATCACCGAAGATTTCGGCAACCAGGCGCCCGACGTCCTCGGCGCCTCGGCGGCGGGACAGTCTCTCGTCTTCGACGGCACGGACGACTTCCTTGCGATGTCCGATGTCGGCCTGGCCATCGGCGGCGCGTCCTTCACGGCGGAAGCCTGGATCAACACCAGCGCCGCCTCGGCCATGACGGTCCTGGAGCTGGGCATCACCGGCACGGGCAACAGCGCGGTCCTGGAACTGGACGCCACCGGCCGTCTGGTCGGCAGCTTCACGGGTATCGGCGCGACCCCGGCGACCACGGCGGTGATCAACGACGGACAATGGCATCATGTCGCGGTCGTCTTCGACGCCACCGTCGGCACCTACGGCTCGGTCGTCCTGTTTATCGACGGACAGCCGCAGGCGGAAACCTTGACCGCCCTGCCCTCCGCGCTGGGCATCACCCAGGGCGAATTGACCGTCGGCGACACCTATGCCGGAGGCACCCCCTTCAACGGCCTGATCGACGAGCTGCGCCTGTTCTCCACGGCGCGCACGGTCGATGAAATCGCCGCCAACTACAACGTTTCCCTGGACCCGACGGCGGAACCCAACCTGGCCGTCTACAACACCTTCGACCTGTTCGATGACGGCGGCGCGACCGTGTTCTCGCCCAACCAGGGCACTCTTGGCGGCAATCTCGATGGCGGCGGTCTCGGCGCCGATCCCGTTGCGGCGGTTTCGGGCGCACCGATCTACAGCGGCAAGATCGCGGTCGACACGGGCATCGCCTATACGGGCACCATCGGCGCCACCGACGCGGAACTGGAAACCCTGTCATATCTGGTCGCCTTCGGCGGCGACCCGGGCCACGGCACCTTGTCCCTCAATCCGGCCACCGGCGACTTCACCTACACGCCGGACCTGGGCTATGCGGGCCTCGACAGTTTCAAGGTCGCGGTCGATGACGCCAGCGGCAACATCACGGTCAGAACCATCGTGGTCGACATTCAGCTTCCCGCCGAAAGCCTCACTCTGACCCTGACCGGCAGCGGCATCGCCGACGTGCTGGAAGGCGGTGCCGGGAACGACTACATCGACGGCCTGGCCGGCGCGGACGATTTGTACGGCTTTGGCGGCGACGACACCCTGATCGGCGGCGCTGGGCAGGACACGCTGACCGGCGGCAGCGGGTCGGACCGCTTCGTAATTTTCGACGAACTCCATTCCGACACCGGCGCGGGCAACCGCGATTTCATCACCGACTTCAATGCCGACAATGCCTCAAGCGAACGCGATTTCATCGTGCTGGAAGGAATCATCGCCGACGGTGTGGAATTTGATTACGACGTCAGCCTATTGGGCGGCGGTGATGCATCCGTCATCCGGACGGGGAACATTCTCCAATTCGACACAAACGGCGATGCGATCCTGACCCTGGGCACGGACATGGAAATCGACATCACCGGCTACATTGGCACTTTCGACACGTCTGACTTCATCATCATCACCACGGGCACAACCGGCAACAATACCTATCTGGGCCGCACCGGTGACGACTGGATCGTTGCATCGACCACAGGGAATGCGGATGCGGACGCTTCCTTCGCTGTCTTCGACACCATCAATTTCGCGGGTGGCGGCGCAGGTGGCTTCGATACATTGCTCGTCCGTGACACCGACAATTTGGAACTTTGGAACGTCGAATACGACACGGCGACTGATGATCTCAACATCATCCTTGAAGACACCGTCACCGGATTCCGGCATTTGACCAAAGTCATCGACCATAACGTCAATACTCTCGACTACATTGAATTCCAGTTTGATGAAGGCGGCGGTCCCCTTGAACGCTTCGCCCTGGCGACCGGCTTCGACGCCTCCGCCGCCACGGAAAACACCCTGGTCGCCGGCACCAGCGGCATCGACACCCTGATCGGCTCCGCCCATGACGACATTCTGTTGGGCAACGACGGTGCGGACAACCTGGACGGCGGCGCCGGCGACGATCTGCTGATCGGCGGCCTGGGCGCGGATATCCTGGACGGCGGCGCCGGCGACGACACGGTCAGCTATTTCCAGAACGCAAACGACGGCGTGATCGTCAATCTGAGCAACAGCACGGAAAACATCAGCCCGTATATGGTCGGCGCCGGCACGGCTCTTGATATTTTCAACAGCGACCTCGACACCCTGAGCAACATCGAAAATGCCGAGGGCAGCGACTTCAACGACGTCCTGATCGGCAACGATTTCGAGAACTTCCTGTCCGGCCAGGACGGCGATGACAAGATCATGGGCGGCGGCGGCGCGGATATTCTCGAAGGCGGCGCCGGCATCGACGTGTTCATCTATGCCTCGGAAACGGACAGCGGCGTCGGCGGCGCGCTGCGCGACGTGATCACCGATTTCCAGGTCGGCATCGACTGGATCAACCTTGAGGATGTGATCGGCGCCAACCTCTTCGATTTCCGCTCCGAAATGGACGGCGGCAATTTCACCGGCGCGGCCGGTACGGTCGAAGCGCGCTTCAACAACGAGACCAAGATCCTGGAAATCGACACCAACCAGGACATGCAGGCCGACATGGAAATCGAACTGCAGAACGTCGACGGCGCCAGCCTGAGCGAATCCGACTTCGTCCCCCCGATGGCCTGACCGGGCACCCCGTTCACCAATCGTTCACCTGAAAATCCTATGATTCCGCCGAGATCGCCCGAAATATCGCCGATATGGTATGGTGGCGGCGCCTCTGTTGCCGGTTGCGGCACGGCGCGGAAATCCGGGGGTTTTCGCGGGCAGACGAGTGAGCGAGCATGAAGGAACTGTTGAAACGGGTTTTCGCCAGACCGGCGATCGCGACGGAGTTGATCGTCGCGACCCTGTTCATCAACATCCTGGCCATGGCGAGCCCCCTGTTCGTCATGCAGGTGCTGAACCGCTATGTCAGCCAGGGCGTGGACGCGACCCTGGCGACCCTGACCTCCGGCGTGCTGCTGGCCATCCTGCTTGAGTATCTGTTCCGCCAGGCACGGGGGGCCCTCGCCCGCGGCGTCAATGTGGAGCCGGACGAAAAGCTCGCCATCGCCGGTTACGGCATTCTGACCAAGGCCCGGGCCGGCGACCTGGAACAGATTCCGCCGGAAACCCGGCGCGAGATGGTCAACGGCATGGCCTCGGTCGAACAGGCCTATTCGTCGTCCAATATCGCGACCATCCTGGACGTGCCGTTCTCGCTGATCTTCGTGTTCGTGTTGTACCTGCTGCACCCGCTGATCGCCCTGGTCGTTCTGGCGTTTCTGATCGGGGTGTTCGCGTTCGGCGTCTACGGCTCCGTCTCCATGCAGGAAAAGACCGCCGAACTGCAGAACGCGACCGGCGTCGGCAGCGCGTTGCTGGGCACGGCAACCCGCGAACAGGACCTGGTGCGCGCCTTCAACGCCGGCGGGTTCCTGCGCCGGGCCTGGGAAAAGCACGTGCATTCGTCGCAGCGCCTGCGCCGCGACGTGACGTCGCGCCAGGGCATGATCCAGACCATCACGCAGACCGCCAACGGCCTGATGAGCGTCGCCGTCATCACCACAGGCGCCCTTCTGGTCGTCACCGGCAACATGGACGTGGGGGCCATGATCGGCGCCAACATCCTGTCGGCGCGGGCACTTCAGCCGGTCACCAAGCTGTCGCAGCTGGGCAGCACCTTCGCCAAGGCGCGCCAGGCGCTGTCCATGTTCGCCGAACTGGTCAAGGTGCCGCTGGAGCCCGAAAAGGGCTCCGCCGTCACCAAGTATACGGGCACCATCGAACTGCGCGACCTTGCCTTCGGGTTCAAGGGCGCGTCCATGCCGCTGTTCGAATCCCTGAACCTGAAGCTCGCCCCCGGCGACGTGCTGCTGGTGGTCGGCGATAACGGCAGCGGCAAGACCACCCTGGGGCGCATCATGCTGGGCCTGCTGGAGCCGGACCGCGGGCAGATCCTGGTCGACGGCCTTGACCTCAAGCAGGTCGCGCTCGAATGGTGGCGCCGTCAGGTCATTTACATGCCGCAGGAACCGGCGTTGCTGAACGCGACCATCGAGGAAAACCTCAAGGTCAACGCGCCCAACGTCGAGACCACGGACCTCAACCGCATCATCGACGCGGTCGGTCTGCGCCGTTTTCTCGATGAAAGCCCGCAAAGCTTCGAAACCCCCGTGGTCGACAACGGCTGGCGCCTGTCCGAAGGCACCCGGCGGCGGCTGGGCCTGGCCCGCGCACTTGCGACCAACGGCGCGCTGGCCGTGATCGACGAACCGACGGAAAGCCTGGATGCCGACGGCTGCGCCGCCGTGCACAAGATCATGGGCTCCCTCGTCAAGCAGGGCCGCACCATCATCATCATGTCCCACGACAAGAACATCGTGCGCGGCGCCCATTATCTGCTCGACCTCAACCAGAAGCCCGTGCCCGTGGTGCGCCATGTGCCGGGCGTCCAGGATCCGCAGGCCGCGCCGCGGCCCGCCCAGCCGGCCCCGGCCCAGGGGCAACCGGCCGCAGCCGCAGCCGCCGCCCCCGATGCCGCCGTCGCGGCGGATGTCCCGGCCGAGGTCACGCCCCTGCCCAATCCGCTGGCCACCCGCAATCGGGGCGGAGACTGATCATGGCCGGAAATCCCGTCGCCGCCACGGAGCGGCTCAAGGAACTGATGGAAAAGGCCCGCGCCGTGCCCGAAGCGGCGGCGGCGACGGCCGCCGCCTACATGGCGAAAAAATCCGCCGACGCGCCGCCGCCGGAACCGGCCGCTGATGGCCTGGGCGGACCCGCCGGCGCGCCGGCAACGCCCGGCACGGCACCCGGCGGCCAGGGGCCCCAGCCGTCGGAAACAATCCCGGTCAAGACCCATGTCGTGTTCGGGCTGTGCGCCGTGATGGTGGTCAGCTTCGGCATCTGGTCGGCAATCAGCGAGATCGACATCGTGTCCATGGCCATGGGCGAGGTCATTCCCTCGACCCAGGTCAAGACCATCCAGCACCTGGAAGGCGGCATCGTGCGCGCCATCAAGGTGGTCGAGGGCGGCAAGGTGACGGCCGGCCAGGAACTGGTCGTGCTGGAGCCGACGGCGAGCAACGCCGACGTGGGCGAGCTGGGCGAGCGGCTGGTGTCCCTGCGCTTCGACCTGGCGCGCCTGCACGCCCTGCTGCGGGGGGATAAATCCCTCGACCTCGATCCGGAACTGGTCCGCGACCGCCCTGATCTCGCCAATTGGGCACGCCAGCGCTTTCAGGCGGACCTGGAAAAACATCTCAGCGATCTCAAGCGCCAGAACGCCGCCATCGTGCAGCGGACCCAGGAAATCCACGAGATCAAGACCCGCATCAGCAACGCGGGCAAGAGCCTGAAGCTGGTCGACGAGCAGGTGCGGATCAGCGAGGGCCTGTTGAAGCGCGACCTGACCAACCGGTTCGTTCATCTGAACCTATTGAAAGAGGCCGAGCAGCTGCGCGGCGGAATCGAGACGGACGAGGCGTCATTGCTGCGCGCCGATGCGGCCCGCAAGGAAGCCCAGGCGGTGCTGGAAAGCGTGACCAGCGAATTCAACAAGGAAACCCAGCGCCTGCTGGACGAGGCGCAGCTGAATTTCCGTGAACTGACCCAGCGCATCCAGAAATACCGCGACAACCTGCAGCGCACGGTCGTGCGCTCGCCGGTCGCCGGCACGGTCAAGACCCTGCATGTGGTCACCGTGGGCGGCGTGATCCGGCCGGGCGATCCGGTGGTCGATATCGTGCCCGCGGGCGACAAGCTGATCATCGAGGCCAAATTGCAGACCCAGGACATCGGCTATGTCGTGTCGGGCCAGGCGGCCGTGGTCAAGCTGGCGTCGGGCGATGCCATGCGCTTCGGCCCCCTGAAGGGAACCGTGACCCACGTCAGCCCCGACACCCTGCAGACCCCCGACGGCAACCCGTACTACAAGGTCCGTATCGCCACGGAAAGCGACCACTTCAGCCGTGGTTCCCTGGTCTACAACCTGTTTCCCGGCATGCAGGTGGTGGCGAGCATTCAGACCGGCTCGCGCACGGTGCTGCGCTATTTGGTCGACCCCCTGCTGGCGAACCTGGACGACGCCCTGGGCGAACGCTGACGCGCCGCCCGGCCGTCCCCTTTGAAAATTAATGGTTATTTCTTCGCGGGCGTCTTGCCGGCAGGCTTTTTCTTGGCCGCGTCGGCCGTTTCCTTGCCGTCCCCGTCCTTCGCCTGGCTTTGCAGCTTTTCGCGGATTTCGTTGGCGCCGTCGGCAACCCCGCGCAGCACGGCCTGAAGCTGATTTGCCGGAATCAGCAGGCGGGTAACCGGCCGGGCGCTGCCGGCCTCGACCTGCTGGGCCAGGGTAACGCGAAAAACCCCGTTCGCGTGCGACACGCTGGAGACGAGTTCGACGAAATGCTCGTCCAGGTTTTCATCGGCCATGCCATTCCCCCTATAATCACATTATTCCTGTAACCGAATGATTGTCGGTGCCTGAACCTTTAGGGTCAACAGGGTTGCGCAGGATACTTCACAGGCTATTTGTGAACAAATCACGCAATGCAGGGACAGGAAATACGGCAGATTTTAACGATTCCAGATCGACGATATTTGCAAAATACGTTGTAATAATATGCATACAATACTAATTTCTCCATGAAAGTTCACTCAGGCCCGTGTCCCCGTGTGATATAATGTCATGCAGGGTGAGGAGGCCAATGAAGATAAGGCGCCCGGGTGCAACCCAGGGGCGCAAAAAGGAAAAACAAATGCCCAGAGCCTCAAGCAAGAACGAAAGCCATCGACAAAAACGGCTTCCCCCCGGTGTTTCCAACCCGGTTGATATCCACGTCGGACAACGTTTGCGCCTGCGCCGCACGCTTCTCGGCATGAGTCAGGAAAAGCTCGGCGACGCGGTCGGTCTGACGTTCCAGCAGATTCAGAAGTACGAACGCGGCGCCAACCGCATCGGCGCCAGCCGCCTGTACATGTTCTCGCGCATTCTCGACGTGCCGGTCGCCTATTTCTTCGAAGAACTGCCGTCGCAGATCCGCACCCATGAAGGACAGATGCAGATCGGCCTGTCCGACCTGCCGCAGGACGCGCTGGAGCGCGATCCCATGGCGCGCCGCGAGACCCTGGAACTGGTCCGCGCCTATTACGCCGTCGGCAATCCCAAGGTCCGGCGCCGAATCGTCGACCTGGTCCGCTCCCTCGGCGGCGAGGAAGACTAAGCCGCCCCGCGCCGGCGGTTTTCCGGAACAGCCGATCAGGCGATCCCGGCCCGGGCGATCATGACTTCCAACAGCACCTGACATCCGGCCGCCAGGTCCTCTGGCGCGGTCGCTTCCCGTTCGTTGTGGCTGATCCCATCTTTGCAGGGCACGAAGATCATCCCCGTGGGCGCGCAGCGTGCCAGATTGCAGGCGTCGTGCCCGGCCCCGGAATGGATATCGCGGCAGGCCAGGCCCTGGCGCCGCGCCGCCACGCGCACGGCGTCGATGCAGCCGGGATCAAAGGCGATGGAGTCGCGGGCCGAGGTTTCCGTCACCTGGACCTGCAGCCCCGCGCCCTCGGCGATGGTTCGGCAGAGCGTTTCCGCGCGCAGGCAGATGTCGGCCAGCACGGCGTCGTCCGGGTGGCGGACATCGATCGAAAAGGCGACCCTGCCCGGCACCGTGTTTCGGGAATTCGGGCGCACCTGGACATAGCCCGTGGTCAGGACCGGCACGGGATCGAATTCGAAGGCCAGACGGTTGAGACCGTCGATCATGCGCGCCGCGCCGACCATGGCGTCGCGGCGCAGCGCCATGGGCAGGGTCCCGGCATGGCCTTCCTCGCCGGTCACGGTGACGGCATAGCAGCGCTGCCCCTGGGCACCGAGCACGGCGCCGATGACGGCGCCCTCCCGTTCCAGGACCGGGCCCTGTTCGATATGCGCCTCGAAGAAGGCGGAAATGGGATATCCCCCGCAAGGGGCCTTGCCGTCATAGCCGATGCGGGCCAGTTCCCGGGCCATCGTGGTCGTGCCCTCGCGGTCCGGCAGGTTGCGCCCATAGTCCAGGTCGAAGCGCCCCGCATAGACGCCGGAGGCGACAACCCCGGCGGCGAAGCGCACGCCCTCTTCGTCCGTCCAGTTGATGATTTCCAGCGGTGCGCGCGTGGTGACGCCGGCGTCGTTCAGGGCGCGTACGACCTCGAGCCCGGCCAGCACGCCGTAAGCCCCGTCGAACTTCCCGCCGAGCGGCTGACTGTCCAGATGGCTGCCGGTGACCACCGGGGGGGCGTCGTCGTCGGCCCCCGCGCGGCGGCCGATGATGTTGCCCATGCGGTCGATACGGACCGCCAGGCCCGCGTCCTTGCACCAGCGGGCGAACAGGTCCCGCCCCGCCTTGTCCAGGTCGGTCAGGGCGATGCGCCCGACGCCGCCGCCCGGTGTGGCGCCGATTTCGGCCATCTCCATGAGAGACCGCCACAGGCGGTCGCCGTTGACCGGCGCCGTGATGCCGGCGGCGGTCACCGCCACTCCCCGGCCTTGTCCACAAGCCAGCGGCAGATGCGCAGCAGCTTGGCGTCCTCGCCCCAGGGGCAAATCACCTGCACCCCGATCGGCATGCCGTCGGCCCCCTTCAACAGGGGCAGGCTGACCGCGGGCACGCCCATCATGGTCCAATAACCGTTGAAGGACGCATCGCCCGTGCGGCGCAGGTCGCCGGGCGCCTGGCCGGGGGCGGCCGGGGTCAGAATCGCGTCGACGCCATCGAAGAAACCGGCCAGGGCATCCTGCATGTCCTCGGCCAGATAAAGGGCGTCCAGATAGTCCCGGGCCGTCACCCCGCGTCCGCGCTCAACCCGGTCGGCGGTGATCGGGTCCAGACCCGCCCGGTCGCGGTCGTAATAGGGGCCGAGGGACTGTCCCACCGCCCCGTTCATCACCGCCCCCTGGCATTCAAGGGCGGTTTCGAACACGGGCGGCAGTTCCTCGTCGCGCACGACGCTGCCCAGGCTCCGGGCCAGTTCCTCGATCGCCCGCTGCATATCGCCTTCGCCGCGGCCCCAGGCCGGGCCGCGCACGAAAACCAGGCGCGGCGGGGCGGTGAGCGGATCGGCCTCGCCCAATTTGACATGGCTGCGCATGTCCTTGTCCGCCGGATCGCGGCGCATCAGCACCCGCGCGGTCAGGGCCAGGTCTTCCGGTGTGCGCGCGAAGACGCCGGGATGGTCGAGCCGCCGGGACAGGGGCGACATGCCGGCGCGGGAAATCGTGCCGAAGGTGGGTTTCAGCCCGTAAACCCCGTTGAACGACGCCGGCCGCAGCATGGACCCGCCGGTCTGCGAGCCGATGGCGAGCGGCACCATAAAGTCGGCGACGGCGGCCGCCGAGCCCGAGGACGACCCGCCCGGCGTGCGTTCGGGATCGTGGGGATTGCGCGTCTTGCCGGGGGCCGACAGGGCGAATTCCGTGGTCACGCATTTGCCCATGATGACCGCCCCCGCCTCGCGCAGCAGGGCGACCAGGGTGGCGTCCCGGTCGGGCCGACGCCCGGCGCACAGCCGGGAGCCGTTTTCCGTCGGCTGGTCGGCGGTGTCGATGATGTCCTTGATGCCGACGGGAATGCCGTTGAGCGGCCCCGCAGACCCGTCGCGGCGGCGCTGGTCGGCCGCATCCGCCTGGGCCAGGGCCAGACCCGGGTCGAGGAAGGTCCAGGCGCCGACGGCGTCCTCGCGCAGGGCGATACGGTCCAGGCAGGCCTGCACCAATTCGCGGGCGGTAAGGTCACCCGTGGCCATGCGGGCAAGCGCGGCTTCGGCGCTGAGGCGGCAGATATCCATGGTCGTCGTTTCCTTAAGTTAGGCTGGTCCTAGGGGGCGGCAGGTGCCTTGTACACGCCCTTTTCCTTGTAAAAGCGGGCGGCCCCCCGGCAATAGGGAATGGGCACACCGGCGTGATGGCTTTCCAGCGTCAGATTCTTGCCCTTGGCATGGCCGTTCTGCAACAGGTGGGGTGCCTGCACGTTGCCGTAGAGCCCCTTGACCACGCCGTAATGCAGATCGTCGGGCAGATTGCTCCGTGACACCCAAAGGGCGGACACGCTGACGGTTTCCACCGGGTACGGGTTGCCCTTGTAGGTGTTCCCCGGGATGACGTCGGCGGCGTAGAACGGCGCCTTGGCGATCAGCGCATCCCGTTCCTTGCCCTGCACCGGGACCAGGGTCAGACCCGTCGTGTTCGCCATCTCCGAAACTCCGGCGATGGGAAAGCCGGACACGTCGATGAAAGCGTCCAGGTGACCGTCCCGGACCAGTTCGGTGGCGGTCTTGGACTTTACGTATTCTGGCATGAAATCGCGCTTTTCCGCCAAGCCATGGGCCCCCAGGACCAGACGCGCGCCGACCAGGACCCCGGATTCCGGCAGGCCGATGGACACCCGCTTGCCCTTCAGGTCATAGACCGACTTGATCGCCCGGTCCCTGCCCGCCACCACATGGGCATGTTCGGGATAGAGACTGGACAGCACACAGAGCTTCTTGAACGCCTTTTTGCCGGCAAAGGGGCCCGTCCCCATGTAGGCCCAGAAAGTCACATCGGACTGGACGAAGGCGGATTCGACCTGATCCGCATCCAGGGCCGACACGTTGGCGACCGACCCATGGGCCGATTGGGCGAAGGCGACCAGCCCTTCCATGCCGCAGTTGCCGCCTTTGGTGCAGCTGCGGGCCCCTGGCGGGTTTGAAATCACCTGAGCCAACAGACCGGCCATGGGGAAGTACGTGCCGCCGGCGGCACCGCTGGCGATCCGGAAAAACAGCATCTTCTGCGCCTGAACCGGCGCCGCCCCCCCCCATACGGCAGCGCCACCGGCCAGGGCGATGACCGCCGCCACGGCGAAGGTCACCCGCCTGCCTGTCGAATTTCGTTTGAACATGCTGGTCCTCCCGCCTGCATGGTGCGCAATTTCCCGCGCCGGAGCAACAATCTAAGGGGAAATCATCCTCGTCATGGGTAAGGCGGATATTGTATACACTGGTATTGCAGACGAGGCATTGAAGCGCCTAGAAAAACAGGGCGCAGCCCATTCAAGGGGGGAGACCGAACCGTCAATGAATGACCATTCGCCGACCATCGACACCACACAGGCAGAGACATTTCGCCATTGGACGCCGGTCACCATCCGGTTTTCCGACCAGGACAGCATGGGCCACGTGAACAACGTTTCCTACGCCGCCTTCGTCGAAGCCGGACGCAACGCCTTCGTCACCCAATACCTGAAACCGGACACCCATCCGGGCATCGATTTCGTGCTGGCCCGCGTGACCATCGATTTCCGTGCCGAAATGCATTACCCCGGCACCATCGACGTCGGCACCTGCATCAAACGGATCGGCAACACCTCGATCACCATCGGCACCGGCATCTTCAAGGATGGCCAACTGCACGGTACGGCGGAAAGCACCAACGTGTTCATCGATCTGGGAACGCGCAAGCCCTGCCCCATTCCCGCCGATGTGCGGACCGAACTGGAACGTCAATTGAGCGAAGCGGCGGGGGCGTAGATGAGCGGAACGGACGACAACATGGAACAGTTGTCGCGCGGCGAATTCGTCCACGCGCGCCTGCGTGACGCGATCCGCGCCGGACGGTACCCGCCGGGCACGCGGGTCCGCGAGACCGAGGTCGCGGCCTGGCTGAACGTCAGCCGCACGCCCGTGCGCGAGGCGCTGCGCCGTCTGCAGGCGGACGGACTTCTGGTGTTCGAGCCCTGGCGCGGGGTCGTGGTCGCCGAACTGGACCAGCAGCAGATCGTCGAATTCTACGCCATGCGCCGGGTTCTGGACGGGGCGGCCGCGCGTTTGGCAGCGCAGCACGCGTCGGAACCGGAACTGGCCTATATGGAGGACTGCCTGAACGCCGCCGCCCCCGGCAAGGGCGATTCCGCGCAAATGGCTGAGGCCAACCGCAAGTTCCACGACGCCCTGTTCCAGGCCGCGCACAACCGCTACCTGCTGAAGTCGGCGGCGGCGCTGTCGGACGCCCTGGCGCTGCTGAAGGGCACGACCTATTCCTTCCCCGACCGGGCGGATACGGCCCACGAGGAACACCGCGCCCTGATGGACGCCATCCGCGCCCGCGAGCCGGAAAAGGCCGAACGCCTAGCCCGCAAGCACATCGCCAAGGCGGAGAAGGCCCGGCTCAAGTTGCTGGGCGACCAGCGCGCCGTGAAACTGTCCGAGGACAAGTCGGAATGACCTACTTCCCGCCCGCCGGCGACGGTTGGGAAACGATCGCCGTGGAACAGGCCGGCCTGCATCCGGGACGCTTGGCCGAGGCCGTGACCTTCGCCGAAAACGCCGAGACGTTCTGGCCGCGCGACCTGGATCGCGCCGAATTCCTGCCCACCCTGACCCAGCACGAACCTCCGCCGTGGAACGAGATTCTCGGCACAGTCGCCCCCCGGGGCGGGCCGTCGGGCCTGTTCATCCGGGGCGGGCGCATCGTCACCCAATGGGGCGATCCGGCGCGCGCCGACATGACGTTCTCCATCGCCAAAAGCTATCTCGCCGTGCTGGCGGGGCTTGCGCTCGGCGAAGGCTTGATTTCCGACCTGGATGACACCGTCGCCGCCTATGTGGACGGCGACTGGTTCACGTCGGAACAGAATGCATCCATCACCTGGCGGCATCTTTTGACCCAGACCTCGGAATGGCAGGGCACGCTGTTTTCCAAGCCCGATCAGGTCGATCATTTCCGCACGCTCGGCCATGGCGGCGGCGAATCGAAAAAAGGCCAGAAGCGCGATCTTGGCGCCCCCGGCACCTATTGGGAATACAACGACGTGCGGGTGAACGTCCTGGCGCTGGCGTTGCTGCACGTGTTCCGCCGTCCCCTGCCCGAGGTTCTGCGCGATTCCATCATGGCGCCCATCGGGGCGTCGGACGCCTGGCAATGGACCGGTTACCGCAATTCCAAGGTGACCATCGACGGAATCGAGATGATCTCCGTTCCCGGCGGCACCCATTGGGGCGGCGGCATGCGGATTTCGTCCCTGGATCACGCCCGGTTCGGCCTGCTGATCAAGGAAGACGGCGTGTGGAACGGCCACCGCATCCTGCCCGAGGGCTGGGTGTCGGCCCTGCGCACGCCCTGTCCGCTCAATCCCGTCTACGGCTACATGTGGTGGCTGAACACGGACCGGGCGCAGTATCCGTCTGCCCCGGAAACCAGTTTCTTCGCCATGGGCGCCGGCACCAACCTGATCTGGATCGATCAGGATCTGGATATCCTGGCCGTGCTGCGCTGGGTCGACCAGACGTCCGTGGACGCGGTAATATCAGGCTTCATGGCGGCGATGGAATGACCGCCTGACCGTTCCCGGAGCATCCGAACATGACACCCGAAGACATCCTGAAACACCCCGCCCGCGTTTTGACTCAGGCCCAGCGCGAGGCCTATTTCCGCGACGGCTATTTGGTCGCCGAACGCCTGATCCCCGACGACATCGTCGATGAGATCAACCGCGTCACGGCGGACTGGATCGAACGCTCCCGCGCGCTGACGAAATCCAACGATGTGCTGGACGTGGCGCCCAGCCATACGGCCGCCAAGCCGGTGGTCCGCCGCCTGAAGAAACCCGACGGCATGGACCCCGCCTATTGGCAATTCACCAACGGCATCATCGCCGACGTGGCCGCGGACCTGCTGGGTCCCGACGTCTGCTTTCATCATTCCAAGCTGAATTTCAAATGGTCCGACGGCAAGGACGAGGTCGCCTGGCATCAGGACATCGCCTTCTACCCCCATACCAACCATTCCGTGTTGGCCATCGGCACCTATCTGGCCGACGTCGATCCGGGGGACGGGCCGCTCGGCGTCATTCCCGGCAGTCACCGGGGGCCGGTGTTTGAGCATTACGACGCGAACGGCATCTGGACCGGGCGCCTGACCGACGCTGACGTGGCAAAGCTGCCGACCGACACCGCCGTCTATTGCCCGGCGCCCAAGGGATCGATCACCGTGCACCACGCCCGCGCCGTGCATGCGACGGAGGCGACGACCCAGACCGTTTCCGGGCGGCCGCTGCTGATCAACGCCTATGCCTCGGCCGACGCCTTTCCTTATACGGCGCTGAAGGATACCTATACGGAACATTTCCGCGCCCTGGTGCGCGGCGAGGCCGCCAAGTGGGCCCATAATGATCCGGAGCCCTGCCCGACGCCGCCGGACTTTTCCGCCGGCTATACCTCGATCTATGCCCAACAGGCGGGCGAGGCCGGCACGCCGACGCCGCGCGATCCCGGCCACCGTCCGCCGGCGGCCGTGGCGGCGGCGCTCAAGCCGGCGGCGGAGTAGTCAGCCGCCGCCATGATCGGCCTTCTGGGTCAACCGCCTCGGGCGGCGCCCCGGGTCATGGCCGGACTGGAAATCGAACGGCCGCCCTTGGGCACGCCATAGGATTTGGCGCTGGCGGCGACGCCGGGGCCGTGCTGCTGTCCGGATTTGTCGTTGTCGGCGGGCGTGCGCTTCTTCTTGGGCTTGCGGTTCGGGCGTTTCGTACCTGGCATGGCTGTAAGGTCTCCGATGGTCTGGGAAGGCCCCAGATTACGCCATCCTGGGCGGAACGCAATTGCCCTGGGCAGGCTTGGGCGCTATAGCCTAAGGAAAACCGCGTGGGAGACGAACATGAAATATGCCCTTGGCGACCTTAAGGTCCAGACCGACGGCGACAATTACTGGATCGCGCCGAACGCCGCCGTGATCGGCAACGTGGTCCTGAAAAAGGACGCCAGCATCTGGTTCGGCGCCACCGTGCGCGGCGACAACGACGTCATCACCATCGGCGAGGGCACGCAGATTCAGGACGGCAGCGTGCTGCACGCGGATCCCGGCTTTCCCCTGACCATCGGCGATCACTGCACCGTCGGCCATATGGCCATGCTGCACGGCTGCACCATCGGCGACGGCACCATGGTCGGCATCGGCGCCGTGGTCCTGAACGGCGCCAGGATCGGTAAGAATTGCATTATCGGCGGCAAGGCTCTGATCGGCGAGGGCAAGGAAATCCCCGACAACTCCCTGGTCATGGGCATTCCCGGCAAGGTGGTGAAGGAGGTTTCCGACGCGCAGAAGGAAATGCTCGCCCACATCCCACCCCACTACGTGGAACGCTGGAAGCGCTACAAGACAGACATGACGCCCCAGGACTGATTTCTCCAAGTCCGATCCCGTCGCTTTCCCATAGACCAGCATAGAAGACTCCCGCCATGGACCTGCCCATCGACCATTTCCTTCGCGCCGCCGCCAAGGCCCCCGACCGCATCGCCATCAAGGACGGGGATTTGACCCTGACCCACGGTGATCTGGCCGCCCGCGTCAATGCCGTCGCGGCGGCCCTGCAGGACATCGATCCCATGCCGCAAAGCCGCGTCGGCATCTGCGGCTACAACACGGTCGAACACCTGACCGCGTTCCTGGGTACGCTGGCCGCCGGCAAGACCTGGGTACCCCTGAACCCCCGCAATGGGGAGGAAGAACTGTCGCGCATGGTCGAGGTCACCGCCCCCTCGATCATCGTCGCCGACGCCGACTGCATGGACCGTTTCGATCCCGGCGCCGCCACCATGGTGCGCGGACGGCCGACCGGCGGCAGCCAGCACGCCTGCGGCGGTGATCTGAACCTGGCGGCGCTGATGAGCGATTTCGCCGGCCGCCTGCCGAAGCGCCATGACCTTGCGCCAGACGACGTGCAGGCCATCAAATTCACCGGCGGCTCGTCAGGACGGCCCAAGGGCGTGCAGCAGACGTATCGCGTGTGGCACACCTGCATCGACTTGATGACCCGCACGTTCGAACTGGACGGCGACGACCGCAATCTGCTGGCCGCGCCCATGACCCATGGCACGGGCACCCTGCTGGTGCCGATCCTGGCCCAGGGCGGGACGCAGGTCTTCATGCCGCAGCCGGCGCGCCCGGCGGCGATCATCGAGGCCATCGAAAAGGACCGGGTGACCACGGTGTTCCTGCCGCCCACGGTGATCTACATGATGATGGCCGAGGAAGACCTGACGAAACGCGATTTCACGAGCCTGAAGCATCTGATCATCGGCGGCGCCGCCATGCGCCCGGACGAGATCAAACGCGGTCTGCCCCTGTTCAACAATGCCCTGGAAACCTGCTACGGCCAGACCGAGGTGCCGCAGATTGTCACCGTCATGCGGGCGCGGGACTGGCTGGCCGACGATCATCGTCTGGCGTCCTGCGGCCGGGCCACGGACCGCTGCGATCTGCGCGTGGTCGATCCCGAGGGCAATTTCCTGCCGACCGGCCAGGCGGGCGAGATCGTCATCAAATCCGATCTGGTCATGAAGGGCTATCTCGACATGCCCGACGCCACGGCCGAGACCATCAAGGACGGCTGGCTGTATACCGGCGACGTCGCCGAGATCGAGGAAGACGGCTTCATCTACATCAAGGACCGCATCCGCGACATGATCGTGACCGGCGGCTTCAACGTGTTCCCATCCGATGTGGAGGCCGTTCTGGGCGAGCATCCGGCGGTCAAGGAATGCGTCGTGTTCGGCCTGCCCGACGACAAATGGGGCGAGGCCGTGCAGGCGGCGGTCGAGGTCCATGCCGGCCAGCCCGCCGACGAGGACGAGATCATCCGGTACGTCAAATCGCGGCTGGATTCCGTGAAGGCGCCGAAGCGCGTGCATTTCGTCGACGAGTTGCCGCGCAGCGCCGTCGGCAAGGTTCTGCGCCGCGAAGCCAAAGCCCAGTTCCAGGAGGCATAGACCCATGGCCGACAAGATCAAACCAACCCAGAAGCTGGCGACCCATACCCTGACGGACCTGTATTACCGGGACCAGAACCTGGTTACCGAGATGATGGGCAAGATGAGCTTCACCGAAGCCATGATCGGCCACATCCTGAACCGCACGCCCACGCCCGCCGACGTGGCGATCATCGACGCGGTGCTGCTGGCGCTGATGGAACACGGCCTGACGCCCAGCGCCGTCGCCACGCGCCTGACCTACCATTCCGCGCCGGAGGCCCTGCAGGCCGCCGTGGCGGCGGGCCTGCTCAACGTGGGCTCGACCTTCGTCGGCACCATGGAAAACTGCTCCAAGCTGCTGCGCGAAATGGTCGAGGGGACGGAGCCCCTGGACGCCGCGGCCAAGCGGATCGTCGCCGAGCACCGGGCGGCGCGCAAGCACCTGCCCGGATTCGGCCACCACCTGCACAAACCGGACGACCCGCGCACGCCGAAACTGTTCGAAATCGCCCGGGCGAACGGCGTCAAGGGCGACTACATCCAGGCCATCGAGGCGCTCAGCCGGGCCGTCGACGAAAATTTCAGCAAGCATATGACCATCAACGCCACGGGCGGCACGGCCGCAGTGCTGTCGGAAATCGGCATTCCGCCGGAAATCATGCGCGGTTTCGCCGTGATCGCCCGCGCCGCGGGCCTGGTCGCCCATATCGCCGAGGAACGGGACGTGCCGACCGCCCGGAAAATCTGGGACGTGGTCGAAGAGGAAATCCCCTACGCGGGCAATGCGCCCGTGGACGGCCACGGTGGCGGCAACGACGACTAAGCCGCCGCCCCGGCCCGCAGGCCCGAATACATTTTAATATACGACCTATAGAGGTCCTCATCGACCGCGCGGAACCATAATTCCGTGTATTTTGTGATGCTTATAGGCCTTTCGTCTAGATAACATGCGGATATGCGGTGTGTTAGCCTGCCCATGGATTCAAAGGGTTAGCTCACCCTGAAATCCTCCATAAATCAGACCAATTATCCAAAAATTCGCACGGATAACAAAAACGGAGGTTGAAACCGTACATGCCTAAAGCGTCCAAAAAATCGCACCCGAACCGCATGCCGCCCGGGGTTGCACACCCCGTGGACATCCATGTCGGTGGGCGGGTTCGCGAACAGCGAAAATTGAAGGGGATGAGTCAGGGGGAGTTGGGGGACTCTCTGGGTCTGACGTTCCAGCAGATCCAGAAATACGAACGCGGCGCCAACCGCATCGGCGCCAGCCGGCTGTATCAGCTCAGCCGAATCCTGGATATCCCCGTTGCCTATTTCTTTGACGGCATGCCGCAGGACATCCAGATGACCCAGGACAATTTTGATCTGGACGTCGTCTTCGCCGAAGATCCGCGCGATTCCTCGGCCGTCATGGGATCCAGCGAAACCACCGAACTGGTCACCGCCTATTACAGCATCGACAATCCGCGCAAGCGGCGCGCGGTGCACGACCTGATCGCGTCGCTGTCCAAGGCGGAGTGGGAATAACCGCCGCCGCTATTTGCCGTCGATCGGGGTGATGTCCGAATTGCCCTTGGGCACGGGCAACGCCTCGACAAAGGCGAAGATGTCCTCGGCATCGCCCGGCGTGATCTCGATCGGCGTGGCGTAGGGCGGCAGCTTGGTCAGGGGCGTCAGTCCCTTGACCTTGATGAAGGCCAGGTGGGGACGTCGGACATAGAATGTCTCAAACCGGTCGCGCCAGTCGGGCAGTTTCTTGATCCATTGCAGGGACGGGGTCGAGCCGATCCCGCCGTGCGGATTGAATTCGCCAACCACATGGCAGCGCGCGCAATGCCGTTCCGCAAGGGCGCGGCCCTTGCCTGCATCCGCCGCCGCTGCCGGCTGTGCCGCCAGCAGGACAAGAAATGCCACCATGACGGCAAGCCGGGCCATGGCTATTCCAGCGTCTCGAACAATCGGATCATCAGGCGGCAGCGTTCGACCAGGGACGAATAGTAGATGAATTCGTCATGGGAATGGGCGCCGTGGCCGTCGGCGCCCAAGCCGTCCAGCGTGGGAATCCCGAGGGCGCCGGTGAAGTTGCCGTCGGACCCGCCGCCGGTCTTCAGATCCTGCAGGTCGAAGCCGATTTCCGCCGCCAGGCCCCTGGCGTGCTGGAACAGTTTTTCGATGCCCTCGAACTTCTCATAGGGCGGGCGGTCGACGCCGCCCTCGATCTGCAGGACGCAATCGGGATCGACGGGCGCCATGGCGTTGACCTTGGCCATGATCTCCTCGGCCGCCGCCATGTCCGGCACGCGCAGGTCCACGGAAATCGTGCATTTCGCCGGCACCACGTTGGTCAGGGTGCCGCCGGAAACCGTGCCGACGGAACAGGTGATCGAACGCTCGTAATCGGTCAGCCCCTCGAGGAACAGGATCTGGTGGGCCATTTCCCGGATCGCGCTGCGCCCATCCATGTGGCGCAGGCCGGCATGGGACGGGCGACCAGTCACGGTGATGTCGTACTTCAGGCGCCCGTTGCGCGCCGTGACGATCTTGCCGCCGTCGCGCGCCGGTTCGGTGACCAGGACGTATTTGTTGTTCTTCGCCAGATCGACGATCATCTGGCGCGACGTGGGGCTGCCGATTTCCTCTTCCGGGACGTACATGAAGGTGATCGGCAAGGGCGTTTCCTTGCCGGCGCGGACCAGATGGCGATAGGCGTGATTGGCGATATAGGCGCCCGACTTCATGTCATAGATGCCGGGGCCGTAAACCTTGTCGCCCTCGCGCCGCACCTTCAGCTCATTCTCGATGGTGCCCATGGCATGCACCGTATCCAGGTGCGACAGAACGAGGATTCCCGGCCCGTCGCCGCCCCAGGGCGTGCGCGTCACCAGAATGTCGCCGAACCCGTCGCGCCCCGGAGTGCGCTCGATCCGGGCCCCCAGGGCCGCATGGCCCTTTTCGACGAGGTCGACCATGCGGTTGACCGCAACCCCGTCATGGGACGGACTTTCGATGGCGACCCATTCCAGAATGCCGGCAAGGATTTCGTCGGCGTCCAGGGTCGGTTCGTTGGAGGCGGCATGCGGCGATGCGGGGCGGTCGGTCATGGTGCGATCGTATCCTCGTTGAAACGCTCGAAACCCTATTTAACCCCTGGCCCGGCCGATTGGAAATACCGGCGTCACGCAGCCCGGGTTTCGTCGACGCAGACGATGATCTGGGATACCGCCCCGTCCGAGGAGCCAAGGGGAAAGAATCCCCGCTCGTGCAGGTGATAGGCGCTTTCGTTGACCTCGCCGGCGGCCAACAGGCCAGGCTTGCGCAGGTTCACGACCTTGGCGCAGGCAACCAGCAGCGGCGCCGGATCGAACGGCCAGGCGATCTCGTCAAGCCATCGGCCGGTGGGGTCCGCGGGGGCCAGACTGCTCCGCGCCTCGACCAGCGTCGTGCCACAGAACCGATAGCGGAACCGCGCGGCGCCGTTCTCGTCTTCCACGTCGAGAACGGCCAGGAACGGGGCCACGTCATAGATGTCCATCAACTTGACGTCGGGCCAGGCCGGAAACGGACGGTCCCGGCGCAAGGCAGCCCAATAATCAAAAACCCGCTGAATTCTGGGGCTTTTCACAGCTTCAAGTCCGGGAGAAGACATGACATTATCATTCCCGAATTCGCTAGACGGCATGCCCCTCCCCCATATTCGTTGCTCATGCCGTTGCAGGCGTGTCCCCTACCCGCTTAACGATGAATATTTTCATGTTCAACGAAATTCGACGATTTGTGGTCAATTTGTCTGCATTTTGGAAAAGCAGCCACATCACCTGCACGCCGTTTTGACGGCCTGCTCCGGCGCGCCCCAATCGAAGGGGTGCGCGTCGCGCCCGGGGCCCGCAGCGGCGGCCTGGGCCGGGCGATGTTCGAGCACGCCATCGGCCTGGCCCGGGAAAAGGGCTGCCGCATGGTGCAATTGACCACGGACCGGACCCGGCCCGAAGCCCTGGCATTCTATGAATCCCTCGGCTTCGTGCACAGCCATGCCGGGATGAAACTGCCGCTCTAGGCCCCGGCACGGCCTGCGATATCCGCGTCAGGCGGCGAGAATCCAGGTCTTGACCTCTTTCGACGCCAGCCAGGGTTGGACCATGGCATCGAAGGATTTGAAATGGGCCGTCGCCTTATGGGCCTCGAACGCGGCCGCATCGTCGTAAACTTCGTAAAGAAATGTAACCGCGGGATCCTTCGCGTCGCGGCATACGTCGAACTGCCGGCAGCCCGGTTCGGTGTCTTCCGAGGCGCGCGCGTTCTCGATCATCGCCGGGGCGAAATCCTCGATATGCTCAGGTTTTACGACGAAGGTGACGGTGACGACGAACATGCGGGAATTCCTTCTGGTCCAGTTGCGCGAGCCCCCGCTACCGGCGGGATGGATCGCCTTGACGCCCTCCGACTGGGTCGGAGCGCGACATCTTGTTACAAAATTCCGGGCGCCCGCGCCATGAAACTTGGTAAATTCAAAACTGTTCCCGGCTAAGCTCCACGTATTAGGAATTTGTGTGGAATTGGCCGGTATCCTTCGGCGTCTGACACCACGGAACCGTATCGAGACCACGAGCATGACCTTGCGTAGCCAACTCGCCATCCTTGCCGGCCTGGCCGTCCTTCTCGGCACCGGCTGGTATGCCTGGACCGGCAACCAGGTCGGCGCCCAGTCCAAGGAAATGCCGCGCGCCGAAGGCGGTGGGACGCGGGTTCTGGTCGAAAAGGCGCCTGCCGCCGCGGACAAGATCACCATCCGCGCCGTGGGCACCGGCGAGGCACGCAAGTCCGCCGCCCTTTATCCCAAGACCGCCGGCGAGGTCGTCGCCGTGTCGTTCCGCAGTCAGGACCGGGTCCACAAGGCCCAGATCCTGCTGCGCCTGGAAGACACCCACCAACAGATCGCCGTGCGCCTGGCCAAGGTTGCGGTCAAGGACGCGACCCGCCAGTTGAAGCGCCTGGAAAAATTGGCGCCGTCGGGCACCGCGTCCCAGGCCCGCCTGGAAACCGCGCAGACCGACCTGGAATCCGCGAACCTGCGCCTGGACCAGGCGGAACAGGCGCTCGACGACCGCATCGTCTACGCCCCCTTCGACGGCATCATCGGGCTGACCGACATCGACCGCGGCGACCGGGTGACCACGGACACGCGGATCGCCACCCTGGATGACCGCTCGGAAATCCTGGTCGAGTTCGAGCTGCCCGAAGAATACGCCGGGCGCATCAAGGTCGGCGACCCGGTCACGGTGCGGCCCTGGACCTCGCCGGACCTGCGTCTTACGGGCGAGGTGTCGCAATTGGGCAGCCGCATCGACCCGATTACGCGCACGCTCCGGGTCAAGGCGTCGATCCCCAACGAGCAAGACCTGATCCGCCCCGGCACGTCGTTCGAGACCGAACTCGCCTTCACCGGCAAGCCCTATCCCACCGTCCGCGAGGTCGCCGTTCTGTGGAGCCGCGACGGTGCCTTCCTGTGGCGGGTCGCCAGGAAGGACGGCAAGACCGAGATCGCGGAAAAGGTCTTCGTCAAGATCGTCCGCCGCGACCGCGGCCGCATCCTGGTCGACGGCCCCCTGAACGCCGACGACCTGATCGTCGTCGAGGGCGTCCAGGGCCTGCGCCCCGGCCAGCGCATCAAGGCCATCCCTTTCGACACCTACGCGGCCGGCGACGCCGCCCCCAAGGGCAAGAAAAAGGCGGCCCCGTAACATGTCCCGGTTCAGCGACCTGCCGTCCCTGTCGGTCCGCCGCCCCACGCTGGTCGTCGTCCTGAACCTGCTGATCATGATCGCCGGCCTGGCCGCGGTCATGGGCGTCGAGGTCCGCGAACTGCCCGACGTCGACCGCCCCATCGTCACCGTCCGCGCGTTCTTCGACGGCGCCTCGCCGGAAACCATGGATGCCGAGGTCGTCAGCGTGCTCGAGGGCGCGGTCGCCCGGGTGTCCGGGGTCAAGCGCATCGAAGCCGCCAGCGAGGAAAACAACGGCCGCGTCCGCGCCGAATTCTCACCCAACGTCAACCTGGACGTCGCCGCCAACGACATCCGCGAAGCGGTCGCCGGGGTCGAACGGGATCTGCCCCAAGGGGTCGAGGACATCACCGTCGTCAAGGCCGACGCCGATTCCCAACCGATCATCCGCCTGGCCCTGGTGTCGGACAAGGTCAACCAGGAAGACCTGACCCGCATCGCCGAAGATGACATTTCGCCCGAATTCCTTTCCATCGACGGGGTCGCCTCGGTCGACCTGTTCGGCGATCAGGAACAGGTCCTGCGCATCGTCGTCGACCCCATGAAACTGGCGCGCTACGGCCTCAGCATCGATCAGGTCGCCAGGGTGTTGCGCTCGACCCGGCTCGACGTGCCCGCCGGCAGTTTCAAGTCCGACGACCAGATGCTGCTGGTGCGCGCCGACGCCTCGGTATGGGAACCGGCCAAGGTCGAGGACCTGGAATTGCGCAAGGACGTGCGTCTGGGCGAGGTCGCACAGGCCTTCTACGGTCCGGCGGAGGCGGAAAGCTATTCCGTCCTCAACGGCTCCAAGGTGGTCGGCCTGGGGATCGTGCGCCGCGCCCAGTCCAACACCATCGCCATCTCCGACGCCGTGAACAAAAGCATCGACCGCCTGAACGCGCGGTTGAAAGACGTCCGAATCGTGAAGATTTCCGACGATGCGCGTTTCATCCGCTCGTCCGTGCGCGAGGTGATCAACAGCCTGTTGATCGCCGTCGCCGTGGTCATTGCCGTGATCTTCATGTTCATGGGCGGCCTGCGCCCGACGCTGATCCCGACGGTCGCCATCCCCGTCGCCATCATGGGTACCGTCGGGGCGATCTATTTGATGGGGTTCTCCGTCAACATCCTGACCCTGCTGGCCATGGTCCTGGCCACGGGCATGATCGTCGATGACGCCATCGTGGTGCTAGAAAACATCCAGCGCCACCGCCTGCTCGGCATGAAGTCCTACGCCGCCGCCGTCAACGGCACCCGCCAGGTGTTCTTCGCCGTTCTGGCGACGACGGCGACCCTGATTTCCGTGTTTCTGCCGATCGCCTTCCTGCCGTCGACGGCGGGCAAGCTGTTCACGGAATTCGGCTTCACGCTTGCCGTCGCCGTCGCGATCTCGTCCTTCGTGGCGTTGTCGCTGGTGCCCATGCTGGCGTCGCGCCTGCCCGACCGGGGCGAGGCCGGGCCGACCAAACCCCCGGCCATTCTGATTGCCGCCGGTCAGCGCATCAACGCGGCCTATGCCAAGATGCTGGAATTCACGCTCAACGCTCGCCTGTTGATCCTGGGCGGCGCGGCCATGCTCGCGGCGACGGCGCTGCTGGTCTATCCCACGATCAAGACCGAATTGATGCCGCGCGAGGACCGCGGCGCCATCATCATCATGATGCAGGGGCCGGACGGCGTCGGGCTCGACTACATGGACCGCCAGTCGGTCCAGGCCGAGGCCCTGCTGCGCCCCCTGGTCGACAGCGGCGAGGCGGAGAACGTGTTCGCCATCGTCGGGCGCTGGGACCCCAACCGCGTGTATCTGATCGCGCCCCTGGTGCCCTGGGACCAGCGCAAGCGTTCGCAGCAGGAAATCGCCAAGTCCCTGACAAAAGGATTAAAGGCGATCCCGGGTGCCACCGCGCGTATCCGCACGCCCAACAGCCTCAACCTGCGCCGCGCCGGCGGCAGCATCGAATTCACCCTGACCGGATCCAACTACAAGGACATCGCCGCCGCCGCCTTCGACTTCCTGGGCGCCATGCGCGAACGCATGCCCCGGCTGGAGGAACCGGAGGTCGAGTTCCAGCAGACCCAGCCGCAGTTGTCGGTCAAGGTCGACCGCCGCCGGGCCGAAGACCTGGGCGTCCAGGTCGAGGGCATCGTCGATACGCTGCGCGCCATGGTCGCCGGGTTCGAGGTCGCGGAACTGAACGTCAATGACCGGTCGATCCCGGTGATGCTGGAATCGGCGGCCGGGGCCATCAACGATCCGACCGACCTGTACAATCTGTTCGTGCCGACGGGCGACGGGCGTCTGGTGCCGCTGTCGGCCTTCGTGTCCCTGGAAGAGGTCGGCACGGCGGCCGAACTGGACCGCTCCGGCCAGAAGCGCGCGGTCGAGGTCGAAGCCGTCCTGCCCGCCAACATGTCGCTGCAGGAAGCCATCGACGGCATTCAGGCCATCGCCGACGACATCCTGCCGCCGGGCATCGGGCTGCGCTTCATCAACGAGGCGGCGACCCTGCAGGACACCA
The DNA here is from genome assembly GCA_040221095.1 of Rhodospirillales bacterium. Lineage (GTDB taxonomy): Bacteria > Pseudomonadota > Alphaproteobacteria > Rhodospirillales > Casp-alpha2 > UBA1479. Next base: position 372,838 of record JAVJVP010000015.1, read on the forward strand.
CCAACGAGGTCGCCCTGACCTTCGCCTTCGCCGTGCTGATCGTGTTGCTGGTCCTGGCGGCTCAGTTCGAAAGCGTGCTCAGCGCCTCGGTCATCATCCTGACCGTGCCCTTCGGCCTGGCGGCCGCCGTGTTCGCGTTGAAGCTGTCTGGCGGCACCATCAACATCTACAGCCAGATCGGCCTTGTCATGCTGGTCGGCCTGATGGCCAAGAACGGCATTCTGGTCGTCGAATTCGCCGACCAACTGCGCGACCGCGGCATGTCCGTGGCCCAGGCCATCCGTCAGGCAGCGATCATCCGCCTGCGCCCGGTGATGATGACCATGCTGTCCACGGTGCTGGGCGCCCTGCCGCTGATCCTGGCAAGCGGGGCCGGGTCGGAAGCGCGGGCCGCCATCGGCTGGATCGTGTTCGGCGGGCTCGGCATCGCCACCGTGTTCACCCTGATCCTGATCCCGGTGATCTATTCCCTGCTGGCGCCGCTGGCGTCCAACCGGGCCCATGCGGGCGTGCGCCTCGACCGCGAAATGCGCGAGGCCGAGGGCATGGACACCACCGAAGCCCCCCAGGCCGAGCTTGACATCAAGCCCCAGGCGGCGGAATAACCCGCCTTTCGAGACATAATATTAAAAAATTACGCAGTTCTTTTTCCAATAAAGAACAAGTGTCTTTCCCCCTGCCCCCTTGCCAATCGTCGGCAGAGGTCGCAGATTCGCGAGAACGAACCGTTGAGGAGACGATCATGTCCCAAGCCGCCGCCAATGCCCGGCCACAGTCCGGCCGCACGGTCCTGGCCCCCATCAACTTCATGGCCCAGGGCCAGGCCGAAAAACCCCGGGTCTTCATGTCCGCCGACCACGCCCAGCCCAATCAGCGCACCGGCGACTTCAAGGAAACGGCGGTGCAGATGCTGGACGCCCGCGCCCTTGCCCCGGCGGCCAGCCTGGACGTCCAGGGGTTCGAGTTGGCGACCATGCCGACCACCATGGCCGATTTCTACGACGAGGCCACCATCGAGGCCACGTATTACCCGGAAATCACCGCGTTTCTGAAGCGCGTAACGGGTGCCTCGGACGTGCATATCTTCGACCACACGGTGCGGGTGCAGGACGACGGCAAGCGCGCCGCCACGGCCAAGCGCCTGCCGGTGCTGATCGCCCATAACGACTACACGGAAACATCGGGTCCCAAGCGGGTGCGCGACGTGATGGACGCCGCCGCCGCCGACCGCTACCTGGGCCACCGCTTCGCCATGGTCAACGTGTGGCGGTCGATCGGCGCCAGCGCCGACCGCACGCCCATCGCCGTGGCCGATGCCCGCACCATGCGGACCGAGGACTTCCTGGCCACGGATCTGGTCTACAAGGACCGGGTTGGCGAGATCTACCAGAACGCCCATTCGGACGGGCAGAAGTGGTACTGGTATCCCGGCATGGGCGGGGACGAGGTCCTGCTGCTGAAATGCTTCGACACGGCGACGGATGGGCGCGCCCGCTATACCGCGCACACGGGCTTCGAAAACCCGGACGCCGATCCCGCGACGCCGCCCCGGGAAAGCATCGAGGTTCGGACGATGATCTCCTTCGCGCCTTAACAGCGGCCCCCATCCATTACCGTCATTCCCGCGAAAGCGGGAATCCATGTCCCAGCCCCCCCGCCTTCGCGGGGGTGACGACCTTGTCCGGATTATCCGATTGTCATCGACGCCGGCGTCCATTTGTGGCGCCGGCGTTCGCGTTTGCCGTCTTCGGTTTCGACGCCGTATTCGATGGGTTCGGTCGGTGCCCAGATGTCGCGGTCGTCCATGGCGTTCCCCATGACATTGGCCCAGGCCCTCCCTTCTTCTCCAGGGGCACCGTCTTCCATATAAGCCGAAACGTAGACCCCGCAGGATTTGCAGAACACGTAGTCGCCGACCTTCAGGCCGAAGCGGTAACGTCCCAGAAGGTCGCCGTCCTTGACCTGCAGATGGATATGCCCCGCGTTGTCGGACAGGGCCCGGGTCGCATGCTTGCGGCAGAACGAACACTGGCAGGCCCGGGGCACGATCTCGGCCGGGTCCTTGTCCGTGGTGAAGGTGACGCTGATGTTGCCGCAGTGGCAGCCGCCCTTGTGGTCGGTCATGGTTGATGTTTCCTTGTGGTCTCGTCGGCCCCCCGACACCTGTATTAAAAACCGCCGGCGCGCGCCGGCGCAAGGGCGGTTCGCCGACCCGGCGCCTAGCGCCGCCGCCCCGGCAGGGTCATGGCGGCGACCCCGGCGACGACGCAGGCCATGCCCGCCCAGGCGGCCAGCGGCAGCGTTTCGCCCAACACCAGCGCCCCCAAGGCGACCCCGATGGGTACCCGCAGGTAAGCCTGCGCCGCCGTGCCGACAGAACCCAGGGTCTTGAGCAGGCGGAAGTAGATGACGAAGGCCAGCGCCGTCGACAGCACCGACAGGCCCAGCAGCGCCAGCGCCGAATCCATTGAAACCGACAGCGTCCACGGCTGCTCGACGATCAGGCTGGCCGGGATCAGCACGGCGCCGCCGGCGATCATCGATCCCGCCGCCGGGACGATGGCATGCATGCCGGAAAACCGCCGCCCGAACACGGCCGCCCCGGCATAGCAGACCGTGGCGCCGACGATGACCAGTTGCGCCACCAGTTCCCGGGTCAGCCCCTGCAGGGCGTCGTCGCCGATCACCAGGACGATCCCCGCGAAACCGAAGGCGACGCCCAGAAACTTGCGCCAGGTTCGCTCCCCTTCCAGGTTGAGGACCAGGGCGAACAAAAAGATAAAGATCGGCGAGGTTGAATTCAGGATCGTTGCCAACGACGCGTCCACGGTCTGTTCAGCCCAGGCGATGGCCGTGAACGGCAGCACGCTGTTGAGGCAGGCCTGCACCGTGAACGACCGCCAGGACGCAAGATCACGCGGCATATGCACGCCCAGCGCCCTCATGACCAGAAGCAGCAGCGCGCCGGCGATGGCCGTGCGTCCGGCGATCAGGGTGATCGGCGGAATGGTCTCGATCCCGACCTTGATGAAGCTGTAGGACGCCCCCCACAGCGACGCGAGAAGGACCAGCAGACCCAGGTTCACGGCCAGGTCCAGGGACGCGCGCGGATTGGGAAGCGGGGCGGCGGAGGGCGTTGTCATGGGAAGTCCGGGACGGTTGCGGGACGGCGCACTGTGGCACGGATCGGAGCAGGCCGCCCCGGGGAACACTTCGGCCGACGCCGAAGCATGCCTGGGTGCGCGCGGTCCGGTAGCCCGCTACAATCGCCCCATGACGACGGTGAACGCAATGAATTTGGCGGAGGTCGGCGGCCTGGTCGGCGACCTGACGCGGGCGCAGATGCTGACGGCGCTGCTCGACGGTCGGGCGCTGACGGCGGGCGAGCTTGCCTGGTGCGCCGGGATCACGCCGCAGACGGCGAGCAGCCATCTCGCGAAACTTCAGGATGCGGGCCTGCTGGCCATGGAAAAACAGGGCCGCCACCGCTATTTCCGCCTCGCCTCGCCCACCGTGGCCGCCATGCTGGAAAGCATGCAGGTGGTCTGCGCCGTCGACACGCCGCGCCGCATCCGCCCGGAAAGCCGCATGGACAAGGACATGCGCATGGCGCGCAGCTGCTACGACCACCTGGCCGGGGTGCTGGGGGTCTCCCTGGCCGATGCCCTGACCCACCGTGGCGCCATCGACCTTGCCGCCGACGGCGGCGTCGTCACTCCGGCGGGCCGCGACATGCTGGCCGGATTCGGGGTCGATGTGGATGGGCTCAGCCAGCAGAAGCGCTGCTTTTGCCGGCCCTGCCTGGATTGGAGCGAACGACGCCACCACATCGCGGGGGCCCTAGGCAAGGGGCTGTCCGACCGGCTGTTTCAGTTGGGCTGGGTCGAACGCATCCGCGACAGCCGGGTGATCCGCGTGACGCCCGAGGGCCGGGCCGGATTGAAGCGGACCTTCGCCATCGACCATCCGGCGTAAGGCTGTTTATACTCCCGGCATTGTATACAAAAAAACACCCCCGGGAGCATCCACATGAGACTGAAAGACAAGATCGCCATCGTCGTCGGTGGCGGACAGCAGACCGGCGAGACCATGGGCAACGGCCGCGCCACCGCCCTCCGCTTCGCCCAGGAAGGGGCGACCGTTCTGGTCGTCGATTATGACGAAGCCAGCGCCGCCGATACCCTGAAAATGGTCACCGACGCCGGCGGCAAGGGATCGACCCTGCGGGCCGACGTGCGCCGCGAGGACGATTGCCGCGCCATCGCAACGACCTGCGCCGACCGTTACGGCCGTATCGACGTGCTGCACAACAACGTCGGCCGGTCGCGCGGCGACAAGCCGACGACCGAGCTTGAGGCCGACATGTGGGACGAACTGTTCGAACTCAACCTGAAGGCCATGTTCATGACCTGCAAGCATGTCCTGCCGGTGATGCGCGAGAAAAAGTCGGGATCGATCATCAACATTTCCTCGACCTCGTCGCTGTGCTCGCGCGGCACCATCGCCTACAAGACGTCCAAGGGCGCCATCAACACCATGACCCATATGCTGGCCATGGAGAACGCGCCCTTCGGCATCCGCGCCAACGTCATCATTCCGGGGCTGATCGACACGCCCATGGCGATTGAGCGCCGCGCCCAGGAACGCGGCGTCGACCGCAAGGTCGTGCGCGACGAACGGGACGCCCAGGTGCCGCTTTACGGCCGCATGGGCACGGCCTGGGACGTGGCCAACGCGGCCCTGTTCCTGGCCTCGGACGAAGCGCAGTACATCACCGGCGTGCTGCTGCCCGTGGACGGCGGCATTTCGTCGAGAATCGGATAACCGTCCGTCAATCGTCGGCGGCGGTGCCGCGCCGGTCGGTCTGCGTGCGGCGGGGTTCCTCCTCGCGGCGGTCGTCGTCGGCGCGGCGGTCCGCGTCCTTGCGCCGTTCGGCGCCCTTGGGGCCGTCTTCCCGTTTTCGGCGATCGCCCTTGCGCCGCCCCTTCTTGCGGCGGTCGCGCTTGCGCCGCCGGTCGTTGCGCATCATCAGATAGAACACGAGCAGCACGGCGATCGCCAAAACCACCGCCGTGATGGCGACAATGGCCGCGACCCAACGCCAAAAATCGACGGCATCCGGTTCGGCTATGGGCGGCGGGACCTCGCCTTTGATCCGGGCCATGACCTCTGCCGCCAGATCGGGTGGCTCGATCTTCGACGATTCCTTCATGACCGCCCCGGGCATGGGGAAATCATGACTGCCGGGGCACAGCCGAAAGATCATCAGCGGATCGACCAGGGTCAGATGGCGGATCTCGGCATGCCCCCTGTCGCTGTGCAGGCTCAAGTAGGTCGTTGTCAATTCGCTGTCGTCCTCGCGCTTGAGCACGAAGGACACGTCGTCGACCTTGCCGTTGGCGTCCGCGTCAACGGTAAAAGCGCGGGCGATGCGGAACTTTTCCTTGTCGAGGACGATCCAAGCCGGATGCCACAGATCGGAAATCTCGAAATTGCAAATACCGGCCTTGCCCTTCGGCGGCGGCGTCTTGATCTCGGTCTTGGTCAGGTCGATCTCGCGTGGCGGCGCGTCGCGCATCTGCGGATGTGTCTCGAACGGCTTGTCGGTTTCCTCGGCGGGCGCCGCCGCCGATGCCTTGGTCACGTCGGACGTCACGGCCTTAGACGCGTCGGTGGCGAGCGAGCGCACGGGCGCCGCCTGAGCGTCGCTGTAGCGCGCGGTAACCGCGTCGCCCGGCAGGGACCGCACGGTGGTGCAGTCTTCCAATTGTTCCAGACGTTTCTGAATCTGGTTGGTCGGACGGCTGCCTTCCGTGCGGCCCAGGGACAGATGCACGGCGACCAGTTTCTCGCGCCCGAACTTGGGCTCCAGGGCGCGGTACAGGTCGCTCGCCAGGTTCATCATGTCGAACCGCCATTTCGCATCGGCAAGCTGGCGGTTGTAGGTATTGACCAGGAAGATGCTCTTGACCTCGGCCTGTTCGGCGCAGACCCCGCGCACGGCCTCCTTCGTCACCGTCATGAAGAAGTTGACGATCCGCTTCACGACCTGATTGTCGGGCGTCACGAAGGGGATTGCCTGGGGCCGCATGCGCACGGTCGCGAATTCTTCCGCGGCGGCGGCCGGCGCGAACAGGGACAGCCCGCTCGCGATCAGCAAAACGGCGGGCATAAGCCGGAACAGACCTTCGGCACGCGTCAAGTAACCTGACGGCATGGCAGCTCACCCTAAATATGCTGCCCTCAAGGACGCCGCCGTATCGTGGCCGGTTCAAAGTGCCGGCCTTGTCGATGTTCTGAATGGGCCGGTGGCGCCGGGGGGAAGCATAGAGCAGGCGGCGGCGGTGCCAAACCGATTTCCGGTCCGATAATGGGAGGATCGGCCTAGGGCCTGCCGCCCAGGCAATCCTCAAACGCCCGCAGGTTGGCCGCCATCATCTTCCCGTACAGGTCCGGGCCGGGCGCGAAACCAGTGCCCAAGGGATCGAGAATCCCGATCCGCGCCCCGGTGCCCTCGATCAGGGCCGCCGCAAGGCGCGACGGAAACTGCGGTTCCGTGAACAGGCAGACGACGTTCAGCCGCGTCATGCGGGCGCGCAGGTCGGCGATATGACGGGCCCCCGCCGGGCGGTCCGGGTCGACGGCCAGGATGCCCTGAGCCACCAGCCCGAAGCGCCGTTCCAGGGATTGATAGGCGTCGTGGAAGACGACGAAGGGCCGGTCCTTGACCCGCGCCAAACGGACCGTGAAATCGGCGGTCAAGGCGTCGATCCCGGCCCGCGCGGCGGCGGCATTGCGGGCGTAAAGGTCCTTCCGCGCCGGGTCGGCGGCGGCCAGGGCATCGGCGATGACGGCGGTCATCGTCTTGGCGTTTTCCGGATCAAGCCAGTAATGGGGGTCTTCCGCACCGGTTCCCTGGCCATGATTATGGCCGTGGCCGTGATCATGGCCGTCGTCGCCCAGATGGCGGATGGAATGGCGGACAAGGCCGGATGCCCGCGACAGGGCGACCACCCGGGCCGCCTTGGCTAGGGTCGCGATCGGCTTGGTCAGGGCCGCTTCCAGCCCGCCGCCGATCCACAGCACGACCTCGGCCTCGGCCAGCATGCCGGCCTGGGACGGGGACAGGGCGAAGCCGTGCGGCGAGGTGCCGGCGGGGATCAACAGACGCGGCGCGCCGGCGCCCGCCATGACCTGGGCGGCCAGGGAGTGCAGCGGCGCGATCGACACCGCGACCCGCACCTCCGCCCCGGCGGGGCGCGGCGCGCAGAGCACGGCAGCCAGCAGGATCAGCAGGACGCGCGCGGCATTGACAGGGGCGTTCATTGGGCTATGTTCCGCCTTTCGTCCGGAAATGTTATAATATAACGTTTATGACCGGGTGTGACTTACACGATCCCGCCCGCGCAAGTAAACAGGAACCTGACGGCCATGCTCCAGACCGCCCGCGCCATCGGCCCCGACGCCGCCCCCGGCACCCCCGGCGGCGTGCTGTTCCGCGCCACGGGCATCGGCGTCAGGCGCGGCGGCGAGTGGCTGGTCAAGGGCGTCGACCTGACCCTCAACCCCGGCGAGATCGTCACCCTGATCGGCCCCAACGGCAGCGGCAAGTCAACCACGGCCAAGGTCGTGCTGGGCCTGCTGCGTCCCGACGCCGGCAAGATCGAGCGCGCCGGCGCCCTGCGCGTCGGCTATGTGCCGCAACGCCTTGCCATCGACGACACCCTGCCCTTCACCGTCAAGCGCCTGATGACCATGACCGGGCCGGCGGACGACGACGCCATCGCCCATGCCCTGACCCGCGCCGGGGTCGGCCATCTCGCCGACGCGGCGGTGCAGCGCCTGTCCGGCGGCGAGTTTCAGCGCGCCCTGATGGCCCGCGCGATCCTGCGCCGCCCCGACCTGCTGGTCCTGGACGAGCCGGTCCAGGGCGTCGACTTCGCCGGCGAGGTGGCGCTGTACGAACTGATCCGCGACATCCGCGACGAACTGGGCTGCGGCATCCTGCTGATCTCCCACGACCTGCATTTCGTCATGGCGGAAACGGACCGGGTGCTGTGCCTGAACCGCCATGTGTGCTGTGCCGGAACGCCGCAGTCCGTCGCCGCCGACCCGGAATACCGCCGCCTGTTCGGCCCCCGCGCGGTCGAAACCCTGGCCGTCTACCAGCATCATCACGACCATGCCCACGGCCCGGACGGCGAAGTCGTTCCCCTCGGCAGCCGCGATCCCTCGGCCCATAGTCACGGCGACGGCGCGGTCTGCCGTCTGGACCACGATCATCCGACGACCGCGAAGGGGACGCCGGATGATCAGTGAGTTCATCCTGCGCGCCGCCCTGGCCGGCATCGGCGTCGCCCTGGTGGCGGCCCCGCTCGGCTGTTTCGTGGTGTGGCGGCGCATGGCCTACTTCGGCGACACCATGGCCCATTCGGCGCTGCTGGGTGCGGCGGCGGCGATCGCCTTCGACATCGACGCGACGCTGGGCGTGTTCGTCGTCTCGGTCCTGGTCGCCCTCGCCCTGCTGGCGCTGGAGCGGCGCGGCGGCCTGGCCACGGATACCCTGCTCGGCCTGCTGTCCCATTCGGCCCTGGCCGTGGGCCTGGTGGTCATGGGCTTCATGACCGGCCTGCGGCTCGACCTGTTCGGCTATCTGTTCGGCGACATCCTGGCCGTCGGCACCAACGACCTGATCCTGATCTGGGGCGGCGGGGCCGTGATCCTGGCTGGCCTGCTGCGCATCTGGCGCCCGCTTCTGGCCGCCACGGTGGCGCCAGACGTGGCGGCGGCCGAGGGACTCAACCCGGCGCGCCAGCGCCTGATCTTCATGCTGCTGCTGGCCGGCGTCATCGCCATCGCCATGAAGATCGTGGGCATCCTGCTGATCACCGCCCTGCTGATCATCCCCGCCGCCGCCGCACGGCGCCTTGCCCATACGCCGGAATCCATGGCGATGATCGCCGCGGGCATCGGCGCCCTGGCCGTGGCCGGCGGGCTGGGGGCGGCGGTCGCCGCCGACACGCCTGCGGGCCCGACCATCGTCGTCGCGGCCCTGACCTTGTTCCTGATCGGATTGATCCCCTGGCACGGAAAGGCGGCTGACCATGGCTGACCACGCGCATCACGACGGCCCGGCCCTGACCCGCAACCAGCAGGCCGTTCTGACGGCGCTGAAGGGCGCGGACAAGCCGCTCACGGCCTATGACGTCCTCGGCCTGCCGGCCATCCGCAAGGCGGGCATGAAGGCACCGCTGACCATCTACCGGGCATTGGACAAACTGATCGACCGGGGTCTGGTCCACCGCATCGAAAGCCTGAACGCCTTCGTCCATTGCGGCCACGGCCCCCACGACCATGCCACCGGATTCCTGATCTGCACCGATTGCGGACGCACGCTGGAAGTCCATCTGGAAGCCTGCGAAACCCATCTCGCCGGGCGCGCCCGGGACCAGGGCTTCGCCGTCGACGATGTGCGGGTGGAAATGACCGGCCGCTGCCCCGACTGCGCCAGGCAGGCCGCCGCCCCCTAATCTATTTCTAATCGGCCCAGGTCCGCCGCGATCCGCGCCACGACGGACGACCAGTCGCCCAATGCCGGTTGGCGGTAGAGGCGCAGGCTGTCGTACCAGGGCGTCGTCTCGCCGGACATCCCCCAGCGCCAGTCGGGCACGAAGGGCAGCAGGCCCCAGGCAGGCTGCCCCAATGCCCCCGCCAGATGCAGGACCGCCGTGTCGGCGCTGATCACGAGGTCGAGCCCGGCAACCACCGCCGCCGTATCGGCGAAATCGCCCAGGTGCGGCGTCTCGGCGAACAGGTCCGGCCGCCGGGCCATTTCCTCTGCGTCCTCCGGCCGGAGCCCGACCTGCAGGTTGACGAAGCGGAGGCCCGGGACATCGAACAAGGGCGAAAGATCGGCCAGGGGCAGGCTGCGCGCCCCGTCCCGGCGATGAGTCGGATTGCCGGCCCAGGCCAGCCCGATGCGGGGTCCTGTCCCCGCCTCGCCCATTTCCGGCGCCGCATGCAGATAGGCCGCGCCGGAAATGTCCCCCGCCGTCAGGCCGAGCACCGCCCCCAGGCTCATCAACGGGCACCACAGGGGTGCTTCCGGCGGAGCGGCGGCATCGGCAATGTCGACGTCCCAGCCCTGGGCCGCCATCAGGGCCGTCAGCGGCCCCGGCACGGCCAGCACGGGCATCCCGCCCCGCTCCCGCACCCGGGCGGCGAAGCGCGCGAACTGAATGACGTCGCCGAAGCCCTGTTCCGGGATCAGCACAACACGCTCGCCCGCCAGCGCCTCGCCCTGCCAGCGCTGGCCCGGCGGCATGGTCATGGCCTGGAACGCCAGCCGCGCCTCGTACATCGGCCAGCCGACGGCGAAGTCGCCCGCCATCAGGTGCAGGATCGCCCGGTTGAACCGCGTGCGCGCATCATCGGGATCAAGGGTCAGGGCACGGTCGAGGGCCGCGGCCCCCTCCGCATAGCGGCCCAGGTCCGTGCAGGCGATGCCCAGGTTGCACCAGCCGGCGGCAAAGCCCGGGTCCGCCGCCACGGCGCGGCCGTGCAGGTCCGCCGCCTGGGCGTAATCGCCCTGCCGGTGGCGCACGATGCCCAGGCCGTCGAGGGCACGGGCGTTGGCGGGCTCCGTTTGCAGAGCCGCCGTGAACGCCTCAGCCGCCGCGCCCAGATCTTCCGCCGCCAGGCAGGCGCGGCCCAGATTGCCCAGGATCATCACCTCATCGGGCAGGAGGATGGCGAGGCGCGCCAGATGGGGCCGCGCCTCCGCCACGTCGCCCACGGCGAAACACAGGTTGGCCAGGATCATCAGGGCGCCGGCATGGGCCGGGTCGTCGGCCAGCACCCGTTCGGCGGCGGCCTTCGCCTCGGCGGCATCGCCTGCGCGCCAGGCGGCCTCGGCCTGCATGAACAGGGTTGCGGCGTCGGCCATCCCCCGGCCCTAGAAGGTCTCGACCCAGGGCCGGATTTCGATCTCCCAGGTCCAGGCCGAGCGGGGCTGCTTGAGGATCGCCATGTAGGTTTCGGCGATGGCGTCGGGCTCGAGCCACTTGTCCGGCTGGTCCGCCGTGTTCTGCCGGCCTTCCCGGTGGTCGGCGGCGATGCCGCCGTCGATCACGAAATGCGCGATATGGATGCCCTGGGGGTGCAGTTCGCGGGCCAGGCTCTGCGCCAGGCCGCGCAGGGCGAACTTGCCCATGGCGAAACTGGACGACCGGGGATAGCCCTTCACGCTGGCCGAGGCGCCGGTGAAGAAGATCGCCCCGTCCCCCGCCGGCAGCATGCGCCGTGCCGCCTGCTGGGCGACCAGGAAGCCGCCGAAGGCGGAAATCTCGATGGCGGTCTTGACCTCGGCAGGGTCCAGGTCGGTGACGGCGCCGGCGGCCCGGCGCGAGGCGTTGTACAGCACGAAGGCGGGAGCGCCGCCGGATTGATCGAGGGCCGCGAACAGGGCCGCGACCTGGTCCGGGTCCGTGGCGTCGCAGGCATGGGCCGTGGCCCCGATCTCGGCGCACAGACCCGCCAGCTTGTCCGTATTGCGGGCGCTCAAGACAACCTGCCAGCCGTCCGCCGCCAAACGCCGCGCCACGGCGGCGCTGAGCCCCGCCCCGGCGCCGACGATAAGGGCGCGCTTTCCATCCGCCATGTCTGCCATCCTCCCATCCGTTTCCCGTCAACCTTTACCCCCTGCCCCCGGGCAACGTCCAGCCCGCGCAGGTCAGCCAATCGGGCCGCCGGCTGCGGAAACGAACATGGGAAATGATGCGTGAAGTCCGGAATGGCCGTGAACGAAAGACCGCGCGGCTCTCAGCCGTGCTCCCGGTCGATCAGTTGACCGTCGTCGCCCAGGATGCGCACGGCGGCCTCACCGCCGGTCAGAACGTCCCAGTCGACGTCGCCGAGGATGCCCCGGGCCGCCGCCGCATCCGTCTCGATGAACACATCGGCTTGCGGCGCTTCCGGCGCCGTGGCCGGACGGGTTCGTGCAGGATAGGTTCCCGGCCCGGGGAGGGCAGTGCCGGGGAGCAGACCGCGGTCCCCGGGCCGGGGCTCTTCGTTGGATGAGCGAAGAGCGAGCGTCGTATCGCCTGCCGCGTCGCCGCGGGCGGTGACGGAGGCGAAAGTTCTGTATTCATCCGTTTCGGCCACGCAAGCGCGCGGAGGCGGGGCGGACTTTCGGTTTTCGGAAAAGACGCCGCGGATTTCATCAACCACGTCGGCGACAAGTTTTTTCAGAACGCTCATGCTCCACCCCGACTGCGCGACCGCGCAATATTTGTTTTATTATTACTTTAGTATAGGTAAACATCAATAATATAATTTGTTTATAATTTTAAAATATATTCATATATTACTTAAATAAAAATTTCCTAAAATTTTATCCATTTCAGATTGGAGGTCGCCCGGGCGCTTGTCCGCTGTTGTTTGCGGGGATGGGCTGACATAGAACAGAGACCGAGGAGAAACCCCATGTCCCAAGGCCTCAGGACCGCCGTCATCATCCCAGCCCGCTGGGGCTCGACCCGCTTTCCCGGCAAGCCGCTGGCCCCCGTGGCCGGGATTGCCATGGTGCAGCGGATTTGGGCGCTGGCCCGCGCGGCCGAGGGCGTGAACAGCGTCTGCATCGCCACCGACGACGCGCGCATCGCCGAGGCGGCGGCCGCGTTTGGCGCCGAGGCGGTGATGACGCCGGAAGACTGCCGCAACGGTACCGAGCGTGCCCATGCCGCGGCCCTGGCAATGACCCCGCCGCCGGACGTGATCGTCAACCTGCAGGGTGACGCGGTGCTGACCCCGCCCTGGGTGATCGCCGCCGTGGCCAATGCCTTCACCGACCCGGACGTGCGCATCGCCACGCCGGCGGTGGCGCTCAGCGACGCGCAGCTGGCCGCCCTTGAAGCACATAAGAAGGACAGCCCCGCCAGCGGCACGACGGTGGTTCTGGATAACCGGTCGAACGCGCTCTACTTCTCAAAGGCCATCATCCCCTTCCGCCGCGCCGCCGCCGCACCGATCCACCGCCACGTCGGCATCTACGGCTATCGGCGCGAAACATTGGCCGGGCTCGTCGACCTGCCGGAAAGCGCATTGGAAAAGACCGAGGGCCTGGAACAGCTGCGCGCCCTGGAAAACGGCATCCCCATCCGCGTCGTGCCCGTGGATTATGCCGGGCGCACCCATTGGTCCATCGACAGTCCCGCCGATCTGGCCGCCGCCGAAGACCTGATCGCCGGCGAGGGCGAATTGCTGACCGCCTACGATGGCACGGGCGCCGTCCGCTCATGAAACTTCTGCTGGTCCGCCACGGCAATACGTTCGAAGCGGGCGAAATGCCGGTCCGCGTCGGCGCCAACGAGGACCTGCCCCTGACCGCCACGGGCGAAGGCCAGGCCCATGCACTGGCGTCCCAATTGAAAGCCTCCGCCATGTGCTCCGATCTGTTCGTCTGCGGGCCGCTCAAGCGCACACGCCGGCACACGGAGATTGTCATGGCGGATCTCGGCGCCGACGGAACCGCCGAGATCGACCCGCGCCTGACGGAAATCGATTACGGCCCCTGGGGCGGGATGAGTGATGGCGACATCGTCGCCCGCTTCGGCCTGGCGGCGGCGCGTGAACTGGAGGCCTGGGAGAAAGAAAGCCGCTGGCCGACGGAGACCGCCCACTGGATGCCCGGCGCCGCGACCGTGACACGCAACCTCCGCGACCTGAGCGCCGAACTGGAGACCCGCCTGGGCGCGGACGGAACGGCGCTGGTCTGTTCGTCCAACGGCATTCTGCGCTATTTCCTGGAATTAACCCCGGAAGGCCTCGCCGGCCATCAAGCAACGGGCAAGGCCAAGATGGCGACGGGGGCGGCGTCGCTGCTCGACGTCACGGATGGGGAAGGCCGCGTCCTGTTCTGGAATGTCGCGGCGGGCGCGCCGCTACCCGGCGAAAGCTGAGGCGCAGGCAGGGCCACACCCTTCGCCGTCCGGACGCAGACCAGGCACGAAGCACCATCTGCACAAGGTGTCGCCACCTGTTCCCGCCCTATCGAATCAAGGGCGGCGGCATGGACTGAAACAGCCCCTGACACAACGGGAAAGGCCGCGTGCTCGCGGGGAGACGGTCAGGCAAAAAAACAGGTGTGGGCATCATCCGACCCTGAATAAGGGCCGGACGTGCCGGACATGCCTATTTCTTCGCCGCGGGCTTTTTCGCAGCCGGCTTCTTGGCCCGCGCTTTCTTCGCCGCAGGCTTCTTGGCCGGTGCCTTCTTCGCGGCCGCCTTCTTGGCCGGTGCTTTCTTGGCTGCCGCCTTCTTAGCCGGCGCCTTCTTTGCTGCCGCCTTCTTCGCCGGCGCTTTCTTGGCTGCCGCCTTCTTAGCCGGTGCCTTCTTCGCCGGTGCCTTCTTCGCGGCTGCCTTCTTGGCCGGCGCTTTCTTGGCTGCCGCCTTCTTCGCCGGCGCCTTCTTTGCTGCCGCCTTCTTAGCCGGAGCTTTCTTCGCCGCCGACTTTTTAGCGGCGGGCTTCTTCGCGGCCGCCGGCTTCTTCGTCGCAGGCTTCTTCGAAACTGTTTTCTGAGGTCCGGCCATTGCATGCCCCCCTTAATCGTTGAACAAATGCGGCCCGAGTATTCGCGGGCCGCGCCACCAGTAAATATGACATTTTTATCCTGTACGATCCATGTACCATTTGTTGAGCCAGCCAAAATGCTAGATTTTGCGCTCTAACCCGCCCATCAAGCTGCGCGACTTCCGGGCGAATCGACGCAGCGGCACTGGACATTCGGGAAGAGCATTGATGCACAAGTCATTCGTTATTGTAGTTGCCGCGACCGCTGTTCTCAGTCTCACCGCATGCGATGAGAAGGAGCCCAGCACGCTGACATTCGATCAAGCCGTGCAGAAACTGACGAAGGGCGCCGACAGCGCCGGGGCACTCACGCTCGGCTGAGAATCAGCAGCAGGATCGCCAGAACGATCAGGGCGATGCCGATCACTTCCAACCGCGCCACCTTTTCTTTGAAAAAGAAAATCGACGCCGCGAAGGTAAAGACCAGTTCGATCTGTCCCAAGGCGCGGACATAGGCCGCATTCTGCATGGTGAAGGCGAGGAACCAGGCAACGGACCCCGCCATGCCGACAGCCCCCACCGCCGCCGACCATTTCCAATGGACGAACACGGCCTTCAGGGTCGGCGCCTCTTTCCACGCCAGATAGGCGCCCATGGCGATCGTCTGAATGACCAACGACACCGCCAGGGTGTAGGCGACCGTCATCGCGAGGTCGTCCCATTTCAACGACAGCGCCGCCCCCCGAAAGAACACGACCGAAGCCCCCAGGAAGGCACCGCAGACGAGCCCGATCACCGTTGCTCTTTCCGTCACCCCGGACACCAACGCCTTCAGCGACACCTTCGACTGGCCCGCCGACAACACGACGACGCCGACACCCGCCAGCCCGATGGCGGCGGCGGCGGAAACCGTCACCGTGTCGCCCAGGATGAGAAACCCCAGGACGGCGACCTGAAACACTTCGGTCTTGGAAAAGGTCGTCCCGACGGCGAAGTTCCGGAACTGGAACAGGTGCAGCAGCAGCACGGTGAAGATGATCTGGCTGGCCCCGCCCAGGACGCAATACATCAGAAAGGTGGCGTTGAACACGGGCAGGTCCTTGCCCACCACCACGTGCAGTCCCCACAGATAGATCAGCGAAAAGGGCAAGGCGTAAAGAAAGCGGACATAAGCCGCGCCCAGGGTCGAAAGACGCCCCTTCAGATGCTTCTGCAATGCCGAACGCGCATTCTGAAGGAATGCCGCCAGGACGGTGATGGGAATCCAGAGTTCCATGTTTGGGGGAGGGCCTTATTGGAGGTGGGACATCATCAATACCCGCTCCACCGCCGCCGGGGAACGCAATTTTCCCCGCCCGCCGCGCCGCCGCACACAAACCATGCGGCCGGGGCGTTTTCAATTTGTCATATTTTGCATATAAAATTGTTGCCAATACACTCGCATGTTGCGAATAATTTATATCGACGTATCTGAATACGTACAACTGTATTCACGCTCTATCTGACCGGCAGACAACGCAACGATGCATTGGCACTTGCCTTCCGTACCACCCGCGGCGCCACGCACCGAAAACCCCGTCGGCGCCCTACAGACCAACACAAGGAAGCGCCATGACCTCGCGCAACGCCATTATCCACCCTCCCGCCCCGGCCTTTAGCGCCCGGGCATTGATCACGATTCTCGGGGCGGCATCTCCTGCTATCCAGGTGGAACGGTGCCATGGCCGAGCCTGACCTGATCGTCCTGCGCTCGAAAGCTGATCCCTATCTTTTCATCGTCACCGAACGCAGCCGCTACCGCGTCGCCATGGACGCCTTTCATGCCAGCGACCCGGACGACAGCCTGATCCATGTCCCCCCCGACCGGGCCCAGGCCCTGCTGCGCGGGATGGCCGATATCGGTTTCGTCGTGGATGCCATCAACGCAAGGGGGCTCTACCGCTACCAGACCAATTGATATTGACCACACCAGCACACCAGCGATCCGGCCTGAAACCTTTGAGGGAAGGGAGAGCATGATCGAGGATGTCATAAGTGAATTTCTACAAGAGCCTCGTCGTCGCCGGCGGCGTTACGGGCACCATTTTGGGCGCGGTCCTGTTGACGGGGCTGATGACCGACCCGCATATGGAACTGGACGACGCGGCAAACAGCAGACCCCAGACCCTGCGCATCCAGGCGGTGCCCGTCCGCCTGGGCGGATATGGCCTGAAGTATAAAAAGGGGGCCGGCGACATCGTCCTGTTGTCGATCACGGTCAAGGTCGGCGGCGTTCCGGAACGGGACCTGGTCTGCCGGCTGGCACCCCGCCTGGTCTCGACGGTAACGCAGGAGGTCACCCTGCGCTATTCCGAGACCGAGGCCCTGGACGCGGACATCGGAACATCCCTGCCGGCTCACCTGCGGCGGCGATTCAACCAGGCCCTGAAATCGGACGTGATCCAGGACGTCACCATTGACCGCATCAATTCCGGCGAATTCCCGCCGCAAGGCACCTGCGGCTGACGCCCCCGCCCCCGGCACGCCCCACCCCCCTTTGCGCGACGGCGGCCCGGTGGTATCTGTTGACCCAACAACAGTAAACCAACGGGGGAGAAACCCACCCGTGAGCAGGGCGGACAACATCTTCGAGACGGACCTGGGACGCACCCCGGCCAACCACCAGCCGCAGACGCCGCTGAGCTTCCTGACCTGGGCGGCGGCGGTCTATCCCGATCAGGTCGCGGCGGTCCACGGCGCCCGGCGCATCACCTATGGCGACATGCTGATCCGCTGCCGCCGGCTGGCGGGGGCACTCGCCGCGCGCGGCATCGGCCGGGGTGACGCGGTGTCCGTCATGGGCGCCAACACGCCGGAATTGCTCGAAGCGCACTTCGGCATTCCCATGGCGGGGGCCGTGCTGAACGCCCTGAACACGCGGCTCGACGCCCCGACCATCGCCTTTATTCTCGACCATGCGGAAAGCAAGCTGCTGATCACCGACCGGGAACACGCCCCGGTGATCAAGGACGCCCTCGCCCGCCTGGGCCGCAAGATCCCTGTCATCGACATCGACGATCCGGAAACCGAAGCCCAGGGCGGCACCCGGGGCGACCATCTGGGCGACATGGATTACGAGGCGTTCCTGCAGACCGGCGATCCAGAATTCCCGGTCCGCCCGCCCAAGGACGAATGGCAGGCGATCTCGCTCAACTATACCTCCGGCACCACGGGCAACCCCAAGGGCGTGGTCTATCACCATCGGGGCGCCTTCGTGACGGCCATGGGCGGGGCATTGGTCTCGCGCCTCGACCGCCGGTCGCGCTATCTCTGGACCCTGCCCATGTTCCACTGCAACGGCTGGAGCTATCCCTGGTCGATCACCGCCGCGGCGGGCACGCATATCTGCCTGCGCCGGGTCGACCCGGCCCTGATCTTTCCCATGATCGCCGAACATCGCGTCACCCATATGTGCGGTGCGCCCATCGTCCTCAACATGCTGATCCACGCGCCGGACGCGGTGAAGCGGACGTTCGACCAGGAAGTGCAGGTGTTCACCGGCGGCGCGGCGCCGCCCTCGGCGGTGATCTCGGGCATGGAGAAAATGGGCTTCCGCGTCACCCATCTGTACGGACTGACGGAATCCTACGGGCCTTCGACCTATTGCGCCTGGCAGGACGCCTGGGACGACCTTGATCCGGACGCCCAGGCGCAGAAGATCAGCCGCGCCGGCGTGCGCTATCCTACCGTGGCTGATCAGACCGTGATGAACCCGGACACCATGGAACCGGTGCCCGCCGACGGCCGGACCATGGGCGAGATCATGCTGCGCGGGAACACCATCATGAAGGGTTACCTGAAGAATCCAACCGCGACCGGGGCCGCGTTCCGGGGCGGCTGGTTCCACACGGGCGACCTTGCCGTGCTGCACGCGGATGGTTATGTGGAAATCAAGGACCGGTCCAAGGACATCATCATTTCCGGCGGCGAAAACATCTCGTCGCTGGAGGTCGAGGAATGCCTTTACCGCCATGCGGACGTGATGGAGGCCGCCGTGGTCGCCAAGGCCGACGACAAGTGGGGCGAGACCCCCTGCGCCTTCGTGACCCTGAAGCCGGGGGCGGAGGACCGCACCGACGCCGACGCCATCATCGCGTGGTGCCGCGCCAACATGGCCCATTACAAGGCGCCGCGCACGGTGGTGTTCGGCCCCCTGCCCAAGACGTCCACGGGCAAGATCCAGAAGTTCGTGCTGCGCGACCATGCCAATAAAGTAGGCCAGGAGACTTGAGCCATGACCCGTTTCTTCCGCGATGACCTTTTGGCCGACCGGGTGGCCCTGGTCACCGGCGCGTCCTCCGGCCTGGGCCGCCGTTTCGCCGAGGCGCTGGCCGCCCATGGCGCCGCCGTCGCCTGCTGCGCGCGGCGGCGGGAAAAGCTCGCGGAAACGGTCGACGCCATCACGGCGGCGGGCGGACAGGCGCTGGCCGTGGAAATGGACGTGACCGACCGGGAGTCCGTGGCCGACGCCTTCGAGACCGCCGACCGGGCGCTCGGCCAGGTCACGATCCTGATCAACAACGCGGGCCTGGCCTCGACCGACCGCGCCATCGACCTCGACCCCGCAACCTGGGACCAGACCATGGCGACCAACCTGACCGGCGCCTGGACCGTGGCACAACGTGCCGCCAAGGACATGATCGCCGCCGGCAGGCCGGGCACCATCGTCAACGTCGCCTCGGTCCTGGGCCTGCGCCAGGCGGGCGGCGTCATGCCCTACGCCGTGTCCAAGGCCGGGCTGGTGCAGATGACCAAATCCCTGGCCCTGGAATGGGCGCGCCACAACATCCGGGTCAACGCCATCGCCCCCGGCTACATCGAAACGGACCTGAACCGGAACTTCCTGGAAAGCGAGGGCGGCCAGACCCTGATGAAGCGCATTCCCCAGCGCCGCTTCGGCAAGCCCGAAGACCTGGAAGGCGCCCTGCTGCTGTTGGCGTCCGACGCGTCCGACTTCATGACCGGCGAGACCGTTGCCGTCGACGGCGGGCATCTGGTCAACACGCTGTAGAAAAGAAGACCGCCATGCCTTTTGCGCAAGCAGACGGCGGCGTCGGGGCGGATCGGGATCGCACCCCGCGGATAATCCCGGCTACCGCCCCGAATCCCAGAACCGGGCGCCGCCGGCACCTTTCCCGCCGACGATTTCGCGAACGGGCCGACGCGCCTGCAATTGAAGCGCAAGGGCGCGGAAGGATCCTGGCCGCTGCGCGACATGGCGACGGTGGGATTCAACGGCGTGGCCCCGGCCCAGGAACGGACCTAGATCTCGGCTCTCAGGAAGGCTCAGTTGTCCTGGTATTTCAGGAAGCGGTCGCGGTCGACGTCCAGGGACCAGTCGAATTCCACGGCAAACCCACCGTCGAACACACGGGCGACGCGGCCCGGCACATGGGCGCGGCCGCGGATGACCAGCAGGATCTCGTCATCGACCTGTACCGGATCATCCTGGGGCTGGCTGCCTTCGGGGTAAATGATCGACGCGCCGCCGACGGACATGTCATGGAGCTTGCCGCCCCGGTAGGGGCCGCCGCCATTGACTTCCACGTTCCCATGCACGGTGGAACGGGGATTTCTGCGCGCGTCTTGTTGTTGTTGTTCGTTCAAGTCCATGGCGGTCATCCCTGGCAACAAAGATCCCGCCCTCAAAAGCTGATTTCTTTTAAGACGAGGGAAATTCTAGGCCACAACCCTGATCATTCCCTGACAATATTAAAAATCAGACAAGAATTCGCGCCCGGGTTCCGGTTTTTCCGGCAAATCTGATAGTCTCGCGGCCCGCCGCCGGGCGAAAATGGCCCGGCCTTCGACGCAGAAAGACAGGAACCCGCCTTTATGGATTTCAAACTGACCCCGGAAGTGGACAAAACCCGGCAGGCCATCCGCCGATTCGTGGCCGACACCCTCCTGCCGCTGGAGGCCGATCCGGCCAGTTACGACGATCATGAGAACATCCGCCTCGACCTGCTGGACGGTTTGCGCGCCAAGGCGAAAAGCGAGGGGCTATGGGCACTGTCCATGCCGACGGCGCGCGGCGGGCGCGGATTCGACACGGTCGGCATGGCCGCCTGCTACGAGGAAATGAACCGCTCCATCTTCGGCCCCGTGGTGTTCAACGCCGCCGCCCCCGACGACGGCAACATGTTCGTTTTGAACAAGGTCGCGACGGACGCGCAGAAGGAACAATGGCTGCAGCCGATCATCGACGGCACCGTGCGATCGTCCATCATCATGACCGAACCGGCCCCGGGGGCCGGCTCCGACCCGTCGGGTATGATGCGCACGCGGGCGGAAAAGAAGGGCGACAAGTGGGTCGTCCACGGCCGCAAATGGTTCATCACCGGGGCCGGCGTGGCGTCCCACTTTATTCTTCTCGCCCGCACCTCCGACGACGAACGGCGCAATCTGACCGCCTTCCTGTTCCACAAGGACCAGCCGGGCTGGGAAATCGTGCGCCGCATCCCGATCATGGGCCCGGAAGAACACGGCGGCCATTGCGAACTCAACTTCGACGGCCTGGAAATCCCCGACGAGAACCGCCTGATGGGCGTCGGCGAGGGCATGAAATGCGTGCAGATCCGCCTCGGCACCGCGCGCCTGACCCATTGCATGCGCTGGCTGGGTCTGGCCAAGCGGTCGTTGGAAATCGCCGATGAATATATCTCCGAGCGCGAGGCCTTCGGCACCCGCCTGGCCGACCGGGAAAGCGTACAACTGCTGTTGGGCGAGGCGGCCAAGGAAATCCAGATCGGCCGCCTGCTGACCATGCACGCCGCCTGGACCCTCGACCAGGGCAGCCGCGCCCGGGCCGAGGTTTCCACCGCCAAGGTCCAGGTCGCCGACACCCTGCACAAATGCGTCGATACGGCGGTGCAGTTGTGCGGCGCCAGGGGCTATTCCAAGGACACGGTCCTGGAATGGATCTACCGTTACGCCCGCCAGGCGCGTCTGGTCGACGGCGCCTCCGAAGTCCACAAGATGGTCCTGGCCGGCCAATTCCGCGAACACGGCCTTGATTACTGGCATTGGGGCTGAGATTGCCCGTGGCCGGAAATCTGACATCCGATGACCGTACCCGCCTGACCGGCTGGCTCGCGGATCTGGCCGGAGGGGCGGTGCGCATCCTGGCCACGGAACGGCTGTCCGGCGGGGCGATCCAGGAAAACCACCGGCTGGAAATCGACGTCACGGGCGGCACCTGGCCCGGCCACCACGATCTGGTGCTGCGCCGGGACGCGGCCTCCGCCGTCGCCACCAGCCATTCCCGGGCCGAGGAATTCGCCCTGCTGAAGGCCGCCCACAGCGCCGGGGTCACCGTGCCGACCCCCTGCGTGTTGTGCGAGGACAATGGCGTCCTGGGCGTGCCGTTCTTTCTCATGCATCGGGTGAGGGGCGAGGCCCGGGGCGGGCGGCTGGTCAGGGAAGCGCCTAACGCCGATCTGGTCCGCGCCCTGGGGGAAAATCTGGCGCATATCCACAGCATCACGCCACGGGGCGCCGATCTGGCCTTTCTCGGCCCGCCGCCCCAGGACCCGGCCCGCGCCGCCGTGGCGCAGTACGGCACCTATCTGGACGCCCTGCCCGACCCCCATCCCGCCGTGGAATGGGGACTGGCCTGGCTCGCCGACCACGCCCCGCCCCCCGGCGCCATCGTGCTGTGTCACCGCGATTACCGCACGGGCAACCTGATGATCGACGGCGGGACCTTGTCGGCGACCCTGGATTGGGAGTTCGCCGGCTGGTCCGACCCGCTGGAGGATATCGGCTGGTTTCTCGCCAAATGCTGGCGCTTCGGGCGCTGGGAGGAAGAGGCCGGCGGCCTCGGCCCGCAAAGGGCATTCCTCGCGGGTTATGAAGACGCCTCGGGCCGCACGGTCGACCCCGCCGCCGTCACCTATTGGCAGGTCATGGCCCATGTACGCTGGGCCGTAATCGCCCTGCAGCAGGCTTGGCGGCACGTCTCGGGCGAGGAGCCGTCCCTCGAACTGGCCCTGACCGCCCATGTCGTGCCCGAGTTGGAGGCCGAAATTCTCGCCATGACGGGAGACCCACGATGAGAAAGAAGCCGAGCGGCCCCGCCCTGACCGACATCGCCGACGCCACGGAAGCCGCCGCCGACCCCGACGCCGGCAACGCCAACTATGTCGCCGCCATGATCCGCAACGCCCGTGCCATCGCGGCGCGTCAGGCCGCCGCCGGCGACGGGCCGGAACGGGCCGAGACGGCGTCGCTCAAGACGCTGTTGGGCAGGGACGGCGGCCTTGATGACCTCAACCGCGCCCTCGCCCGGGCCATCCGCCAAGGCAATGCCCCCAAAGGCACCCATGCCCATCTGACCGCCGTCATGCGGTCTGAGCTGGCCGAAAGCAATCCCCGCTATCTCGCCCGCCTGGATGACGACGTCTGAGTGAACAACAATGTGATGGGGCGTGATTTCACCGCCCCCCGCAGGGCGGCGATAATCCGGCCATGACGACGATATTGCTGGTTGATGACGACACCGACCTGCGCAGCACGCTTTGCGAAACCCTGGAAGATGCCGGGTTTCGCGTGTTGGCCGCGTCGGGCGGACATGCCGCGCTTGATATCATCAAACGCGAGACCGTCGATGCCGCCGTCACCGACATCGTCATGGCCGACGGCGAAGGCATCGAATTCATCATCAATGCGAAGAAAGCGCGGCCGACGCTTCCCGTCATCGCCATGTCGGCGAAGGCCCTGTACCTCCGGGATGCGGCCGGCCTGGGGGCCGACCACACGCTGCTGAAGCCGTTCCGTCTGCGTGACCTGCTGGACGTTCTGGGGCCGGCCGCCTAAGCCCCGGGGGGGCGTGCGTTTCGGCGCATTAGGCGTTATATAACTCGATACGCACGCAAAAGGCCGTCCCGCCCGGGTCGCGGCCGTGATCGAGGAGACGCCCGCCCCCATGTCCATCGTATTGGGATGCATTGCCGATGATTTCACCGGCGCCACGGACCTTGCCAACACGCTGGTGAAGAACGGCATGCGCACGGTGCAGGTCAACGGCGTGCCCTCGGGCGCCAGCCTGAAGGATCTGGGCGACGCCGAGGCCGTGGTCGTGGCCTTGAAATCGCGCACCTGCCCGGTGCACGAAGCGGTCACGGAATCGCTCGCCGCCCTGTCCTGGCTCAAGGGCCTGGGCACCAAACAGATCTTCTTCAAGTATTGTTCGACCTTCGATTCCACGGACATGGGCAATATCGGCCCCGTCGCCGACGCCCTGCTGGATGCGCTCGACGCCGATTTCGCCATCGCCTGCCCGGCCTTTCCCACCACCGGGCGGACCATCTACAAGGGCTACCTGTTCGTGAACGACGTCCTGCTGTCGGAATCGAGCCTCAAGGACCACCCCCTGACGCCCATGCGCGACGCCAATCTGGTGCGCGTGCTGTCGCGCCAGACGGACGAAATGGTCGGCCTGGTCGAACACAAGACCGTGCGCAAGGGTGCGGCCGAGGTGAAGGCCGCCGTCGCCGCCTTGAAAAAGAACGGCAACCGCTATGCCATTGTCGACGCCCTGGACGACGCCGACCTGGGCGTGATCGGCCAGGCCGTGGCCGATCACCCATTGGTCACCGGCGGCTCGGGCATTGCCCTGGGGCTGCCGGAAAACTACCGCCGGCAGGGTCTTTTGGGCGCGCCCGCCGAGGCGGCGCTGCCGAATGTCACCGGCCCCGCCGTGATCATCGCCGGCAGTTGCTCGCAGGCGACCCGCGGCCAGGTCGCGCGGGCGAAAAAACAGTGGCCGACTCATCAGGTCGATCCGCTGGCCCTCGGCGACGTGGTCGACGCGGCCCGCACCGTGGCGGACAAGATTTTGGCGGGCCTCAATTCCGGGCCGCAACTGGTCTACTCCACCGCCGATCCGGACACGGTGGTGAAAGTGCAGTCTGAAATGGGCCGCAATCAGGCGGGCGACACGGTCGAGCGGTTCTTCGGGCGCCTGGCGCGCAATCTGCGCGACGGCGGCGTGCGGCGTTTCGTCGTCGCCGGGGGCGAAACCTCCGGCGCCGTGGTTCAGGCGCTGGGCGTGCAGGCCATGCGGATCGGCCCGGAAATCGATCCCGGCGTGCCCTGGACGGAAAGCCTGACGTTCGCCACGGGCGGCGAGGCGCCCCTGGCGCTCACCCTCAAGTCCGGCAACTTCGGGGCCGAGGACTTCTTCGAAAAGGCGCTCGCCATGCTCGACGAGAAGGCCGTCGCATGACCCCGGAAAACAAGCAACGCGACGAGATCGCGGTTCTCGGAAAATCCCTGTTCGACCGGGGCATGACCTATGCGTCGTCCGGCAACATCAGCGTGCGGACCGAGGACGGCGGCTGGCTGATGACGCCGTCCGGGTCCTGCCTGGGACGCCTTGATCCCGAACGCATTTCCAAGCTCGACAAGGACGGCACTCACGTCGGCGGCGACAAGCCGACCATCGAGACCTTCCTGCACATGGCCGTCTATGGCGAGCGCGCCACGGCCAAGGCCATCGTGCATCTGCACTCGACCCATTCGGTCGCCGTCAGCTGCCTGAAGGAAGTGAACCCGAAGAACGTGCTGCCGCCGATCACCGCCTATTACGTGATGAAGGTCGGCACCCTGCCGCTGATCCCGTTCTTTCCGCCGGGCAGCGTCGATCTCGCCAAGGCGGTCAAGGAAATGGCGTCGGACCATCATGCGGTGCTGCTCGCCAACCACGGTCCCGTGGTCGCGGGCAAGACCCTCGCCGACGCGGTTTACGCGACGGAGGAACTGGAGGAAACAGCGAAGCTCTACCTGATGCTGCGCGGACTCGACACCACGTTCCTTTCGCCGGAACAGGTCGCCGACCTGAAGGCGCGTTTCCCGGGTTGATCTGTCGGGGCAGGCCGGGTTCCGCGACGCTCGGTTACGTCACCGCCGGCAATTCAAACCAGAACGTACTGCCAGATCCCCGCACACTTTCCACACCGATCCGGCCGTTCATCAACTCGATCATCTGCTTACAGAGCGCCAGGCCGATACCGTTGCCTTCGATCGTCGAGGATACGGCATCGCTTGTACGATGGTAACGGGCAAACACTTCGTCGAGATTCGATTCGGCGATTCCAATTCCGGTGTCTTTCACCCAAATCCGGATGGAATGGTCGCCGGCCCCGCGGGCGCCGATCGTGATCCTGCCGCCGGTTCGGTTGTATTTGACCGCATTCCCAAGAAGATTCAGCAGGCATTGCTTCACCCGGAAGCCGTCCCCCTTGACCGTCAGGTCGGCCGCAACATCGTCGACGGAAACCGAAATGTTGCGTTCCCGGGCAAGCATGGCGACCAATGAAACGCTCTCGGCAATCAACTCGGACACCGAAATCGGGCCATTGCTCAGACTGAAGACGCCGTCCTCGCTGCGGGCCTGTTCAAGGACATGGTTGATCAACTCCAACTGATGGTTTCCGGCTTCGATCATGTTCCCGATGTACTTTTCCTGCGTGTCGTTCAGGCCATCGCCCCCGTGTATCGTCAGCATTTGGGCAAACCCCAGAATCGCGTTGAGCGGTGTCCGCAATTCATGGCTCATGAATTCGACCAAAAGCGATTTCTGATCGCTCGCCAGGCGTGCGGCTTCGCGGGCACGAACTTCGTTGGTTACATCCGACACCAGGACCATGAATTCAGGCGCGCCGGCAGCGGTGGTCACCGCCGGAACGATCCGTACGGACAGGTGCCGAGCACTGTCCGGACAGGCACCGATCGTCAATTCCCGGACCATGGGTTGCACCGAATGTCCCTGGCGCGAGTCCGGTATGGCGCCGCCATCCAGACTGCAGCCAGGCAGCACATCCTGAATGTGGCGCCGGGTAAGGTCCCGCTCATCCAAACCGAGCATTTCCAATCCGAACCTGTTGATCGAATGGATCATTCCTCGATCGCTGATCAACAGAATTCCAATCGGCGCATGCTCCAGCAAATCGTCGAGGAACGAATGATGGGCATCCTGAAAGCTATGTCGGTTCGGCAAATCCTGTTCTGCGTGGCGGAGCGACCCGAAGGCGGCGCGGCGTCGTTGCAGAATATGGATGCGCTCACGAATATGGCCCGCAACGGCCTCCGGGTCGGTCCTTGAGAGCACGACGGTATCGCTGACCGGCAAATCCTCAAACTTTTTCTGACCCTTTACGCCGCCGGAATTGAATGCGTCATTCAATATGACGATCGGCAGTTTGGCGCCCGAGTAGCGCAATCCGACGGCGGTGCCGACGGGATCGCGATCTCCTTCGCCCAACAAGAGCAGTCTGGGCAGGTCTTCGCCGTTGTCCGGACAGATGTCGTCGACCGCCCCGGCCCATGCATGAAACGTGAACCCGTCGCCGATCGAACCGATCAAGCGGTCAAGGAACGGCTGGTCGTCGAGTTGATAGAGTACTTGTGCGCTCATCATTCTCTACTCATCACCGAAAAGTGCGAGGCCCAGGAGCTTTCGTCCCGTCCAGATGCGCAATAGATCGGTCGTCGGCGCCATCACATGCGCCGCGCGCACGTCGCGCAAATGCCGCTGCATCCGGTCACCATCCCGATAGGCGGTTCCGCCCATCATGGTCATGGCCTCGTTGACGACATGGGTCGCGACATCGGCGACTTCCGCCTTGGATGAGAGAATATGGATAACCGCATTCTCATCACCCGCATCAAACATCCGCGCACCGTTGTACAGCAGTTGCCGCACGGCTTCGGTCTTGGCCCAAAGCGTGCCAAGGCGCTGTTGCAAGACGGATGAATCAGCCAAACGGCGGCCGTCGTGTTTGAATTCCCGCGCGGTCAAATGCGCCCGCGCGATCTCAAGAGCATCGGAAGCAACGCCCAGATATGTCCCCGACATGGCCGCCAGAAAGTATGGTGCGACGACGTTGAACATGTACCAGATCTGATCGCCCTCGGATCCCAGCAGGTTACGCGCGTCCAAATGGACGCCAACCAGGTCAAGCGTGCGGGAATCGTTGCCACGCATGCCGAAACCCTGCCAGGAATCATGCCATGTCATGCCCTCGGTCCCGTCGGGAAGGACCGTACAAGAGAACTGCACCAGTCCTTCCGGGTCATGGTTCATGACAGACACGACGTATGAATCGACATGCGCTCCATTGGTCACGAAATGCTTTTGCCCGTCGATGCGAAGCGTCGCCTCGTCCACATGCGTCAGGCGGGTCTGCGGAAAGTAAAAATGCGATCCTGTCCCGGCTTCGCTTAACGCCAATGTCGTCAGATGCTTGCCTTCACAGATCGGACGCAGAAATGCCCGCGTGTGATGGTCCGTTGCGCGGGCTGCGATTACGGACGAACCGACACAATGCATGCCGAAGCAGATCGCCGTCGATGCGCACTCACGGCCGAGGATTTCGCAGACCTTTGCCAACGCCATCAGGCCGTGGCCCAAACCGCCGAATTTGCGGTCAACCACCAATCCACCCAATCCGGCAGCCTGCAGGGCTCGCAGGCCGGCTTCCGGCCAGGAGCAATCCTTGTCAATTTGCGTCGCATTCTCTCGAATCACGCCTTCTGCGATGCGTTTCGCAACGGCGAGTACGTCACTCAAGGACGTTCGATCCGATGAGAGAACTTGTGCGGCTTCAATAGCCATTCGTTCTCCTCCAATCCCCTGATTCGGCGATCACTTATCGGTTTCACCATCCCCGGCCGCGTACTGTCTCCATTACGTCTTCATCCAGAAGACACGACATAACCGGCAGGGTTCCGGCCCCCTTTAGCGACGCTATCGACGCAAACTTCATGCCACATTACACACTTCTTAAGTATAGCATCCTTTTGCGTGTGGCCTTATTTGCCCTGCCAATCCGGCTTCTGCCGGGCGCGGACCTGAAGGCGCGTTTTCCAGTCTGACGCGGCCTCATTCGGCGAAAACATCAAAAATTCACGATCCGGACGGCAAGACGGTTGCCGTGATCGCTTTGTTACGGCAATATGTAGACCGTTCTGTCTACTTTTATTGCAACCGGAGCATGCCCATGACCACGCCCCCGCTCACCCTCGGCGCCCATCACATCGGCCTGACGGTTCCCGACCTCGCCCAGACCAAGTCCTTCCTTGAAGAGGCACTCGGCTTTCAACAGGTGGGGGAGGTGCCCGATTATCCGGCGGTGTTCGTTTCGGACGGCACGGTCATGCTGACCCTGTGGCGGGCGGAAAACCCGGAAACCGCCACCCCCTTCGACCGCAGGAGGAACATCGGCCTGCATCACCTGGCATTGAAGGTCGCGGATTTCGCGGCGCTGGACACCGTTTACGAACGGGTCAGCACCTGGCCCGGCGTCGAGACCGAATGCGCGCCCTGCCCGGTGCGGCCGGAATCCCCGGCGCGGCATTTCATCTGCATCATTCCGGGCGGGCTGCGGTTCGAATTCTTCGCCCCGCCCGAATAGCCGCGATCAGACGCCCTTCCAGTCCGGCTTCTGCTTGGCGACGAAGCTTTCCACGCCGTGCTTGAAATCGCGGCTGCCGTAGGCGGCATGGATCAGGTCGCGGTCGTCCGGGGTCAGGTTGGTGCCCAGGCGGCGCAGGGCTTCTTTGGTCACCCGCATGGTCACGGGGGCATGACCCAAAAGCTTTTCGACAAGCTCCGCCTGCAGGGCGTCGATGCCGTCGGCTTCGGCGACGGCGAGCAGATAGCCGTGGGCCAATAATTCCTCGGCCTCCGGCATTTCCGCCAGCATCAGCATGCGCTTGACCATGGGCAGGCCGAGGGTTTCCGTCAGCGCCCGCAGGTTCTGCGCCGACAGGCAGTTGCCGAGCGTGCGCGCGATGGGCACGCCGAACCGCGATCCCGCCGTGGCGATGCGGAAATCGCAGGCGTTGGCGATGGCCATGCCGCCGCCGACGGCCCAGCCCTCGACCACGCAGAGGGTCGGCATGGGCAGGC
The DNA here is from genome assembly GCA_040221095.1 of Rhodospirillales bacterium. Taxonomy (GTDB): domain Bacteria; phylum Pseudomonadota; class Alphaproteobacteria; order Rhodospirillales; family Casp-alpha2; genus UBA1479. Next base: position 402,360 of record JAVJVP010000015.1, read on the forward strand.
GTTCGACGCGGGAAATATAGGTTTCGACCTTGTCCTCATAGGCCAGGCCGTCGTCGCCCGAGGTGAAGGCCCCGAACTGGGCGATGTCCGTACCGGCGACGAAGGCCTTGCCGCCCGCCCCCCGGAACACGGCGACGCGCACGGAGGGATCGTCCATGATTTCGTCGCAGGCGTCGGCCAGGCCCTGATACATGGTCCAGGTCATGGCGTTGCGGGCCTGGGGCCGGTCAAAGATCAGATGGGCGACGGCGCCGTTGCGGGTCAGGCGCACGGCACCTTGGTCGTCTGCGGGTGTGGTCATGGGGCTTGGTTCCGTGATTGTTGAAAGGCAATTGAATACTGCGGGCCGCATCCTAACCCAGGTGATCCGGCAGGCACAGTCATGAGCTGGCAATTTCGCCTGACCGGGCGGCGCCAAGCGGGGTAGAATGCCGCCATGAAGGCAGGAAACCAGCAGACAGGGGCGCGGCTCCGCGTCGTTCTCGCCCCCGACGTCGCCATCGGGCCGGGCAAGGCCGACCTGTTGCAGGGCGTTGGCGAAACCGGCTCCATCGCCGCCGCCGGGCGCGACCTGGGCATGAGCTACAAGAAGGCCTGGGGCCTGATCGAGGCCCTGAACGCGCAGTTCGGCACGCCCCTGGTCACCACCTCGAGGGGCGGCAGCACGCGCGGCGGCGCGGAGCTGACGGACCTGGGACACAAGGTGCTCGACCAGTACCGCAAGATGGAAGCCAAGACCGAAAAGGCCATCGCCGGCGACCTGATCGCCATGCGCAAGCTGCTGCCCAAGGACGACGCCTAGGCGCCACGCACGCACCTCTTGCCAAGAACCGCCCCTGGCGATAGTTTCCGATATGTCCGAGTTGTCCTATCGGAGAGTCGCTGCATGTCCGCCGCCGTTCTGAAAAACCGCATACTCCTGCTGGCCGCCGTCGCCGCGTTGATGCTGCCCGGCCCCGCCCGCGCGGGCGAGGTCAAGGTCGCCGTCGCCGCCAATTTCACCCAGGCGGCCCAGGACATCGGCGCTCTGTTCGAGGAGAAGACCGGCCACAAGGTGGTGTTCAGTTTCGGGTCGACCGGGCAGATCTATACCCAGATCGCCAAGGGCGCACCGTTCGAGGTGTTCCTGGCCGCCGACCAGAAACGTCCCCTGAAGGCCGCCGCCGACGGCCTGGCTCTCGCCGAAACCCGGTTCACCTACGCCACGGGCAAGATCGTGCTCTACAGCCGCGACGCGGATCTGGTGCAGGGGCCAAGCACGTTAAAGCGTGCAACCTTTTCCAGGATCGCCATCGCCAATCCGGTGACCGCCCCCTACGGCGCCGCCGCCATCACCGCCATGAAGGCGCTCGGCGTCTATGACGCCCTGAAACCCAGGATCGTCCAGGGCAACAACATCGCCCAGACCCATCAGTTCGTGGAATCGGGCAATGCGGAACTGGGTTTCATCGCCCTGTCGCAGGTCGCCGGTCACGACAAAGGCTCGCGCTGGCCGGTGCCGGAAGACCTCTACCCCGCCATCGCTCAGGACGCGGTTCTTCTGAACAGCGGTAAGGACAATCCGGCGGCCCGCGCGTTCCTGTCGTTCCTGGGCGGGGACTCGGCCAATCGGGTGAAGGCCCGGTTCGGCTACGGCCTGGGCGAACCGGCCAAGATCCGCCCGGATGCCTGAACAGGGGCTTGATCTCGCCGGGCTGTGGTCGCCGATCCGCCTGACCCTGGAACTGGCCACGATTACCACCGTGATTCTTCTGATCATCGGCACGCCCATCGCCTGGTGGCTGGCGCGGTCCAAGGCCCGGTGGAAGGAAGCGGTCGCCGCCGTGGTCGCCGTGCCCCTGGTGCTGCCGCCGACGGTGCTGGGGTTCTACCTGCTGGTCGCCATGGGGCCGGACGGTCCCGGCGGCTGGATCGCCGGGCTGTGGGGCGAACGCTCCCTCGCCTTCACCTTCCAGGGCCTGGTCATCGGCTCCGTGTTCTATTCCATGCCCTTCGTGGTGCAGCCCATCCGCAACGCCTTCGAAGCCTTCGGCGACCGGCCGCTGGAGGTCGCGGCGACCCTGCACGCCTCGCCCTGGGACGCCTTCTGGTCCGTCGCCGTGCCTCTGGCGCGGCCGGGATTCCTGACCGGCGCGGTGCTGGGGTTCGCCCATACGGTGGGTGAATTCGGCGTCGTGCTGATGATCGGCGGCAACATCCCGGGCGAGACCAAGGTTTTGTCCGTCGCCATCTACGACTATGTGGAAACCCTGCGCTGGGCCGAGGCGCATATCCTGGCCGGCGGCCTGCTGGTGTTCGCCTTCGTCGTCATCCTGTCGATGATGCTGCTGGAAAAGCGCATCGGACGCGCCGCACGATGATCACGGACACCCCGGTTCTCGACGCCGCCTTCAAGGGGCCGGTCGGCAATTTCAACCTGGACGTCGCGTTCAAGGCGCCGCTCGCCGGCGTAACCGCCCTGTTCGGGGCGTCGGGCTGCGGCAAGACCACGATCCTGCGCTGCATCGCCGGGCTGCACCGCCTGCCGGGCCACCTCGCCCTCGGCGACCGGACATGGCAGGACGATGGGGAAAACCTGTTCCGCCCGCCGCACAAGCGCCGCGTCGGCTACGTGTTTCAGGAACCGTCCCTGTTCGCCCATCTGACCGTGCGGGGCAATCTGAACTTCGGCGCCCGCCGGGCCCCGCGCGGCAACGGATCTGGCCCCACCGTCGATTTTGATCAGGTTGTCGATCTGCTCGGCATCGCGCATCTTCTCGACCGGGCGCCCGCCAAGCTGTCCGGCGGCGAGCGCCAGCGCGTCGCTGTCGGCCGGGCGCTGTTATCGGAACCACGCCTGCTGCTGATGGACGAGCCCCTGTCGGCCCTCGACCGCGCGACCAAGGACGAAATCCTCGCCTATTTCGAGGTCCTGCACCAGGAATTGAACATCCCCATCCTCTACGTCAGCCACGACATCGCCGAGGTCACGCGCCTGGCCGACCGCCTGGTCGTGCTGTCGCGCGGCGGCAAGGTCGCCGAGGGCTCCGTCGGCGAGGTGTTGGAGCGCCTGGACCTGCAGCCCATGACCGGGCGGTTCGAGGCCGGGGTCATGCTGACCGCCACGGTCAAGTCTCATGACGCCGCCTTCAACCTGACCTTCCTCGACCACCACGGCCAGACCCTGACCATCCCCGCCACCGACACCGCCATCGGCGAGACCATCCGCCTGCGCGTGCGCGCCCGCGACGTGTCCCTGGCGACCCAGCCGCCCACGGGCATCAGCATCCGCAACATCCTGAAGGGCACGGTCATGGAAATTCGGGAAGAGCCGGACACCGCCTTCGCCGAAACCCTGATCGACATCGGCGGCGGCCGCCTGCGGGCCCGCGTCACCCGCCATGCGGTGGCGGACCTGAAACTCACCGCCGGCATGCCCGTCCATGCCCTGATCAAGAGCATCACCTTCGACCGGCGCTCCCTCGGTTGAGCCCCTCTCCGCACAGGCTGGAAAAACCCGTCCCGGACGCGTAGGAATAATCCAGCAACCGGAAAGGACCGCCCGCCGTGAAGGATTGGAACACGCGCTACGCCAAGGCGGGGACGGAGGCCGACAGCCGCTTGTTCGGCGATCAGCCCTGCGAATATGTCCGCACCGTCCTGGCGCGCTCCGACTTCGCGCCGCGCACGGCCCTGTGCCTGGCCGACGGCGACGGCCGCAACGGCGGCTGGCTGGCGGAACAGGGCATTGCGGTGACGGCGGTCGACGCCTCAAGCGTGGCGACGGACCTGGCCCGGGCCCATGACACCACGCGCGGCGTGACGGTGGAGCGCATCACGGCTGATCTGGCCGCGTGGTCCCCGCCCCCGGGCTGCACCTGGGACGCGGTGTTCCTGATGTACCTGCAATGCGAGGCCGCCGTGCGCCTGCACGCGGCCAGGACGGCAGCGGCGGCGCTCGCCCCCGGCGGCTGGTTCGTCGCCGAAGGCTTCGCCCCGGCGGGGGCCGGCGGGCGCAGCCTGGGCCCCGAGGATCCGGACCTGTTGTATGAATTGGGTGACCTGCTGGACGCCCTTGAGGGGCTTGAGGTCATGGAAGCGCTGAAAGGCCGCATCCGCGTCAACGAAGGCCAGCGCCACCGGGGCGAGGCGCGGATCGCGCGCCTGCTGCTGCGCAAACCGGCCTAGCCGCACCGCCCGCTATTGCCGGCCATTGTCGCGGGTAATCGCGGGCGCCAGCCGGGCGATGACCGCCCGCGCATCATAGGCATCGGCGCCGTCCGGCTTGGGCCCGCGGCCCAGAACCACGTCGGCATGGGCCGTATAGCGGTCAACGGGCCGGGATGTGGTCTCGGCGTGGCCGCCGAAATAACTGTAGCCATGATAGCCATGGAACCCGCAGCACCACCCCCGCCCGGGGCCGTAGAACCCGAAGCTCGGCCCGAATCCGAAGCCGAAGGGCCCGTCGTAATCGTAACTGGTGTGATAGGCCGTGGTCTTGTCCGTGCCCCGGGTGGCGACGACGAAATGGTCGCGGCCCCGGGCCAGCGTGATTTCGGCGGCACGATAGAGCAGATAATTTTCCACCGTCTCGCGCGGCGTCACCGTATTGCCGGAAAAGGTCACGCGGATGCGGTTATCTTCCAGGCCCTGTTCCCAATAACCGTGACCCCGCGCGCCGTCGGCGCCGGATGCGGGACCGTAAGGAGTCGGCGCGGCACAGGCGGCCAATCCAAGGACCACCGCCAACAGGACGCATAGGAAACCGCGATTGCGGGGTCCATGCATGACATTCTCCCACGGGCAATGACGCGTCTCTAAAATATAGGAACGGCGGCCCAGGCCGGCAATGGGCCGGTCGCCTAGGCGCCACGCCGATTCAGCGCGGCCGCCCGGGCGCGGCGCTTCAGCCACCACATGGAGATGCCCGTAATGGCGAACAGCAGGGGCAGCAGGCCCGACAGGAACACCAGGAACCGCCAGCCGGCCCCCAGCCCGCCGCCTTCGTGAAGCGGCCGTTGCCAGGCGGTGATCCAATCCGTGGTTTGCAGGCGCCGGGGGTCCTGAACGGACAGGACCTTGCCCCGCCAGGGGTCGATCATCACCGCAATCATCGGCGCCCCCGCCGCCGCATCCGGCACGTGGAAGCGGACCCGCGCCGCCTGCCCCGGGCGAAACGGCATGGCGACCATGGCCAGGGCCGCATCGGGCACCGCCTGCCGGGCCAGCGCGGCCATTGCATCCAGCGCCATGGGCGTGCCGCCGTCCGGCGCCTTGACCCGGACCCGGGCCCGCGGCGTCGGCTCCTCGCCCAAGGCCATGCCGACACCGGCCGCCAGAACCTGGGGAAAGGCGATATAGACCCCGGTGACCGAGACCACCAGGAACAGCCCGAGCGCCCAGAACCCGACCGCGCCGTGCAGATCGCGGTGCAGGCGGAAACCCCGGGCACCCCGTTTGACGGTCAGCGCCGCCCATAGCCCGCCCGCCCGCGGCCACCAGATGAGCAGGCCGCTGATGCCGAGAAATACCATGACCACGCCCAGCCAGCCGATGATCTGGCGGCCCGTGCCGCCGGACAGCAAGGCATGGCCGTGCAGGTCATGCATGAAGCCGGTCAGCTCACTTCGGGTGCTGCCGCCCGCGCCCAGAACCTTCAGGGTGACCGGATCGACCGTCACCTGGAGGACCCTGGGATCGCGGAAGCTGGCCCCCGGCGGCCCCAGGCGCACCACAGCGGGATCGCCCGCCGCTTCCGGCATGGAAACCATGCTGGCGGCAAAACCCTGCGGTGCCTCTGCGGCGGCGGCGGCGATGATCTCGGCCACCGGGCGGCTTTCGCCGGCGGAGGCCTCGACCACCGGCTGCCCCGACAGCAGGCCGTCGATTTCGTCGTGGTAGACCAGATAGCTTCCGCTCAGCCCCAGAAGCACCAGGGGCAGGAACAGCACGAGCCCCGCCCAGAGATGGATTTCGCCGAGCAGCCAGCGCAGCGTCCACCGCCCTTTGGCACCCGCACCTTGTTCCGTCACCGACGTGGTTTGCCCGCCGCCTGCCTGTGTATCGCTTCCGTCCATGCCGTCTAAAGCTCCGCCCATTGCCGTATCAGGTTGTGATAGACCGCCGTCATCGCCGTGAAGCTGGGATGATCGGGGTGATCCGCGCCCAGGCGCTGGATCGCCTGGTCCATGTTGAACAACAGTGTCCGCTGTCCGTCGTCGCGCACGATGCTCTGCAGCCAGAAAAAGGAAGAGATGCGCTCGCCCCTGGTCACCGCGCGAACGTGGTGCAGGCTGGTCGACGGATAGACGATCATGTCCCCCGCCGGCAGCTTGACCGCATGGCTGCCGTAGGTGTCCTCGGCCACCAGTTCGCCGCCGTCATAGTCGTCGGGATCGGTCAGGAACAGGGTCGCCGACAGATCGGTGCGGATGCGCAGACCGGTGCCCGGCACCTGGCGGATCGCGTTGTCGACATGGCTGCCGAAATTCTCGCCGGGGCCGTAGCGGTTGAACAACGGCGGGAAGATGCGGTGCGGCAGGGCCGCGGAAATGAACAGCGGATTTCGGTTCAAGGCCGCGACAATCCGCTCGCCGGCCCGGCGCGCGGCCGGATGGCCTTCGGGAACCTGCCGGTTGGCCTTGACCTGCGCCGACTGATAGCCGGCCGTCACCCGGCCGTCCACCCAGTCGGCGTTCTGCAGGTCCGTCAGGCTTTGCGCCGCTTCCGCCCGGTCGAGAACGCCGGGAATATGCACCATCATCTTTAAAAACTCCGCCGCCGCCGGGCCCCCGGCGGCGGCATCGGTTGGGTCTAGAACTTGAAATCCGTCGTCAAAACGAACGACCGGCCCGGGGCCACGGTCGCGAAATGGGTGGTATAGGGCTTGTCGTAATAGGTCGTGTCCAACAGGTTGTTGGCGTTCAGGCGCAAGGCCACGTCCTTGGTCACGTCATAGGTCACCGAGGCGTCAAGCCGCCAGAACGCCTGCACGCGCTTGGTGTTTTCGAAGTTGCCGTAGCGTTGGGACATGAAGGTCACGCCCAGGCCGGCGTTCCATTGCGGCGCCACGTCATAGGTAGTCCACAGCGAGAAGCTGTGCATCGGCACGTTCGGCAGGTTGTTTCCTTCGTTGGTGGTGATTGGCCCGTCGTCGACGTTCTTGCTTTTCAGGAAGGTATAGCCGCCGAACACGCGCCACGCGTCGGTGATCCGGCCCGCCAGGCCGATTTCCGCGCCCTGCACGTACTGTTCGCCGCCCAGGGTCTCGTCGGCGCCGCGTCCCGGCTCCGTGGCGTAGCGGGCATTGGTTTTCTCCGTGCGGAACAGGGCGGCGGTCGCCGCCAGGCGGTTGTTCAGCAGGTTCCACTTGGTGCCCAATTCGAAGCTGCGGGATTCTTCCGGATCAAGGCTCGCATCGCCGGCCGCGAGATTGTCCCGGCCCTCGCCCGCGGTCGTGCCCGTGGGATCCGTCGACGTGCCGTAGGACGCATAGATCGAGCCGTTGGGCAGCGGCTTGTAGACGACCCCCAGCTGGTAGTTGAGGAAGCTGCTGTTGTTCTGGCCGTTGTTGTTCTTGGTCAGATAGTTGTCGAACCGCAGCCCCACGTTGAGCAGCCATTGCGGCGTCAGTTCGATGGTGTCGAAGGCGTAGACCGCCTGTGTCTGAACCAGGGTGTCCGTCGCGGTCGCGTTCGGCACGATGGAACCCGACCAGGGATCGCCCGGATTGGGCGCGAAAAGGTCGACGCAGTTGTAACCCCCGGCGGCCCCGACGCCGCCGGCGGAACAGTCGCGGTTCCCCGTATCAACGCTGTAATTGCGGTTGTGGCTGGCCTCATAGGACACCTCGACCCCCGCGTTGAAGCTGTGCTTCAGCTTGAGCGCCTCGAAATCGCCGGACAGGTCCGTCTGGTTCATGATCGCGCGGGTGTCCGAATTGCGGCTTTTCACCGCCCGCCACAGGGAGCCTTCCTGGATGTTGTCGTCGGCGCTGTCGTTGGGGTTGGTGACGATGTAGTCGTTTTCGCTGCGGCTGATACGCGTGATGTTGCGCAGCATCAGGTTGTCCCTGATTTCATGTTCCAGCGTCAGCGTCGCCGCCGCCGTTTCCGTTTCCTGAAAGTCGCGGTTGAGCAGGCCATAGAAGTTGTCCCGGTCCACATCCACGGGAATGCCGTGCACGGGATCATAGGGATGGCCGTAGTCGGGCATGTCATCCGTGCGCAGGTAATAGAGGTTCAGCGTCGCGCTGGTTCGGTCCCCAAGATCCAACGACATGGACGGGGCAAGCCCGATGCTGTTGGTCGTGACCTCGTCGCGGCCGGCGACCTCGCTGTCCTCGACCAGGGCATTGACGCGCACGGCCGTCCAGTCGGACACCACGTAGTTGGCGTCCGCCGTGGCCCGTTTGCTGAACGGATAGCCGAGGGAGGCCGACCCGGACACGGCGTTTTCCTGGAATGGCTTCTTGGTCACAAGGTTGATGCTGCCGCCGGTGGAGCCGCGCCCGGCATAGGCCGACCCCGGCCCCTTGACGACCTCGACTTGCTCCAGGTTGAACATGTCGCGGGTCTGGGAAGCCGTGTCGCGCAGGCCGTCGACATAGATATTGCCTTCGGAGGCATAGCCGCGAATGTTGGGCAGATCGCTGTTGGGAACCCCGCCCTCGCCGGCGCCGAGTGTGATCCCCGGGGTGGTGCGGAGCACATCCTGCAGGCCGGTCGCGTTCCGCTCCTGCATCAGCTCCTTGGGAATAATGGTGACCGATTTCGGGGTGTCGAGCAGGGGCGCCGTGAACTTGCCCGACGCCGAGCGGTCGACCTTGTAGCCGGATTCCGGTGTGCCTTCGACCGAGATCGTCGGCAATTGGATCGAGCCGGCGTCGCCGCCCCCCGCGTTATCCGATTGCGCCAGGACCGGTCCTGCGACGGCACAGGCAATGATGGCGCCCGTCGATGCGCCGTACCGAAGCCAATGGTGAAAAGAAAAGTTTTGCCGATCCGGCCGCTGGGCACCGGATAAAGCTCTGCCGTGCCGATAAGTAAGCATGTCGTTACCTCGAGTATGTCACCAGGTTGATAGAAATTCCTGGCTGGCTACCCGAAGCGTGAAAGCATCGGTTGGCTGGCTTGGACGATATGAATGCCCGACAAACGGGCTATTTGGTCAGGATCAGCCGATCATTGCTGGTCAGGCGAAGGCGATATTCCGTGCCGTTGTAGACAAGGCAAATTTCCCGGGAACCACGTAACAGGGCATCGACATCGACCCTCCTAAGCTTGTCCGTCAGCTCCAGAGAATTCTGATCTTTTTCCTGTACCATCTGCGCTTGTACCCAATTGTATTTCCGTCGTGGTTAAGTTTCTTGGGGCAGGTAATGCCCAGACGGTTTGTATACAAAGCACCCGCCATTATTGCAAATGATTATCAATATCAAATTGTAACAAATTGTCACAAACCAACCCTTCGTTCCGTCGCTGGAAAACGAAAAGCATGGGGAAAACGAAAAGCAGGGTCCCGGTCACGGCATCGCGGAACGCGCGGCACAATCCCGCATCAGAACGATATGGAAAGTCTCTGATTGTCCGGGGCAGACGCCCCGATGCCCGTCTATCGCAAAGAGAACTGCACGGGCACGACGACTTCCAGCTTGTCGCGGGACATGTCGTTGGGAATGGGCGGCAGGGGCTGGGCGCGGTTGATCATGGCGATGGTTTCCGTATCCAGCATGCGGTGGCCCGAGGACCTCTCGATCCGGTAGGCCAGGAGATGCCCGTCCCGGTCGATGGCGAAATACAGCAGCACCGCCCCTTCGATGCGGCGCAGGCGGGCCGAACGCGGATATTCCTTATGCTTTTCCAGCCAGGCCTGCAGCACGGACATGTAATCCGCCGCCGCGCCGGCCAAGCCGCCGCCCTGGGAGTTGTCGCCGCTGCCGGTTTCCTTGGCGTCCTTGGTGCCGGACTTGCCCTGGGATCCCGCGATGGCCGGCGGCGGCGTGTGAACCGGGGCCGGTGCGACCGCCGCCGTCTCCACCGGCTTGGGCGGCGGCGCTGCCTTGGGGCGCACCACCTTGGGCGGCACGGGCAGGGGGTCGCGCGGGCGTTCCTCGACGGCCTTGACCGGCTCGATGGCGACCGCGTCGGGGATCACCGGCTCCACGATGGGCACGGCCTCGGCCGGAACCTCGGGCGTCACCGCCTCGACGGTCTCGACCGGCTCGACCGGTTTCGCTTCCTGCGGCTCGGGTGAATCCTTGGCGTCGGCGCCGTGGGCACCACCCGCCGGCCCCAATGATATCTCGATCCCGCCGACGCCCGGAAGCTGTGCTCCCGGCGCTGCCGGGGTCCACAACACGGCGGCGGCAGTCGCCGCGTGCAGGAACACCGCACCGATGATCGCCGTATTCCAATGGCGGACGCGAATTTCCATCACAGGGCCTTCGGCACGGTCAGCACATGCACCTTCTGCACCCCGGCCGCGCGCAGCAGTTCCATGACCTCGACCAGACGCACGGCCGGCGCCCCACTGTCGGCCTTGACCCGGAAATGCGTGACCCCGGCCTCGACCGGGCCCGCCAGCGCGGCCTTCAAACCGGCGTCGTCCACGGTCTTGCCGTCGAAGGCGATGCGTCCGTCTGTACCGACCAGGATGACGGGGGCGGCCTCGCCGGGCTCCGTCTCGCTGGCCGAAACCGGCGGTTCGATATGGAACGGATCGGTCGCCGCCAGATGGCCCGCCAGCATGAAGAATATCAGCAGCAGGAACACCACGTTGATGAGCGGCAGAATGCGGTCGTCGTCGTTGGTGCCGCGCCCGGGACCGGGCCGAAGGGAGCGCATTATTTCGTCCTCCGGATCAACGACAGATTGCCGACCCCAGCGGCCGACAGCCCGTCAAGCACCTGGACCACCTCCTGCACGGCGACGCCGTCGTCGGGGCGGACCAGCACGGGGCGGTCCGGCTTCTTGGCAAGCGCCGCCACGGCGCGGCCCGCGATGCGGTCGAGCGACATGGTCTCGCCGGCAAGACGCAGGCCGTCCGCGCGCACCTCGATCAACAAGGCCTGTTCAAGCGACGCCGACGTTCCCGTCTGCTTCGGCGAGTCCAGGGTGATGGACCGCCAATTGAGAAACGACGATGCCAGCATGAAAAACACCAGCAGGATGAACACCACATCGATCAGCGGCGTCAGCGAGATCAGGTTGCGGCGGCGCCCGTTATTCGGCGGCGCCAGCGACAGGCGTGCGGTAGGCAGAGCCGGCATGGCTTTCTTCCGTCTGGGGGGCGGCCGTCAGGTCCGCGGTGAAGACCTGGGTCACCAGGTTGTCCATTTCGTGGGCCGTGCGGTCGATCATCCGCTCCAGCCAGTTGACCACGGCGACCGTGGGGATGGCGACCGCCAGGCCGACGGCCGTGGTCAGCAGGGCTTCCCAGATGCCGCCGGACAGGATCGCCGGGTTGATGCGGTTGCCCGCCTGTTCCAACTGCTGGAAGGCCTCGATCATGCCCAGCACCGTGCCGAACAGGCCCAGCAGCGGCGCCAGGGTGGCGATGACCTCGAGCGGGCGCATGTAGGCACGCAGCATTTCCAGCATGTCCAGGCCGCACCGCACGACCTCTTCCCGCACCTTGCCTTCGTCCAGGTCGCGGCGCGCCTTGCCGCGCATGGCCAGCAGCACGACCCGCGCCGCCGGATTGGGGGAGGCGCGCAGAAGTTCCGCCGCGCGGGTTGCCTTGCCCGCGCGGTACAGGGCCAGGCCCCGGCGCGCGGTGTCGCGGTCCCATAGGCGGGCACCGCGGAACTGCCACAGCTTGAGGCCCAGAATGGCCACGGCGACGACGGACATGGCGATCAGGATGGCGACGACCGGCCCGCCGGCGATCAACCAGTCCAGACCCTGCGCCAACATTCCGGGATCTTCCGCGGCGGCTGCCAGCGGGCCCCCCACCTGTTGGTTCTCCATTGGATTACTCCTCTAAATCCCGGATGTTGCACCCCTTATGGGCACGACGAAGGCTGCCCCGCATCCGCTCCGACGCGGGCCGCCTACTCAATAAGACGAATGAAAAATGGGATTCCTTCACCTAACCCCCCAAAAAATCACTTGATGAAAGGCTGGGCCGCGCGGGACGACACGGAAACAAGCGCAAGACAGTCTGCCGTTTGCGCCTTGTCCCCCTTGCAGGACATCACGCCGTTCAACAGCATGCGCCCGATCCCCGAACACTTGGTGCCGCTGATGTCGAATACCTTCAGGCTGGTCTTGCCGGCGCCGATGGGGGCCGCCTCGACGGCGACCCGGCGCTGCACGATCCCGTCCCCATCGAAAGTGACAAGGTCCAGTTTCAGGGACGTGAACGCCATCGCCGTGCCGTTGGACAGCAGCAAATAGGCCCGGCAGGCGTCGCCGGCGGGCTCCAGCTTGTTCAACTCGACCCCGATGCGGCCTTTTTCCGCAGCCGACGCGGGATCGGCTGAAAGACAAAATCCGACGGCCAACACGGCGGCGGCAAAGGTGGATTGGATGCAGTGTCTCATTCGGGCCTCGTCAATTGACGTCTGTTGGACATGTCATTAATGCGATTGACTATTAATATCAAGTCGACATATCCCATGCACCTGTTCATATCCCGCCCCTACCAGGCCGCGCGCAGGCCGACGAACACGGACCGCCCGGTTCCCGGCTCGAACAGGGCCGAACTGTCGGTCGCGGTGGCGGCGACGCTGGTACTGGCGATGTACTTGGTATTCGCCAGGTTGCGCAGGTCGACGAACATGGACACGTCCTTCGACACCTCGTATCCGGCACGGAAGCCGAACAGGACATAGGACTTGGTCGCGACGGAATTGGCGTTGTCGACGAAATAGGCATCGGGCACCCATTCGATGTTGGGTCCGGCATGGAAGCCCAGGGGGTGACGATAGGTCAGCGCCGCCCGGATGAAGTGCTTGGGCGCGCCGGGCAGGTCGTTGTCGCCCCAGGTGGCGTCGTCGTCGAACTTGAAGTCGCTGGCGGTATAGGCCGCGTCAAGGGACAGGCTGTCCCCCGCGTCGCCACTTTCCAGCAGGTTCCGGGCGAAGGCCCAGCCGACCCCGGCCTCGATCCCCTGATGGACCGTCTTGTCGGCGTTGGTGACGGAATAGTTGCCGCCGCCCAGGTCGAAGTACTGGAATTCATCCTTCAGATGGGCGCGGTAGACGGCAAGGTCCCAGCTCAGGTCCCGGACCTGGCCGCGGGTGCCGATTTCCAGGGTCGTCGCGGTTTGGGTCTGCCTGCGCCCACAGGACGTCCGGATCGACCGCTGATGTCGGCGCGACCTTGGCCAATTGATTCAAGGCCGCCTCGGCCATTTGCGGGTCGTGGCTGTAGTAGGAGCTGGCCGCCAGATTGTACAGCAGGGCGGCATCTTCGGGCCGATGCAGGGCTACGGCGGCGAGATGCCCCTGCGCCAGGGCATAGCGGCGCTGGTCCATGTAAAGCAGGCCCAACTGATAGCGCGCCGCGAGATGGCTGGGGTCGAACTTGAGAGCGAGCAGCAGCCCCTGTTCGGCGAGTTCGAGCTTGGACCGGTCCTTGGAAATGCCGATCAGGTGATAGGCAAGGCCGTTGAGAAATTGCAGATCCGCGTTCGTGATATCCAGCTTGAGGGCACCGCTGAACAGGCGCTGCGCCTTGTCCAGATCCTTGTCCCGCAGGGCCTGCTCACCCTCCCGGATCAGGACCGTGGCCTCCCGCGGTTGAGACATTTGCGCCGATACCGCCGACCCGTCGCCAGAGTCGGATGTCGTCCTCGCCGTGTCGAAATTTAGGGTTTGGCACCCACCAAGAAAGGCCGCCAATGCCACAACGGACAGGCCGCTCCGCCGAACGCCCGGCACAAATCCACTGATCACTAGTACCCCCATTACGGCCTATTGCAGGCCATCTTCTCCATGGTCCCGGCAAGGAAGAAATTGCTCGTAATAAATGTATAAAAATAATAAATAGCTACTTAAATAAGCAAACTTAAAGACGTCCTCTCCTCCGCACCGCAATCACCCTCCGCGGCAATGCCCGCTCTCCGCCCAAATTCGATAAAACATATCCCTGTGAAAAATCAGCGGGATACCACTAATACGGTTAAGCAGCTTAGGCACAAGCGAGCCGCTTTATGATCAAGCGCAGAATTATGCATACCCGACCAGCATGGCCTGGTCGCACACCACAATCCATGGTTGGCGTTATTCTTGAGCACATTGGATTAAGCGGGAGAAACCCGTGAATCGAAAGCCGGAATAATCGGCGCAGGGGTTTTTGCCGCGCAAATCGGATATCGACTACGTAAATCGGACAGCACGGTGCCTGCCGGGATCATCGGCGCCGGGTTTCCCGCGGCGCCTCACCCTTACCGGCGGTGGACGCGCCCGGACGATTCGCCCGATATGCTACCGGGGTCTATTTTTCCGGGGCGTCTAATCCGAAGCGGGTCAACACCTTCTGACCATCGGGCCCCAGGATGTAATCGGCGAGCCCCGCCGCCGGCTCGCCCTTTTCGATGCGCTGACCACGATTCAGGCGGCCAGCCGGGGGCCAATGACCGGCACCCACCCATCCGTTTTCACCGTTCAGGAACTCAGTCCATGAAGATCAGCGCGCGCAATCAGATCACCGGCAAGGTTGTCGACGTAAAGTGCGATGTCGTCGATCACCCTGGATTCCGCCAGAAGCCTGAGCCTTGCCGCCGGCATGGACGTGACGGTCATCATCAAAGCATCGGATGTGATGCTGGGGGTCTGATCCCCGGCTCGGATCAGGTTCCCGGCGTCTCGCCGCGGCGGCGCAGATAGGCGCCGCGCAGCGCTTCCGCCGCCAGGCCTGCGATCAGGCCCGCGGCCATGTTGACGCCGACGCAGACCACGCCGGTCAGCAGGATGACCGCGCGGCAGCTCGGCTTGACGCCCAGGATTTTGCGGCTGACGGCCATCTCGCTCCCCGCGACGGCCAGGATCGCGCCCACGGCGCCGACCGGCACCAGCATCAGCAGGTCGCGGGCCTGCGGCCCGAAACCGATGCCGAGCGCCAGACAGAACAGCCCGAACAGCGCTGGGGCGGCCCAGGTCCGCGCCCCGAAGCGGTATTGCGCGATCAGCCCGCCCGACCCGTGGCACATGGGCAGGGCGCCGAACGGCGCCAGCACGACATTCAGAACACCCGTCGACAGGGCCAGACGCCGCGGGCTGGTGCGTACCCTGGCGTCATCGGGGAAATATTCGGCGGCGATGGCCGAGGTCGCGAGAACCGCGTTGGACAGGGTCAAGGCCAGTTGCGGCAGGGCCGTGGTGGTCAGCGCCGCCTGGAAATCCGCGAGGCCGGGAAGGCTCAACGCCGGCAGATGCAGCCCCGGGCCCGTCACCGCGAAGCCGCCGCCGGTCATCAGCAACGCCGCCGCCGCCGTCACCACAACGACCAGCGAGCCCAGATGCCGGTAGGGCGTCAGGAACAGCAGCAGCAACAGAGCCAGCGCAGCACCGCCGAACAGGGGGTCATCCCACATATGCCGGAATCCGAGCAGCGCCAGCTGCGCGCCGACCCCCAATTGCACCCCCATGATGACCGATCCCGGCACCAGCCGCGCGATGCGCGTGATGATGCCCGTCACGGCCAGAACCATCAGCACGCCGCCGATGATCAGGCCGCTCGCCATGGCCTCGGCCGGGGTCACGGCGCCCACGATGATTAGCGCCGCCACGGCCTTCATGGGCTGAATGGGAATGGGCCGGCGGTAGACCAGGGCCACGGCCAGGGCGAACAGGCCGAAGCCGGTCAGCACGCCCGTGCCGTCAAACCCGCGCACGGCCAGCACGCCGATGACCAGCGGCAGGAAGGTGCCGAAATCGGCGACCGCGCCCGACACCTCGCCAAGCCATCCGGCTGCTTTACTTGCCGTCGTCTGCGTCATGCCCCCTCCCGACCGTTCCCGAATGCGATCGGAACGGCTGGCGGAAATTTTGTAACATCGACCGGAAAAACACAATCGGCGGCGACGATCCCCGGACGGCAGGCAGGCCGTCCGGGGATCTGCTGCGGGGACTGGCCGCAGGGACGGCCGCCCCCCGTGGTCCGCAAAGGGGGCCGGTCAGGCCGGCTGCCCGACAAACCGCGCACAGCGCGCCACGTTGCGGTCGTGGACCTCGCGCATGTCGCACAGATCGTCGTACAGGTCCGGGTCGGCAATTTTCGGCAGGATCTCGGCCAGACGCCGGGAAACCCAGGACTGCCCCTTGTTCAACAACTCGATCTTGGCCTGCTGTTCCTGGGTGTCCCGCAATTTGTCCAGGAACGCGCCGGTTTCCGAACTGGGCTGCCCGCCCAGGCGTTCGATGTGGCGGGACAGCATGGCGCAGTACCGGGCCTCGTCCTGGGCGACGGCGGACAGCGCCACGCGCAGTTCCAGATCCGGGGTCATCCGTGCCATCTCGATGACGCCGCGCGCGCCGGCCCGCTCCCCTTCCAGCAGTTCGTTGAGAACCGCCGCCGTTTCCTCGTCGGTGAGATAGCCCATGTAGGCCGGATCGGCGTCGCCCATCATGCAGGGTCGCTCTCCCGCGTCGCCGCCCGCCAGGGGATTTCGCTGCGAAATCCATCGTACGCCCTCTTCCGTGACGATGGCGTCCATGGGGATGTCGTGGGGCTGCGGATGAATGGTGGCGAGGCGGTCGGCGGCATAGCCGACGCCGATGGCCAGGGGCTTTTCCGCACAGGCCGCCAGGGTCCGGTCGTAATATCCGCCGCCGTAGCCGAGCCGGTATCCCGCATCGTCGAAACCCAGCAACGGGATCAGCAACGCGGACGGTTGGATTGGCTTGCGCGATGCCGGCACCGGGATGCGCCACACCCCCGGCACCATCTTGGTTTCCGGGCACCATTCCCAGAATTCGACCGGCTGCTTTTCCATCACCACGACCGGCAACGCCATCGCACCGCCCCCGGCCAACGCCGCGGCGGCGAAATCGCGCAGGTCGAGTTCACCCCGGAACGGCCAATAGAAACCAAACCCGTCCCGGCCGAGCCGCGGCATCTCGCGGCCGAGATGTGCCACGACCTTATCCCGGGTCGCCTTGCGGACGGTCAGCGGCCTCGCCAGCCGGGCCACAAGTATCGCGTTCCGCATCTCCCGCCGCCATTTGTTGACCTCGGCCCATTCCATTCACTCAACCTCCTCAAGACGGCCCGACAGGGCCGCGATGGTCGCGGCCGCCTCGGCCATGATCCGCTCGATCCGCACCGCCGCGGTGGGAATGTCGTCGATTTCGCCCGCCACCTGTCCCGCGAACAGGGCCAGCTGCTCAAGCTCGCCCCGCATGTTGCGCAGCGGGGAATCCGTGCTGTAGCGGTAGATCGGACGATCGTCCTCCAGGGCGATGGGTTCGCGCTTTCGCAAGTAAGGGTCGTGGCCGAAGCGCGTGGCGCCGGCCTTGGCCGTCAGGCTGTTGCCGATGACCCGCACCGACGCCCCGACGGGCCAGTTGATGGCGAACAGGTCCGTGCGCAGGGTGTCTTCCGAACGCGCGCCGACGACCCGTTCCTTGTGATAGGCATGGGCGAAGGATTCCTCTGTCGCCAGGAACGCCGTGCCGCAATGGATCCCCGCCGCCCCAAGCGCCATCGCTGCGACCAGCGACCGGCCCGAGGCGAACCCGCCCGAGGCCACGACGGGAACGGACACCGCCTGAACGACCTGGGGAACCAGGACCAGCGAGGATGTCGTGCCGTGGACATGGCCGCCGGCCTCCTCCCCCTGGGCGATGATCACGTCGGTGCCGGCCTGTTCGGCCCGGCGCGCGTCCGCGACCGTGCCGACCTGATGAAACACCAGACAGCCGTGGTCCTTGGCCCGCTTGATGACGTCTGGATAAACGTCCCAGAACAGGCAGATCGAATGCACGCCGGCGTCGAAACAGGCCGCCAGTTCGGCGTCGAGTAAGCGGGCGTCCGTGGCCGCCGGAATCAAATTAACGCCGAACGGCCTGTCCGTGCCGTCGCGCACGGCCTCGATCTCGCGGCGGATCAGCTCCGGGCTTTCGCGCACCATGCCGAGAAAGCCGTAGCCGCCGGCGCGGGTCACCGCGCCGACCAGATCCGCCCGGGCGACGCCGCCCATGCCTGCCTGCAGCACCGGATAGCGGCAGCCGAGCAGCCCGCAAAGCGTCGATTTCAGCATCATCCCGTCCATGACCTACTCACAGATCCGCTCGAACAGCGACGCCAGGGTGACCGCGAGGGTGATCGCGACCAGCCGTTGCACGACGAAGGCGCCCTGCGTCTTCGGATGGCTCCAGATCATCTCGGCATTCTTGCGGACGCGATCCCAGGCCGGACGAGGTACCTTGTTGGGCGGCGGCGTCACTTGGCCGGCGCCGGGGAAGGGAATGACCTCGCAGCGATGGTCACCGTTCGACGCATCGTCGGGGCGCGGGCCCAGCCCCAGGCTCCGGCCCCCGCCTGCCCTATCGGGCGGCCCGATATAGAAGTACCCGAACCAGAACCGGATGTCCGACGGCACCATGGTCAAAGCCCCCTGCCTTCCCCGGACAGCGCCGCGCTGGGCTCAACGGCATGTGCCGCCATGCGCGGCCGCGCCAGGTTTTGCGCCGCGAACCCCCAGTTGACCAGATGTCCCATGACCGCGGCCACGTAGTCGGCGCGCCGGTTCTGATGATCCAGGTAATAGGCATGCTCCCAGACGTCGAGCGTCAGCAGCGGCGAGATGCCCTGCATGATCGGCGTTTCGCCGTAGGGGGTGTGGGTGATCGCCAGCCCGCGGCCGTCGATGACCAACCAGACCCAGCCGCTGCCGAACACGCCCAGGGCCGTGGCGGTGAATTCTTCGAGAAAGGCGTCATAGCCGCCGAACGCGGCATCGATGCGGTCCGCAAGTTCCCCCGCCGGGCGGCCGCCGCCGTCCGGATGCAGGCAGCGCCAGAAGAACGCATGGTTCCATGCCTGCGCCGCGTTGTTGAGAAGCCCCCGTTGATGACCGTTGCGGGACGCCATCTGGATGATCTGTTCCAGCGGCATGTCATCCATGCGGAGTTCCTTGGCCAGCATCTTGGCCTTCTCCACATAGGCGCGGTGGTGGCGGCCGTGGTGGACCTCCAGCGTCGCCCGCGACATATGCGGCTCCAGCGCGTCATAGGCGTAAGGCAGGCTGGTATGGGTGAGCTGCATGAAGCCGTTTCCTTGAATCTGACGCCCGCGCGATGTCCGAAAGGGGATCAGACAGGCGCGTTTGGCGGCAGGGAAAGGGTACGACTTGGCTTTTATATCTTGCAAACGATTAAAATTTGTCGATTAAATCGATAGTGACGATATAAAATTCATGCGTCGGTCAGGGAGGCTCCCTTGGATACCGAACTCGCCCGCACCTTTCTGACCGTGATCGACGCCGGCAACTTCATCGGCGCGGCGGACCGCCTGCACGTCACCCAGTCGACGGTCAGTGCGCGCATCCATTCCCTGGAGGAACAGCTGGGCTGCAAGCTGTTCGTGCGCAACAAGGCCGGGACGGCCCTGACCCCGGCCGGGCATCAGTTCCAGAAACATGCGGCCGTGCTGGTGCGCACGGTCGAACACGCGCGCCAGGACGTCGGCATCTCGCGGGGCTACCGGGCGTCGCTCACGGTGGGCGGGCGGTTCGGGCTGTGGGAACGCCTGTTGCTCCGCTGGCTGCCGCTGATGCGCCGGACCGCCCCCGATGTTTCCGTGCGCGCGGAGATCGGGTTCGAGGCGGAGCTCATGCAGGGATTGATCGAAGGCCGTCTCGACATCGGCGTCATGTACACCCCGCAAAGCCGCCCGGGCCTGACGGTCGAGGCCCTGATGGCGGAAAATCTGGTCATGGTCTCGAGCCGGCCGACGGCGCGGGCCGAACCGGACGCCGATTACGTCTATGTCGATTGGGGGCCCGAATTCTACGCCCAGCACAACGCCCGGTTTCCCGAATTCGTGGGGGCCGGGATCACCGCCAACATCGGCTGGCTCGGCCTGCAGCATGTGCTGCAGTTCGGCGGCTCCGGATACTTTCCGATCCGCCTGGTGCAGCCCTACCTGGCGGATGGCCAACTGCACCGCTTGCCCGACGCCCCGGCCTTCCCGCTGCCCGCGTATCTCGTGTATTCAAACGATGCGGACCAGGATCTGTTGGACCCGGCCCTCGAGGGGATTCGACAGGTGGCGGCGGCGGAGGTCTGACCCCTGCCCTTCATTTTGAGCCCCCCCTGCACCACCGGCACATGAACGCGGCTTACTTATCACCCCGTCGTTTCGCTCGGCGGCCGGCTGGTTGCGCCGCACTAGCGCCGGCGGGTTTTCGCCTGCCCACATCATTGGCCAAACAAAAAGCCCCCTAACCGCTTGGTTTAGGGGGCGTTTTTTGTTGGTTGCGGGGGCAGGATTTGAACCTGCGACCTTCAGGTTATGAGGGACACTGATTGCCAGGAGGAAGAAATCGAAACCGCCAATCCCGAGGCCGAAAAGAAGGAGCTTATCCGCCAAGCCATGTCCGAACTTGGGACAAGCCATGTCCGAACTTGGGAAACGGAGCGCCGCTGCCAGGGCGAAGAAAAAGTCGGTGGTTTAGGAAAATGCGGCAACGGTCTGGGACAGAGATGTTCCAGGCCGTTTGCCGTTCGTGCCGGGCGATTGAGATCTGGGCATGTTAAGTTCAATTTCCGTTCAGACCCATTTAAGTCGCTGCCGCAAAGCGCGCCGAATTGCCACTTATGACCCAACTGGGACATTCCAGCGAGAACCCGAACCGCCGCGCGGCCAGGAGAGGGCGCCGCCCCCTGGACCCCAAAGGGTAAAAGGACAAAACAACAAAGTCTAATTTGTCCTGGCAATGCGGAACCCGCTGCCGTTGTACCGGATGCCGGTGGTGCTCCTGAGGCGGATGGCGGCCCGAATGTCCCTGGGTTTGAAGTCCCAGGAGCCGCCGCGAAGAACACGGCGGGAGCAGTCGCCCGCCGTCCACGCCGAACCATCCGAGGGCGCGCCCGCATAACTCTCGTTCCAGCAGTCTTCAACCCATTCAAACACATTACCAGCCGTATCGTACAAGCCAAAGGCATTCGCCGGGAAGCTGCCGACCGGAGACGTATTCCACCAGCGGTCCGCGCCTTCGGCCAAGCCGTTACAACAGTTGTCGGTTCCGTAATTGGCGTGGTCATGGCTGGCCCTGTTGCCCCAATGATAAGCGGTTTCCGTACCCGCACGCGCCGCGTATTCCCATTCCGCCTCGCTCGGCAGGCGGTAGCGCTTGCCCGTCTTCGCATTCAGCCTGCGGATGAACTCCTGAACGTCGTCCCACGACACGTTTTCCACCGGGTTGCGGTCGCCCTTGAATTCGCTCGGGTTGTTCCCCATCACCGCACGCCATTCCGCCTGCGTCACCTCGTACCTGCCGACGGCGAAGGGGCGAGGGATCGTTACCGTACGCACCGGCTTCTCGTCGCTGTCCCCGCCGCCGTCCAAATCCCCCATGCGGAAACCACCCGCCGGGACCATCACCATCTCCGGGCAGTCGGAACAGTCACGAAAGATGATCGGCGGGCTGCCAAGATCGAGAATGCCGATTTCCGTCGCTTGCGGCCTTGGCGGGGCGGCGGGGCGCGGCGCGTGGGCGGCGAGCCGGCCAAGCGCGGTTTCGGCCTTCAGGCCCTCCTTGGTCAGCGGGGCCAGTTTCCAGGCCACCCAGTAATGTTCATAGGCCGCCGCCTCGTCCTTCATCCGCATCAGGGTTTCGGCAAAATGGAACCGGGCGTTGGCATTGCCCGGATCAACGGCGAGGCCGCGTTCGAACGCCGTCTTCGCCGTGGGGAACGCGCCTTCCTGGAACAGCGAGAACGCCGTCGCGAAAAGCTTGCGCGCCTGCTCGCGCTGGGCCGCCTTGAGGGCCTTCGACCCGGCCACGGCGGCAGAAACCTTGCCCTGCTCGGCCCGCGCGAATTCCGCCCGCGCCGCCTGCTTGCGCCGATCCCATTCCGCATCGACCTGGTCATCCAGGGATTTCAATTGCGCATGGAAGGCCAGGATACGGTTATTCAACGCCTTCTCCGCAGGCGTCATGGGGCCGGCGGCACGCGCCGCCTGTTGCGGCGAACCGCCGCCGGTCTCGGCCGAGCCCCCGCCGCCGGTAGTCTGGCAGGCGGCCAACCCCACCGCCAGCAGCGCGGACGCGACGCACCCTTTCAATGACACCATCGGCGTGACACTCCTCTCGTTATCCACTGCCCCCGGCTGTCCAACACGGCCCCGGGCGATGGGATTTGGCGATTCGTTATCCTTAGCTGTAAAAGGAGTGCGATCAATCTGAGTACATGGTTTTCAATAGTCCCCGCTGGCGCTTATTGGGCGGTATTAATTCGGTATTCTGCAGTACGTTCCGGCGAAATCCTGGCCTCCACCAGTTTGGACCACGATATGATTGCCAAAGGCACGAATTTCAACCGAACTTTCATTATTCAATCCTTTTCATTCAAACGGGTTCTTCGACGCACCGGACGACGGCATGGTCACCCCTTCATCGCCGGTGCCGGTTTTTGCTTTCGGCGCAATGCCGCCTCGCGACTGCACTCTCTCGCCCCGGGCGATGGCCTTGTATTGCTCAACGGTATAAATGAGACGCGAAAAGTCCGGCGTCTGTAAGTTGATGCCGTTCGGGTCCGACAGTGCTTTTCGGATTTCGTCCGGGAGACAGGTGACAAAATTGATGACGACGCAATATTTTCCCGCCTTGCTGTCGTAAGACATCGCCCGCCAGTTCGCGATCACGTTGTTTTCATCGCGATAAAATGTGTCAGGGTCATTGTTCTTTCCGGGCCGGCCACCGTTAAGAGCAGCGATCGTCTCGCCCTTCAGCCCGAACGGATTGGTATCGGAGGCGCAGCCCGACGGCGCCGACTTGTCGAAGGCGTTTTCCGTTCGGCATCGCGCAAGGGTATCGGAGATGGCGCTTTGCAACTCCTCCCGCTGCTGGGCCGACCGGCGACGCGCCGCCTCGGCATTGCGCTCCCCCTCCTCGCGAAGGCGCTGATCCTGCAGGGCAGCCTGGCGTTGCTGCTCGCGGATCATGTTCTGGCGTTCCATTTCGATCATGCCCTGAAGGAAGCCTTGAAAAGCGCCGATAACCGCCTGCGCCCGGTCGATGCCGGTCGCGCCGCCACCGCCGCCTGAATAACCGCCGCCCCCGCCGCCGGTACAACCGGCGTTATAAGCGTTCATGTAATTCTGATAGCAGGCCCGGAAGGAGGGTTCGGTGCCTTTGTAATATTGGTCCTGGGCCTGACATTCATAGGCTAGGCGCTTGAGCTGGGCGCAATCGGCGGCGGACATGGCGTGGGCCGCCGTCAAGGGCATGACGCCAAGCGCGATGGAAGCGGCCAATCCCGCAATTCCGGTTTTCAGCCCTGGCCGCATTCCGGCCTCCTTCCGTTTGCCGCCTGTTGCGCCGCCGGGATCAGGTGCTTCCACGGCTTTCGCCAACTGAGGGTGGCCGAGCGACGTTTCCGAAATGCGAGTACCCCGCATGTCTAACCTCCGGTCAGCTTGCAGTCACCCTGCGTCCATGACGAAAGGAAGCAACTGGCGACGGTCACGTTCTCGTAGTCGTAGCCCTGAGGCCCCCCCAGATGACCGACATCCTTGCTTCGGCCGGACTGGACCGTTTCGCCGGAACAGTCCGGACTGCGCCCAACCCTGGGAAAACACACCTGCACCTTGACCTCCTCCGTGCACAAATTTTCGATCCGCACTAATTGACGCCCGTCCTTCCAGGATGCGTCGCGCGTGCGCCGGGATTCAATGCAGCTTTTGCTGTTGTCGATCTTCGGTCGCCGGGCTTCGCGGGATGGCTGGTCGTCGTCCCGGGAAGAGCGGTACTGATCCGATCGGCTCGAACCATAATCCCGCGTCCGGCTTGAGTCGCGGCCGTAGGTACCCGTATTTCCTGACGACCCGCCCGACGCTTTTGCCTGGGCGCGACACACCGCGATAACTGTTGGATTGCCGTCCATGCCCGGGAACTTCGCCATACAGCTGGAGAAGGTGTCGGCCAATGCCGTGAACGGCATGACGCCGAGTGAGATACCGCCAGCCAACCCGATAAGCCCATGTTTAACCGTTGCAGACATTTCGCCCCCGCCTGTTGATCGCCTGTTGCGCCGATGCACGGAAAGATTGGGCTACAATTCATCGTCATTTCATACCCCCATATGGGACCATCACCGCGTGACTCGCCAGGCGGCGGCGACCAGTTCCGCCTGGTTGCGCAGGCCGGTCTTTTGGTAGATGGATTTCGTGTACTTGCGCGCCGTCTCCTCCGATATCCCGAGGCTCCCGGCGGTTTCGACAATGGTCCGCCCCCCGCCCAGTGACGCCGCGACCGCCGCCTCGCGCGGCGACAGGCCCAGGGCCGGCGCGATCGCGGCCGGGTCCGGTCCCGGGCGGCGCCCGGGATCGATGACCGTCACCAGGACGTGCCAGGCACCGGTCCCGCCCCCGGCCGCGCAGGACGGCGCGCAGGCCGCGACCTCGACCGTCAGCGGCCGTTCCGGCGGGGGCCGCGGGACGGCGAAGGGCGGGAAGGCCCGCATGATCCCGGCCCAGGCCGCGGCGCCGGCCCGGGTCAGCGCGGCATCGAGCTGGGCCCGCGCCGCGCCGGCCGGCGCGGCCAGGCGCCCCCCGGCGGCCCGCAGCGCCGGCGGACGGGCGGCGAGGATGTCGCGGGCGGTTCCGTTCATGCAGCGGATGGACAGATCGCGGTCGAGCACGATGAAGCCGGCCGTCGCCGCATCCAGGCCGGCCGTGGCCGCGTCGAGCGACCGTTCGACCTCGGCGAGGCGGTCAGCCAGCCGGAACGCTGCGGCGAAGTGGGGCGCCAGGGCGGCGAGGAAGGCCTCTTCACCGGGGCCGAAAGGTTCGTCCGCATGGCGGCGGTAAAGCGACAGGAAGGTTCCCGAGGGCTCGGGTGTCCGTCGCCCGGCGACGGACAGGCTGAGGAGATAGCGAATGTCCTGGGGGGCAAGGAAATCGTTGTAGAACTCGCTGGCCAGCAGCTTTTCCGTATCGGGTTCGAAGGCCGCGTCCGTGTTGACGGCCCCCGCGTTGGCGAGGCGCCGCCGCTCGGCACCGTGCCACCATAGGTCCTGGACGCAGTAATGGTCGATGTAGGAGTCCATGCGTTCCGTGTCCATGTTCGCCTCGCCGTGGCGGGAACTGTCGTTCCCCAGGGTGAACATGGCGGCAGAGAAGGCGCCGAGCGGAGGGCCCAGCGTGGACAGCACGGAAGACCAGTCAGCCGTCCCGTCGACGGCCTGATAGATGCGCTCAATACAGGCGTCGAGATGATCCCGCAACGGCGGCATCGCATCCACTCCGCGTACAGGGCCGCCGCTGGCCGCCTTGTATTTGTTTGACGGGAGACTAAGTCATAACCCTCCATTAATACATTAGAGAAAAACCTTGGAGAGGGGAGTCTAAAAATTTCAGCCGAGTAGCCCCACGGTAGCCCTAGCACAAAAAACGCCTTAGCCGTATTTGGCTAAGGCGTTGAATTTGTTGGTTGCGGGGGCAGGATTTGAACCTGCGACCTTCAGGTTATGAGTTTGATGGCACTTACCGTGATGGAGATAGATGGGGATTGCTGTTGTTTGTAATAGCTTGTTTTAAAACATTTTATATAAAATTTATCGTTGACTTCGATTGCCCGCCGTGGCCCGAATAGGTAAGCATGATCTTACCTCACGCTTACCGGAGCCGCAATCATGGCCAGACTCACGAAACGCGACATCGACCAAACCCGCGCCGGAGACAAGGAGGTGGTTCTCTGGGATTCCTCCCTTCCCGGCTTCGGCGTGCGCATCAAGCCGTCGGGCGTGAAATCGTTCGTGATCCAGTATCGCAATCGGCATGGCCGCAGCCGGCGGGTGACCCTCGGGCGGTACGGGGTCATGACCCTGGAGGAAGCGCGGACGGAAGCGCGCCAGCAATTGAGCGCCGTCTCGCGCGGCAGCGATCCCCGCCAGGACCGGGACGAGGGCCGCTCGGCCATGACCGTCGCGGATTTGGCCGACCGCTACATGTCGGACCATTGCGAAGGCCGGTGCAAGGAAAGCACCATCAAGGCCCACCAATGGCTGCTCGACAAGTTCATCCTGCCGGACGTGGGGCGGCGCAGCATCCATGAGCTGCGCCACTCGGACGTGGATCGCCTCCATCAAAGCCTCAAGGAGACCCGCTACAACGCCAACCGGGTTCTGGGGCTGCTCAAGGCCATGTATGGCCGCGCGCGGATCTGGGGCCTCGTCGAGCCCCATGTCGATCCGACGACTGGTGTCCGGCCGTTCCGCGAGACGCGCCGGCAGCGGTTCCTCTCCATGGAGGAACTGAAGAAGCTGGCAATCGCCCTCGATCTGGCGGAGCAGGACGGCACAATCAGCCGGACCGTTGGCGCCGCCTATCGCCTTCTGGTCCTCACGGGTGCCCGCCTTAGCGAAATCCAGAAGCTGAAATGGGACGAGGTCGATCTGGCGAACGGCCTTATCCTGCTCAAGGAGCACAAGTCGGATCGGCATGGCGCCAAGGCGATCCCCCTGAGCCAGGCGGCGAGCCGAATATTGGAGAACATCGAACGCGCCGACGAAAATCCTTACGTCTTCGTCGGCATGAAGAAGAACCAACACATCACCGATCTGCAGCGCCCCTGGCGACGTATTCGATCACGGGCAGGCCTAGCGGATGTCCGCATTCACGACCTGCGGCACACTTTTGCTTCCATGGGCATCAGTGTCGGCGGTTCATTGCCCATCATCGGCGGCTTGCTCGGACACCGCACACCCCAGGCGACGGCTGTCTACGCCCATTTGTCTGCCGATCCACTCAGGCAGACGACCGAACAAGTCGGATCCGTAATCGGTGGAGCGCTTGGCATCGCTTCAAGCTGAGTTGAGTTCCTTCACAAACCTGTTCGGCAGTACAAGTTTTGTCATGAGTTTAGATCGACGGCAACGCTTCAAGCGATGCTGGCCCGACAGTAGTCCAAACTCAGGCGTTTGCAGACGACCAGATCTAGCACTGAGGGTCTTGGTGGCTTCTTGCGGTAGGTGATTTTTAGAAAAAATTTTGCCATTTCCGCTGCTGACCCCTGTGCCTTTTCAAAGCAATATTTCAGTACCACGGCCTAGAGCAGTTGGCTTGAGCAAAGGAGATTTCAAAAATGTCGGCAAAATCCTCTTCCAAAAATTCGATCGGACGCGGATGGCAAAAGCAGATGCCGGTCGCATTCCAAGCCCTGCGCAAAGGCGAACGCGGGTCAAGTAACCAACGGAAGCTGTTCTGGCGGGAAAATCAGCAATTGCGATTGAGTCCTGAAACCCGGCCATGTCTGGTCACGTCGGTTCGGCGACGTCAGGGGAATTTAACAATCTATTGTCATAGGCTGCACCCGGTTGTTCTGTTCGCCCCAGCCTTAACGTCTTTTTCAAGTTAGTTTCGAAATTATCTATAAAAAGGAACAATCCACTTTCAGATCGGGAGTGATATCATCCACCCGCCTCAACGGTTTTGCTAATATCAAATTGTGATCTTGTTAGAGCCTTTAAAGATCACTCCGCTACTCGTCAGCCCTTGCTTCTCGCAAGGGCTGACGCTTTTTTTTAGCAAAAGAATAACGCAATGACCGGTGGTTTCTTTATTGAAAAAAGGGCGCAGTACTCCGGCGTGATCGTGGCCGGAAGAAAAAGAGTAGGCGCCGCGTTCAAGGGGGGCCCAAGGCAGCCCTGTACATGTCGGCAAGGCGGCTCTTCGAGGGAGTCTTGAACTGTCGGACACTGAGGGTTGAGCCGGGCGCTGTTTTCGTCGCCAAGGTGACCACGACGGCATGAACCGGGAATGCCGTGCCCAGCGGTGCGGCCTCACTCAGGAACCCCCGATAACCTCCGCTCTATCTCGGCCCACGAGAGCGTCCTGCGGGCTCTGTAGTGCTCAAACCATAGAACGTAGTGTGGCAGCCCGGCCGGGTCGACAAAGAGGTCGATGACGTAGGTTTCCCGCAAGCGGCCGAGCGCGTCTGGCAGGAGGACCATCTGGCCGACATCCGGTTGGGCGATCCGGCCGCTGCGCCGCGATCCGGTGGCCGGTCGTCCCAGTCGGCCGAGAAGGGAGCGAATCACGGATCGGACGGATACGGATTTGACCTTTGTTTTACTTCCTAAATTTCTCAACGTCACAAACCAAATTATTGGTAAATATTGATATTTAAAAATGAAAATTAAATAAATTCTGAATTATTCATAAAAATAGTTAAATAAATAAATGACCAGTGAAACATAATTACTTTCCTGCCAACTGTCACTAAAGGCGCAGCAGCGTTGGGGCGATGACGCTGTGGCGCATCTGCGGGCCCTGCACCGGAAGCTTGTGAAGGACGGGGCGGCGCTGGAGGCTGAGGTGGTGGCGAACTCCCTGGACATCCTGTCGGCGGGCCGCGTCGTCGACCTTCGTGTGTAAGAGAATCCGAACCATCGGCGGCGGCCTGTTATGCCTTAGTGCGAGCTCACAATGTCTCGGGCGACCGTGCCCCAGAAGAACCTGAGATCACTGGAAGGCTCGCATTCTGTCATTGTCTTACCGACCTGCGAGACGGTTTCGTTGAACAGGCGTTTCGCGCGGCCCAGATAGACCTGGGATATCCAATCTGATTGACGACGAGGTTTGGGCATACCTCTCAGATTCTGTTGAATGTCGGTTATCTCCTCGGACATTTCCTGTTCGCCGTCTGCAGCGCTGAGTCCTTCGATGGCACGGCGAACGGAAATGAGGTGCGCCGCCGAATAGAGGAAGGCGCAAGCGCTGATCAGCGTCTTGTTCGACTCCTTGTGGATGTTCGGCTCAGCGCGGTAGACGGCGCGCAGGTCCGTGATGTCCGCAACCAGAGCCTCGATGTCCTCCATGATCCAGTCGAGCGAACGCATCGTGCTATACCTCGGTCCAGAAGCCGGCCAGCACGTCGGTGGCATGCCTAGTCGCCCGGTTAAGGATTCGCATTGCTCGGAGGTACATAAAGTTCTCGTTGAACGGCAGGTGTCTGTAATAGCGGGTGTCGTCCTCGGTATTGTTCTCGATGCGCGTTAACAGGGTGGCTAGCTTCTCCCGAGCAGCAGACGACTGTTCGGCCATGTACTTGGCGCCAGCGTGAGCAAGCAGGCTGGTCAGCAGGAGTTTGGTGCAGACGAGGCTTCGCATGTTCATCTGCTGCTCGACAAGGCGCACGTCTTTGTGTCCAAACTGGCCCGTGGGCGCCGCGTGGATCTCGTCCGCCAGCATCTTGGCGGCATTGGCTATATCCGAGAATTCGGAAATGGGGAGCGATGTAGAGTCAGGCATGGTCGGAGCGTCACCTTTCAGCGGAGATTCGGGAATGTTCGACCTGTCTCAGAACAAACCGGTACGCGTCCCGCAGGCGGCCAGCGAGGTCATCCGGGGAACAGCCGACGGACTTGAAGAGGTCGAAGAAAGCCACGGCTTCGGGGGAATTGAGACCTTCCGGGCAGGTGCCGCCGGCACCCGATTGCCGCTCGGCGGGCCATAAATGCGTGCAGACGAGCGAGGTCGAGTACTGACTGACGATCTGGGTCTGCAGGAACTCGCACGTGGGGGCCTCGCCGACCGTGGACGATTGCGCTCCCCCGTCGTCGGGCGCGGAGAGGACGGCGGCACATGCGGTCGCCGCGAGCAAGTTTCTGTACAAAGTATGGACCGGCATTCGGAAACCTCGTCGGGATTGCAATGCCCGACTGTAGCCGCCCAGCCGGGCAATCCTGCGATGAATAGCTTCCCGATTGGAGGGGCGGGCACCAGAAGTGCCGCCATTTCTGAAGCTTCCTGAAACGGAGAATAAATAATTCCCATATTGGAAATACTAGCAAGAAGTTCGATTTGGGCTTGTCCGGTTCTGTGTCGCTTGTTTCCCGTGGTGCTATTCGCCTGATCTCCCGGCCGAGGGGCGCGTTTCAAACCATTTTGGATCGAATAAAGGGGGGGCGAACTCTCCAAGATTAGATGGACCCGGTGCGGCGGAAGGGGCGCGCTCCGTGCGCACGCCGGCACGGCGCGGACGTCGATCCGTAGAAGACCCCCAAAGTGTTGTTACGCAATACATAAATTAGGCTGTAGGAATTGAACCAAACAGGAAACAAAGTGGCTTACGCCGTGCTGCGCGAATAATTCGTCCGCGATGCCCCCAAATGGGGATTTTCATCTGTGATGACATCGATTCTTAAGGTGATACCAACATGGGGTCGGTGTCATGTTGGAGGGGTTCGCTGTACCGCGCGCCCTAACGGTTCCAATAATAAACAGTTCGCCCGATTGACTGGTCACGAGGCCGTAAAGCGTTTCGGATCGGCATTGGGCGAACGCAAAACCGCAGGGAGGAGGCCATGATGTTGAAACCGCAGCGAACGGCGAGCGCGACGACGCGTTCGTTCGCGTTGGGCGTGATGCTGATTATGAATGACGGGACGGCGGAAGACGTGCGCGCAGCGTTGGTCGACGTTCGTGCGGGCGATCTGACGAAATGGATCGAGGTGCCGGATGCGACTGCCGCCGCGCACTACCTGGCGCGCAGCAAGGACCAATGGGTCGTGCTGGCGCGCTGCGACTCGACGTCGGCCCTGCGTTCGGCCATGGACATACAGCACTGGTATGGCCGGCGAAATCTGTCGCTGGTGGTCCTTATGCCGGATCTGACTGTCGAATTGGTCGCCGAGGCTTACCAGAATGGCGTGTCCGCGGTCGTCCAATGCCCTGGCGAAGAGTACGAATTGCTGGACGCGTTTCACCGTGCCATGCGGAAGATCGCGATTCTGACGCCGGGCAATTCCCCCAAAGCCGTTCAGGATTTCCCGAAAAATCCGTTGCCCAGCCCGGCGGGCAGTTCGCCGCCGATGCCGTCGGCGCCCGGAAGTTCGGGGCGGGAAGGCCGGTTCAAATTCATATCTGAGAAAATCGTCGGGTGTCTGCCGTACCTCGCGCCCCGCGAGGAATGGTTCAGCGCCTTGCCCGTGGAACACATGTGGCCGGTTCTGGTCGAGCTTTACAACGCGCAGGACGGCGTTCCGGTTTCCAATCTGGCGCTCACCGCCGGGGCGCCGCTGTCCTCGACGTCTCGCGGAATTGACAAGCTGGAATCAGGGGGGATCGTCCTTCGCTCCGTGGACGGTTCGGACAAGCGGCGGGTGATTGTGACGCTGTCCGAAAAAGGCCGCGAACAGGTGTTGGCCCTGACGGATGCCATGTACACGCATTTGTCCGACGAACCTGTGTCGATGTGAAGAAATCGCCGGGAGCCCATATTCTCGCTAGTCGATGCGAGTTCTTGGAGGCGGAGCAAGAAGCGTCTTGTCAGTGACACAGCGCACCATTTCGTCAGCAACGAGGTGAAGCATGGCTTGCGGACACACGCGCGATTGAAGAGAGTACTGGCCTAGCACATTCTGAATAATCAGCTTTCGACCCTGTTCCTAAGAATACTTCAATTTGAGTAAGCAAGGGAAGCAGAAGACAACAACCTCTATCACCGACACACATGCACGGACATGTTTTCGGAAACATCTGGCATCAACTTTTATCCAATTCCGTCAAATTTAATCTACTGCCATCTATCTCCATCACGGTAAGTGCCATCAAACTCAAACTTTTGGGTTCCGATAAGATACATGCCGATGCAAACAGGGCCGGATAGCAGCCAGAATACCGTTTGAGGGCAGGCCAAATATACTGATTTCACATTTTATTTGATGTTTAGCATCTATTTTGATAAAAAATCTCCATAATGCAGATATGGAGACGATCCAAATGCCTGACAGTGATCAAGATGTTCTCAACTCGCAGCCATTCTCTTTTCGTAGTTTCACCGCCCCACCGGGAAGTGTACTGCCTCTCCTCCGCCGCTTCGCCAGGGAAAGCTGCGCCTCATTCGACGATATCGTTGCAAGATTTTTCGGTTCCGCATTGTCGGGCGAGTTTGATCACCTCGACCAGGACGATCCTGCGGAGAAAACTAATTGCGAACTGGCAATATCATTCAGATTTTCATTTCCCGCCCCCATCGGAAGGCATCGGGATTCGTGGGGATACAGAACTCAACCCATCAATCGGGAGGATTTTCTAGGCTGGCTCTCCGATTGGGGGCTGCTACCCCGACCAATTGGGGTTTATCGAAAATTATTTAGTGGGCTAGAGGCTCCCGACACAGCAGAGACCTACAAGATAAGCGCAGACATAATTTCGCAATGCCTCGACGGCGACCATCTTTACTCACTCTTGCGAGCCCTTCGTATCGACAAACATGACTTCGCTCGCTGGGCAATCGAATCACTCAAACACTCACCACCCATGTTGGCTGCGATTGGCGCGGACCCGGTTTGCTCTTGGCGCCATCATGTCCGTAGATCAGCTAGGCTCGCCGCTGCTGAACGAATGGCAAGGAGTGACGGCCTTGCACAGACATTCATTCAGGGGTTAGGCACACTTGATCCGGATGGCGATCATGACAAGATCATCGGCAACCTACGGTCAATTATTAAAGATGAACGAAAACTCGGAAAAACCCATTTCAAACAAGGTGCAGTCGCCAAATTCCTTAAGGCAACGTTATTCCCCACAAAGTCCGAAACCACACTTAGGCGATGGGTTCGAACTGCTTCAGCCGGATAGTTTCTTATCTCCGTCGCTCAATGATCACCGGGTTCAATAGCACACAAAATTCCCCCAACTATCTGATTAGTAACAACAAATATTTATCCATTCATTGTCCAATGCACATCTAACTTCGCCTGCCATGCTTCGGCCACCGTCAACAAACGGAGGCCGACATGGACGATCTCAAACACGACAACCTTCCCGTCATCCTACCCACCTACGATGACGATCCGCTTCTGACGACAGAGGAAGCGGCCGCGTATCTGGGGCTGGCGCCATCGACGCTCGCCACCTGGCGGGTTCGCCGCTCTGATGGGCCCCGCTTCCTAAAAATCGGCCGGAAGGTTCTTTATCCGCGTTCCGAACTGAAGCGGTTCCGGGCCAAGTGCATGCGTACCTCGACGTCGGGCTGAGACCATGCGGACGAAAGTCAGCTTTCGGCTCAGCCCGCGGGCGCTCGCCCGAGTTGATGATGCCGCCCGGCGTCACGGGCTGACTCACTCCGGCGCGGCGGAATATTTGCTCAGCGGCATCATGCCGGCGCGGACCCGACGGGGCCGCGCCGGCGCCCCGGGGTCGAGCGGAACGCGCTACTCGCCCCTGCTGGATGCCGTGGTCCTTCTCCGCGCCGTCCACGGGCTGCTCGCCGAGCATTCCCCTTGCCTGCCGCCGGCGGTGGAAGACGACCTCCGGCTGCTGTGCCGAACCGCGCTGACACTCGTCAGGGCAGGCGCCACACCGAAGACCGGCGACAATCCCTTTCCCGTCCAACCGATCGATCCCGGCCTGACGTCCGTCTTTCGGACACCGCCTTCGGACGACCTGATTCTCCAAATCCTGAACACCAGCCGAGGACGCGACGATGATCATTCGTGAACGCCGCCTCGGCGCCGTGGGCCGCGTGCTGGCCTACGTCACGCGCAGCGGACGATACCGTGACCGCGCCGACGAAGTCGCGGGTCCGGCATATCTTCTGAACGCGGGGCTCACGGGCGTCGGTGCCATTCCCCTGCCCGACGCAATGGCGGTCGTTACCGCCTGCGCCAACTCGCGCCCCGGCCTCAAAAACCGGGCGCTCCACCTCGTCGTTTCGCCCGGGCCCGACCATGCCGAACGATGCGGTCCGGCGCAGTCCCGGCAAGACTGTCTCGCGACCCTTAGCCGCGCCATGCGCGCCATCGGCGCCGAGGACCGCATCGCCCTCGCCGTTTTCCATGGCGCCGGTCACGGACGCGACAAGGCGCAGCACCTTCATGCCGTCATCGCCCTGCCCTCGCCCGAAACCGGAAAGTCCGTCTCCCAGCATCGCCTGCGCGAACGCCTTAAGGCGGTGGCGCTGCAGATGCGACAGGAGATCGACCTCACTCTTTCCCGGGACATGGATATTCCCCAGCCACAAGAACAGAACGCCGAAACCTCGCCGACACGAGAGTACGATGCGGACAGAACTCTGGCTCCGACACAGCCGGAACCGCCCCAACAGGCCCCCCGAAAGATCCGCAAGAAACGCCGCCGGCAGCGCGTGAAGTCGCGCGGGATGGAGCTTTGACATGCCGCCGGCCATCCATCCAATCAAGCGCGGAATTGTCCGACGTTACGGTGCATGTCCCTGGTCACCTTTCCGCAAACGCTGCGCAGCGAAGTTCGCAGCATCCTCCGAAGCGCGGACCACAGTGGTTTGCACAGCGGAAGCCACAGCGCCTTTCGCAACTAGGATCGCATCGAATGCATTCGCACATGACCTCCGTCCCGCGCCAGATAAACGAGGTGCCGCATGACCGCGTCACTTATCGATCGCCTGCATCGGGCCGCCGTCGCGGCGGCAGAAGCCGAACGGGAGACCGCGATCAGGACGTCTGTGGGGAAGTTCGTGCGGCTCAACCGGGACGCCCTTATCGACCTTCGCCGCACGGCGGGAGGCTGGCGCCAGGTCGCCGATATCCTTCACGCCGAGGGATTACGTTGGCCAAACGGCAAGCCCGTGACGGCGGACCAGCTCCGCTCCCTCATCGCCTCGACAAGGCCAAAACCGGATTTCCGCGGCACCCACGGCGGAACGTCCAAACCGATCACCACACCACCATCAACCGAAGCAAAGGAGACCGAGACGATGTCCAGAGCCGAGCCGATCCATCACTCCAACGACCGCCCTCGCCCGCGCGGGCTGGCGGACCTCATCGACTGACCCAAACACATGAAAGGAAACCAGACCATGAGTGAGACCATCATCGTCGCCAACCGTACCGGCGGCCAAGGCAAGACCGTCGCCGCACAGTTAATGATCTGGGGGATGGAGGTCGGCGGGCTCGAGCCCCGGCGGATCGCCATCGACAGTATCGGCGAGGGAACCAAGTCCAAGTTCGGCAAGTTCTGCAAACGCGTCCGCGAAATCCGCGTCTCGCCGGACGAAAAATCCCTGCGGTCCGATTCCAAGGCGGTGCTCGCCCACTGGGATGCGGTGGGGAAGGAACTTCTGAACGGCGGCGCGGTCATCGACGTGGGCGCCAATGTCATCGATTCCATCTTCGCCTGGGCGGCCGCGCGCAATGCCGGGTCCGTCCTGGCGCAACGGAAGGCGCCGTCCGTCACTCTTGTCGTTCCGACCCAGGCCCAGGCGCAGGCCCTGGAGGATGCCCTGCACCTGCTGGAACGGTCCATTGCCGAGGGCGGAAATCTGCAAATCACCCGCCGTGTCCTGCTGCTGAACGAAGCGTTCGGCGGCTTCGACACCTACGGCACCAACGAGGACTTCACCCGCCTGCAGCGCATGAAGGAGGAGCACGGTCTTCGGATCGGCCGCCTCCGGAAATGCAACAGCGCCCTCTGGCCATTCATCGAAC
This sequence comes from Rhodospirillales bacterium, assembly GCA_040221095.1. Classification (GTDB taxonomy): domain Bacteria; phylum Pseudomonadota; class Alphaproteobacteria; order Rhodospirillales; family Casp-alpha2; genus UBA1479. The sequence goes on from JAVJVP010000015.1 coordinate 437,923, forward strand.
GGCTTTACCTCAACATGGCGGACGTCGCCGAAATGGACCCGTCCGACATGGAAAAGAAGTTCGGACTCAATCCCTTCGAGGCCGCCGGCGCACAGGTCGATTTCCTGCAATGGGCGCTTGAGTCGCTCCGCATGCTGAACTCCCTCGGCCTCACCCCCGACAACCCCCGCGACCAGGGCGGCGATGTCTCCCTGCCCGCTTAACCCCCCAAACCAAGGAAAGGAACCCGACCATGTCCATCACGGAAAATTCGTTCATCGTCATGATGCCGACCACCCAGATCAAACCGGAAAACCGCATTCACCTCGAGGACCTGGCACCGGACGTACTCGTCCGCCTTCACGGCAACACCGCGATCGCCGCCTTCCGCCAAAGGGTCTATTACGAAATGCAGTACGACCTGCGCCAGCTCGAGG